>NZ_CP048810.1:4547500-5747500 GCF_013347965.1 Pseudomonas bijieensis | reverse complement strand
CTACAAAATGTCGGTACTAACGTGCAAGGCTCTGCCTGCGGGGGTTTTCCTGTGTGGGAGCGAGCCTGCTCGCGATGGCGGCGGCAAATCCAACATAGATGCAACAGACAACACCCGCCACCTGCAGCGATTATTACCAGATCAACCAACAGTGTTTATCAAAACCCGGTCTTTTTGCGATCACCCCTTCCCCCTAAAATCCATCTCGCCAACCGGCAAACACGATTAACGCAACACAGCCCCCACGAAGGCCGTTAATCCAACTTCCAAAACTTGCTCCACACGCAACCCCAAAAAGGTTGCGTGCCCCCACTCGACCTCAAGAAAGGTGAATTAGATGAAAGCTTTATGGGTTCTGGTCCTCGGCAGCCTTTGCGCCACCGCGATGGCAGACGAGGCCCCGACCGACGTCGCACAGCAAAAACCGGCCATTGAGGAGTACACCTACTCCACCCACCTGGACATCGCCAAAGTCATCTCCATGAGCGAAATCCCCAATGTCTGCGAAGTGGTCCCGGCGAAAATGGAATACGACGACTCCAAGGGCCAGCGCCACATCCTGCGCTACAGCGTCATGGGCAACGGTTGCTCCAACGGCTGATCAATCTTTGAACGAATCAGGAGCAACCACCATGAAAGCCCCACTGATCCTCGCCTTGACCCTATCCGTACTGGCCACCAACACCTTCGCTGCCGACGGGTTCGATCGCACCGGTTCAGCCGCCGCGATCAGTCGGTACGACGTGGCGGATTCCGCCATCATCGCGACTGACGACTACACCACCACGACACCAACCACTGTCGCCTCAGATGGCAGCGATCACACCGGTTCCGCCCATACCGATTGATCATTACTGGCATTTTCCATGGCCCGATTTCGATCGAGCCTGGTTGTGTCTGCAACCGCCGAAAACCCTCCACAAACACAACATGTAGTGTAAAACCGCAAAAAACGCTCGTTTTTTGATCAAAAAAAACCGCCATCCGATCCATGCAAAAAAAATCTTCGGCGGCCAAAGCCTTGTAAA
Source organism: Pseudomonas bijieensis (assembly GCF_013347965.1). Taxonomy (NCBI): domain Bacteria; kingdom Pseudomonadati; phylum Pseudomonadota; class Gammaproteobacteria; order Pseudomonadales; family Pseudomonadaceae; genus Pseudomonas; species Pseudomonas bijieensis. The sequence continues at coordinate 5,746,472 of NZ_CP048810.1, read as the reverse complement.
CACTCGCTCCCAAGCGGGTATGCCCTTCGCAGTCCCTTCTGTGAGCCATTTCGCCGCAGCACGTAGGCAAAAAAGTCCTTATAATGCCGCCTCAAACGGGCCTGCAATATTCCCTTACAGGGAATCAAGCCAGCCTGAAGCCCACGCCAGGACCAATTCACCTCCTTGCGTTCACCGCCGCTTCAGAATGACCCGTACATTTTTCTGTTTATTGCCTGCGTCAGCTGCCGCAACAAACGATTTTTCAAGATCCACCGCGGCCAGTAGGCCTTCATCGGGCATCTGGCCCTCACGCAGGAGACGACACGTCATGCTGAGCTGGGACGAATTCGACAAAGAAGACGGCGAAGTCGCTGTCAAAGGCGCCAACGCCGGCCACGCTTCTGAAGCCAACATGGACCGCCTCGACAGTGCCGGCGGTGCCGCCGCCCTCGAAGCCCGGGCCGTGACGGCCAGCGACTCGGCCGCGATCATTCGCGCCAAGGCCGCCCTCGACAAACTCGACGTCGCCGAAGGCCTCGCCGAACTCGAAGGCGCCTCCGCCCGTGTCGCCGTCGATGAAAAACGCATGATCAACTGCCGCGCCGACCTCAACCAGCTCGTGCCGTTCAAATACGACTGGGCCTGGCAGAAGTACCTGGACGGCTGCGCAAACCACTGGATGCCGCAAGAAGTCAACATGACCGCCGACATCGCCCTCTGGAAAAACCCGGAAGGCCTGACCGACGACGAGCGCCGCATCGTGATGCGCAACCTGGGCTTCTTCTCCACCGCCGACTCCCTGGTTGCCAACAACCTGGTCCTGGCCGTGTACCGCCTGATCACCAACCCCGAATGCCGCCAGTACATCCTGCGCCAGGCTTTCGAAGAGGCGATCCACACCCACGCCTACCAGTACTGCATCGAATCGCTGGCCATGGATGAAGGCGAAATCTTCAACATGTACCACGAGATCCCATCGGTCGCGAAAAAAGCCGCCTGGGGCCTGAAATACACCCGTTCGATCTCCGATCCGAAGTTCGAAACCGGCACCCCGGAAACCGACAAAGAACTGCTGCGCAACCTGATCGCCTACTACTGCGTCCTGGAAGGCATCTTCTTCTACTGCGGCTTCACCCAGATCCTCTCCATGGGCCGCCGCAACAAGATGACCGGCGTCGCCGAGCAGTTCCAATACATCCTGCGCGACGAATCCATGCACCTGAACTTCGGCATCGACGTGATCAACCAGATCAAAATCGAAAACCCACACCTGTGGGATGCCGAGATGAAGGAAGAAGCGACCCAGATGATCCTGCAAGGGACCCAGCTGGAGATCGAATACGCCCGTGACACCATGCCTCGCGGCGTGCTGGGCATGAACGCGGCGATGATGGAAGACTATCTGAAGTTCATCGCTAACCGTCGCCTGTCGCAGATTGGTCTGAAGGAAGAGTACCCAGGGACGACTAACCCGTTCCCTTGGATGAGCGAGATCATGGACTTGAAGAAAGAGAAGAACTTCTTTGAGACTCGGGTGATTGAGTATCAGACGGGTGGGGCTTTGAGCTGGGATTGATACCTGAGCTCATAACGATTTGACGATGGTTACCTGCGTCGAAACGTAAATAAAAGCCCCGATCCGATCGGGGCTTTTTATTGGGTCGAGATTATTCGATATGGGTGACTTGTGGGTTATCTCAGGGCCCAGCGGGAGCAAGCTCCCTCGCCACCAGTCGGGGCCAGGCTGATGGTTGTGTTGTGTCATTGGGAATCGCGAGCAGGCTCGCTCCCACAGGGTTTGTGGTGGATTCAAACAAGGGGTGCAGCCCGCCGCGCCCTTCGGTATTAATACACTTCCTCTCACGGACCCGAGCCCCGATGAAATTCGACACCGCCTACTGCCTCAGCCTCGATGCCAAGCTTTCGATCTATGACGTTCGGGATCTGAATTTCGACGAGACCATGGCCTTCGATTCAGCCAAGGAGCGCTTTCAGTGCCCCAACGATGCCTGCCGGGCGGCGTTTGATGAGGACAATCGGCTAACGACATTCAACGCCAAGAACGTCAATTACATCCGCACGCCGCATTTCAAGAATCAGCCAACGACCCAGCATATCGAGGGCTGCCCTTATGTCAGTCCGAAAACGCCGGGGTTGGGTGCGGAGAGTGGCGAAGCGGAATCGGATGACGACCGTGAGGAACATTTTCCGTCGGAGCTGTTGCTGACTCGGCGTCAGTACGTGCGTAAACCGCTCAATCAGTTGAAGGACGTCGAAGCGAATCAGCCTACGTCGCCCAATCTATCGTCCCACGGTGATGACACTCGTTCCGCCCATGATTCGACACCCGACAAGACCAGCGTCTTCGCCCATCCAGTGGAGTGTTTCGTCTCGAACTTCGATAACAAGGACCTGCTCAAGCGCATGCCGCTGAAGATTGGCGAGCACACGGCGCCCTATGCCTCGTTCTTCAAGAAGATCGATTACCTGCTGGACAACAAGGGATTGATTTACTGGGGCAAGATCAAGGAGATCAAGGATTACACCCAGAGCTTTCGCATCGACTTCGAAGCCAAGGTCTGGTTCAAGCAACCGGACGAGGCGAAGAAGAAGCCTTACTCGGTCAACGTTTACCTGAGCAAGAAGCTGATCGACAACTACCGCAAGCGCAAAGCGTTTCTGGAAGAGATCAAGCATGCTGTCGACAGTAATGCGCCGTTGTATTGCTTCTTTTATGGCGTGACGCCGGAGTTGAAACAAGTGCCAAGCAAGAAAAACCCCGAACAGACATTCGGGGTGTTCAGCGCCAACATCGAGAACCTGGATCACTTCATTGTTCGGGAAGCGCCGGGGTTGACTGAGGGCTAGTCACTCGTCCTGGGGCAATTGAAGTTTGACCGCACCGGGGTGTTGCTTTACGACAGCATACGGCAGCACCGACCAGCCAGGGTCATCACAGACGCGTTGCGCGCGGGCGAAGAACGGTCCCAGGTACAAACCTTTTTCGGTGAAGTACCAATTGGAATAGCCCCAGACGCCCTCATCGGTGTAGTCGCAGCTGTCCTCATCCGTTGGTTTCAGCATCTCGTCGGGGTACAGCGTGGTGAATTGCCTGATCAGCCATGGCGCGAATACTTCGCGTTGGTAAGTGTATCGCGCCCTGCTCTCTTCATCGGTCAAAGGGGCATCACCCGCGTCGTCGTGGCCGGCGTGCAGCGGTGGCTTGTCTGTGCCAACCCAGAGCACGTCTTCCAGCGACAGAGTGTGGCCGGTGTGCGCGTCGAGCGTGAGCGGCGAATTGCCAAAATCCGGGTGGACGCCGCCGCAGTAATAGCTGGTGGAAATGTTCAGGCTGATCACATCGGGCGATAGGTATTTGGGCGCGACGCCTTGGTCGAACTCGGCATTATCGGCCCCCTGCAACAAACAACCGTAGTAGCTGATGACTTCGGTCCAGAGGCGCCCCAACAATTGCCGATTGACCCGCTGCAGCTCATCTTTCGAGTAGCCGGACTCGACGCTGAACATGGAAATACCGGATTGTGGCTCCGTCCACCATTGCAAGTCATGGCCCATGAAAGATTCTTTCTTGCCCGGTTTGAGTTTCAAACCTTGCAGACGGAGATACTCATAAGGGTCACTTTTTTGCAGCTCGGCGATAACGGGGGGAAGATCGGCCCCAGGTGCCGGGAGCCTGGCTTCGGTCAACTGCACGGGCAGAACTTTGCCCTTGAGACTTTTCCATTCACCCTGCCAGCCGTTGGCCGTTTTTTGCAGCGTCAGAGTTGGCAGCGATTGGCCGTCGTCGTAACGGGTACCGCCCTCGACCAGCGTCAGGGTCTTTTCTTGCAGCGAACCGCTCAACCCCAAGTCACGATGGTATTTCTCATAGAAATAGCGACCGATGACTTCGTCCTCTTGAGCGGTGTTGAGTCCCAGCACAATCGGCATCTTGCCCAAGGTTCCGGTAAAGACGCGGCTGCTTCCTTCGGCACTGGCTGTCGAACAGAGCGCGAGCAGGCACGTGGCGCTGGATGCGAGGAGTAACAGTCCTTTGAACATGGAATCTTCCTGGAAAGAAGCGAGTGCTCGCTTGGGAAAAGAGTGGCGCGGAGTATGGCGAATCTGAACTCCGGAATCGATATTTCACTCCTTATCATGGGATTTCAAACAACGCCGCGTAGCGAGTTACTGCACCGATATGCCCAGCATCACGACCACTAGCAACCCGAGATAGACCCAAGCGTGAAGTCGGTCCGGTATGCGCCCGATCCAAGGTGTAGCAAAGCGAATCCCCACTAACGATCCTATCGTCAAAACCGCGAACGCCTGCAAATCCAGATACCCGACAAACCAGGGCCCCAAATCCCTGGTAATCCCCGCCATGGCCATGTAAGTCAGCGTTCCGACCACCGCGACCGGCAAACTCAATGGGTTCGCCATAGATGTTGCCTGGGACATACTCAGCCCACGACGACGCAGCAACGGCACAGTCATGACGCTACCTCCTACGCCCAAAAACGTAGCAATGGCGCCGATGACGACTCCACCTCCCCATACTTCTGCCCTGCCCAATGGACGTGGGGCTACAGCGTCAGAGTGTGTAAGAAAACCGCGTCTGAACAGGCAGTCCAGAATCGTGATTCCCAGATAAACGATGAAACCATAGCGAATCACTTCGCCGCTCGCCCAAATCGCTGCCACGGCTCCAACGACTGCGCCCAGGCCGATATAGCCGGCCAACGGCCAAAGGTAGCGGCGAAGGAGGTTACCGGCGCGGTGATGCTTTGCGGTGGCGATCAGCCCGTTGACCACCATCACGCAGGTGGAGGTGGCCACAGCAATGTGCATCGCCGATTGGCCGATGGGGTCGTCAACACCGTGGCTAGCTGTAAGCATGCGATACATCAAGGGCACCACGACGAAGCCACCACCGAAACCGAACAGCACCGCCGTCACGCCACTCAGGCAACCGAAGCACGCGAGCAATACATAGAACATCGAGGCGAATCCATGAAAAGGGAGGCGCCCACGATAGGTAAGCGAAGCCTGGCCTGCTGTAGCAAACCAGCCAATAATGTTCGCATTTACGCCAATCACGAATGGCTCATCGATGCGCAACACCTCGATCGATTTATTGGATGCGACACCCAGGGCTGTCGTCGCCATCGGCACCGATTATCCCCACGGACATTTATTGCCGCTGCACCACCATCGCCGGGCGCAGTTACTGTATGGCGCCACTGGCGTGATGCAGGTCAGCACCGAGGACGGCAATTGGGTGGTGCCGCCGCAACGAGCGGTGTGGATTCCGCCAGGGGTGGCCCATGAAGTGCTGATGCTGGGCGTCAGCACCCGCAGTCTGTACATCGAGCCGGCGGCGGTGACGGCCATGGATGCCCGCTGCCAGGTCATCAATGTGTCGCCCCTGATGCGCCAGCTGCTGTTGGAAGCCGTGGAGCTTGCGCCTGATTACGACGAGGCTGGGCGGGACGGTGCGCTGATCAATCTGTTGCTGCACGAACTGCTGCGCAGCGCACATCTGCCGCTGCACCTTCCACTGCCCAAGGATTCACGCCTGCTCGGCCTGTGCCAAGCGTTCCTCAAGCATCCCGATGCCCATGTCTCGCCCGTGGAATGGGCGGCGCAATTGCATATCAGCCTACGGTCGTTCAATCGTCTGTTCAGCCGGCAAACCACGCTGAGTTTCAGCCAGTGGCGGCAGCAAGCGTGTGTCATGGCGGCGTTGGCCCGCCTGGCCGAAGGTGATGCAGTGACGCGAATAGCCCTTGATCTGGGCTACGACAGCCCCGCTGCGTTCTCCACCATGTTCCGTCGGGTCCTGGGCCACGCCCCGAGTGCCTGGTTAGAAAAGACCACTGGTCACCGATCAAAAAAATGAGATTGATCCGGGTTCAAAACAACTGTACAAAAACACAGTATTTTTGAATCCACAGCTTTGGAGAACTCCCATGGCCTCTCTCGCAATCAAAACCACTCTGGAACGCATCGCTGTCTATCAATTCACCCCCGCCCACAGTGCACAGGCCCGAGCTATGCTGGGCTGGAGTGTCGAGGAGCTGTCCCGCCAATCCGGTGTCTCGGTCCAGGCCATCCGCCGCTTCGAGGCCGGCGGCGAGTTGCTCGATGTGACTCGCCTGGCCCTGGCGTTTCGCCTGGAAGCCGAGGGCCTGGTGTTCTTCCCCGGCTTCGCACCGGGTCGCGGCATGAATATCAAGGGCGCGACGCCGGATCCCATGGGGCGACCCGATTACGCAATGATTGAATAGCGCAGGCTCCGCGTGCGCTACGCGATGCCTGCCTGGTCCTGATACGCCGAGGGCTCCACGTCCAGCCACCAGGCCCGGCCACGTTGCGGCTGCGTCAGGGTGAATGCCTCGCCCATTTGCGGCGTGGTGATGCAGACGTTGCGCTCCCAGGCCAGGGCCAGGATGCGGTCGAAGGGTTCGTACCAGGCATGCATCGCCAGGTCGAACGTGCCGTTGTGGATCGGCAGCAACCAACGGCCCTTGAGATCGATATGAGCCTGCAGTGTCTGCTCCGGTTGCATGTGCACATGGGGCCAATCGACGTTGTAGGCGCCGGTTTCCATCAGCGTCAGGTCAAAGGGCCCGTATTGCGCGCCGATGCGTTTGAAACCGTCGAAATAGCCGGTATCGCCGCTGAAGAAAATTCGGCTGGCGCCGTCGATCATCACCCACGAGGCCCACAAGGTGCTGTTGCTATCGAACAGGCCGCGTCCGGAAAAGTGCTGGGACGGCGTAGCGATGAACTCGATACCGTCCACCTCGGTACCTTGCCACCAGTCCAACTGCTGCACCTTGTCGGCGTCGATGCCCCATTTGATCAGGGTGTCACCCACGCCAAGAGGCGTCAGGAAGTGGCGAGTCTTGGTCGCCAGCTTGAGGATGGCCTGATGATCGAGGTGGTCGTAATGATCATGGGAAAGGATCACTGCTTCGATCGGCGGCAGCTCTTCAAGGCTGATGGGCGGCTGATGAAAACGCTTGGGGCCGACCCATTGCACGGGCGAGGCGCGTTCGGAAAAAACCGGGTCAGTCAGCCAGAATTTGTCCCGCAGCTTGAGCAGAACAGTGGAATGGCCGAGGCGCCAGACGCTGTTGTTAGGCGCGGCCAACAGCGCGGCGCGCGTCAACGGTTGAACCTCGATGGCGCCCGCAGGCCGGGTGGTGCGCGGCTTGTGGAAGATCATGTTCCAGATGATGCGTAGGGTGGTACCAAAGCCTTCCCGAGGAGTGAAGGCGTGGTTGCGATACTTGCCCTGTTCCTGCCGGGATGAAGGGAAGGCAGACGGGCTGTCGGTGGAAAAAGAGGGAATGGTCATGGTGCGATAACTCCAAGGACGTCGTCGCAATTGCGCTTCGCCGTTGTGGGACGCTGGATGGCCGTTGCATGCACGCTCAGCCGTCTGACTCAAAACTACACCACTCGGTGTAGTTTCTAGATTGCATGAATCCCGAGAGCAAGTAAACTTCCGAGTGTAATTTCTATCATCTCAACCGACGAATTGCCCATGACCGCACCGCAGCGCCTTACCGAGCGAAAACGCGAAGCCATCCTCCAGGCCGCGATTGCTGAATTCCGTAGCAGCGGTTTCGAGATCACCAGCATGGACAAGATCGCAGCGACAGCCGGCGTATCGAAACGTACGGTGTACAACCATTTCCCGAGCAAGGAAGAGTTGTTTGCCGAAATTCTGAATCGGTTATGGAACAGCATTACCGCAGAACAGGACATGCCCTACAGCCCGCAAAAGCCGCTACGGGATCAGCTCCAAACGTTGCTGCAAGCCAAACTGCACATGCTCGCAGACGAGAACTTCCTCGACCTGGCGCGCATCGCCATCGCCGCGACTATCCACTCCCCCGAGCGCGCCCAAGACATGGTTGCGCGCATGGGACAACGTGAGGAAGGCTTGACTGCCTGGATTCGCATGGCCCAGGCCGATGGCCGCTTGAAGCCCGTGGAACCGGCATTTGCCGCCCAACAAATGCATGGGCTACTCAAGACGTTCGCCTTTTGGCCGCAGGTTTCGATGGGACAACCAAGCCTGACCCTGGATGAGCAGACCCAGGTTATCGAGTCGGCCCTCGACATGTTCCTGAGCCGTTACCAAGCCTGATCAGCCAATGGAGGACTACTGCATCGATGGGTTGTGCATGACCTTCTGATGCAGTTCGGTAGTCAAGCTGTCGATACGCTCGGTCAATGCCTTGGTCATTTCCGTCAGGCGGGTGTTCTGTTCCAACAATTCGAGCAACTGCGCCGTATTCTGCGCGGCCTGGGCCTGGCGCTCGCTGTTGGCGATGGCCAAGGCTTCGCGATGTTGCGCATCGGCTTCCGCCTGGGCTTTGTCCCGAGCTGCCTGGCGGGTCTGCGCCAGCAAAATCAGCGGCGCGGCATAGGCCGACTGCAGGCTGAACGCCAGGTTCAGCAAGATGAACGGGTAGGCATCGAAATGGACGACGCCCAACAGGTTCAGGCTGACCCATATCAAAACGATCACTGTTTGCGCGCCGAGGAACATCGGAGTCCCGAAAAAACGCGCGAAAGCCTCTGCTCTCAACGCAAAGCGGTCATTGCCAAAGGTCGGCGCCAGATGAGCGTGAGGGCGATGAAAACGCAAGTGGTCAACGGGTGCGGATGGGGTGGGTTGGGAAGACTTCGTCATCGTGATGTTCTCTGCCAAGGGCGGGTGCTCAGCGCACTATAACCGTTGGGGGACCGTCATCCAGAGTCATGCGCACCCTGCCCCGTTGAAAGTCAGCGCCAGCGCAGATTGCGCCCCAGCTCATCGAACAAGGTCACCACCGAACGCAAGGCCCGGCAGTCCGGACGAGTCAGGAGCCACAGGGCCGTGTCATATCCCTCCAGCGGTTCGCCAAGGGGCATCAGGCCCTGGCGCTCATCGATCAGAAAGTCCGGCAGCGCCGCAACGCCCAAGCCGGCTCGCACCAGCTCGGTGATCGAAAGCATGCTGTTGCAGCGATAAGCAGGCACCACGCCGGGTAGAGATTGGCGGCGCCAGGCCACGGTGGGGTGATCGGGAAGGAAGTCGTCCGGCGCGATCCAGGTCATGGAGGCCAAATCATCCGGACTCCCCGCGCGCAGATACGTAGTGCCGGCACATACCCGGTAAGTCACGCGCCCCAGATTTCGCCCAACCAGGTGTTCCGGCGGCGTACGGGTCAAACGCAACGCAATGTCGGCATCACGGCGGCTCAGGTTGGCGAAGTCGTTCGAGGTGCTCAGCTCAAGGGTCAATGCCGGGTAGTCGGGCATGAACCTCGCCAACGCCGGCAGCAGCAATGCTTGCAGGACCGAGTCGGTGCACGTCAGTCGTACCGTGCCGCTGACGACCTCGCCCCCCTGCTCCACACCGATCCGCGCTGCCTCCAAAGCCTGCTCCGCGCGCTCGGCCTGCTCAGCCAATGCTTGGGCCAGGCTCGTGGGCAGGTATCCAGAACGACTTTTTTCGAACAAGGGTTGGCCCAGGGCCGCCTCGAGTCGGCGTACCGAGCGGAATACCGTGGACACATCCACTTGCAGCAGTCGCGCAGCCCGAGCCAGTGAGCCACCACGGACCAGCGCGAGGATCAGGGACAGATCCGGGTAGTCCAGACGATAGTGCGTCGATGCATTGAACACTTGGATAAACGCCAATATTGATTGCGTGAACGCCAATCTATAGTGGCGACCAGCAATCAACAAGCGGCGAACATCCCATGGAAAACCAGCGTTCTTTACACATCGCTCTGGTCGGCGACTATGACCCACAGATAACGGCCCGTCGGGCGATCCCCCGCGCCCTTGAGCTCATCGCCAGGCAAACCGGACAAGAGAGTAGCTGCCAGTGGTTGGCAACCGACGCCATCGCCGACAACAACGTTCTGGATGACTTCGATGGCGTCTGGTGCGTGCCCGGCAGTCCTTACCGAAGTGAAGACGGCGCCTTGCACGCGATTCGTTTTGCCCGGGAACAGCGTCGCCCTTTCCTCGGCACCTGCGGCGGCTTTCAGCATGCCGTACTGGAATACGCCCGTAACGTGATGGGCTGGGCCGATGCCGCCCATGGCGAAACCGCTCCCGAGGCTGAGCGGGCCCTGTTGACGCCGCTGAGCTGCGCCTTGGTCGAAACCATCGATAGCCTTCAACTCGAAGCGGGTTCCCTGATCGCCAGGGCCTATGGTCGCCAGACGGTTTTCGAGGGCTATCACTGCCGCTTCGGGGTCAATCCGGATTTTGAAAAGGATTTGCTGAACCAGCGCCTGCACGCCGTTGCCCGGGATTCGGCCGGCGATCTGCGGGCCGTGGAATTGCGTGACCATCCATTCTTTGTCGCTACGCTATTTCAGCCGGAACGCGCTGCGCTGGAGGGTCGTGTGCCGCCGTTGGTTGCTGCGTTTGTGGAGGCCTGCGCGAGGACAAGGCCATGAGCGCAGCTTGCATTGATGTTGACTGTGACGCCGCCATCGCGAGCAAGCTCGGCTCCCACATGGATATGAGGTGGACGCAGATCCTGTGTCCCCCCGATCCCACACTGAATCTCGGGTGTTCACAGATCCTGCCTTCACCACAAATCCCCTGTGGGAGCTGAGCTTGCTCGCGATAGCGGTGGGTCAGTTTGGATCAATACTGAATGTGCCGCCGCCATCGCGGGCAAGCCTTGCTCCCACAGTGTCTTTGTTCAACTCAAGATCGGGGTTCAGCCTTCCACCAACTGCCGCACCGCCACGATTTCCGGCAGGTCGCTGCGGGCCATGTACACCCGTAAAGGTTCGGTGAGGTTGATGCGGTCGTCGATGTGCTGGTCCAGCAACAACTGGATGCGCTCGCGCTTGAGGGCCATGGTGCCGTCTGCCACCTCAGCCCAGACAAACTCGCTGGCGGGAATGATGCCGTCGTCGGCCACGTCCATGCCAAAGGCGTCTTCGCTGAAACGTACGATGTAGTGGCCGGTCTTGCGGTTCAGACCGACAAACCCCTTGAGCTGGTCGGCGGCCTGGCAGATGAATGTCGAAGTGGTGCGCATGGTAAACCTCATGGATGCGTCCCTCGGGACGTCTGATCGATGGTTTACACGCAGGGCAAGTGAACGATGGTTTCGGGTTTCCCTCTGCCGGGGAAACTGGTGCTGCCAAGGGTACTGCAAAGCATCCTGGAAATGCGTGGGAAAATTCTGCTTTGCACACGTTTATGTCGGTATGGCGATAGCGCCGACAGCGTTCAGTTGCTAAAAGATAGGTTTTTGCACACACCCACGAAAGGATTTCGAGCATGCCTGTCACTTTTACCCGCAGCGCCTTGGTGCTGAGCCTGTTGCTCGGCTTCGGCCAGACACAAGCCTCCGAGGCCCCGCCCCCCAAGGCGCTGGCAGCCCTCCAGGGCATTCCGCACCCGGCGGTCATCGCCCACCGTGGTGCCTCGTTCGATGCGCCGGAATCCACTGCCGCCGCCTACAAACTGGCCCGCGACCTGGGCGCCGACTATCTGGAACTGGACCTGCAACGCAGCAAGGACGGTGTGTTGTTCGTCCTGCATGACGACAGCCTGCTGCGCACCACGGATGTCGCGGCCAAGTTTCCCGAACGCAAGGACAGCACCGCCAACCAGTTCACCATGGCGGAACTCAAGACTCTCGATGCCGGCAGCTGGTTCAACACCGCCTACCCGGACCGTGCCCGCCCTTCATTCGCCGGCCTGAAAATCCTCACCCTGGATGAAGTGATCGACATCGCCGAGGGCAACCCGCTGCACAAACCAGGGCTGTACATCGAGACCAAGGAGCCGAAGCTGTTCCCCGGCATCGAACGTGATCTGAAGGACAAATTACAGGACCGCGGCTGGCTGAGCCCAGCCGGGTCGAAACTGGCCAAACGCGCCACCGGGGTCGGCCAGGGCAAGGGCAAGGTGGTCTTGCAGACCTTTGAAAAGAGCAGCCTCGAACTGCTGCACAAAGAGATGCCGAAAGTGCCGAAGATCCTGCTGTTGTGGGTGGGCGAAGGCAACATCGAGCCCAAGTCCAAGGTGCCTTTTGCCCAATCCGGTGAAACGGACAAGGCGGTCTATTACGCCAAGCAGGAACCCAAGGACAAGGCCGAATTCGAAAAGTGGGTCCAGTACGCCAAGGCTCAGGGTGCGATAGGCACCGGACCGTCCGCCGCCTTGACCCACGGCGGTAGCCAGAGTTACTCGGACCTGGTGCAACCGTGGATGAACCAGTACACCCATGACCAGGGTCTGCTGGTGCATGTCTACACCGTGGATGAAGCGGTGGACTTCAAGAAAGTCATGGATGCCGGCGTCGATGGCATCTTCACCAACCGCGCCAGTGAACTGCTCAACTACTTCAAGCGCCCCGAGACTGGCAGCGTCGCGCAGTTACTGGAAAAGAACGGCTACTGAACCCGAACACGCCTATGGGGGAGGACTTTGCCCCATAGGCCCCCACTCGGCACTTCAGAAGTTTTTTCGAATTAAGGGTGAATTAAGTTGCCACAGATAATCTGGCACCACTTAAACGACTCCTCCCTTAATGACACCAAGGAAAGAACTTATGAAAACTTTGACTGCCCTGTTCACCGCTGCCGCCCTGACCCTCACCGCTGGCCTGGCCCAGGCCGATGTGCGCATCGACCAGATCCCACAACTGGTCAAGGAAGGCAAGATCAAGTCCCTTGAATCGATGAACGAAGAAGCCCTGAAGTTGCACCCGGGCGCGACCATCACCGACACCGACCTGGACAATCATTTCAACGGTTATGAGTATGAAGTCGAATTGAAAACCGCCGACGGTAAAGAATTCGACGTGGACTTTGATGCCACGACCGGCAAGGTCTTGAGCAACAAGCAAGACACTTGATCCATCAGTAGAAAAGAGCCGCGTAACCTTGGGGTTGCGCGGCTCTTTTGCGTTTATCGATAACTAACGCGAACTACCGTCAGGCACTCAACCGTGCCGTCACTTCATTCAACTGCCCCGACAAGCCATGCAGATCCCGACTGGCGGCTTCGGTGCGTTGCACATTGTCCAGGTTAGTGCTGGCTATGCAGGTGATTTCAGTCAGGTTGCGCGAAATGTCTTCGGCCACGGAAGTCTGCTCCTCGGCAGCGGTGGCGATCTGGCGGTTCATGTCGCGAATGGCTTCGACTGCCTGGGTGATGCGCTCGAGCATCGCACCGGCCTGGGTCACTTGCTCCACGCTTTCTTCGCTGCGGGACTGTCCACTCTCAATGGCGTGGGCCGCGTCCACCGCACCGGTTTGTACAGTCTGGATGATCTGGTTGATCTCGATGATCGACGACGCAGTGCGCTGGGCCAGGCTACGCACCTCATCGGCAACCACCGCGAAACCGCGTCCCGCCTCCCCGGCCCGCGCCGCTTCAATGGCAGCGTTGAGGGCCAGCAGGTTGGTCTGCTCGGCAATCCCGCGGATCACCTCCAGCACCTTGCCGATGCGCCCGCTGTCGGTTTCCAACTGACGGATGACCGTGGCCGTGTTGGCGATCTCACCGCGCATTTGGGTAATAGTGCGAATGGTCCCTTGCATGACCTGCTCGCCCTGTTGCGCCGATTGATCGGCATCATCGGCCGCCCGCGCCGCGTCGGCGGCATGGCGGGCCACTTCCTGGGCCGTGGCGGACATTTCGTTCATCGCCGTCGCCACCTGATCGGTGCGTTCGAATTGCTCGCTGGTGCCCTGGCTCATCAGGCTGGCGATGGCATTGAGCTCACCGCTGGCACTGTCCAGTTCCGTGGCACTGCGTTGCAGGCGGGTAAAGGTTTCGGCAAGGAAATCACGCAGTGTGTTGGCCGCTACCGCCAGATTGCCCAGTTCGTCCTGACGGTTGCTCGTCACACGTTCGGCGAAACGCCCATGACTGAGTCGGGTCACGTATTCGATCAGGTTACGGATCGGTTGAACCAGGTTGCGATTGACCAACCACAGGCTGAACAACCCAATCAACATGCCCGACACCAGCATGATCACCGTGCCGAGCATGATCGTGCGATCGGCACCGGCGCTGATCAGCATCGATTGCTCGGTGCCCAGCTTGCGCAGCTCCACCACCAGCGCACTCATTTGCTCACTGGCCGCACGGTCCACGCCCTTGACCGCCGCATCGCCCGCCGCTGGATCGCCACCGGAGGCGACAAAGGCATCACGGCCCTTTTGGTAAGCCGCGCCCAACTGACGATGCTCATCGCGCAGGGCCTCGATACGCGTCTTGACGGGGGCCGGCACACCAGCACGCCCGATCAATTCGCCGAGGATGCCTTGGACATCACGCTGACGCTCCTCGAACTGCTTCCAGTATTTATCCAGATCCGCCGGCTGCTTGCCGCGCAGCAGGACGTTTTTCCATTCCTGCACCTGCACCTTGAACTGCAGGTTGGCCTCATCGATCAACTGCGAGGCACGCAACGGACCCTCGATCAAGTTGTGATAGTTCTGGACACCGTTGGAAAGGAAATGAAAGGACGCCAGGGCGATCAGCAACATCGCCAACAGGCTGCCGCTCAACAGGGCAAGGATCTGGGCTCTGAGGGATTTCTGTAAAAACATGGGGAGCAATCTCTAAGCAGCGAAAAGAACAGGAACGATGTCCCGACCTCCATGTCCGCAACACACCGCGTCGCAACCCGAATACGGGGGGATATGTACAAGCCATCGGCCTGTCTGGGGCACGCTTGAGCCTTGGCGACCACCGGTAGGGCCAGTTGGGCGGTGCCCATGGAATCGTCACAAAACCTTCAAGAAAGCTTGCGATGATGCCTACAAGTGAACCTGTGGCCGCTGCGACAGGCACTTCCCGCCAGCGAGACTTCATGAACCACAGCATCGACCAAAGCCATCGCGATCCGGACCTGTTCGGCCTGCTTTACGGGTTTCGTTTTCGACCTGGCGAACGTGGCCGGGAGATCGATTCGGCCCAGGCCCTGCAAAGCCTGCAACACCCGCAAGACGCCGATGAATTCCTCTGGCTGCACCTGAACCTGGCTCATGCCGCATGCGAGCGTTGGATGAAAAATCACCTGGCCCTGCCTCAGGAGTTTTTCGAAGCCTTGCACGAAGGTTCACGCTCGACCCGCATCGAGCATGTCGACTCGGCGTTGCTGGCCGTGGTGAACGACGTCGTGTTCAACCTCAGCAACATGGTGTCCTCGGATGTCTCCACATTGTGGGTGTGCGTGCACAGTCGGTTGATCGTCAGCGCGCGCTTGCAGCCCCTGCACTCGGTCGACAAGCTGCGCTCGTCGGTCAAGGCCGGCGAGTGCTTTCGCTCGCCAGTGGAATTACTCGTGCACTTGCTGCGCGACCAGGGCGAAGTGCTGACCCAGATCGTGCGCAAGACCAGCCTCAGCGTCGACCTGGTCGAAGATCAGTTGCTGTCCTCGCGGCTGTCCACCAACCGCGCCGAGCTGGGCAGCAACCGCCGGGTACTGGTGCGCCTGCAACGCCTGCTGGCCCTGGAGCCGGGTTCGTTGCTGCGCCTGCTCAACCGCCCGCCGCAATGGTTGCAGAAAGAAGACGTCAAGGAACTGCGCAAATCCACCGAGGAATTCGCCCTGATCATCAACGACCTCACCGCGTTGAGCGAACGGATCAAGCTGTTGCAGGAAGAAATCGCCGCCAACCTCAACGAACAAAGCAACCGCACCCTGTTCACCCTGACAGTGGTCACAGTGTTGGCGTTGCCCATCAACATCATTGCCGGGTTCTTTGGCATGAACGTCGGTGGCGTGCCGCTTGCCGGTGATCCCGAAGGCTTCTGGATCCTGGTGGCGCTGGTGGCGACCTTCACGTTGATTGCTGGCCGCTGGGCCTTTCGCAAGCGCCGCGACTATTGAGCATGACCTGTCCAGACAACCCCTTTTGTCGGCACACCAGGATTTAAAAGTCTTTTTGTCATTTCTCCTGGGGTATCCTGCCCAGGCTTTTTAAAAGCGCGGATCTACCAGATCTATCAACAGACTTTGCGAGGAGCGCGATATGCACGAGATCCCTAATCTCCCCTTCCCAAGCCTGCACGACACTGAGCAGACGACCACGCTACAAGCCGGGGGGCAACCAGACGCCCAGCAACCCGAGCCGAAAGAAGCCACTGAACGCCGCCAGGCCGACAGCGAAGACTGATTCACCCGCACCACCAGACCGTGTGGAAAGCGCTAATATGCGCTTTCCACACTGCCTGAATCCCGAGCCCCCGCACCATGACCGATGACACCCCGACCTTCAGCGAAGCCCAGGCCAGCGTACTGATCGGCACCGCCGAGAAAATGGTCGAGATCTGGACACGCCTTTCTCCCGAGAAACAAGCTGCCCTGCTGGCTCGTTTCGGCACCGAAGAAAACGCCCTCGCCGCACTGGTCACCACGCACCTGGTCGCCGGACAAAACGATCGCTGAGCAACCATTGGGCAAATAGTTTTACTTTTCCAAGACCAGCCACCACGCTCGCCGTTATCATAAGCAGCCTATCTATCCTGCTGCTCCGTGGACCTTTTCCTCATGTCAGATTCCCAGCGCCCCCTGGCGGTCACGCTGCAAGTCGTCTCCATCGTCCTGTTCACATTCATTGGCTACCTGAACATCGGTATTCCCCTGGCCGTGCTACCTGGATATGTCCACGGCGAGCTGGGTTTCGGCGCGGTGATCGCCGGGCTGGTGATCAGCGTGCAGTACCTGGCCACCCTGCTCAGCCGTCCTTATGCAGGAAAGATCATCGACAACCTGGGGAGCAAGCGTGCGGTCATGTTCGGCCTCGCCGGCTGCGGTCTGAGCGGTGTGTTCATGCTGGTGTCTGCCTGGACGCCCCATCTGCCAGTGTTCAGCCTGATCAGCCTGTTGATCGGTCGCCTGGTGCTGGGCAGCGCGGAAAGCCTGGTGGGCTCCGGTTCGATTGGCTGGGGCATTGGCCGGGTCGGCGCGGCGAATACCGCGAAGGTGATTTCCTGGAACGGCATCGCCAGCTACGGCGCGCTGGCAATTGGCGCGCCGCTGGGTGTGTGGCTGGTCAATGCGTTGGGACTGTGGAGCATGGGCGTCAGTATTATCTTGTTGGGCTTGCTGGGCCTGGCACTGGCCTGGCGCAAAACCGCCGCGCCCATCGTCGCAGGCGAGCGCCTGCCGTTCATGCACGTGCTGGGACGCGTCCTGCCCCACGGCTGTGGCCTGGCCCTGGGCTCCATCGGGTTTGGCACCATCGCCACGTTCATCACCCTGTATTACGCAACGCAGCACTGGGACAACGCGGTGCTGTGCCTGAGCCTGTTCGGCGCCAGCTTCATCGGCGCGCGTTTGCTCTTTGGCAACCTGATCAACCGCCTGGGCGGCTTTCGCGTGGCGATTGCCTGCCTGTCGGTGGAAACCCTGGGGTTGTTGCTGCTGTGGCTCGCTCCGGATGCCCATTGGGCCTTGGCGGGCGCGGCGTTGAGCGGCTTCGGTTTTTCCCTGGTGTTTCCGGCGCTGGGCGTGGAAGCGGTCAACCTGGTGCCGGCCTCCAGCCGTGGCGCGGCGGTGGGCGCTTATTCGCTGTTCATTGACTTGTCGTTGGGGATCACCGGGCCATTGGCCGGCGCGATTGCAGCAGGTTTTGGCTTTGCCTCGATCTTCTTGTTCGCCGCACTGGCGGCCCTGGGTGGCCTGGCATTGAGCATCTACCTGTACCGACAGGCGCCAAAGCATCGCCAGGAACGGGAAAGAAACTAGAAATCCACTTTGCCGCGCCCAGCCTTGATCGAACCGCGCTTGGTCTTGGATTCCAGGCGACGCTTTTTCGAACCCAGGGTCGGCTTGGTCGGGCGGCGTTTCTTTTCGACCTTGGTGGCGCTGAGGATCAGTTCGACCAGACGCTCCAGGGCATCGGCCCGGTTCTGTTCCTGCGTGCGATATTGCTGTGCCTTGATAATCAGCACACCGTCGCTGGTGATGCGGCTGTCGCGCAGGGCCAGCAGCCGCTCCTTGTAGAATTCAGGCAGCGACGAGGCCGGAATGTCGAAGCGCAAGTGCACGGCGCTGGAAACCTTGTTGACGTTCTGCCCACCTGCACCCTGGGCACGGATGGCCGTCAGCTCGATCTCGGCGTCGGGGATGTGCACGGTGTTGGAAATCGCCAGCATGGAAAGCGTCCGGTATCAGGCCCCACAGGATACCGCGAATCCCCCGGACAACACCTTCCCCTAAAACAACAAACCCGGCGCTCGGCCGGGTTTGTTGTTTTAGGGGATCGCTTACTTGGCGGCAGCCGCCACAGCCAGCTCATGCCGGGCACTGCGCTTGTTCTTGATGACGTAGCACCCCCACATGAACACCACCCACACCGGAATCGCATAGACCGAAATCTGGATGCCGGGGATCAGCAACATTACGCCGAGGATGAACACCACGAACGCCAGGCAAATGAAGTTGCCGTACGGATACCACAGCGCCTTGAACAGCGGTGTCTGACGGGTCTGGTTCATGTGCTGGCGGAACTTGAAGTGCGAGTAGCTGATCATCGCCCAGTTGATCACCAGGGTCGCGACCACCAGCGACATCAGCAGCTCCAGCGCATGTTGCGGGATCAGGTAGTTCAGCAGCACCGCCACCAGCGTCACGGCCGCCGAGGCGAGGATCGAACGCACCGGCACGCCGCGCTTGTCGATCTTGGCCAAGACCTTGGGCGCATCGCCCTGCTCGGCCATGCCCAGCAGCATGCGGCTGTTGCAATAGGTGCCGCTGTTGTACACCGACAGCGCGGCGGTCAGCACGACGAAGTTGAGGATGTGCGCGGCGGTGTTGCTGCCCAGCATCGAGAACACCTGCACGAACGGGCTGCCGCTGTAGGCATCGCCGGAAGCGTTGAGGGTGGTCAGCAGGCTGTCCCAAGGGGTCAGGGACAGCAGCACCACGAGTGCGCCGATATAGAAAATCAGGATCCGGTAGATCACCTGGTTGATGGCCTTGGGGATCACGGTTTTCGGCTTGTCGGCCTCGGCGGCGGTAAAACCGAGCATTTCCAGGCCACCGAAGGAGAACATGATGATCGCCATGGCCATCACCAACCCGCTCACGCCGTTGGGGAAGAATCCACCGTGGGACCACAGGTTGGTCACCGACGCTTGCGGGCCGCCATGGCCACTGACCAGCAGGTAGCTGCCCAGGGCAATCATGCCGACAATCGCCACGACCTTGATGATCGCGAACCAGAATTCGGCTTCGCCGAAGACTTTGACGTTGGCCAGGTTGATGGCGTTGATCAGGATGAAAAACGCGGCTGCCGAAGCCCAGGTCGGGATCTCCGGGGCCCAGTAATGGATGTACTTGCCGACCGCGGTCAGCTCGGACATGCCCACCAGGATGTAAAGAATCCAGCAGTTCCAGCCCGACAGGAAACCGGCGAAACCACCCCAGTACTTGTGGGCAAAGTGACTGAAGGAACCGGCCACGGGTTCTTCGACGATCATTTCACCCAGCTGGCGCATGATCATGAAAGCGATGAGACCACAAATGGCGTAGCCGAGGATCATCGATGGGCCGGCCGATTTCAGTACGCCCGCCGAACCGAGGAACAGGCCGGTACCGATCGCGCCGCCGAGGGCGATCAGTTGAATGTGGCGATTTTTCAGGCCGCGCTTCAGCTCGCCTGAATGCGTATTTTCTACAACGGTCATGCGTCACCTATTTGTTTTTATCTGTGACGAAATCGAACCCGACACGCTCGTGGCGTGGCGGAGTGAACAAGGCGGATAACCTTGAAAATGCGTGGGTACGCGAAGGGTCACAGTAAAACGCGGCGCATTGTACACCGCTGCCCCACCGCGACCAGACACCCGCGCACCCCGTACATCAGGTCTGCCGCGCATCTGACCCGTCCCGCCGGTTTGAAACAAGCGCTGCGAAGTGTCGGAAAACCCGTCAAACCGACCTCTTCGGCAGCTTTTTCTTACAGCGCAGCCAAACACCGGTACAGGCCGGCTTGATAGGCAAAAATCGTCAGCATTTCTTTACAAGACGTAACGCAAAATTTCCATGTGGGAATTTTCTGTAAGCCGACTGCAAATTGACGGTAGCTAGCTACCTAAGCAAAAAACTACACAGCCAACTGTTTTTGAATGAGTAATTTTTACGGCGAAAATGGAACAAAAAGTTCAAACGAAAAAAATAAAATTATTTTTTTGCAATCCAAAAAACCCTCGACTAGGTTTTCAGCGACTTGCCAAGGCATCGTGCCGACAAGTTCTGCGGTGCCGTTGCCGGCCTGTTTCCACTCGCCGAATCGAGCCGCTAATTTCCGTAAAAGTCATCTAGGAGATTCACTATGCAAGCACTGGACAAAGACTTGGAAACCGAACTGCAACTGGACGAATGGTTTGAAGCCCCAACCCATGAAGCCGCCGTTGAAATGATGCAAGCCGACGCCGTCGTTCCATTCGGCACGGCGATGTGGCCTCTGTAGGCATCGCCCGGCGGAGGCGATCCGGCCGGTCGACTCCGCCACTTTTTGCCGGTTGTCAGGGAAGTTAATGAACTTGTCAGGGAAGAATAAGCATGGACACACAACAAGCCATCTCACATTTCCTTTACTACCTCGAACACCATCCCGCACTGGCCGGCATCCAGCCCGCCAAGGTGCTGCTCGGCCATACGGCTGACTACGAAGCGCTGACCGGCGCCATCGCCGAACAGGCTGGTAGCTGTTCGCCCTTCCGGTTCAGTGCCATGCGCCTGGACCTTGAATCCACGGAACGCCTGTCCAAGGCCATTGCCGACAGCGATCTGTATATTTTCTTCTACGACTCCTCCACCCTGCCCAACCCTCGACCCGACGGCCCGGACTTTGTCCGCGCACTGCAAGGCGTGATGGCCGACAACTGGAAGAAATCGCTGCTGTTCAAGGATTACGGCGACTATTTCTACGACACTTTCAGCGTGATTCCCCAGCGTATCGCCGGGCTCAACAGTCACCTGATCCGGCGCATGTCCCAAGCGACGACCCTGAGCTTCCAGGATGACCACGGTTCGTATTTCGACACAGCCCTGGGCAGCGTGAAGAAATGGACCGACATCAACGGCCTCGGCAACTACGACCTGGCCCCCGGCGAAATCGCCACCCACAGCGACACCATCAATGGCCGGGTGAAATTCGTCGGCACATTCCTGAGCACCATCCCGTTCGCACGCAAATACGGTGTGCTGCAATCGCCGCTGGAGCTGTGGATCGAAGACTCCACCATCCAGAAAATCGCCACCGACGTTCCGGGTTTGGAGCACGACTTCAACAAGTACCTGGACGCCAATCCATCCAACCGTCGCATCGAAGAACTGGGAATCGGCACCAACGAAGGGGTCAAGAGCCTGTACGCCCGCAATGCCGGCTTCGAGGAGCGCCATTGCGGCCTGCACCTGGGGCTCGGTGGCGGGGCCAAGGGTAGCCATCACCTGGATCTGATTTTCGAGGGAGGCGTGTTGGCCCTGGATAATGAGCCGATGTTTGACGGGCGGTTTGTGTTGTAGGCTGAGTTTAATGGTGGTGCTACTGACGCCATCGCGAGCAGGCTCGCTCCCACAGTTGATCTTCAGTGAATGGGGATACGAGCTCGGCGCCGTCTCATTGCGGAGCGAGCCTGCTCGCGATGGCGGACTTATTAATACCGCATCACTAAAAGTCAGGTAAAAAAAACGGCAACCCAATGGTTGCCGTTTTTCCTTGCCGCGAGCAGCTAGAAACTTACCGCTGCCTCACTCAGGCTTGCGACGCCCAAACCCCGGACGTTGCCCCGAACCCGCCGGTGCCCCGCGGCGCTTGCCCGATGGCGCGTCGCGGTCGACCAGGACGATACCCGGGCGCTTTTTCGGCGCCGGCTTGGCCGGGCGCTTGGTGTCGGCCGGGCGATCGGCCACTGGCGTACCACGACCGGCTGGAGCACCGCGACCTTCACCGCGTTCAGTCCGGCCATTGGCCGGGCGTGGCGTGCGCGGGCCGCGTTCGCCGTCCTGACGTGGCGCCGGCTTGCGGGCCGGGCGTTCACCTTCGATCTGCGGCTCGCGGGAAGGACGCGGGCCGGTCGGCGCACCTTCAGCAGCCGGACGCAGCGTACGCACGCGCTCGGTCTTGCCCATCGGACGCGAAGACTTACGCTGCATCCGCTCCAGCTTGTCCTTGCTCTTGGCGGTCATCTGCGGCATCGCCACCGGCTTGAGGCCCACTTCGGCGGCCAGGATGTCGACTTCGTACTGGCTCATTTCACGCCAGCGGCCCATCGGCAGGTCGGAGTTGAGGAACACCGGGCCGAAACGCACGCGCTTCAAACGGCTGACCACCAACCCCTGGGATTCCCACAGGCGACGCACTTCACGGTTACGGCCTTCCATCACCACGCAGTGGTACCAGTGGTTGAAACCTTCACCGCCGGGCGCCTGCTTGATGTCGGTGAAACGCGCCGGGCCATCTTCCAGCACGACGCCGGCCTTGAGGCGCTCGATCATCTCGTCGTCGACTTCGCCACGTACGCGCACGGCGTATTCGCGGTCCATCTCGTAGGATGGGTGCATCAAACGGTTGGCCAGCTCACCGTCGGTGGTGAACATCAGCAAACCGGTGGTGTTGATGTCCAGGCGACCGATGTTGATCCAGCGGCCTTCTTTCGGACGTGGCATCTTGTCGAACACGGTCGGACGGCCTTCCGGGTCGTCACGGGTGCAGATCTCGCCGTCGGGCTTGTTGTACATGATCACGCGGCGCACCGTTTCGGCGGCCTCTTCACGCTTGATCACCTTGCCATCGATGGTGATGGCATCGTGCATGTCGACACGCAGGCCCAAGGTGGCATCTTTGCCGTTGACCTTGATCCGGCCCTGGGTGATCCAGGCTTCCACGTCGCGGCGCGAACCGACGCCGATACGGGCGAGGACTTTTTGCAGCTTCTCGCCTGCTGGGCCGATTTCCTGGCTGTCGTTCTGGTCTTGGTCTTTCATTCTGGGCACCTCCCGGTGTGGTCGGGCCAGGCACGCGGCCTGACACTTTGAAAACGGGTCTTCGACGAAGGGATCGCCAAAGGGTCGCGAATCATACGCTCGTTGCGGCGATTGCGCATCAAAGACTAGTTGATCGACGCGCGCTCAGCGTTTTTCCGCCGACCGGTGGCTTCCCGTTTGGTGGGGACTTAATGAAGCCCCCTGTGGGAGCCGAGCTTGCTCGCGATGGCGGCGGGTCAGCCTGCATTGATGCTGAATGTTACTCCGTCATCGCGAGCAAGCTCAGCTCCCACAGGGGACGGAGGTGGATCAGCCAGCGTTTCCAAACCAGTTGAATCAGTCGTCGAACTGGCGCCGTTCGTTTTCGATCGCTTCAGCCAGGGCGCGAGCTTCGGCCTCTTCGTCGCTCAGTTCGGGTTCCGGCGGCTGGAGGGCGGCGACAGCGGCCAGCAGTTTTTCCCGAGCTTCGGCGACGCCGAGGATGTCTTCTTCCGGTTCCGGTTCCGGTTCCGGTTCCGGTTCCGGTTCCGGTTCCGATTCCGGTTCTGGCTCTGGTGCAGGCCCCACCGGGCTATCGGGCTCCGCCAACTCATCCGACTCGCCCTCGAGGCCAGGACCTTCACGCAGCAAGTCGTCGAAATCGGTCTTGAGCCCCTCCTCCATGGTGTCCAGCTCCAGCAACAATGAGTGGAAACTGGTCTCTTCCTTGGGCTCCTCCGGCTCCGCACTGGCGTCGGCCAGCTCCTGTAGGCCCTGGGGTACCGGGACGTCGTCGAACTCCAGCATCGGTTCGGGCTCCAGCTCCCGCAGTTCGGCCAGCGGCGGCAAGTCGTCCAGGTTCTTCAGGTTGAAGTGGTCGAGAAAAGCCTTGGTGGTGGCGAACATCGCCGGTTTGCCCGGTACATCACGGTAGCCGACGACGCGGATCCACTCGCGCTCCAGCAGCGTCTTGACGATATGACTGTTGACCGCCACGCCCCGCACATCTTCGATCTCGCCCCGAGTGATCGGCTGGCGATAGGCAATCAATGCCATGGTTTCGAGCATGGCGCGAGAATAACGCTGCGGCCGCTCTTCCCACAGGCGCCCAACCCAGGGCGCGAACTTCTCGCGGATCTGCAGGCGATAACCGGACGCCACTTCCTTGAGCTCGAAAGCCCGCCCCTCGCAGGATTTACCCAAGAGTGTCAGGGCTTTCTTGAACACGGCCGGATCAGGCCGCTCGCCTTCTTCGAAGAGTTCGAACAGCTTTTCCATCGATTGCGGCTTTCCCGAGGCCAACAGGAAAGCTTCAAGCAAGGGGGCCAGCTCGCGGGGTTCAGTCAGATTCATTGATTTGCTCGTTATTCGGCTCGTGCCCGCACGTGGATCGCTGCGAACGGCTCATTCTGCACCAGCTCGACCAAGGATTCCTTGACCAATTCCAGGACCGCCATAAACGTCACCACCACCCCCAAGCGCCCTTCCTCGGCGGTGAACAACTCGACGAACGGCACGAAGCCGCCGCCCTTGAGCCGCTCCAGCACATCGCTCATGCGCTCGCGGGTGGACAGCGCTTCACGGCTGACCTGGTGACTTTCAAACATATCGCCCCGGCGCAGGACCTCGGCCATGGACATCAGCAACTCTTCCAGGCTCACATCCGGCAGCAACTTGCGCGCCCGCGCCTCGGGGGCATCGAGCTTGGGCACCACCACATCGCGCCCGACCCGGTTCAAACCATCAAGGCCTTCGGCGGCGACCTTGAAGCGCTCGTACTCCTGCAAGCGACGGATCAGCTCGGCGCGCGGGTCGTCTTCTTCCGCTTCAACCTCGGCCGAACGTGGCAGCAGCATCCGCGACTTGATCTCGGCCAGCATGGCCGCCATCACCAGGTACTCGGCCGCCAGTTCCAGGCGCACCGACTGCATCAACTCGACGTAGCCCATGTACTGGCGGGTGATTTCCGCCACAGGGATGTCGAGGATATTGATGTTCTGTTTGCGGATCAGGTACAGCAGCAGGTCGAGCGGGCCCTCGAAGGCTTCGAGGAACACTTCCAGCGCATCCGGCGGAATGTACAGGTCCAGGGGCATTTCCATGACCGCCTGGCCGTAGACCATGGCGAACGGCAGTTCCTGCTGCGCGCCGGCCTGGCTGTCTGCACTGTCCACGACGGTTTCCACGGCGGACATTCAGGCCTCGACCATGAACGGCGTCGGATCGCCACAACCGACGCGTACCACCTGGGGCTCGCCATCGGCCAGGTTGATCACCGTGGACGCCGACATGCCGCCGAAACCACCGTCGATGATCAGGTCCACCTGGTGCTCGAGTATCTGGCGCATCTCATAGGGATCGGTCAACGGCTCGGTCTCACCGGGCATTATCAACGTCACGCTCATCAGCGGCTCGCCCAGCTCCGCCAGCAGCGCCAGGGCGATGGGATGGCTCGGCACCCGCAGGCCGATGGTGCGCTTTTTCGGGTGCAGCAACAGCCGCGGGACTTCCCGGGTGGCGTTGAGAATGAAGGTATACGGCCCTGGCAAATGGGCCTTGAGCAGGCGGAAGGTGCCGGTGTCGATCTTGGCGAACAGGCCCAACTGCGACAGGTCGCTGCAGATCAGCGCGAAGTTGTGCTTGTCGTCCAGTTGACGCAGGCGTCTTACTCGCTCCACGGCATTCTTGTCACCGATCTGGCAACCAATTGCGTAGGCGGAATCGGTGGGATAGATCACCACCCCCCCGCCACGGATGATTTCCACAGCCTGTTTGATCAGGCGCGCTTGCGGGTTTTCCGGATGAATCTGGAAAAATTGACTCACGTGTTCTACCTGTTCAGACGGCGGCGGTAACGGGATCATGTTTGAATCTACACCATAGTGGTGGCAGATCTTCCGGCAACGGGCGGTATTCGCCAATCTCGGACCAGCCCCCAGGGCCATGGAAATCACTGCCGGCGGTGACCAGCAGACCGAACTCACGGGCCAGGATCGCCAGGCTGCCGACCTGCTCGGCAGGCTGATGGCCGTTGACCACCTCGATGGCATGGCCCCCTGCTTGAATATAGTCGGCGACCAGGCGACGGCGCTTGCTGCGGGTGAAATCATAGTGCCAAGGATGTGCCAGGCTGACCCAGGCGCCAGCGGCCCGCAGGGTCTCGACGGTTTCTTCCAGGGTCGGCCAGTGCTGCTTGACGTCCCCCAGCTTGCCGGCGCCCAACCATTTGCGGAACGCTTCGGCGCGATCCTTGACGAAGCCTTCGCGCACCATCCAGTCGGCAAAGTGTGGTCGGGCCGGTGCGTTGCCGCTGTCACCCAGTTCCTGCTGGATCTGCCGGGCACCGTCCAACGCACCGGGCATGCCCTTGAGGGCCAGCTTGCGGCTGATCTCCTCGGAACGCAGCCAGCGCCCGTCGCGCAGTTGTGCGATGGCCTGGACCAACGCTGGCGCATTCACATCGAAACCGTAGCCCAGCACATGGATGGTCGCCCCACCCCAGGTGCAGGACAGCTCGACCCCATTGACCAGCTGCATGCCCAGCGCCGTGGCGGCGCCGCGGGCCTCGTCGAGGCCTTCGAGGGTGTCGTGATCGGTCAGGGCCAGGACTCGCACGCCGTGCTCGAACGCCCGCGCCACCAGAACCGCAGGCGCCAGGGCGCCATCGGAGGCCGTGCTATGGCAGTGCAAATCAACATTCACGAGAGTTTGTTACCTCAAATCAGCTGGCCCTATCGCGGCCAAGGATGTTTGTTATTATGCCGCCACATCCTGCTTCTGGCTGCCACTGTGAAACAATTCATCGACTTCATCCCGCTCCTGCTGTTTTTCATCGTCTACAAACTTGATCCCCGGGCCGTCGACTTCGCCGGTCATTCCTTGACTGTAGGCGGTATTTACAGCGCCACCGCGGTGCTGATCATCAGTTCCCTGGTGGTCTACGGTGCATTGTTCGTATCCCAGCGCAAACTGGAGAAGAGCCAGTGGCTGACGCTGATCGCCTGCCTTGTATTCGGCAGCCTGACCCTGGCCTTCCACAGCGAAACCTTCCTCAAATGGAAAGCTCCGGTGGTCAACTGGCTGTTCGCCCTGGCCTTTATCGGCAGCCACTTCGTCGGTGACCGCCTGCTGATCAAGCGCATCATGGGCCATGCCGTGAGCCTGCCGGACCTGATCTGGACCCGGCTGAACATCGCCTGGATCGCTTTTTTCCTGTTCTGCGGCGCTGCCAACCTGTTCGTGGCGTTCACGTTCCAGGACTACTGGGTCGACTTCAAGGTCTTCGGTAGCCTGGGCATGACGCTGTTGTTCCTGATTGGCCAGGGTATCTACCTGTCCCGTCACCTGCACGATGCAGACCCCACCACGCCAAAAACCGAGGACTGACATGCTCTACGCAATCATTGCTACCGACGTCGCCAACTCCCTGGAAAAACGCCAGGCCGCTCGTCCCGCGCACTTGGAGCGCCTGCAAAAACTCCAGGCCGAAGGCCGCGTCGTGCTGGCCGGCCCGCACCCGGCGGTGGACAGCAATGACCCGGGCGCCGCAGGTTTCAGTGGCAGCCTGATGGTAGTCGAGTTCGACTCCCTGGCTGCGGCACAAGCCTGGGCCGAGGCCGACCCGTTCGTTGCGGCCGGCGTCTACGCCAATGTCGTGGTCAAGCCATTCAAGCAGTCCATGCCGTAACCCCCCTGACGCGATGAGCCTTCGCGGCTCATTGCGCTCAATTGCTCATTTTTCTCGTTTGCCTGCCGACAACCTGTCCAATCTCGATTGGAATTCAGGAGTTGCAATGCGCAAAGGTCCGTTGTGCCTGTTATTGGTCACATTGGCGGTCGGGGCACCCGCCCATGGCGAGGAGAGCACCGATGCCAATCATTCGACCCCCTTGTCCCTGAGCGCCGGCGGCCAGATCGCCGAACTGCAGCAACGCTTGAAAGACAGCGAACGCCAGCGCGAAGAACTGAGCAAACAATTGCAAAGCGCCGACAGCGAACGCGAGAGCGCATTGCTGGCCCGGCTGCGCCAGGAGAACCAGCGCCTGAAGCTGCAACTCAAGGAAGCCCAGGCAAGCCCCCTGCCTCGCCTGTTGACCGATCAACAGCAATGGTTTGTCATTGGCGCCGGGGTAGCGCTATTGGCCCTGCTCTGCGGTATCTTTGCCAGCGGTGGACGTAGACAACGTCGGCAATGGCTAAATTGAGTGAGTCATGAGCGAGCTGTTACTGATAGACGATGACCAGGAGCTGTGCGAGCTCCTCGTAAGTTGGTTGAGCCAGGAAGGTTTTCAGGTTCGCGCCTGCCACGACGGCCAGAGTGCCCGCAAGGCCCTGGCCGAAACCGCCCCGGCGGCGGTGGTATTGGATGTGATGCTGCCCGACGGCAGCGGCCTGGAACTGCTCAAGCAACTGCGCAACGATCACCCGGAGCTGCCGGTGCTGATGCTCTCGGCCCGTGGCGAACCGCTGGACCGCATCCTTGGCCTCGAACTGGGGGCCGACGATTACCTGGCCAAACCCTGCGACCCACGAGAACTGACCGCCCGCCTGCGCGCCGTGTTGCGCCGCAGCCACCCGGCGGCGGTGTCCAGCCAGATCGAACTGGGTGACCTGACCTTCAGCCCGGTGCGTGGTGTGGTCAGCATCGATGAACAGGAACAGACCCTCACCGTGTCCGAAAGCCGCCTGCTCGAAGCGTTGCTCAAGCAGCCGGGCGAACCCCCTGGACAAGCAGGAACTGGCGCAGATCGCCCTGGGCCGCAAGCTGACCCTGTACGACCGCAGCCTCGACATGCACGTGAGCAACCTGCGCAAGAAAATCGGCCCCCACCCCGACGGCCGCCCGCGCATCGTGGCCCTGCGTAGCCGTGGCTATTACTACAGCCTCTAGAACACCACCGATCCCTGTGGCGAGGGGATTTATCCCCGCTGGGGCGCGTAGCGGCCCCCTCGGTTTCATCTGACACACCGCAGTGGTAGGGATAGTTTGGGGGGCGCTTCGCACCCCAGCGGGGATAAATCCCCCCTCGCCACAATTTTGTGTTTGGCTCACACGGATTTGTCAGCTCCACACCAAACCGTCTTTACCCAAGCTTTACCCACCCCTGACCGCCGCTGACCTTGATCTCCGTAATCTGCACACATCCGGAACTGACCGGGAATGAGACAAGGAGATACCCCATGCGCAAGACCCTTATCGCTCTGATGTTCGCTGCCGCCCTGCCCACCGTCGCCATGGCCATGCCTGGAGACGCCGGCCCGATGGGTCCGATGGATGGCCCGCGTCACGGCGGCATGATGCACGACAAAGGTCCGTTCAGCGAACTGAACCTGAGCCGTGAACAACGCCAGCAGATCCGCCAGATCATGGGCGAACAGCGCCACGAACGCCGCGAGTTGGTAGAGAAATACCTGGCCAAACTGTCACCAGCCGACCAGAAAGCCATGCAAGATGAAATGGAAGCGCGGCACCAGAAAGTCGACGCCCAGATCCGCAGCTTGCTCAAGCCTGAACAGCAAAAAGAGTTCGACGCGATCCAGAAGAAGCAAGCCGAGCGTCGCGCCGAG
The DNA here is from genome assembly GCF_013347965.1 of Pseudomonas bijieensis. NCBI lineage: Bacteria > Pseudomonadati > Pseudomonadota > Gammaproteobacteria > Pseudomonadales > Pseudomonadaceae > Pseudomonas > Pseudomonas bijieensis. The sequence continues at coordinate 5,716,942 of NZ_CP048810.1, read as the reverse complement.
TGGGCCGAGTTCAAGGCCTGGAAAGCGCAACAGCCGCAAAAAGCGCAATAATGCACTGAAGCTCCCCAGCCCAACGGCAGATCGCCGTTGGGCTTTCTTTGTTTTCGAGGATTGACCGTGCGTTCATTGTTCTGGCGCATCCTGGCCAGTTTCTGGCTGGCCATCGCCCTGGTTGCAGGACTTTCGATCCTGATGGGCCACATGTTGAACCAGGACGCCTGGATCCTCAGCCGCCACCCGGGCCTCAATACCCTGCCCGAAGAGTGGACACAAACCTACGAAAGCCAGGGCGAGGACGCGGCGCAGGACATCCTGCAACAGCGCAAGCGCCAGTATCACATCGATGTCCAGGTGTTCAACGAAAGCGGCGACCCGGTGGTACGCGGCACCTTCCCCCATCGCGCCGCGGCCTTCGAAGCTCGACAGAATGACAACGACCGACGCCTGCCCTGGCGGCGACTGACCGACGAATTCACCAGCGCCAAAACCGGCGACACTTACCTGTTCATCTACCGCATTCCCCATCCCGAACTGGACGCCTGGCACCGCGACAGCCTGCTCTGGCCCCTCAGTGCACTGGGGATCGCGCTGGTGGTACTGACCCTGTTCAGTCTGCTGGTGACGCTCTCCATCACTCGCCCGCTGAGCCGTCTGCGCGGCGCGGTGCATGACCTGGGCCAAGCCGCCTATCAGCAGAACAGCCTCGCCAAACTGGCCAATCGGCGGGACGAGTTCGGCGTACTGGCCACCGACTTCAACCGCATGGGCGCACGCCTGCAAAGCTTGATCGGGAGCCAACGGCAACTGCTGCGAGACGTGTCCCACGAACTGCGCTCCCCCCTGGCCCGGCTGCGCATTGCCCTGGCATTGGCTGAGCGGGCCAGCCCCGAGGAGCGCGAAAAACTCTGGCCGCGCCTGACCCGCGAATGCGATCGCCTGGAAGCGCTGATCAGCGAAATCCTGGTATTGGCCCGGGTCGATGCCGATAACGCCAGCGCCGAAGAGGTGGAACTCAACGGCTTGCTGGTTACCCTGCAAAAAGATGCGCAACTGGCTTCACCGGAACAAACCGTGCACCTCGAAACCGAGGCAGACCTGACCCTCAAGGGCTGGCCGACCATGATCGAGCGAGCGGTGGACAACCTGCTGCGCAACGCCCAGCGCTTCAATCCCGCCGGGCAACCCATCGAGATGCGCGCGCTGCGCCAGGGCGAACGGATCCTGATCAGCGTGCGCGACCACGGCCCTGGCGTGGAGGCCGAGCACCTGGGGCAATTGGGCGAACCGTTCTTCCGCGCCCCCGGCCAGACCGCCGCCGGCCATGGCCTGGGCCTGGCGATTGCCCGCCGTGCCGCCGAACGTCATGGCGGCGCGCTGGTGCTGGACAATCATTCCCAAGGCGGTTTCATTGCGACACTGGAGTTGCCGTTGGTACCGGGAGCGGTTGTCCAGCCATAACTCCGCAGATGAAAGCCAGTCCCACTGTGGGAGCAAAGCTTGCTCGCGAAACAGGCGCCTCAATTTCTGATAGACCGCATCGCCTTCATCGCGGGCAAGCCTTGCTCCCACATAGCGGTATAACTTTGCTCGTCACAACGGATCCTTGAGTGAGCAGTACTTTCCTCTCTCACATCGAAGCGGCTCTCCAACCAACCAAACGATAATTCCTCTTATTCAAATAGCCCCGCCCTGTTAGACTTTGCGCCCTCGTTTTCACTCATTTCCCAGGTCGCCCGATGCCGTCGTTGCCTCTTCGTTTATGTGCACTGTTCATGGCCCTGGGCCTGAGTGCCTGCGATGATGCCCCGCGTTTTACCCAGGCCGAACCGGGTGAAGCCCGCTCCGGTGGCGCCGCGACGGTACGCAAGAGCGATCAGAACGCCTTCTCCCTGCCCTCGGCCAACCTGCCGCCCTCACGACGCGTGGACTTCAGCGTCGGCAACAGTTTCTTCCGCAGCCCCTGGGTGATCGCCCCCTCGACCACCACCGCCCGGGACGGCCTCGGGCCCTTGTTCAACACCAACGCCTGCCAGAACTGCCATATCAAGGACGGTCGCGGCCACCCGCCAGCGCCGGACGCGACCAGCGCGGTATCGATGCTGGTACGCCTGTCGATTCCCGATGCGCCGCCTTACGCCAAGCTCATCGAACAATTGGGCGTGGTGCCGGAACCGGTCTACGGTGGGCAGTTGCAGGACATGTCCGTGCCCGGCGTCGCCCCCGAAGGCAAGGTGCGGGTCGATTACACGCCGGTCCCGGTGCGCTTCAAGGACGGCACCGTCGTGGAACTGCGCAAGCCGAACCTGCAGATCACCCAACTGGCCTATGGGCCAATGCACCCGGACACGCGTTTTTCCGCCCGCGTCGCCCCGCCGATGATCGGCCTGGGGTTGCTCGAGGCCATTCCCGACGAAGCCATCCTGGCCAACGCCGAGGCCCAGGCCCGGGAGAAAAACGGCATCGCCGGACGTCCCAACCAGGTCTGGGACGATGCCCAGCAAAAAACCGTCCTGGGACGGTTCGGCTGGAAGGCCGGACAGCCCAATCTCAACCAACAGAACGTCCACGCGTTCTCCGGCGACATGGGCCTGACCACCAGCCTGCGACCGTTCGACGATTGCACCGAGAGCCAAGTCGACTGCAAGCGGGCGCCCAGCGGCAACGGCCCGGACGGCGAACCGGAAGTCAGCGACAACATCCTGCGACTGGTGCTGTTCTATAGCCGCAACCTCGCCGTACCGGCACGCCGCGAGGTGAACTCGCCCCAGGTGCTGGCGGGCAAGAATCTGTTTTTCCAGGCCGGTTGCCAGTCCTGCCACACACCGAAATACACCACCTCGGCCAACGCTGCCGAACCGGAGCTGGCAAGCCAGGTCATCCGCCCCTACACCGACCTGCTGCTGCACGACATGGGCGAAGGCCTGGCCGACAACCGCAGCGAATTCAAGGCCAGCGGCCGTGACTGGCGAACCCCGCCGCTATGGGGCATCGGCCTGACCGAAACCGTCAACGGCCACACCCAGTTCCTGCATGACGGTCGCGCCCGTGACTTGCTCGAAGCCGTGCTATGGCATGGCGGCGAAGCACAAGCGGCGCAGCGCCAGGTTTTATCGTTCAATGCCGAGCAGCGCGCCGCGTTGCTGGCCTTTCTGAATTCCCTTTAAACGCCTTTTCCAGAAGTGGGAGCACGACATGTTCCGTCCCAAGCTGTTGTTCACCAGCCTCGCCGCCATCGCCCTTGGCGCCTGCTCGCCCCAGGATCCGCAAGCCGTCACCTCGGCCGCCATCGCCAAGCAAGTGATCCTGCCGACCTACAGCCGCTGGGTCGATGCCGACCGGCAACTGGCGAGCAGCGCCCTGGCGTTCTGCCAAGGCAAGGAAAACCTGGAAACTGCCCGCGCCGACTTCCTCAAGGCGCAAAAAGCCTGGGCCGAGCTGCAACCACTGCTGATCGGTCCGCTGGCCGAGGGCAACCGCGCCTGGCAGGTGCAGTTCTGGCCGGACAAGAAAAACCTGGTGGGCCGCCAGGTCGAACAACTGGTCAACAGCGAGCCACAGATCGACGCCGCAGGCCTGGCCAAGTCCAGCGTCGTGGTCCAGGGCCTCTCGGCCTATGAATACCTGCTGTTCGACGCCAAGATCGACATGGCCGACAGTGCGCAAAAAGCCAAGTACTGCCCACTGCTCACCGCCATCGGCGAACGCCAGAAACAACTGGCCGAAGAGATCCTGTCGCGCTGGAACACCAACGACGGCATGCTCGCCCAGATGAGCAAGTTCCCCAACCAGCGCTACGCCGATTCTCACGAGGCCATCGCCGACCTGCTGCGTGTGCAGGTCACCGCCCTGGACACGCTGAAGAAGAAGCTCGGCACGCCAATGGGCCGCCAGAGCAAAGGCGTACCCCAACCGTTCCAGGCCGATGCCTGGCGCAGCCAGTCGTCGTTGCAAGGCCTGGAGGCCAGCCTGAGCGCGGCCAGGACCGTCTGGGCCGGCGTGGACAACAAGGGCCTGCGCGGCCTGCTGCCAAGCGACCAGAAGCCACTGGCCGACAAGATCGATGCCGCCTACGATGCCTCGTTGAAATTGTTCGCCAGCAGCCAGCGCTCGTTGACCGAAATGCTCAACGACGATGCCGGGCGCCAGCAACTCAACGATTTGTATGACAGCCTCAACGTCGTCCATCGCCTGCACGAAGGCGAACTGGCCAAGGCGCTGGGCATTCAACTGGGCTTCAACGCCAACGACGGTGACTGATCATGTTTCGACGTCAGGTCCTGGCACTGGGCAGCTTGCTGCTCGGCGCCGTTACCCTGGGCGGCTGGACGCTGTTCAAGCAAAAGGACAAGAGTCCGCTACTGCTTTCGGCACGGGACGATGGCGACGGCAAGCACTACGCCGTCGGCTATCGACTGGACGGCACGCGGGTGTTCGCCACCCAGGTCGGCCAGCGTTGCCATGACATCATCAACCATCCAACACTGCCGATTGCGCTGTTCGTCGCCCGTCGTCCAGGCACCGAAAGCTATCTGATCGACCTGCGCGACGGGTCGCTGCTGCAAACCATCACCTCGTTGCCGAACCGGCATTTCTATGGCCACGCGGTGATCCACAAAAGCGGCGAGTGGCTGTATGCCACCGAGAACGACACCACCGACCCGGGACGCGGGCTGTTGGGCGTATACCGTTTCGAAGGCGAGCGGCTGGTACACAGCGGCGAGATTTCCACCCATGGCATCGGTCCTCACCAGGTGTCATGGATGCCCGATGGCGAAACGCTGGTGATCGCCAACGGCGGCATTCGCACCGAGGCCGAAAGCCGGGTCGAAATGAACCTCGACGCCATGGAGCCGAGCCTGGTGCTGATGCAACGCGATGGCACCCTGCTGAGCAAGGAAACCCTCGCCCAGTCGATGAACAGCGTGCGCCACCTGGGCATAGCCAGCGACGGCACCATCGTCTCCGGCCAGCAGTTCATGGGCGCTGCCCACGAGTCGTCGGAACTGGTGGCGATCAAGCGGCCGGGCCAACCGTTCCAGGCGTTCCCGGTGCCTGAAGAGCAATTGCAGGCCATGGGGCACTACACCGCCAGCGTCGCCGTGCACAGCGACTTGCGCCTGGTGGCCCTGACCGCCCCTCGTGGCAACCGCTTCTTCATCTGGGACCTGGACAGTGGCGACGTACGCCTGGACGCACCGCTGCCGGACTGCGCCGGCGTAGGCGCGGTGGCCGATGGTTTCGTCGTGACGTCGGGCCAAGGACGCTGCCGCTATTACGATTGCCGGCAGACACCACTGGTTGCAAAACCACTGGATCTACCGGCAGGGCTCTGGGACAACCATTTGCATCTGGCCTGAGCATGGGAGCGAAGCCTATCGGCGCCGAGCTCCCTGATTTTTCGGAAAAATCCCACGCATTGCCAGCCCGCCAGCATCTGGAATACCCCGCACACTCGGAGTAATGTGCCCGCCTATCTGTATTTTCCCTCAGCTCTTTTCCAAGGAAGTGGAACATGCTGCGACGCCGCATGCTGATCATGTTGGGTGTTGTCCTGCTGGTGGTGCTGTTGCTCGCCGGCTACAAGGCCTTCTCCGTCTACCAGCAGATCCAGATGTTTTCTGCCCCCAAACCACCGGTCAGCGTTGCCGTAGCCACGGCCGCCCAGCAACCCTGGGAGGCTCGCCTGCCCACCGTTGGCAGCCTCAAGGCGCTGCAAGGCGTGGACCTGAGCCTGGAAACTGCCGGGACCGTGCAGAAGGTGCAATTCCAGTCCGGGCAGAAGGTCAAGGCCGGCCAGCCACTCCTGCAACTGGACAGCGACGTCGAAAGCGCCCTGCTGGAAACCGCCGAGGCCGACCTTGGCCTGTCGCAACTGGATTTCGGTCGCGGCCGACAACTGGTGGGCAGCCAGGCGATCTCCAAGGGCGAGTTCGACCGGCTCTCGGCGCAACTGAAAAAAAACCAGGCCACGGTCAATCAACTCAAGGCTTCGCTGGCCAAGAAACACATCCTGGCGCCGTTCAGCGGCACCATCGGCATTCGCCAGGTGGACGTCGGCGACTACCTGGCCAGCGGCACGGTGATCGCCACCCTGCAAGACCTCAGCAGCCTTTATGTGGACTTCTACGTCCCTGAGCAAACCGTGCCCAGGCTCGCCGTTGCCCAACCGGTCAACGTCAGCGTCTCGGCCTATCCCGGGCAGAACTTCGTCGGCACCATCAGCGCGATCAACCCCAAGGTCGAGGACAGCACCCGCAACGTATTGGTGCGCGCCACCCTGGCCAACCCCGACGGCAAGCTGCTGCCCGGCATGTTCGCCAACCTGCAGGTGATCCTGCCGGAGGTGGCCGCCGGAATCGTCGTGCCGGAAAGCGCCGTGACCTACACCCTCTACGGCAACTCCATGTACGTGGTGAGCCAGAAGAAAGCCGCCGACGGCAATATCGAGAAAGACGACAAGGGCCAGCCGGTCCTGATCGCCGAACGGCGCTTCGTCGAAACCGGCGAGCGACGTGACGGCCAAGTGCTGGTTTCCAAAGGCGTGCAGAGTGGCGAACAAGTCGTGATCGCCGGCCAGATCAAACTCGACAACGGTACGCCCATCGCCATCAGCGACGACAAGACCCTGACCGAACAGAACAGCCCGCCGCGCGCGGACTGATCAAGGAACCCTCATGGCTTTTACCGATCCATTCATCCGCCGTCCGGTGCTCGCCACCGTGGTCAGCCTGTTGATCGTGCTGCTGGGCTTCCAGGCCTGGAGCAAGTTGCCCTTGCGCCAGTATCCGCAAATGGAGAACGCCCTGATCACGGTGACCACCGCCTACCCCGGGGCCAACGCCGAAACCATCCAGGGCTACATTACCCAGCCGATGCAGCAGAGCCTGGCCAGCGCCGAGGGCATCGACTACATGACCTCGGTCAGTCGCCAGAACTTCTCGGTGATTTCGGTCTACGCCCGTATCGGCTCCAACAGCGACCGGCTCTTTACCGAACTGCTGGCCAAGGCCAACGAGGTCAAGAACCAGTTGCCCCAGGACGCCGAGGACCCCGTTCTCAGCCGCGAGGCCGCCGATGCCTCGGCGCTGATGTACATCAGCTTCTTCAGCAAGGAACTGAACAACCCGCAGATCACCGACTACCTGTCACGGGTGGTCCAGCCCAAACTGGCGACGCTGCCGGGCATGGCCGAAGCGGAGATCCTCGGCAACCAGGTCTTTGCCATGCGCCTGTGGCTGGACCCGGTCAAGCTCGCCGGCTTCGGCCTGACCGCCGCCGACGTGACCAATGCCGTGCGCCAGCACAATTTCCTCTCCGCTGCCGGTGAAGTGAAAGGCGAGTATGTGGTCACCAGCATCAACGCCAATACCGAACTCAAGTCCGCCGAGGCCTTCGCCGCGATCCCGCTCAAGACCGACGGCGACAGCCGCGTGTTGCTGCGAGACGTGGCCCGCGTGGAAATGGGCGCCGAGAACTACGACACCATCAGTTCCTTTGGTGGCACGCCTTCGGTGTACATCGGGATCAAGGCCACGCCCGGCGCGAACCCGCTGGATGTGATCAAGGAAGTGCGCAAGATCATGCCGGACATGGAGGCCCAGCTCCCGACCAACCTCAAGGCCGAGATCGCCTACGACGCCACCCTGTTCATCCAGGCCTCCATCGACGAAGTGGTGAAAACCCTGTTCGAGGCGGTGCTGATCGTCATCGTCGTGGTGTTCCTGTTCCTCGGGGCCCTGCGTTCGGTGGTCATCCCGGTGGTGACCATCCCGCTGTCGATGATCGGCGTGATGTTCTTCATGCAGTTGATGGGCTACTCGATGAACCTCCTGACACTGCTGGCCATGGTGCTCGCCATCGGCCTGGTGGTGGACGACGCCATCGTGGTGGTGGAGAACATTCACCGGCACATCGAGGAAGGCAAGACCCCGTTCGACGCCGCGATAGAAGGTGCCCGGGAAATTGCCATGCCGGTGGTCTCGATGACCATCACCCTGGCGGCGGTGTATGCACCGATCGGCCTGCTCCAGGGCCTGACGGGCGCTTTGTTCAAGGAGTTCGCATTGACCCTGGCCGGGGCGGTGGTGATCTCCGGGATCGTCGCCCTGACCCTGTCGCCGATGATGTGCGCCATGCTCCTGCGCCACGACGAGAACCCCTCGGGCCTGGCTCATCGGCTGGACACGGTCTTCGAACGCTTGAAGAGCCGTTACCAGCGCATGCTTCACGGCACTCTCAACACCCGGCCGGTGGTGCTGGTGTTCGCGGTGATCGTCCTGCTGCTGATTCCGGTGCTGATCATGTTCACCAAGTCCGAACTGGCCCCCGACGAGGACCAGGGCATCATTTTCATGATGGCCAACGCCCCGCAGCCAACCAACCTCGACTACCTGAACACATACACCGATCACTTCATTACCATCTTCAAGGAGTTCCCGGAGTACTACTCCTCGTTCCAGATCAATGGCTACAACGGCGTGCAGTCGGGTATCGGCGGTTTCCTGCTCAAACCCTGGAACGAACGCAGCCGCACCCAGATGGAAATCCTGCCAGAGGTCCAGGCCAAGCTGGAAAGCGTGCCTGGCTTGCAGATCTTCGGTTTCAACCTGCCTTCGCTGCCAGGCACCGGCGAAGGCTTGCCGTTCGCGTTCGTCATCAACTCGCCGAAGGACTACGCGACGCTGCTGGAGATTGCCGACCGGGTCAAAAAGCGTGCATTGGAATCCGGCAAGTTCGCCTTCATGGACATTGACCTTGCGTTCGACAAGCCAGAAGTCGTGGTGGATATCGATCGCGCCAAGGCTGCCCAGATGGGCGTTTCGATGCAGGACCTGGGTGGCACCCTGGCGACACTGTTGGGTGAAGCCGAGATCAACCGCTTCACCCTCGAGGGGCGCAGCTACAAGGTCATTGCCCAGGTCGAGCGTCCTTTCCGGGACAACCCGGATTGGTTGAACAACTACTACGTGAAAAATGCCAAGGGTGAATCGCTACCGCTGTCGACCCTGATCAAGGTCAGCGACCGGGCGCGACCGCGACAACTGAACCAGTTCCAGCAACTCAATGCGGTGACGATTTCAGGCTTCCCCATCGTGAGCATGGGCGAGGCCATCGAGACCGTCCGCCAGATAGCCCGGGAGGAGGCCCCGGTAGGGTTCGCCTTCGATTACGCCGGGGCTTCGCGCCAATTCGTACAGGAGGGCAGCGCGTTGTGGGTGACCTTTGCCCTGGCCCTGGCAATCATCTTCCTGGTGCTGGCCGCGCAGTTCGAAAGCTTCCGGGACCCGCTGGTGATCCTGGTGACGGTGCCGCTGTCGATTTGCGGCGCCTTGATTCCGCTGTTCCTCGGCTGGTCGAGCATGAACATCTACACCCAGGTGGGCCTGGTGACGCTGATTGGCCTGATCAGCAAGCACGGGATCCTGATTGTCGAATTCGCCAACCAGTTGCGCAGGGAGCAGAACCTGACGCCGCGCGAAGCCGTGGAACAAGCCGCGTCGATTCGTCTGCGACCGGTGCTGATGACCACTGCGGCAATGGTGTTCGGCATGGTGCCGCTAATCCTCGCCACGGGCGCCGGGGCTGTGAGCCGTTTCGACATCGGTACGGTGATCGCTACCGGGATGTCGATTGGCACCCTGTTCACGCTGTTCGTGTTGCCCTGCGTCTACACGCTGCTGGCCAAGCCGGACAAAACCTGAGGCAGTTGTGTTCGACTGAACACTTGTACAAGTCCAAAAATAAAGGCCTCGCACAAGCGAGGCCTTTATTTTGGCTTCATGTCTCTCAACTTTGCGGCCTCATCCCCTGGGAAAGGCTGAACATGAACAGCAGCAGATCATTGTCCGGTCGGATCGCCTCGCTGGCCTTTGCCACGCGCGGCAAAGGGCAATGCGCATCAGCATTCGAAGCACTGAGGATCTGCGAGCGTGGCTGTTCCCACACAGCCACCGCCATCGATGCAACTGCCAGGGCTCCGACTAAAAACAAACCTCTAGCAATTTCTAGTTTCATCGCTATAAACCTTTGATAGCGCTGCCAAACGCCGCCTCATAAAAGTAGACGAGTTTTTTCCAATCGGCATCGCTGAACGACGAATGGCGCCGCAGCTGTTTCATGTCATGGGCGGCCGCACGCCGGGTAGTCAGGCGCTGGCGACACTTCTCCAGGTCCAGCAGGGCCACTTCGACCTTGGCCGCTTCGCCCTCCCCCGTCACACGCACAAAGACATGCTTGATGTAGAGGCAGCCGTGTTGCCAACGGCCTTTGTGCATGCGCGCCAGATTCTCGGCCAATGCCTGGAGGATTCGATCATGCACCGCTTCGCCATGGCGCTCACGTCCGCCTTCGGCATACCAGTGCTCGATTTCCTCAAAGCCTTCCAGGGCATGGGTCACCAACAGCGCACGCCACTTGTGGACGGGGTCACGCTGGGCACCACAAAAAATGAGCTGGGGAACGCGGACATCCAGCCGAGTCAAGGCCAGCAGTGCGTCTTGCTCGCGCAACACGGTCGGTCGACCGAACGGATGCAGCCAACTGCGATAAATGTGTCCGGTCTGACGCTTGGCATAAAGCAGCTCGCCGTCCTTGCTGTTGATCCGCTGCACGCCGCTTTCACCACCACGTCGTACATTGGGTTCTTCTACCCACTCACCTTGCTGGTTCCAGAAGTGTTCGAAGCTGTTGCGGGAAATGCCAGTTGTCTCTACTGCCTGCACAACCATGCTGTTACCTCTTGCGTAATACATAAACTCGCCACATGGCATAGAGCGGTAGGAAATCCAGTCGTTCCTGAATGCGAAACCCAGCCTGCCGAAACTCCTCTTCTACTGTATCAGTCGGTAACACAAATCGATTCTGGTAGTCTTTCTGCCCACGAGTACGCTCCAGACGCTTGCGTTTCCAGGCCTTGAAATTGCCATCGACCCACAATGAAACGATCACGCTGTCACGGCTGACACGCTCGAATTCCTTCAGAATCGCCAGTCGATGCGCGGGTTCGCCGATGTGATGCAGCAAACGCATGCAAAAAATGCTGTCGACGGCGTTATCAGGCAAGGCGATGTCGAACGCAGAAGTGTGCAAGGGTCGTACCCGTTTTACGACATCGGCCGGTTGAGACTTCAATGCGGTCTTGAGCATGGCCTCGGAGTTGTCCGCACCGATGATGACCCGGTTCGGTTTTTCGGCCAACAGGGACCAGAAGCGTCCGGCACCGCAGGGTAGGTCCAACACCAGGCCGGGGTCACCGACCAGCGCCAACGCGCGCCGGGCCAGTTGCTGGTCTCGCTGGTTGGAAAGACGGCGACTCAAACCACTGCGATGCTTGTGAAAATATTGCTGGGCGTGCTGCTCGTCGTATTTTTCGGAAAAGTCCAGCTTGATAGGTTTGGACATAAAGGGGGTCTCCATGACTGATCGACCCCACCTTATGAATCGGAATGTCATGCCTTTGTGAAAATAAAGTCACATAAGCGCCCCAATGTTTACAAGACTTTTCAAGGCATACGCTTAGCCCTTTGGATTCAATTGCACCTCGAAGTGGCAACCGTTGGGCTCCATCGTACTGAGGCTCACTGTCCAGCCCTGGTTCTCGCAAATGCGCTGCACCAGGGACAAGCCCAATCCCAATCCCTCGCCGCGCTTTTCATTACCACGCACGAACGGCTCGAACATCGCCTCGCGCTTCTCCTCCGGGATGCCCACACCGCTGTCCTCGACCACAAACCCGGTAGCGCTCAGCGAAAGGCGAATGAACCCCTGATCGGTGTAGTGCAGGGCGTTGCGTAGCAAATTGCCCATCACGGCAGTCAGGAACGTGGCGTTGTACAGGGTATCGGCGGTTTGCCCGGGCTCGAAAATCAGCGTCAGGCCTTTGGACTCGATGGGCCCGCGCCATACTCCAAGGAGGTTCTCGGCCACCTGCCCCAGGGTCAGCCGAGGCGACCCGCCGTCTTCGCGCTGGGCCCTGGCGAGCATCAGGAAGGTCTGCACCAGTTCGCGCATCTCTTCACTGGCCCTGTTGATACGCTCGACCTGGGTCCGACCGCGCTGGTCCAGTGCCGGGTTTTCCAGCAGCAACTCACAGGAGGTCGCCAGGACCATCAGCGGTGTGCGCAATTCGTGGCTCACATCGCTGGTAAACAATCGTTCGCGAGTCAGGGCCTGGCGCAAGCGCCCCAGGGTTGCGTCGAACGCCACGGCCAGTTCACCCACTTCATCGGCGGCATAATCCGGGGCCAGCGGCGGAGCGAGGCCGAGGAGCTGATCGCGATGACGCACTTGCCGGGCCAGGCGAACCACCGGCGCCATCACCCGGCGTGCCAGGACCCAGCCCAGAAATACCGCTAGTGCCAGGCTGAGCACAAAGCCCACCAGCACCACGGCGAACAACACCCGTTCGCGCTCTTCGAAGTCGCTCTGGTCTTGCAGCAACACGTAGTGCCGACCGTCCACGATCTCGACCATGGCGTGATACGACAACTGTTCGCGAAACACCTCGTGGAAACCACGCTCCAGATGGCGCAGGTCCTTGGGCAGCTCGAAATCACCTGGGCCGCCGCTGAAATAAAACAGTTGGTCCGGTTCCGGCCGATGGTTCCAGTCCGAGACACTGTCCATCAACAGCAAGCGTTGCAGATCGCCGCCAAGCCCGGCAGAAATCAGTTTCTCTTCGACCAGATGGACTGTCGCCACGATGCCCATGGCGAAAGCGCCAGCCACCAACGCGCTCATCAGCGCAAAGGCGATGATGATCCGTTGGGCAAGGCTTTGCTTAAACTCCATCGCGGCCCTCGGCCAAGCGATAGCCGACGCCGTGTACGGTGTGCAACAGCGGTTTGTCGAACGGTTTGTCGATCACCTGGCGCAGTTGATGGACGTGGCTGCGCAGGCTGTCGCTGTCCGGGCAGTCATCGCCCCACAAGGCTTCTTCGAGGATTTCGCGGCGCAGCACGTGGGGGCTTTTCTGCATCAGTACCGCCAGCAGCTTGAGGCCTACGGGGTTGAGCTTGAGCAGCTTGCCTTCGCGGGTCACTTCCAGGGTGTCAAGGTCGTAGCTCAGGTCGCCAACCTGCAAGGCACGGCGGCCACCGCCTTGGGCTCTACGCATGACGGCTTCGATCCGCGCGGCCAGCTCTGACAGGGCAAACGGTTTGATCAGGTAGTCATCGGCCCCGGACTTGAAGCCCTGCAAACGATCGTCCAACTGATCCCGGGCGGTGAGCATGATCACCGGGGTGTCGCGCCGGGCGTCTTCGCGCAGGCGCTTGCACAAGGTGTAGCCGTCGATGCCCGGCAGCATGATGTCGAGCACGATCAGGTCGTAGTGTTCGGTAGCGGCCAGGTGCAAGCCCGACAGACCGTCCTGGGCACAATCGACGGTATAACCCTTGAGCCCCAGGTAATCGGCCAGGTTTGCGAGAATATCGCGGTTGTCTTCGACCAGTAGAATTCGCATGGGCACCTCTGCGTACACAGTTAACGGCCATCTTGGCCCGCGCAGCTTACGGCCAAGTCTGGCTCACGGCTAGAGTTGTATAGGTGGCGCTAGCGAGTAAGTCCGCTCCCACAAAGATCGAGTGAGCCCACGGCAGCATTGTGTGGGCATTGACGAGTTTTTCACCCAACATTCACACCGTCCCGACGCCACGCGGGCCAGACTGCGCAACGCGCTGCTTACGAAAACTCCCATCAAAGGTACTGCCATGGTCTCCACCGCCATCCGCCCCGCTTCCAGGCCCCTGAATTTCTGGATTGCCCTGGGCCTGCCAGCCGTTGTCGCAGCGATTCTGGTGTTGCTGGAACTGACCACGTTGGACATGGACCTGGCCAAACTGTTTTACGACCCGATGGCGGGTGGATTTATCGGTCGGCACAGTTATTTTCTGGAGGACATCCTGCACGACCGAGCCAAAGAGGTGGTTATCGCATTCTCCATGGTGGCGATCCTCGGGTTCATCGGTACGTTTTTCATCGCTCGGCTCAAGCCATTCAAACGCGAACTGGGTTGCCTGGTGCTGTCCCTGGCCCTGGCGACGTCCTTCGTCACACCGATGAAAGCGGTGACGGCGGTGCAATGCCCCTGGAGTTTGAAGGAGTTCGGAGGCAAGGAAACCTACAGTGAGCTGCTAAGCCCACGCCCGGCCACGGACAAACCCGGCCGATGCTGGCCCGGCGGTCATGCCGCCACCGGGTTCACCTTGTTTGCGCTGTTTTTCGTGCTGCGCGACCGCCGCCCGCGCCTGGCCCGCCGGGCCCTGGTACTCGCCTTCACGCTGGGAACGGTGTTTTCCCTGGGTCGGATGATGCAAGGGGCGCATTTCTTTTCCCACAACGTGTGGACTGCGGTGTTCTGTTGGCTGATTTGCCTGGGGTGTTACTACTACATCCTGTACCGACCGGCCTCTACATCTGAGCGTGTGGCCGTCACTCATCCGGTCAATGCCTGAAAGCCCCCGGACAAACCCTGTGGGAGCAAAGCTTGCTCGCGATTGCGAGGGCAGCGTCAGCATCCTGGCAAGCTGACCCACTGCGATCGCGAGCAAGCTTTGCTCCCACAGAGACAGATGGGTGCAACTTCAAGCCTGAGATAAATCCAAGGATCGAGTAGGAGACGGATTTACATCCGCCGTCCTCTCACACCACCGTACATACGGTTCCGTATACGGCGGTTCAGGCTATGCGGTTAAGCCAGTTTATCGTATCCAGTATCGAGACCAGTCCGAGTCGATTCCACAGCTTCTTCGGTAGCGCCTGATTCACATGTGGCGCTCCGGAGTTCCACCACGGGCCTCGGCCATTGAACGCTGATTTACAGGCGCGTCCTTCGTCGAGCCCCAGGCGCATCAGGTTGCGCGCCCTCGTAGAGGGCTGCTTCCATTGCCGCCAGATGACACAACGAAGTTTGCGTCTCACCCAACCATCCAACTCCTCAAGTGGTCGTTTGCTCTGACTGAGCTTGAAGTAGCCAGCCCAACCTCGCACTACGGGGTTTATCCGCTCGATGACGTTCGCCATCTTGTGACCCCGTACTCCGCGCAGCAGCTCTCTGAGTCGGTCGCGCAAGCGACCCAGACTCATCGTTGCCACTTTCAGCTTCGGCTGTTTGTGCCAGCTCATCCCATAGCCCAAGTAATCACAGGTCCAAGGCCGTGCCACGGCTCTTTTCCCGGTTCACCGTCAGTTTAAGACGCTGATTCAGGAAACGCTCAACACTGGTCATGACCCGTTCGCCTGCACGATGACTGCGTACATAAATGTTCGCATCGTCTGCATAGCGCACGAAGCGATGGCCCCGCCGTTCCAGCTCGCGGTCGAGTTCATTAAGCAGGATGTTCGACAGCAACGGCGAGAGCGGGCCGCCTTGCGGAGTCCCTTCCTGCCGTCGGCTGGCGATGCCACCCGACATGATCCCGGCTTCGAGGTAACGGCGGATTAGCCTGAGCACTCGCTTGTCTTCGACTTGGCGCTCTATATGGGCCATCAGAACGTCGTGGTTAACACGATCAAAGAACTTCTCAAGATCAAGTTCCACGCACCAACGCTGACCCGCCGCCACGTGGGCACGGGCTGTTTCGATGGCTTGATGAGCGCTTCTGCCCGGACGAAAACCGTAGCTGTAGTCCGAAAACAGGGGGTCGAAAATCGGCGTGAGCTGTTGCAGCAAGGCTTGTTGGATCAGACGATCCACGACGTTGGGAATACTCAACTGCCGAGTTCCACCTTTGGGTTTGGGGATGTCAACGGCGCGCACACCTTGCGGCTGGTACTCACCGGCCAGCAGTCGGGCTTTGAGGATCGGCCAATACTGTTTCACGTAGCCTGCCAATTCGGCGACCGTCATGCCATCGGCACCCGGCGCGCCCTTGTTACTGACCACGCGTTGATACGCACGTCTGAGGTTGGCGGGTGCGAGCACCCGTTCCATCAGCGTGTCCAGCTCCGCGTTCGTCCACACCACAGACGCCGCCGATGTCTGCGCACTGCCAGCCACAAACCCCGGATTCCGTCCGGGACTTGGGGTTACAGCCCTCTTGTGGAGAGATTTCTGCTTTTTCGACATTCGACGAGACTCTGACGCCTACTGGCGGCATAACCTGTTCGGCCCTTGGTGACTGGGTTACTCGTCACTTACTACGGCCTCGGCTGACTTCTGCACGCTCATCCCGTCGCCTCTCGACGCCCGGTAGCACAGTGGCAAACGTGCAGATCTCCCAGGGTAATTCGCGCGACCTTCCTGCTTATGCCTGTCGGATCTACGTCACAGCGTTCCGTGCAAGTATTGGGCTTTGAAGATATTGGCCTTCTTACCCGCTGCGCCGCCTCTATCCGCTTCCTGTTCGTCAGGCCAGCATTTTGCCTCGGGCTTCCTTCAGATTCGCGGTCACCCGCGACACCCTTGCCTCTGGCTAACACTTCCCCTTGCCGGGTGTGTAGAGGACTTTCACCTCCAAGTCACCAGCGTGGCCACCATAGCCAAACTGGTTGCGCTTCGCGCAACGCGCCATGCCTGGCGCACCAATAAAAAACCCCGCTTGCTTTCGCAGGCGGGGCTTTTCGCTACAGGGGTAAGGCTGGCTTACATCATGCCGCCCATGCCACCCATGCCGCCCATGTCTGGCATGCCGCCGCCAGCTGGAGCGTCTTCCTTGATTTCAGCGATCATCGCCTCGGTGGTGATCATCAGGCTGGCAATCGACGAAGCCGCTTGCAGAGCCGAACGAGTCACTTTGGCTGGGTCCAGGATACCCATTTCGATCATGTCGCCGTATTCGCCGGTGGCAGCGTTGTAACCGTAGTTACCCGAACCCTGCTTGACCTTGTCGACCACAACGCTTGGCTCGTCGCCGGAGTTGGCAACGATCTGGCGCAGTGGAGCTTCTACAGCGCGACGCAGCAACTGGATGCCCACGTTCTGGTCATCGTTGTCGCCCTTGAGTTCGCTGATGGCTTGCAGGGCACGAACCAGTGCCACGCCGCCGCCAGGTACCACGCCTTCTTCAACGGCTGCGCGAGTAGCGTGCAGGGCGTCTTCAACGCGGGCTTTCTTCTCTTTCATTTCAACTTCGGAACCGGCGCCAACCTTGATCACTGCAACGCCGCCGGACAGCTTGGCCAGGCGCTCTTGCAGTTTTTCACGGTCGTAGTCGGACGAAGTTTCGGCCACTTGGGCGCGGATCTGGGTAACGCGAGCCTGGATGTCAGCCTCGACGCCGGCACCGTCGATCACGGTGGTGTTTTCCTTGGACAGGATCACGCGCTTGGCGTTACCCAGGTGCTCCAGGGTGGTGCTTTCCAGGCTCAGGCCGATCTCTTCGGAGATAACGGTACCGCCGGTCAGTACGGCGATGTCCTGCAGCATGGCCTTGCGACGATCGCCGAAGCCAGGAGCCTTGACGGCTGCGACTTTAACGATGCCACGCATGTTGTTCACAACCAGAGTCGCCAAGGCTTCGCCTTCGACGTCTTCGGCCACGATCAGCAGTGGGCGGCCGGCTTTGGCAACGGCTTCCAGCACTGGCAGCATTTCGCGGATGTTGGAGATCTTCTTGTCGACCAGCAGGATCAGCGGGCCGTCGAGCTCGGCGGTCATGGTGTCCGGCTTGTTGACGAAGTACGGGGACAGGTAGCCACGGTCGAACTGCATGCCTTCTACAACCGACAGTTCGTTTTCCAGGCCCGAGCCTTCTTCAACGGTGATCACGCCTTCTTTACCGACTTTTTCCATGGCTTCGGCAATGATGTCGCCGATGGAGCTGTCGGAGTTGGCGGAGATGGTGCCGACCTGAGCGATTGCCTTGGTGTCAGCGCACGGCTTGGACAGGCCTTTGAGTTCCTTGACGATGGCGATGGTCGCCTTGTCGATGCCGCGCTTGAGGTCCATCGGGTTCATGCCGGCAGCGACGGCTTTCAGGCCTTCGTTGACGATCGATTGAGCCAGGACGGTAGCGGTGGTGGTGCCGTCACCGGCGTCGTCGTTGGCACGGGAGGCAACGTCCTTGACCAGTTGCGCGCCCATGTTTTCGAAGCGGTCCTTGAGCTCGATTTCCTTGGCTACGGAAACGCCGTCCTTGGTGATGGTCGGAGCGCCGAAGCTCTTCTCGATGATCACGTTACGGCCTTTCGGGCCCAGGGTCGCTTTTACTGCGTCAGCCAGGACGTTGACACCGGCGAGCATTTTCTTGCGGGCGGAATCGCCGAATTTAACTTCTTTAGCAGCCATGATCGATATTCCTTAAATACTTTGTAGTCGCGGAAAAATGAGCGGGGAATCAGCCTTCGATAACAGCGAGGATTTCGCTCTCGCCGATAACCAGCAGGTCTTCGCCATCAACTTTCACAGTGTTGCTACCGGAGTAAGGGCCGAAAACAACCTTGTCACCCACTTTCACGGACAGCGCACGTACTTCACCGTTTTCCAGTGCTTTGCCTGGGCCTACAGCGAGGACTTCACCCTGGTTTGGCTTTTCAGCAGCCGAACCTGGCAGGACGATACCGCCAGCGGTTTTCTTTTCTTCTTCGCTGCGACGGACGACGACGCGGTCATGCAGAGGACGAAGCTTCATTGTCGATCTCTCCTAATTGTGGTTTTCATCGGCCGGTGTAGTCCCGGCGGGTTTAACAAAGCCGGCAGAGCCGGGTGCGGTTCGTCAGTCGAACCGCGGAAGTCTGTCCGGTGTCACCACCGGAAACCTTGCGGTGACCGTTACATAAGGGCGTACAAGTGGATTACAAGGGCGGGGGGAGAAATTTTTTTACTTCGCGCAGCCAAAACGAACACGGCGCCCGAAGGCGCCGTATCGAGGGTTTTACTTGGAATCCCGGTGTTCGAACTCGCCTTCGATCACATTGGGCTCGCGCCCTACAGGCTGGCGCGGGGCCGGACCACCACGGGGTTGCAGGTCATCGGCAAAGGCCCGCTGACGCATCGCCTGCTCTTCGGCGCGCTGACGCATTTTATTGGCCAGCATCCGACGGGTGAATGGCAACAGCATGACCAGGCCCACTACGTCGCTGATAAAGCCTGGCAGGATCAACAGGCCGCCACCCAAGGCCAGCATCAGGCCTTCGAGCATGGTCTGGGCTGGCAGCTCGCCACGGTTCAGGCTTTCACGAGCCCGCAACGCTGTGGCGAGGCCGGCAATGCGCAGCACGAACACGCCGAGCATCGAGCCGAGAATGACCAGCAGCAGCGCCGGGAAAAACCCGATCGCACCGCTGACCTTGACGAATACGAACAGCTCCAACACCGGGAACAGCAGAAAGAGCAACAAAAAAGGGCGCATCAAATGGTTCCTCAACGCAAGAATGCCTTGCTATGAAAACCTAAATGACGTCGTTCTTTCGTGAATTCAAGCGTCGACTTGCGCATTTTTCGGCCATTGCTCGGCGTGAGCCAGATAAACCAAGGCTTCGCGCACTTGTGTCGGCGTGTTGCAAGGCGTCGCAAACGCCAGCCAATGCAGGCCCTGGCCGATACGCAGGTGCATGCCTTCGCTGTCGATGCCTACCAATTGCGCCGGTTCGCTTTTCGGCAGGCCGGCCAACTCCACGTAATGAGCAATGGCCTTGGCGTGATCGGCGTTCATGTGCTCGATCATGCTGGCTTCGGCTTTGCCGGCGAAGGGATTGGCCAGGGTGAGCTGGTCGATCCAGTGGATGGCACCAAAGCCGCCGATGTAGCGATGGCGCACCGGGTCGAGCACCCAGAAATCGAAATCATGGGCCTTGTGGTAGTTCTGCGAGTCAGGGAAATAGCGGTAGTAACGCTCGGCGGCAGCCTCGATGGCGGCGCCGTCTTCGAGTTTCCGGGCCTCGGCCAGATAGGTCAGGCGCCCCACGGCCTGCACATCCTCGGCACCGCGCTCGCCTACCAGCATCGAACACTTGGGGTCTTTTTGCAGATTGTGCGTGTGCTGGGCGATGCGGCTGATCAGGATCAGGGGCCGGCCTTGTTCGTCCAGGCAATAGGGCACGACGGAACCGAACGGAAAGCCGGGCATGGATTTGGAATGAGTGGCGAGCACTCCACGGTATTCCTTGAGCAGCAGTTCCCGGGCATTCTTGGCAGCTTCAACGCTCAATTTATGACTCCTTTTATGAAATCCGTCTAGAAAACGGTCAGGCGACTGGAGTAATGTTCCGGTACGCCTATGGGACAGTTCTCGTGTGCAGCCGGGCTACACCGTCGCAAATCGAGAGGCCTCCCAAAAGGTCCCCTTCACCGCTGCGCCATCTGGACATGAGAATGCAACTCACCGACAAAGTAATCATTATCACCGGCGGTTGCCAGGGTTTGGGCCGCTCCATGGCCGAGTATCTGGCGGGGAAAGGCGCGAAACTCGCCTTGGTGGACCTCAACCAGGAAAAACTCGACCAGGCCGTTGCCGCCTGCACAGCCAAGGGTGTCGAGGCGCGTGCCTACCTGTGCAACGTCGCCAATGAAGAACAAGTGACCGACATGGTTGCTCGGGTGGCCGAGGATTTCGGCGCGATCCACGGCCTGATCAACAACGCCGGGATCCTGCGCGACGGCCTGCTGCTCAAGGTCAAGGACGGCGAAATGACCAAGATGAGCCTGGCCCAGTGGCAGGCCGTGATCGACGTCAACCTGACCGGTGTATTCCTGTGCACCCGTGAAGTGGCGGCGAAAATGGTCGAGCTGAAAAACAGTGGCGCCATCATCAATATCTCGTCGATTTCCCGCGCCGGCAATGTCGGCCAGACCAACTACTCGGCCGCCAAGGCCGGCGTGGCCGCCGCCACCGTGACCTGGGCCAAGGAGCTGGCACGCTACGGCATCCGTGTCGCCGGTATCGCACCGGGCTTCATTGAAACCGAGATGACCCTGGGCATGAAGCCCGAAGCCCTGGAAAAAAATGACCTCGGGGATTCCGCTCAAGCGCATGGGCAAGCCCGAGGAGATTGCTCATTCGGCGGCGTACATCTTCGAGAACGACTATTACACCGGTCGGATCCTGGAGATGGATGGCGGGTTGCGGATCTAAGAACCTGCACACAATCAATGTGGGACAATGTGGTGGGAGCGAGCCTGCTCGCGATCGCGTCAGGTCAGTCAGCCTTGATGTGGCTGATATACCGCTATCGCGAGCAGGCTCGCTCCCACAAGGGATTGCATTTCAAAGGAGCAGCCTGGTTAGCTGCTCAAATTGCTGTGCAGCATCAATCGTCGCTGACAGTGATGTTCGGCATCGCCGGTGATGCGGCCTCTTGCAACACGATCCGCGCGCCCACATGGCGGGCCAGCTCCTGATAGACCATGGCGATCTGGCTGTCCGGCTCGGCGATGACCGTGGGCTTGCCGCCGTCGGCCTGTTCGCGGATCAGCATCGACAACGGCAGCGAGGCCAGCAGTTCGACGCCGTACTGGCTCGCCAGTTTTTCCCCGCCACCTTCGCCGAACAGATGCTCGGCATGCCCGCAGTTCGAGCAGATGTGCACGGCCATGTTTTCCACCACGCCCAGCACCGGGATGTTCACTTTGCGGAACATTTCCACGCCCTTGCGCGCGTCCAGCAGGGCCAGGTCTTGAGGGGTGGTGACGATCACCGCCCCGGCCACCGGGACTTTCTGCGCCAGCGTCAGCTGGATATCGCCAGTTCCTGGCGGCATGTCGATCACCAGGTAATCCAGGTCACCCCAGGCGGTTTGCGTCACCAGTTGCAGCAGGGCACCGGAAACCATCGGCCCGCGCCAGACCATCGGCGTGTTGTCGTCGGTCAGGAAGGCCATGGACATGACTTCCACGCCATGGGACTGGATCGGCACGAACCACTTCTGGTCCTTGACCTGGGGCCGGGTGCCCTCGGCCACGCCGAACATGATGCCCTGGCTCGGGCCGTAGATGTCCGCGTCGAGAATCCCGACCTTGGCCCCTTCACGGGCCAGGGC
This sequence comes from Pseudomonas bijieensis, assembly GCF_013347965.1. NCBI lineage: Bacteria > Pseudomonadati > Pseudomonadota > Gammaproteobacteria > Pseudomonadales > Pseudomonadaceae > Pseudomonas > Pseudomonas bijieensis. The sequence goes on along the minus strand of NZ_CP048810.1, from coordinate 5,695,027 downwards.
CAGGGCCAGGTTGGCGGCGGTGGTGGACTTGCCCACGCCGCCCTTGCCCGAGGCCACGGCGATGACATTCTTGACGTTCGCCAGCCCCGGTACCTGCGCCTGGGCCTTGTGAGCAGCGATCACGCTGGTGATGTCGACTTTGGAGCTGGCTACACCGTCCAGGGACTCGATCGCCATTTGCAGCATTTGCGCCCAACCGCTCTTGAACAGATCGGCGGCGTAGCCGATTTCCAGCTGGACGCTGACGCGATCGCCCTGAATGTCGATGGTGCGCACGCATCCGGCGCTGACCGGGTCCTGATTCAGGTAGGGGGTCGGTGTACTGGCGAAGGACGGCTTCCACCGCTGCGCGATTGACGGCGCTCATGGGCAACTCCGATAGCAAGACTTGAAAACAGGCCGCTATCCTACGCCGCGCATGCTGTTGTGGCGACCCGATTACCGCGGTGCGAACACCTTTTGTGGCGAGGGGATTTATCCCCGCTGGGTTGCGAAGCGCCCCCAAAACCTGGCGCTTCGGTGAATCAGACTGGTCAGGTTCGAATGTTTTGGGACTGCTGCGCAGTCCAGCGGGGATAAATCCCCCTCGCCACAGGTTGTGTCTATACCGCTCCCAACAACGCATCCGGAAACAGGCCAGTGGGGTGAAATATATTTCCCGGCGCTTTATAGTGGCCGACCTCCGTTTCATCAAGTAGCCGAGCCCCATGTCCGAGCCACGCAAGATCCTCGTCACCAGCGCCCTGCCCTATGCCAATGGTTCGATTCACCTCGGCCATATGCTGGAATACATCCAGACCGATATGTGGGTGCGCTTCCAGAAGCATCGCGGCAACCAATGCATTTATGTCTGCGCCGACGACGCCCACGGTTCGGCCATCATGCTGCGCGCGGAAAAGGAAGGCATCACCCCGGAACAACTGATCGCCAACGTCCAGGCTGAACACAGCGCCGACTTTGCCGAGTTCCTGGTGGATTTCGACAACTTCCACTCCACCCACGCCGAAGAAAACCGCGAGCTGTCGAGCCAGATCTACCTGAAGCTGCGTGACGCCGGGCACATTGCCACCCGTTCGATCACCCAGTATTTCGACCCGGAAAAGAAAATGTTCCTGGCCGACCGCTTCATCAAGGGCACCTGCCCGAAATGCGGCACCGAGGACCAGTACGGCGACAACTGCGAAAAATGTGGCGCCACCTACGCACCGACCGACCTGAAGGACCCGAAATCGGCGATTTCCGGGGCCACACCGGTGCTCAAGGACTCCCAGCATTTCTTCTTCAAGCTGCCGGACTTCCAGCAGATGCTGCAAGCCTGGACCCGCAGCGGCACCCTGCAGGACGCCGTGGCCAACAAGATCGCCGAATGGCTCGACGCCGGCCTGCAACAGTGGGACATCTCCCGCGATGCGCCGTACTTCGGTTTCGAGATCCCCGACGAGCCCGGCAAGTATTTCTACGTGTGGCTGGACGCACCGATCGGCTACATGGCGAGTTTCAAGAACCTCTGCAACCGCACGCCGGAGCTGGACTTCGATGCGTTCTGGGGCAAGGACTCCACCGCAGAGCTGTACCACTTCATCGGCAAGGACATCGTCAACTTCCATGCGCTGTTCTGGCCCGCCATGCTCGAAGGCGCGGGCTTCCGTAAACCGACCGGCATCAATGTCCACGGCTACCTGACCGTCAACGGCCAGAAAATGTCCAAGTCCCGCGGCACCTTCATCAAGGCCCGGACCTACCTGGACCACCTGTCGCCGGAATACCTGCGCTACTACTACGCGGCCAAGCTCGGCCGTGGCGTCGATGACCTGGACCTGAACCTCGAAGACTTCGTGCAGAAGGTCAACTCCGACCTGGTAGGCAAGGTAGTCAACATTGCCAGCCGTTGCGCCGGTTTTATCCACAAAGGCAACGCCGGTGTCCTGGTTGCGGGCAATGCCGCGCCGGAGTTGACCGACGCCTTCCTCGCCGCCGCGCCAAGCATCGCCGAAGCCTATGAGAGCCGCGACTTTGCCCGCGCCATGCGCGAAATCATGGCCCTGGCCGATCGCGCCAATGCCTGGATCGCCGACAAGGCGCCCTGGTCGCTGGCCAAGCAGGAAGGCAAGCAGGACGAAGTCCAGGCGATCTGCGCCCTGGGCATCAACCTGTTCCGCCAGCTGGTGATTTTCCTCAAGCCGGTGCTGCCGCTGCTGGCCGCCGATGCCGAGGCGTTCCTCAACGTCGCGCCGCTGACCTGGAACGATCACCAGACGCTGCTGAGCAACCATCAGCTGAACGAGTTCAAGCCGTTGATGACTCGCATCGACGCCACCAAGGTGCAAGCCATGACCGACGCCTCCAAGGAAGACCTGGCCGCCAGCCAGACCGATACCGGCGCGCCGGCCGGGAACGGCGAACTGGCCAAGGACCCGCTGTCGCCGGAAATCGACTTCGACGCCTTCGCCGCCGTTGACCTGCGCGTGGCGCTGATCGTCAAGGCCGAGGCCGTCGAAGGCGCCGACAAGCTGTTGCGCCTGACCCTGGACATTGGCGATGAGCAACGCAACGTGTTCTCCGGCATCAAAAGTGCCTACCCGGACCCCGCCAAGCTTGAAGGCCGCTTGACGATGATGATCGCCAACCTCAAGCCACGCAAAATGCGCTTCGGTATCTCCGAAGGCATGGTGATGGCGGCAGGCCCCGGTGGTGAGGAAATCTACCTGTTGAGCCCCGACAGCGGCGCCAAGCCGGGCCAGCGGATCAAGTAACGCGACCGCTTGTTGCACCGATCCCACAGTCGCTTCGCAGGCGGCTGTGGGATTTTCATATCTGGCCCGCCCTCCCGGCGTGCCGGATAATGCCTAATCTTGTAACAGGCCCTTTGTTGCCAACACGCCCATGACCGAAATCGTCCTCACGCTGTTCAGCGCTGCCCTGATCAACAACCTCGTGTTGCATTGGCCGCTGGGCGTCGATCCGCTGCTGGCGGCCAATGGTCGAAAGCAGGTGCACGCCTTGGGCCTGGCGACGGCGTTCCTGATGCTGATGGTTGGCGCCTTGGGCTATCTGCTGGACCACTGGCTGCTGGTCCCGGCAAACCTGACATCGCTGCGCCTGTTTGCCTGGTTGTCCTTGAGCGTGCTGTTGATCGGCCCATTGCTGCACTGGCTGGCGCGCTGGCTGCCGGCATTGCCGTTCGAGGGGCTGTGGCCGCTGTTGCTCGCAAATGCCGGTATCCTCGGCCTCACGCTACTCAACAGCCAGGATGATCGGGGCCTGGGCCATGCCATCGCCACGAGCCTGGGCGCCGGGCTGGGATTCTGGCTGGTGCTGAGCCTGTTCGATGATTTGCGCCAACGCGTCTTCAATAACGATATTCCCCTGCCCTTTCGGGGCCTGCCGATTCAGTTGATCAGTGCCGGACTGATGGCGGTGGCCTTTCTCGGATTGCGCGGGCTGGTCAAAACATGAGCCTGATTCAACGTATCGACGCCTTGCTGCCGCAGACTCAGTGCGGCAAGTGCGGCCATCCCGGGTGCAAGCCCTACGCCGAAGGCATCGCCCAGGGTGAGCCGATCAACAAATGCCCGCCCGGTGGACGCGAAACCATCGCCGCCCTGGCCGAGCTGATGAAAGTGCCAGTATTGGAACTGGACACCAGCCGCGGCAGTGCCCCGGCGCAGATTGCCTTTATCCGCGAAGCCGAATGCATCGGTTGTACCAAGTGCATCCAGGCCTGCCCGGTGGACGCGATTGTCGGCGCGGCGAAGCTGATGCACACCGTCCTCATCGACGAATGCACCGGCTGCGATCTTTGCGTGGCGCCCTGTCCGGTCGATTGCATTGAAATGCGTCCTCTGCCGACGGCGACCCTGCCGATCGTCGGCGGCCTGGCCTTCAGCGCCGCAGAGCAACAGGCGCGAACCGCCAAGCGCAACCACGCCCGGCGCCGCTTCGAACAGCGCAATACGCGCCTACGCCGCGAAGAAGAACAGCGCCAGGCCGAACGCCTGGCTCGCAACCAACGCGCAGCCCAGACTCAACCCCAGGAACAGGGCCAGGCACTCGACCCCGTACAAGCCGCACTGGAGCGCGTGCGCGCGCAAAAAGCCGCCACCGCCGATGCTGCCTTGAAAAAAGCCAAGGTCGACCTGGCCATGAGCCGGGCGCAATTGAACAAATCCTTGAAAGCGTTCGGCCATCCGCCAACCTTCGAGCAACAGTCGCAACTGATCGTGCTGCAACGCCAGTTCGAAGCAGCCGAGCAGGCCCTGAGCCAACTGGAAAACGCCACCCCCTCGACCGCTCCAGCTCCTGCACCGGCGAACAGCGCCGAGCTGAAGCGAGCCAAGATCCAACTGGCGATGCGCCGCGCCGAACTCAGCAAGGCCCGGGCGGCTACGGTATCGGATGAACAACTGCGGGCATTGGAACAAGCGGTGAAGGATGCCGAACGCCAGGTGGACGCCCATGCCGCTTCCTGAGCCCGTGGATGAACGGCTGCGCCAAGCGATGACGCGTGTGTTGCTGGCGACACTGCCCGGCCTGCTGGCATTGCTGTGGTTCCATGGCTGGGGCGTGCTGCTCAACCTGCTGTTGTCCGGTCTCACTGCGCTGGCAGTCGAAGCGTTGGTACTGCGTTTACGGGGCAGACCCTTCAAACCTGAGCTGAACGATGGCAGCGCGCTGGTTAGCGCCACACTGCTGGCCCTGGCCTTGCCGGCCTATTGCCCCTGGTGGCTGACCGTGACTGCGGCCGCCTGCGCCTTGCTGTTCGGCAAGCACCTGTGGGGCGGCGTCGGCAGCAACCCGTTCAACCCGGCGATGCTTGGGTACGCCTTGGTGCTGGTGGCGTTTCCCTCCCATATGAGCCAATGGCCGGCGCTCCATGCCATGGGCCTGCTTGAAGGCTTGCAGCAGGTATTCGGCACTCACCCGACGCCCGATGCCTGGGCCGGAGCAACCGCGCTGGACAGCCTGCGGACCAACACGAGCCTGACCATCGATGAACTGTTCGCCAACGATCCGGCCTTCGGGCGTTTCGGTGGCAGTGGTGTCGAATGGATCAACCTGGCCTTCCTGGCGGGCGGTCTGTTTCTGCTGCAACAGCGGGTGTTCAGTTGGCATGCCCCGGTGGGCATGCTGGCGATCCTGTCCATCGTCAGCCTGTTGTGCTGGAACGGTTCGGGTTCCGACTCCCATGGCTCGCCGCTGTTTCACCTGTTCACCGGCGCAACCATGCTCGGCGCGTTTTTTATCGCGACCGAACCGGTCTCGGGGGCCAAGGCCCCTCTCGCTCGCCTGCTGTTTGGCGCAGGTATGGGGTTGCTGGTCTATCTGATCCGTACCTGGGCTGGTTACCCGGACGGCGTGGCGTTCGCGGTGTTGCTGATGAACCTCGGAGTACCGGCACTGGACCGGTTTGCCGAAGCGCGACAACGGCGGCCACTGACATGAATAATCGCGGCGGCGTGGCAATCCTGATCCTGGTGATCGGCCTGGGCGTTGGTGCCACTTACCTCACTCACCTCGGCACGGCCGGGCGCATCGAGGCCCAGCGGCAAGCGTTGGCGAACAGAGCCTTGCTCGAGGTGCTGCCCACTGAACGCTATGACAACCAGCCGTTGGCGCACCCCATTGTCCCAGCCTCGGTGACCTTGGCTCACAGCACGCTGCTGGGCGGCTACCTGGCGACCCGCAGCGGCCAGCCCAGCGCCGTGCTGCTACGTAGCCAGGCGCAGGGCTATGAAGGCAGCATCGAATTGCTGATCGCCATCGATCCACAGGGCCGGTTGCTGGGCGTCAAGACCCTGCGCCAATCCGAAACACGCGGGTTGGGCGCGGCGATTGCCGGTTGGCCGAACGCCTGGCTGCAGACTTTCACCGGTAAATCACGTCAAGCGCCTGAAGACAGCGGCTGGGCCTTGAAAAAGGACCAGGGGCAATTTGATCAACTGGCAGGCGCGACAGTGACATCCCGGGCGGTCCTGCAGGCTGTGCACGATGCGCTGCGTTACTTCGACGAGCACAAGGCTCAGTTGACGGGGGTGGCGGCGAATGAATAAACCATGGGGGCTGACACACGGCCTGCTGCTCGTCCCATTGATCGGCGCGAGTCATTCGCTGGTCGGCGCGCTGGGGTTGTGGCTGGCCTGGGCCTTGATTCTCTTCAGCCATGGTTTGACGATGGGGCTTGTCCGGCAGCGCCTGACAACCCGTCAACGGCTGCTCGCCTCCATCGTGCTGGCCGCGACCCTGACCACCTGCACGGGCTTTATCGTCCAGGCCTGGGCGCTGGAACTGTACCGTCCGTTGAGCCTTTACGTTGGCTGGATCGCCCTGAGCTGCGTGGCGCTGGAGCATGAGGGATTCTTCGTTGAGTCTCGCTGGCTTGGGCGCCTGAGGCTGGTTGGGCTGTTCGGTCTCTTGATGATCAGCCTGGGCGCCGTGCGTGGGCTGATCGGCAGCAGCCTTCCCCTGGCCTTGCTCGCCCCAGGCGGGTTCATTCTGCTTGGGCTGCTGTTGGCGGCCCGACAGGCTTGGACGGCTGACACTCCCCCTTCAACTATCGAGGAAACGCCGCGCCCATGAACGCCGCAAAACGCCTGGAAATATTTCGTCGCTTTCACGAGGACAACCCGGAACCAAAGACCGAACTGGCCTATTCCTCGCCGTTCGAGTTGCTGATCGCGGTCATCCTCTCGGCCCAGTCCACCGACGTCGGCGTCAACAAAGCCACGGCCAAACTTTTCCCGGTGGCCAATACGCCAGAGGCGATCTATGCCCTGGGCGTCGAGGGACTGTCCGAGTACATCAAGACCATCGGGCTATTCAACAGCAAGGCCAAAAACGTAATCGAGACCTGCCGCCTGTTGATCGAGCGCCACGCCAGTGAGGTCCCACAGACCCGTGAAGCGCTGGAAGCCCTTCCGGGCGTGGGCCGCAAAACCGCCAACGTCGTACTCAACACCGCGTTTCGGCAGTTGACCATGGCGGTCGACACCCACATTTTCCGTGTCAGCAACCGCACCGGGCTGGCCCCCGGCAAAAACGTGGTGGAGGTCGAGAAGAAATTGATGAAATTCGTCCCCAAGGAATTCCTGCTGGACTCCCATCACTGGCTCATCCTTCACGGACGCTACGTCTGCCTGGCGCGCAAGCCCCGCTGTGGCAGCTGTCGAATCGAAGACTTATGCGAATACAAGCACAAGACCTCCGACGATTGAGGCGCTATTGATTTTATCGATCAACCGATTGAAAAAATCTTTTTTACCCGCCCGTGGTTTATCGATATAAGGAGCGCCAATGGCAGTCTTAGCCTGGAGTCGAACCCATGAGTACTGGCAAAGAACAACTGGATGTAGAAGACGAATTCATCGCCGTTGAGGCCGACGACGTTGAACCTGTGGTCGTGGAAGTGGCGAAAACCAACCTGAGCAAGCGCCGCACCATTGATAACCTGCTGGAAGAGCGCCGTCTGCAGAAGCAACTGGCCGATTACGACTTTGACCTCTGACACGTAAAAGCCTCCCTGATGGAGGCTTTTTACTGAGTACGCGTGACCCGAAAACTCACACCAACCCATTACGCTGCGCCAGTTCGATCAGGTCGACCAGGGAACGGGCATTGAGCTTCAACAATAAGCGTGTCTTGTAGGTACTGACGGTCTTGTTGCTCAAGAACATTCCATCGGCGATCTCCTTGTTGGTCTTACCGCGAGCCAGTTGTTGCAAGACCATCATTTCCCGCCCCGATAATCGGTCGACCATATCCGACTCACTGGCATTGCCCAGACTCGACCGTACCGTATGCAAGGCCTGGTTGGGGAAGTAACTGTAACCGGACAGTACTGCCTTGATTGCACTCAGTAACTCAGTAAGATCCTGTTGCTTGCATACATACCCGGCCGCCCCCGTCTGCATGCAGCGCATCGAAAAATGTCCCGGTGCCTGGGAAGTCAGCACCAGCACCTTCATCGATGAAGGAATAGCCGCCAGACGGGCAATGACCTCCAATCCGTCCAGCTTGGGAATACCGATATCGAGAATGACGATATCAGGCATAAGTTCGCGAGCAAGTTGTAACGCATCGACGCCATTATCGGTTTCGGCAACGACTTCATAACCATGACGCTCCATCAGCAAACGTACAGCAAGACGAATGACGGGATGATCATCCACGATCAGCACTTTATTCATGGGCAAATCCAACTTCGCTGTTCGAATTTTTAGAGCACGCACAATAGCCTAGTCATTTCTACCTTGGCATGCCGCCCCCCCCTGAACGCTCGCACCGAGAGACAGAACCTACAAGCTATACAGAAAAATCCTACAAATTCTCCAGGAAAAAATGTGTCGTGAATTTTTCTACAGAGAAGAATGGACCTTTCTTAACAATCCGGTAACCCTGTGAACAATTCGCTCTTTTACCGTTACGCCCACCGACAGGCAGCCCATTAAAAAGCTTTTCAATCATAAAGAGTAACTGAATTATTTACTGTTAAAACTGCCTCTCGCTCACTTCAAGAAGAAAAATTCATATATAAAATAGCTTGGCATCCGACATCCATCATCGGCAGCCGCTGCGATTGCGCCTATATCTTAATAACCACTTTCCAGCCTATTCACCGAGCATAAATATTCCATGAGCATTAACCATGAACAAACCTTCGAAGACCATAACCAACCCTATGACCCTCATCGCCATATTCGCAACTTTGTCCGAAACTTCCGCGGCGATTTCCTTGCCATTCCTGGATGACCAGGATCGTGAGTATTACCTCTGGTTCCTGATCAGCTTCCCTTTTTATCTATTGCTGCTTTTTTTCATAACGCTCAACTTCAATTATCGCTCCCTGTATTCACCCTCGGATTTTCGCAAGAACAAGCACTTTTTAAAGACCATGGTTGACTCGCCCTGCCGGCACAAACGACTGCTACGTCGGGCGGATAAAATCAAAGAGCTGCTAAAACGCCTTCATCGACGCAGGCGCGAACCAGCCTCCCCTTGTCTCCTATGCGGCCAATCGGAACGCCTGAGCGAGACCTGTCGATCAAGACATTTGAAGCACACCCGCATCGTCGTATACGTCATCTACAGCAACGCAGACCCGGCAGCCCACGGACAGGATGAATGAACGATCAAGGGCCGCGCAGCAGCAAAGCCCGCACACGCAAAAAAGGGGCAAAAAAAACGGCCTGCTCATGGCAGGCCGCTTTTTCATCTCGCCAGGGTCAGAACAGCTTGCGACCCTTGTTCGCCGCGATGCGCATGCGCAGGGCGTTGAGCTTGATGAAGCCGGCCGCGTCGGCCTGGTTGTAGGCACCGCCGTCTTCTTCGAAGGTCGCGATGTTGGCATCGAACAGCGAGTCGTCGGACTTGCGCCCGGTCACGATCACGTTGCCCTTGTACAACTTCAGGCGCACGACACCGTTCACGTTGGTCTGGGAGGCGTCGATCATCTGTTGCAGCATCAGACGCTCAGGGCTCCACCAGTAGCCGGTGTAGATCAGGCTGGCATACTTGGGCATCAACTCGTCTTTGAGGTGAGCCACTTCGCGGTCCAGGGTGATCGATTCGATCGCCCGGTGGGCGCGCAGCATGATGGTGCCGCCGGGAGTTTCGTAGCAGCCACGGGACTTCATGCCCACATAGCGGTTCTCGACGATGTCCAGGCGACCGATGCCGTGTTCGCCACCGATGCGGTTCAGGGTCGCCAGCACGGTGGCCGGGCTCATCTCAACGCCGTCCAGTGCGACGATATCGCCGTTGCGATAGGTCAGCTCCAGGTACTGCGGGGTATCGGGGGCCTTCTCCGGGGAGACGGTCCAGCGCCACATGTCTTCTTCGTGCTCGGTCCAGGTGTCTTCCAGCACGCCGCCTTCATAGGAGATGTGCAGCAGGTTGGCGTCCATCGAGTACGGGGATTTCTTCTTGCCGTGGCGCTCGATCGGAATCGCGTGCTTCTCGGCGTAGTCCATCAGTTTTTCACGGGACAGCAAGTCCCACTCACGCCATGGGGCAATGACTTTAACGCCAGGCTTGAGGGCATAGGCACCCAGCTCGAAACGCACCTGGTCGTTGCCCTTGCCGGTGGCGCCATGGGAAATGGCGTCGGCGCCGGTTTCGTTGGCGATTTCGATCAGGCGCTTGGCGATCAACGGACGGGCGATGGAGGTACCCAGCAGGTACTCACCTTCGTAAACGGTATTGGCGCGGAACATCGGGAACACGAAGTCGCGGACGAACTCTTCGCGCAGGTCATCGATGTAGATCTCTTTGACGCCCATGGCCTGGGCCTTGGCGCGTGCAGGCTCGACTTCCTCGCCCTGTCCCAGGTCAGCGGTGAAGGTCACCACTTCGCAGTTATAAGTGTCCTGCAGCCACTTGAGGATCACCGAAGTGTCCAGGCCGCCGGAATACGCCAGAACGACCTTGTTTACGTCCGCCATGCCATCACTCCACGGGTTGTACGGAAAGCCGGGAAGTCTAACGTCCAGCGCGGATAATTTACAGAGGCGCGACAGCTTATGACGACGAAGCGACAGATTATGTCGAGAGCGCGACGGTCAAAATCGAATCAGGACGTGCGCGCAGTCGCCGGAGCGGGCGCCTTGGCTGGTGCGGCGACCGGCGCCGGAACCTTGGCGGGCGCCGCAGGAGCCGCCGGCTGCGCCGCCGGGGCCTGGGGGGCCGGTACTTCAGTCGGCGCCACACGCTCCAGGCGCACGACCACGCGACGATTCTTGGCGCGGTTGGCGGCGTTGGTATTGGGTACCAGGGGATAACGCTCGCCGTGGAAGCGCAGGGTAATCTGCGATTCCTGGAAGCCATTGGCCTTGAAGAAATCCTGAACTGCCAGGGCGCGGCGGCGCGACAGCTCACGGTTGGTCAGGCGATTGCCGCTGTTGTCGGAGTGGCCGTCAAGCTCTACATGATTAACGCTTGGATCAGCCTTGATGAAGTCGAGCATCACCTGCAACTGTGCCTTGGCATGGGCATCGAGTTCGACTTCTTCGCCGGGGAAGCCGATCTGGGTCTGCTTCACCTGCTCGAAATTCTTTGGCAACAGTTTCGCCACGCAACCTTGATAGTCATTGAAAGCCTTGCTGAAACGCACCGGCAGCAGGCGCACTTCCGAGACCCGTCCGTCCTCGGTGTTGCGGCGCACCACGGGGCTGCGACCTTCCATCAGGCCACTGATCAACCGGCCGGCCTGGACCTGGGAGCTGTTGAACAGCACATCGCCGCTGCCGATCCTGACCGAACCCAGGTTGATATCGCCTCGCCCCGGTTGCCACGGCGCGGCGGCCGCCAGCAAGGTTGCCGAACCGCCGCCAAGCATCGGGTTGTAGGTCTTGAGGCGGAACGTGGCCTGCTCGCCCGCCCGACGCACGAACTCGCCGCTGCCGAAATCGGTGATCGGCTGGCTCAGCCGGCACTCGAACTTGTCGCCTTCGACCGTCCACTCAATGCTCTCCAGACGGGTCTGGAAAGTGAGCGCCATGGCGGGAAGGCTGGCAAACACACTGAGCAAGGCTAGATAACGCTGGCGCACGGGAGGCTCCACTGACTTTTATACAAAGATCGACGCATGCCTGGGGCATGACGCCTGTCCGGGGCACTGCACGGATTCGTGGCACACCTGTAGGAGCTATCGGTAAGTTGCGGCAGAACTTGATAGCGGGTGCCTGAATCGGTCTTTTCCGGTAGCATTCCCCAGAGTTTGACCCGCCTGGAAGCCCCCCAATGTCTGACCGCCTGACCCTGCTGCGTCCCGACGACTGGCATATTCATCTTCGCGATGGTGCTGTGTTGACCCATACCGTCGCCGATGTCGCGCGCACCTTCGGGCGCGCAATCATCATGCCGAACCTGGTTCCGCCCGTGCGCAACGCCGCCGAGGCCGACGGCTATCGCCAGCGCATCCTCGACGCACGCCCGGCTGGCAGCCGCTTCGAACCGCTGATGGTGCTGTACCTCACCGACCGCACCCAGCCCGAAGAGATTCGCGACGCCAAGGCCAGCGGCTTCGTCCACGCCGCCAAGCTGTACCCTGCCGGCGCGACCACCAACTCCGATTCCGGCGTCACCAGCATCGACAAGATCTTCCCGGCGCTGGAGGCCATGGCCGAAGTCGGCATGCCGTTGTTGATCCACGGTGAAGTCACCCGGGGCGACGTCGACGTGTTCGACCGCGAGAAAATCTTCATCGACGAGCACATGCGCCGCGTCGTGGAGCGCTTCCCGACCCTCAAGGTGGTGTTCGAACACATCACCACCGGCGATGCCGTGCAGTTCGTCAACGAGGCTCCGGCCAACGTTGGCGCGACCATTACTGCCCATCACCTGCTGTACAACCGCAACCACATGCTGGTGGGCGGGATCCGGCCGCACTTCTATTGCCTGCCGATCCTCAAGCGCAATACCCACCAGGAAGCCTTGCTCGACGCCGCCACCAGCGGCAGCACCAAGTTTTTCCTCGGCACCGACTCGGCGCCCCACGCCCGTCACGCCAAGGAAGCGGCCTGCGGTTGCGCCGGCTGCTACACCGCCTATGCCGCCATCGAGATGTATGCCGAGGCGTTCGAACAGCGCAATGCGCTGGACAAACTCGAAGGCTTCGCCAGCCTGCATGGCCCGCGTTTCTATGGCCTGCCGGTGAACACCGACAGTATTACCCTGGTCCGCGACGAATGGACCGCCCCCGCCAGCCTGCCTTTCGGCGAGCTGACTGTCATCCCGCTGCGCGCCGGTGAAAAACTGCGCTGGCGCCTGCTGGAGGAAAACGCGTGAGTGAAGATCATTTCGACGACGAACTGGACGGCAATGGTGGTTCGGGCGGCGCCCGTCATCCCATGGCAGCCCGCTTCCGGGGTTATCTGCCGGTCGTCGTCGATGTAGAAACCGGCGGTTTCAACTCCGCCACCGACGCCTTGCTGGAAATCGCCGCGACCACCATTGGCATGGACGAAAAAGGCTTCGTGTTCCCTGACCACACCTATTTCTTCCGTGTCGAACCGTTCGAAGGCGCCAACATCGAAGCGGCGGCCCTGGAGTTTACCGGGATCAAGCTCGATCACCCGCTGCGCATGGCGGTCAGCGAAGAAACGGCCCTGACCGACATCTTCCGTGGCGTGCGCAAGGCGCTGAAGGCCAACGGTTGCAAGCGAGCGATCCTGGTCGGCCACAACAGCAGCTTCGACCTGGGCTTCCTCAACGCCGCTGTCGCGCGCCTGGACATGAAGCGCAACCCGTTCCACCCGTTCTCCAGCTTCGACACCGCGACCCTGGCTGGCCTGGCATACGGCCAGACCGTCCTGGCCAAGGCGTGCCAGGCGGCCGACATCGATTTCGATGGCCGCGAAGCCCACTCGGCCCGCTATGACACCGAGAAGACCGCCGAGCTGTTCTGCGGCATCGTCAACCGCTGGAAACAGATGGGTGGCTGGCAGGATTTCGACGACTGACATCGGCGCCAGATCCAAGCTTGTGGCTCTTGTGGCGAGGGGAGCTTGCTCCCGCTGGGCTGCGAAACGGCCCTTTTTTGCGATTGCTGCGCAATCGAGCGGGAGCAAGCTCCCTCGCCACGGGATCCGTGCTCCAACTAGAAACACCCATAAAAAAACCGGCCCTATCGAGGGCCGGTTTTTTTATGCCTGGGTGCGCTTACAGCTTGTCGCCGTTCTCGCTCAGGTAAGCAGCCACGCCTTCAGGCGATGCGTTCATGCCCTTGTCGCCTTTTTTTCCAGTTGGCCGGGCAGACTTCGCCGTGCTCTTCGTGGAATTGCAGCGCGTCGACCAGACGGATCAGCTCTTCCATGTTACGGCCCAGCGGCAGGTCGTTGATGATCTGCGAACGGACAACACCTTTGTCGTCAATCAGGAACGCGCCACGGAAAGCCACGCCACCTTCGGACTCAACGTCGTAGGCCTTGGCGATTTCGTGCTTCATGTCGGCAGCCATGGTGTATTTCACCTGGCCGATACCGCCATTGTTGATCGGGGTGTTGCGCCAGGCGTTGTGGGTGAAGTGCGAGTCGATCGAAACGGCAACCACTTCAACGTTGCGGGCCTTGAAGTCGTCCATGCGGTGATCCAGTGCGATCAGTTCGGACGGGCAGACGAAGGTGAAGTCCAGCGGATAGAAGAACACCAGGCCGTATTTGCCTTTGATGGCCGAGGACAGGGTGAAGCTGTCGACGATTTCGCCGTTGCCGAGCACGGCTGGAACGGTAAAGTCTGGGGCTTGTTTGCCTACGAGTACGCTCATTGGATATCTCCTGATGTAATAGCGTGAAAACAAGGTCCGGGCCAGCCTGCCACCCTCAGGCGACAGCCCTGTGACACGAACCCGCTTGCAAGGGCCGACCATCATACACCGCGAATTTGGGCTGTCTTCAACGGTTTTTCGGCGGTATTGAAAAATCGCTGTAGCATTTCATGACACGTCACTGGCCGGGGTACAAACCGTTCGTCAGCCAGGCGTCGCTCTGGCAAAAGGTTTTCAGAAACCACTTTGACAATCATTCTCGTTAACATTAAGATCCGTCTCAATTGAGTCACAACCAGCGACGGTTCTAACTTATGTATGTATGCCTCTGCACTGGCGTCACCGACGGACAAATCCGCGAAGCGATCTACGAAGGTTGCTGCAGCTATCGCGAAGTCCGTCAGGCCACCGGCGTAGCCAGCCAATGCGGTAAATGTGCGTGCCTGGCCAAGGAAGTGGTTCGCGAAACCCTCGCCAAGGTGCAAACGGCACAGGCCTCGATCCCCTACCCGGTAGAATTTACCGCCGCGTAAAAAACAGTTTTCAAGGAACCGGACTCAATGTCCGGTTTTTTTATGCCTGTAAATCAATTGCTTAGCGTCCAGACGCGGAACACAAACATTCTTATTCCGATTAATTTTCATTTATTATTCAATAACTTAGGTTTGACACCCGTAAATGTGCGGCTCAAACTCTGCCCTATATACAGCTATTACAGGGCAGGTCTCATCATGAAAGGCGACATTACAGTCATCCAGCATCTCAACAAGATCCTCGGCAATGAGCTGGTCGCGATCAACCAGTACTTCCTGCATGCGCGCATGTACGAGGATTGGGGCCTGAACAAGCTGGGCAAGCACGAGTACCACGAATCCATCGACGAGATGAAACACGCGGACAAACTGATCAAGCGCATCCTGTTCCTCGAAGGCCTGCCGAACGTCCAGGATCTGGGCAAGTTGCACATCGGCGAACACACCCGGGAAATGCTGGAGTGCGACCTGCGTATCGAGCGCACCGGCCACGCCGACCTGAAGGCTGCCATCGCCCATTGCGAAAGCGTTGGCGATTTCGGTAGCCGTGAACTGCTGGAAGATATCCTCGAATCCGAGGAAGAGCATATCGACTGGCTGGAAACCCAACTGGGCCTGATCGACAAAGTCGGTCTTGAGAATTACCTGCAATCGCAGATGGGTGAAGAATAAGCTTCCCCCGAAAGCAAACCACTAAAAAGCCCCGCCCTCTTTCGAGAGGCGGGGCTTTTTATTGCCTGGATTCCAGGCCTACCCAAAACCACTGTGGGAGCGAGCCTGCTCGCGATAGCGGTGGTTCAGGTAAAAAACTGCTGACTGACACACCGCTATCGCGAGCAGGCTCGCTCCCACAAGGTTTCGTGTTCATCACAACCGGTGTGGTGAACCGACTTCCATGGATCAGGCTTCGGTCTTGTTCGCCGCCGCTTTTTCTACCGCTTCCTTGATCGTGGCTTGCAACGAGCCATCAGCGGCCATCTCGGTCATGATGTCGCTACCGCCGATCAGCTCACCGCCAACCCATAGTTGTGGGAAGGTTGGCCAGTTGGCGTACTTGGGCAGGTTGGCGCGGATTTCCGGGTTCTGCAGGATGTCCACGTAGGCAAACTTCTCGCCACACGCCATCACAGCCTGAGCGGCCTTGGCCGAGAAACCGCACTGTGGCGCGTTCGGCGAGCCTTTCATGTAAAGCAGGATGGTGTTGTTGGCAATCTGGTCTTTAATCGTTTCGATGATATCCATGGAGCACCTCGGCTTAAAACTTTGCGACGTAAGTTGTCGACACGGTGACGCATTGTAACGGAAAGCCGAACGTGCTCCAGAGACAATTTTACGCAGCCGCCACCTTCACCGGTACACCGTTGAGCGCCGCGTTGCCGGACAACTCATCGAGCTGGCAATCATCGGTCAGGTCATTGGCGCTGGAGCCTGGCTGTGCGCTGGCAATGGTCATCTGCACGCCCGGCCGGGCATGGCCCCAGCCGTGAGGCAGGCTGACCACACCTTTCATCATGTCCAGGCTGCCCAGCACCTCGACTTCGATGGCCCCCACCCGCGAACTGACCGTCACGCGCTGCCCGTCGGCAAGGCCGCGAGAGGCGAGGTCATCCGGGTGCATCAGCAATTGATGACGCGGCTTGCCCTTCACCAGTCGATGGAAGTTATGCATCCAGGAGTTGTTGCTGCGCACATGGCGGCGGCCAATCATCAGCAACTCATCCGGTTCTGGCGCCTGCAACGCGGCAAAGCGTGCAAGGTCGGCGAGAATCACCGCCGGCGCGGCCTGCACCCGCTGGTTTTCGGTTTTCAAGCGCGGGGCCAGGTTAGGCTTGAGTGCGCCAAGATCGATGCCATGGGGATGGTCGAACAGGGTCGCCAGGGACAACTTGTGCGGCGAGGCGTCGCCATACGCCCCGTTGCGCAGGCCAAAATCGATCATCTGCGCCGGCGGCATGGTCGGCTTGAGCTCTTTGCCGGTCCGGGCAGCAAAGGCCTTGGCCAGGCCGACAAAGATTTCCCAGTCGTGCAGCGCCCCCTCGGGCTTGGGCAGGATGGCCCGGTTGAAACGGGTCACGTTGCGCACCGCGAACAGGTTGAACGTGGTGTCGTAATGATCGTTTTCCAGGGCCGAGGTCGAGGGCAGGATCAGATCGGCGTAGCGCGTGGTTTCGTTGACGTACAAATCGACGCTGACCATGAACTCCAACCCGTCCAGGGCCTGCTCCAGTTGCCGCCCGTTGGGCGTGGACAGCACCGGGTTGCCGGCCACAGTGACCAACGCACGGATCTGGCCCTCGCCCTCGGTGAGCATTTCCTCGGCCAGGGCCGATACCGGCAACTCCCCCGCATATTCGGGGCGCCCGGACACCCGGCTCTGCCAACGATTGAAATGCCCGCCCGAAGTGGTGGCCACCAGATCCACCGCCGGCTCGGTGCACAGCGCCCCGCCCACCCGATCGAGATTGCCGGTGACCAGGTTGATCACCTGGATCAACCAATGGCACAACGTACCGAACGCTTGGGTCGAAACCCCCATCCGCCCGTAACACACCGCTGACGGCGCGGCGGCGAAGTCCCGCGCCAACTGGCGGATCTGCGCTGCCGGCACCGCACAGAGCGGGCTCATCGCTTCAGCCGTAAAAGTAGCGACAGCCTCACGCACCTCGTCCAGACCATCCACAGGCAAATGGCTGTCACGGGTCAGGCCTTCGCTGAACAATGTATTGAGCAAGCCAAACAGCAGCGCGGCATCGCCGCCAGGGCGGACGAAGACATGCTGGTTGGCAATGGCCGCCGTTTCGCTGCGGCGCGGATCGACCACCACCACTTTGCCGCCACGGGCCTGGATCGCCTTGAGGCGCTTTTCCACGTCCGGCACGGTCATGATGCTGCCGTTTGAGGCCAGCGGATTGCCGCCCAGGATCAACATGAAGTCCGTGTGATCGATGTCCGGAATCGGTAGCAACAGGCCATGGCCGTACATCAGGTGACTGGTCAGGTGATGGGGCAGTTGATCCACCGAGGTCGCCGAGAAACGGCTGCGGGTTTTCAACAGGCCCAGGAAATAGTTGCTGTGGGTCATCAACCCATAGTTATGCACACTGGGGTTGCCCTGATAGACCGCCACCGCGTTCTGGCCGTGGCGCGCCTGGATATCCGCCAGACGTTCGGCCACCAACGCGAAGGCATCGTCCCAGGCGATGGGGTGCCATTCATTGCCGATGCGCTGCATGGGCTGGCGCAGCCGATCCGGATCGTTCTGGATATCTTGCAGGGCCACGGCCTTGGGACAGATGTGACCCCGGCTGAAGGTGTCCAGCGCATCGCCCTTGATCGAAGTGATCGCCAGGCCCTGGCCGTCGGTCTCGATGGTTTCGAGGGTCAAGCCACAGATGGCTTCACACAGATGGCACGCACGGTGGTGGAGAGTCTTGGTCATGGCCAGTCTCTGTTTTATTCGTGGCGGGCGCTTTCGGCCGCGGGAACAAAACTATGGCGCGTGATTCCCGGCAGCGCCAGCGACGTTCGTCCTGTGAATTGCCGGGCATCAGGCCAACCGATGACATGGCGTCAAGGCTGGTCGGGAGGCGGCGCCAGCAGTTGGATTTCTTCGACGGTTTCCACCTGCTCCTGGGCGATGGGCACACCTGTCAGCTCGCCGATCAGCCGCCAATGCTCGTCGAGCCCGTTACTGATAGTGGCCATGCGATCGATCATTCGACGACCCGCGGCCTTGGTCACCTCATCGTCGCTGCGCAGCAATTCGAATGACATCGAGGTCACCGAAGCCGTCAGGTGCGTCAGCGAGCGTGCAGTCAGCCCTAGCAATTCCATCAATTGTTGCTCTTTCGAATCCATTTCGGGCTCCTGTGCCGCTGTGGTTCATTTATAACCCAGGCCTTTGCATTAGGAAATGTTTCACAACCAGCGGCAGACAGGCGAAAGATGGGATGCCACGGCGCAAACCGCCCCTCATCCATGGCGCGCCCGCCGTGCTTGATTGCCAAGCCGAGCAACGCCAGTGTACAAATGGGTCGCTGCTGTCAGGAAACCGGCCACAAATTCGCCATCGCAGTCTTGCGATGGCCTCGCTGAAATCCCCAAAAACCGTAGCCCTATTGGTAAGACGCGACATTTAATTATAAGATCGCGCCTTCCCCTATTTCGTCGCCCCGTGCGGCTTTTGCCGCAGGTCTCGCCCGTTTTTTGAATAAACAAGGCTTTGAGCATCTGCGGTCAGTTACAAAAAGGTAGTCAATCATGAGCGCAAGGCACTTTCTCTCCCTGATGGATTTCACGCCCGATGAGTTGCTCGGTGTGATCCGTCGAGGCGTGGAGCTCAAGGACCTGCGTAACCGCGGCGTACTGTTCGAGCCCTTGAAAAACCGTGTGTTGGGGATGATCTTCGAGAAATCATCGACCCGCACGCGCATCTCTTTCGAAGCCGGCATGATCCAACTGGGCGGCCAGGCGATCTTCCTGTCGCCGCGCGACACCCAGCTGGGCCGTGGCGAACCCATCAGCGATTGCGCCATCGTCATGTCGAGCATGTTGGACGCGATGATGATCCGTACCTTTGCCCACAGCACCCTGACCGAGTTCGCGGCCCACTCCCGCGTACCCGTCATCAATGGCCTGTCCGATGACCTGCACCCCTGCCAGTTACTGGCCGACATGCAGACCTTCCTCGAACACCGTGGCTCGATCCAGGGCAAGACCGTGGCCTGGATCGGCGACGGCAACAACATGTGCAACAGCTATATAGAAGCGGCGCTTCAATTCGACTTCCAGCTGCGCATTGCCTGCCCTGAAGGTTATGACCCCAATGCCGAACTGCTCGCCAAGGCCGCGGACCGGGTGTCCATCGTCCGCGATCCGAAACAGGCCGTGGCCGGCGCGCATCTGGTAAGCACCGACGTCTGGACCTCCATGGGCCAGGAAGAGGAAACCGCCAAGCGCCTCAAGCTGTTCGCACCGCTCCAGGTCAACCGGGCATTGCTCGACCTGGCGGATGCCGACGTGTTGTTCATGCACTGCCTGCCTGCCCACCGTGGCGAGGAAATCAGCTTCGACCTGCTGGATGATCCACGCTCGGTGGCATGGGACCAGGCAGAGAATCGCCTCCATGCGCAAAAGGCCCTGCTCGAGTTCCTGGTCGAGCCGGCGTATCACCACGCATGAGCCACCCCCTGCTGCTGAACTTGCACAACCTGGCCTGCGGTTATCAAGACCAACGGGTGGTCCAGAACCTCAACTTGCACCTCAATGCCGGTGATATCGGTTGCCTGCTCGGTTCGTCCGGGTGCGGCAAGACCACGACGTTGCGCGCCATCGCCGGCTTCGAACCGGTGCACGAGGGTGAAATCCAACTGGCCGGGGAAACCATTTCCCGCGCCGGCTTCACCCTCGCCCCGGAGAAACGCCGCATCGGCATGGTGTTCCAGGACTACGCCCTGTTTCCCCACCTGAGCGTGGCCGAGAACATTGCCTTTGGCATTCGCAAACATCCGGACAAGGATCGTGTCGTCGAAGAATTGCTGGAACTGGTCAACCTCAAGCACCTGGGCAAGCGTTTTCCCCATGAACTTTCCGGTGGCCAGCAACAGCGCGTGGCCCTGGCCCGCGCGCTGGCACCAGCACCACAGCTGCTGTTGCTCGATGAACCGTTTTCCAATCTCGATGGCGAGCTGCGCCGCAAGCTCAGCCATGAAGTGCGGGACATTCTCAAGGCCCGCGGCACCAGCGCGATCCTGGTCACCCACGACCAGGAAGAAGCCTTCGCCGTAAGTGACCATGTCGGGGTGTTCAAGGAAGGTCGACTGGAACAGTGGGACACGCCCTACAACCTGTATCACGAACCACTGACACCGTTCGTCGCCAGTTTCATTGGCCAGGGCTACTTCATTCGCGGCCGACTCGAGAGCCCGGAATCGGTGCAGACCGAGCTGGGCATCCTGCGTGGCAACCGTGCCTACACCTGGCCCATCGGCGGTGCGGTGGATGTGTTGCTGCGCCCGGACGATATCGTCTACGCACCGGACAGCCCGCTCACCGCCAAAATCGTCGGCAAGACTTTCCTGGGTGCGTCAACCTTGTATCGCCTGCAATTACCGACAGGCGCGCAATTGGAATCGATCTTCCCCAGCCATGCCGACCATCAGGTCGAGGCCAGTGTGGGCATCCGCGTCGCGGCTGAACACCTGGTGTTGTTCCAGGCCTCGGGCAGCACGGCGGCGCATCTACCACCGGTGGAAAGCGGCGTGCGGCGTCACAGCACCTCCAGCTAAAACCTGAAGAAATGCAAAATTCTGTGTGAGCGAGCCTGCTCGCGATGACGTAGGCACATTCAGCATCGATGCAAGCTGAGCCGCCGCCATCGCGAGCAGGCTCGCTCACACATTCGATCTCATTGGCTGGAGTGCAGAGTCAACCCAGCATCAACGTTCCACTGGCCACCAACGTCGCATTCCCGCCAATCTTCACCCGCTCACCTTCCAGCCGGCAAAACAAAGCCCCACCCCTGGCCGAGCACTGATAAGCCGTCAGCCCGTGCTTACCCAAACGCTTGGACCAGTATGGAATCAGGCTGCAGTGGGTCGAACCCGTCACCGGGTCTTCGTTGATGCCAATCGCCGGGGCAAAGTAGCGCGAGACAAAATCATGCTTGCTCCCCGGTGCGGTGACGATAGCGCCAGGCCAGGGCAGTTTCGCCAGGGCCGCCATGTCCGGTTTGCAATCGAGCACCGCTTGCTCCGATTCCAGCACCACGAACAGTTCGTTGGAACTCAGCACATCCACCGCTTCGACGCCCAAGGCACTCTGCACGGCCAGGGAGGCGCCCAATTCGGCAGGCACGATGGCCGGAAAATCCAGCCACAGCCGATCACCCTCACGCGTCACGCTCAACGAACCGGACCGGCAGATGAAATCCAGGCGCTCGACCGTTTCGTGATAGACCTCGAACAGCACATAAGCGCTGGCCAACGTGGCGTGCCCACACAGCGGCACTTCGGTGGTGGGAGTGAACCAGCGAATATGCCAATGCTGGCCTTCACGCACCAGAAACGCGGTTTCAGCCAGGTTGTGTTCGGCGGCGATCTTCTGCATCAAGTCGTCGGCCAGCCAGCCGTCGAGCCGATAGACCATCGCCGGGTTACCGCCGAACGGCCGATCACTGAACGCATCGACCTGATGAAACGCAAGCTGCATGGCACTTCTCCTTTTTTATGCGCCAGCATGCGACGCAGCGGCACGGCTTATCCAGTGACAGATCAGCAGAATTTTCACCCTACAGCCTGGGGATAGAAGATCTGACGCCAAGCTTAGCCTTTCACACCCTTGTGGCGAGGGCACTTGTTTGCGCCTGGCTGCGCAGCAGGCACCGACTCTATTCAAGCACGCCCGATATCAGCGAATGCCGCCCCGGTGTGCTCCTTCAATACCGAAGGCGCCAACTCGACTTCCAACCCGCGCCTCCCCGCACTGACAAACATAGTGGCGAGCGGCTGTGCGGAGCTGTCGATAAAAGTGCGCAGGCGCTTCTTCTGCCCCAGCGGACTGATACCGCCGAGCAGATAACCGGTCGAACGCTGCGCGGCGGCCGGGTCGGCCATTTCGACTTTCTTCACCCCGGCGGCATGGGCCAGGCCTTTCAAATCCAGGGTCCCGGCCACTGGCACCACCGCCACCAGCAATTCACCTTTTTCGCTCGCCGCCAACAACGTCTTGAACACTTGCGCCGGATCCAGGCCGAGCTTTTCCGCCGCTTCCAAGCCGTACGACGCGGCCTTGGGATCGTGCTCATAACTGTGGATGCGATGTTCGGCGCGCACTTTCTTAAGCAAATCCAACGCGGGTGTCATGGCCGCTCCTGACAAGGAAATCAAAAAAGAGTGGCCGGATTCTAAGCCATCGCCCACGAAAAGGCTTGGCACGCCGCGGCCGTCTCGGTGACACGCCGCCAGTGGGAGAGTCATTCACGCCGCGAATAGTTGAAATGTGACCGGCGGTTCACTTTCGACCTTTGACACCAGCGTTTCTTGTCTATATTTTTTCGAAACTGAAAGCGATAACGCATGTCTCAAGCAGCAACCCGAGATCAGGATGGGGATCCTGCCTCGGCGCAGATGGCGCAATCGAGCTTTGTCGAAGGCGCAGCAAAACAACAAAAAACCGAGGTTTGAATGACAATTGCTTTACAACAGCCGTCCCTGCCCAGCCAATGCCTGGCCGAATTCCTGGGCACTGCCCTGCTGATTTTTTTCGGCACCGGCTGCGTCGCGGCGCTCAAGGTCGCGGGTGCGAGTTTCGGCCTGTGGGAAATCAGCATCATCTGGGGCGTCGGCGTCAGCATGGCGATCTATCTGAGCGCAGGCATTTCCGGCGCCCATCTCAACCCTGCGGTCAGCATTGCCCTGTGCATTTTCACTGACTTCGAGAAGCGCAAACTGCCTCTCTACATGGTTTCCCAAGTGGCCGGCGCTTTTTGCGGCGCCCTCTTGGTCTACACGCTGTACAGCAATCTATTCTTCGATTTCGAACAGTCCCGCCACATGATTCGCGGCACTGAAGCGAGCCTCGAACTGGCCTCGGTGTTTTCCACCTACCCACACGCAGCGCTGTCCACCGGCCAAGCCTTTCTCGTGGAAGTGATCATCACGGCCATCCTGATGGGGGTAATCATGTCCCTGACCGATGACAACAATGGCTTGCCCCGTGGCCCATTGGCGCCGCTGCTGATCGGCCTGCTGATCGCGGTGATCGGCAGCTCCATGGGACCACTGACAGGCTTTGCGATGAACCCGGCGCGGGACTTCGGTCCTAAACTGATGACTTTCTTCGCAGGCTGGGGTGAAATTTCCCTCACGGGTGGACGCGACATCCCGTATTTCCTGGTTCCGATTTTTGCACCGATCGTGGGTGCGTGCCTCGGTGCCGCGGCCTATCGCGGCTTGATTGCCCGCCACCTGCCCAGCGCCATAACTGCTACAAAGGATGCAACACCTTCCATTGACGGTAAGCCCAGAACGTCCTGAATACAGTGGGCGCATGCTCCTGCCCTTCAAGCGTGCGCCATGGTCTCTCCCTTTTTTTACGTCCCAAGGCAATCGACATGACCGACATACAGAACAAGAACTACATCATTGCCCTCGACCAGGGTACGACCAGCTCGCGCGCGATCATTTTCGACCGTGACGCCAACGTGGTCTGCACCGCCCAGCGCGAATTCGCCCAGCATTATCCGCAGGCCGGCTGGGTCGAACACGACCCGATGGAAATCTTCGCCACCCAGAGCGCGGTCATGGTCGAAGCCCTGGCCCAGGCTGGCCTGCACCATGACCAGGTGGCCGCCATCGGTATCACCAACCAGCGCGAAACCACCGTCGTCTGGGACAAGACCACCGGCCGGCCGATCTACAACGCCATCGTCTGGCAATGCCGCCGCAGTACCGAGATCTGCCAACAGCTCAAGCGCGACGGCCACGAGCAATACATCAGCGAAACCACCGGCCTGGTCACCGACCCATACTTCTCCGGCACCAAGCTCAAATGGATCCTGGACAACGTCGAAGGCAGCCGCGAGCGTGCACGCAACGGAGAACTGCTGTTCGGCACCGTCGACAGCTGGCTGATCTGGAAATTCACCGGCGGCAAGGTCCACGTCACCGACTACACCAACGCCTCGCGCACCATGCTCTTCAACATTCACTCACTGGAGTGGGACGCGAAGATGCTCGACATCCTCGACATCCCCCGCGAAATGCTCCCGGAAGTGAAATCGTCCTCGGAGATTTACGGCCGCACCAAAAGCGGCATCGCTATTGGCGGCATCGCTGGTGACCAGCAGGCCGCTCTTTTCGGCCAGATGTGCGTGGAGCCGGGCCAAGCGAAAAACACCTACGGCACCGGCTGCTTCCTGCTGATGAACACCGGCGAAAAAGCCGTCAAATCCAATCACGGCATGCTCACCACCATCGCCTGCGGCCCGCGCGGCGAAGTGGC
The DNA here is from genome assembly GCF_013347965.1 of Pseudomonas bijieensis. Classification (NCBI taxonomy): domain Bacteria; kingdom Pseudomonadati; phylum Pseudomonadota; class Gammaproteobacteria; order Pseudomonadales; family Pseudomonadaceae; genus Pseudomonas; species Pseudomonas bijieensis. The sequence continues at coordinate 5,670,235 of NZ_CP048810.1, read as the reverse complement.
CTATGCCTTGGAAGGCGCGGTATTCAATGGCGGCTCCACGGTCCAATGGCTGCGCGATGAACTGAAGATCATCAACGACGCGCTGGATACCGAATACTTTGCCAACAAGGTCAAGGACAGCAACGGCGTGTACCTGGTGCCCGCCTTCACCGGCCTCGGCGCGCCGTATTGGGACCCTTATGCCCGCGGCGCGTTGTTTGGCCTGACCCGCGGCGTACGGGTCGATCACATCATTCGCGCGGCACTGGAGTCGATTGCCTACCAGACCCGCGACGTACTCGACGCCATGCAGCAGGATTCGGGTGAACGCCTCAGGGCCCTGCGCGTCGACGGCGGCGCGGTGGCGAACAACTTCCTGATGCAATTCCAGGCCGACATCCTGGGCACTCAGGTCGAGCGGCCGAAAATGCGTGAAACCACGGCCTTGGGTGCTGCCTACCTGGCCGGCCTGGCATGTGGCTTCTGGGGCAGCCTGGAAGAACTGCGCGGCAAAGCGGTGATCGAGCGCGAATTCGAACCGCAACTGGACGAACAGGCGAAGGAAAAACTCTACGCCGGCTGGCAGAAGGCGGTCAGTCGCACCCGTGATTGGGAGCCCCATGAAGACGCTGAATAAAACCCGATAAGGTTCTGAAACTGGTCGGGAGTGGATTCCTGCGGCATCATGGGCAAATTTTGTACGGCAGCCCAAAGGAAGCCCCATGAATCTGCCTCCCCGCCAGCAGCAAATTCTCGAACTGGTCCGCGAACGCGGCTATGTCAGCATCGAGGAAATGGCGCAGCTATTCGTCGTTACCCCGCAAACCATCCGCCGTGATATCAACCAACTGGCGGAAGTGAACCTGCTGCGCCGCTACCACGGCGGCGCCGCCTACGACTCAAGCGTGGAAAACACCGCCTACGCCATGCGCGCCGATCAGATGCGCGATGAAAAGCAACGCATCGCCGAAGCCATCGCCGCCCAGATCCCCGATCATGCCTCGCTGTTCATCAACATCGGTACCACCACCGAATCCATCGCCCGTGCGCTGCTGAATCACAACCATCTGAAAGTCATCACCAATAACCTGCACGTGGCTTCGATCCTCAGTGCCAAGGACGACTTCGAAGTCCTGATCGCCGGCGGCAACGTACGGCGTGACGGCGGCGTGGTGGGCCAGGCCAGCGTCGACTTCATCAACCAGTTCAAGGTCGACTTCGCCCTGGTGGGCATCAGCGGGATCGATGAAGATGGCAGCCTGCTGGACTTCGACTATCAGGAAGTACGAGTCTCCCAAGCCATCATCGCCAACGCCCGGCAAGTTATATTGGCCGCGGATTCCAGCAAATTCGGGCGCAACGCCATGGTCCGCTTGGGCCCCATCAGCCTGATCGATTGCCTGGTGACCGACCAGCAACCGGTGCCGGCTTTGGCGCAATTGCTGAGCCAACACAAGATTCGGTTGGAGGTGGTCTGAGTTCACCCCCGCCCCCTGTGGCGAGGGGATTTATCCCGCTGAGCTGCGAAGCAGCCCTAAATCCCGGCGACTCGGTGTATCAGGCGAATTGAGTGACTATTGGGGCTGCTACGCAGCCCAGCGGGGATAAATCCCCTCGCCACAAAAGCATCCCGCTCACACCCCTCGCCCGGCCTCATGTTCGAAAATTTTCCTTTCAGCTTCCTTCGATCAGTAATTTCAATCGAATTCGACTGGCTGTGGCTGTGCTTATGGGCTAGTATTTTCGCAAATGAACATTTATGTTCGAATTCAAATATTACGAAAAGAGCCCGAGGCCAGCCGATGCCCACTTCTACCTTGCCTACGCCCCCCTCTCGCCGAGATCTACGACATCGCCGTCATTGGCGGTGGTATCAACGGCGTGGGGATTGCCGCGGACGCTGCCGGTCGCGGTCTTTCGGTGTTCCTTTGCGAAAAGGACGACCTGGCCAGCCACACCTCATCGGCCAGTAGCAAGCTGATCCACGGCGGTCTGCGCTACCTCGAACATTATGAATTTCGCCTGGTGCGTGAAGCGCTAGCCGAGCGCGAAGTGCTGCTGGCCAAGGCTCCGCATATCGTCAAGCAAATGCGCTTCGTGCTGCCTCACCGTCCGCACCTGCGTCCGGCGTGGATGATTCGCGCAGGCCTGTTTCTCTACGATCACCTGGGCAAACGCGAACAGCTCGCTGGCTCCAAGAGTTTGAAATTCGGTGCCGACAGTGCGCTGAAAAGCGAGATCACCAAAGGTTTCGAATACTCCGACTGCTGGGTCGACGATGCGCGGCTGGTGGTGCTCAATGCCATGGCCGCCCGGGAAAAAGGTGCGCATGTCCACACCCGCACCCGCTGCGTGAACGCCCGCCGCAGCAAAGGCCTGTGGCACTTGCACCTGGAGCGCGCCGACGGCAGCCTGTTTTCGATCCGCGCCAAGGCACTGGTCAACGCCGCCGGCCCGTGGGTCGCCAAGTTCATTCGCGATGACCTGAAGCTGGAATCGCCCTACGGCATTCGCCTGATCCAGGGCAGCCACCTGATCGTGCCGAAACTCTACGAAGGCGAGCATGCGCACATTCTTCAAAACGAAGACCAGCGCATCGTATTCACCATTCCGTACCTGAACCAGTTCACCCTGATCGGCACGACTGATCGCGAATACACCGGTGACCCGGCCAAAGTGGCGATCACCGAAGGCGAAACCGATTACCTGCTGAAGGTGGTCAACGCCCACTTCAAGAAACAGATCAGCCGCGACGATATCCTGCACAGCTATTCCGGCGTGCGTCCGCTGTGCAACGACGAATCCGACAACCCGTCGGCCGTGACCCGGGACTACACCCTGGCGCTGTCGGGTGGTGGTGAAGAGGCCCCCTTGTTGTCGGTATTCGGTGGCAAGCTGACCACCTACCGCAAACTGGCCGAATCGGCGATGGCGCAACTGAGCCCCTATTTCACGCAAATGCGTCCGAGCTGGACCGCCGTGGAAGCCCTCCCCGGCGGCGAAAACATGACCACCCCGCAGGCACTGTGCTCGGCGATCCGCGACAAGTTCGACTGGTTGCCAACCGAGATTGCCCGCCGCTGGGCCACCACCTACGGTAGCCGCACCTGGCGCATGCTCGAAGGCGTGCACAACCTGGGCGACCTGGGCGAACACATCGGCGCCGGCCTCTATACCCGCGAAGTCGATTATCTGTGCAGCGACGAGTGGGCCGTCGATGCCCAGGACATCCTGTGGCGCCGTAGCAAGCTGGGCTTGTTCACCACTGCGGTCGAACAGGAGAAGCTGCAACAGTACCTGGACAAGGTCGAGCACAACCGTCGCAAGATCGAAGCGGCCTGAACAATAGACCGCGATACCAAAAGCCCCTGAATCCTGCGATTCAGGGGCTTTTTGCTCTCTGGCATACATCACTTATCCCTTGTGGGAGCGAGCCTGCTCGCGATAGCGGTATGTCAGCCCCTTAGATGTAGATGCTAATGCCTCATCGCGAGCAGGCTCGCTCCCACAGTGGTTTGATGTTGGGTGCCAGAGCCATTCGGTTTTCCGAACACGACCCGCCAGTCAGTTCGGCTAACCGGATGAAGCAGCCCGCATGAAACCTGAAACAAAACATTAATTACCAAATAAAACAACAAGTTAAACAGACCGCCCTGGCCTGGCACGAGTCATGCTCTACACTCCTGGAGACGAATGCCTGTTCGCCAACACAACAGGAGCTACCAGGCACTTCGAAGTACTCAGGGCCGACGAACCGGCCGAAATAAAAAAAACAATGTCGAGGAAACATCGATGCGTATCGTTCCCCATCTCCTGGGCGCAGCCATTGCTGCCGCTCTGATCAGCACTCCGGTTTTCGCAGCCGAACTGACCGGCACACTGAAAAAGATCAAAGAGTCCGGCGTTATCACGCTTGGCCATCGCGACGCTTCCATTCCGTTCTCCTACATCGCAGACGCTTCCGGCAAGCCTGTCGGCTACTCCCACGACATCCAGCTCAAAGTCGTCGAAGCGATCAAGAAAGACCTGGACCTGCCCAACCTGCAGGTCAAGTACAACCTGGTCACCTCGCAAACCCGTATCCCGCTGGTGCAAAACGGCACCGTGGACCTGGAATGCGGCTCCACCACCAACAACGTCGAGCGTCAGCAGCAGGTTGACTTCTCCGTTGGCATCTTCGAGATCGGCACCAAGCTGCTGTCCAAGAAAGATTCCAAGTACAAGGATTTCGACGACCTCAAGGGCAAGAACGTCGTGACCACCGCCGGCACCACGTCCGAGCGCCTGCTCAAGGCGATGAACGCCGACAAGCAGATGGGCATGAACGTCATCTCCGCCAAGGACCATGGCGAATCCTTCCAGATGCTGGAATCGGGCCGTGCCGTCGCGTTCATGATGGACGACGCCCTGCTGGCTGGCGAAGCCGCCAAGGCCAAGAAAGCCGACGACTGGGCCGTCACCGGTACGCCACAGTCCTACGAAATCTACGGCTGCATGATGCGCAAGGGCGACGAGCCGTTCAAAAAAGCTGTCGATGATGCCATCAAGGCCACCTACGCTTCGGGCGAGATCAACAAGATCTACGAGAAGTGGTTCATGCAACCTATCCCGCCAAAAGGCCTGAACCTGAACTTCCCGATGAGCGAAGAGCTCAAGAAGTTGATCGCCAACCCGACCGACAAAGCGGCTGACGACAAGAAGTCCTGATTTCTGACTAACCTTATCTCCTGAAGGGGCCCGGCCCTTTCGGGGGATGGTCACTCCCTGCTGGCAAATCTGGAAACACTCGAACCGGTGGCTGTCGAGCCGATCGCGTGTGCCTGGCCTCCAAGCCGGGCGGGAACGGAGTTTCCCCAGGCGGGCACTTGTACATCGAACGATCTGAGGGGAGACCCTAATGAATTACAACTGGGACTGGGGCGTGTTCTTCAAGTCCACCGGCGTGGGCAGCGAGACCTATCTCGACTGGTACGTGGCCGGCCTGGGCTGGACCATCGCCATCGCCGTCGTGGCCTGGATCATAGCCCTGCTGCTGGGCTCGATTCTGGGTGTGATGCGTACCGTGCCGAACCGGCTGGTGTCGGGTATCGCCACGTGCTACGTGGAGCTTTTCCGTAACGTGCCGCTGCTGGTTCAGCTGTTCATCTGGTACTTCCTGGTGCCGGACCTGCTGCCCGCCGATATGCAGGAGTGGTACAAACAGGACCTGAACCCGACCACCTCGGCCTACCTGAGCGTCGTCGTGTGCCTGGGCCTGTTCACCGCCGCCCGGGTCTGCGAACAGGTGCGTACCGGCATCCAGGCGCTGCCGCGCGGCCAGGAATCCGCCGCCCGCGCCATGGGCTTCAAGCTGCCGCAGATCTACTGGAACGTGCTGCTGCCCCAGGCCTACCGGATCATCATTCCGCCGCTTACCTCGGAATTCCTCAACGTCTTCAAGAACTCCTCCGTGGCCTCGCTGATCGGCCTCATGGAACTGCTCGCGCAGACCAAGCAGACCGCCGAGTTCTCCGCCAACCTGTTCGAAGCCTTTACCCTGGCGACGCTGATCTATTTCACCTTGAACATGAGCCTGATGCTGCTCATGCGCATGGTCGAGAAGAAAGTCGCGGTGCCCGGCCTGATCTCCGTGGGGGGTAAATAATGGAATTCGACTTCACTGGCATCATCCCGGCCATTCCCGGTTTGTGGAACGGCATGGTGATGACCCTCAAGCTGATGGCCCTGGGCGTCGTCGGCGGGATCATTCTGGGGACGATCCTGGCGCTGATGCGCCTGTCCCACAACAAGCTGGTCTCCAATATCGCGGGCGCCTACGTCAACTATTTCCGCTCGATTCCGCTGCTGCTGGTCATCACCTGGTTCTACCTGGCGGTGCCGTTCGTGCTGCGCTGGATCACCGGCGAAGACACGCCCATCGGCGCGTTCGGCTCCTGCGTCGTGGCATTCATGATGTTCGAGGCGGCGTACTTCTGCGAAATCGTCCGGGCCGGCGTGCAGTCGATCCCCAAGGGCCAGATGGGTGCCGCCCAGGCGCTGGGGATGAATTACGGCCAGACCATGCGCCTGATCATCCTGCCCCAGGCGTTTCGCAAGATGACCCCGCTGCTGCTGCAACAGAGCATCATCCTGTTTCAGGACACCTCGCTGGTCTACACGGTCGGCCTGGTGGACTTCCTCAATGCTTCGCGGGCCAATGGCGACATCATCGGCCGCTCCAATGAGTTCCTGATCATCGCAGGTCTCGTGTACTTCACAATCAGCTTTGCCGCCTCGCTGCTGGTCAAGCGTCTGCAAAAAAGGTTCGCCGTATGATCTCTATCAAGAACATCAACAAGTGGTATGGGGACTTCCAGGTACTGACCAATTGCAGCACCGAGGTCAGCAAGGGTGAGGTTGTGGTGGTGTGCGGGCCATCGGGCTCGGGCAAATCCACGCTGATCAAATGCGTGAACGCCCTGGAACCGTTCCAGAAAGGCGACATCGTGGTCGATGGCACGTCCATCGCCGACCCGAAGACCAACCTGCCGAAACTGCGTTCGCGGGTGGGCATGGTGTTCCAGCATTTCGAACTGTTCCCGCACCTGACCATCACCGAAAACCTGACCATCGCGCAGATCAAGGTGTTGGGGCGCAGCAAGGAAGAAGCCACCAAGAAAGGCCTGCAACTGCTTGAGCGAGTCGGTCTCTCGGCCCACGCCCACAAGCACCCGGGCCAGCTCTCCGGCGGCCAGCAACAGCGCGTGGCGATTGCCCGTGCGCTGGCGATGGACCCGGTGGTGATGCTGTTCGACGAACCGACCTCGGCCCTTGACCCGGAAATGGTCAACGAAGTGCTCGACGTGATGGTGCAACTGGCTCACGAAGGCATGACCATGATGTGCGTGACCCACGAAATGGGCTTCGCCCGCAAAGTGGCGAACCGGGTGATCTTCATGGACCAGGGCCAGATCATCGAAGACTGCAAGAAAGAAGAGTTCTTCGGCGACATCAGCGCCCGCTCCGAACGCGCGCAGCATTTCCTCGAGAAAATCCTGCAGCACTAAAAGCACGTTTGCGCAAAACCCTGTGGGAGCGAGCCTGCTCGCGATGACGCCGGCACAGTCAACATCAATGTTGAATGTAAGTCCGCTATCGCGAGCAGGCTCGCTCCCACAAGGGGATCGATGTCGGCATAAGGATTTGTGTTGTGGTTGACCCAAGGCATCTGTGATGAAATGCGACCCCACCCTCTATCGCGCCGCGCCGCCATCACTCGCCGTGAAACCCCGCCTGATTCGCCATCTGTTCCTGCCGCCCCTGGTCATTGCACTGATGATCGGCCTGGGTTACCTCGGCTTCTGGATCAGCGAACACTATGGCGTACGTGGCCTCGCCGAGAATGGCGAGCGCCAGTTGGAGCTGCACGCCCGTGCGGTCGAGAGCGAGATCAGCAAGTACACCTACCTGCCCAGCCTGCTGGAGCTTGAATCGAGCGTCTCGCAACTGCTCGACGACCCTACGCCCGAACATCGCAAGACCGTCAACGAATACCTCGAAGGCCTGAACCGCCGCAGCCGCAGCCGAGCTATCTACGTGATGGACACCACCGGCCGGGTGATGGCCACCAGCAACTGGCGCGACGTCGACAGTTACCTGGGCGAGGACCTGTCGTTTCGCGCCTATTTCCAGAACGCCGTACGCGGCCAGCCGGGGCGGTTCTACGGCATCGGCAGCACCAATGGCGAACCCGGCTATTACCTGGCCCATGGCCTGGAACAACAAGGCAAGATCATCGGCGTAGCCGTGGTCAAGGTGCGCCTCGAAGCCATGGAAGAGCGCTGGCAACGAGCACGGCTGGAGGCCTTCGTCAGTGATGAGAACGGCATCATCATCCTGTCCAGCGACCCGGCGCGACGGCTCAAGTCGGTACGCCCGCTGAGCGACGACACCAAGGAACGCCTGGCCCGAAGCCTGCAATATTACTGGTTTCCGCTCAATGAACTGGTGCCCCTGGCCCGGGAACGCCTGGCCGAAGGCATGGAGAAGCTGACCTTCCCCGCCAACAGCGAACTGGTGTCCGACGAGCGCGCCATCAGCTATTTGTCGCAGACCCGGCCCTTGAGCGATACCCCGTGGAATTTCACTCTGCTCACGCCTCTCGAAGACCTGCGGCGCCAGGCGATCAATCAAGGCATCCTGGTGGCCGTGGCGTTCGCCCTGGTGGCGTTCTTGCTGATCGCCTGGAATGAACGGCGCAAGGTCATCGCAACCCGGCTCGCCGCCCGGGAAGCCTTGCAGGAAGCCAACAACCAGCTCGAACGTCGGATTACCGAACGCACCACCGACCTGCGTGCCAGCAACGAACGACTCAAGGGCCAGATCCGCGAGCGGCGCCAGGCCGAAGAGACATTGCGCCGAGCCCAGGACGAACTGGTCCAGGCCGGCAAACTGGCGGCCATCGGCCAGATGTCCACCAGCATTGCCCATGAACTCAACCAGCCGCTGGCGGCGCTGCGCACCTTGTCCGGCAATACCGTGCGCTTCCTGGAGCGCGGTCAGTTGGACATCGCCAGCACCAACCTCAATACCATCAACGATTTGATCGACCGCATGGGCCGGATCACCGCCAGCCTGCGCGCCTTCGCCCGGCGCGGCGATGACCAGGGCCGGGCGAGCCTGGGCAAGGCCGTCGAGGCGGCGCTGCAACTGCTGGGCGGGCGCCTGGAAAGCCTGGACATCCAAATCCACAGCGGCTTCGATGACGTCCAATTGCAAATCGACCAGACCCGCCTGGAGCAGATCCTGGTGAACCTGATCGGCAATGCCCTGGACGCCATGCAGACGCAACCCGAGCCGAAACTGTGGCTCGAAGGCCAGGCCGCCGATGGCAAATATCGCCTGCGGGTGCGGGACAATGGCCACGGCATCGATCCAGAGGCCCGCAAGCATTTGTTCGAACCGTTCTTCACCACCAAACCTGGCGAACAGGGGCTGGGCCTGGGCCTGACGCTCTCGGCGAGCCTGGCCGCCGCTGCTGGCGGGCACCTGGGCGTCGAGTATCCGCTTGAACGTGGCACCACATTTGTCCTCAGTTTACCGTTGGTAAGCCTTTCACCTGCCGAGCCGCTATGAACCACGACCTGAGCGTACTGATCGTCGAAGACGACCCCCACGTCCTGCTGGGCTGCCAGCAGGCCCTGAGCCTGGAAGACATTCCCTGCATCGGCGTGGGCAGCGCCGAAGAGGCCCTGGAGCGCGTCGACGATAACTTTGCCGGTATCGTCATCAGCGACATTCGCCTGCCGGGCATCGACGGCCTGGAGCTGCTGACCCGCCTCAAGGCGCGGGACCGCAGCCTGCCGGTGGTGCTGATCACCGGCCACGGCGACATCTCCATGGCCGTGGGCGCCATGCAAAAAGGCGCCTATGACTTCATGGAGAAACCCTTCTCTCCGGAACGCCTGGTGGACGTCGCTCGCCGCGCCCTGGAGCAGCGCAGCCTGGCCCGAGAGGTGTCATCGCTGCGTCGGCAATTGGCCGAGCGCGACTCCCTGGAAGGCCGGATCATTGGCCGCTCGCCGGCCATGCAGCACCTGCGGGCGCTGATCGCCAACGTCGCCGACACCTCGGCCAACGTGCTGATCGAAGGCGAAACCGGCACCGGCAAGGAACTGGTCGCCCGCTGCCTGCATGACTTCAGCCGCCGCCACGACAAACAGTTCGTCGCGCTGAACTGCGGCGGTCTGCCGGAGAACCTGTTCGAAAGCGAGATTTTCGGCCACGAAGCCAATGCCTTCACCGGCGCCGGCAAACGCCGGATCGGCAAGATCGAGCACGCCGATGGCGGCACGCTGTTTCTCGACGAAGTGGAAAGCATGCCCCTGCCCTTGCAGATCAAGTTGCTGCGCGTGTTGCAGGAACGCACCCTCGAGCGCCTGGGTTCGAACCAGAGCGTGGCCGTGGATTGCCGGGTGATCGCCGCCACCAAGTCCGACCTGGACGAAATGGGCCGGAATGGGCAGTTTCGCAGCGACCTGTATTACCGCCTAAACGTAGTGACCCTGGAACTGCCGCCCCTGCGCGAGCGGCGCGAAGACATCCTGCAACTGTTCGAACACTTCCTCCAGCAGTCGTCCCTGCGCTTCGACCGTACGGTGCCGGAGCTGGACAACCAGACCCTGTCGAACCTGATGAGCCACGACTGGCCGGGCAACGTGCGCGAGCTGCGCAACGTCGCCGAGCGCTATGCCCTGGGCCTGCCGGCGTTCAAGAGGTCCGGCGCCAGTGGCGCCAGCCAGGGCCTGGCCTTTGCCGAAGCAGTGGAAGCCTTCGAGCGCAACCTGCTGGTGGACGCCCTGCAACGCAGCGGTGGCAACCTGACCCAGGCCAGCCAGGAACTGGGCATGGCCAAGACCACGCTGTTCGACAAAGTCAAAAAATATGGCCTGAGCCATTAACCTAACGGTGAACGTGTGGACCTGATTTTCAAGGCGGCGCTGGGCGCAGCCGTGGTGGTCATTCTGGCGATGCTGGCCAAGACCAGGAACTATTACATCGCCGGGCTGGTGCCGCTGTTCCCGACCTTTGCCCTGATCGCCCACTACATCGTCGGCAAGGGCCGCTCGGTGGACGACCTGAAGACCACCATTGTGTTCGGCATGTGGTCGATCATTCCGTATTTCGTCTATCTCGCAACGCTGTACGTGATGGTCGACCGCATGCGCCTCGAAGCCTCATTGGCCGTCGCCGCCGTCGCCTGGCTGATGGCGGCGACAGTGCTGGTCACCGTTTGGGTGCGGGTTCACGGCTGATGCCTGTGGCTCAATAACCGACAGTAAACCGCGTGCGCGAAAACTGTGGCGTTTCCACTTCATCGATCATCGCAATGGCGTAGTCGGCAAAGCTGATCCAGCTGCGCCCGGCATCGTCGAACAGCAGGTGGTCCTTGCCGAGGCGGAATTGGCCGGTGCGTGCGGTTTCGACGAATTCCGCCGAAGGCGAAAGAAAGGTCCAATCCAGATCCTGTTCCTGGCGCAGTACATCCAGGAACAACGCACCGGCGCTGGCTTCTGCCAGGTATTCTTCCGGGAAGCCATCGCTGTCGATCACACGAGTGCCGTCCGGCAGCAGCAACGAGCCGGCCCCGCCGACCACCAGCAAACGCTTGACCCCGGCGGCCTTCACCGGCGCGATGAGCTTGTCGGCCGGTACGCTGGCAAAGTGAGCGGCACTGATCACCACATCATGCCCATCGATGGCCGCGATCAACGCCTCGCTGTCCAATACGTCCAGTTGCTTGCTGACCACCCCGGCCCTTTCGCCGATTTTCGCGGTATTGCGAGCGATGGCTGTCACGCTGTGGCCACGGCGCAGGGCCTCTTCCAACAGTTGGCTACCGGCCCGCCCGGTGGCGCCGATGATTGCGATTTTGCTCATGATGTTCTCCATTGGTTAGCGATGTTTGAAATGCATGCTCTTGTGGCGAGGGGGGATTTATCCCCGCTGGACTGCGAAGCAGTCCCAATGCGTCATATGCGATAGACCTGATGTAGCCCGGTCAGCCTTTTTTGGGGCTGCTTCGCAACCCAGCGGGGATAAATCCCCTCGCCACAACGGTGTTAGGTCTCACCACTTCATCTCCCCCTTCGCCACCTTGGCACTGAGCGCCAGGGGAGCTGTCTTCACCCAAGTCCGGATAGCGTAGTTTCATAGCAGTGATCAGCGCTGCGGAATCCTTGGCCTTGGCGGATTCTTCGTCGAAGGCCTTGATGTAATCGGCGGTGAATCTCACCGGGGACAGGGACCGGGCACTTTCACCCAGGTAATGGCCGGGGATCACAGTGTCCGGTTGCAGCTTTTCAATGCCTGCCAGCGTCGTCAGCCAATCCTTATGGGACTGTGGCGTCTGGGTGTCGGCCATCCAGACATGAATGTTCTCGGCCACCACCACGCCGCCAACCACCGCCTTGATCGATGGAATCCACACGAAACTGCGGTCCGGCTGCGGGCCATCGAGGCCGACGATCTGCAAGCGCTGGCCTTCCAGGGTGAGGCTGTCGCCCTTGAGTACCTGTGGCACGACAGCCTTGGCCGGTGCATCGGCCTTCAGGATCGGCCCCCAATATTTCAGCTTGCCGTCGACGGTTTGCTTGATGTGCTCGACGGTCGGCGCGGACGCCAGCACCTTGGCCTCAGGGAACGCGGCGGTGAGGGTTTCCAGACCAAAATAGTAGTCTGGATCGCCGTGGCTGATGTAGATAGTGGTCAGTCGTTTACCACTGGCGCGAATTTTTTCCACGACTTGGGCCGCCTGGGACTTGCCGAACTGGGCATCCACCAGGATCGCTTCTTTCTCACCGCTGACCAGTACCGAGGTCACTGGGAAGATCGCCGCCGCGCCAGGGTTGTAGACATCCAGCGTCAAGCCGGCTGCCCAGCTGTGGGCAGCGAATGCCATCGATGCAGTCGCCAGCAGCAGGTGCTTGAATGGGGTGAATACGGTCATGCTTGCTCCATTGTCCAAAGCCCGGAAGGGCATGAGACGGAGCTTAGTGACCCGGTTCATTTCGAAAAATGCGATGATCCAACATAGTTTGTTTCTGAAATCGGGCAAATCATGGATCGTCTACAAGCAATGCGGGTATTCGTCACGGTGGTGGACCTGGGCAGCCAGTCGGCGGCCGCTGACCACCTGGACCTGTCGCGGCCGGTGGTATCGCGGTACCTGGCGGAGCTGGAAGACTGGGTCGGCGCCCGGCTGATGCACCGCACCACCCGCAAGCTGAGCCTGACCGCCGCCGGCCTGGAAACCCTGCCACGTTGCCGACAGATGCTGGAGCTGTGCGGTGACATGCAAGCGGCGGTCAGCACCCCGGACGACGCGCCACGAGGCATGCTGCGCATCAGTGCCAGCACCTCGTTCGGCCAGGCCCAACTGGCCAGTGCCATGGCCGAATACGTCAAGCGCTACCCTGGGGTGAGCGTCGACCTGCAGATGCTCGACCGCACCGTGAACCTGGTGGACGAGCGCATCGACCTGGCGATCCGCATGAGCAACGACCTGGACCCGAACCTGATCGCCCGCCGCCTCACGGTCTGCCGTTCGGTGATCTGTGCCTCGCCCGGTTACCTGCGCGACCACCCTGCACCGCAGCGGGTCGAGGAGTTGAGCCGGCACAACTGCCTGACTCATTCCTACGTTGGCAAGAGCCTGTGGCATTTCGAGCAGGACGGCGAGCAGGTTTCGGTGCCGGTGCAGGGCAACATCAGCGCCAACGAGGCCAGCACGCTGCTGCGGGCCACCATGGCCGGTGCCGGCGTGGCGATGCTGCCCAGCTATCAGGCCGGCGCCCACATCAAGAACGGTGAACTGATCCGCCTGCTGGCCCACGCCGAACCCCGTCGGATGAACATGTACGCGGTGTATGCGTCACGCAAGCACATGCCCTCGGCGCTGCGTAGCCTGCTGGATTTTTTTGGTGCTGAAGTTTCCCGAGACGCCGGAGTGGGATGTGGGGTTGTAACCGATATTTGCCACAATGCCCCCTGTGGGAGCGAGCCTGCTCGCGATAGCGGTGTCTCAATCAATAAAAAGGTGACCGAACCTCCGCTATCGCGAGCAGGCTCGCTCCCACATCAGGGAATCTGTTATGGCCTCAAGCTTTGCGCCAGGATTTCACCAATAGCCCGCCCCAAGGCATACTTGCCACCCTCCGCATCCCAGAACCCAAAACCGCCCCATGCGTATCCACGTCAGTTTCATCGACCGCGTCGGCATCACCCAGGAAGTCCTGGCCCTGCTCGGTGGGCGCAATCTCAATCTGGATGCGGTGGAGATGGTGCCACCCAACGTCTACATCGACGCCCCGACCCTCAGCCCGCAAGTGCTCGACGAACTGCGCGAGGCGCTGTTCAGCGTGCAAGGCGTGCAGGCGGTCACCGTGGTGGACATCCTGCCGGGCCAGCGTCGGCACTTGCAGCTCGATGCCTTGCTCGCCGCCATGACCGACCCGGTGCTGGCCCTGGACAGCGTGGGCAAGGTGTTGCTGGCCAACCCGGCGCTGATCGCCCTGTACGGCCGCGAACCAGCCGGGGAAAGCGTCGCCGAGCTGTTCAGTGACGAGGCATTGCTCGGCGCCCTGCTGGAGAACGGCTTCCGCCTGCCGTTGCGGGAGGTCACCCTCAACGGCCAGACCTTGCTGCTCGATGCCACGCCCATCACCGACGCTGGCGCTTTGCTGACGCTTTATCAGCCGAACCGCATCGGCGAACGCCTGTCGGCGCTGCACCACGACCACGCCGAGGGCTTCGACGCGCTGTTGGGCGAATCTCCGGCGATCCGTACCCTCAAGACCCGGGCCCAGCGGGTCGCGGCCCTGGATGCACCGCTGCTGATCCAGGGCGAGACCGGCACTGGCAAGGAACTGGTGGCCCGGGCCTGCCACGCCATCAGCGCCCGTCACAGCGCGCCGTTCCTGGCCCTGAACTGCGCGGCGTTGCCGGAGAACCTGGCCGAAAGTGAACTGTTCGGCTACGCCCCCGGCGCCTTCACCGGCGCACAACGGGGCGGCAAGCCAGGGCTGATGGAGCTGGCGAACCAGGGCACGGTGTTTCTCGATGAAATCGGCGAGATGTCGCCGTACCTGCAAGCCAAGCTGCTGCGCTTCCTGAACGATGGCAGCTTCCGTCGGGTCGGCGGCGACCGGGAGATCAAGGTCAACGTGCGCATCCTCAGCGCCACCCATCGCAACCTGGAGAAAATGGTCAGCGAAGGCTCGTTTCGCGAGGACTTGTTCTATCGGCTGAACGTGCTCAATGTCGAAGTCCCGCCGCTGCGTGAACGCGGCCAGGACATCCTGCTGCTGGCGCGTTACTTCATGCAACAGGCCTGCGCGCAGATCCAGCGCCCGGTCTGCCGCCTGGCCCCAGGCACTTACCCGGCGCTGCTGGGCAACCGCTGGCCGGGTAACGTGCGGCAATTGCAGAACGTGATCTTCCGCGCCGCCGCCATCTGCGAAAGCAGCCTGGTGGATATCGGCGACCTGGACATTGCCGGCACCTCCGTGGCGCGCCAGGGCGATGTGGAAGTCGAAAGCCTGGAGCAGGCCGTGGAAAGCTTCGAGAAGCACCTGCTCGAAAGCCTCTACGTCAACTACCCCTCCACCCGCCAACTCGCCAGCCGCCTGCAAACCTCCCACACTGCGATTGCCCATCGGTTGCGCAAGTACGGCATTTCCAACAAGCCATAAGCCCACCCACCACATTCCTGTGGGAGCGAGCCCGCTCGCGATAGCGGAGTATCAGCCAGCATCAATGTTGACTGACACACCGCTATCGCGAGCAGGCTCGCTCCCACATTTGGCCAGCGGCATATTTGAAACCGAGCCAAAAACGACCTCCACCTGTACTGAAAGCGCTACAGCGGAACGATATCGCTACAGCCGCTGCCAAACAGCGCAAACTAAGGCTTTGATCCCACAACGATTTTTTCCAGGCGCTCAGCTGTAGCGATTTCGCTACAGTCAAGTCGATCCAGGCCTCAACGAAACGACTCAACTCATTGATCTATAAGCCATTAGCAACATTGGCCGCATTCTTGCTATGGGTATTGCCATTCGGCCGGGCCAAGTCCCGTGCCTTCTTCGCGTCCACCAGACGAATCTGGCCCCAGGAGTTTCCATGAGCGAGTTGCGTTTCACTGAAGATCACGAATGGCTGCGCACCGAAGCCGACGGCAGCGTTACCGTCGGTATTACCGCGTTTGCGCAGAACGCCTTGGGCGATGTGGTCTATGTTCAGTTACCGGAACTGCAAAGCTACGACAAGGGTGCCGAGGCCTCCACCGTGGAATCGGTGAAAGCGGCCAGCGGCGTCTACATGCCATTGGACGGTGAAGTGCTCGAAGTGAACCCGGCCCTGGAAAGCAATCCGGAACTGGTCAACGAAGATCCGCTGGGCGAAGGCTGGTTTTTCCGCTTCAAGCCCGCCGACCCCGCTCAAGTTGGCCAACTGCTGGACCAGGACGCCTACGACCGTCTGATCAAAGCCAACGCCGAAGCCTGAGGAGCGCAACATGACCGTTAATCTCGGCACCGCCAACGAATTCATCGCCCGCCACATCGGCCCGCGTGCCAGCGACGAGCAAGCCATGCTCGAGCGCCTGGGCTACGACTCCCTGGAAGCCCTGAGCGCCAGCGTCATCCCGGAAAGCATCAAGGGCACCAGCGTACTGGACATGGGCGACGGCCAGAGTGAAGCCGATGCACTGGCCTCGATCAAAGCCATTGCCGCCAAGAACCAACTGTTCAAGACCTACATCGGCCAGGGCTACTACAACTGCCACACGCCGGCACCGATCCTGCGCAACCTGCTGGAAAACCCGGCCTGGTACACCGCCTACACGCCGTATCAGCCGGAAATCTCCCAGGGCCGTCTCGAAGCGCTGCTGAACTTCCAGACCCTGATCAGCGACCTCACTGGCCTGCCGATCGCCAACGCTTCCTTGCTCGACGAAGCCACCGCCGCCGCCGAAGCCATGACCTTCTGCAAGCGCCTGAGCAAGAACAAGGGCAGCAACGCCTTCTTCGCCTCCGTACACAGCCACCCGCAAACCCTCGACGTGCTGCGCACCCGTGCCGAGCCCCTGGGCATCGACGTGGTGGTGGGCGATGAGCGCGAACTGAGCGATGTCAGCGGTTTCTTCGGCGCACTGTTGCAGTACCCGGCCAGTAACGGCGACCTGTTCGACTACCGCGAACTGACCGAGCGCTTCCACGCCGCCAACGCCCTGGTGGCCGTTGCCGCTGACCTGCTAGCCCTGACCCTGTTGACCCCACCCGGTGAGTTCGGTGCCGACGTCGCCATCGGCAGCGCCCAGCGCTTCGGCGTACCACTGGGCTTCGGTGGCCCGCACGCGGCGTATTTCTCCACCAAGGACGCCTTCAAGCGCGACATGCCGGGCCGTCTGGTCGGTGTTTCCGTGGACCGTTTCGGCAAGCCGGCCCTGCGCCTGGCGATGCAGACCCGCGAGCAACACATCCGCCGCGAGAAAGCCACGAGCAACATCTGCACCGCCCAGGTGCTGCTGGCCAACATCGCCAGCATGTACGCCGTGTACCACGGTCCCAAGGGCCTGGTGCAAATTGCCAACCGCATCCATCACCTGACCGCGATCCTCGCCAAGGGCCTCGGCGCGCTGGGCCTGAGCGTCGAGCAAGTGAGCTTCTTCGACACCCTCACCTTGCGCACTGGTGCGCAAACCGCCGCCCTGCACGACAAGGCCCGCGCCCAACGCATCAACCTGCGCGTAGTAGACGCTGAACGCCTGGGCCTGTCCCTGGACGAGACCACCAGCCAGGCCGACGTCGAAGCGCTGTGGAACCTGTTGGCCGACGGCAAGCCGCTGCCAGACTTCGCCGCACTGGCCTCCAGCGTGCAAAGCTGCATCCCGGCCGAACTGGTGCGCCAGTCGGCGATCCTCAGCCACCCGGTGTTCAATCGCTACCACTCCGAAACCGAGCTGATGCGCTACCTGCGCAAGCTCGCCGACAAGGACCTGGCCCTGGATCGCACCATGATCCCGCTGGGTTCCTGCACCATGAAACTCAACGCCGCCAGCGAAATGATCCCGGTGACCTGGGCCGAGTTCGGCGCCCTGCACCCGTTCGCTCCAGCCGAGCAAAGCGCCGGCTACCAGCAACTGACCGACGAGCTGGAAGCCATGCTCTGCGCCGCCACCGGCTATGACGCGGTGTCGCTGCAGCCCAACGCTGGTTCCCAGGGCGAATACGCCGGTTTGCTGGCGATCCGCGCCTATCACCAGAGCCGTGGCGAAGAACGTCGCGACATCTGCCTGATCCCGTCCTCGGCCCACGGCACCAACCCGGCCACCGCCAACATGGCCGGCATGCGCGTGGTCGTGACCGCCTGCGATGCCCGCGGCAACGTCGACATCGAAGACCTGCGGGCCAAGGCCATCGAGCACCGCGAACACCTCGCGGCGCTGATGATCACCTACCCGTCCACCCACGGTGTGTTCGAAGAAGGCATCCGCGAAATCTGCGGCATCATCCATGACAACGGCGGCCAGGTGTACATCGACGGTGCCAACATGAACGCCATGGTCGGCCTCTGCGCCCCGGGCAAGTTCGGCGGCGACGTGTCGCACCTGAACCTGCACAAGACCTTCTGCATCCCCCATGGCGGTGGCGGTCCGGGCGTTGGCCCGATTGGCGTCAAATCGCACCTGGCACCGTTCCTGCCGGGCCATGCCAACATGGAGCGCAAGGAAGGCGCGGTGTGCGCGGCGCCGTTCGGCAGCGCGAGCATCCTGCCGATCACCTGGATGTACATCCGCATGATGGGCGGCGCGGGCCTCAAGCGCGCCTCGCAACTGGCGATCCTCAACGCCAACTACATCGCCCGACGCCTGGAAGAGCATTACCCGGTGCTCTACTCCGGCAGCAACGGCCTGGTCGCCCACGAATGCATCCTCGACCTGCGCCCGCTCAAGGACAGCAGCGGCATCAGCGTCGATGACGTGGCCAAGCGCCTGATCGACTTCGGTTTCCACGCCCCGACCATGTCGTTCCCGGTGGCCGGCACGCTGATGATCGAGCCGACCGAAAGCGAATCCAAGGAAGAACTGGACCGCTTCTGCGAGGCCATGATCTGCATCCGCGAAGAAATCCGCGCGGTGGAAAACGGCAGCCTGGACAAAGACGACAACCCGCTGAAAAACGCCCCGCACACTGCGGCGGAAATCGTCGGCGAGTGGCCCCACCCTTACACCCGCGAACAGGCGGTGTACCCAGTGGCGTCGTTGGTCGATGGCAAATACTGGCCGCCGGTGGGCCGGGTCGACAACGTGTTCGGCGACCGCAACCTGGTCTGCGCCTGCCCGTCGATCGAAAGCTACGCTTGACCTGAATGGAGGGCGATCTACCAGCCCTCCAAATCTCCTGTGGGGAGCGAGCCTGCTCGCGATAGCGGCGTAACAGCCAATAGATGTTGCCTGACAATCCGCTATCGCGAGCAGGCTCGCTCCCACAGGATCCATGTCAGACCTTAAACCGTCGATCCCCATAAAAAAGAAACCGGAGAAACACCATGTCGTTAAGCGTGTTCGACCTGTTCAAGATCGGCATCGGCCCTTCCAGCTCCCATACGGTCGGCCCGATGCGTGCCGCCGCCCGTTTCGCCGAAGGGTTGCGTCGTGATGACCTGCTCAATGTCACCGCCAGCGTCAAAGTCGAGCTCTACGGCTCGCTCGGCGCCACCGGCAAGGGTCACGGCAGTGACAAGGCCGTGCTGCTGGGCCTGGAAGGTGAACACCCCGATACCGTGGACACCGAGACCGTCGACAGTCGCCTGCAAGCGATCCGCAGCAGCGGTCGCCTGAACCTGCTCGGCGAGCACTCCATCGAATTCAATGAAAAACTGCACCTGGCGATGATCCGCAAGCCGCTGGCCTTTCACCCCAATGGCATGATCTTCCGCGCCTTCGATGCCGCAGGCCTGCAAGTGCGCAGCCGCGAGTACTACTCGGTGGGTGGCGGTTTTGTCGTCGACGAAGGCGCGGCCGGCGCCGACCGTATCGTCGAAGACGCCACGCCCCTGACCTTCCCGTTCAAGAGCGCCAAGGACCTGCTGGGCCATTGCACCACCTATGGCTTGTCCATCAGCCAGGTGATGCTGACCAACGAAAGCGCCTGGCGCCCCGAAGCCGAAACCCGCGCTGGCCTGCTGAAGATCTGGCAGGTGATGCAGGACTGCGTGGCGGCGGGCTGTCGCAACGAAGGGATTCTGCCGGGCGGGCTGAAGGTCAAGCGCCGGGCCGCGGCGCTGCATCGCCAATTGTGCAAGAACCCCGAAGCCGCCCTGCGCGACCCGCTGTCGGTACTGGACTGGGTCAACCTGTACGCCTTGGCAGTCAACGAAGAAAACGCCTATGGCGGGCGCGTTGTCACCGCCCCTACCAATGGGGCGGCAGGCATCATCCCGGCCGTGCTGCATTACTACATGCGCTTTATCCCTGGTGCCAGCGAAGATGGCGTGGTGCGGTTCCTGCTGACTGCCGCCGCCATCGGCATCCTGTACAAGGAAAACGCCTCCATCTCCGGTGCCGAAGTCGGCTGCCAGGGTGAAGTCGGCGTGGCCTGCTCCATGGCCGCCGGAGCCCTGTGCGAAGTGCTCGGTGGCAGCGTGCAGCAAGTGGAAAACGCCGCCGAGATCGGCATGGAACACAACCTCGGCCTGACCTGCGACCCGATCGGCGGCCTGGTGCAGGTGCCGTGCATCGAACGCAACGCCATGGGCTCGGTGAAAGCCATCAACGCGGTGCGCATGGCCATGCGCGGCGATGGGCATCACTTCGTCTCCCTCGACAAAGTCATCCGCACCATGCGCCAGACGGGCGCCGACATGAAAAGCAAATACAAGGAGACCGCCCGCGGCGGTCTGGCGGTCAACATCATCGAATGCTGACGCGCACTTGCCTGCCCTCTACATTTTTCCAGGAGCTGATATGTCCACCGAACAACTGCTGAAAACCCCGCTGCATGCGCTGCACCTCGAACTCGGCGCCCGCATGGTGCCGTTCGCCGGGTACGACATGCCGGTGCAATACCCACTGGGCGTGATGAAGGAACACCAGCACACTCGCGATCAGGCCGGGCTGTTCGACGTGTCCCACATGGGCCAGATCCGCCTCACTGGCGCAGGTGCCGCCAAGGCCCTGGAAACCCTGGTGCCGGTGGACATCATCGACCTGCCGGTGGGCATGCAGCGCTACGCCATGTTCACCAACGACAACGGCGGCATCCTCGACGACCTGATGGTCGCCAACCTGGGCAACGACGAACTGTTCCTGGTGGTCAACGCCGCCTGCAAGGACCAGGACCTGGCCCACCTGCGGGCCCACATTGGTGCGCAGTGCGACATCGAGCCGCTGTTCGAAGCCCGGGCCCTGCTCGCCCTGCAAGGCCCGGCAGCCGTCACCGTGCTCGCCCGCCTGGCACCTGAGGTGGCGAAAATGACCTTCATGCAGTTCCAGCGCGTCACACTGCTGGGCGTGGATTGCTTCGTCAGTCGTTCTGGCTACACCGGTGAAGACGGTTTCGAAATCTCGGTACCCGCCACCGACGCGGAAAAACTCGCCCGCGCCCTGCTGGCCGAACCGGAAGTCGCGGCCATCGGCCTCGGCGCCCGCGACTCCCTGCGACTGGAAGCCGGCCTGTGTCTTTATGGCCATGACATGAACACCGGGACGACGCCGGTCGAAGCCAGCCTGCTGTGGGCGATCTCCAAGGTCCGCCGCGCCGATGGCGCCCGGGCCGGTGGTTTCCCCGGGGCTGAAACCGTGTTCGCCCAACAACAGGGCGGCGTGAAGCGCAAACGCGTGGGCCTGCTGCCCCAGGAACGCACACCCGTGCGCGAAGGTGCAGAGATCGTCAACGAGGCGGGCGAGATTATCGGTACGGTGTGCAGCGGCGGTTTCGGCCCGACCCTGGGCGGGCCGTTGGCAATGGGTTACCTGGATAGCGCCTATGTCGCACTGGATACGCCAGTCTGGGCCATCGTGCGTGGGAAAAAAGTGCCTTTGCTTGTAAGCAAAATGCCATTTGTTCCACAACGCTACTACCGCGGTTGATTGACTGTTTCTATAAGTAACGCGATTGCGTTATACGTGCACTAATGTGTAACGCAACCGCCATAAAAAGGTGCATATCTTTTAGGCACTCAACAGCGCTTATAACGGCGGCAAACAATTGAACTAGCCTATCGAATAAGCGCCCCCGACGGGGCATGTAAATGCCTGCAAGCTGAGTAAATACGGGCTTCCCCGGGGGGTTGTTTTTTCATTCGTAGTTGGCGTAGAGTTTGGTCACTGTGTTTGCATGGGTCGCTTGGAATCGTGACCTGGGCAGTAGCTTATGAAGTTCGCTACATCCCGTTCGACGTCTCTTACTTTCCTGCAACCCAGCCCCAGTACTCTTTCATGCGAAAGAGGCTGTCATCAATTTTAGCGTCAAAGGAAATAAGAAAATGTCTCAACGTCAGAGCGGTACCGTCAAGTGGTTCAACGACGAGAAGGGTTTTGGTTTTATCACGCCTGAAAGCGGTCCGGATCTGTTCGTGCATTTCCGCGCCATCCAGGGCAACGGCTTCAAGAGCCTGAAAGAAGGCCAGAAGGTCACTTTCGTTGCCGTCCAAGGCCAGAAAGGCATGCAGGCTGACGAAGTTATCGCCGAAGCCTGAAGCTTTCCCACACGAAAAAGCCCCTGATTGATATCAGGGGCTTTTTTATGGGCGTAAATCCGTAAAATGGCTTCTTTTTCTGTCCGAGGCCGTCATGCCGAAACACCTGCTCACTCCCCAGGGGGACTTTCCTCCCGCCGGCCTGGGTCGTCGCCTGGCTGCGATGTTTTATGACTTCCTGCTGTGCACGGCGCTGCTGATCGTCACCAGCGGCGCCTACAAGATGATCCAGATGGCGATCATCGGCGAAGAAAAAATGCGCGCCCTGACCGAAGCCGGGGCACTGGACGGTGACCCGCTGCTGTCCACTGTGCTGCTGTTCGTGTTGTTCGGTTTTTTCGCCAAGTTCTGGACCCACAACGGCCAGACCCTGGGCATGCAGGTGTGGTGCATCCGTGTACAGAACGCCGATGGCACAGCCATCAGCCTGTGGCAGGCGCTGTTGCGGTTCGTGGTGTCGATTGCGTCATTGCTGCTGGTGGGGCTGGGCTTCATCTGGGCGCTGTTCGACAAGCGCAAACGCAGCTGGCATGACATCTACTCGGAAACGCAGTTGGTGCGGATTCCCAAGAAGACCAAGTGATACCGCCAAAGCAGGTAAGCGGATTACATTGTGGCGAGGGGATTTATCCCCGTTGGGGCGCGTAGCGGCCCCATTTGTTCATTCTGACACTCCGCGGTGTCAGGTTTTAGGGCCGCTTCGCAGCCCAGCGGGGATAAATCCCCTCGCCACAGAAAGCCCTACGCGCCTGAAAATCTTATTCAGCCTCAAGCATTCCCCGCCAGCTTCATCCGCGCCGCCTGGGTAAAGTCCAGCATGCGCTTGAGCGGGCGAATGGCCTGGGGAATCAAAGCCGGGTCGACGAATATCTCATTGGCGCCTTCCTGCAGGCTCTTGAGCGTGCGCTCCAGGGTGTTCATCGCCATCCACGGGCAGTGTGCGCAACTGCGGCACGCCGCGCCGTTGCCAGCGGTAGGAGCCTCGATGAAGACCTTGTCCGGGCACAGCTGCTGCATCTTGTAGAAGATACCCCGGTCGGTGGCGACGATCAGCGTCTTGTTCGGCAGGGTCTGGGCCGCGGCGATCAACTGGCTGGTGGAGCCCACGGCATCGGCCAGTTCAATCACCGATGTCGGCGACTCCGGGTGCACCAGGATCGCGGCATCCGGGTATAGCGCCTTCATGTCCTCCAACTGCTTGGACTTGAACTCTTCGTGGACGATACAGGCACCGTCCCAGAGCAGCATGTCGGCACCGGTCTTGCGCTGGATGTAAGTCCCCAGATGCTTGTCCGGGCCCCAGATGATGGTTTCGCCGTTGTCCATCAGGCTCTCGACGATTTCCAGCGCACAACTGGAGGTCACTACCCAGTCGGCCCGGGCTTTGACTGCCGCCGAGGTATTGGCATACACCACCACGGTGCGCTCCGGATGCTGGTCGCAGAACGCCGAGAACTCGTCCACCGGGCAGCCCAGGTCCAGGGAGCAGGTGGCTTCCAGGGTCGGCATCAGCACACGTTTTTCGGGGTTGAGGATCTTGGCGGTCTCGCCCATGAACTTGACCCCCGCCACCACCACGGTCTTGGCCGGGTGAGCATTGCCGAAGCGGGCCATTTCCAGGGAGTCGGACACACAACCACCGGTCTCTTCGGCCAGGGCCTGGATGACCGGGTCGCAATAGAAGTGCGCGACCAGCACTGCGTCCTGAGCCTTGAGCTCGGCAGCGATGGCGGCGCGGTACCAGGCCTCTTGCTCGGCGCTCAGCGGCTTGGGCTGCTTGGCGTCGAGATGGGCCTGGACCAGAAGGCGTTCGGAAATTTGCGTCATGTTCGCAAGACCTGCAAGCGCGTTTAGCGCGAAAGTCGAGTATACACCCGGCTCCGGACCACTCGGGTACCGCCGGGAAAGTGGGTATCAATCAGGCACGGGACAGCGTGAAGCCGGCAAGGCTACAGAATATCCCGCCGTTGCAAAAGATCATTCTGACCTGCGTCCTGGCAGACGCATCAAGGCTATAAGGTCGAACACAAAATCTGTGGCGAGGGGATTTATCCCCGCTGGGCCGCGAAGCGGTCCTAAACCCAATCAGCGCGCTGTATCAGGGCAGTTGCATTCACCTTTTTCCGGGGCTGCTTCGCAGCCCGACGGGGATAAATCCCCTCGCCACAAGTTTTGTATTCACCAAGGCAATGGCTGACTTCTGCCCCTGCCAAGCTGACTGAAATGTAATCACTTGTCGCGCTGGCTTATGTCATCTTCTTTTCAAACCTGCACAGGGAACTGTTCCTGTGCTCGCTGCGAATCGACTGACGGACTTCCATCGATGCAAACAAAAACTTCCCGGCGAACCTTCGTCAAAGGCCTGACCGCCGGTGGCATCCTGGGTGGCCTGGGGTTATGGCGCGCGCCCGTCTGGGCAGTCACCAGCCCCGGCCAGCCCAACGTGCTGACAGGCACCGAATTCGACCTGTTCATCGGCGAAAGCCCGGTCAACTTCACCGGTAGCCCACGCACCGCCCAGACCATCAACGGCGGCATCCCCGGCCCCCTGCTGCGCTGGCGTGAAGGCGACACCGTGACCCTGCGGGTGCGCAACCGCTTGAAGGACACCACCTCCATCCACTGGCACGGTATTTTGCTGCCGGCCAACATGGATGGCGTTCCGGGACTGAGCTTCAAAGGCATCGAACCCGACGGCATGTACGTGTATCAGTTCAAGGTCCGACAGAACGGCACCTACTGGTACCACAGCCATTCCGGTTTCCAGGAACAGTCCGGGGTCTACGGCCCGCTGGTGATTGACGCCAGGGAACCCGAGCCTTTCCAGTACGAACGCGATTACGTCGTGATGCTCACCGACTGGACCGATGAAGAGCCCGGCGACATCCTTCGCAAGCTCAAGAAACAGTCGGACTACTACAACTACAACAAGCGCACCGTCGGCGACTTCATAGACGATGTGGGCAAGAACGGCTGGGCCAGCACCGTGGCCGATCGCAAGATGTGGGCCGAGATGAAGATGAATCCCACTGACCTGGCCGACGTCAGCGGCGCCACCTACACCTACCTCATGAACGGACAGGCGCCGGACATGAACTGGACCGGCCTGTTCAAGCCAGGCGAACGTCTTCGCCTGCGCTTTATCAACGGCTCGTCCATGAGCTATTTCGATGTGCGCATTCCCGGCTTGAAGATGACGGTGGTGGCGTCTGACGGCCAATACGTCAAACCGGTGAGCGTCGATGAGTTCCGGATCGCCGTGGCGGAGACCTATGACGTCATCATCGAACCGACCCAAGAGGCCTACACCCTGTTCGCCCAGTCCATGGACCGCACCGGGTACGCCCGTGGCACCCTCGCGGCCAGGGCCGGGCTGTCAGCGCCAGTGCCGCCACTGGACCCGCGGCCATTGGTGACCATGGACGACATGGGCATGGGAGGCATGGACCACGGCAGCATGGGGCAAATGAGTGGCATGGACCATGGCTCGATGCAGGGCATGGCGGGGATGGACGACAGCCCGATGCAAGGCATGGATCACAGCCAGATGCAGGGTATGGGTGACATGGCCGGTATGGATCACGGTGCCATGCAGGGCATGGACGGCATGCTCTCGCACCCCGACACCGAGAAAGACAACCCCCTGGTGGACATGCAGGCCATGAGCGTCAAGCCCAAGCTCGACGACCCGGGCATGGGGCTGCGCAACAACGGCCGCAAAGTGCTGACCTACTCAGACCTGCGCAGCACTTTTCCTGACCCCGACGGCCGCGAGCCTGGCCGCACGATCGAGCTGCACCTGACCGGGCACATGGAGAAATTCGTCTGGTCGTTCAACGGCGTGAAGTTTGCCGACGCCGCACCGCTGCTGCTCAAGTACGGCGAACGACTGCGCATCGTGTTGATCAACGACACCATGATGACACACCCCATCCACCTGCACGGCATGTGGAGCGACCTGGAGGATGAGAACGGCCAGTTCATGGTCCGCAAGCACACCATCGACGTGCCACCGGGCTCCCGGCGCAGCTACCGGGTCACCGCCGATGCCCTCGGGCGCTGGGCGTATCACTGCCATCTGCTGTTTCACATGGAAATGGGGATGTTTCGTGAAGTTCGGGTGCAGGAATGAGGAAGCGACCATGACCATGATTGTGAAGTACCCCGCCCTGCCCATGGCCATCCTTGCCCTTGGCAGCAGCATCTCGGCCTGGGCAGCGAGCAACGACATGCCGGGCATGGATCACAGCCAGATGCCGGGAATGGACCATAGCCAGATGCAAGGCATGGACTCGATGCAGGGCATGGAGTCCATGCAATCGCCCCCTGCCACCAGTCGCACGCCGATCCCGGAACTGACCGCCGCCGACCGCGCCGCCGTCTACGAGGATCACGGTGGACACGCGGTACATGACAGCGCCATCAACTCGTTCTTTCTCATCGACCAACTGGAGTGGCAGGACGCCGACGATGGCAGCGCCCTGAGTTGGGATGCCTCGGGCTGGATCGGCGGTGACATCGACCGTCTGTGGCTGCGTTCCGAAGGCGAACGCCTCAACGGCAAGACTGAAGAAGCCGAACTCCAGGCCTTGTGGGGCCACGCCATCAGTCCCTGGTGGGACGTGGTGGCCGGCGTGCGCCAGGACTTCAAGCCAGGCGATCCGCAAACCTGGGCCGCCCTGGGCGTGCAAGGCATGGCGCTGTACAACTTCGAAGCCGAGGCCACCGCGTTCATCGGTGAAGGCGGCCAGAGCGCGGCGCGCCTGGAAGGCGACTACGACATCTTGCTGACCAATCGGTTGATCCTTCAGCCCACCGCCGAGGTCAACTTCTATGGCAAGAACGATCCCGCCCGAGGCATCGGCTCAGGGTTGTCAGACAGCGAACTCGGCGTGCGGCTGCGTTATGAAATACGCCGCGAATTCGCGCCCTACATTGGCGTCACCTGGAACCGCGTCTACGGCAACACCGCCGATTACGCCCGGGAAGAAGGCGAAGACCGCAGCGAGGCACGCCTGGTACTGGGCCTGCGCATGTGGTTCTGACCCGCTGACCTTTTTCACTAAAAACTAAAAACCGAGCTGTAGGAGTCCTTGCATGTCACTCATCAAAAACGCTGTCGTTGCCGTCGCCTTGTCCACTGGCCTGTTGCTCAGTGGCCTGGCCCAGGCCCATCCGAAACTGCTGTCCTCCACCCCCGCCGAAGGCGCCGATGGGGCGGCGCCGGCAAAAATAGAACTGCACTTCTCCGAGAACCTGATGACCAAACTCTCCGGTGCCAAGCTGATGATGACCGAGATGCCCGGCATGGCGGCCCATGCGCCGATGCCCATGCCAGCCAAGGTCTCCGGCAGCGATGACCCGAAAACCATGGTCATTACCCCGAATACGCCTCTCACCGCTGGCACCTATCAGGTCCAGTGGCGCGCGGTATCGTCCGACACTCACCCGATCACCGGCAACGTCACGTTCAAGGTGAAGTGAGTTGATGAGCGATTCGATCAACATTGTGCTGCGCTTTGCCCTGTACCTGGATTTGATGTTGCTGTTCGGCCTGGCCGCGTTCGGTCTTTATAGCCTGCGAGGCCAGGAGCGGGTGTCGGGTGCGCAGTTGCCTTTCGCGCCGCTGCTGGCGACCACGGCGGTGCTGGGTGGGTTGCTCTCCCTCGCCGCCATGGTGTGCATGACCTGGGCCATGAGCGGCGTTTCGGACTGGATCGAGCTGTGGCCGCACATTGAAATGATGGTATGGGAAACCGACGTCGGCTTGAGTTGGACCCTGCGCATGGTGGCGCTGCTGCTGGCCGGTTTCGCCGTGACGCTCAATAAACGCTGGCCGACCGCCAGCCTGGGCCTGGTCCTGCTGGGCGGAGCCGTGGCTTTGGCGACGCTGGCCTGGGCAGGGCACGGTGCGATGGACGAAGGCGCACGCCGCAGTTGGCACTTCATCACCGACTTCCTGCACCTATGGGCGGCGGGTGGCTGGGTCGGCGCCTTGGCCGCGTTCGCCCTGCTGCTTCGCCAGTCCGAGCCTCGCTTGGCGGTACTGGCCCGGACATTGACCGGGTTTGAAACCGCCGGGGCGGTGATCGTGGTGGTCATCAGCGTGACAGGGGTGATCAATTACCTGTTCATCGTCGGCCCAAGTATCACGGGGCTACTCGACAGCACCTATGGTCAGTTGCTGGCGCTCAAACTCACCTTGTTCGCGGTCATGCTGGTGTTCGCCGCGCTGAACCGTTTTCACCTGAGCCCACTCCTGGAGAACGCCCGACAGACCGGTGAGCACCGGGTCGCGGTGAATGCCCTGCGGCGCAGCATGGTCCTGGAGTTCTCTGTGGCAGTGGTCATTCTCGGCTTCGTGGCGTGGTTGGGGACGCTGAGCCCGGAGATGGAATAACCGAGGGCGGTATTTAATTTTTCAATACCACCAGCCAGTTTTCAGTTTGCCCGCCGCAAGACGCCCAGGCCTAAATGGGGCCTTGTCCAACCAAGGCCCTGTCATGGAAAACGTTCGAACCTCAAGCACCCACGCCGCCTGGCTGCTGGTCAGCATCGCGTTGGTGGCGCTGAACCTACGGCCCTCGATGGCGGCGGTCGGACCGCTGCTGTCCGCCATTCGCGGCGAGGTCCCCCTGAATTTCAGCACCGCCTCGCTGTTGACCATGTTGCCCGTCATGTCGATGGGCCTGGCAATGTTCCTGGGCATGCGCATCGCCCTGCGCATCGGTGAACACCGCACCATCGTGCTGTCGCTGTTGATCATTGGGCTCGCCACGGCGTCGCGCTTGTATCTGGACAGCGCCGCCGGACTGATTGCCAGTGCGATCGTGGCCGGGCTCGGGATCGCCTTGATCCAGGCCGTGATGCCGGCACTGATCAAGTCGCGCTTCGCCGACAACGTCTCGCTGCTCATGGGCTTGTACGTCACGTCCATCATGGGCGGTGCGGCGATTGCCGCTTCGTTTTCACCTTTTGTCCTGGCACAGACCGGTAGCTGGCGCCTCGGCCTGGCAATCTGGGCATTGCTGGCGCTGATCGCCCTCGGCAGCTGGTACGGCCAACGCTCGAGCATCACCTCCTTGCCCGAAGAAGCGTCCCGGCATCACGAAACGTTTTCCAGCAACGCGCGGGCCTGGCTGCTGGCGATTTTCTTTGGCCTGGGCACCGCCTCCTACACTTGCGTGCTGGCCTGGCTGGCGCCGTACTACGTGGAAAAGGGCTGGAGCGAACAGCACGCGGGCCTGCTGCTGGGATTGCTTACGGCAATGGAAGTGTTGTCCGGCCTGGTCGTTCCGGCGATAGCCAACAGCAGCCGGGATAAACGCCTGGTCCTGGGCGTCCTGCTGGCCCTGATCATCGGCTGCTTCTGCGGCCTGATCCTCAGCCCGGAACACTTCAGCCTGCTCTGGCCCTGCCTGCTGGGACTGGGTATCGGCGGCCTGTTCCCCATGAGCCTGATCGTGTCCCTCGACCACCTGGACAACCCACGCCGGGCCGGCGGTCTTACGGCGTTCGTGCAGGGTGTGGGCTATCTCATCGCCGGGCTCTCGCCTTTGATTGCCGGGATGATCCGCGATCAATTGGGCAGTTTCGAGTGGGCCTGGTGGTCGCTCACGGCGATCATGGCGTTGATGATGGTGATGGTATTGCGGTTTGACCCAAAGGGTTATGGGCGACACATCCGCTAACGCTGCTACTTTGTCCCGGTAAAAAAACGACCGCTGAGCTCTCTCAAGGCCCGGGCTTTCTCCTCGATATCGTTCGACAAGCGCAGTTGCAAGGGATCTTCGTCAACAACGGAAGTGGCCGCCGTGTAGGACAGCAGGTAACTGGAAAGGCCACTCTTCCAGGCGAGGATGCCGATCGCCTTGGTCAGCTCGTTCAGGTTCAGCGGCAGCGCATCCTCAATGGTGAACAAACCGATACCGTAATTGGGGTCGAACAACACCAGCTTGTCCCCGCCTCGGATGATGTAGCCGATATGATTGGTCAGCCATTTGGAATTTTTCAGGTAGGACGCATAACCCAGCACTGGAAACCATCCCGATAAGCTCAGGAGAACTTTGCAACCTCGCGCTTCATATTCGGGTTTATGCAGGTCACCGCAGACGTCGCGGGTTTTCTGGTATCGGCCCAGGACGGCCTGCAGCGTTTCGGCCGTGTTGAGGCTGGAATTGATCTTCAGCAACGCCGCCTTGGCTCTTACAAAAGCGACATGTTCGACCCAATGCCCAAAATCGGGTTGGCCTTCCACGTCATAGGCACCCACGGCAGCGCCGACCATGGCGGTTACCCCGGCGCACCATCCGCCCTTGATATCAGCCTTGATATCCTTGACCTGATCGAAGGGAGCAAACTGGGTAATTCGCAGCTTCATGTCGAATCCTCCTTGATCGAACCTCGCGCACTTTATGAACGAGATGCGCGCTGCGCTTGAACAGGGAGCGGGCTTCAACAGTCTAGGAGCTGAGACCATTTTTTCCAGGTTAATGGCGTAGTCCCCCAAGGACTGCCATGACACCGGCCAGATTCGGGATTCGTCCGGCCACTTTCTCGCAGGCAAAAAAAATCCGGAAATCCTCACTTTCGTGGGCCTTCCAGACTTTTAAAACTGCAAAAAATGGTGGGTCGTGTGGGATTCGAACCTACGACCAATTGGTTAAAAGCCAACTGCTCTACCAACTGAGCTAACGACCCGCTGTGTGGTGGCGCGTATAATACTGATTTCTAAGGACTATTCAACACTTAATTTGAAATAAATCAAAAATAACGAGTTGGATCGCTTACACCCGCGGCCGCGAAGCCTTCCGCACGCAGGCGGCAGCTGTCGCACTTGCCGCAAGCACGGCCCTGATCGTCGGCCTGGTAGCAGGAAACAGTGAGCCCGTAGTCCACGCCAAGCTTCACACCGGCCTTGACGATGTCGGCCTTGCTGAGATTCTGCAGCGGCGCCTGGATGCGAAAGCCCTGCCCTTCCACGCCGGCCTTGGTCGCCAGGTTGGCCATGCGCTCGAAGGCTTCGACGAACTCCGGACGGCAATCCGGGTAACCGGAATAATCCACGGCATTGACGCCAATGAAAATGTCACGGGCACCCAGCACTTCGGCCCAGCCCAATGCCAATGACAGGAACACGGTGTTGCGCGCTGGCACATACGTCACCGGAATACCTTCGCCAGGCGCCTCGGGCACGTCGATGGAACTGTCGGTCAAGGCCGAGCCGCCGATGCCATTGAGGTTCAGGCCGATCACTTTGTGCTCCACCACACCCTGGTCCCGGGCAACTCGTTCGGCGGCGTGCAGTTCAGCTCGGTGGCGCTGGCCATAGTCGAAACTCATGGTGTAGCAGCGGTAACCCTCGGCACGGGCCACGGCCACGACAGTGGCCGAATCCAGGCCACCGGACAGCAGGATGACCGCACGTTTTTCCGCAATGTTCGAATCAGTCATATCAGCGCCCCGGCTCGTCGTTCCAAAGATATTTATGCAACTGCAATTGCAGGCGCACCGGCAGGTTATCCGCCACCACCCAGTCCGCCAGCTCCCGGGCACTCAAATCGTGATGGCTCGGCGACAACAACACTTCGCCGGCCCGCTGGTCGAGTCCGTACTGGATCAGCTTGGACACGGCCCAGTCATAATCTTCCCGCGAACAGATCACGAACTTGACCTGATCGTTGGGTGTCAGCAGTTCGATATTCTCGTAACGGTTGCGGTGCGCTTCCTTGGAGCCTGGAGTCTTCAGGTCCACGACGCGACTGACGCGCGGGTCGACGGCCGAGATATCCAGGGCGCCGCTGGTCTCCAGCGAAACCTCGTAACCGGCATCACACAACTGCTTGAGCAAAGGGATGGCATTGGGTTGCGCCAATGGCTCACCGCCCGTGACACAGACATAACGCGGACGATAACTGGCCACTTGTTCCAAGATATCGTCGAGGGTTCGCAAGGTGCCGCCGCTGAAAGCGTAGGCGCTGTCACAGTATTGGCAACGCAACGGGCAACCGGTGAGGCGCACAAATACCGTGGGCAGCCCAGCCGTGCGCGTTTCACCCTGCAACGAGTAAAAAACTTCGGTGATTCTCAATGTGTCTTGCATAGTCGCCACGGGCGTAACAGCTAAACAGGCTGTCCGCCTCCGTCAGGCACTTCAAGGAACCCCGCCAACGCGCAGATCCCAAAAAGCGTGTTTCATAAAAAGGGCGTGAATTCTAACGAAAAAACCCGCGACAGGCGCGGGTTTCTTCAAAAACAGGTCAAGCTGGCTTACATGCGTTGCAGATCACGCTGGGCCAACTGGGCAGCCGACGTACCCGGATATTGGGCCACCACCTGCTGCAGAATGCCTTTCACCTTGTCGGTATGACCAAGGCGGCGCTCTACGTCAGCCAGCTTGTACAGCGAATCCGGCACCTTGGCGTGCTTGGGATACAACTGCGAAACCTTGGCGAACGCCTGGCCAGCGCCTTGCAGGTCGCCCTTGGCCAGGTTCACTTCGCCCAGCCAATATTGGGCATTGCCCGCGTACTGGCTGTTTGGGTATTTGCGCAGGAAAGCGGCAAAGGCCTGGCTGGCCTTGTCGAAATCCTTGGCCTTGATCAGGTCGAAGGCCGCGTCGTAATAGAGCTTTTCCTTCGCCGGATCAGCGGGCTCGCCACCGGCGGCAGGTGCTGCTGGAGCAGCAGCCCCCGCGCCAGCGCCAGCGCCAGCGGCTGCACCGGGGGCGTTCAAGTCGCCACCGGCAGGAGAATTCTCGGGAGTCGCGGCAGGTGCAACGCCGGATCCTATGCGCCGATCAAGATCCTGGTATCGCTCCAGGTTTTCCTGCTTCATGCGCGAAATATCATTTTGCAGTTCTTCGATCACACCCTGTTGGCGCGATATCTGATCCTGCATTTGCTGCAGTTGGTTGAACAGCTGGCCCTGTGCCGAGACAGGGGCCGAAACCCTTCCCCCGGCATAGGCGCCGTTCGTACCGTAACCTGCAGGCGGATAACTGCTCCCGCTATTGTTATAGCCGGCATCGTTATCGACCACAGGAACCGCAGCCCACGCCGCAAGCGGCGCGAGGCTGAGAGCCAGAACAGTTACAGCACGACGGCACGTTCGCATGACGAATTACTTACGCAGTTCGACGCGACGGTTTTGAGCCCAGGACTGCTCGTCGTTGCCGGTAGCAACTGGACGCTCTTCGCCGTAGGAAACCAGTTCCAGCTGAGCTGGGGAAACACCTTGCAGTACCAGGTAGCGTTGAACGGCTTTCGCACGACGCTCGCCCAGTGCCATGTTGTACTCACGAGTACCACGTTCGTCGGTGTTGCCTTCCAGAACAACGCGAGCGCCGTTTGCTTTCAGGTCCTTGGCGTGAACGTCCAGAGCGCGCATGGCTTCTGGCTTCAGGTCCGAGCTGTCGTATTCGAAGTAGAAGGTGGTGATTGCGCGCAGAGCAGCTTCTTCGCTCAGGGAGCCGTCAACTGCACCAGTGTTAGCGCCGTAACCAGCGTTTGGATCAACAGCGCCTTCACCGGCATTGTCGCCGCCTTTGGACGAGCAACCTACAGCTACAGCCATGGCCAGAGCCAGCGCAGCAAATTTACCAAACTTCAGCATTTCCATCGTGAAACTCCTAATGAACCCCAGTGTGTTAAGTAAAACGTATAGCGCCGCGTCAGTTCAGGTAAGGGGACCAGGACGGTTCTCTGACTTCGCCTTGAGCGGTAGGAAGCGGGAGCCTCACGCGTCCATTAATGGACACGAGCATCAAGACTCCCCGGCCCTGCTGGCGGGTGGCGTAGATTACCATGGTGCCGTTGGGCGCAACAGTAGGTGACTCGTCCAGAGTGCTATCAGTGAGGATTTTTACACTTCCGCGCTGCAAATCCTGGGCCGCCACCTTGAAATTAGTGAAACCGTCCTGGCGATGGATCATCACCAGGGTCTTTTCGTCCGCCGACAGTTTAGGGTTGGCGTTGTAGTTACCCACGAACGTCACGCGTTCGGCACCGCCACCACCAGCACTGGTCTTGTAGATCTGCGGCTTGCCGCCACGGTCGGAGGTAAAGTAGATGGTCGAGCCATCCTTGCCCCAGAACGGTTCGGTGTTGATGCCTGGGCCATTGGTGACGCGGGAGATCGAACGCGAAGCCAGGTTCATCACGTAGACGTCCGGGTTACCGTCCTTGGACAGCACGAACGCCAGGCGCGAGCCGTCCGGCGACCAGGCTGGCGCGCCGTTCAGGCCTTCGAAGTTGGTGATCTGCTCGCGGCGACCGGTGTCGATGTGCTGCATGAAGATACGTGGACGCTTCTGCTCGAACGAGACATAGGCGATGCGCTTGCCATCTGGAGCGAAACGCGGCGACAGGATCGGCTCGCGCGATTGAAGCAGGGTCACCGCACGGGCGCCGTCATAGTCGGAGCGCTGCAGGGTGTAGCGGGTGTTGTTCTCGGAGAAGCGCTCGGCCGTCACGTAGAGCATGCGGGTAGAGAATGCGCCCTTGATGCCGGTGAGTTTCTCGAACGACTGGTCGGAGATGTAGTGCGCCATGTCGCGCAACTGATCGACGCTGCCCGACACGCTGCCGGTCAGCACTTGCTGCTCGGTGGCGACGTTGAACAGGGCGTACTGCACCTGCAGGCGACCGCCGGCCGGAACGATGCTGCCGACCATGATGTACTGGGCGCCCAGGGCCTTCCAGTCACGGTAGATGACTTCGCTGGCCTGGGTCGGCAGGCTGATCATGTTCTGCTTGGGGATCGGCGCGTAGTAACCCGAGTTGCGCAGGTCGTTGCCGATGATCTCCGCCATGTCATCCGGCAGGACGCTACCGCCCTGCCAGCCGAACGGTACGACGGCGATCGGGGTCGCCCGGTCGCTGCCGCTGGTGACCAGGATGTTCTTTTCCTCTGCTACCGCTATCCCTGCCAGGCAGCAGATAACGACAAGCATTCCTCGAAGAAGGTTTCTCACAAGGCTAGATCCTCAGGTGTGAATGTCATCTTGAATGAACGATAGGGAGCGAAGTCGCTCGGTTTCATTCCTTGCATTTCCGTCAATCGCCCAATGTTCTTGACCGCTGCGACCGCCGAAGCGTCGAACGGACCGTCACCACTGGACTTGGCGACGCTGACCGAGGTAACCGTACCGTCGGGCAACATGCCGATTTGCAATACTACCGTCATGCCTTTGCGCGCCGAAGGTGGACGAGCCCAGCCTTCTGCCGCTCGTGCGCGAATCAAATCATCGAAACTGCCGGCGACTTCATCGCCCTGCTCGTCAGCCAATGCCTGCTGGCGCTCCGGCGTGTCGGAAAGCAAATCTGCCAAGGCCTGGGCCTTTTTGTCTTCGGCGGATTTACGCGCTGCGTCCTGGGCCTTTTTCTTGGCGGCGTCGGCGGCGGCTTTCTTCTTCGCGTCTTCGGCGACTTTCTTTTTCGCCTCTTCGGCTTCAGCTTTCTTCTTGGCGTCTTCGGCCGCTTTTTTCTTCGCGTCCTCGACGATCTTTTTCTTCGCTTCTTCAGCGGCCGCTTTCTTGGCCTCTTCTTCAGCGGCTTTCTTGGCTTCTTCTTCGGCTTTCTTCTTGGCTATATCAGCCAATTGTTTCTCTTCTGCCTTTTTCGCCTCGGCGGCTTTCTTGGCGTCATCGGCTTTCTTGGCTTCGTCAGCCTTTTTCGCCTCTTCCGCTTTCTTCGCCTCATCGGCCTTCTTGGCTTCCTCGGCCTTTTGAGCCGCTTCCTCTTTCTTTTGTTCCGCTGCCTTTATCGCTTCCTGCTCGACCTTCTTCTGTTCCATCTGCTCGACTTCAGTCTGGCGCGCGGCGGACTTCTTCGCCTCACCCGCAAGCTTCTGGTTCGTCTGGGTCGTAGCCTGGCTTTTCGATTTGAGCTGGTACAACGTCGCCTGCACGATCGGCTTGGCCGGCGGCAGCTCCGGAGTCATGGCAAAACTGACGAACAGCATGCCGAACACCAGCACATGCAGGCCGATTGCCAGGACACTGGGCCAGAAGTAGCTTTCCGAGGCGGACGGCTCTCGCTGTTGCTGCATCAGGGCGCCTCAGTGATCAAGCCAACGTTACCGACCCCGGCTTTCTGCAAACCGCCCATGGCGCCCATCACCGCACCGTAGTCGACGGTCTTGTCGCCGCGAATGAAAACCTGGGTGCGCTTGCCGGCATCGTTGCCGACACGAATGATCTTGGTCACCGCATCAGTCATCTGCGGCAAGGTCATGGCGCGGTCCTGCTGCTTCTCGGTATCGACTTCGCTGCCAAGGTTCCAGTAGTAGGTCTTGTCAGCCTTGATCGAAATGGTCAGTACCTGGGTGTTGTTGTCCTGCGGCAAGGCTTCGCTGGAAACCTTGGGCAGATCGACCTTCACGCCCTGATTGAGCATCGGCGCGGTCACCATGAAGATGACCAGCAGCACCAACATCACGTCGATGTAGGGCACCACGTTCATCTCGGCAACCGGCTTGCGCTTTTTTCGGGCTCGAGCGATTAAAGCCATTGGGAAATACCTGCTTATTCTTCGCTGGTGTGCACTTTGCGGTGCAGGATCGCCTGGAATTCATCGGCGAAGGTGTAGTAACGGCCGGTCAGCATTTCGCTGCGGGCAGCGAAGCGGTTGTAGGCGATAACGGCCGGGATGGCCGCGAACAGGCCGATGGCGGTGGCGATCAGTGCCTCGGCGATGCCCGGGGCCACGGTGGCCAGGGTCGCTTGCTGGGCGGAAGCCAGGCCACGGAAGGAGTTCATGATCCCCCACACGGTACCGAACAGACCGATGTACGGGCTGACCGAACCGACGGTGGCGAGGAACGACAGGCCCTGCTCGAGCTTTTCTTCTTCGCGGGAAATGGCCACGCGCATGGCACGGGCCACGCCTTCCATCACCGCTTCAGGATCGACGCCCGGCTGCTGGCGCAAGCGGGAGAACTCCTTGAAGCCGGCACGGAAGATCTGCTCGACGCCTGAATCCGGGTCCGGGTTGCTGCCGGCCTGGCGATAGAGCTTGGACAGGTCGATACCGGACCAGAAGCGCTCTTCGAAGCTCTCCAGGGCACGGCGACCGGCGCGCAGCATGTTGCTGCGCTGAAAGATCATGATCCATGAGGTCACCGATGCGGCTACCAGGGTCAGCATTACCAGTTGCACCACGACGCTGGCATTGCTGACCAGGCTCCACATGGAGGAATGGTCGACGACGTTAGCTTCCACGCTTTATCTCCTGCTCTGAGTGTGTACCCGCGCCGCTCACGCCGGCAAAGGCCGCACGTAGAGCTTCGGGAATGGCCCGGGGTTTCAAACTATGGGTGCGCACACAGGCCACCAAAAACTGCCCTTCACAGAGCAGCACGTTATCCGTAGCCCGCCTGACCTGCTGCTTGAAGCGCAGGCTGACACGGTTCAATTCGATGACATCGGCACTTACCACCAGTTCGTCGTCCAGTCGCGCCGGCGCGTGGTAGCGCGCTTCGCTGGAATGCACGACGAATAACAGGTCCTCCCCTGCCAGCGCGGATTGGGCGAAACCCAGTTCCCGCAGCCGTTCGGTTCGAGCCCGTTCCATAAACTTGAGGTAATTGACGTAGTAGACGATGCCGCCAGCATCGGTGTCCTCGTAATAAACGCGACAGCGATGTGCGAACGACTCCAGCCCGTTTTGCGCGCGCATACTCTAGTGCTTACTCCTCAGGTTGCCAATCGGCCAGGCAACTGTTTTTTCATTCTCGAACGCATTGACGCTCCAGGCGTCGTCTGGGACAGCACGAACCGGAAAAAAGTCGGCGTACAGAGCTCGTTCAATCGTCCACGGCATCGAGGAATTCGTCTACCACCGGCATCTCACCCATTCGTGTCGGGATGTTTAAGCCAAAATGCAGATAAGCATGACGGGTCACCACGCGCCCACGAGGGGTACGCATGATGTAGCCCTGCTGGATCAGGTACGGCTCCAGCACATCTTCAATGGTGTGGCGCTCTTCGCTGATGGCCGCCGCCAGGCTGTCCACGCCTACCGGGCCACCGTCGAACTTCTCGATCATGGTCAGCAGCAGGCGCCGGTCCTGGTGATCGAAGCCACGCTCGTCGATGTCCAGCAGGTTCAGCGCCAGGTCGGCAATCGGCTTGGTGATGTGGCCCTTGGCCCGGACTTCGGCAAAATCCCGGACCCGACGCAACAGCCGGTTGGCGATCCGCGGCGTTCCCCGGGCACGCCGGGCGATTTCATAGGCACCGTCCGGGTCCAGCGGCAGCCCGAGGATACCCGCCGAGCGGCTGACAATCGTCGCCAGGTCGGCGTTGCTGTAGAACTCCAGGCGCTGGACGATACCGAAACGGTCGCGCAGCGGATTGGTCAGCATGCCGGCACGGGTGGTGGCACCCACCAGGGTAAAAGGCGGCAGGTCGAGCTTGATGGAGCGCGCGGCCGGCCCCTCGCCGATCATGATGTCGAGCTGGAAGTCTTCCATGGCCGGGTACAGCACTTCCTCGACGATGGGCGACAGCCGATGGATTTCGTCGATGAACAGCACGTCATGGGGTTCGA
Source organism: Pseudomonas bijieensis (assembly GCF_013347965.1). Taxonomy (NCBI): domain Bacteria; kingdom Pseudomonadati; phylum Pseudomonadota; class Gammaproteobacteria; order Pseudomonadales; family Pseudomonadaceae; genus Pseudomonas; species Pseudomonas bijieensis. The sequence goes on along the minus strand of NZ_CP048810.1, from coordinate 5,631,467 downwards.
GATTGGTCAGCAGCGCCGCCAGGTCACCCGGCCGTTCAAGGACCGGCCCGGACGTGCTCTTGATCGACACCCCCATTTCCTGGGCAATGATGTTGGCCAGGGTGGTCTTGCCCAGGCCCGGCGGGCCGAAGATCAAGGTGTGGTCCAGGGACTCGCTGCGCCCCCGGGCCGCCTGGATGAACAGCTCCATCTGTTCGCGCACAGTCGGTTGACCGATGTAATCGGCCAGGCTGACAGGACGAATCGCGCGGTCCTGGATTTCCTCGCGGTCACGGGGGGCGCCCGTGGCGGCGATCAGACGGTCAGCTTCAATCACTTAAATCATTCCCTTCAGGGCACGACGAATCATGTCTTCCGTACTCAGGCCTTTTTCCTTGATGGCGGAAATCGCCTTGCTGGCTTCCTGCGGCTTGTAACCCAGGGAGATCAGTGCGGTGACCGCATCGTTTTCGGCGCTGACCGCAGGCATAGGCGCGTCGGGCTGGTTCGGCACCAGGGCGAACATCGCCGGCACGGCCTCCCAGGCCTTGAAGCGATCCTTGAGTTCAACCAGCAGGCGCTCGGCGGTTTTCTTGCCCACACCCGGCACCTTGGTCAGGGCCGAGGTGTCCTGGGACTGCACGCAGCGCACCAGTTCGTCGACTTCCAGACTCGACATCAAGGCCAGGGCCAGTTTCGGGCCGACGCCATTGAGACGGATCAGCTCGCGGAAGAAATCCCGCTCGCGCTTGCCGACGAAGCCATAGAGTAACTGCGCATCCTCGCGCACGACCAAATGGGTGTGCAGGGTCAGTGGCTCGCCGACCGACGGCAAGCGATACAGCGTGGTCATGGGCACTTCCAGCTCATAGCCCAGGCCGTTTACATCCAGAATCAGGTGCGGCGGCTGTTTTTCAGCCAGGGTGCCGCGCAAGCGTCCAATCACGTTTCAGATCCTTGGGTGCTGGCCAGCCCGCAGGCTGGCGAATATCAACACGAGCATAAAGGCCGACGACACAGGCACAACTTACTCGGGTTCATGAATGAAGCGCTGATGCTATCAGAGACGCAGGCGCCCGCCACGACTGCGTGCGGCTCCCAGGCCGTGAGGCAACAGACTGGAACGGGTATGGGCATGGCAAATGGCGATGGCCAGGGCGTCGGAGGCATCGATCTGCGGCTTGCTGACCAGCTTCAGCAGATGCATGACCATCATTTGCACCTGTTCCTTGTTCGCCGCCCCTGTTCCAACGACCGCCTGCTTGACCTGGGTCGCGGTGTATTCGGCAATCTCCAGGGCCTCCTCGGCACCGGCCACGATTGCCGCGCCCCGGGCCTGTCCCAGCTTCAAGGCCGAGTCGGCGTTGCGCGCCATGAAGACCTTTTCGATGCCCATGGTGACTGGGCCGTAGGTCTGGATAACCTCACGCACGCCGCGATAAACAATCTGCAGGCGCTCGTGCAGCTCACCCGCACCGGTGCGGATGCAGCCAGACGCCACATACACGCAGCCGCGCCCGGTGTCGCGAACCACGCCGTAGCCGGTGATGCGCGAACCGGGGGTCGATGCCAAGGATTAAAGTCATAGCGCCTGCGAAAGGTAATGCGGTTGCAAGAGGATACAGCTCATCAAAGGCTTGCAGTGAATCCGTGGCGAGGGAGCTTGCTCCCGCTGGGCTGCGCAGCAGACCTTTTTTGGGAGCGCTTCGCACTCCAGCGGGAGCAAGCTCCCCTCGCCACGATGATTTCAAACCAAACCTTAAGTGAGCAGCATTACACCTATCAGCCCAGCTGTTCAGCCACCGACTCCGGAATATCGGCGTTGGAATAAACGTTCTGCACATCGTCCAGGTCTTCAAGCATATCGATCAGCTTGAGCACCTTCTCGGCACCTTCCAGGTCCAGCTCGGCGCTGGTGGTCGGTTGCATGACGATTTCCGCGTCGGCCGGCTTGAACCCAGCCGCTTCCAGGGCATTACGCACGGCGTAGAAGCTGGCGAACGAAGTGAACACGTCGAACGAACCGTCTTCATGGCTGACCACATCATCGGCGTCGGCCTCCAGGGCCGCCTCCGTCAGGGCGTCTTCATCGATGCCTGGCGCGAAGCTGATTTGCCCCTTGCGCTCGAACAGATAGGCCACCGAGCCATCGGTACCCAGGTTGCCGCCGCATTTGCTGAAGGCGTGACGCACAGCGGCCGCAGTACGGTTGCGATTGTCGGTCATGCATTCGACCATCACCGCCACGCCGCCTGGGCCATAACCTTCGTAGGTCAGCTCTTCAACGTTGTCGGCCTCGGTCGCACCGGCGCCACGGGCGATGGCACGGTCGATGATGTCGCGGCTCATGTTCGCACCCAGCGCCTTGTCCAGGGCCAGGCGCAAGCGCGGGTTGGAGCCCGGATCGCCGCCGCCCTGGCGGGCCGCGACCGTCAGCTCACGGATCCACTTGGTGAAGATCTTGCCTCTCTTGGCATCCTGACGTTCTTTGCGGTGCTTGATATTCGCCCACTTGGAATGACCTGCCATAACTCGCTCCGGTTTCTCTTTGGAACATTGCCCGCCCCTGCGCGTACGCAGTGGCCGACAATCAGAAATATCGACCCCAATGAAAAGGCGCATCCGAAGATGCGCCCTCTCAGGTGCCAGCCTTACTCAGCCTTTGGCTGTTCACGCAGACGGATGTGCAACTCGCGCAGCGCCTTGGCATCCACTACACCCGGCGCCTGGGTCATGACATCGGCCGCGCTCTGGGTTTTCGGGAATGCGATCACTTCACGGATCGACTGGGCGCCGGTCATCAGCATCACCAGGCGGTCCAGGCCGAAGGCCAGGCCACCATGGGGCGGCGCACCGTACTTCAGGGCATCGAGCAGGAAGCCGAACTTTTCTTCCTGTTCCGCTTCGCTGATGCCCAGCAGGCGGAACACTGCCTGCTGCATTTCCTTGCGATGGATGCGGATCGAACCGCCACCCAATTCAGTGCCGTTCAGGACCATGTCGTAGGCGCGCGACAGAGCGGTAGCCGGGTTGGCCTCCAACTCTTGCGGCGAGCACTTCGGCGCGGTGAACGGGTGGTGCAGCGCGGAGAAGCTGCCGTCGTCGTTTTCTTCGAACATCGGGAAGTCAACGACCCACATCGGCGCCCACTCGCAGGTCAGCAGCTTCAGGTCGTGACCCAGCTTGATACGCAGCGCGCCCAGGGCTTCGCTGACGATCTTGGCCTTGTCGGCACCGAAGAACACGATGTCGCCGTCAACCGCGCCCACGCGATCGAGGATCACATTGAGGTTGGCTTCAGGGATGTTCTTCACGATTGGCGATTGCAGGCCATCCACACCGGCGGCGCGCTCGTTGACCTTGATGTACGCCAGGCCCTTGGCACCGTAGATGCCGACGAACTTGGTGTAGTCGTCGATCTGCTTGCGCGGCATGCTGGCGCCGCCTGGAACACGCAGGGCCGCGATACGGCATTTCGGGTCGTTGGCCGGGCCGCTGAACACCTTGAACTCGACGTCCTTGAGCTGATCGGCCACGTCCACCAGTTCCAGCGGGTTACGCAGGTCCGGCTTGTCGGAACCGTAGCGGCGCATGGCCTCTTCGAAGGTCATGTGCGGGAACTCGCCGAATTCCAGGCCCAGCACTTCCTTGAACAGGTTGCGGATCATGCCTTCGGTCAGGCCCATGATGTCTTTTTCGTCGAGGAAGCTGGTCTCGATGTCGATCTGAGTGAACTCAGGCTGACGGTCGGCACGCAGGTCCTCGTCGCGGAAGCACTTGGCGATCTGGTAGTAGCGATCGAACCCGGCCACCATCAGCAGTTGCTTGAACAGCTGTGGCGATTGCGGCAAGGCAAAGAAGCTGCCGGGGTGGGTACGGCTCGGCACCAGGTAGTCGCGGGCGCCTTCCGGCGTGGCGCGGGTCAGGATCGGCGTCTCGACGTCGAGGAAGCCGTTCTCGTCCAGGTAGCGGCGGATGCTGGTGGTCATGCGCGAACGCAGACGCAGCTTCTCGGCCATTTCCGGGCGACGCAGGTCGATGAAGCGGTAGCGCAGGCGGGTTTCTTCGCCTACATCGGAGTATTCGTTGAGTGGGAACGGCGGGGTTTCCGCTTCGTTGAGTACTTCCAGCTCGTAGCCCAGCACTTCGATCATGCCAGACGCCATGTTGGCGTTGCTGGCGCCGGCCGGGCGCAGGCGCACCTTGCCGGTGATCTTGACCACGTATTCGCTGCGCACGCGGTCGGCGACGGCGAAGGTTTCAGCGCGATCCGGATCGAACACCACCTGGGCCAGGCCTTCACGATCACGGATATCGAGGAAAATCACCCCGCCATGGTCACGGCGACGATGGACCCATCCGCAAAGAGTAACTTCCTGACCTTCCAGGCTTTCGTTCAGTTGGCCGCAATAATGGCTGCGCATCATGGTAGTGGTTTCACTTCTCGTAATTCGAAATTCGGTTGGAGGCCCTGCCCGTGCAAGAACTCGCGCGTGTTCAACTCAATCAGCTTTGTCGCCACCGGCCAGGTTTTTCTTGGCGCCGGTCTTGAAGTCGGTTTCGTACCAGCCCGTGCCACCGAGGCGGAAACCAGGCATGGACAGCATCTTTTTCAGTTCCGGCGCCTGGCAGGCAGGGCAGTCGACCAGCGGTGCCGCGCTGATCTTTTGAATGGCTTCCATCTGATGACCACAGGAAGCACATTGATAGTCGTACATCGGCATGGGGTTGTCTCGGCGATCAGGTTACTCGCGCAAAGGCTGGGCTTTGCGGCAAAGAGCGGGATTATATCCATTAAATGCGGCCTGTGCAGCCGTAAGCGCACAGGCCGTTTGCGGTCCGGCCCAGCCATCAACCGGGCAGGTACCCCGTCAATGATTGCCCGCGACCTCCAACGCGGTGTCCTTCAAACTGTGCACCACGCAAACCACACGCACCAGCGCGCTGAAATTGCGCACGCCGCCATGGCGCAGGTGCACCTCCCTGTCCACATGGGACAGCAACGCACTGATGGAACAGCTGTTGAGCTGGGCCATGTCGCCGAGGATATCCCAATAGACCTGCTCCAGCCGCAGACAGGTGGCGAACCCGTTCAGACGAATGGATCGGGCCAGGGGACGGGCCAACTGCATATCGAATCCCCTGACGAATGGATCGACGCTGATGGACTGCAATCGTCCATGCACACCTTCCCCCGGTTCTTTTCCTTGAATCATACCGTTGACACTCCTTTGCCATACGAGCCTTTCAGTTGGGACAACCCATCTGTGGCTCTATGGAAGCTCAACGGCATGGCCAGTTCCAGACGACTTTATGACCATGGACGTAGGACAAGCCAACAGCAGGCAGGCGACGAATTACGCCGTCCTACACGCCACGGGCAGGGAATACTGCCCACACCGCGTCATCACCTGCCTGGGGTTTATTAGCCCTCCAGCAGCGCGCGCAACATCCACGCGGTCTTTTCGTGAACCTGCATACGCTGGGTCAGCAGGTCGGCGGTGGGCTCATCACTGACCTTGTCCAATAAAGGAAAGATGCCACGGGCCGTACGCGTCACCGCTTCCTGGCCCTCGACCAGTTGCCGGATCATGTCTTCGGCGCCAGGCACGCCTTCCTCTTCCTTGATGGAAGACAAGCGCGCGTACACCGAGTAGGCACCCGGGGCCGGAAAGCCCAGGGCGCGGATTCGCTCGGCGATCAGGTCCACCGCCAGGGCCAGCTCGTTGTATTGCTCCTCGAACATCAGGTGCAGCGTCCGAAACATCGGCCCCGTGACGTTCCAGTGGAAATTGTGGGTCTTGAGATACAGCACATAGGTGTCCGACAGCAGGCGCGAAAGCCCGTCGACGATGGATTTGCGGTCTTCTTCACTGATACCGATATCAATTGCCATGTTGGTTGATCTCCTGACGGTGATGAATTCGACAACGCCCCAAACTCTAGTGGTTTTGGCCGCCTATGGCCTGCGACAGATCGCCAGCCCTCCTGAACCGACAAGCAGGGACAGCGGGCGGTTCCGCCCCCCCCAGGGAATTCAACGCCGTTTGCCTGGCACCTTCAAGCACCTGCGGTCTTTCCTGGCCGACGAACAGCGCGGTACGCGCCCGTAACGAGTTTGAGAAGGCCGGGGCTTTGCTGTTAAATAGGCAGTGTGTCGCTACGCTTATTTTCCCGGGCGTAGCGCATAGGCTGATTCGGGTACGTGTCCAACGCCTCTCATTGTTTCGAAGCGAACCGCCCCCGACCAGCTCTTCCTTGTGATCTGTCTTAACCGTGAGCCAATCAAAATGTTGAAAATCGTCCACTTGCTAATGGGCGCAGCTGCCCTGCTGCTGTCCTTCATCCCTAGCCTGGGTTCCGAAGCCACACCTTACCTGCAACACCCCGACGCACTGTACCTGGCCTTCTTCGGCCTGCTCAACCTGACCCTCGCACCGGTTATCCCTTACTGGAACAAAGGTCCACGTCATCAACTGCAAAATCTGGTCAGCGCCCTGCTGGTGCTGGCCGTTGCCCTGCAAACCCTGGCCCTGCTGGCGCCTATGCCGGAAATCGGCGGTCAACCGGCCATTCTGTTCAGCCTGGGCGCAGCACTGCTCGCCGTGGCACTGCACCTGGCCGTCAGCTTCTACAAGAAGTCCTCGCCGGCCGCCGCAGCGCAGAACTACGACATGTCCAACCGCGATACCGGTACGGTGAAGTGGTTCAACACCTCCAAAGGGTTCGGCTTCATCTCCCGCGACTCCGGCGATGACATTTTCGTGCATTTCCGGGCCATTCGTGGCGAAGGCCATCGCGTCCTGGTGGAAGGCCAGCGCGTGGAGTTCTCCGTCATGAACCGTGACAAGGGCCTGCAGGCCGAAGATGTGATCGCCGCGCTGCCGCGCCGCTGATCCAAGCGTAAAAAAACCGCGATGCAGCCTGGCTGCTCGCGGTTTTTTATTGCCTGCCAATCGGCCAGGTCAGTAATGAGGGGGCGGCGCCTCTTCTTCGAAAGACTCGAACTGCCCGGCCATTTCTTCCTGACGCTTGAGCAACGCCGCCATTTGCAGTTGCAAACGCTCGACAATTCGCTGTTGCTCCACCAGCACGTCATTCAACGCCTGGATGGTGTCATCCTGAAAGGCCAGGCGGCTTTCCAGATCGGTTACTCGTTCTTCGAGGTTCATGGTTCAGCCCTCCAGAAACTTGAAATCATCGGCCAGGGCCACGCGCAAGCGCTCACGAATGGCAATCACCTGCTCTTCATTATAAGGCTGGGCCGGGTGCTTGCCCCAGACCGGCGCAGGCCAGGCGGCATCATCACGCTTGCGCACGATGACATGCATATGCAATTGACTGACGACGTTACCCAAGGTTGCAACGTTCATCTTGTCGGCATCGAACGAATCCTTGAGGGTTTCGGCCAATGCCGTGGTTTCTTTCCACAACTGCAATTGATCGGCGTCATCCAACTGAAACAATTCACTGATATTTTCTCGCCGCGGTACGAGGATGAACCACGGGTAGTTGGAGTCATTGGACAAGAGCAACCGGCACAACGGGAAATCGCCGATGGGCAATGTGTCTTGTTGCAGTCGTGGATCTAAGGCAAACACCGCGCGTACTCCTCGTTATTGATTCTGCCCGGCGCAACGACCCGCAGGCCTGTACCGGACACAGGCTAGCAGCATAACCCCGAACGCCGGATCGATCACTGCGTAGCGCCTCGATGGCGCACTTCGAATGTTTTTTTCAACGCCTGGCATCAACCCGTGCAAGCTGGCGCACCAACACAGCGCAAGCGGCACGACACAGCCCTGACAGGACCGCGCCAGGGCTCGGGCAAAGCGGCGCAGCTGTAAGATTTTCGTACAGCTTGAAAAATTTTTGCACCAAAACAGCACAGTGCGTCTACGCTCAGTGCACAAAGTATCCGTGATTTACTCACTGGGTAGGGTGAACCGGTAACGTTTTGGGTTGTCTCGCGACGTTTGCCGATGCCAAACACGAGAGCCGCACGGCAGTCAACCCTATTTAAAACAAGGCCTTTGGAGCCCGGTTTCATGAGGTTTCACCACGACAAGCGGTAAAATGTGAAAAAAATGTAAACGAAATTCGGGTTTGAGCATGCTTGTTGCATTCATCCCCATATCGCCTGAAAGGCCTCGCCGGAAGCGAGACCTTTCAGACATACAAATTAAAGTGGCAAGGCTGCCCTCAGGAGCTTCAAGCGCGGTAATGACGGACTCTTTACACCGATGCCGGAAAAGAAAAACAACATTAAAGTTGTGAATACGGTTGCGTCGGATCAGCTGAAATGCGACATGGATCGAGCCATTGGCGACATGGTCGTAAAGAAGCTGAAAGGTTACATGGGCAAGTATCGCCAATAGGGTCGGCGTGATATAAGTTTGCGCCGACACAAAAAGAAAGAGCCGCCCAGATAATAAAACAGGTGGGACGGCAGTACTCTTCTAAAACCAAAGGAGCAAATCACGATGCGCGTGATGAAGTGGAGCATGATCGCACTGGCCGTTGCAGCAGCAGCCAGTACTCAAATGGCCTCGGCCGCACCTTTCGTAAGTGACCAGGCTGAAGCCAAAGGTTTTGTTGAAGACGCCAAGTTCGACTTGCTGCTTCGCAACTACTATTTCAACCGTGATCGCAAAGACGGCTCAACCGACCAGAAAGACTGGACCCAAGGTATCTGGGGCAACTTCAGCTCCGGCTACACCCAAGGTACCGTAGGCGTCGGCGTTGATGCGTTTGGCTACCTGGCAGTCAAGCTGGACGGTGGCGACGGCACTGGCGGCACTGGCAACATGAGCCGCGATGCCGATGGCGACGTCAACGACAGCCAGGGTAAAGCGGGTGCAGCAGTCAAATTCCGCGTTTCCAAGACCGAGCTGAAAGTCGGTGACATGCAGCCAAGCACTGCTCCAGTGTTCGCTGTAGGTGGTTCCCGCGTCCTGCCTCAAACTGCCAGCGGTTTCCAACTGCAGAGCAGCGAAGTCAAAGACCTGGACCTCGAAGCCGGTCACTTCTACTCGGCAACCAGCCAGGACAAAAATGCTCGTAACGGCGGCCTGTATGCAACCTATGCCGGCGTAGAAGCCAACACCATCGACTACGCTGGTGGTAAATACGCCATCACCGAAAACCTGAGCGCATCGCTCTACGGTGCCCAGCTGGAAGACATCTGGAACCAGTACTACGGTAACCTGAACTACACCATCCCAATGGGTGGCGATCAGTCGCTGAACCTGGACGGTAACATCTACCGTACCACCGACACCGGCAGTTCCAAAGCCGGTGACATCAGCAACACCGCGTTCTCCCTGGCCGCTGCTTTCTCGTTCCTGAAAGCGCACACCATCACCGTCGCCTTCCAGAAAATCAACGGTGACACGCCGTTCGACTACATCGGCGTAGGTGGTCACAGCGGTTCCACCAACCGCGGTGGCGACTCGATCTTCCTCGCCAACTCCATCCAGTACTCCGACTTCAACGCACCTAACGAGAAATCTGCCCAGATCCGTTACGACCTGAAGATGGCTGAGTACGGCGTTCCTGGTCTGAGCTTCATGACCCGTTACGTTAAAGGTTGGGATATCGACGGTAGCAAAGTGGACGCCAGCAGCCCATACGCCGCTTTGGGTTACGGCGACAATGGCAAACATAACGAAACCAACTTCGAAGCCAAGTACGTTGTTCAGTCTGGCCCGGCCAAAGATCTTTCCTTCCGCATTCGTCAAGCTTGGCACTACGCTAACGCCGACGAAACTGAAGGCGACGTCAAAGAGTTCCGCCTGATCGTCGACTACCCGATTTCGGTTCTGTAATTGCCGAAAGTCAGTTTGCGGTAATCAAAAAAAGGCCCATCTTCGGATGGGCCTTTTTTATTGGATCAACTTTTTACGCAAGGCCTGACCTAAAGGTCAAACAACAACCATTCGAGCATTACGCCGAGGTCGATTCCTGAACTACCCGAATCACTCGTTGTGGAAACGGAATATCAATCCCCGCATCCTTCAAACGATCTCGCGCCTGCTCATTGAGCATGAACATTACGTTCCAGTAGTCCGCGGTCTTGACCCAAATGCGCAGCGACACCGTGATGGAACTGTCACCCAAGGTGGAAATCACCGCTTCAGGTGCCGGATCAGTCAGCACGCGCTCATCCTTGGCCAATTCCAGCAACACCTCCCGGGCCTTTTGCAGGTCGGCCTGGTAATCCACGCCTACATCGAACACGACCTTGCGGGTCGGCTGGCGATTGGTGTTGGTGATGATGCCGTTCGACAGATTGCCGTTCGGCACAATGACGGTCTTGTTGTCACCGGTACGCAATACCGTATGGAAGATCTGGATGCTGTCGACTGTACCGGCCACACCCTGGGCTTCGATCCAGTCACCGATACGGAACGGGCGGAACAGCAGGATCAGCACGCCGCCGGCGAAGTTCGCCAGGCTGCCTTGCAAGGCCAGGCCAATCGCCAGGCCGGCCGCACCAATGGCCGCGACGAACGAAGTGGTTTCCACACCGATCATCGAGGCGACACTGACGATCAGCAATATCTTCAGGATGATGTTGGCCAGGGTACTGATAAACCCTTGCAGTGCCAGGTCGGCGTTACGCAAGGCCAGCAACGCACCCAGTTTCTGCGTCACCTTGTTGATCAACCACCAGCCGATGGCCAGGGTGATGACCGCCAGCAGCACACGGCTGCCATATTCCATGATCATGGGGATCCAGGTCTGGGAAGCCTTGACCAGGTTGTCCACTTCAGCGTTCAAGTCCATCTACCTCTCCTTATTCCTGTTACCGCGAAAAAAGACCAATCGAAACACATTGTGGCGAGGGGATTTATCCCCGCCGGGCTGCGTAGCAGCCCTGAAACCAGACAACTCGTTGGATCAGACAAATTGAGGTGACTGTTCTGGGACTGCTACGCAGCCCAGCGGGGATAAATCCCCCCTCGCCACGGCTATACACAACAAATGTGGGTCAATCGCGGAAGTTATTGAACTGCAGTGGCATGCCGAATTCCTTGCCGCGCAGTGCCGCGATGGCTTCCTGCAAGTCGTCACGCTTCTTGCCCGTAACGCGCACCTGCTCGCCCTGGATGGCGGCTTGCACCTTGAGCTTGGCATCTTTGATGTGAGCGACGATTTTCTTCGCCAGCTCCTTGTCGATGCCTTCCTTGAGTACGGCTTCCTGCTTCATCAGCTTGCCCGAGGCGTAGGCGTCCTTGACCTCAAGGCACTGCACGTCGATCTTGCGCTTGACCAGCGCCAGTTTGAGGATTTCGATCATCGCCTCCAGCTGGAACTCGGCCTCGGCGGTCAGGTTCACGGTCAGGTCCTTTTCCTTGAACTCGAAACTGCCCTTACCCTTGAGGTCATAACGACGGTCGAGTTCCTTGACGGCGTTTTCAACCGCGTTGGTGACTTCGTGTTTGTCCAGTTCGGATACCACGTCGAATGACGGCATGTAGTGTTCTCCAAATAAAAAGGCGCGCCAGTGACAACGGCGCGCGCTTGGCTTGTGGTTAAAATCGGGCTCATTATAACGGCTCTTTTCCTGCCGACACTGCGAGCCCTCAGATGCCTGCGCCAATCCGAGTAAAAAACTGATGTCCACCACCTGGCATGTCCTGGGTGCCGGCAGTCTCGGCACATTGTGGGCCACGCGCCTGGCCCGGGCCGGGTTGCCGGTACGGCTGGTGCTGCGCAACGACGCCCGCTTGCAGGCGTACCGAAACGCCGGTGGCCTGACGCTGGTGGAACAGGGACAGGCGCAGTGTTACCCGATACCCGGTGAAACGGCAGACAGCCCGGAGCCGATCAAGCGCCTGCTGCTGGCCTGCAAGGCCTACGACGCGGAAGCGGCCGTGAGCTCGGTGGCCCATCGCCTGGGCGACGAATCGGAACTGATCCTGTTGCAGAATGGCCTCGGCAGCCAGGACGCAGTGGCCAATTGTATGCCCCAGGCCCGGTGCATCAGCGCCTCCAGCACCGAAGGCGCGTTCCGCGACGGTGACTGGCGCGTGGTATTCGCCGGCCACGGCTACACCTGGCTCGGCGACCCTGCCCATCCAGTGGCGCCGTTCTGGCTGGACGACCTGGCCGCCGCCGGCATTCCCCACGCATGGAGCGCCGACATCCTCACCCGGCTCTGGCGCAAACTGGCGCTCAACTGTGCAATCAATCCGCTGACCGTGCTGCACCACTGCAAGAACGGCGGCTTGCAGGAACACCGCTGCGAAGTGGCGACCCTGTGCGCGGAGCTCACGGACCTGCTCGAACGTTGCGGCCAGCCCGCGGCAGCCGAAGACTTGCAGCCGGAAGTCGAACGGGTGATCCAGGCCACCGCCGCCAACTACTCATCGATGTACCAGGACGTCAGCAATCGGCGTCGCACCGAAATCAGCTACCTGCTCGGTTACGCCTGCAAGGTCGCCCAACGCCACGAGCTGACCGTGCCGCACCTGGAACAACTGCGCCAGCGACTGATTGTCCACTTGCACAACCTCGGATTGCCCAGCGACTGAGCAGCGGCTACGCTGGCCCTCGTGTTCCTTCTAAGCGACGAGTCTGATGCCATTGCGCCAGCGCCTTGAAAACCTCCCGGTCGGCCAGAAACTGCTGGCCGCTCTGTTGGTGTTGTTGACCACTGTCCTGTTGGTGGCCAACCTGACCTTTATCAGCGCCGCCTACTACATATCCCAGGAAAGCATGGCGCCCCAGGCCCTGCAGACCATTGGCCGGCTGGTGGCCAACCCGAGCCTGATCTCCGACGCCCTGCAATCGCCGCAAAGTGCCCAGCGCCTGCTCGATGAGCTCAACAGCTACGCACCGCTACGGGCGGCGGCGCTGTACGACGGCCAAGGTGAACGCCTGGCCCAACTGCAACAGGGCGAAAAGCTCAAGCTGCCGGAGCATTACCGCAATATACAAGCCTGGCAGGCGAACGAATTTCGCAGCAACCAGGTCATCACCCTGCCCCGTCCCGGCACGCTGCCGGGCCATCTGTTACTGGTGGCCAGCAGCGAACTGCCAACCGCGTTCTACACCGGCACCCTGACCGCCAGCCTCGGCATCCTGATTTTCAGCGTATTGCTGTGGCTGATCATTGCCCAGCAGATCAAACGCCTGATCACCCAGCCGATTCATCAACTCGAAGAACTCTCGCGCCAGGTCACTCGCGAGGAGAACTATTCCCTGCGCGCCGCACGCGGCAATCACGATGAGATCGGTAGCCTGGCCGAGGCGTTCAACACCATGTTGTCGCGGATCGAAGCCCGCGAGCAGCAACTCAAGCGCGCGCGAGACGACTCCCAGGCCGCCTACGACCAGGCCCAGGGCCTGGCGGAAGAAACCCGCCATACCAATCGCAAGCTGGAACTGGAAGTCCAGGTGCGCAGCAAGATCGAGAAAAAACTCACGGGCTTTCAGAATTACCTCAACAGCATCATCGACTCCATGCCGTCAGCGCTGATCGCCCTCGACGAACAGCTCTACGTCACCCAATGGAACCAGGAGGCCAGCGCCCTCTCCGGCACGCGCCTGGACGAGGCCCTGAACCAGCCGATCTTCCTCGCCTTCGAACCGCTCAAGCCGTATTTGCCCCAGCTCAAACAGACCGTCGAGCAACATACGGTCGCCAAGATCGAGCGCGTCACCTGGACCAAGGACGACGAAGCCCGGCATTACGCCCTCACGTTCTACCCACTGATGGGCGGCGCCGGGCGGGGCGTGGTGATCCGCATCGATGACATCACCCAACGCCTGTCGCTGGAAGAAATGATGGTGCAATCGGAGAAAATGCTCTCGGTCGGCGGCCTCGCGGCGGGCATGGCCCATGAGATCAATAACCCTCTGGGCGCCATCCTGCACAACGTGCAGAACATCCGCCGGCGCCTGTCGCCGGAATTGCCGAAGAACCTCGAACAGGCCGAGCAACTGGGGATCGAACTGCCGGTGGTCAACCGCTACCTGGAAAGCCGGGAGATCCCGCAGTTGCTCGACGGCATCCAGCAGGCCGGCGCCCGGGCCGCGAAAATCGTCACCCACATGCTCAGCTTCAGCCGCCGCAGCACACGGCAGATGGCGCCCTGTGACCTACCGGCGCTGATCGACCAGGCGGTGGAAATCGCCGGTAACGACTTCGACCTGGCGATCGGCTTCGACTTCAAGGGCCAGGCGATCATCCGTCAGTTCGATCCGAACCTGGGCCCGGTGCCCGGCACCGCCAACGAGCTGGAACAGGTGCTGCTCAACCTGCTGAAAAACGCCGCCCAGGCGATCCACCAACGCCAGGACGACAGCGAGCCAGGGCGCATCATCCTGCGTACGCGGTTGAATCCGCCGTGGGCGGAAATCCAGGTCGAGGACAACGGCATCGGCATGAGCGAGAACGTGCGCAAGCGCACCTTCGAACCCTTCTTCACCACCAAGGAGATCGGCCAGGGCACCGGCCTTGGGTTGTCGGTCTCGTACTTCATCATCACCAATAACCACAAGGGCCAGATGGAAGTGCAGTCGGCGCCGGGCCAAGGCACCTGCTTTACCTTGCGCCTACCCCTGGCGGGCACCTCGATGGTGGCGCAGGAAAACAAACAACTGGAGCGCTGAGCATGGGCTTTCGCCTGTCGAAGATTTACACCCGCACCGGCGACAAAGGTGAAACCGGGTTGGGCGATGGTCGCCGCGTGGCAAAGGACCACCCACGGGTCGAGGCCATCGGCGAAGTGGATACGCTGAACAGTCAGCTGGGGTTGTTGCTGGCCGGGCTCGCCGCTGAAACGGCCCGGTACCCGGGCCTGAAGGAGGTCAGCGATGTGCTGGGGCCTTGCCAGCATCGACTGTTCGACTTGGGTGGCGAACTGGCGATGCCGGCGTACCAGGCGTTGAACGCGGCGGAAATCGAGCGGCTGGAAGCGGCGATCGATGTGTGGAACGAGGAACTGGGCCCCCTGGAAAACTTCATCCTGCCCGGTGGCTCGACGTTGATAGCCCAGGCCCACGTCTGCCGCAGCCTGGCCCGCAGCGCCGAGCGCCGTTGCCAGCACTTGAACGCCGTGGAGCCATTGGCTGGACCGGGGTTGGCCTATATCAATCGCTTGTCGGACCTGCTGTTTGTCGCGGCGCGGGTGATTGCCCGGCGCCAGGGAGTGGCGGAGGTGTTGTGGGAGGCGGCGGTCAAGCCTGGGAGCTGAATGAGTCGCCTGTCAGGGCCCCATCGCGAGCAGGCTCGCTCCCACACTGGCTCTGCGGAGTTCCCCCTGTGGGAGCGAGCCTGCTCGCGATGAGGCCTGCCCATTCACCACAGAATCAAGCTTCAGGCCAAAACGCCCGAATCCCCGCCACACCCTGCGCCCCGGCTTCCCAGGCTTTTTGCCGTTCGCCAGGCCCTACCCCACCCAACAGATAGACCGGCTTGTTGAAACCGTCGATCAACCGAGCGGCTTCTGCCCATCCCAAGGGCTGGGCATCAGGGTGAGTCTGGGTCGGTTGCACCGGCGAGAGCGTCACGAAATCCACGTCCATCTGCTGCGCCAAAGCCAATTCCTCGGCGTTATGACAGGAGGCCGCCAGCCAGCGATCCTTGCCGAACGTTCGACCGGCCGCTGCATGCTTGCGCAATTGTGCTGCGGTGATATGCCAACCTGCGGAGGGAAAGTCCCCCAGCCATTCGAACGGCCCCTTGAGCATCAGTTGGGCCTTGCCGGCGCACAACCCCGCCGCATCCACCGCCAGGTCGCGGTATTGCGGGTCGTAGCCGTTGGGGGCACGTAGCTGGACCAACTTGATCCCGCCAGCGATCGCCTTCTGCATGCCGCGCAGCAAGGCCGGCGTCTCCAGGCCATCAGGGGTAATCAGGTATTCACCCGGTAAACGAGCCGCCGCGACAATCGGCTGATTGGCCGCTGGAAACTCATGGTTCGGCAGGTCGCGGGCCGTCACCCAGGCCAACGGCTGCCCTTCGGCGCCGTGGGGCTGGCCGGTGAACGCCGAGACTTCCCAGACATCCAGCAACACCTGTTTGTCCGGGTAATCGTGGCGCACCTTGATCAACGGCCGGGCGGCATCGACGACAATGCCCAGCTCCTCATGAAGTTCACGGGCCAGGGCGGTTTCGACGGACTCATCGGCCTCGACCTTGCCACCAGGGAATTCCCACAGGCCGCCCTGGTGCTGGGTGTCGGCCCGTCGGGCGATCAGGATTTTGCCGGCGGCATCGCGAATGACCGCCGCCGCCACATGAACTCGTTTCACCGCGCAGTTTCCTCCAGGCCAGCCTGTTGCCACGCCTTGAACGCCGGCCATTGATAAAGGGTTTCGACGTAGGCCGCATCGACCTCCGACAGGGCCACCTGATAAGTGCGCAAGCGCACGGCAACAGGGCCAAAAAACGCATCGGCCAGGCTGACGCGACCAAACAGGTAGGGGCCGGTTTCGGTTGCCGCGGCACGGCATTCGGCCCACAGCGCCAGCAGCCGCTCGATTTCCGCCTGGACGTCAGCCGGCACGGGCGACAATGGCGCATCGCGCAACAGGTCAAACGGCATGTTGCTGCGGATAGCGAAAAAACCGCTGTGCATTTGCGCACAGGCCGAGCGTGCCTGGGCCCGGGCGGCCACATCCTTGGGCCAGAGACCGGCATCCGGAAACTGCTCGGCCAGGTATTCGGCAATCGCCAGGGAATCGGCGATCACGCCAAATTCGGTCTTGAGCAACGGGACCTTGGCCGTGGCCGAATACTTGAGCAGTTTCTCACGGGTGTCGGGTTGGTCGAGCCTGACCAGCTCTTCGGTGTACTTCGCGCCGGTCAGTGCCAGGGCGAGCGCGCCGCGCATGGACCAGGAGGATAGATCTTTATCGCCGATGATCAGGTGCAGGCTCATGTGGATTCCTTTCTTATGGTTCTGGGGTGTCTGTAATGGCGCCATCGCGAGCAGGCTCGCTCCCACAGGTAGATTGGTGGTGTGAACACTTTCTATGTCACCCAACAATTCCCCTGTGGGAGCGAGCCTGCTCGCGATAGGAGCGACTCAGACCCGAGCGTATTAAGTCCGGTACTCAGCGTTGATCTTCACATACTCGTGGGACAGGTCGGTAGTCCAGATCGTTTCGCTGCAAGCACCACGCCCCAGCTCGATACGGATGGTGATCTCTTCCTGTTGCATCACCGCCGCCCCCTGGGCTTCGGTATAGGTCGCAGCGCGAGCACCCTGGCTGGCGATACAGACTTCACCGAGGAACACGTCGATCTTGCTCACGTCCAGCTCCGGCACGCCGGCACGGCCAACGGCGGCGAGGATCCGGCCCCAGTTCGGGTCAGAGGCGAACAGCGCGGTCTTGATCAGCGGCGAGTGGGCCACGGTGTAGCCGACATCCAGGCATTCCTGGTGATTGCCACCACCATTGACCTGCACGGTCACGAACTTGGTCGCGCCTTCGCCGTCACGCACGATGGCCTGGGCCACTTCCATGCACACTTCGAACACTGCCTGCTTCAGGGCGGCGAACAGCGGCCCACTGGCCTCGGTGATCTCCGGCAGGTTGGCCTTGCCGGTGGCGATCAGCATGCAGCAGTCGTTGGTGGAGGTGTCGCCGTCGATGGTGATGCGGTTGAACGACTTGTTGGCGCCGTCGAGCATCAGGTCTTGCAGCACCTGCCGGGAAACCTTGGCGTCGGTGGCGATGTAGCCGAGCATGGTCGCCATGTTCGGGCGGATCATGCCGGCGCCTTTGCTGATGCCGGTGACGGTGACGGTCACGCCGTCGTGCTGGAACTGACGGCTCGCGCCCTTGGGCAGAGTGTCGGTGGTCATGATGCCAGTGGCGGCCGCGGCCCAGTTGTTTTCCGACAGGTCATCGAGCGCCGCCTGCAGCGCGCCCTCGATCTTCTCGACCGGCAGCGGTTCGCCGATCACGCCGGTGGAATACGGCAGCACCTGGCTGGCATCGACGCCGGTCAGCTCCGCCAGCTTGGCGCAGGTGCGCTCGGCGGCGGCCAGGCCTGGCGCGCCGGTGCCGGCGTTGGCGTTACCGGTGTTGGTCAGCAAGTAACGCACCGGCCCCTGCACGCGTTGCTTGGCCAGGATGACTGGAGCTGCGCAAAAGGCGTTGAGGGTGAACACCCCAGCGACCGTCGAACCTTCGGCGCAACGCATGACCACGACGTCCTTGCGCCCGGGGCGCTTGATGCCCGCCGAAGCGATACCGAGTTCAAAACCGGCAACCGGGTGCAACGTTGGCAACGGACCAAGACCAACAGCCATGAATGCGCTCCTAAATTAGATGTATATCGACGCCGTCCTCATCGAAACGGCGAATCAAATGGCAAAACGCCGCGACGGCTGGAAGCCGGTCGCGGCGCGGGTGGTTCAGCGTTGAAACGGGTTTATTGGATCTGCCCGTGGCAATGCTTGTATTTCTTGCCCGAACCGCAGTAGCACAGTTCGTTACGGCCCAGCTTCTGCTCGTTGCGCACCGGCGCGGTGGCCAGGGCGACATCGACATCGACCCCCTCTTCGGCGACCACTTCCAGGCCCGGGGCTTCGGCGTGTTCGAACTGCATGCGCGCAGCCAGGGCTTCGGCTTCCTGGCGCAGGCGAGCTTCTTCTTCGGCCGGGTCTTCGCGGCGAACCTGAACGTGGGACAGCACGCGGATCGAATCGCGCTTGATCGAATCGAGCAATTCGGAGAACAGCGTGTAGGACTCGCGCTTGTACTCCTGCTTCGGGTTCTTCTGGGCATAACCGCGCAAATGGATACCATGACGCAGGTGGTCCATGGTCGACAGGTGGTCTTTCCACAAGTCGTCCAGTACGCGCAATACAATCTGCTTCTCGAAGGAGCGCAGCGCTTCTTCGCCGGCCTGGTCTTCTTTCTCGTTGTACGCGGCGATCAGCTCGGCCAGCAGCTTCTCGCGCAGGGTTTCTTCGTACAGATGATCGTCTTCGTCGAGCCACTGCTGGATCGGCAATGCCACGCCGAAATCGCTCTGCAAGGCGGCTTCCAGGCCGGCGACGTCCCACTGTTCCGGCAGTGACTGCGGCGGGATGTGGGCGCTGACGGTGGCGTTGAGCACGTCCTGGCGGAAATCGGCGATGGTTTCGCCAATGTTGTCGGCGGCCAACAAACTGTTACGCATGTGATAGATCACTTTACGCTGTTCGTTGTTGACGTCGTCGAACTCGA
Organism: Pseudomonas bijieensis; assembly: GCF_013347965.1. NCBI lineage: Bacteria > Pseudomonadati > Pseudomonadota > Gammaproteobacteria > Pseudomonadales > Pseudomonadaceae > Pseudomonas > Pseudomonas bijieensis. The sequence goes on along the minus strand of NZ_CP048810.1, from coordinate 5,612,291 downwards.
GCAATTGCTTGCGGATATCGAAGTTGCGGCCCTCGACCTTGCGCTGGGCCTTCTCGATGGCGTTGGTCACCATGCGGTGCTCGATCGCCTCGCCTGGCTGCATGCCCAGGGCCTTCATGAAGTTCTTCACCCGGTCAGAGGCGAAGATGCGCATCAGGCTGTCTTCCAGGGACAGGTAGAAGCGGCTCGAACCGGCGTCACCCTGGCGACCGGCACGGCCACGCAGCTGGTTGTCGATACGCCGCGATTCGTGACGCTCGGAAGCGATCACCTGCAAGCCACCGGACTCCAGTACCTGCTGGTGACGCTTCTGCCAATCGGCCTTGATCTGCGCGATCTGCTCGGGGGTCGGGTTTTCCAGGCTGGCGACTTCCACTTCCCAGTTGCCGCCCAGCAGGATATCGGTACCACGACCGGCCATGTTGGTGGCGATGGTCAGCGCACCCGGGCGACCGGCCTGGGCGATGATCTCGGCTTCCTTCTCGTGGAACTTGGCGTTGAGGACCTTGTGCTCGATGCCTTCCTTGTTGAGCAAGGCGGACATGTGCTCGGAGGTCTCGATGGTGGCGGTACCCACCAGGATCGGCCGGCCCTGGGCCATGCCTTCCTTGATGTCGTTGATGATCGCCGCGTACTTCTCTTCGGCGGTCAGGAACACCAGGTCGTTGTAGTCTTTACGAGCCAGCGGCTTGTTCGGTGGAATCACCACCACTTGCAGGCCGTAGATCTGGTGGAATTCGAACGCTTCGGTGTCAGCGGTACCGGTCATGCCGGACAGCTTGTTGTACAGGCGGAAGTAGTTCTGGAAGGTGGTGGAAGCCAGGGTCTGGCTCTCGGCCTGGATGTTCAGGTTTTCCTTGGCTTCGATGGCCTGGTGCAGGCCTTCGGACAAGCGACGACCCGGCATGGTACGGCCGGTGTGTTCGTCCACCAGCACGACCTGGCCGTCCTGGACGATGTATTCGACGTTGCGATGGAACAGCTTGTGGGCGCGCAGGCCAGCGTAGACGTGGGTCAGCAGGCCCAGGTTATGGGCCGAGTAGAGGCTCTCGCCTTCGGCCAGCAAGCCGACGCGGGTGAGCATTTCCTCGATGAACTGGTGACCGGCCTCGTTGAGCTCGACCTGGCGGGTCTTCTCGTCGATGGTGTAGTGCCCCGGCTGGGTCACTTCGCCTTCGACTTCCTCGACGTGCAACTTGAGCTGCGGGATCAGCTTGTTGATCTCGATGTACAGCTTGGAGCTGTCCTCGGCCTGACCGGAAATGATCAGCGGGGTGCGGGCTTCGTCGATGAGGATGGAGTCGACTTCGTCGATCACGGCAAAGTTGAGTTCACGCTGGAATTTTTCTTCCATGCTGAACGCCATGTTGTCGCGCAGGTAGTCGAAACCGAATTCGTTGTTGGTGCCGTAGGTAATGTCGGCAGCGTAGGCGGCGCGCTTCTCTTCCGGCGGCTGGAACGGCGTGACGACGCCGACGGTCAGGCCGAGGAATTCGTAGAGCGGGCGCATCCAGTTGGCGTCGCGGCGGGCCAGGTAGTCGTTGACCGTCACCACGTGCACGCCCTTGCCGGACAGTGCATTGAGGTACACGCCCAGGGTCGCCACGAGGGTCTTGCCCTCACCGGTACGCATTTCGGCGATCTTGCCTTCGTGCAAGGTCATGCCACCAATCAACTGAACGTCGAAGTGGCGCATGCCCATGATCCGCTTGCCGGCTTCACGGGCAACCGCAAAGGCTTCGGGCAGGATCTGGTCAAGGGTTTCCCCCTTGGCGATGCGGTCCTTGAATTCGGCAGTCTTGGCGCGTAACTGATCGTCCGAAAGGGCCACCATTTGCTCTTCGAAGGCATTGACAGTCTGTACCGTCTTGAGCATGCGCTTGATTTCACGCTCGTTCTTGCTTCCAAAAAGTTTCTTTAACAAAGGCGCAAACATATCGGCAGGATCTTCCACACTAAAGGGATGGAGGGCGGCCCCGTGAGTCGCCCGTGCAGCCCTCATGGCCGCATGCGAACGAGCATTCTACCCGGAAACGATGGAGAGGAAAGTGGCGTTATTCCACGATGCTGGCACAGCGCTGTGACGGGGCCTCCCTAAAATAAGGGCTTTTGCACGAACTTCAACCCACAAAGCGCAGAAGTTACTCATTGATTGTGCAGCCAAAAGCCGCAGGGCGAGAGGGTCGAGGCGCATCCGGCGCTTTCTGCTACCATGGCGCCTCTGTCACTTGCGGTATTCATTCATGGCCTTTCGCCCTCTTCCAGCCAAGGCGCCCGCCGTTCTGCTGCGCGAAGCCAAGCCGCTGAAAGCCATCTTTGGCCACGCCAGACGCCTGGGTCACTTGCAGCGCCTGCTGGACAGCCAGTTGCAGCCGGCCGCCCGCGAGCATTGCCACGTGGCGTCCTGGCGCGAAGGCAGCCTGCTGCTGATCGTCACCGACGGCCACTGGGCCACCCGCCTGCGCTACCAGCAAAAACGCCTGCTGCGCCAATTGCAGGCATTCGAAGAGTTCGCCAACCTGACGCGAATCCTGTTCAAGGTCCAGCCGCCCACCGTCCAGGTCGGCGCCAAGGGGCATACGCTGGATTTGTCCACCGATGCCGCCGCGACCATTCAGGCCACGGCGGACGGCATCACCGACCCCAACCTGCGAGCGGCGCTGGAGCGATTGGCGGCCCATGCGCGGCCCAAGGGCTGAGATTTTCGTCGCCTGTTCAATCGCTATCGCGAGCAGGCTCGCTCCCACAGTGGTTCTTCAGTGAACACTAAATTTGTGTACCACACAGATCCCTTGTGGGAGCGAGCCTGCTCGCGAAAGCGGTGGGCCAGCGGATGAAGATGTTGCCTGTGCCGACGCCTTCGCGAGCAAGCCCGCTCCCACAAGGGATCTGCGGCGGACACAAATTTTGTGTCTGACACAAATCCCCTGTGGGAGCGGGCTTGCTCGCGAAGGGGGCGACTCGGTCTTGACTACCGGCGCTTGCTGCCCCCCAGTAACGACCCCATCAATCCGCGCACCAACTGCCGGCCCAGTTGATTGGCCGCCTGGCGCATCGCCGATTTAAGCGCCTGGCCGGCCGCCGTACCGAGAAACTCCCCGGCCTTTTCCGTGAAGCTCGGCTCTTCGGCCGTCGGCTTGCCCGGGGCCACTTCGGCCTGCGGCTCCAGCCCCTTGCGCCCCATCAGCACTTCATAGGCCGATTCGCGATCAATAGGTTTGTCATAACGCCCTTGCAACGGCGAGCTGGCGATCAGCCCGGCGCGTTCGGCCTCGCTCAGCGGCCCGATGCGCGACTGCGGTGGAGCCACCAACACACGCTGGACCATTTCCGGCGTACCTTTTTCCTGCAAGGTGCCCACCAGGGCTTCACCGATGCCCAGCTCAGTGAGCACCGCCAGGGCATCGAATTGCGGATTCGGCCGGAAACCGTCCGCCACCGCCCGCAACGACTTCTGTTCCTTGGCGGTAAAGGCCCGCAGGCCATGCTGGATGCGCAACCCCAACTGCGCCAACACGTCGTCTGGTAGATCCCCCGGTGACTGGGTCACGAAATACACCCCAACGCCTTTGGAACGGATCAGCCGTACCACTTGCTCCAAACGTTCCTGCAACGCCTTGGGGGTGCCGGCAAACAGCAAGTGCGCTTCATCGAAGAACAGCGCCAACAGCGGCTTGTCCGCATCACCGCGCTCGGGCAACTGCTCGAACAGCTCGGCCAGCAGCCACAGCAGGAACGTCGCGTAGACCTTCGGCGCTTCATGGACCAGGCGGCTGGCGTCCAGCAAGTGGATGCGACCGCGGCCATCGCTGGCCGGTTGCAGGATGTCTTCCAATTGCAGGGCTGGCTCGCCGAACAACGCGTCCGCGCCCTGCTGTTCCAGGGTGGACAAGCGTCGCAACAAGGCCTGGCTGGAGCCGGTGGTCATCAGGGCCGCGTCGTCCCCCAGCAACTCGGGGTTGTCCTTGAGGTGATTGAGCAGCGCCTTGAGGTCCTTGAGGTCGAGCAGCAACAGGCCTTCGCGGTCGGCCACCTTGAACGCCGCGTAGAGTGCCGACTGCTGGCTGTCCGTCAGTTCCAGCAGGCTACCGATCAACAACGGGCCCATTTCACTCAGGGTGGTTCGCAGCGGATGACCGGACTGGCCGTGGATATCCCACAAGGTCACCGGATAAGCCTGGGGTTGGTGATTGAGCCAAGGCATGCCGGCGATGCGCTCGGCGATTTTGCCCTGGGGATTGCCGGCAGCGCCGAGGCCACACAGGTCACCTTTGATATCCGCGGCGAACACCGCCACGCCGGCATCGCTGAACATTTCGGCCAGGCGCTGCAAGGTGACGGTCTTGCCGGTACCGGTGGCACCCGCCACCAGACCATGACGGTTCGCCAGGCGCATGGCCTGGGCGATGGGCTGGCCACTGAGGTCGGCGCCAATAATGAGTTGCGATGAGTCAGGCATATGGTCACCCGTGGTGTTTGCGATATGACGCCATTTTGCACGCTTATATAAAAGCATGCCTGGCGCATCAAGGCCCTGGCACTGGAAATAAAAACCGCATTTGACCGCACTCATGTGGCGAGGGAGCTTGCTCCCTCGCCACATATTCATTGGCATAGCCACTACGTCACCACAACCCCAACCGAACATCTATTCTTACTAAAGGTCAACACAGGAGAACACAGACCGGAGGGACGTTCATCGTGCACATAGCGGACATCACCATGTTCTACGCCCCCGCCAGCGGAGGCGTGCGCACTTATCTGGATGCCAAGCACCGACGCCTGGGCGATCGGCCCGGGATTCGCCACAGCCTGCTGATCCCCGGCGCGCATTTGAGCGAGCACGATGGGATCTACAAGGTTCCGGCCCCCGCCCTGCCTTTCGGCAAGGGCTATCGTTTCCCACTTCGCCTGGCCCCCTGGCGCAATGTCCTGCATGATCTGCAACCGGATCTGATTGAAGTCGGCGACCCCTACCTCACCGCATGGGCGGCCCTGGACGCACGGCGCCAGCTCGACGTGCCCGTTATCGGCTTTTATCACTCCGACCTGCCACTGTTGGTGAGCAATCGCATGGGCAACTGGTTCACCCCCAACATCGAAGCCTATGTCAGCAAGTTGTACGGCAATTTCGACCGGGTCCTGGCACCCAGCCAGGTCATGGCCGACAAACTGACCGGGTTGGGGGTCAAGAACGTCTACGTGCAACCGCTGGGCGTCGACCTGCAGACCTTCAACCCGGCCGCCCGCGACCCGGAGCTGCGGGCTGAGCTGGGTATCGCCGAAGACACGCGCCTGCTGATTTTCGCCGGTCGTGGCTCCAAGGAAAAAAACCTGCCGGTGCTGCTCAAGTGCATGAAGCGCCTGGGCGAACGCTACCACCTGTTGTTGGTGGGCTCGTCGATGCCCGCCGTGGTGCCGGACAACGTCACGGTAATCGATGAGTTCTGCCCGGCGCCGCAAGTCGCCCGGCTCATGGCCAGCGCCGACGCCCTGTTGCACGCTGGCGACCAGGAGACCTTCGGCCTGGTGATCCTCGAAGCCATGGCCAGCGGTATTCCCGTGGTGGCGGTGGCGGCCGGGGCCTTCACCGAAATCGTCCATGAAGACTGCGGGCTGCTGTGCACGCCCAACAACCCGCAGGCCATGGCCAACGCCGTGCGGCAGCTTTTCTCCGAAGGTTGCCAACGCCGTGGGGTTCTGGCGCGTCAGCATGTGGAGCGCCGTTACGCCTGGGACTCCGTGGTCAACAGCTTGCTGGGGCATTACTACGCCGTGCTCGGCGAACAGATGCCGCTGCTGGCCAATGGTTGAGGCGAGGTCCGTGTCGATGAATCAACCGCCCAGCGTGCTATTGGTGCTGCACGACGTAGCACCGCAAACCTGGCCCGACTACCAGCCCTTCGTCGAGGCCGTTGATGCCCTCGGCCAAGTGCCAATGACCTGGCTGGTAGTGCCGGACTTTCACCGCACCAATGACCTGGAGGCTCACCCCGGCTTTCGGCGCCTGCTCGACAGCCGGGTCGAGCGCGGCGACGAACTGGTGTTGCATGGCTACTACCATTGCGACGACGGCCCTGTCGCCCTTCATCCCAAGGACTGGTTCATGCGCCGGGTCTATACCCATGAGGGGGAGTTCTACCATCTGTCCGAGGCGCAGGCCCTCGCCCGCCTGCGCGCCGGTATCCAAACCTTCGAGCGCTACCACTGGCCGCTGGAAGGTTTCGTCGCCCCGGCCTGGCTGATGAGCGAAGGTACGCGCCAGGCCTTGCGTCAGTTACCGCTGAGCTACACCAGCGACACCCAACACCTTTATCGCTTGCCCGATTTCACCGCCATCGACGCGCCGGGGCTGGTCTGGAGTGCTCGCAGCGCCTGGCGCCGTGGCCTGTCGAAAGTCATCAGCGACCAGCGTGAACAACGCTGGCGCCAGGCACCGGTAATTCGCCTGGGCCTGCACCCGGTGGACATGCGCCACACGTTTTCCCGGGACTATTGGCTGCGCACCCTCGAACGCCTGCTCAACGACGGCCGCGTGCCGATGACCAAGCTCGACTGGCTGGCGACCCAGGGGCTGCGGGCCCGCAGCGCCGCATGAAACGGCTGATCTGGCTGGGCGCCGCGCTGCTCACGGCGCTGCTGGTTCCGCTGCTGGTTCCGCTGCTGGTGGGCGGCGGGGAAATGTGGTCGCGGGTGCAGCGTTTTCCCTTGTCGCTGCTGCTGGCCATGCTCGGCATGATCGTGCTGTGCTGGGGCTTGAACTCCGTGCGCTTGCGCCTGTTGCTAGGCGAACATCGTGGTCGCATCAGCGGACTGAAAAGCGTCGGCGTGGTGATGTCCACCGAGTTCGCCATGTGCGCGACGCCCGGAGGCAGTGGCGGCCCGCTGACGCTGATGGCCCTGCTGGCGCGCAACGGCGTGCGCCCGGCCCATGGCAGCGCGGTGTTTGCCATGGATCAGTTGAGCGACTTGCTGTTCTTCCTCTGCGCCCTGGTGGGCATTCTGTTTTACGCGCTGTTCCAGAACCTCAGCCAGCGCATGGAATGGATGCTGGTGTTGAGCGCGATTTCATTGTTCGGCGGGCTGTTCGGCTGCGTACTGGTGGCCCGTTATCACCGCAAGCTGATTCTGCTGGGCGCTCGATTGCTGCGTCACTTGCGTGTGAAGCCCCTCACCCGCCGACGCTGGGCACGCAAGATCCTGAGCTTTCTGGCGGCGTTCACCGACACCTTGAAGTTGCCACGACAGACACTGTTCCAGGTCTTCGGCCTGACCTGCCTGCACTGGGCGTTGCGCTACAGCGTGTTGTACCTGGCATTGAGGGGGCTGGGGGCGGATTTGCAATGGGCCTGGTGTTTCCTGATCCAGATGCTGTCCTTGAGCGCGGGGCAGTTCAGCCTGTTGCCGGGCGGTGCCGGAGCGGCGGAGTTGACCTCGGCGGCGCTGCTGGCGCCCATGGTGGGCAAATCCACCGCGGCGGCGGCGATTCTGATCTGGCGGGCGGTGACCTATTACTTTTATCTGGTGGCCGGTGGGCCGGTGTTCTTCCTGATGGTCGGGCGGCCGTTGATCAAGAAACTGATTCGGCTCAGGCAAGCCTGACAGATCAAGGTTTCTGTTCAGAATCGTCCTGGGGATGCAACTGCTCCCACAATTGCGCGGCATCGGGAAACTCAGTGCCGTCCTCCGGGCTCAACGCGTCGGGGTCGTAGCGGCTGAGGCAGCCCTCGCCCAAGGTCGCCGGCGCGTTGGAAGTGGCTTTGTCCAATGGATCGGTCATGGCGCGTTCCTCCCTTGAGGTGGCATGAAAATCACCGTGGCGAGGGAGCTTGCTCCCGCTCGGCTGCGCAGCAGTCGTAAAACCTGCCTACTCTACTTTCCCGATGCACGGTGTTGAATTTTTTGGTCTGCTTCGCAGCCCAGCAGGAGCAAGCTCCCTGCCACGGACATCGTTGTTCTTCAGTAAAAAGGCCTGGCGATCGCTCGTCCAGGCCCTTTGCAGTGTAGTCAGAAGACCACGGTCTTGTTGCCGTGCACCAGCACCCGGTCTTCCAGGTGATAACGCAGGCCACGGGCCAACACCATCTTCTCTACGTCACGGCCGAAACGCACCATGTCTTCGATGCTGTCGCTGTGGCTGACGCGCACTACATCCTGCTCGATGATCGGGCCGGCATCCAGCTCTTCGGTCACGTAGTGGCAGGTGGCGCCAATCAGCTTCACACCGCGCATCGACGCCTGGTGGTACGGCTTGGCACCGACGAATGACGGCAGGAAGCTGTGGTGGATGTTAATCACCTTATGGGCATATTCGCTGCATAAGGCTGGCGGCAGGATTTGCATGTAGCGCGCCAGCACCACCACCTCGGCATCGTGCTGCTTGACCAGCCGCGAAACCTCGGCAAACGCCGGCTGCTTGTCCTGCGGGTTGACCGGTACGTGGTAGTACGGGATACCGTGCCATTCCACCATGCTGCGCAAGTCGTCATGGTTGGAAATCACACAGGCGATGTCGCAATCGAGCTCATCGCTGTGCCAGCGGTGCAGCAGGTCGGCCAGGCAGTGAGACTCACGGCTGGCCATCAACACCACGCGTTTTTTCTGCGCGGTGTCGGTGATACGCCAGTCCATCGAGAACTCTTCGGCAATGGGGGCGAACGCCTCACGAAAGGCTTCGATACCGAAGGGCAGCGAGTCGGCACGAATCTCGTGACGCATGAAAAACCAACCACTTTGATTGTCCGAGTGATGGCTCGCTTCGGTGATCCAGCCGTTATGGGACGCCAGAAAGTTACTGACTTTAGCAACGATACCGACGCGGTCCGGGCAAGCAATCACCAGACGAAAAGTGCGCATTAGGGAAACTCCAGAACTTCGCAAAGGCGGCCATTCTAGCCATTGCGCGGCAAAACTGCAGTATCGATGACACGCCACCTTCTCAGCGACGCCCCCGGGCCACGACCTGCGCGGTCGGGGCAAGCAGGCTATATGTGTGAACAGATGTGAAGGCATCTGTCGCGGTATTTAACTGCAACAGGCATTTTTGTGGCACAGCACTAATTAATTAAATAAAACACCGGTTAAATGTTTACTTGATGAAACTGTCTGATTACTATTGCCGCACTGTCTCCTTGTCACCCGCGTCCTACATAAGGTAGTCCACATGTCCTTGATCAATGAATACCGCGCCACAGAAGAAGCCATCAAAGAACTGCAAGCTCGCCTGAAAAATCTGTCCCAAGACGACAAACTGCAAACCGAGCTTGAATTCGAAGGCAAACTGCGCACTCTGATGGGCGAATACTCCAAGTCGCTGCGCGACATCATTGCCCTGCTGGATCCAGAAGCCAAGTCGAGCAAAGCACCACGTGGTGCCGTCAAAACTACCGGCACCAAACGCGCTCGCAAAGTTAAGCAATACAAGAACCCGCACAACGGTGAAGTCATCGAAACCAAAGGTGGCAACCACAAGACTCTGAAAGAGTGGAAAGCCAAGTGGGGCGGTGACGTGGTTGAAGGCTGGGCAACCCTGCTGGGCTAAGCCTTAGCGCTTCGCACCATTCTTTGCGAACAAAAAACGCCAGCGATTGCTGGCTTTTTTTATGCCTGCCATCTTTTTATTTCATCGCGGCTCAAGGCTTAAACGTTTGCGCAATTGCTGGCTATAGCCCTGCCACTCCGCGAGTACTTCTCGCTGCATTGGTGTAGACAGCGTCATCCACTCTGCCATCGCTTCATCAAAACTTTCCAAGGTATTAGGCGCGCCCCATTCCGGGGATGACAGACGTTGTTGGCAGAAAAGTCTCCAACGCCCCTGCTCTTCAGGATTCAACGTGTCCGGAAAGTTGCGTGCGCGATATCGGAACAATAGTTCCGGCAAACGCTCATCATCGAACGGCCAGCGTTCTTGAGCCAATTGCGCCGGATCAGCCATGCGCACTTGTTCACATAAACGCCGATCACGATCGCCCAAGAAGCCTGCGTATAACTGTTGCTCGGGATCCTCGCTGGCGCTGAAATCCTCGCGAGCATAAATAGCCTGAAGTTTATCCTGCCAAACTTTCTGTGCGTCAGTTAGCCGCAATGCCCGCTGCTGATAGCCCTCCATGTCCAGTTCCAATCGCTGCTGGTCCTCGGCACGCAGCACCGACAACGGCGCGATCACCGGACACTTGTTGATATGGATAAGCTTGAGCGGCACCGGCAACTCTCCTTCGAGCAATGCTTCCCGGCGGGTATACAAGCGCTGGCGCAGGCTTTCGGCATCGAGGTCCAGCAGGCCCTGGGGGTCCAGGTGCAGGTCACAGACAATCAGGGCGTTGCGGTTTTTCGGATGCCAGGCCAACGGCAAGACCACACCGATGTAGTTGCGCGCCGCCGAGAAGCGACCGGAAATATGCACCATGGGCTGCAACAGGCGGATCTGGTCCATCACCTTCTGTTTACTGCGCAACTGGAACAACCAATCGTAGAGCCTGGGCTGCTTCTGCCGGATCAGGCGCGCCAGGGCGATGGTCGCGCGCACGTCCGACAATGCGTCGTGGGCCTGGCCATGATCGATGCCATTGGCGGCGGTCAGGCGCTCGAGCTTGAGGGTCACGCGACCATCCTCTTGCGGCCAGACAATGCCATCGGGGCGCAGCGCATAAGCGGCGCGCACCACATCGATCAGGTCCCAACGACTGTTGCCGCCCTGCCATTCCCGCGCGTACGGGTCGAAGAAATTCCGATAGAGGCTGTAGCGGGTCATTTCATCGTCGAAGCGCAGGGTGTTGTAGCCGGCGCCACAGGTGCCGGGCGCTGCCAGTTGTCCGTGGACACGGGTCATGAAATCGGCTTCGCTCAAGCCTTTCTCGACCAGGCATGCCGGGGTGATACCGGTAATCGCACAGGCTGCCGGATGGGGCAGGATGTCATCGCTAGGCCGGCAATACAGGTTCACCGGCTCGTCGATTTCATTGAGCTCGAAATCGGTTCGGATACCCGCCACCTGCAAGGGCCGGTCACAACGCGGGTTGATGCCGGTGGTTTCGTAGTCGTACCAGAAAATGGAAGTCACGGGCTGTTCCTGAACTGAAGACTGGCGAAGTCTAGGCGTTCGAACCCGCCGGCGACCAGCAGTCCTGTAACTTTTGAATGCCAATGCGCGGCCCCCCCCCTTGTGGGAGCGAGCCTGCTCGCAATGGCGGTGGGTCAGCTTGTATTGATGTTGAATGTAACGCCGTCATCGCGAGCAGGCTCGCTCCCACAGTTGATCTATGGCGCCCTCGAATGCACTGCCCACCGCCCCCCTATGGGAGCGAGCCTGCTCGCGATGGCGGTAGGTCAGGAACAGACAGTGTTCGCCCTCTCAATTCCGTTGCTAACCATGAAATGACATACACAGTTGTATCGTTTGCCCGCACGAAGACTGCTAGCATCTGGGCCGAGATTGAACATTCGGTCTGGCCCATCACAGGTTGCCCATGCTCGAGACACCAGCACTGCAAAGGAACGCGACGCTGCCCGCGCCCCTGGACACGCGCTATCAGGTTGAAACGCCCGAAGGCATCGACCTGCCGCTGCGCCCGGCGGGATTGATGCCGCGTGCAATCGCCTTCGCCATCGACCTGGGCATACGCGGGTTGGTCCTGGGGCTTTTCTTCCTGGTGCTGGCGTTTTTCGGCGAGCTGGGGATCGGCCTGGGATCGATCCTGCTGTTTGTCGTCAGTTGGTGGTACATGGTGCTGTTCGAGGTGCTCAACCAGGGGCGCTCTCCCGGCAAACAGATCATGGGCCTGCGCGTGGTACAGGACGACGGTCGGCCCATCGGTTGGTCGGCGTCGTTGATCCGCAACCTCCTGCGTTTCGTCGACATGCTGCCCTTCGGCTACACCTTCGGCGCCATCAGTTGCCTGCAACACCCGGCATTCAAGCGCCTGGGCGACCTCGCGGCCGGCACGCTGGTGGTGTATCGCGAGCAGCCGGTCAAACGCCCCGCATTGCCAATGGCGGCCCCGATACGAACGCCTTTCACCCTGAGCCTGCAGGAACAACGCGCGGTGCTGGGCTTCGCCGAACGCCAGGCAGAACTGTCCCAGGCGCGGGTCAACGAGCTGGCGGCCATCCTGGCCGCGCCACTGAACGTCCAGGTGCCGCACGCCGTCGCCGAACTCAATGGCGTCGCCCGCGGCTTGTTGGGGCCAACATGAAACAAAGCCTGTTCGAAAGCCGTTACCAAGGGGAATGGGCGCAGCTGTCCCGGCAACTTGACCAACTGGAGCGCAGCCGCAGCGTGCCCCAGAGCAGCGACTTCCCTGCCACCTACCGACGGCTTTGCCATCACTTGGCACTGGCCCAGGCCCGGGGCTACAGCAGCTTGCTGGTCGACACGTTGCAACAACTGGCGCTGCGCGGTCACCAGCAACTCTACCGGGACCGCAGCCGGCCATCGGCCAGCCTCTCGGCCTTTATCCTGGTTGGTTTCCCCCGCCTGGTGCGTGAACAATGGCGATTCGTGCTGGCTGCCAGCCTGATGTTCCTGGGCAGCCTGGTCGGCATCGGGCTACTGGTCTATCTGTTCCCGGAACTGGTCTACAGCGTGCTCGGCGCCGACGAAATCAGCCAGATCCGCAGCATGTATGACCCGGCCTCCGGGCACCTGGGTCGCTCGGTCGAACGGGCCGCCAGCGAGGACTGGGTCATGTTCGGCTACTACATCATGCACAACATCGGCATTGCCTTTCAGACCTTTGCCAGTGGCTTGATGTTTGGGCTGGGCAGCGCGTTCTTCCTGTTTTTCAATGGGCTGACCATCGGCGCGGTGGCCGGGCACCTGACCCAGATCGGCTCCGGGGGAACGTTCTGGTCGTTCGTGATCGGCCACGGCGCCTTCGAACTCACCGCCATCGCCCTGGCCGGGGCCGCGGGCCTGCAATTGGGCTGGGCCTTGATCGCGCCGGGGCGCCTGACCCGGGGCGAGGCCTTGCGGCTCGCCGCGGGCAAAAGCGTGCTGATGATCGGCGGCGTGATGCTGTTCCTGCTGATTGCCGCGTTCATCGAGGCCTACTGGTCTTCCAGCGCCGTGACGCCCGCCACCAAATATACGGTGGGCGCCTTGTTGTGGCTGTTGGTGATCAGTTATCTGTCGTTTGCCGGACGGGTGCGCCATGCGCCTGAGTGACGCCACCGTCGTTATCCGCCCCCGCACCACCTGGGAAGCCATGGACCTGGGCGTGCTGATGAGCCAGCAGCATCGACGTCTGCTGATGACCAGTTGGGCGATCATCACGCTGCCGGTGTACCTGTTGTTATCCCTGCTGCTGTGGGATTCACCGTCGCTGGTGGTGATGCTGTTCTGGTGGTTGAAGCCGGCCTTTGAGCGTCTGCCGCTGTACATCCTGTCCAAGGCGCTGTTCGGCGAAACCCCCACCTTGAGGCAGGCCTTGCTCCAGTGGCCGGCGCTGCTCAAGCCCCAGTTGCTGGCCAGCCTGACCTGGCGCAGGCTGAGCCTGAGCCGCAGCTTCCTGATGCCGGTGGTGCAACTCGAGGGGCTTTCCGGCGAAGCGCGGACGCAGCGCTTGCGGGTATTGCTGCAACGCAACCGCGGCGCGGCGCAATGGTTGACCATCATCGGCGCGCATCTGGAAACCGCCTTGTGGTTCGGCCTGATGGCCTTGTTCTATCTGTTCGTGCCGCAACAAGTCGAACTGCAATGGGATTGGGAGATGTTGGTGTCGGCGGCGGAGCGGGACTGGTTGTGGTTCGAACACCTGGTCAACTTCCTCTACCCGCTGCTGCTGATCCTGTGGGAGCCGGTGTATGTCGCCTGCGGCTTCAGCCTCTACCTGAACCGACGCACGATCCTCGAAGCGTGGGACATCGAGCTGGTGTTCCGGCGCCTGCGTCAGCGCCTGAACGGCGTGGCCACGGTGTTGATGCTGCTGGCGCTCATGCTACTGCCGCTGGCGCCCCCGGCGTTTGCCGCCGAGGACAGCAGCGGCCCCGACAGCCCACGACTGCTCAACCAGCCCCTCACCAGCGCAGCCTCCCGGGACGGCATCAAGGCGATCCTTGACGCCCCGCCGTTCAAGAACCCCGAGACCGTCACCCGCTATCGTTTCGGCGAAGAAACCGCCGAATCCCCAGAGACCGAGACCGAGAACGAGGCCAAACCGAGCTGGCTCAAGGCCCTGTTCAAATGGCTCGGCAGCCAACGCTTCGACATCGCCGCGGCACTGATCCAGGTGGTGCTGTGGGCTTGCCTGGTGGGGGCTATCGCCTGGCTGGCCTGGCGTTACCGTGAAAGATTCAAGACCCTGGCCAATCGCCGACCGACGAAGCGCCCGCCAACGGAACGAGCAACACCTGCGCGCATGTTCGGCCTGGATATTCGCGAAGAGAGCCTGCCCGCCGACGTGGCCGCCAGCGTCGAACAACTGTGGGCCACAGAGCCCCGTGAAGCCCTGGGCCTGCTGTACCGGGCGCTGCTCAGCCGATTGCATCACGACTTCAAGATCCCCCTGAAACCGGCCGACACCGAAGGCCAGGTGCTGCAACGCGTCGAACAGCTCAAGCAGGAAAACCTGCTGGGCTTCAGCAAAAACCTGACCTTGCATTGGCAGAACATTGCCTACGGGCATCGCCCTCCGCCGGCACACCTGCAACAGGAACTGTGTGACGGCTGGCGCGGACTGTTCGGTCCGGGAGCGGCCCGATGAGTCGGCACGCAGGCTGGCTGATCGGCGCCGTGCTCGCCGCGCTGGTGGGCGCATTGGCCTTCTATCTCTACGCCAAGGCCGTCCCCTACGAGGAAACCATCGAGCACGGCCCCTCCCCGCAAGCCCAGGCCAATCCTTACCTGGCCGCCGAGCTTTTCCTGCGCCAGCAGGGTATCAACGTCGAGCACGCCAACAACCTGAACGTACTGCCCACCCTGGAGCCTCGCCAGCACAGCCTGCTATTGCTGGGCGAGCGAACCCACATGACGCCACGGGAGGTCGAACAGTTGATGAACTGGACCCGGGCCGGCGGGCGCTTGCTCTTCGTTGCCGAAGCCTTGTGGGACGAGACCACCGGTAGCAGCGGCGACTTGCTGCTCGACCGCGTGCGCCTGCATCAACTGTTGAGCAAGGACCTCAAGGAGCCGGCGCCCGAACTGATCAAGGACCGTTATCCCGAGCTGACCAAGCTCTACCTGGAGGACGAAGAGGCGCCGGCGTATGTCGGCTTCGACACCGACTTTCACCTCGAAGACCCGCATAACCTGGCCCAGGCCTGGGCCAACAGCGCGCTGTCGACCCACATGATGCAACTGAACCTCGGCCTGGGCTCGATCACCGTGATTACCGACGCCGAGCTGTGGAAGAACGAGAACATCGAGCAGTACGACAACGCCTGGTTGCTCTGGTATTTGAGTGCCGACACCGACGTCACGCTGCTGTACAACACCGACCATGACAACCTGCTGACCCTGCTGCTGCGCTACTTTCCCCAGGCGCTGGTGGCGCTACTCGCCTTGATTGCCCTGTGGTTCTGGCGTTCGGCGGTGCGTCATGGCCCACTGCAACAACCGGCCCCCAAGGCGCGACGTCAGTTGGAAGAACACGTGCAGGCCAGCGCCGGTTTCCACCTGCGCCACAACGGCCAGCAACACTTGTTGCACGCCTTGCAACAAGACCTGCTGCGCCGGGCGCGCTACCTTCATCCAGGCTTCGAACAACTGGCCGTCGCCGAACAATGGCAGGTCCTCGCCCGCCTGACCCGGCAACCCACCCGAGCCATCAGCCAGGCGTTGAGCCCACGACCGAAACAGCGTATGTCCAGCGCAGAGTTCTGCCGCCAGGTCGCCCATTTGCAAACTCTCAGGAATGCCTTATGACTGAACAGAACGAACCTGTCGACGCCCAGGCCCATGCCGCCCAACAGCGCCAGCGCGCCAGTCAGTTGGCCCAGGCCATCCGCACCGAGCTTGGCAAGGCGGTGGTCGGTCAGGCCAGCGTGATCGACGATGTGCTCACAGCACTGATCGCCGGCGGGCACGTGCTGCTCGAAGGTGTTCCCGGGTTGGGCAAGACCTTGCTGGTGCGGGCCCTGGCTCGCTGTTTCAACGGCGAGTTCGCGCGCATCCAGTTCACCCCCGACCTGATGCCCAGCGACGTCACCGGGCATGCGGTGTACGACTTGCAGACCGAGCAGTTCAAGCTGCGCAAAGGCCCGGTGTTCACCAACCTGCTGCTGGCCGACGAGATCAACCGCGCACCGGCCAAGACCCAGGCCGCGCTGCTCGAAGCCATGCAGGAACGCCAGGTCACCCTCGAAGGCCGGGCCCTGCCCATCAGCCAGCCGTTCATGGTCCTCGCCACCCAGAACCCCATCGAACAGGAAGGCACCTACCCGCTGCCGGAAGCCGAGCTCGACCGCTTCATGCTCAAGGTGCGCATGGACTACCCCGACGCCGACCAGGAGCTGGACATGGTGCGCCAGGTCAGTCGCTCGACCCGCGCCGACATGCTCGACGTGCAGCCGTTGCGCACGGTGTTGCAAGCCAAGGACGTGCAAGCGCTGCAACGCATCGCCAGCGATCTGCCGATGGACGACCAGGTGCTCGACTACGCCGTGCGCCTGGCCCGCACCACCCGCAGTTGGCCGGGCTTGACCCTCGGCGCCGGCCCGCGTGCCTCGATTGCCCTGGTGCGTTGCGCCCGGGCACGGGCGTTGTTGCGCGGCGGCGAGTTCGTCGTGCCGGATGACATCAAGGGCTGCGCCCTGGCCGTGCTGCGCCATCGGGTGCGACTGGCGCCGGAGCTGGACATCGAAGGGCTGACGGTGGACCAGGTGCTGGGGCAACTGCTCGATCAAGTGCCGGCGCCGCGGTTGTGAATAACACCAGCATGATAAGGGGATTTATGTGGGAGCAAGGCTTGCCCGCGATGGAAGCGACGCGGTCTCGCAGAAATCGAGGTGCCTGTTTCGCGAGCAAGCTTTGCTCCCACATGAGTCCCCTCTGCACAAAAGCTCGCTCTGCATTTCCTCCAAAGGGAATGTTGCGATGAAACCCTCACGCCTGCTACTGACCTGGCTCGCCCTGTTGCTGGCCGTGAGTATCGCGCTCGGCGCACTGCGGGCATTGGGCATCGCGGTGCCATCGACGTTGCTGTCGATCAACTGGGGCTTGCTGCTGGCCCTGTTGGTCCTGGCCATACTCGACGCGGCGCGCCTCAGGCGCTTGCCCTCGCCCCGGGTGCAACGGCAGATGCCGGGAAGCCTGGCCCTGGGGCGCTGGAGCGAAGTGCACCTGCAAATCCAGCATGAATTCGCCCAGCCCTTGAGCATCGAAATGTTCGACCACATCCCCCAGGGCCTGGACTTCGAAAACCTGCCGCTGTCGGTCGAGCTTCAACCCGGCCAGCACAGCCAGGTCGGCTACCGCGTGCGCCCGCTCAAGCGCGGCCACTTCACCTTCGCCCAGTGCGAAACCAACCTGCCGAGCCCATTGGGCCTGTGGACCGGCAAGCGCCGGCTGGACGTGGTCGATGAGACTCGGGTCTACCCGGATTTCGCCAGGCTCTACGAAGGCCAGCTATTGGCGGTGGACAACTGGCTCAGCCAGCTCGGCATTCGCCAGCGGCAACGGCGCGGCCAGGGGCAGGAATTTCATCAACTGCGCGAATTTCGCGAGGGCGACAGCCTGCGCCAGATCGACTGGAAGGCCACCGCCCGTCATCGCACGCCGATTGCCCGGGAGTACGAAGACGAACGCGACCAGCAGATCATCTTCATGCTCGATTGCGGCCGGCGCATGCGCAGCCAGGACGGCGAGTTGTCGCACTTCGACCACGCCCTCAACGCCTGCCTGCTGCTCAGCTACACCGCACTGCGCCAGGGCGATGCCGTGGGTCTGAGCACTTTCGCCAGCGAGCAAACCCGCTACCTCGCCCCGGTCAAAGGCACGGGCCAGCTCAACGTGTTGCTCAACACCGTGTACGACCTCGACAGCAGCCAACGCCCCGCCGATTACCAGGCGGCCGTGACCCAACTGCTGGCCCGGCAAAAACGCCGGGCCCTGGTGGTGCTGGTGACCAACCTGCGGGATGAGGACGACGCGGACCTGCTCGCCGCGGTGAAACGTCTGGGCCAACAGCATCGGGTGCTGGTGGCCAGCCTGCGGGAAGAGGCCCTCGACCGCTTGCGCCAGGAACCCGTGCAAACCGTGCCCGAGGCCTTGGCCTACTGCGGGACGGTGGATTATTTGAATGCACGGGCCGAGCTGCACAAGCAGTTGGCCGCCCACGGCGTCCCGGCCCTGGACTCGCGCCCCAGTGAGTTGGGCGCGGACCTGGTGACCCAATACCTGGCCTGGAAAAAGGCCGGGACCGCCTAGGTCCTACAGCGAGCCAGCAAAGGTCCGGGTGACTACAGCGCCTTGCGCAATGGACTACAGATCCGCCAGAATCCGCCGGCTTGTGCGCCTTGGTTCTGCCCCGTAACTTGATTCGCGTCGCTGATATCCAGTGATCGGGTTTAGTCGCCCGGCGGTTCGACACGATGTGCACAGGCGTCATCCAGTGGGGTTTCCCTATCCCTTACTTGATGGTGGCTGTACGCAGGGCGCCCTCGGGCGCGCCGGATTTCGTGTCTCCGCCGGTCGACTAACCTGCGTCCAGCCGCCACCCTACATTCGTTTAGTCGCGAACCGGTTGGTGGCCCATTAAGGAGACCTAATCATGTTCAAAGCTACACCTAACCCGCCCCACACCGACCCGCTATCCCCCCACGAAACCCTCGACTCCGAAAAGCTCGACGAAGCCGCCCAAAGAGCCCTGGACTACTACCTCAAGCCCAACCACGGCCAACCCGACAAAAAACCTTACAAACAACCGGATTACTTCATCGTCGCGCCAAACGCTGACCCCGAAGGCATGCTCGCGCATACCTACGAAACCTTCTGCTCGGTGAGCACGCTCATCCTGGATTTATCCGAAGGCCTGGAAGGCGCCCCGCGCAACCTGGCGCTGGCGATTCACCAGATGGGCGAGATGGGAGTGTTGTTGCTGGAGAAGATGCTGGATAACGAAGCGAGGGTTCAGCGCTGAAGGCTGCGCAAGCATAGGCGACTGAATAATATCTAGAAGCTAATGCAGAACCTGTGGGAGCGAGCCTGCTCGCGAAGGCACACTTGAAATCGCCATCGCGAGCAGGCTCGCTCCCACAGTGGATTGGGGTGGTCACAAGTCCATCCCTAATCTCTTGTGGCGCCACTTCGGCTACGCTTCTTTCGAATTCGTCGTTAATCCTGATGGGATTAGGCGGAAACGTTTACTTCCCCCGTCATATTGACATCGTCTTCCTTAGGCCTGTCGTATATCCAATTGAAATGTATCGTTCCAGAGCGACCATCTCCCTCCACAGACAGGTTCCTGACGAAAGCGTGCCACTCACCATTTTGATTACCGTTACTAATTAACGCCATCCACCCGGTATTTCCAGTCCCTGAAACGAGCCCTACTTTCAGATCGCCGGATGTGCGATCGTTTTTGGCTGCCCGGTAGCGTTTTGTATCCACATAAAATCGGTTACCAGTCCACCTGTACTCCACTTCAAGGTCTGCCCAATAACCATAGCCTGCGCGGGTTGCGCGTATCACCACAGTATTAGCCATGACTAACACCTCCGTTCTAAAGGGCGTTCCGGTTGGCGACGCCATCAAAAGAACTCTCAGGTGCAGTAAACGTCAGGGCTATCGACTCGAACACCTGTTAAACCTGACAGTACCGACAAGTGGCAGCTTTTGATGTGGGACATCTCCGAGTGACTACAACGCCTTGCGCAACGGACTACAGATCCGCCAGAATCCGCCGGCTTGTGCGCCTTGGTTCTGCCCCGTAACTTGATTCGCATCGCTGATATCCAGCGATCGGGTTTAGTCGCCCAGGGGTATGTCACCAAGATGCATTGCGCTTTCATCAGTCAGGTTCCCTATCCCTGCTCTTGATGGTGGCTGTGCGCAGGGCGCTTCGGCGCGCCGGTTTTTGGTGATGATCCCCCGGTCGACTAACCTGCGTACAGCCGCCACCCCTCCGTTTAGTCGCGGAGTGGTCAAGGCATCACTTAAGGGAATATCACCATGTTCAAAGCCACACCCAACCCACCACACACCGACCCGCTATCCCCCCACGAAACCCTCGATCCCGAAAAGCTCGACGAAGCGGCACGAAGAGCCCTGGACTACTACCTCAAGCCCAACCACGGCCAACCCGACAAGAAAACCGACAAACAACTGGACTACTTCATCGTCGCCCCCGACGCCGACCCCGAAGGCATGCTTGCCCACAGCTACGAAACCTTCTGCTCGGTGAGCACGCTGATCCTGGATTTATCGGAAGACCTCGAAGGCGCCCCGCGCAACCTGGCCCTGGCGATTCACCAGATGGGCGAGATGGGGGTGTTGTTGCTGGAACGGCTGCTGGATAACGAAGCGAAGATTCAGCGCTGAGAACCGCACCGGCACTGGCAACTGAATAATATTTAGAAACTGTGAAACACCTGTGGAGCGAGCCTGCTCGCGATGGCGATTTCAAGTGCGCCATCGCGAGCAGGCTCGCTCAGGTGGTATCCCACTAAAAGGCGTCGGGGCTCAGGCCGATGCCGGCAACGAATGAAAACTGAAATACTGCCGCAACGCACTGACCAGTTGCGCGTACTCCGGCGGTGCAGACTGCAGGCTGAAACCGGCGTCGAAATGCTGCGGCGTCACATCTTCACGGCACCACAGGCAATTGGCTCGGAGCACAATGTTCTGCTGCGGTCCCTCATCGGCGGGGATTTTCAGGTGCAAGTCAAAGTCCGCGCCGACCATCAACGGCAAATGGCTGATCAGCATCAGACCATCTGCAGAAACATTGCCCAGAAAACCGATGGGCTTGCCGTTGACTTCATTAAACACTCTCAAAAAATACGGCAGCTGCTGCCGCTCGATTCGCCGTTTTTTGTACATGTCTTGTATCGCTTTTTGGACGACCCCAAACAGGGGCAACCGAATACTTCGGAACGAGCAAACGCCAGCTCGCTCTCCCCGATCCCGGTGCCAGACGCTTACAAGCGTCTTGGCCCTACTGCTGCCGGTCACAGGTGCCGCTTGAAGTTAGAGACCCAGCTCTAATGACGATTTGTACAAATATAGCTCAAGGCTGTGTGGCGGCCAGTACATCCGCAAACCTTTCATAAACAAAATATACGTTGCTCTGGTGGCCAGGGATCGCCCCCGGCCATGGCTTGGGAGGGCTGTCAGGACGCCGTCGGGCGGATCGCCGATGCGCTGCGGGTCGGATAATGGCCCAGGCTCTGCAGGGTCTCGAGCCGGGCCCGGGCACGGAAGGCGTATTCGCTGTTAGGGTATTGCGTGATGATGAACTGGTAGGTCTGCGCCGCATCGACGAACAGCTTCTGCCGCTCCAGGCACTGGCCACGCAGCATCGAGACTTCCGGCTGCATATAGCGGCGGGCACGGCTGGCGCGGTCGACCTGGGACAGCTCGAGCATGACCTGCTCGCAATTGCCGCGCTCATAGGCCTTGTAGGCCAGGTTCATGTGATGGTTCATCGACCAACGGGTGCAGCCCGTGACGCTCAGGGCCAGGGCAACAAAAAGCACGAATCGCATGGGAGGTTCTCCTGTCTTGAGCTCTATATCGACCTGGTTGGGAAAATCTTCAGCCTGCAAATGGCGCCGGGGACTGCTCTTGTGGCGAGGGGATTTATCCCCTCGCCACAGGGGAAATGTGAAAACCATATAAGCGCAAAAATTTTCAGGAATGTTCACTTCGAAAAACAAACGAAAAAGTAGTGCATATGAACAATGACTACACCCAAAGAGCATAGTAGCCTTCGCTGGCGCTTGAACTTGAGGAGTCTTGCATGTCCGTCCGTCGCACCAAAATCGTCGCTACCCTTGGCCCGGCCAGTAATTCGCCGGAAGTTCTCGAACAGCTGATTCTGGCTGGCCTGGACGTTGCCCGTCTGAATTTCTCCCACGGCACCCCCGACGAGCACAAGGCCCGTGCCAAGCTGGTGCGCGACCTCGCCGCCAAGCACGGCCGCTTCGTTGCCCTGCTGGGTGACCTGCAAGGCCCGAAGATCCGTATCGCCAAATTCGCCAACAAGCGCATCGAGCTGAAGATCGGTGACAAGTTCACCTTCTCCACCAGCCATCCGCTGACCGAGGGCAACCAGCAAGTGGTGGGTATCGATTACCCGGACCTGGTCAAGGACTGCGGCGTGGGCGACGAGTTGCTGCTCGATGACGGTCGCGTGGTGATGCGCGTCGAAACCGCCACCGCCACCGAACTGAACTGCATCGTGACCATCGGCGGCCCGCTGTCGGACCACAAAGGCATCAACCGTCGCGGTGGTGGCCTGACGGCACCAGCCTTGACCGACAAAGACAAGGCCGACATCAAGCTGGCCGCGGAAATGGAAGTCGACTACCTGGCCGTGTCCTTCCCGCGTGACGCCGCTGATATGGAATACGCCCGTCAACTGCGCGACGAAGCCGGCGGTACTGCCTGGCTGGTGGCCAAGATCGAACGCGCCGAAGCGGTGGCCGACGATGAAACCCTCGATGGCCTGATCAAGGCCTCCGACGCCGTAATGGTGGCCCGTGGCGACCTGGGCGTGGAAATCGGCGATGCCGAGCTGGTGGGCATCCAGAAGAAGATCATTCTGCACGCACGCCGCCACAATAAAGCGGTGATCGTCGCGACCCAGATGATGGAGTCGATGATCCAGAACCCGATGCCGACCCGCGCCGAAGTGTCCGACGTAGCCAACGCTGTGCTCGACTACACCGACGCCGTGATGCTCTCGGCCGAAAGCGCAGCCGGCCTGTACCCGCTTGAAGCGGTGCAAGCCATGGCACGCATCTGCATCGGTGCCGAAAAGCACCCGACCAGCAAGACGTCCAGCCACCGCATCGGCAAGACCTTCGAGCGTTGCGACGAGAGCATCGCCCTGGCGACGATGTACACCGCCAACCACTTCCCGGGCGTGAAGGCGATCATCGCCCTGACCGAAAGCGGCTACACGCCGCTGATCATGTCGCGTATCCGCTCTTCGGTGCCGATCTACGCGTTCTCCCCGCACCGCGAAACCCAGGCTCGCGCCGCCATGTTCCGTGGCGTCTACACCGTGCCGTTTGACCCGGCCGCCCTGCAACCGGGCGAAGTCAGCCAGGCGGCGGTGGATGAGCTGGTCAAGCGTGGCGTGGTGCAGACCGGCGACTGGGTGATCCTGACCAAAGGCGACAGCTACCACACCATCGGTGGCACCAACGGGATGAAAATCCTGCATGTTGGCGACCCGATGGTCTGAGTGACCGAATGCTGAAAAAACAAAAGCCCTGCCATGTGAATGTCGGGGCTTTTTGGTTTTCACCTTCTGATAAATAGGTTGCCTGGACCGGCCCCATCGCGAGCAGGCTCGCTCCCACAGTGGGTGTTGGACGCAGGTTCATTCACACCGCAGATCCCCTGTGGGGAGCGGGCTTGCTCGCGAAGGCGCTGGTACATTCAACATTGATGCAAGCTGACCCACCGCTTTCGCGAGCAAGCCCGCTCCCACAGGGATTGGTGGCGGATATGGATTTGTAAGCACCCCGGAAAACCTTGTGGGAGCGAGCCTGCTCGCGATAGGGCCGGCCAGGCACTACAAAGCTCAATGCCTGTTGATAAACCCCGACAACGCCGCCACCGCCTCGGGCGAGCGCAAGCGTTGGGTGAACAGCTTGCCCTCTTCTTCAATCACCTTGCGCAGCTGTTCCCGATCCGACGCTTTCATCAGTTGCTTGCTGATGCGCACCGCGTCAGGCGGCAGCGATTCGAAGCGCAACGCCACCTCCCGGGCCTTGGCCAATGCCGCCTCGCCACTGTCCAACGCCTCGGTGGCAATGCCCCACGCGACCGCCTGTTCACCACTGAACCCCTCGCCCAACAGCAACAGTTGCGCAGCCCTGGCCTGGCCCAGCAGCCGCGGCAGGATCAGGCTGGAGCCGAATTCCGGGCACAACCCCAGATTGACGAACGGCATACGCAACCGCGCGTCCCGGCTGACGTAGACCAGGTCGCAATGCAGCAGCAATGTAGTGCCGATACCCACCGCCGGCCCGGCCACGGCGGCGATCACCGGTTTGCGGCAATCGAGCAGGCTGAGCATGAACTGGAACACCGGGTTATCGAGGTCGTTCGGCGGCTGTTCGAGGAAGTCGATGATGTCGTTGCCAGCGGTGAAGCAGTCGCTGGAGCCGGTGAGCAGTACCGCGCGAATCTGCGGGTCGGTATCGGCCGTCGCCAGGGCTTGGGCCAATTGACTGTACATGGCCCGGGTCAGGGCGTTTTTCTTGCCCGGGCGGTTCAAGCGCACGGTCAGCAGACCGCGTTCACGGTCCAGCAGCAGGGTTTCAGTCATGGTCGGTCTCGCGTCTGGAAATCAGCGCTCAACCACGGGGCAGGAAGACGTCGGCCAGCAGTTGATTGCGCGGCAAGCCAGCCAGGTACAAGCGTTTGGCGAAGGCCTCGACCCGGTCGGGATGGCCGCAGAGTAAGGCTTGGGTTTGCCGGGAAACAAGCCGCAGTTGCGCCAAGGCAGGCGGCGCCTCGGCCGCGGTCAGCAGCTCGACACTGAGGTTCTGATGCTTGGCCGCCAGCGCCGCCAGGGGTTTGGCCAGGTAATGCCCGGCGGCATCATGGGCCACGTGAATAAGGCGAATCGCGCCTTGGTGATGCTGACGCAAGGCTTCGCGCAGAAGACCGAACAGCGGAGCCAGGCCGGTGCCGGCAGCGAGCAGCCACAGCGGCCTGTCGTGCCAGTCGGGGTCGTAATGCAGGGCACCGCCACGCAGCTCGCCAAGGCGGATCGGGTCGCCGGCCTTCATCTGCCTGGCCGCATCAATGAATTGCCCCGGCTCGCGGCAATCGAGATGGAATTCCAGGAAGCGGTCCTCCTCGGGCAGGCTCGCCAGGGAATACGGCCGGGCTACGTCGCCGGCCCACAGCACCAGATGCTGCCCGGCCCGATACCGCAACGGCCGCTCAGGGGTGACGCGCAAGCGCAGCACCTCGCCACCCAGCCAATCCACCGCCGCCACGTGGGCGGCCTGGCCATCGCGTTGCGGGTCGAAGGTGTGGATCCGCACATCCTCGACCACCTGGCATTGGCAAGCCAGCCGCCAGCCCTGGTCCCGCTGTGCCGGGCTCAAGGCGTCGGGCCGGCTGTCGCGTACATCGCCGGCCACACACTGCACCAGGCACGCATGGCAGCTACCGGCACGACAACTGTAAGGCACCGACACGCCGGCTCCGTTCAACGCATCCAGCAGGTTACTGCCCGCCGCCACCGTCCATTGCCGACCGGCGACTGTCAGTTCAGGCATCGACGTTCTCCCAGGCGGCGGCACAACGATTGCGGCCATCTCGCTTGGCACGGTACAGGGCCTGGTCGGCACGCTGCAACGCGTTGTCCAGGTCATCGCCCATTTCCAGCATCGTCATGCCCGCCGACAGGCTGAGGGCACCGACCTGCAGACCGATCAGCTCGACTTCGGTGAACGCCAGCCGCAGCCGCTCGCAACAGGCCGTCAGGCGCGAGGGATCGCAGGCAGGCAGCAGCATGACGAACTCCTCACCGCCATAGCGGGCCAGCACATCGCCTTCGCGCAGGCACGCCGTGGCGACCGCGGCAAACGCCTGGAGCACCTGGTCGCCAGCGGCGTGGCCGTGCAGGTCGTTGATGCGCTTGAAATGGTCGAGGTCGATCAAGGCCAGGCCATGGGCGATGCCAGGCCTGAGGGTATTGAGTTCGCGGGAAGCCAGGCGCAGGAAGTGCCGGCGATTGAACAGCCCGGTCAGTTCATCGGTGGCCACCAGGTCTTCGAGCTGACGCATCATCCCGCGCAAGGTGTCCTGGTGCGCCTGCAAGGCAAACCGTCGCTGGCGCATGCGCTGGCGTGAGGTCTGGACGTAGCGGGCATAAAACACCAGCCACACCAGCACGAGAAACAGCACGGCCACCTGCAACCCGGCCAAGGTAGGATCGGGAAGCCTGAAGAAGTACCCGTCCCAGAGGGTAATCGCAGTGAAACTGATGAATACCAGCGACGCGCAGCGCACAAAGGCCCGGCGCGACAGGTGGAACAGCCCGAACAGCAGGATCAGCACATAGAACACCAGGAACACGCCTCGAGCCTGGTCCAGGTGCGCCATCATCCAGGTCTGCCAGCCAAGACCGATCAACACTTGTATTTCGGTCAGGCTGGGGTCGGCGAAGCGCAGGTTGCGGTCGGTGATAAACAGCGCGAACAACCCGGCCTGGCACAGCACGACCAACACGCTGCCGATGATGACACCGCGCAACGAATCGAGGTAATGACCACTGAAAAAATGCCAGCCACAACAACACCAATGCCAGCGCGTAAGTCGCGGCCGCCAAAGCGAAGCGTTTCAGCAAAAGACGTTGAATGGCGTTATGGGTCAATCGTTGACTCACCATGGGAAAGGAAACTGACAGGAGGCGTCCTACGCTACAGGCCAGACGCCACTTTAGTGGCGTGTAGGACAAATGACCATTCAATTCTGGAGCAGAAAAATGGCGTCAAAGCAATGGCCCAAAATGACGCAGTTGTCTGATGTCCCTGGCGAGCACTTACCTGTGGCGAGGGAGCTTGCTCCCGCTTGGGTGCGAAGCGCCCACCGGAAACGGGACCGCTTCGCGCTCCAGCGGGAGCAAGCTCCCTCGCCACAGCAAGCTCCCTCGCCACAGGCTTTCACCTCCCACCTGTTCAATCCGTCGCTATCGCGAGCAAGCTCGCTCCCACAGGGTGCCGGCCTGCGATATACTGCCGCGCCTTTTTTAGCGTCGCGCCAGCATGCCCGGCGTGCCTTATAGAGGTGCCGCCCGTCGACCGATGCACCCAAGCGGCCGGCACCTTATTGAATGTTCCCGTCTTTAGAGAGGAGCGCGACTCATGACCGTGATCAAGCAAGACGACCTGATACAGAGCGTTGCCGACGCCCTGCAGTTCATTTCCTACTACCACCCCGTGGATTTCATCCAGGCGATGCACGAAGCCTACCTGCGCGAAGAATCGCCGGCGGCCCGTGACTCCATGGCGCAGATCCTGATCAACTCGCGCATGTGCGCCACTGGCCATCGGCCGATCTGCCAGGACACCGGCATCGTGACCGTGTTCGTGCGCGTGGGCATGGACGTGCGTTGGGATGGCGCGACCATGAGCCTGGACGACATGATCAACGAGGGCGTGCGTCGCGCCTACAACCTGCCGGAAAACGTCCTGCGTGCCTCCATCCTCGCCGACCCGGCAGGCGCACGCAAAAACAC
Source organism: Pseudomonas bijieensis (assembly GCF_013347965.1). Taxonomy (NCBI): domain Bacteria; kingdom Pseudomonadati; phylum Pseudomonadota; class Gammaproteobacteria; order Pseudomonadales; family Pseudomonadaceae; genus Pseudomonas; species Pseudomonas bijieensis. The sequence goes on along the minus strand of NZ_CP048810.1, from coordinate 5,584,926 downwards.
CAAGGACAACACCCCGGCGGTCATCCACTACTCCATCGTCCCGGGCAACACCGTGGAAGTGGACGTGGCGGCCAAGGGCGGCGGCTCCGAGAACAAGTCGAAGATGGCCATGCTCAACCCGTCCGATTCCATCGTTGACTGGGTGCTGAAGACCGTTCCGACCATGGGCGCCGGCTGGTGCCCACCGGGCATGCTCGGCATCGGCATCGGCGGCACCGCCGAGAAAGCCGCGGTCATGGCCAAGGAAGTGTTGATGGAGTCCATCGACATCCACGAGCTCAAGGCCCGCGGCCCACAGAACCGTATCGAAGAGATGCGCCTGGAGCTGTTCGAGAAGGTCAACCAACTGGGCATCGGCGCCCAGGGCCTGGGTGGCCTGACCACCGTGCTCGACGTGAAGATCATGGACTACCCGACCCACGCCGCCTCCCTGCCGGTGTGCATGATCCCCAACTGCGCCGCCACTCGTCACGCCCACTTCGTGCTCGACGGTTCCGGCCCGGCATCGCTGGAAGCACCGCCCTTGGACGCCTACCCGGAAATCGTCTGGGAGGCCGGCCCGTCGGCCCGTCGCGTCAACCTCGACACCCTGACCCCGGAAGAAGTACAGAGCTGGAAACCGGGCGAAACCGTACTGCTCAACGGCAAGATGCTCACCGGTCGCGACGCCGCACACAAGCGCATGGTCGAGATGCTGAACAAGGGTGAAACCTTGCCGGTGGACCTCAAGGGCCGCTTCATCTATTACGTCGGCCCAGTCGATCCGGTGGGTGACGAAGTCGTCGGCCCGGCCGGCCCGACCACGGCTACGCGGATGGACAAGTTCACCCGCCAGATCCTCGAGCAGACCGGCCTGCTGGGCATGATCGGCAAATCCGAGCGCGGCCCGACCGCTATCGAAGCGATCAAGGACAACAAGGCTGTCTACCTGATGGCTGTCGGCGGTGCCGCTTACCTGGTGGCCCAGGCGATCAAGAAATCCAAGGTCCTGGCGTTCGCCGAACTGGGCATGGAAGCGATCTACGAGTTCGAGGTCAAGGACATGCCGGTGACGGTCGCGGTCGATAGCCAAGGCGAGTCGGTGCACATCACCGGTCCCGCCATCTGGCAGAAGAAGATCAGTGAAAACCTGGCGGTCGAAGTGCAGTAACAGGCATTTTGGCGCGGCGAAAACGGCCGGTGGGCGACAAGCTCACCGGCCTTTTTTTTTTTTCCACAACCCCTCCGGTTAATCTTCACCACAGATCCCTTGTGGGAACGAGCCAGCTCGCGATAGCGGTGGGTCAGCTTGCATCCCTGTTGGATGTACCAGCGCCATCGCGAGCAGGCTCGCTCCCACAGTGGTTTTGGGTTGTTCACAACAGTTGATATCCCCCACAGATCCCTTGTGGGGAGCGAGCCTGCTCGCGATAGCGGTGGGTCAGCTTGCATCTCTGTTGGATCTGCCATGCTATCGTGCCCGCCCGACTTTCCACTGGTTTACGCCAGCATGCTGCCAACTACCCGTACCTTGCGTCTGTCGTTGTACACCTTGCTGATCCTCACCGGCGCGGCGGTTGCCGCCACCTTCGCCATACGCCATGCCGAACGCGCGGCCCTGGAAGAAGATGCCAGCCGCGCAAACCAGCAACTGGCGCTATACGCCACTTCGCTGCACACCCTGATCGAACGTTACCGCGCCCTGCCCGCCGTGCTGGCGCTGGACCCGGAATTGCGTTCGGCCCTCAAGGGCCCCGTCAGTGCAGCGCAGCAGGACGCGCTGAACCGCAAGTTGGAACAGATCAATGGCGCCGCCCAGTCATCCACCCTGGAACTGCTCGACCACACCGGCCTGGCCGTCGCGGCCAGCAACTGGCGCCTGCCCAGCAGCTACGTCGGGCACAACTATGGTTTTCGTCCCTATTTCCTCCAGACCCGCACCCAAGGCACCGGGCGGTTTTACGCGGTGGGCGTGACCAGCGGCATCCCGGGGTATTTCCTTTCCAGCGCAGTGACGGGCGACAACGGCGAATTCCTTGGCGCCATGGTCGTGAAACTGGAGTTTCCCGAGATCGAGCGTGAATGGCGCCAGGGCAGCGACACCCTGTTGGTCAGCGATGCCCGAGGCATCATCTTCATCGCCAACCGCCCGGGCTGGCGTTATCGCCACTTGCAGCCATTGAGCGACAGCGACCGCGCCGAACTCAAGGCCACCCGTCAATACGACAAACAGCCCTTGCAACCGCTGGCCTATGAGTCGCTGCGGCGCTTCGATGACAATAGCCATCTGGCCCGTGTCGAGTCCCTCGACGGCTCGACGGACTACCTGTGGGAATCCTTGCCGTTGACCGCCGAAGGCTGGACGCTGCATTTGCTGCGCCGTCCGCAGATCGCTTTCGAAGACCGCCGCAACGCCGGACTTGCCGCCGCCGGGTTGTGGTTGGCGCTGGTGTTTCTGCTGCTGTTTCTCAACCAGCGCTGGCGCCTGGCAAGATTGCGCCAGCGCAGCCGCGAAGAGCTGGAACGGCTGGTGGAGGAGCGGACCCGGGATCTGCGCACCGCCCAGGACGGGCTGGTGCAATCGGCCAAGCTGGCGGCACTGGGGCAGATGTCGGCGGCCCTGGCCCATGAAATCAACCAGCCCTTGACCGCCCAGCGCATGCAATTGGCAACCCTGCGCTTACTACTGGATCACGGTCGGATCGACGATGCCTACAAGGCCCTCAAACCGGTGGACGACATGCTGACCCGCATGGCCGCCCTCACCGGCCACCTGAAGACGTTCGCCCGCAAAAGCCCCAGCGGCCTGCGCGAACGCCTGGACCTGGCGGCAGTGGTGGACCAGGCACTGCAACTGCTGGACACGCGCCTGCGCGACGAACAGGTCAGCACCGTGCTGCACCTGACCCGCCCGGCGTGGGTGCGCGGCGATGCGATCCGCCTCGAACAGGTGTTGATCAACCTGCTGCGCAACGCCCTCGACGCCATGGCCGGCCACCCCCTCAAACGCCTGGAAGTGCGCCTGGAAGCCGATGATCAATTGTGGCGCCTGACCGTCAGTGACAGCGGCACCGGCATCGCCGAGGAACACCTGGCCCAGGTATTCGATCCGTTTTTCACCACCAAGGCCGTGGGAGATGGCCTGGGCTTGGGCCTGGCGGTTTCGTTTGCGATCATTCATGAATCCGGTGGCCGCCTGAGCGCGGACAACCATGAACACGGCGCGGTATTCTGCGTGACCTTGCCCATCGATCAGGAGGCTCAACTGCATGCTTGATTCAGTCATGGTCGTTGATGACGAAGGCAGCATTCGCAGTGCTGTCGAGCAATGGTTGAGCCTGTCGGGATTCCAGGTGCAGCTGTTCAGCCGCGCCGATGAATGCCTGGCAAAGTTGCCGGAACATTTCCCCGGGGTGATCCTCAGCGACGTGCGCATGCCCGGCCTCAGCGGCCTGGAACTGCTGGCCGAAGTGCAGCGACGCGATCCGGACCTGCCAGTGATTCTGCTCACCGGCCATGGCGATGTACCGATGGCCGTGGAGGCCATGCGCGACGGCGCCTACGATTTCCTGGAAAAACCCTTCAGCCCCGAAGCCTTGCTCGGCAGCCTGCGCCGGGCCCTGGACAAGCGCACCCTGGTCCTGGAGAACCGACGCCTGCATGAGCAGGCCGACGCTCGGGCCCGGCTCGACGGGACGCTGCTGGGTGTGTCGCGGGCACTGCAAAACCTGCGACGCCAGGTGCTGGACTTGGCAGCGCTGCCGGTCAACGTGTTGATCCGTGGCGAAACCGGCAGCGGCAAGGAATTGGTCGCCCGTTGCCTGCACGACTTTGGCCCGAGGGCGAGCAAACCCTTCGTCGCGTTGAACTGCGCGGCCATTCCCGAAGCGCTGTTCGAGGCCGAGCTGTTCGGCCATGAAAGCGGGGCCTTCACCGGCGCCCAAGGCAAACGCATCGGCAAACTCGAATACGCCGACGGCGGCACACTGTTTCTCGACGAAATAGAGAGCATGCCCCTGGCCCAGCAGGTCAAGCTGCTGCGGGTATTGCAGGAACAGAAGCTCGAACGCCTGGGTTCCAACCAAAGCATTCAAGTAGACCTGCGCATCATCGCCGCCACCAAGCCCGACCTGCTGGACGAAGCCCGGGCCGGGCGGTTTCGCGAAGACCTGGCCTATCGCCTGAACATCGCCGAGCTGCGCCTGCCACCGCTGCGGGAACGACGCGAGGACATTCCCCTGCTGTTCGAGCACTTCACCCACAACGCCGCCGAACGCCTGGGCCGCGCCGCCGCCCCCCTGAGCGGCCCGCAATTGAGCCACCTGCTCAGCCACGACTGGCCGGGCAACGTGCGCGAACTGGCCAACGTCGCCGAACGCCAGGTGTTGGGGCTGGATCAACCGCAGGCCCTGGACACCGAACCCGGCCAGTCCCTCGCCGCCCAACAGGAAGCCTTCGAAGCCCAATGCCTGCGCGCCGCCCTGACGCGGCACAGAGGGGATGTGAAAGCGGTGCTCGAAGAACTGCAACTGCCACGCCGCACCTTCAATGAAAAGATGCAGCGGCATGGGTTGAGTCGGGAGATGTTTTTGTAGGGCCGCTGAATTTGCTGTGTCTGTACCGGCCCATCGCGAGCAGGCTCGCTCCCACAGGGTGATGTGTACGCCGGACAAATGTGGGAGCGGGCTTGCTCGCGAAGGCGTCGAGTCAGTCGGTATTGAATGGGCTGACACACCGCTTTCGCGAGCAAGCCCGCTCCCACAGGGTCATCTGTACACCGGCCAAAATGTGGGAGCGAGCCTGCTCGCGATGAGGCCGGTACAGACAACACATCCATGCCCGAATAAGCGGATTCCCGCCCACACCCCCAGTCACAATGAGCGGATTCCCGCTCATCCAGCGCCGCAAACCCCTCTAGCCCGGCCCTCCAGCCGCTGGCACAGCTCCTGCTATAGCCCTGTCAGGCTGCGTTCCCACGCGCTCCACAAAAACAATTAAACGAAGGATCCTTCAATGGACAACTCCAACGCCCTGCCCCTTGGGTCGGCTGCCGTGCCCGCCCGTGAAAGAACCACCGCCAGCCGGATCAAATCGATCTTCAGCGGTTCGGTCGGCAACATGGTCGAGTGGTATGACTGGTACGTCTACGCCGCATTCTCGTTGTACTTCGCCAAAGTCTTCTTCCCCAAGGGCGACACCACCGCCCAATTGCTCAACACCGCCGCGATCTTCGCTGTAGGCTTCCTGATGCGCCCGATTGGCGGCTGGTTGATGGGCTTGTACGCCGACCGCGCCGGACGCAAGCGGGCGTTGATGGCGTCGGTATACCTGATGTGCTTCGGCTCGCTGATCATCGCCCTGAGCCCGAGCTACGAAACCATCGGCGTCGGCGCGCCGATTCTGCTGGTGTTTGCCCGCTTGCTCCAAGGCCTGTCGGTGGGTGGCGAGTACGGTACCTCGGCGACCTATCTGAGTGAGATGGCGACCAAGGAACGTCGCGGCTTCTTCTCCAGTTTCCAGTACGTGACCCTGATCTCCGGCCAGCTCATCGCCCTGGGCGTGCTGATCGTGCTGCAACAGTTCCTCACCACCGAACAACTGTATGCCTGGGGCTGGCGCATCCCGTTCGCCATCGGTGCCCTGTGCGCGATCGTGGCGCTGTACCTGCGACGCGGCATGGAGGAAACCGAGTCGTTCACCAAGAAAGAGAAGTCCAAGGAAAGCGCCATGCGCACCTTGCTGCGCCATCCCAAGGAACTGATGACCGTGGTCGGCCTGACCATGGGCGGCACCCTGGCGTTCTACACCTACACCACCTACATGCAGAAATACCTGGTGAACACCGTCGGCATGAGCATCTCCGACTCCACCACCATTTCCGCCGCCACACTGTTCCTGTTCATGTGCCTGCAGCCGGTAATCGGCGGGCTGTCGGACAAGATCGGACGCCGGCCGATCCTGATTGCCTTCGGCATCCTCGGCACGCTGTGCACCGTGCCAATCCTCACCACTCTGCACACCATCCAGACCTGGTGGGGCGCGTTCTTCCTGATCATGGCCGCACTGATCATCGTCAGCGGCTACACCTCGATCAACGCCGTGGTCAAAGCCGAGTTGTTTCCCACTGAAATCCGCGCCCTGGGCGTCGGCCTGCCCTACGCGCTGACCGTGTCGATCTTCGGCGGCACCGCTGAATACATCGCGCTGTGGTTCAAGAGCATCGGCATGGAAACCGGCTACTACTGGTACGTGACGGCGTGCATCGCCGTGTCGCTGCTGGTGTACATCACCATGAAAGACACCCGCAAGCACTCGCGGATCGTCACCGACTGACAGGGTTCCACAGTCACTGCAACGGTGGCTGTGATGGCCCCATCGCGAGCAGGCTCGCTCCCACAGGATTTGCGCCGAACCTGTGGGAGCGGCGGCGCGGTAATCAGCTCAACTCAGCCGCACGCTGCCTGTTGCCATAACGGTTCTGCGCATACGCCGCGCCCGCGACCATCACGATCAGTATCCCCGCCAACACCGCCGATGAGCCGACGGTGCCGAAGTCCAGCCCCCCTTTCTCATGAGGCTTGGTCATCAAGTCGCCCAGCGTCGCGCCAAGGGGGCGTGTCAGCACGAAGGCTATCCAGAACAACACCACCGACGAAATCCTGGTGAAGTACTTGAGCAGCACGACTACGGCAATGGTCGAGCTGATCAGCAATGCGCCGCCAGCAAATCCCAGCCCCGAGTCGTCGGCCAGGTAATCACCGAGCGCGGTGCCCAAGGTGTTGGAAAACAGAATCGCCATCCAGTAGAACATCTCGCCGCGAAAGGTCTGCACCTTGGTGACGTTGAGCGAATCACCGCTCAGGCGCCAGGCTGCGAAAATCGCCAACAGAATCGCAATCAGGATCATCGACCCGGTGGCGTAACCCAATTCAAGGGTGCGATCCATGAAATCGGACATTGTGGTGCCCGCCGTGCTGGTGGACAGGATCACGATCCAGTACAGCAGCGGCTTGTAGGTCTTGGCCATCAGCTGTGTAACCAGCGTCAGGACGAACACGCTGATCAGAATCAGCGAGCTGATGGCGTAACCGACATTGAGGGTCATCGATAACAAATCCCCTGCGGTTTCGCCCAGGGTCGTCGCGCAGATCTTCATGACCCAAAAGGCCAAGGTGATTTGAGGCAGTTTATTCATCGCAGGCTCCAGAGGATGGCGGCCAACTCTTGGGGCTAACCGTGGGAGCAAGTTGACATCGCAGCGGTGAAAAACAGGTCGGCAACGTATGAAAAATCCGTCATTGAACGGCGATTAATCACCCGTTAATGCACTTGCCACACCCTGAACTCATTGAATCGATGACCTGCGCAAGGTTCGCTCCGACTGCTGAAGCGGATTATATGCGCCGCCCTTAACATCGATTTAATCGATGGCTTTTAGCATTATTTTGCGCTTTTTAATCAATTTAATTGGCGTAGCATTCAACCCATGCAAGACACATCGCCAACGAACCTGGAGTGACCACCATGAAAACCAAACTGATCCTCGCCCTGACCCTGTCCGTATTGGCTGCCAACACCTTCGCCGCCGACGGTTTCGACAAGACTGGTACCGCTTCCTTCAGCTCGGGCGCCAGCGCTGCCATCGAACGCAGCCATGCCGGTAGCTACGCCGCCGATGGCTTTGACAAAACCGGCACCGCCGATGCCATCGCCGCTGACGGGTTCGACAAAACCGGCACCGCCGATGCCATCGCCGCTGACGGGTTCGACAAAACCGGCACCGCCGATGCCATCGCCGCTGACGGGTTCGACAAGACCGGTACCGCCGATGCCATCGCTGCTGACGGTTTCGACAAGACCGGTACCGCCGAAGCGATTGGTTAATGATTGAACGTCAAAAGATCGCAACCTTCGGCAGTTCCTACAGGACCGTATTCAATCTGTAGAAGCTGCCGAAAGCTGCGATCTTTTTGCATCAACCAAATCTGGAAATAAAAGGCCCGGCCTTGCACTATTGGCCGCCTACGAATGCCTTCCAGGAAACACTCGCCATGCCCGACGACATCCATTTCTACGAACCTGCCAACGGTCACGGCCTGCCCCACGATCCGTTCAATGCCATCGTCGGCCCGCGCCCCATCGGCTGGATTTCGTCCCAGGATGCCGAAGGCCGCCTGAACCTGGCGCCCTACAGCTTCTTCAACGCCTTCAACTACATCCCGCCGATCATTGGTTTTTCCAGCGTCGGGCGCAAAGACAGCCTGAACAACATCGAACAGACCGGCGAGTTCGCCTGGAACCTGGCTACGCGCCCGTTGGCCGAGCAGATGAACCAGAGCTGCGCGATGGTCGCGCCGGAGGTCAATGAGTTCGAACTGGCGGGTTTGACGACCGCCCCGTCACGGGTGATCCAGGTGCCGCGCGTCGCCGAAAGCCCGGTGTCCTTCGAATGCAAGGTCACGCAGATCATTCAATTGCAGCGAGCGGACAAGGGGCTGGTGCCGAGCTGGCTGATCCTCGGCGAAGTGGTCGCCGTGCATATCGCCAAGTGGCTGTTGAAGGATGGGGTGTACGACACTGCCGCCGCCGAGCCGATCTTGCGCGGTGGCGGGCCGGCGGATTACTTCCAGTTGGGGCCTGAGGCCTTGTTCAAGATGCACCGCCCAAAGTAGGAGCAGCGCGCCCCCCCCTGTGGCGAGGGAGCTTGCTCCCGCTGGGCTGCGAAGCGGCCCCTTTTTTGGTGGGTGCTTCGCACCCAAGCGGGAGCAAGCTCCCTCGCCACAAAAGCAACTCCCAAAATACTGATTACCAGACCAACCCACCCTCGTCGTCGACCCCCCTTGAGATGGGTCAACTGCACGGCGGCCGCATCGTCGGCCTCGGTAGCTGTCTTGAAGGTCTGCTCCTCAAGCACCTTGTTGAAACGCGGCGCACCGGAGCCGCCAATAGCCTTGGTGGCAATGGCGGCATGGTAGCCGCCGCCTTCATTGGGAACGACCGCGGAAACAGCTTCAAAGGTTTCAAAGGCTTTACGTGCCATATCTCGTGCATCCTGGCGGTGGAAAATGACGCTCATTAAACCCTCAACCGGCCAGTTTGTGTACCTGCGCCAGGCACCCTTCAGTCGCCTGGGCGGCGGAGACTTCGCGGAACGTGTGGAAATCCAGGCTGCTCACCACCAGGTCCTGCACCAGCTCGGCGAAAATCGCCATGGCCGGTGAATTGAAGTAGGCGTCCATCGACGGTTGGTTGACCCAGAGCCCGGACACCAACCACAGATCAGCATCGCATTGCGATTGCTGCAAGGCGAAGTGCAAGCAACCGGGAGCCTGGCGCGAAGGCGCGATCAACGTACTCAGGCGCGCCCCCAGTTGCTTGGAGCAACCGCCGCGGGCGCGGACAAAAGCCATGTGGCTGACGGGGATCTGTGTAGTCATGTTCAACCCTCCCAGGTAATCCGTTGTGCAGCCGGGGACAGGCTGCGACAGGATCAAAGGTTAAGCGCCACGACGCCAGCTTCGTTAGTCGATTCCTGCCGACCCCTTGCACGATCCTGCGCATCGGTAGCACGAAATCCGCCATCGATTCGCTTACGGCCCGGAAAGTTGAAACAAAAGGTTTCAAGCAAGTTTCCAACGCATTGCACCGTTATGGCCCCTCGCGCCGTGCAGGATCAGGCAAGCTTTCAACAGGATGTTGCTACCGCTGCGCCTTGCACAAACATAAGCTTTGTCCATCGCCCCTATGCCTGAGGATCCTGGCATGTCGCCACTCGACCACGCCCACGTCCCGCTGGACCCCTACCTGGAACAACAGCGCGCTGAACTGGCGTCGATCATCGACCGCAATACCAGTGAAGACGGCAGCTACGCCACGGCCATCGGCTCGCTGAATCTGTCGCGCCACAGCAAGCCCCAGAAGTTCGCCCCGGTGCTGGCGCAGCCGGCGCTGTGCATCATGGCCCAGGGCAGCAAGCAGGTGCGCCTGGCCGACGAATTTTTCAACTACGACCCGCTGCATTACCTGGTGGTCTCGGTGTCGATGCCGTTGAGTGGCTGCATCGCTAACGTCTCGCCCGAGGAGCCGATCCTGGCCTTGCGCCTGGACATCGACCCGGCGGAAATCACCGCGTTGATCGCCGACGCCGGCCCCTTGGGTGTACCGACCCGTCCCGCCGGGCGCGGGCTGTATGTCGAACGCCTGGACACGCCGACGCTCGACGCCGTGCTGCGCCTGGCGCGGTTGCTGGACAGCCCGAAAGACATCGCCATGCTCGCGCCCCTGGTACGTCGGGAAATTCTCTACCGTTTGCTGCGCAGTCCACAGGGCTATCGGCTCTACGAAATCGCCATCGCCAACAGTCAGAGCCATCGCATCAGCCAGGCGATCAAATGGCTCAATGGCCATTTCGAAAAACCGTTGCGCATCGATGACCTGGCCCGGGAAGTGAACCTCAGCGTCTCGACCTTGCATCACCGCTTCAAGGCCATGACTGCCATGAGCCCGCTGCAATATCAGAAGCAACTGCGCTTGCAGGAAGCCCGCCGGCTGATGCTGGCCGAAGGGCTGGAAGCTTCGGCGGCGGGCTATCGGGTGGGTTACGAAAGCCCTTCGCAGTTCAGCCGCGAGTACAGTCGGTTGTTCGGCGCGCCGCCGCTGCGGGATCTGGCGCGGTTGCGGATGACCGTCTGAGCTGATTCTTGAGTTGTCTGTACCGGCCTCATCGCGAGCAGGCTCGCTCCCACATTGGAACTGCGGTGAACATAGAGTTTGTGTTCACTGAAGATCCCCTGTGGGAGCGAGCCTGCTCGCGATGGGGCCAGCCGCAGCACCACATCCTTAGAGATCAGGCACCCAGCAACCGACACGCCTGCGCCGGTATGGTCACCGACACCGCATGCCCAATGCCCAGGTCCATGCCCTGGCAAGGCGTGCTCAGCGCCGTGAACGAAATTCCGGAACACTCCACCGTGGTCTCGACGGTGGCGCCGATGTCCCGCACGAACGTCACCTTGCCCAGCAACCGGTTGCCCGCCGTGACCTGGGGCGAGGACAGTTGCAAGTCTTCGGGACGTACCAGCAGCTTGATCTTCTCGCCAGCGCTGACGCTATGGCTGGCCGGCACGTCCAGCGTGTCCCCACCCGGCAGCCCGACCTGGCCGTTACCCAGGGTGGTCGCCGGAAAGATGTTGCCTGAGCCAATGAAATCGGCGACGAATTCATTGGCCGGGTGCCGGTAGATCTCGATCGGCGTACCGACCTGTTGCACCCGGTGCTCACCCAACACCACCACGATGTCGGCCATGGTCATGGCTTCGCGCTGATCGTGGGTCACCAAAATGGTGGTGATGTTCAAGCGCTGTTGCAGTTGGCGGATTTCCACTTGCATCGACTCGCGCAACTTGGCGTCCAGGGCCGACAGCGGTTCGTCCAACAGGAGGATTTTCGGCCGGGCGGCAATGGCCCGGGCAATCGCCACGCGCTGGCGCTGGCCGCCGGAAAGCTTCGCCACTGGCCGGTCGATCATCGCCTGGAGCTGGATCAGTTCCAGCAACTCCACCACCCGCGCCTGTTGCTCGACCTTGCTCACGCCGCGCAGTTTCAGTGGATAGGCAATGTTCTCGCCGACGGTCATGTGGGGAAACAACGCCAACGATTGAAACACCATGCCGAAATTGCGCAGGTGCGCCGGGGTATGGCCGATGTCTTGGCCATCCAGGCGAATTTCACCGCCGCTGAGGCTTTCCAGGCCGGCAATCATGCGCAGCAGCGTGGTCTTGCCACAGCCCGAAGGTCCGAGGAAACACACCAGCTTGCCCTCGGGCAAATGCAGGTTCACGTCCGTTACCGCACAGGCCGAGCCGTAGTGTTTCTCGACGTTTTCCAGTATCAGTCCAGTCATGTCTTCACCTCGAAATCAAAAGGAAACGCCGCCCTCGCCTACCAGTTTCTCCAACGCCCAGATCAACACGAAGTCGATCAGCACGATGAGTACGGCAAACGAAAAAACGGTGGGGTCCAGCGACGACACGGTGCGGCTGTACATCCAGATCGGCACGGTCATGACATCGATGGTGTAGAGGAAATAGGTCACGGTGAACTCGTTGAACGAGACGATGAACGCCAACAGCATCCCGGCGAGAATCCCCGACTTCATCAAGGGCACCACCACATCGACGATGGCCCGTTGCGGTGTGGCCCCCAGCATGCGCGCGGCCTCTTCCACTTCACTGCCGATGCCGAGCATGGCGGCGGTGCAGTTCTTCACTACGAACGGCAAGGCCAAAATGACGTGGGCAATGACCAGCCGCGAGGTGGTCATCTGGAACGGCAGGCTGTCGAACACCAGCAGCAGTGCCAAGCCCAGCACCACCATGGGAAACACCAGCGGCAGCGACATCAGTTGCAGCGCCACGGCCTTGCCACGGAACTCGCAACGGGTCAGCGCGTAGGCCGCCGGCACCGCGATCAGTGTGGCGAACACCATGGTCAGGCAGGCCACCAACAGGCTGGTCGCCATGGCCTGGCCCAGGCTCAGCACATCGCTGGCATCCGGCGACACAAAGGTGTGCCAGGCGGCCCGATACCATTGCAGGCTGTAGCTGCTCGGCGGAAAGTCCAGGTTCGCCGCACCGCTGAAGGACATGACGATCATGGTCAGGATCGGCAGCACCGCCAGCAACAGGATGAAACCCGACAGCAGCCCGACGGCGCGCCCGGTTTCGCCGGGCAACAGCGACTGGCGCTTTTTACTCAGCGCGCTCATTGAGAAGCCTCCAGCATCCGCCGACGACGGCCGGTGAAATATTCAGACAGAGTCATGATCATCAGCGTGGTGACAATCAGCACCACCCCGGCGGCGGATGCGGCGGGCCAGTTCATCAACGGGGCGATCTGGTCGTGAACCATCACGGCCAGCATTGGCACTCGTCGACCGCCCAACAGCAGCGGTACGACAAAGCTGCTGGCGTTGTAGGCAAACACCAGCGTCGCGCCGGTGATGATCCCCGGCAGGCTCATGGGCAGCACCACTTGGCGAAACACCTGGAAGCGGCTGGCGCCAAGGGTGGCTGCGGCCTCTTCATAACTGCGGGCCACGCCACGCATCGCACTGGCGATGGGCAGCACAGCCAGGGGGAACGCGGTCTGGACCAAGCCCATCAGCACGCCATTCTGGTTGTACAGCAACATGATCGGTCGCTTGATCAGGCCCAGGCCCATGAGCGCCTGGTTGAGCATGCCGGCCGGACCGAGGATCACCAGCCAGCCATAGCTTTGCAGCAGCAGGTTGACCAACAGCGGCAACAGCACCGCCGCCAGGAACACCCGTCGCAACAACGGCGAAGCGAGACGCGACATGGTGTAGGCCACGGGGATCGCCAGCAGCACGGCGATCACTGCGCTAATCAATGCCAGGCGCAAAGTCAGCAGCAGGGACTTGAGGTAATAGGGCTCCAGCAACTGCCCGTAACTGGCGAGGCTGAAGCCGCTCCACTCCGCTCCCTTGGTGCCGACGCTCATGCGCAGCACCAACAGGCTGGCGGCGATCAGCACGCCGAGAAACAACATCGACGGCGACAGGAAAAGCCAGGCTCGGCGGGTGGGCGAAATGCCCCGGGTTGCACGTATCGGCGCAACACTTTGGGGATGGGTTAACGGTTGGTGTTCCATAACAAGGTCTCGTCAGTGGAAAACGACAGAACAAACACAATTTCAAATCCACTCATTTCCGATGAGGGCAAGGCACAGTCAATATCTCCATCGACTGCTTCACCGCCTTCGCGAGCAAGCCCGCTCCCACACTGGATTTCAGGTGCTCACAAAATCGGTGAACACCTCCCATTCCCTGTGGGAGCGGGCTTGCTCGCGAAAGCGGCGGCACAGGCAACATCGCCATCAACTGAACCACCGCTATCGCGAGCAGCCCGCTCACACAGTGGCGTTCGAATCAGGAAGAGAAAATTTCCGTGTACCGGCGAATCCACTGGTCATGCACCGTCGCCAGGAAGGCGTTGTCGTGCATGATCGCCTTGTCGGCGATTTGCTCCGGGGTGAGGATGTACGGGCTCTTGCGCGCTTCGGCGGAGATGATGGCCTTGGCGTTGACCGGGCCGTTGAAGATGTCTTCGGCCATCTTGCCTTGTACTAGCGGGTCGAGGGAGTGGTCGATGAAGGCGTAGGCCAGGTCGGTGTCGCCCGGGCGGTTTTTCGGCATGACCGAGAGCATCAGGTCGGTGTAGAAACCTTCCTTCATGCCAAACGTCGCCCCCAGGCTGTAGGCCGGATCGCGGATCTGCTTGGGAAAAAACGCCGGCGCGTATAACCCGCCCATGTCCAGGGAACCGGTGCGGAACAACTCGGCGATCTGGTTCGGGTTTTCCCCCAGGGTCACCACCCGGTCCTTGAGCTCGGCGAGTTTCTTGAAGCCGGGTTCGATGTTGTGCTCGTCACCACCGGCCAGCTTGGCCGCGATGATGATCAGGTCCATGGCCTCGGTCCAGTTCGGCGGCGGCAGGAAAATGTTCGGCGCCAGGTCCGCGTCCCACAGGGCGGCGTAACTGTCCGGCGCCTGTTTCAAGGTCCGGGTGCTGTAGACCAGGCTGTTGCACCACAGCAGGTAACCGATGCCATGGCCGCCGGCGCCAGTGCGGTATTGCGCCGGTACGTCGGCCAGGTTGGGAATGCGATTGAGGTCGGGTTTTTCCAGCAGCCCGGCGGCAGCCAGGCCCTCGGCCCCGACGCCTGCCAGGGTGATGATGTCGTACTGCGGCCGGTCGCCTCCGGCCTTGAGCTTGGCGACCATTTCCGATGTGCTGCCGGTGCGGTCGGCGATGACCTTGGCGCCGGTCTTGGCCTCGAAGGTCGCCGCGATGTTGCGCAACGCCGCCAGCCCGGTGTCATCGGACCAGGTGAGCAAACGCAGGGTCTTGCCAACGAACCGCGTGTCACTGGCCCGGGCGCTGATGAAGGGCACGCTCATGGCGGCCGCCGCTACCGAAACCACACTTGCAGTCTTGATGAATTGACGTCTGTTCAGATCATGCTCGCCCATGGAGGACTCCCTTTATTTTTTTAAGTATGAGGTGGGTAAAACCGTTGCGCCCGCACCGTTCGACGTCGACCAAACCCCCGTATTGCTTGGGCTTTGCCGCCGCCTGCGGCCATCCTGAGGTTGTGCAAAATCCCTGACTATCGAAAAAAACTCATTGAAGCCATGTTCCCCGCGCATGCCTTTTTTCGAGGCATGCGTGACCTGATAACGTGCCGTCAGACCGCCCGGACCACATGCTTGATTTCCTGAAACGCCGCCAAGCCCCAAGGCCCCAATTCACGGCCGAGACTGCTCTGCTTGTAACCCCCCCACGCCGCCTGGGGGAAAATCACCTGGGGTGCGTTAATCCACACCAGCCCTGCCTGTAACGCGTTGGCCACCTGCTCGGCAGTCGTCGTATCACGGCTGACCACGCTGGCTACCAGGCCGAAACGGCTGTCGTTCGCCAGGGCGATGGCCTGCGCCTGGGTGCTGAAACGGCGTACGCACAGCACTGGCCCGAAGATCTCCTCGCACCACAACGCACTGTCCAGGGGCACGTCAGTGAAGATGGTCGGCTGTAAAAAAAAGCCGCGCGACAGATGCGCGGGACGCTGTCCACCGCACACCAGCGTCGCCCCGACGCTCAAGCCTCGGTCGATGTGCCCCAGCACCCGCTGGTATTGCGCCTGGTTGACCAGCGCGCCCATCTCCACGTCCGGATCGAACGGGTCGGCCACGCGGATCGCCTCGGCGCGGGTCTTGAGCCGTTGCAGGAATTCATCGGCCAGTTCATCGGCGACCAGCACGCGGCTGGTGGCCGAACACATCTGCCCGGCATTGAAGAAACCGCCACCGCAGGCCAGTTCCACCGCCAGGTCCAGATCGGCATCGGCCAGCACCAGCAAGGACGATTTGCCGCCCAACTCCAGGCTCACGCCCTTGACCGTTTCCGCCGCTCGCTGCATCACCTGCACACCCACCGCATTGCTGCCGGTGAAGGAAATCTTCGCCACCCGCGGGTCCGCCGCCAGCGGCGCCCCGACTGCCAGGCCGGTGCCACAGACGAGGTTGAACACCCCGTCGGGCAAACCGCAGCCGGCGATGATCGATGCCAGTTCCAGCTCCGGCAGCGGCGTGACTTCCGAGGGCTTGAGCACCACGCAACAGCCGGCAGCCAGGGCCGGGGCGAGTTTCCAGGCGGTGGTGACCATCGGGAAATTCCACGGCACGATCAAGCCGACCACACCGCAGGGTTCGCGGCGCAGGCGTGCGCTGAAATCAGCGCTGGGCAAGGCCAGCGGACTGTCCTGGCGGGCGTCGAGGCCTTCGGCCAGTTCGGCGTAATACTCGAAGGTGGCGACCACGTCGTCGACATCGATGGCCGCTTCGAACAACGGTTTGCCGTTGTTGCTCGATTGCAGGTGCATCAACCGCTCACGGGCTTCCCGCACGCCAGCGGCGATACGGCGCAGAAGCGCGCCGCGCTCGCTGCCAGAAGTGTTCGACCATGGGCCGAAAGCCTGGGTAGCGGCGTCCAAGGCCTGATCGACGGCGTGTTCGTCGCCGCCATAAACAGTGGTCAGCAGCGCCTCGGTCGCCGGGTTGATCACCCGCAACGGTTGATCGCCGGCCAACCACTCACCGTTGATGTACAGCCCGTCTTGCGTGGTAGGGAAATTCATTTCGACACCTGCGTCATCCAGGTTGCCTGGTCGATTTCGATCAACGTCGGCCCCTGCCGATCGCAAGCGGCGAGCAATGCGGTATGCAGTTGCGCTACGCCGTCGATGGCTTCGGCCGCGCAGCCCAACGCCTTGGCGACACCGATGAAGTCCGGGGTGTAGATGTCCACGCCCACCGGTTCGATGGCGCGGTTGACCATGTATTTCTTGATCTCTTCGTAGCCCTGGTTATTCCACAGCAGCACGATCACCGGTGTGCGCGCCTCCACGGCGCTGGCCAGCTCCGGCAGGGTGAATTGCAAGCCGCCGTCGCCAATCAGGCACACCACCGCCGGGCGACCGTGGCCCAGGTCCTTGCCGCCGAGCCAGGCGCCGATAGCCGCCGGCAAGGCGTAGCCGAGGGTGCCGTAGCCGGTTGACGAGTTGAACCAGCGACGTGGCCGCTCCAGGTTGAAGGTCAGGTTGCCGGTGTACACCGGCTGGGTGGAGTCGCCGACGAATACCGCGTCGGGCAACGCCTGCAAAACGCTGTCGAGAAACAGCGTCTGGGCGCGGGTCGCAGCGTCCCAGCCGCCCTCCAGATCGGCCCGCAACCGCGCGGCGCGTGCAGGGCCCCAATCGCCGCAGCGCTCGGCCAAGGGCTGCGCGTTCAACTCGTCGAGCAGAGCCCGGGCAGCCGTGCGTGCGTCGGCCACCAGGGCCAAGCGCGGTGGATAGTTGCGCACGGTCTGGTCCGGGTCGATGTCGATACGCAGCAACGCGCCGGGGATCTCGAAGCCGCCAGCAAAGGTGATGTCGTAGTCGGTTTCGGCCAGCTCGGTGCCGATCGCCAGCACCACATCCGCCTCGGCCACCAGGGCGCGGGTAGCGACCAGGCTCTGGGTGGAGCCGATCAGCAGGGGATGCCGGGACGGTAGCATCCCCTTGGCGTTGATGGTCAACGCCACGGGCGCGCCGAGGCGTTCGGCCAGTTCGGTCAATTCGGTCGCCGCGTCGAGAGCGCCGCCGCCGGCCAGGATCAAGGGCCGTTTGGCCGACGCCAGCATAGCCGTCATTTGCTCCACGGCACTCGGTGCAGCGCCCGCACGGCTGATGCTCACCGGTGTGCTGGCGAGCAAAGCGTCAGCGTCTTCGACCAAAACATCCAACGGAATTTCGATATGCACCGGTCGCGGCCGCCCGGCCTGGAACAAGGCAAAAGCCCGGGCCAGCACGCCGGGCAATTCAGCAGCGGACATCAGCGTGTGGGAAAACGCCGCCACCCCGCCCACCAGCGCGCTCTGGTTCGGCAATTCATGCAACTTGCCGCGCCCGCCACCCAACTGGTTACGCGACTGCACGCTGGAGATCACCAGCATCGGGATCGAATCGGCGTAGGCCTGGCCCATGGCGGTGGTGATATTGGTCATGCCGGGGCCGGTGATGATGAAGCACACGCCGGGCTTGCCGCTGACCCGCGCGTAGCCGTCAGCCATGAAGCCTGCGCCCTGCTCGTGACGCGGGGTCACATGGCGGATGCTGGAACGGGCCAGCCCGCGGTACAACTCGACGGTGTGCACGCCGGGGATGCCGAACACCTGCTCCACGCCATAACCTTCGAGTAACTTGACCAGTACTTCGCCACACGTCGCCATTGCCATTGCCTTTTTCTTGTAAAGGGCTCCGCACAGCACGCGGCGGGTCCCTTTTTGTTTGGGGAATGGCGTTATTGGAACGGTCCGACCATAGCGGCAACAATGGATAAAAAGTCATACTAGCCATGTCCTCACGTCATGGCTTGGATCCGAAATGAAACGACTTCCCCCGCTGCCGGCGCTCCATACGTTTCTGATCACGGCCCAGTGCTGCAACTTCACCCGGGCCGCCGAGCAGCTGCACATCACCCAGGGCGCGGTGAGCCGACAGATCGCCGGGCTGGAAGATCATTTGGGTTATGCGCTGTTCCAGCGCCAGGCGCGCGGCCTGAGCCTGACCGCCGAGGGCCTGGCGTGGCTGCCACGGGTGCAGCAGGTGTTCAGCCTGATCGGCGAAGCGGTGGAGCAGATCGGTGAAAAGCGCCAGACCCTGCAACTCAAGGCCCCGACCTGTGTGATGCGCTGGCTGCTGCCACGTCTGTTGCAATGGCAGAAGGAACGGCCGGACGTACCGGTGGAGCTGACCACCACGGTCAGGCACGGTGTGGATTTCCAGCGTGAAGCCTTCGACGCCGCGGTGATCTATGGTCCGCCACCCGATGCCTCATTGACGTGCCTGCACCTGTTCGATGAACAACTGACGCCTGTCTGTTCTCGCCCGGTCCTGGAAGGCTCCGTACCTCTGCGTGAACCCGCCGACCTGCAACAACACCTGCTGTTGCACCCCACCCGTGACGAGCGCGACTGGAACGCCTGGCTGGAAGCGGCCGATGTGCACTTGAGCAATGTCAGCAAGGGCCAGCACTTCGAAACCCTGGACCTGGCGATGTCCATGGCCTCCCAGGGCACAGGCGTGGCGATTGGCGACTGGTCGTTGATCGGCGACGACCTGAGCGCCGGCAGGCTGGTGATGCCGTTCGAGCTGAAGGTCCAGACCGGGCTGGGCTATCACCTGGTGCACCCGCGCAAGCCCGAGTCATCGGGGCCGTTGCAGGAATTGATGAGGTGGTTGGTGGAGCAGGCTCAAGCGCGGTAGAGGCTGACCCTCCCCCTTCAAAGGTGAATGAAACTGTGGCGAGGGAGCTTGCTCCCGCTGGGTTGCAAAGCAACCCCATAATCTACCCAGCCACCTTGATGCCTCGGGCTGAACCCTAGGGGCTGCTGCGCAGCCCAGCGGGAGCAAGCTCCCTCGCCACAAAAGCCCAGTCCTTTAAAAAGAAGGTGCTATCAGAGCAGATTCGGCGCCTGCACCGGCTCGATCTGCGCCCAGTGCGAAGTGTCTTCGCGATGCTGCTGCAGGTACGGCAAAACCGCCCCCAGCAACGGTGCCTTGAATGCATCCTGGAAGCGATGGGCCAGGCCCGGGATCAGTTTCAATTGACTGCCTTGGATGTGCGCCGCCAAGTGCACGCCGTGCATCACTGGCAGCAAAGGGTCGGCGGTGCCGTGGACCACCAGGGTCGGCACTCGCAGTTGGTTGAGCAGCGCCACCCGGCTCGGCTCGGCCATGATCGCCATGATCTGGCGCTTCACGCCTTCGGGATTGAAGGCCCGGTCATAGGCCACGGCAGCCTGATGCAGCAATACCTGGCGATCATCCACCACCATCGGACTGCCCAGCGCGGCCAGCAGGTCGGCCTGTTGTTGCAATGCCGCTTCGCGATTCGGCGCACTGCGGCGCGATAGCAACTGCACCAGCGCGGCGCTGGGTGCGGGCAGGCCTTCGGCACCGGAACTGGTCATGATCAGGGTCAGGCTTTCGACCCGCTGCGGCGCCATGGCGGCCATGTGCTGGGCGATCATCCCGCCCATGCTCACACCCAACACGTGGAAGCTTTGCACCTGCAAGGCATCCATCAACCCCAGCCCGTCGTCAGCCATATCGGTCAAGGTATAAGGCGCGGCCACGGGCAAGCCGAGCTTGTAACGCAGGGCTTCGAAGGTCAGGTTGGCGCTGCCGGGCGCCTGGCGCCAGGTGGACAGGCCGACGTCGCGGTTGTCGTAGCGGATCACCCGGAAACCTTGCTCGCACAAGGCGACCACCACTTCATCCGGCCAATGGATCAACTGCCCGCCCAGGCCCATCACCAGCAGCAATGCCGGATCGGAAGCACGGCCAACGCTCTGGTAGGCCAGGCTCACCTGATCCAGATCGACACGTTGGGTCGCAACATTGACATCACAACGAGACGCCGCCATCGACGGCAGGCCGAAAAACAACGCGGCCAGGAAAATGAATACACGCATGAAGAAACACCGAAACGCAGAACCCCAGTAGAGCGCGAGTCTGATGAAGTTTGTTCAAGCGCGCTGCCACAGTTGCGTGACAGTTTGATGAAGATTGCCGAGTGGTTGCCTGCGCGAAGGATGTATCTGTGGGAAAGGATGTATCTGTGGGAGCAAAGCTTGCTCGCGATACAGGCACCTCGATTCCAGAAAGATCGCGTTGGCTTCATCGCGAGCAAGCTTTGCTCCCACAAGTCCCGGCTCAAGGTACCGGTTTCAGGCCAGCTGGCTGCGCAACTGCCGCGCCGCCGCCACCATGTTCACCAACGCCGCTTCCGTCTCCGGCCAGCCCCGGGTTTTCAGCCCGCAGTCAGGGTTGACCCACAGCCGCTCAGGCGCGATTCGTTTCACTGCCTTGCTCATCAGCGCGATCATCTCGGCGGTGTCCGGCACCCGTGGCGAGTGGATGTCGTAGACGCCCGGACCGATGTCATTGGGGTAGTCGAAGGCCTCGAACGCGTCGAGCAGTTCCATGTCCGAGCGCGAGGTTTCGATGGTGATGACATCGGCGTCCATGTCGGCGATGGCCTGGATCACGTCGTTGAATTCGCTATAGCACATGTGGGTATGGATCTGGGTTTCGTCGCCCACGCCCGATGCGCTCAAGCGGAAGGCCTCCACGGCCCAGTCCAGGTACGCCTGCCATTGCCCGCGACGCAAAGGCAGACCTTCGCGGAACGCCGCCTCGTCGATCTGCACGATCTTGATCCCGGCCTTTTCCAGGTCCAGCACTTCGTCGCGCAGGGCCAGGGCCAGTTGTCGGGCCTGGACCTGGCGCGACACGTCTTCGCGGGGGAACGACCACATCAGCATGGTCACGGGACCGGTGAGCATGCCTTTCATGACCTTGTCGGTCAGGCTTTGCGCGTAGCGGATCCAGTCGACGGTCATGGCATTCGGTCGGCTGACGTCTCCATAAATGATCGCCGGCTTCACGCAACGCGAGCCATAGCTCTGCACCCAGCCGAAACGGGTGAAGGCGTAGCCGTCCAGTTGCTCGGCGAAGTATTCCACCATGTCGTTGCGCTCGGCTTCACCGTGCACCAGCACATCCAGGCCCAGGCGTTCCTGGATCTGCACGGCATGGCGGATCTCGGTATGCATGGCATCCTGATAATCGTTGGCCGACAGCTTGCCTTGCTTATAAGCCTGACGCGCCAGGCGGATCGCCGGGGTCTGCGGGAAGGAGCCGATGGTGGTGGTGGGAAAAGGGGGCAGTTTCAGTCGGGCACGCTGCTTCTCGATGCGCTTGGCAAACGGCGAACACCGCTGGCTGTCCTGTGGCCCGATGGCCGCCAGGCGCGCCTGAACCTCGGCTTTATGAATGCGCGTCGAGCTGGCGCGACCGGTCTGCACGTCACGGCTGACGGCCAGGGCCTGCTGTACACCCGGGGCCTGTGGATCGTTGAGCGCATCGCGCAACACCGCCACCTCACCGCACTTCTGCACGGCAAAGGCCAGCCAGCTTTTGAGTTCCGGATCGAGCCGGTCTTCGCGTTCCAGGTCCACCGGGCTGTGCAACAGCGAGCACGAAGTGCTGACCCAGAGGTTGTCGCCAAAGCGCTCCTGGGCCGGTTGCAGTTGCGCCAGCGCCTGTTCCAGCTCGCAGCGCCAAATGTTGCGACCATTGACCAGGCCCACCGAGAGAATCTTGTAGGTCGGCAGGCGGTCCAGCACTTGGCCCAATTGTTCCGGGGCGCGCACCGCGTCGATGTGCAAGCCGTCCACCGGCAGGCTCACCGCCAGGCCGAGGTTGTCTTCCAGGCCACTGAAATAAGTCGCCACCAGTTTTTTCAGCGGCGAATACTGGAGGATGTGATAGGCACGCTCGAACGCGCTTTTCCAGGCCTGGGGCAGGTCGAGGGTGAGGATCGGTTCGTCGATCTGCACCCACTCCACGCCCTGAGCCTTGAGCCGATTGAGGATTTCCCCGTAGACCGGCAACAGACGCTCCAGCAGGCCGAGCTTGTCGAAATCCGCACCCTTGGCCTTGCCCAGCCACAAGTAGGTCAACGGGCCGATGATTACCGGTTTGACCTGATGGCCCAAGGCATGGGCCTCGTCCACTTCATCGAACAACTGCTCCCAGCTCAGGGCGAAGGTCTGGTCGGCGGAAAATTCCGGGACCAGGTAGTGGTAGTTAGTGTCGAACCACTTGGTCAGCTCCTGGGCGTATTGCGCCTGGCCGTGGTCGGCATTGCAGCAACTGGCCGTGGCGCCACGGGCCATGGCGAACAGGGTGTCGAGGGTCGGTCGGCCCTGGGCATTCAAGGTGCCGTGGAAACGTTGTGGGACGGCGCCCAGGGTCAAGGTATGGCCCAGCACCTGGTCGTACCAGGCAAAGTCGCCGACGGGCAGCAGGTCAATGCCGGCGTCTTTCTGCAATTGCCAGTGCCGGGCCCGCAGTTCGCGTCCCACCGCTTGCAGCGCGGCCGGGGCCAGGTCGCCCTTCCAGTAGGCTTCGAGGGCTTTTTTCAGTTCGCGGTCGGCGCCGATGCGGGGAAAACCGAGGGTGTGGGCCAGGGCCATGGTGTGCGTCCTCCTATAAAAGATGGCGCTATTGTCGACAGCACGGCCCACATGAGACAAACTCAACATTTTCGTGTTGATCACAAGTTTTACTCATGGAGCCCACGGTGCTTGAACTCCGTCACCTCAAGACCCTGCACGCCCTGCGCGAAGCCGACAGCCTGGTCGAAGCCGCCGAACGCCTGCACCTGACCCAGTCCGCTCTCTCCCACCAGTTCAAGGAACTGGAAGAGCGCCTGGGCATGCAGTTGTTCGTGCGCAAGACCAAGCCCGTGCGCTTCACCAGCGCCGGCCTGCGCCTGTTGCAACTGGCCGATGCCGCCCTGCCGTTGCTGCGCAGTGCTGAACGGGACATCGCCCGCTTGGCTGGCGGCACCGCCGGGCGCCTGCACATGGCCATCGAGTGCCATAGCTGCTTCCAGTGGTTGATGCCGACCATCGACCAGTTCCGCGATGCCTGGCCGGAAGTCGAACTGGACCTGGCCTCGGGCTTCGCCTTCGCTCCATTGCCGGCCCTGGCCCGGGGCGACCTCGACCTGGTGGTGACCTCCGACCCGCTGGAGCTGGCCGGCATCACGTACGTGCCGCTGTTCACCTACGAAGCGATGCTCGCCGTCGCCAACCAGCATCGGCTGGCGGGCAAGCCCTACATCGTGCCCGAGGACCTGATCAGCGAAACCCTGATCACCTACCCGGTGGAGCGCGACCGGCTGGACATCTTCACCCGTTTCCTGGAACCGGCCGACATCGAACCGGCCCAGGTCCGTACCTCTGAATTGACGGTGATGATGATGCAACTGGTGGCCAGCGGCCGTGGCGTCTGCGGCATGCCGCACTGGGCCCTGCATGAATACAGCTCGCGGGGTTACGTGAAGGCCAAGCGGCTGGGGGAGAAAGGCTTGTTTGCCACGCTGTATGCGGCGGTGCGGACCGACATGCTCGACGCGCCGTACATGCGCGATTTTCTGCTGACGGCCAAGGACACCTCGTTTTCGACATTGGATGGGGTCAGTGCCGTGCGCTGACTGGCGGCCTTTGTGGCGAGGGGATTTATCCCCGCTGGGCTGCGAAGCAGCCCCCAAGCCAGGCAGCTCGGTGTGTCAGGAAGATTGAGTTCACTGCTTTAGGGCCGCTTCGCAGCCCAACGGGGATAAATCCCCTCGCCACAAAAGCGCAACGGTCATGGTCACAGGGATTAGAGTTCGAGCCACATGTGGATTTTGTCCAGGTATTGGTCGTCCACGCGGATCGCCATTGGCTCGAGGCCGTACAGGACGAAGCCGCAGCGCTGGTAGAGCTTGACCGCCGGGTCGTTGCCGGCGGTGACGGTCAGTTGCACCAGGCGCAGAAAGGGATAGCGCCGGGCTTCGTCGAGGGCGGCCTGCACCAGTTGGTAGCCGAGCCCGCGATGGCGATGCTCATCGGCGACGTACATGCCGAACAGCAACGCCTTGTGCCGGGCTTTTTCCCGGGGCTCCAGGGCCAGGCCGACGATGCCGACCAACGCTTGCTCGACAAACGCCCCCAGCAGCACATCGAACCGGCTGCCCAGGCGCGATTCCCACCAGTTGATGGGCAACTTCGCCCGCTCGTTGACGCTGGAGGTGAAGGCCTGCGGATGCAGGGCGTACGCCTGGAGCATCAGTTGGCGATACACCTGGGCATCGCCGGCCCGCAACCGTCGGATGCTCACGCCGAACGCCGTTGCTCAAACATCAGGCGCAACGCCAGCGCACCGAGCACAAACCCCATGAAGTAACGCTGCGCCGCCAGCCAGGTCGGGTTGTGGACGAACCACGAGGCAATGCCGGCAGCGAACAGGGCAATCAACAGGTTGACGCTGAAACTGACGCTGATCTGGGTCAGCCCCAGGACAATGCTCTGGGTGAACAGTGAACCGTGTTCCGGGCTGATGAACTGCGGGAACACCGACAGATAGAACACCGCGATCTTGGGATTCAGCGCGCTGGTGAGAAACCCCATGGTGATCAACTTGCGCGTCGAGTCCGCAGGCAATTGCTGGGCCTCGAAGGGCGAACGCGCGCCGGGCTTCACGGCCTGCCAGGCCAGCCACAACAGGTACAGCGCACCGGCCCATTTCAACAACTCATAGGCCACGGGCACCGCCAGGAACACCGCCGTCAACCCGGCGGCGGCGGCGAACATGTGCACGAAGAACCCCGCCACCACTCCCAGCAGGGAGGTGACGCCGGCCTTGCGGCCCTGGCAGATCGAACGGGAGATCAGGTAAATCATGTTTGGGCCAGGCGTCAGTACCATCAGCAACGCGGCGGCGGCGAAAATCAACAGGTCCGGCAGTGGAATCATGAGCATCAGTCCTTGAGGCGTGAATCAGCAGGTGGCGAGATGTGTCGCTCGATAAAACGGCAGGATCACCTCGCCTGTCAACGGTGCCAGCACAAGATCATTGTCACCGGCCGGGTCGATCCAGCAAATCTCTTCAATCTCGGCAGCCGGCGAAACCGGCGCGTCGATGCGTAGCAAAAACACCTCGGCCTGCACGACGAACCCCGGTTCGTTGGCCGCCGGAGCGCTGAACACGCCCAGGTGCCGGGCCTGTGCCGGGTCGATCTGTAAGCCAAGCTCCTCTTCCAATTCACGGGCCAGCGCCTGCACCGGCTGCTCATGGGCCTCGATCTTGCCGCCCGGCTGCATGAAGGCCTGGGTGCCGCGCTTGCGCACCAGCAGGGTTCGCCCGTCCGACCCGAGCAGCAGGGCGGCGGCGATACGGATGAGGGGGAGTGGTCATGGGAGATCAAAGCCTTGGGCGGGGAAATGCCGGGGAGATTACAGACCAGGACGGAGGGAGAAAAGCCTGGCACCCGTTTCGGCACACGCACAGCCCCCTGTGGGAGCGAGCCTGCTCGCGATGACGGAGTGTCAGTCGATTTCTTTTTAAACTGATACGCCGCCATCGCGAGCAGGCTCGCTCCCACAAGGAATCGCAGTGACCGCTAGAGGTCTGTCACCCCAAAATCGGCTTCGGCACCGAAGGGTCGGCCTCCTCGGGGATTTTGACGAACACGCTGTACCGGGCCCCCCCTCCATCGCTTCGAAGGCGATGAGTTTTTCCACCAGTGGAGCGCTCAGGACCTTGCCGGCGTTGAGCAACAGCATGCCGTTGTCGGCGTTGAGGTTACGCGCCAGGATCATGCCCGCCGCCAGTTCCCGGGTATTCATGACCTTCACCGTCGGGTCCGACAAGGTCACGTCTTCCAGGTATTCGCCACAGGCCTTGATGAAGTCCTCGATCATGTCCGGGTCGTATAGCTTGCCGGCGTATTTGCGGATGTAGACCAGCGCTTCGTCACTGTTCATCTGCCGTTCGAGTATCAAGCCACGTTGCAGCTCGATGAAGTCCACCGCCAGTTTCAACAGCCGCGAACCGAACGGAATGGCATCGCCCTTTAGGTGCTCGGGGAAACCGCTGCCGTCCCAACGCTCCTGGTGGTGGCGAATGATCCGCGCTGCGTCCTTCATAGGGTCCAGGGTCATCAGCAGCGATTCGCTCTGCTTCGGATAGGCGCGGTACAGCTCGAGCTCAGTGTGGTGCAGCATGTCGGCGGGCGTGACCATCATGTTGTCGGTCCAGCTCAGCTTGCCGATGTTGTAGAGCGCCGCGGCCATGGTCAGGTCGCGGTCGGTGGACTCATCGAGGAAATGCAGCCGGCTGTAGACCCTGATCAACTCGATGATCTGCCGGTTGGTCTGCTTGGCCTTGGGCAGGCGCAGGTTGGCGATCAGCGAAAACACCTCGGTGCTGGTCACATAACTGCGCTTGAGCTCGTCATAGGCCAGGTCGAGCATGTCGGCGGTCTGCTGCAACTCGGAGGTGCGCGACGCCACGCGTTTTTCCAGGGTGGCGTTAAGGGTCTTGAGTTGCTGGTTCTGCTCGCGATTCAGCGCTTCGAGGCGCTGGCGCTCGCTTTCGGAATGCTGGTGAGCCAGGGCCTGGCGCAGGGCCTGCACCAATTCCTCATCGTTCCAGGGCTTGCTGAGGTAGCGATAAAGCTGCCCCTCGTTGATGGCCTTGGTCATCATGTCCACATCGGCATAACCGGTGAGCAGGATGCGCAAGGTCGATGGATACAACTTGCGGATCTCGGCCAGCAGCGTGGCGCCATCCATGTTCGGCATACGCGCGTCGGTCATCACCAGGTCGACCGGCCGTTCCTCGAGGATTTCCAGGGCCTTGGCACCACTGTCGGCCAGCAGGATTTCGTATGGCTGACTGCGCAATAGCCGACGCAGGCTATTGAGAATCGACTCTTCGTCATCGACCAGCAGCACCGTCGGCTTCTTTACCGGAACGTCCGGCGATTGATCTTCCATTTGAAACCCCCTCCTAATTCACGACAACCGTTCTACCTTAGCCCCAAAATACAGGCTAGTAGATTGCGAAAATTTAGACACATTTGCCATCAGTGCACGAGCGCATCCCGATCAGACAGCTATGCTGTACCCCATGAAGGGCCATGTACAGGCCGAATACTCATGCCAGCGAAAGGGATATCAGATGTTTCCAGGGTTCTATAGTCCGCATCAAGACGGTGCACGGCCATGAGCCTGCCGTTGGATAAAACCAATCGGCGGATCCTGATCGTCGATGACACCCCGACCATCCATGAGGATTTTCGCAAGATCCTCAGCCCCCAGATGAACGCCGAAGACAACCTGAGCAGCGCTGAAGAGGCCCTGTTCGGCGCGCCGGTGGCCGTCGCCAGCACCAGTTTCGTGCTCGAATCGGCGTTCCAGGGCATGGAAGCCTTGAACAAGGTCGAAACGGCACTGGCCCAGGGGCAGCCCTTCGCCATGGCGTTCATCGACATGCGCATGCCGCCGGGCTGGGACGGCCTGGAAACCATCGAACGGCTGTGGCGCGCCGACCCCAAGCTGCAAGTGGCCCTGTGCACGGCTTACTCGGATTATTCCTGGGAAGACATCGCCGATCGCCTGGACCTGGGCGACCGCTTGCTCATCCTGAAAAAGCCCTTCGACGCCATCGAGATCCGCCAGATGGCCAGTACCTTGACCGTCAAATGGCAGATGACCGAGGACGCGGCGCTGAAAATGGACATGCTCGAGCGCGCGGTCGAGGAGCGCACCCGGGAACTGGCCGACGCCAACATCATCGTGCAAAACAGCCCGACCATTCTCTATCGCCTGCGGGGCGAGCCACCGTTTCCATTGATGTACATCTCCCACAACATCACCAAGTTCGGTCATTCCGCGGCGCAACTGACCAACGCGCCGGATTGGGCGCAAACCCTGATCCACCCCGACGACCAGGACAAAGTCCATGAGGCCATGGTCCGCGTCCTGGACCGCGACACCGCGGGGGCTTCCATCGAGTTTCGCATGCGCACCGGCGACGACACGTTCCGCTGGGTGGAGAACCGCTACATACCGGTGCGCAACGATCAGGGCCTGTTGCTGGAAGTGGAAGGCATCATCCTCGACATCACCGAGCGCAAGCTGGCCGAAGAGAAGATCGCCCTGCTGGCCCGCACCGACGGCCTGACCGGGCTGGCCAACCGTGCCACGGTGATCGAGCGCCTGCACCAGGCCTTCGCCGCCGCTCGTCGGGGAGCGGCGCCGTTTGCCATGTTCTACCTGGACCTGGACCACTTCAAACGGATCAACGATACCTTGGGCCACCCCATCGGTGACCTGCTGTTGCAGGAGGTCGCCGCCCGGATCAAGGCCTGTACCCGGGAAAACGACGTGGTGGCGCGCCTGGGCGGCGATGAATTCGCCCTGCTGCAACTGGACGTCCATGAAGCGACCCACTGCGCCGCGCTGGCGGCCAAGATCCGCGATGCCCTCGTGGCGCCGTATTCCCTGGACGGCAACGACGTGCGGATCTCGGTGAGCATTGGCATCGCCCTGTACACCCCGCAGAGCCTGAGTGCCGACAGCCTGATGGCGCAGTCCGACATGGCTCTGTACCGTTCCAAGGAAAAGGGCCGCAACCAGTACCATTTCCATAACGAGGAGATCAATCAGGAGGTTACCGACCGGGTCGCCCTCGCCAATGACCTGCGCCAAGCGGTCGAAAACAATGAGCTGCAACTGCACTACCTGCCGGAAGTCGACCTTGGCACCGGCAAGATCCTCGGCATGGGCGTGCAAGTGCGCTGGAACCACCCCGAACGTGGCTGGCTGGAGCCCGCGGCCTTCATGCCGGCCGCCGAGAAGACCGGGATCATCATTGGCCTGGGGCATTGGGTGCTGGACCAGGCCTGCCAACAGATGCGCCAGTGGCGCGACCAGGGCATGGCGCCCCCGGTGATCGCCATCGACCTGTCCCTGACCCAACTCAAGACCGGCCCGGAACTGATCTACGATGTGCTGCGCACCACCGCGCGCTGGGAACTGGCGCCCTGGGACCTGCGCTTCGACGTCACCGAAGCCACCCTCGCCCAGACCAAGTGGACCCACAACGACGTCTTGCCACGCCTCTGCGAATTGGGCGTGCAGATCGCCATCGATGACTTCGGCACCGAGTACTCCTCGTTCGATTACCTCAAGACCTACCGGGTCAACCACCTCAAGCTCGCCCAGCGTTTCCTCGACAGCGCCAACGCCGACCCCGAGAACGCCACGACGCTGCGGGCGATCATCAACTTCGCCCGGGACGTGGGCATCGGAATCATCGCCGAGGGCGTCGAGACCCAGGAGCAGCGCACTACGCTGATGTCCAGTGGCGGAGCGATGCAGGCCCAGGGGCATTACTTCAGTACCGTGGTCGACAGCGGCCAGGCCGCCGAACTGCTCAAGGCCGGCACCATCGTTCCGGCGACGGACCACTGGACTCGACCTGCGAGCCAGCTATCGGAGAGCAATCCATGAACCCCATGTCGGTCCCTGCCAACCGGCGGATCCTGGTGGTGGACGATACGCCGGCAATCCATCAGGACTTTCGCAAGATCCTCAGCCCCAGCGCCGGCAGCGATGACTCACTGGACGACACCGAGAGCCTGCTGTTCGGCACCCCGCAGGTCAACCGGCTGCAATTCCAGATCGACTCGGCCTATCAGGGTGAAGAAGCGCTGGAACTGGTCAAGCGCGCCCAGGCCGAAGGCCAGCCCTATGCGCTGGTGTTCGCCGACATGCGCATGCCCCCGGGCTGGGACGGCCTGCAAACCATCGAGCAACTGTGGAAAGCCGACCCGCGCCTGCAAATCGCCCTGTGCACGGCGTTCTCGGATTATTCCTGGGAAACCATGTCCGAACGGATCGAGTTCGACGACCAACTGCTGATCCTCAAGAAACCCTTCGACACCCTGGAAATCCGTCAGATGGCCAGCGCCATGACCTGGAAATGGCAACTGGCCCAGGATGCCGCGAGGAAAATGCGCAGCCTGGAGCGCACGATTGAAGAGCGGGTCCAGGAACTGCTCAAGGTGTCTCACTTGTTGCAGTACGACGTGCTCACCGAGCTGCCCAACAGCATGTTGCTCGGCGATCGCCTGACCCAGGCAATGGCGCAGTGTCGCAGACATGACCGGCAACTGGCGGTGATGTTCATCGGCCTGGACCGTTTCAAGCGCGTCAATAATGCGCTGGGACATCCGGTGGGCGACGAAATGCTCAAGCGGGTGGCCCGGGGGCTGGCAACCGTGGTGCGTGAATCCGATTCGGTGTTCCGCTACGGCTCGGATGAATTCGTGGTAATCGCGGGGGACATCGTCGACGCGCAGCAAACCAAAGGCGTGGCCGAAAAACTGCTGGCGGCCATCAGCACCCCGCAGCCCATTGACGGCCATGACCTGAGCGTCACCGCCAGCCTGGGCATCAGCGTGTACCCAACCGACGGTTTCGACGCCGTGGCGCTGATCAAGAAAGCCGAGACGGCGATGCGCAACGTCAAGGAAACCGGGCCCAACGACTACCGTTTCTTCACCGAAGACATGAACCGCCGGGCGCGGCAGCAGCAGACCATCGAATCCGGCCTGCGCCTGGGCCTGCAACGCAAGGAATTCGTGTTGCATTACCAACCCAAGCTCGACCTCAAGAGCGGCAAGGTGGTGGGGGTCGAGGCGCTGGTACGCTGGAACAGGCCGGATCATGGCCTGGTCTATCCGTCGGATTTCATTCCGGTCGCCGAGGACAGTGGCCTGATCGTTCCGCTGAGCCAATGGGTGCTTCAGGAAGCCTGCCAACAGGCCTGCCGTTGGCAAGCCCAGGGAATGCGGCCGCTGTACTTGTCGGTGAACATCTCGGCCATCGATTTTCGCCAGCGCGGCTTCGTCGACGGCATTGCCCGCACCCTCAAGGAAACCGGCCTGGACCCGACACAGTTAGAACTGGAGATCACTGAAAGCGTACTGATGCAGAACGTCGATACCACGGTCGCCATCCTCAAGGCCATCAAGCAACTGGGGATACGCCTGGCCATCGACGACTTCGGCACCGGCTATTCGAGCCTGAGCTACCTGCAGAAATTTCCGGTGGATGTGTTGAAGATCGACCAGTCGTTCGTCGGTGACCTGAGCATCGACAGCAACGACGCCAAGCTGGTGAGCACCATCATCAGCCTGGGCAAGAGCCTGAACCTGCACATCATTGCCGAAGGTGTGGAGACCCTCGAGCAATTGGAGTTTCTCAAGAAACACCAATGCGAGGAGGTCCAGGGTTATTACTTCAGCAAGGCCGTGGAACCGCAGGCCTTCGCCGACTGGATGATCGAGTGGGAAAAACGCCAGAACCCGTTTTCGTGAACACCTGAGTGTCATCAACCAAAGTTTCAAGGAAAGCATCCCCATGGCGTCACATGGACTGATTCTGGCTCTCGGCCTGCTCGTGGGATCAAGCGTGACCGCTCACGCCGAACCACTGGACGAACCCCTCAAGCCCCTGCCCCCGATTCCGACCCTGGACCCCAAGCGCGTCCAGTTGGGGCTGCGGCTGTTCAACGACCCACGGCTGTCGGTGAACAACACCCTGTCCTGCGCCAGTTGCCATCGCCTGGACAAGGGTGGCGCCGACGACAAACCGTTTTCCCTGGGCTTCGACGGCAAGCCCGTGGAAGTCAATACGCCCACCGTGTTCAATGCCGGCCTGAACTTCCACCAGTTCTGGGATGGCCGCGTCGACACCTTGGAAGAACAGGTCCATGCGGTCGTGACCAGCCCGGTGGAAATGGGCAGCACCTGGGAATCCGTCGTCAAGCGCATCGCCGATGACCCAGGCTATGCCAAGGACTTCAAGGACGCTTACCCCGACGGCGTGACCAAACCCAATATCCAAGGCGCGCTGGCGGATTACGAGCGCACCTTGCAGACGCCCAATTCGCGCTTCGACCAATACCTGCTGGGCAATACCGACATCCTCACGCCCCGGGAGAAGTTCGGTTACCAGCGTTTCAAGGAGTACGGCTGTATCGCTTGCCATCAAGGCGTGAACATCGGCGGCAACATGTTCCAGAAGTTCGGGGTCATGGGCGACTACATCAAGGACCGGGGCAACCCCACCCGAGCCGACGAAGGACGCTTCAACATCACTGGCGATGAAGCGGACCGCCAGGTTTTCAAGGTGCCCAGCCTGCGCAACGTGGCCGTCACCGCGCCGTATTTCCACGATGCGTCGGCGCCGACCCTGGAACATGCGGTGGAGGTGATGTTCAAGTACCAACTGGGGCGTGAGCCGCTCAAGAACGATACGACCCTGATCGTCGAGTTTCTCAAGACGCTGACCGGTGAATCGGGGGGCAAGCCTCTATGACAACTCTCCGTCGCCTCGGTCTTGCGTTCATCGGCCTGTTGCTGGCTTCAGTCCTGCTGTTCATGTACATCAATTCGGGGGCCCAGCAAGCCGCCTCGTACATTGAGTCCCGGGACCTGATCCGCCAGCTCAAGCAGCAAGACGCCATCTGGGACAACGAGGTGCTCAAGTCGCGGATCGCCCTGACCCACAACTACGACCCCCTGGTTTCGCCCCTGCATGAAATGACACGCCTGTGGCATCGTCTCGACGCCATCGAATCGGAGCCCGGGCGCCACAAGTCGTCCCTATGGGAAGCCCAACGTGACGAGTACCTCAAGGCGGTCAAGGAAAAAACCCGACTGGTGGAGCAGTTCAAATCCCACAACGCGGTGCTGCGCAACTCCATGGCCTTCCTGCCCACGGCAGAGGACGACATCCAGGCGCAATTCGCCCGGCTGAACGACACCGAGCGGCTGCAGCTGCAAAGCGTCGCCATCGACACCTACGACCTGTTGCTCAGCAGCATGGAATTCGCCCAGCTCAGCACCCCGGAGGTGGCTGCCGAGGTGCTGCTGGGCCTGAACAGGCTGGACGTCAACAAGGAACGCATGCCGCAGGGGCTGCAAGGCCCCGTTGACATCCTGAGCAGGCACATCGCGCTGATCCTGCGCGAACAACCGCGGGTCAATGAGCTGTTGCAGGGCATCGAAGCGGTGCCCGTGGCCAGTCGCCTGGACACCATCACCGACCTGCTGGAGAAGGACCAGAGCAAAGCCGCGGCCAAGTACGAGCGTAACCACGTCTACCTGCTGGTGTTCGCCACGGTCCTGGTATTGATACTGATCTGGCTGGCGATCCGCCTGGTACGCAGCTTCGCCGAGATCAAAAGGGTCAACAATGCCCTTCAAACCGCCAACGATGAGCTGGAACAACGGGTCGAAGAACGCACCCGCCAGCTCAAGGACACCCAGAGCGAATTGATGGACACCGCCCGCCAGGCCGGCATGGCGGAAATCGCCACCAACGTGCTGCACAACGTCGGCAACGTCCTCAACAGCGTGAACATCTCCGCCGACCTGGTCAGCCGCAAACTGCGCAGCAGCAAGGCCTTGGGGCTGGGCAAGGCGATGCAACTGATCAACGAACACGCCGATGACCTCGGCCACTTCCTCACCCAGGACGAGAAAGGCAAGTTGCTGCCCGGCTACCTCAACCAACTGGTCGAGGCTATCGCCCTCGAGCAGCAGGGCCTGACCGACGAACTGGCCCAGTTGAGCAAGAGCGTGGACCACATCAAGGACATCGTCTCCACCCAGCAATCCTATGCCGGGGCCAACAGCCTGCTGGAACCCTTGGTGGTCAGTGAACTGCTCGAAGATGCCTTGCGCATGAACTCGGGCGCCCTGACCCGCCACCATGTTACGGTGATCAAGGAATACGGCGAGGTGCCGCGGATCATGGGCGACAAACACCGCTTGCTGTTGATCCTGATCAACCTGATCAGTAATGCCAAATACGCCATGGCTGGGGTTTCCAATCATGCGCGGAACATGACCCTGAAGGCCGCCGTCATCGATGGCGAGACCTTGCAAATCAGCGTCAAGGACGAAGGCGAAGGTATCCCGGAGGAAAACATGACGCGCATCTTCGCCCACGGTTTTACCACGCGTAAGGAAGGCCACGGTTTTGGCCTGCACAGCTGCGCACTGGCGGCCATTGAAATGAACGGCCACCTCACCGCCCACAGTGAGGGGCCTGGAAAGGGGGCAACGTTCCAACTCCAGGTGCCCCTGAAACTCGCAGAAGGTGAGCCATGAATAGCATGAGTAACCGCCGCATCCTGCTGATCGACGATACGCCCGCCATTCATGAAGATTTCCGCAAGATCCTCACCCCGGAGGATGACAGCAACGCCGACTTGCTGGACATGGAAAGCGCATTGTTCGGCGAAGCACCGAAACCTGCCGCCACCGTGTTCGAACTCGACTCGGCCTATGGCGGGCAGGAAGGCCTGAACAAATTGCTGGAGGCGGCAGCGAAAGAGCGCCCTTATGCCCTGGCGTTTGTCGACATGCGTATGCCCGAAGGCTGGGATGGCGCCAAGACCATCGAAGAACTCTGGAAGCGCGACCCGCAGTTGCAGGTGGTGGTCTGCACGGCGTATTCGGATTATTCCTGGGATGAACTGCTCGACCGTCTCAACGGCCACGACCGGTTGCTGATCCTGAAAAAACCCTTCGACAACATCGAAGTCCAGCAGATGGCTAATACCCTGACCACCAAATGGGAAATGACCTCTCGCGCCCAATTGAAAATGAACAAGCTCGAAGACCTGGTGGAACAACGGACCCTGGCGTTCAAACAGGCCAGCGAGCTGCTGCAAATGGAAATCGACGA
The DNA here is from genome assembly GCF_013347965.1 of Pseudomonas bijieensis. Lineage (NCBI taxonomy): Bacteria > Pseudomonadati > Pseudomonadota > Gammaproteobacteria > Pseudomonadales > Pseudomonadaceae > Pseudomonas > Pseudomonas bijieensis. The sequence goes on along the minus strand of NZ_CP048810.1, from coordinate 5,549,656 downwards.
ACGCAAGATGCTGGAAACCCAACTGGTGCAGTCGGAAAAACTTGCCTCGCTGGGTCAGTTGGCGGCCGGGGTGGCCCACGAAATCAACAACCCGATCGGCTTCATTTCTTCCAACCTGGGGGCCTTGGACGGCTACTTCGGCAAACTCCAGGAAATGCTCAGCGCCTACGGCAGTGCCGAGGAAGCCATCGCCTCGCCGGAACTGGTGGTGAACTTGAGAAAGCTGCGCGAACAGGTGGAGCTGGATTTCCTGGTCGAGGACATTCCCTTGCTGATCAAGGAATCCAAGGATGGCATCGGCCGCGTCGGGCAGATCGTCAAGGACCTGAAGGACTTCTCCCGCGTCGATTCCAGCCAGGAATGGCAGATGGCCAATTTACAGCAGGGCATGGATTCGACGTTGAACATCGTCGCCAATGAAATCAAGTACAAGGCCGACGTGGTCAAGGAGTACACGCCGCTGCCGGAAGTGGAATGCCTGCCCTCGCAGATCAACCAGGTGATCATGAACCTGATCGTCAACGCCGCCCAGGCCATCGGCCCCGAACGCGGCACCATCACCCTGCGCAACGGCGTGGAAGGTGACACCGTGTGGATCGAGGTGGCCGACAATGGCTCGGGCATCCCCCCCCCCGAAACCTTGCAGAAAATCTTCGACCCGTTCTTCACCACCAAACCCATCGGCCAGGGCACAGGGCTGGGGCTGTCGTTGTCCTACGGCATCGTGAAAAAACACAACGGCGAGATCACGGTACGCAGTGAAGTCGGCGTCGGCACCACCTTCCGCGTGGAATTGCCGGTACGGCAGATGAAGCAGGCGAGCTGAGCCACCACACTGCATACAAGGTAGCTTTTGTGGCGAGGGGATTTATCCCCGCTGGGCTGCGAAGCGGCCCCAAATGCCGACAACCCGGTGGGTCAGGTAGATTGGGGATTGCCTTTGGGGGGCTGCTGCGCAGCCCAGCGGGGATAAATCCCCTCGCCACAGTAAGTCTCCTCGCCACAGGTTGCTGTTGCCCGCCGTTTCGCTGTCAGCGCAGAATGCCTCCACCGCCTCGCCCATCGCTCACCCCCCAAGGAAACCGTATGAGCCTGTCTCTGCTGAGTCGTTACGCCTTCTTTGCTGGCTGTGTCATCTTCACCCTCGCCAGCCTGCCGTTCCTGCAACACGACTGGCTCTGGCCGATCACGCTGGTGACCGGGCTGTTGAGCCTGCTGGGGTTGTTCGACCTGTTGCAAAGCCGTCACGCCGTGCGGCGCAACTATCCGATCCTGGGCAATATCCGTTACCTGGTGGAAGGCATCCGCCCGGAGATCCGCCAATACCTGCTCGAATCCGACAGCGACGCCCTGCCCTTCTCCCGGGCCCAGCGTTCACTGGTGTATTCCCGGGCCAAGAACGAAAGCGCCGACAAACCGTTCGGCACCTTGATCGACGTCTACCAGACCGGCTTCGAATTCATCGGCCATTCCATGCGCCCGGCCCCGCTGAGCGACCCCAGCGGTTTTCGCGTGACAGTCGGCGGCCCGCAGTGCACCCAGCCGTACTCGGCGTCGGTATTCAACATCTCGGCCATGAGCTTCGGCTCCCTGAGCGCCAACGCGATCCGGGCACTGAACCAGGGCGCCAAGCTGGGCAACTTCGCCCACGACACCGGTGAAGGCAGCATCAGCCCCTACCACCGTGAACACGGCGGCGACCTGACCTGGGAGCTGGGCAGCGGCTACTTCGGCTGCCGCACCAGCGACGGGCGCTTCGACCCGGAGCGCTTCGCCGCCCAGGCGCAGAACCCGCAGGTGCGGATGATCGAAATCAAGATGAGCCAGGGCGCCAAACCCGGCCACGGCGGCATCCTGCCCAAGCACAAGGTCACCCGGGAAATCGCCGAGACCCGTGGCATCCTCATGGGCGAGGATTGTGTTTCACCGTCTCGCCATAGCGCGTTTTCCACGCCGATCGAATTGATGCAGTTCGTCCAGCAACTGCGTGAGCTGTCCGGCGGCAAACCGGTAGGCTTCAAATTCTGCCTGGGCCACCCCTGGGAATTCATGGGCATCGCCAAGGCCATGCTGGAAACCGGGATCCTGCCAGACTTCATCGTGGTCGACGGCAAGGAAGGCGGCACGGGCGCAGCGCCGGTGGAGTTCACCGACCACATCGGCGTGCCGCTGCGCGAAGGCCTGCTGTTCGTACACAACACCCTGGTGGGCCTGAACCTGCGGGACAAGATCAAGCTCGGCGCCAGCGGCAAGATCGTCAGCGCCTTCGACATCGCCAGCGTCCTGGCCATCGGCGCCGACTGGGCCAACGCCGCGCGCGGCTTCATGTTTGCCATCGGCTGCATCCAGTCCCAAAGCTGCCACACCAACAAATGCCCAACCGGCGTCGCCACCCAGGACACCCTGCGCCAACGCGCCCTGGTCGTCCCGGACAAGGCCCAGCGGGTCTACAACTTCCACCGCAACACCCTCAAGGCCCTGGCCGAAATGCTCGCCGCCGCCGGGCTCGAGCATCCGTCGCAATTGCAGCCCAAGCATCTGGTGCGGCGGATGTCGGCCACCGAGGTGAAGTTGTTTTCTCAGTTGCATGTGTTTCTGAAGCCGGGGGAATTGCTGACGGGTGAGGTCAATGGGGCGTTTTATTCGCGGATGTGGCAGATGGCGCGGGCGGACAGTTTTGAGCCGCAGGACGTTGCTGCGGCTTGAGATGAACAGCAAGACTCAACGGCAGCGCTCAAGATTGGTTATCAAACACCGCGTGGGCACGACATCGGGATCACCCTTTGGCTTTTTAATGAGGATGTAACCGATGTCGTGAATGACAAAGAGATCGTAGAACCGCGTGGAAATTATGGGTGAGTAATCCCCGCGCCTAAGCGAGTCGATCACCTCTTGGTCCTTGGCCAGATACACATTGGTAATACCCGCTCGTGGCAAAGCTTCGGGTAACAACACATAACCCACGCCAAGCACATCTCGTTGGGCCGGCATCGCTGCGAACATGCCGCTGGCTGCCGGGAGCCAGTCGGCCCTAAACTCCGGGATCATGTAAATACGTTGCATATCGCGCAATGGCGAATGGGTAATGTCATAGACCAACGAGGCTAGCAACGCTGCCTCCTGTTCTTTTTGCAGCGACAGAGTCCGCCCATGCCCGAAAGAAAATGACAAGATCGCCAACAAGGGAATCAACAAGATAACTCCCAAGTGTGAATAAATACGCGTAAGCACCTTTAAACCAAGAAAAAACACCAGCACCAGCACAGCAGAGAAAGCAACCAAGGTTCTGGTGCCGTAGATGAAGTCGGCGAAAAGTACAGTGATACCCGGGATGCAAATAAACAGCACCGGGACAGTCAGCACGTAGGAGACCGCCGACGATATTTTCCACCCGCGCGGTTCTGCACGATTGAAAAGCCTCACGCCCCCCCATGCATATCCGGCAAGAGCCAATAATGTTCCGCCCCAGACCAAAGGCCGGATACCCTCCGTCATCCAGCCATTCAACATCTGCACCAAAACCAACCACCGATCACGAACTTCCAGCAGACTGCTCGGCTCCCACGGCAGCAAACTCTGACGCGACGCGGTCATCAGTTGATGAGACGTTGCGTAGTAGATCAACACGCCAATCAAAACTGCCAACAACTTTCGAGCGATAAAGACAAATATCTGGTTCGAGGGTTCTTCCTCCCACAGCCGTCGTATGACTTCGACGCAACACAATGCTATGTAAAAGCCGATGAGCACTTGGTAAATCGAAAGGGCCAGCGCTACTAACAGCGCGGGCACCCACACACTTTGCCAAGTACTGTCTCGCCGCCATATTACGGCATGAATAATCGCCACAAGCCCCAGTGCCATCGCCGGTCCATCGTAACGATAGGACAGGTTCTGCAAAAAAAACGGGTTGTACCAGATGGGCAAGACTACGAGGCAGTGAACATAAGCCGGGCGCTCAAAGTAGAAAAATGCCAGCGCCCTCATTGCAAACGCAATACTCGCGGTTGCGATAAATAGCGGTAGTGGAAATAGATCTGGGGCCTTCGTGCCGAACGAAAGAGCATTGTAGAAAAATCCGGTAACAACCCGCCCTTCCTCACGCCAACCCTCTCCCGCTACCAACGCACGCCAGCCGTCATCATGATAGAAATAATCAGCCTGCACTAAAGGGAATATGTAAAGGAAATTCGCTGCTAAAAAAAATAGCAGTACGTCCCTTTTCGACAGCACCTTTGTAGAAAGAAAATTCATCATGGAGCTCGCGTTTTAGGTGAATCATCTCCCTGATGGGAGCTTTCATGTACACGCTCACGAAACGCCACGAACCGGTAGAAGAGAAAACCCAATAGCAGACTCATCAGCGAGAATCCTGCCACAGTCACTAATCCATGCAGTTGCCGGCGGTCCCCCGCGATTAATCTAGGGGTCCGTAGGTCCTCGGTCTACTGTAAGAACTAACAGGTACCGGGTTGCTCGCCACAGGGTTTGTGTTCATCTTCAGTCCCATAAAAAACCCCGATCATCAGACCGGGGCTTTCTTATACATCGCCGTCCACTTACGAAGCTGAACGCACCGAACCCTGCACATCACCCGTCGGTTGCAACTTGAAGGTATAGAACAGCGCCGTCAGCAGCACCAGGAACGCCGGGCCCACGTACAAGGCCACGCGGGTGTCCGGGAAGTACGCCATCAGGCCCACCACCAGAACCAGGAACGCCAGCGCCAGGTACGAGCTGACCGGGTACAGCCACATGCGGTATTTCAGGGCCGCACGCTCTGAAGCGCTCAAGCCTTTGCGGAATTTGAGCTGGGCCAGCAGGATCATCACCCAGGTCCAGATCGCGCCGAAGGTGGCGATGGAGGTGACCCAGACGAAGACTTTTTCCGGTACCAGATAATTGAGCAGCACGCCCAGCAGCAGCGCGGCGATGGACAGCAGCAGCGCGCGGCGCGGCACGCCGTTGGCCGAAGTCTTGGCGAAACCGGCCGGGGCCTGGCCGTTCTGCGCCAGGCTGTAGAGCATCCGCCCGGTGCTGAAGATCCCACCGTTGCAGGAGGACAGCGCGGCGGTGATCACCACGAAGTTGATGATCCCGGCGGCGGTCTTGATGCCCAGGCGCTCGAAGGTCATCACGAACGGGCTGCCCTGGGTGCCGATCTCGTTCCATGGGTAGATCGACAGGATCACGAACAACGCCCCGACGTAGAACAGCAGGATCCGCCAGAACACCGAGCCGATGGCGTTGGGGATGGTTTTCTGCGGGTTCTTCGCTTCACCGGCGGTCAGGCCGATCATCTCCACGCCCAGGTAGGCGAACATCACCATTTGCAGGGACATCAACACGCCCTGCACGCCATTGGGCATGAAGCCGCCGTGGGTCCAGAGGTTGGAAATGCCCAGGGCCACGCCGTCATTGCCGAACCCGAAGGCGATGATGCCGACGCCGCCGATGACCATCGCGATAATCGTCACGATCTTGATCAGGGCGAACCAGAACTCGAATTCACCGAAGGCCTTGACCGCGATCAGGTTGATCGAACCCATGCTGACCAGCGCAGCCAGGGCCCAGATCCAGCGGGGCACGTCGGGAAACCAGATGCCCATGTACACCGCCACGGCGGTGATCTCTGCCACGCAGGTCACCAGCCAGAGGAACCAGTAGTTCCAACCGGTGAGAAAGCCCGCCAACGGACCAAGATAGTCCTGGGCATAGCGGCTGAACGATCCGGCCACCGGGTTATGCACGGCCATCTCACCGAGGGCGCGCATGATCACCAGGATCGCCAGGCCACCAATGATGTAGGACAGCATGATCGCCGGACCGGCCATTTCGATGGCCTTGGCCGAGCCGAGGAACAGCCCGACACCGATGCAGGCGCCAAGCGCCATCAGGCGGATATGCCGCTCACCGAGTTCACGTTTGAGCGGACCGCCCTGGGCGGTCTCGCCATGGGGCAGATGATTGCCGACAGGCATAGGGATAACCTCGTCTTGTTATTGGATTAGCCACCGAGTATCCAAGGCCACAGGCCGATAAGCCTGCAACCTTGCCGAAACCGGGTCTGTCTTGTGGGCAGACCGTCCTGTGGAACAACACCCTCAGGATCAGCGGGCCATGCAGTATAAAAAGCCAGGGATAGAGAGTTTCACTGTAAAACCTGGTAAATCCAGGGATAAGCCTAAGTCGGAATCCGGTTTTGCAGAGGCCTTGTCTGGAATAGAGGTCATTCAGAAAACGGCGCCGAGTATTGCACAACGATGGTGCAACGTCTTGCCTGGGTACAGGCCGATGGCTCTGGTGCAAGGTTTTCAGACAGTTCTCCTTGTGATGCGGAGATTAATCTGTGATGAGGGGATTAATTCTGTGGCGAGGGGATTTATCCCCGCTGGGCAGCGAAGCGGCCCCAATACAGGCAACTCAGTCTGCCTGACACACCGAGGGGCCTGGTTCAGGGGCTGCTTCGCAGCCCAGCGGGGATAAATCCCCTCGCCACAAATGAATACCACCACAGGTCAATCCCACCACAACAGATAAATTCCCTCTCCACAGGAAAACCATATTTTCCTGTCCAAACAGGGAGCATGAGGGCTTCACAGCCATGCGGCATCCCAAAGCGGGTAATCACCAATGCGATCCACCAGCCCTGCGCGAAGCGGGTTGGCAATGATGTAGCGGGCGAAGGGCAGCAGGTCTTCATCATCGCGAATCGCACGGTCATGGAAGCCGCTTTGCCAGAAGGCACCCTTTCTGTTTCTTGCTCGATTGATTGTAAGGGTGCTGCGGGATTTGACCGCTTGCATCACATGAGTGAGCTGGGCTTGCTCCAGTTGCACCAGCCAATGCAGATGGTCCGGCATTACAACCCAGGCCAGCGAATTGACCTGGCCTCGCTCATGAGCCAGGCGCATTTCTGCAACCACTAAGCGGCCCAGGTGCCAGTCGTTAAAGATAGGTGCACGTTGATGAACGACCGTGGTGACGAGGTAACCTCGTCCCCCGCTCCGAAAAGCGTCCGCGACGCAGGCGATGAGAGTTTGGGCGTGGAGGATGCATTCCTTGGCTTCCTGTAGTTGGGGTACCTACTTACGTTAGCTTCGTCCGCGACGATCCGACGCCATGATGCTTGAACGACTTTTCCGAAAACGACGTAGTACCGTGGCGAGGGAGCTTGCTCCCGCTGGGTGGCGCAGCCGCCCCCGTTTTTCCAACCCCTGAAAGTGTTTCAGCCCTGCGACAGTTGCGTCTGCTGCGCAGCCGAGCGGGAGCAAGCTCCCTCGCCACAGAAGCCCGTTAGCCCATGACATTGGCGAACGCCCATGCATTGGATGTCTGCACAAGGCAGGCGACTACCCACTCTGGAAGGCCATTGAGCTCTTGTGGCGAGGGAGCTTGCTCCCGCTGGGTGGCGCAACCGCCCCCGTTTTTCCAACCACTGAAAGTGTTTCAGCCCTGCGACAGTTGCGTCTGCCGCGCAGCCGAGCGGGAGTAAGCTCCCTCGCCACAGAAGCCCATTGGACAATGACGTCAACGAGCCCTTGTGGATTGGCTGCCAACAATTTCCCATCCCCCCCCACGCCAACCACCGTCTAAGCTTCAAGCAAGTCCGATCAATCTGCGTGAATGGATCAGTCGACTATGGGCGCTTTGTGGCAAACCGATTCGAATGAACCTATGGTCCCGACTGAACGTATGGAAGAAGCGCCTTTACCTCAAAAAAAACGCCGCGCACGGCATGGCTGGCGGGCATTCTGGTTGTTGTTGCTGATTATCGTGGTGGTGGTCGGCCTGGCGGTGGCCAAGGAAATGCGCACGTCGCGGTTTCAGGCCCGGGAGCTCAGCAAGTACGCCGCGTCCCTGAACTATGCGGTGCAGCCAGGGCCCAGCGATGCCATCGTCTATCCGGGTGCCGGCCCGTTCGACCGACGCCTGGGCTACAGCGCGCTGGGGGAATTCCTGCCGCGCTTGCTCAAGCGCGACTACGTGATCCAGGCCCAGGCGCGGTTTTCGCCGGCGCTGATGGGCTACGTCGAAAAAGGCCTGTTCGTGCCCTATGCGGAAAAGATCCAGGCCGGGCTGACCATCACCGATTGCCGCGCCGCACCGGTCTATCAGTTCAAGTACCCGCAGCAACTGTATGCGAACTTCGAGGCGATCCCGCCCGTGGTGGTGCAGAGCCTGTTGTTTATCGAGAACCGCTTTCTGCTCGACCCCAAGCAACCGCTGGCAAACCCGGCAGTGGACTGGCCACGTTTCGCCATGGCGGCCTGGTCGCAAGTCGCCAAGCTGTTGAGCCTGCCGGGGCAGTCCGCCGGCGGCAGCACGCTGGCGACACAGCTGGAAAAATACCGTCACTCTCCCGAGGGCCTCACGGTGTCGGGCGGGGAGAAAATCCGCCAGATGATTTCCGCCAGTGTGCGGGCCTACCAGGCCGGCCCGCAAACCCTCGAGGCGCGGCAACGGATCATCCGCGACTACCTCAACAGCGTGCCGCTCTCCGCCGTGCCGGGGCACGGTGAAGTCCATGGCATGGCGGAAGGCTTGCGAGTCTGGTACGGCGCCGATTTCAAGCGGGCCAATGAACGCCTGTTCAGTACCGCCAACGACCCCAAGAGCCTGGCGGAAAAAGGCCTGGCCCTGCGGGAAATGCTGTCGTTGATGATCGCCCAGCGCCGCCCGTCCCATTACCTGTCCAAGGGCCACGATGAACTGGCGCGCCTGACCGACAGCCACATCCGGCTACTGGCGCAGAACGGCGTGATCGATGCGGCGCTGTCCGAGGCAGCCCTGGCGAGCAAGGTCAGTTATCGCGACTGGGTCCAGGACCCGACGGTCCAGCCCAACGAAACCAACAAGGGCATCAGCGCCGCCCGCAGTCGCCTCGCCACGCTGCTCAATCGCCCGCTGTACGACCTCGATCGTCTGGACCTCTCGGCCACCAGCACCTTGCAAAGCGACTTGCAGGCCCAGGCCACCGAGTACCTCAAGCGCTTGGCCGACCCGGCCTTCGCGACCGAGATCGGCCTGATGGGCGAACGCCTGCTGACTCCCACCAGCACCACCCAGGTGCGCTACAGCTTCACCCTGCTGGAACTGACCCCCGATGGCTCGCGCGTGCGGGTGCAGACCGACAGCACCGACCAGCCCTTCGACATCAACGAAGGCAGCAAACTGGAGCTGGGTTCCACCGCCAAGCTGCGGGTGCTCACCACCTACCTGCAAATCATCGCCGAACTGCACGAACGTTATGCCCAGCAGACCCCGGCGGCGTTGAAGAAAACCGAGATCGCCGAACAGGACCGTCTTTCCCGCTGGGCCGTCGACTACCTGGTCCAGAACAGCGACCGCAGCCTGCCGAAAATGCTCGAGGCGGCGCTGGATCGCACGTATTCCGCCAGCCCTGGCGAGGCGTTCTTCACTGGCGGCGGGCTGCATACCTTCCACAACTTCCGCAAGGAAGACGACGGTCGCATGCCCACGCTGCGTGACTCCTTGCGCGAATCGATCAACCTGCCCTTCATCCGCCTGATGCGCGACCTGGTGCGTTACGCCACCTATGCCGGCCCCAATAACAGCTCCGAGCTGCTCAAGGACGACAAGGACCCGCGCCGCCAGGAATACCTGGCCCAGTTCGCCGACCGCGAAGGCACTTCGTTCCTGCTCAGGTTCTGGAAGAAGTACCAGAAAAAGGACACCGGCCAGCGCCTGGAAACCTTCCTCGACGGCATGCGTCCTACGGCGATCCGCCTGGCCGCCGTGCACCGTTATTTCTTTCCCAACGACAGCCAGGAGAGCTTCAACCGCTTCGTGCGCGCGCACTTGAAGTCGGCCAAGAGCGCCGAAAAACTCACCGACGAACGCCTGGAGCGGCTCTACCAGAGCTACGGCCCCGGCGCCTATGACCTGCCGGACCAGGGTTTCATCGCCAAGGTCCACCCGCTGGACCTGTGGTTGATGGGCTACCTGCTGAACAATCCCGAGGCCAAGTTCAGCCAGATCGTCAAGGCCAGTGAGTTCGAGCGTCAGGAGGTCTACAGCTGGCTGTTCAAGAGCCGGCACAAGAGCGCCCGGGACAGTCGCATCCGCACCATGCTGGAGATCGAAGCGTTCCTGGATATCCACCAGCGCTGGCAACAAGTCGGCTATCCGTTCGACCATCTGGTGCCGTCGCTGGCCACCGCCATCGGCAGCTCCGGCGACCGCCCCGCTGCCCTGGCGGAACTGGTGGGCACCATCCTCAACGACGGCATCCGGCAGCCGGCGCTGCGCATCGACAGCCTGGACTTTGCCGTCAATACGCCCTACGAAACGCGGTTGGTCAACGACCCGGACAACGGCAAGCGCGTGATGCCGGTGGAAGTGGCCCAGGCCCTGCGCGGTGCGCTGTCCCAGGTGGTGGACGCCGGCACCGCGAAACGCGTGGCCGGCAGTTTCAAACTGGCCGACGGTACCCCGCTGGCCATGGGCGGCAAGACCGGCACCGGCGACAACCGGATCGAAGCCGTCGGTTCCGGTGGGCGGGTGATCAGTTCCAAGTCGATCAACCGCACCGCCACCTTCGTGTTCTACATCGGCGACAGCCACTTCGGCACCCTCACCGCCTTCGTCCCGGGGGCTTCGGCGCAGAACTTCAAGTTCACCTCGGCTTTGCCGGTGCAGGTGCTCAAGGGCATGGCGCCGTTTCTCTCGCCGTACTTGCAACCGGGGAGTCATACCCAGTGCAAGCCGTTGGTGGCAAGCCAGTAAGTTACGACACATGTGGATGTAGGAGCTGACGAGTGCAACGAGGCTGCGATCTTGTCCCAGACAGTTGAGTCACAAGCGAAAAATCAAGATCAAAAGATCGCAGCCTCCGGCAGCTCCTACAGAGCACTCTCTCGCCACCGAGCACTCGCAGCCTTATCGATAGTGGCGCGGTGAGTTACAGGCTGACCCGAGGGACCGCGTCGAAAATCACGGTGATAAGCCCGGTGTACAGACCTGCCTGGCTGCGAGAAGTCGGGAACGGCGCGTAGATATACATCTCGGCCTGTGTACCTGGCGTGGACGTTGCGTCATCCACCACTTCCTGCGACAAGGAGTTGAACAGCTCAACGTTGTTGAACCTGACGCCAATGACAATCTGATTCGAGCCATTGCTCAGCCAGGAGTCCCCATCAAGGTGGGCATGGACCGAACCCTCGGTGTTCTTCACATCGAAGATCTGGCGCACCGGGGACAATTTTCTGGTCACCGGGTTGTAATGCATGACCTCGTCCTTGCCAAACTCTGGATCCCGCGGTTGTACATGAAATTGCTTGTTCGGAATGTTCGCGGTGATATGGATGGCTGCGCGAGCATCATCAGCCGCCAACACTAATGAAGGGCTCAGGGCTGCAATAACCAAGGCCGTTACGGACACTATTTTTTTTAACATACTTGTTCTTCTTCTAATTAATAAACGAAGTGCAGATTCCCCGTGGCGAGGGGACTTACAGGCTAACCCGAGGGACCGCGTCGAAAACCACGGTGATAAGCCCGGTGTACAGACCTGACTGGCTGGAATTAATCGGGAGCGGCGCGAAGATGTGCATCTCGGCCTGGGTACCTGGCGTGGACGTTGCGTCGTCCACCACTTCCTGCGACCAGCCGTTGGACAGGTGAACGTTGTTGAACATGACTACAGTGACAATCTGATTCCGGCCATTGTCCAGCCAGTAATTCCCTTCAATGTGGGCATGGACCGAACCCTCGGTGTTCTTCACATCGAAGATCTGGCGCACCGAGGACAATTTTTGGGTCACCGGGTTGTAATGCATGACCTCGTCCTTGCCGAACTCCGGATCCCGTGGCTGCACATGAAACTGCTTGTTCGGAATGTTGGCGGTGATGTGAATCGACGCGCGTGCATCATCGGCCGCAAAGCCTGGCGCAGGGCCCAGGGCAGCACCCAGAGCAGTAACGAAAACCATTTTTTTCAACATGTGTAGCTCCTTTTTTTATAGTAAGTAAAACCTGTGGCGAGAGCGCTTGCTCAAGCGCTCTCGCCACGGGGTTTGGTACAAATGCTCGACTCCCTGAGCCTCACCACTCCACGCTCTTGCATCGACAGCCCTAAGGCGCGGTGGCGTCGAACACCATGTGCACCGTGCCGTAGTAGTCGCCTGGCTTGTAGTCGTCATCGGGCTTGATGGCGGCGATGACCAGCGGCACCTGGCGCCCGGGCCGGGCCTCGGTGGCCGAGACCACTTGGGCCGAATTCAGGGTCAGTTCGACGTTGTTGAATGTCACTCGCAAGTCAATGCGATCACGCCCATTGGACAAGTACGCCTCTTCCCCCAGGCGCGCGCCGATGGAGCCGTTGCTGTTCTTCACCTCGTAGGTCGCCCGCAAGGGGCTGAGGTCGGTGGTGATGGTGCTGAAGGGCAAGCGTTGTTCGCGCTGGACCAGTTGCGGGTCCAGCGGCAACACATAAAAGTCGACCGTCGGGATGGTCACGTAGAGTTCGAACGTTTCCCGCTCCACCGCGCCCCAGGCCGCAGCCCCTGGCAATATCAATGCGCTCAATGCGAGGGGGCGTAACACTGACTTGAACAACAATGCCTTGAACAACAACGCCTTGAACAATAGGGTCTTGAACATTCTGATTACCTCTGGCGTCAACGACGGTTCGGCGACGGCCATCAACCTTTGATCTCGACGTTTTTTGTCTTGCTGCCTTCGACCAGTGTGAAGCGGTATTCACGCCCCGCTTCCTTGTCGAACGAAAAGCTCTGGCCGCTCTTGACGTGATGCTTGGTGGTTGGCTTGCAGTCGTTCTCTTTCTGCGCCACACAGTCCTTGAACTCATCGATCACCAACACCGTGTTGCCGTTATTGCGCAAGTGGTAACGGCTGGCGCTGTTATCGATCACGGTCTCGTAGCGGGTGTCCTTGGGCCGCACGAAAAACACCGTGCCGTAGCCGGCCAAGACCTTGACCCCCGCCTCCACGCGTTCCTTTTTATATTCCTCGCGTTCTTCGGCGCTGATGGCGAACTCGTCTTCGGCTTCCGGCACCACCGGCACGAAACGCACGCGGAAGTAACGTTCCTTGTCGCGGTTGCCCATGAACACCAACCGTGTTCCCTGCACACCGTTGGCCGGCACGATCAGCCGCGCCGGGCTGGCCATCAGGCCATCTTTGGCTTGGGCACTGTCCTGGTTTTTCAGGGGCACTTCCTGATAGGTACCGTCCTCGTTGTAGATGATTTCCAGGATGTTGACCTTGACGAACGCCGTGGACGTCCCGCCGTTGAACACCCGTTTCATGTAAGTCGTTTTGTCGCCGTCCAGGTAGTCGTACACCACCCCCACGCCAATCTGCGGCCCAGCCTGGGCCACGCCGCAAAACAGATAGATCCCAACCCATGCCAATAGATGTTTCATCGCTGTTCCAACCTCATGCAGTAAACACAACTCATTGAATTTTGCCGGCCAGTCGGCCACTCAGACTTCCGAATCCCAGATCACCGTGACGTTGCCGGTATAGGCTTTGGCGCCACTGTCCAGCATCTGCTCGACACTGCTTTGGGCCACCTCGAAATGCAGCATCCCGAGCCGGCGGTCGACGTACAAACCCGGCTGGAACAGCTCGGTGCCACTGCCATCGCGCAGCAACCGGCGGCGGTTGACCGGTTGCCCGCTGGCGTCCGTCAAGCCCTCGGGCAGGGTCACGCTGACGTCCACCGGCACGGCGTGGCCTGTACCGGTTTCGCTGATCGCGCAGGTGTTGCCACTGATGTGCTGGCACTCAAGACCCATCTTGAAACGCGAAGAGGCCGATATATGGAAGCGCTGGTCGCGAAACAGCCGCGTCGGTTTGCGCCCGCTGTTCAGCCAGGCTTGCCAGCCTTCCTGGGGCACCAGCTCCACGCGGTTGCCGCCGGGGGGCACTTCGACCTTGAGGGTATGTTCGACCGTCAGCTTGAGATTGAGGGTGATCACCGAATCGTTCGGGAGCATGACGTCGCCCAAGTCGAAGTCCTGCCCTGGGCCGACGCCATAGGTCAACGAACCGGTGTACAGGCCGCTCGACATTTTCAAAGGGTTAGGGGTACGCAGCTCATAAGCAAAGTCCAGGTGTCGATAAGACATGCTGGGAATGAGATAGCTGGACCGTTTGGCGCATACGCCTTCGGTCGGCGTCTTCCAGAAAAAGTTGAAGGTCAGGTTGCTATAGCTCGCCAACCCGGTGGGTCGGCAGGGCGAGGGCGCATAAAGAAAGCTGGAACCGCCCCATAACATGCCATGTGCAGCCTCGGCCCCCACACCGCCACCGACCAAGTCCACGACGCCCCCAGGAATTTGGTAGCGCGTACCGATACCGGCAATGCGCACCTGGACGATTTCAGTTTCACCCGTACCGGAATGAATCACCTGCGCCAAACGCCATTGAGCAGGCACATCGAACATCGCACCTTGCCGGGTACTCCCATGATTCGCCTGAATCGGACCGACCGACTCGGAGACGATGGGCAGTTGAATGCTGGAGAGTTTTTCCCTGTTGCAGACCGCCGGAAACAGTTGGCAATAACCCGTGACCGGCGTGGTGTTGCGAAAAGTATTCTCATCGGGCTTCGACGGGTCAGGCCTGAATATAGCTGTGACATCCTGGCTCACGGCGTTGGCCGTCGATGCACAGACCCACAACATCACTGAAACCATGCCTTGCACTGCCACTGGTAACTGCTTCATCTATACCCACCCTCTAATCGGCTCGAACGGGCCAAGCCACGCCTTTAAACTTGTGAATCCCAGATCACCGTGACGTCACCGGTATAGGTCGTGGCGCCGCCGTCGAGCATCGCTTCGACGCTGCCCTGGGCAATCTCGAAATGCAGCGCTCCCGAGCGCCGATCAACGTACAAACCTGGCTGGAACAGCTCGGTGCCACTGCCATCGCGCAATAAGCGGCGGCGGTTGACCGGTTGCCCGGCGCCGTCGGTCAAGCCATCGGGCAGGGTCACGCTGACGTCCACCGGCACGGCATGGCCACTGCCGGTCTCGGCGATGGCGCAGGTATTGCCGCTGATGTACTGGCATTCGAGTGCCATCTTGAAACGGGAAGAAGCGGAGATATGGAAGCGCTGGTCGCGGAACAGTCGCGTGGGTTTGCGACCGCTATTGAGCCAGGATTGCCAGCCCTCTTGAGGCACCAGTTCGACGCGGTTGCCACCGGGGGGGACTTCGACCTTTAGGGTGTGTTCGACAGTCAACTTGAAATTGAGGGTGAGCGCGGAATCGCTGGGCAGCATGACATCGCCCAGGTCGATGTCCCGCCCTGGCCCGGCGCTATACGTCAGCGACCCCGTGTATTGCCCGGACGACATTTTCAAAGGGTTGGGGGTGCGTAGCTCATAAGCAAAATCCAGGTAGGAAAAACTGAGCCCTGGAATCAAGAACTGGGCCTTTTTGGCGCATGAGCTTTCTACCGGCGCCTTCCAGAAAAATGTATAGATCTTCGAGCCATATGACCCTACGCCGCTGTATTGGCAGGGAGAGGCGGCATACACCCAGCTGGAACTCCATAACAACTGATGAGCCCTCAGGAGACTCACACCGCCACCCACCAGCTCGATTGCGTTATGGGAGAGCTCGTATTGCGAACCGAAACCGGACCAGCGCACTTCAACGGTTTCCGTCTCCCCCGTCTCGGCATGGGTGACCTGTAGCGCTCGCCAATTGGCAGGCACTTTAAACATCGCACCTTGCCGATAATCTGCATGCAGGGCTTGAATCGGGCCGGCCGAAGCGGCAGTCAGCGGTAACCGAATGCTGAACATCTTTGCGGCTCTGCATTCCGCCGGATATTGCGCACAGTAACCACTGGTTGGGGTGGTATTGAGAAACGTATTCTCCTGGGGTTTCGAGGCGTCAGGCCTGAATACAGCGGTGATATCCCGCTCCAAGGCATTGGCCATAGGTACACACGCAAGCAGCAACACCGAGACCACGCTGCGCACTGCAACCGAAAAGGGTTTCATTGATACAACCTCATACATCAAGACAAATCACTGCAAATAAGGGTGTAACGCTGCCTTAAGAACGTCGGAACACCCGTGGCGAGGGGAGCTTGCTCCCGCTGGGGTGCGAAGCAGCCCCCTGTATCTCAGCCATCACACCGTAGGGGGACGCTCGCGCGTCCAGCGGGAGCAAGCTCCCTCGCCACAGGGTCATCGTATTTCTTGGATAAAAAGGCATTAGCCAGTAAGGGGGCTTCACGAACGCTGTTTCGCCTTGTCAGACTCGGCCCCCCGTGGTATCGGCCAGGGTGTCCGGCGTGCAGCGCAAGTCACCGATCATCAGCACATCGCCCTCGACGCTGGCGTTGTCCGGATCGAGGCGGAACCGACAGAACAACTCGTTGCCGTAACGCACTTCCAGGGTCGGGGAGGCGGCGTTCATCTCCATGGAAAAGAACCCGTCCACTTCGCTGATACCGCGGCTGGCATGGTTGATCACATGGTGGCCTTTGAGCGGTTGCCCCTGCTCGTCCAGCAAGCGCCCGAGCACGGTCACGGTTTTCATCACGCTGATCTTGCGGTAGTCCACCCCGCCCTTGTTCAGGTGATAACGGGTGCGCGAAGGCTCGATGTTCGCCGCCGGTGGATGCACGCCCTCGAAGTCGAAGGTCACCAGGCTGTTCCTGTAGGCGGTGATGGGCACGAAGTTGCGGCCCGGGTGCAAGGTGGTGCTGCCGCCGGTCAGGTCGTCGGCGCGCAAAACGACGTCGTCCAGGTCGGTGTCCACGTCGACGATCATGCCCGCGCCGCGCCCATGGGGCAGGCCGGTGAAAGCCGCTTTCTGGCCGCCCACGGCCACGGTGCTGCTCAGGTTCAGGCCGCCGGTGAGGTTGTCGTTATAGGACGAGCGCTGGACGAAGCCGTCGCCATACATCGACTCGGTCATGAAGCTGGCGATGCCCGACAGGCCTACGCCGTAGGTGTCGGCCAGCGCCGTGGCGGAGACGCTTTGCAACACGTGATCCTCCAGGTTGCGGCGATAGGTCAGCGACCCATTGTTGTCCCGCGTGCCCTCCCGGGATGTCCGGGTGCCGATGGTGCCCGACCAGTATTCGCCCGGCCCGCCCAAAGCCACGTTGAGGCTTAGGTCCACGCCGCGATTGCGCCGGTCGTTGGTGCTCGAAGTACCGGGGCGGTCGAACACCGACAGCCGCCAGTTGGCATCGCTGCCACGCAGCTTGCCGCGTTGGGTCAAGCCAAGGTCCAGGCCCGTGCCTTGGACATTGCCTTCGCTATAGGCCAGGCGTGCGTTGACGGAAGTCTTGTTGCTCAAGCGATGGTTGACCGACAGCGACGAGTTGCTGGTATGGCCGACGAACACGTTGCGCTGACGGACACGGGTGCCGTCCGGCAAGGTCTCGTAGGTATTGCGGGTGTCGAGCCAACTGCGGTTGTGGCTGGCGACGATGCTGCCATGGCCATAGCTATACAGGCCTTGCAGGTCCATGCCGGTGCCGTACTGCTGGGTCTGGTAGACGTTGGCGTACAGGCTGGTACTGCTGGCGAGCGTCCAGTCGATCGAGGTGCCGACTTGCAGCTTGTCCTGCACTTGGCGCGTGGAGGCACCGAGGATCACCCGTGGGTGTAGCAGGTAGTTGACGCCGAGCCCCGCGGTGTTGAAACCCGAGGGCTGGTCTTCCCAGTTGCTCCACAGGCGGGTTTCGCGACCGGCGAACAGGTTGTAGCGCCAGCGGTCCTCGGTGCTGCTCCAATTGTTCGGTTTGTAGACCAGTTCCTGGCTGGTGGCGGTGGTTTGCCCGTCCTCGATCAGCCGCACTTCCACCTCATAGATACCACCGGGCAGGGGTCGGGTGTCCAGGCTCTGCAAACCGGCGCTGACCGCCTGTGTGTTGATCAACAGGCCGTTGCGATAAATCTCCACCGAAGCCTGACGGCTCGCGGTGACATAAATGGGGTATACGCTGGGTTTTGGATTGTCGATCGCCAGGCTGTCGGAGCTGCCAAACATCACCCCAAGGGCGGTGTCCGGGTTGGCGCCGAACGAACGGATCTGACGATTCAAACCATCGGAACTGGGCGTGAAATAGCCCAGGCGAAAGAAATGGCCTTCCAATTCGCGCTGGGTATAGAGCTCATGGACGGCGTGGTAGAGCTTGTCATCCGGCCCGCCAAGGCGCGAAAGCTGGAGGTCCAGCGACTGGCTCCAGTTGCCCAGGCTGGAACTGGCGTTGAGGCCATAGCGCCCGCCGGTATCCTGCTCCTGGCCACCGTTTAGATTGAGTTGGTTATTGAAGATCAGGCCGAGGCTGCCGCCTTCCGGTTGATCGTGATAGCGCTTGGTTTCGGTGGTGCGCTCGACGTCTTTAGTGAGGATCGACACCAAGGAGTTCTCGATACTGTAATGCACGGCGAGCAGCCCCGCGGTGCAATTGGTTTCACAAGCGCCCAGCGCTTGACCTTGCTTGAGTCGTTGCTCCCATAGCTCCCGGTCAATGGCCTTTATCGAACTGTCTTGCGTGTCGGTAAACTCCAGCAGGGTAATGCGATCATCGCGGGTCAAGACCACCATGGCTTCACCCAGGTACTGTTGGTTGAGTTCAACACGAACCGCAAGGGGAACATCGAAGAAGTGCGCTTCAAACTCCGCCGGCAGGCCCTTGGCCTGGGACAACAGGCTTCTGGGAGTGGTACCGGGGGCGGCCGGGGCGGCCAATGCGTTCGCGCACAACAACAGCGCGAGCGCACCCGCGATGGGTGTTATCGAAAACATCAACGGACTCTCTAATCAGCGAGCTATCAGGGCGTTCAGGTGCGGGCCGACCCGTTGGGGGAGAACAGGTCGGCCTGCGGCATGCCCGTGGAGGTGAGGTGAAACTCACCGGGCAACGAATGGCCTTACGGGCGAGGCACGGCGTCGAAGATGACGGTCATGTCGGCGGTGTACAGGCCGTTCTGGGTAGCCAGAGGCTTGGCCGCGACGATGGTCATGTCAGCCTGGGTGCCCGGGGTGGAGGTTGCATCGTCCACCACTTCCTGAGGCGTGGCGGTCAGGGTGACGCCGTTGAAGGCGGTGGTCAGGGCGATGGCGTCGCTACCGTTGTACAGTGCAGCCGGGCCGCCTTCGATATAAGCGTTTACCGAACCTTCGGTGTTTTTCACATCATAGGTCTGGCGCAACGAAGTCAAAGTACCGCTGACCGTGTTGTAGCTCATGGTTTCATCTTTACCGAAGTCCGGGTTGCGCGGCTGCACATGGAACTGCTGGGTCGGGATGTTCGCCGTGATGTGGATGGACGAGCGTGCATCGGCGGCAGCGAAGGCCAGCGAAGAACTCACGGCAGCGACGGCCAGAGCAGTAACGGATACAAGTTGTTTGAGCATGTTGTTAACACCTGTTCTTAGCAATAAAGAGAAATGATTGAAATTGCAGACCAACAGCAACTTGGCCTGTCCCTCCAACGCCGAGCATGATCGGCGCTCTTTAACTAAAAAAAAGCAGGCAATTTCCTATAGGCTTGTAGTAAAGCCAGCACGCAGAAGAGCGAAAAATACCCCGATATCGATAAAACTTAAGTTCAGCTGTCAGAAACAGCCCACATTTTAAGCTGACACGCTTTTAATCATTACAAATGTATGCAACCGCACCTCGCATACATTGAGTATTCATGTAAGGTCTTTCCCTGAACCCAAATAACCCGCCGCGAAATAAAGATATATCTTAGTTTGCAAAAAACCATCAAGTCAAAAGATATATCTTTTATTCAAGATATATCTGAGTGCTATCTATATGCAGAACGGAGACAGCATATGAACGCCCTTTATTCTCATTCCGATTCTTCCTCCAAACGTGAATATGACGGTTTCGAACGACGCCCTACAGGCTCGCGTGGCAGCCGGGCCCCCCGGGTCTTCGCCCCCGGTGATTTGAAGGTGTTGCTGCTGGCGCTGATTGCCGAACAGCCGTGCCACGGCTATGACCTGATCCGCCGGATCGAGAACATGTTCGACGGCGCCTACAGCCCCAGCCCCGGGGTGATCTATCCGACCCTGACCTTCCTGGAAATGAACGCAATGATCAGTTGCGGCCTCGAAGACGGAAAAAAGTGCTACAGCGTGACCGATGCCGGACGTCTATCCCTTGAGGACCAGGCCGAAACGCTGGATGAGGTGCGTACACGCATTGAAATCAGCAAGCGCACATTGCGCGGCCACAATCGTCCCCCGGAAATCCATGAAGCGGTGTATAACCTGCGCCATGCGCTGCAAAAGCACCATGGCCACTGGAGCCCGGAAGAAATCCAGCGGGTGCGCGATCTGCTCGACGCCACCGCCAAAGCCATCACCGACGGCCCTGACCGTCCACCTGTCTCGGAGTCAAGCCAATGACCGAAGTCGATCCAAACACCATTCACCGCGTCACCCACGAGATCAAACGCCGTCGCTTGCAAGTGTTGCGGGTACAGGACCTGACCCCACGCATGCGCCGCATCACCGTCGGCGGGCCGGAACTGGCCGGTTTTGTCAGCCTGGGCACGGACGATCACGTGAAGTTGATGTTCCCGCAGAACGCCGAGGAACACGCCGCCCTGGAAAACTTCAACCCCGGCGCAGGTAAAGCCCAGGGCCCGATGCCCGAGATGCGCGACTACACCCCGCGCCGCTACGACCTGGACACCCTGGAGCTGGACATCGATTTCGTGCTCCACGGCGACGGCCCTGCCGCGACCTGGGCGGCCCAGGCGGCGCCCGGGCAATACCTCAATATCGGCGGGCCACGGGGCTCGATGATCGTGCCGGACATCTTCGACAGCTATCTGCTGATCGGCGACGAAACCGCCCTGCCCGCCATCGCCCGCCGCCTCGAAGGCCTGGCGCCCAACCGGCGCGCGCTGGTAGTCGTGGAAGTGGAAAACGGCGCCGAACAGCAGATCCTCCAGAGCCCGGCGCAAGTGCATGTGATCTGGGTACTGCGCGAAGGTCGCCGGGACAGCCTGTTGACCACCGTGCAGCAATTGGAAATGCCCAGTGGCAAGCTGTACGCCTGGGTCGCGACCGAGAGCAAGGTATCGCGGCAGATTCGCAAGGTGTTGTTGGAGGAGAAAGGCTTGGACCAGGACTTTGTGAAAGCGGTGGGGTATTGGAAGCTGGAGGGCAGTGAGGAGGATTGAGGGACGGCTTATGGCTGAAGTACCCTTCATCCACTGACACCGTCAACCTCCTGTGGCGAGGGGGATTTATCCCCGCTGGGCTGCGCAGCAGTCCTAAAACCAGGCAACTCGGTGGATCAGAAAGATTGGGGTGACTGTTCTGGGGGCTGCTGCGCAGCCCAGCGGGGATAAATCCCCTCGCCACAGATACATCCCCTCACCACAGGGGAGTATCGCTGTCCTTTAATACCTTATCCGTCATCACCAGGTACCCGCCCCATGCTTTACCTGCTCGCCTACATCGCCAGCGTCGTGCTGATCAACTTCGCGTTCTCTGCCGCACCGCACCTGGACATCATCTGGTCGGCCTGGGGCGGGCTGGTGTTTATCCTGCGGGACATGGTGCAGACCCGTTTCGGCCATGGCGCCATCGTGGCGATGCTGGTGGCGCTGGGGTTGTCCTATGTCACCTCGGACCCAACCATCGCCCTGGCCAGCGCCACCGCGTTTGCGGTGTCCGAGTGCATCGACTGGCTGGTGTTCACCATTACCAAGCGTCCGCTGCATGATCGACTGTGGATCAGTTCGGCCCTGAGTATCCCCCTGGACACCTTTATCTTCTTCGGCCTGATCGACGCCCTGACACCGCCCGTGGTGATCACCGCCCTGGCCTCGAAATTCGCCGGAGTCACGGTCGTCTGGTTGATCATGGCCTGGCGTTTACGCAAGCAAACCGTCGCCGGCTGAAGCCAAACCCCGCGGTTCATGTAAAATGCCGCGCTTTCTCCCATGGGAAGCTCGCCCGGCGCGCAACCCGCGATGATCCGCTCCTGTTTGAGGACCTTCAGATGACCCGTATCGGAACCCCATTGTCGCCCACCGCGACCCGCGTTTTGTTGTGTGGCAGCGGTGAGCTGGGCAAGGAAGTGGTAATCGAACTGCAGCGCCTGGGCGTCGAGGTGATTGCCGTGGATCGCTACGCCAACGCGCCGGCCATGCAAGTGGCCCACCGCAGCCATGTGATCAACATGCTCGACGGCGCTGCCCTGCGCGCGGTCATCGAGGCCGAGAAGCCGCATTTCATCGTGCCGGAAATCGAAGCCATCGCCACCGCCACCCTGGTGGAACTGGAAGCCGAAGGCTTCACCGTGATCCCTACCGCCCGCGCCGCGCAACTGACCATGAACCGCGAAGGCATCCGGCGCCTGGCCGCCGAAGAGTTGGGCCTGCCGACCTCGCCATACTTCTTCGCCGACACCGTGGAAGACTACCGCAAGGCCGTGGAAACCCTGGGTTTTCCCTGCGTGGTCAAGCCGGTGATGAGTTCCTCGGGCAAGGGCCAGAGCCTGCTGCGCAGTGCCGATGACGTGCAGAAAGCCTGGGACTACGCCCAGGAAGGCGGCCGTGCCGGCAAGGGTCGGGTGATCATCGAAGGTTTCATCGATTTCGATTATGAAATCACCTTGCTCACCGTGCGCCACGTCGGCGGCACCACCTTCTGCGCACCGGTCGGCCACCGTCAGGAAAAGGGCGACTATCAGGAATCCTGGCAACCCCAGGCCATGAGCCCGGTGGCCCTGGCCGAATCCGAGCGCGTGGCCAAGGCAGTGACCGAGGCCCTGGGTGGTCGCGGTCTGTTTGGCGTCGAGCTGTTCATCAAGGGTGACCAGGTGTGGTTCAGCGAAGTCTCGCCGCGCCCCCACGACACCGGCCTGGTGACGCTGATTTCCCAGGACCTGTCGCAGTTTGCCCTGCACGCCCGGGCCATTCTCGGCTTGCCGATCCCATTGATCCGCCAGTTCGGCCCCTCGGCGTCGGCGGTGATCCTGGTGGAAGGCCAGTCGACCCAGACCGCTTTCGCCAACCTCGGCGCCGCCCTGAGCGAACCGGACACTGCCCTGCGCCTGTTCGGCAAACCGGAAGTCAACGGCCAGCGCCGCCTGGGCGTGGCCCTGGCCCGTGATGAGTCCATCGAAGCGGCCCGTGCCAAGGCGACCCGGGCTTCCCAGGCGGTGAAGATCGAGTTGTAAGCAGTATCTGCTTGCCTCATGGAGATCTGTGGGAGCAAGGCTTGCCCGCGATGAACGATAACGCGGTCCACCTGAAGACCAGGGCGCCAGCATCGCGAGCAAGCTTTGCTCCCACAGTTAACTTGGGGTGACATCGGGCTAAAGAAAAAGGCGACACCCGCAAGGGTGTCGCCTTTTTCATGAGCGCCGGTTTTGCTTAATCCGGCAGCTTGTACGCAATCACATAGTCACCCTGCTTGGTACCCAGGGAACCATGACCACCCGCAACGACCAGCACGTACTGCTTGCCGTCCTTGCCGGTGTAGGTCATCGGCGTGGTCTGGGCGCCAGCGGGCAGGCGCCCTTCCCACAGTTGCTTGCCGTTTTTCACGTCATAGGCACGCAGGTACTGGTCGAGGGTGCCGCTGAGGAACGCCAGGCCACTGGCCGTGGTGAAGGTGCCGCCCAGGCTCGGTACACCCATGCTCAGCGGGATCGGCACCGGCGAGCTGTCACGCACGGTGCCGTTCTTGTGCTTCCACAGGGTCTTGTTGTTGGTCAGGTCCACTGCCGCGACATAACCCCAGGCCGGTGCCTGGCAAGGCAGGCCCATGGGCGAGAGCAACGCTTCGAGGATCACGCCATACGGTGCGCCCTTGTTCGGCTGTACGCCTTCGGTTTCGCTCTTGCGACCCGGGCCGCCAGCCACTTCGGCCGCCGGTACCAGTTTCGACTTGAACGCCATGTAGCTCGGGTTGACGAAGGCGATCTGCCGCACTGGGTCAACCGAAATGCCGCCCCAGTCGAACACGCCGAAGTTGCCCGGGTAGACGATCGAGCCTTGCAGCGACGGTGGGGTGAACATGCCGTCATAGCGCAGCGACTTGAAGTCGATCCGGCACAGCATCTGGTCGAACGGGGTCACGCCCCACATGTCCCGCTCCTTGAGGACCGGCGGCACGAAGTTCAGGTCGGACATCGGTTGGGTCGGCGAAGTGTGGTCGCCTTCCACCGCGCCTTGCGGCACCGGGATTTCCTTGATCGGGATGATCGGCTGGCCGTTGCTGCGGTCGAGCACGTAGAGGCTGCCTTGCTTGGTGGAAGCCAACACAGCCGGTTTCACACCATCGGCCGTCTTCATGTCCAGCAGGGTCGGTTGACCGCCGACGTCCATGTCCCACAGGTCGTGGTGGGTGAACTGGAAGTACCAGCGCACCTTGCCGGTGGCGATATCCAGGGCGGTCAGGCCGGCGGAATATTTTTCCGATTCCGGCGTGCGGTTACCACCGAACTGGTCGGGGGTCTGGTTGCCCATCGGCAGGTAGAGCATGCCGAGTTTTTCATCGACGCTGAACATGGACCACATGTTCGGCGAGTTGCGGGTGTAGGTCTTGCCCTCGGCAATCGGCGTGGTGTCGTCCGGGTTGCCGCTGTCCCAGTTCCACACCAGCTTGCCGGTGTGGACGTCGTAGGCGCGGATCACACCGCTTGGCTCGTCGGTGGAGACGTTATCGGTGACGTGACCGCCGATCACTACCAGGTTCTGGGTCACCGCCGGTGGCGAGGTGGAGTAGTAACCGCCGGCCGTGAAGCCGCCGATGTTGGCGGTCAGGTCGACCTGGCCTTTGTCGCCGAAGTCTTCGCACATCTTGCCGGTGTCGGCGTTCAGGGCGATCAGACGGGTGTCGGCGGTCGGCAGGAAGATCCGCCGCGGGCACGAGGTGCTGGCCGGCGTGGCGCTGGCGGTGCCGGTGGGGCTCTGTTCGGCCGAGGCGTACACCGCGTCATCGTGATAGGTCACGCCACGGCAGGTCATATGGGCCCAGCCCTTGAAGTTTTCCGCTTTTTGGGTGGAAAGCTTCGGATCGAAACGCCAGATTTCCTTGCCGGTTTCCGGCTCCAGGGCAATCACCTGGCTGTGGGGCGTGCACACGTAGAGCATGCCGTTGACCTTCAGCGGGGTGTTTTCCGCGGTGGTCTCGCCCGGGTCGTTCGGCCCCGGCAGGTCGCCGGTGCGATAGGTCCAGGCCGGCACCAGTTTGCTGACGTTCTCGGGGGTGATCTGCGCCAGCGGCGAATAACGGTCGCCATGGGCGCTACGGCCGTAGGAGTTCCAGTCGCCATCGGGCATGGCCGGGGCGGTGTTGGTCATGCCCGGCACGCTGTCGCGGTCCAGTTGGCCCTTGATCTCGCCCGGGTTGGTGAACTGGCTGGCCAGTGCGGCGATACCGGCGATGACCACGGCGGCGCCCAATGCGCGGGTTCCCGTGGCCGGGGCATCAGCGCTCAACAGCGGGCGACGGAACCATGGCAGCAACATGACGATGCCCAGGGCGAACAACAGCGCCAGGCGCGGCACCAGTTGCCACCAATCCAGGCCCACTTCCCACAACGCCCACACGGTGCTGGCGAACAATACCAGCGCGTACAGGCCCAGGGCCGCGCGACGGGCCATGATCAGCAGTACGCCGGTCAGCGCCAGGCCGATACCGGCCAGCAGGTAATACCACGAGCCGCCAAGCGTGCTCAGCTTGACTCCCCCCCGGCCAACAGGGCCAGGCCCATCAATAGAAGCAGAATGCCGAGCAGGCTCGGTAGCAGACGGCTTCGACTCAAAGCACCCTCAGTGCTCATAGTGTGATTCTCCGTGACGTTTTAAGGAGTCCCGCGCAAGTAGTCACTGTAGATGACGATCTTGAGGGGGCATGGTTCAGTCAAAGGTATTCGGTTATTGCAAATCCCTGTGGGAGCGAGCCTGCTCGCGATTGCGGTCTGGCAGTCGACATCGTGGCTGGATGTGAAATCGCAATCGCGAGCAGGCTCGCCCCCACAGGTCTCGTCGGTAAAGACAGCGCTGTCTTTCAGAGCCTGGACATCAGGTATAAAAAAATCTTTGATCTTCCAGCAGGAGCTGGACGCAGAGGCTTCACCTAACGGCGCAGAAGCGTTTCAGCAGGCGGCGCAAGGATAATGTCCTGTTCTCGATAGAGAAAGGGCTTTTGTTGACATGAATCATCTCGGATTCGGTAACAGTGCGCGTCGGGCTCTGGCGGCCATGTTGAAGGCTATGCTTCCACCACAAGGGCACCTCGGCTAAGGTGCGCGGCTTTACATCTTTTGCATGCGAAGGCCTTCCATGACCGAACCCAACAACAACCCGCTGCACGGCGTGACGCTGGAGCAGATCCTCAACGCCCTCGTGCAGCATTACGAATGGTCGGGCTTGGCTGAACGCATCGACATCCGCTGTTTCAAGAGCGACCCGAGCATCAAGTCGAGCCTGACCTTCCTGCGCAAGACGCCGTGGGCGCGGGAGAAGGTCGAGCGCCTGTACATCAAGTTGATGCGTACCAAGCGGCCGGTCTGAACCGTGGATATCGATCTGCGTCGTCCCGCGCGGCTCGTGGCGGTGGCGGCAGTGCTCGGCTGGACGGGTTTGAGCATCCAGTTGTACCTGATCCTGCTCGGCCGATGGGAGCTGGACGCGAGCCTGCTGGGCGGGTTGGTGAACTTCTTCAGTTTTTTCACGGTGCTGACCAACACCTTGGTGGCAGTGGTATTGACCTGGGAACTGAACCCGCGCCAATCCCCAGCCCGTCGCTGGTTTCTGTGGCCCAGCGTGCGTAGTGGTATCGCCGTGAGCATCGCCCTGGTCAGCCTGGCCTATAACCTGCTGTTGCGGCATCTATGGCAGCCCGAAGGCTGGCAGTTCGTGGCCGACGAGTTGCTGCACGACGTGATGCCGCTGCTGTACATCGTCTATTGGTGGCTGTATGTGCCCAAAGGCACCTTGCGCCTGGGCCACATCGGGCTGTGGATGATCTATCCCTTGGTGTATTTCGCCTATGTCCTGCTGCGCGGGGATCTGTTGGCGGCCTACCCCTACCCTTTCATTGATGTGGCGAACCTGGGTTATCCACAGGTGTTCATCAATGCCGGGGGGATCTTGGCGGGGTTTGTCGGGATTGCGTTGGCGGTGGTGGGGGTGGATCGGTGGTTGGGGCGAACACATTGAAGCCTGGTGAATATGCTCTTGTGGCGAGGGGATTTATCCCCTCGCCACAGATCAATCCTCTGCCACAAGGGGGTTGTGTTGCATATCCGGCATCAGCGCCTGGCCGGCAACATCCACACCAGCCCACTGCTCTTGGCCCGCTCATGACACAACGCCAAGACACTGCGCCGTTCCTCGTTATCCATCCGGCTCCATCGGGTGATTTCCGCCACGGTGCGCTGGCAACCGGTGCAGACGTCGTCATCGTCCAGCGCGCAGACGTTCACACAGGGCGAGCGAACCGGGCGTTCGGACGGGGTCATTGTTCTTGCTCGGCGAGGTCGCGGGCGTAGCGCTGCGCGTTGTGGACGTAGTGAGCCGCGCTGGCTTCGAGCATTTTCTTCTGGGCCTCGGTCAATTCCCGCACGACCTTGCCAGGCGAGCCCATCACCAGCGAGCCGTCGGGGATCTCCTTGCCCTCACCAATCAGCGAGTTGGCGCCAATGATGCAGTTCTTGCCGATCTTCGCGCCGTTGAGAATCACCGCGTTGATGCCGATAAGGCTGTAGTCGCCCACCGTACAGCCATGGAGCATGGCGTTGTGGCCGATGGTCACGCCGGTGCCGATGGTCAGCGGATAGCCCATGTCGGTGTGCATCACCGTGCCGTCCTGCACGTTGCTGTGCTTGCCGATCAGGATCAGTTCGTTGTCGCCGCGCAGGACGGCGTTGAACCAGACATTGGCGCCCTCTTCGAGGCGAACCTTGCCCACCAGCGTGGCGTTGGGCGCGACCCAGCTCTGTGGGTGGGTTTCGACACGGGCATCGCCCAGGCGGTATTTCATGAGGATCCTCGGGTCATCAGGTATTGATGTAGCTTTTGGGTGGCGTGTGCAGGTCGATATCGGCGTCGTACAGCAGGTTGACCAGTTCGACGATCATGATCGCTGTCAGGCCCCAGATCTTGTATTCGCCAAAACGATAGCTGGGTACGTACCAACTGCGGCCCTGGTAATCGATACGATGCGTGTGTTCGCGCGGGTCCTTGCGAAAAAACTCCAGCGGCACGCTGAACACCGCGGCGATCTCGGCATCGTTGGCCTGGTATTCGACGTAGTCCGGAATCACCCCGACATAGGGCGTGACCTTGATGCCATGCAGCGAAATCAACGGGCTGAGGGGGCCGATCACTTCCACCAGGCCAGGAGGCAGGCCGATTTCTTCCTCGGCCTCGCGCAGGGCGGTGAAGATCAGGTCGGGGTCTTCCGGGTCGCGGCGCCCGCCAGGAAAGGCCACCTCGCCGCCATGGGTCGAGAGCCCGCTGGCGCGCAGGGTCAGGACCAACTCCGGTTCATCGCTGCGGGTGATCGGCACCAGCACCGCGGCTTCAGGGAAACGTCGGTCGGCCTGCAGGTCTTGCGGGGTATGGTTGCTTACTCGATGCAGTAGCTCGTCCAGCATGAGACTTCTCGATTTATTCGCTACCTTGCATCATGCACCAATCATTCAAGCGGCCCAAGCCCCGCACCGCGTCGTGTCGCGAAACGACAACTTGCCGCACCGGCCCACGCACGCCAAGATAGGCGCAGCATTCAGGAACCCAAGCATGAAATTCTGCAGCCAGTGCGGTAACCCGGTGACCCAGCGCATACCCGAAGGCGACTCGCGCCTGCGCTTCGTTTGCGACACCTGCCATACCATCCATTACCAGAACCCCAATATAGTGGCCGGCTGCGTACCGACCTGGGGCAGTAAAGTCCTGTTGTGCCGGCGCGCCATCGAGCCGCGGCGCGGTTATTGGACGCTACCGGCAGGCTTCATGGAAAACGGAGAAACCATCGAACAGGCCGCCGTGCGCGAAACCGCCGAAGAGGCCTGCGCCCGGGTGCGAAACTTGAGCATCTATACGCTGATTGACGTACCGCATATCAGCCAGGTACATGTATTCTTCCGCGCCGAACTGGTGGATGAGGATTTCGCCGCCGGGCCCGAGAGCCTGGAAGTGAAATTGTTCGAAGAAGCGGATATTCCCTGGGACGAGCTGGCTTTCCGCACGGTGGGCCGTACCCTGGAATATTTCTACGCTGACCGCCGGGCCGAGGATTACCCGGTGCGATCCGAATCGATCCCACCGCTGGCCCAGCCTGCCAACACCTGAAAATACCAATCAATATAGCCGCGACACCTCTAGGGATATCGTTTCAATGCGCTGGTTGCTTGTCCTGTTCTGCTTGTCGTTCACCGCTGTGTCCCAGGCCGCCGCCGTGGGAACCTACAACGGCAAAGTCATCGAAAAAGTGCTGGTGCTCAAGTCTGCCCATCAATTGCAATTGATCAACGACGGCAAGCCGCTCAAGACCTATCGTATTTCCCTGGGCAAGGGCGCCAAGAAAGGCCCCAAACTGATCGAAGGCGACAAGCGCACCCCCGAGGGTTTCTACTGGATCGACTGGCGCAAGACCAGCGACCGTTTCTACCTGTCGATGCACATTTCCTACCCCAACATCAGCGACGCCGCCCGCGCCCGACGCGAAGGCGTGGAGCCGGGGGGCATGATCATGATCCACGGCACGCCGGATTCGGAAGAGAACCCTGAACAGTTGTTCCATACGCTGGACTGGACCGACGGCTGCATCGCCATGCGCAACGTGGACATGCGCGAAGTCTGGAACCTGGTGCCGGATGGGACGATGATCGAGATCCGGCCGTAGAACTCGACCACACATGAGTTCCCTGTGGCGAGGGGATTTATCCCCGCTGGACTGCGCAGCAGTCCCCTAAGCCAACAACTCAATCTGCCTGACACACCGAATTACCTGGCTTGAGGGCTGCTTCGCAGCCCAGCGGGGATAAATCCCCTCGCCACAAAAGTCGGTGGCTATCAGCCTTTTGTTACAAGTCCAGGCACCGCAACGCAATCCCTCCCCCAGCCTTGATCTACTCTCAGAACTGATGCGGTAGGTCGAGGCTCTGCCCAGCAGCCCCCCGCAGAATCCAAAGTGAGATGTGTCACGTCGAAGCATAGGCAGTCATGACGTATGTGATTCGACAGGGCTTCACCGTTCCAGATGAGACATCAAATCATGACAACCAATAACAATTTCATACGGGCGACAGCTGTCGCGGTGGTGGTGTTGGCGGGTGTGTGGCAACCGAGCGCAGACGCGTGGGGAGCCGATGGAAAAGAGGAGCCGTGGTATACCGCCTGGCTTCAGGTTACCGCGGATTCGAGTGTGCCGATCCGCGATACCAAGCCATCGTTGCATTGGCGTACCGACATGAACACGCTCTATCGAGGGGACACGACGGATCAGGGACTCGGGGCCTTCCAGGACGGGATTTTACCCAAAGCCGTAGGCTCCCCCGTCATCGAGTGGATGTATGACTGGTGGAGCCACGGGGCTGGCGCAGGTAAATCGGTCTACAGCAGTACAACCCGCGACCAGGGGCTCGCCCAACGTTTCGCCAAGGAGTGGGTGTATGAGATCAAAGCCCCCCATGGTATCGATCAGGATGTGTCGGGAGGACCTGTCAGTGAGCAGGAAATCAGCTTTCCGGGAGGCGTCAAGCGCCAGTTCATCAAGCAAGCATGCAAGAAAGACAACCTTGCCGATTGTGAGCCGAACCCGAACTACCGCGAACCGACGGGCCATGAAAGCCCATTGGAGGTCGCGGCGGTGAGCATCGATTGGAGCCGGATCACGCCCCCGGAAGGTCTGGCCTGGGTAACGAGTAAGCAGTCCCTCTGGGCAGTCGGCTCTTCAATAATCAACTCCGTACAAGGGGCGGATGCACTTGCCCAAGGATTACGGGCCTGGAATTCGCAGGTACCGAACTTGAGATTGGCGAGTGATCCAGAGTCGTCCGTTTTTACCAACTCGGCCGTTGTCGCGTTTCGCGACTATACCGATGCCAAGATCTGGGCCATCGCCCAAGCGCAAAACGGCGGCTGGGTATATGAAGTCAGGCCCAACAGCGTGGCCGTGGACTTGTCAGGACGTAACACAGGCGGACGTGAAGGCGCCTTCGCGTTCATCGGTGGCATCAAAGGAGGCCTGCTGATGAACGCCCGTCGTTTCGAGAAAGGCGTGGGCGAACCGGTCGAATGCATCGGCATAGAAAAAGAGGTTTGCCGCCTCGAGAACCGCCATCAATAGTTTTCAAGCCCATGCCATCTGCCGTGCAGGGTGGCTGATGTTGTCACTTGGGGCTTGCTCGCCACAGGTTCAGTGCTCTGCCGGGATTTTTGTATTCGTCTTTCGATTTATCGCGAGCAGGCTCGCTCCCACAGTGGATTTGTGGTGCTCACAGAACTTGTGGTCGACACCCGTCCCTTGTGGGAGCGAGCCTGCTCGCGATGAGGCCGGCACTTACTTGCATCAGGTCCGAAGCTCTACCCGGTCCAAAGCCTTGTTCGCCAACAACGTCCCTAATTCAATGATCTGCGCCACTCCCAACAACACGTGCCGCCGCGAGCCTTCCAGATCGAAAGCAAGGTCGCTGAGCATCGCATTGGCCGAGGCCAGGGTTTCGCTGAGGTTGGCTAGCAGGGCTTCGGTATCGACGTTGTCCGATACGGTGAATAACTGCGTCGAGGGTTGGGGTTCTGGTTCGCTGCCGTCGGGCTTGAGGTAATGGTCCATCGCACGGTCGGCGGCTTCTTTCAGCTTGTCGGGGGCGTAGTCGCCGTAGGGGAAGGTGGAGGCGGGTTTAGGGATGTCAGAATTGTTTTTCAATGGAAGCTCCTTTTATCTAATGGAGCCCAGGACAAAACGTCCGGGCCTGTTGCCCCTTGATTTTTTTCGGACGGTCAAACCCGGTCGCTGAGTTGGCAGCGACACCCTGAGGCTAGAGCTCTCACTTCCGAGGGACAACCTTAAAAACATGTCGGAAACTTCGGTGCGTCTGACAGACCACCCATCTGATCAGGGATGTTTCGCACAAATTTCAGATAGGCTTTTTTTGGATGGGATTGGGTACATATCCATTGCTGCGGTAACGGCGACTTAGGGTTCCGCCCTTACGGCCATCCCTTTCAAGGTCTTTTAGTTTTGGCGGCCTTGATTACTCGGTCCGTTGAAACATGTGCATGCACCGCAGTGCCTTGTACCCATGTTTTGGGTTTAGGCACCTTGGGGCCCCGGGGATTTTTCGCAACTTGTTTTGGTTGGATGTTTCTGGCCAGTTCCAACAAGCGCTGGGCCAGTTTTTCCAGAGGTATGACGGGAAAACATTCCGAGGGCAGCGCAATTTGCAGGCCTTCATAACCACTCCGGACCTGAACCGCCAAGTGATAGGTTGAGGCTTCCCAGCCGTCAGGCTGGGAAGCCTGATGGGCTTGCTCGACGCTTCGTTTGAGTACGGCCAGGACGTTGTAGGCCAACACCGCAGTAGTGAACCCGAGCAATGCAGCCTTTGGGCTACCAAGGGTTTCGATTTCACTTTCCAGGATTGTTTCCAGTCGCTGGAACATGCCTTCAATGCTCCAGCGGCGGCGATAGAGTTCCGCGATCTGCTGCGCGCTGACGCCTTCAGGCAGGTTGCTCCAGAACATCAAGCTGCTGTCACCCGAGTCTGTTGGCGAATGAAGCGTCAGTTCGACACGCCGACACTGATAACCGCCTCTGACCTGAATGATCTGCTCACGCACAGTGCCCGCGTCCACAGGCACGGGTTCTTGCCAATGACCCTCTTGAATCAAGCGTGGATGCTTGGCTTGTTGACGAATGACAAAGGAGGTTTGGACCTGTTCGCAAGCCTCCATGACCGGGAGCGTGCAATAGAGTCGATCAGCCAGCCACACCTGGCCCGGCTCGGCATTGGCCAATAGAGGCAGCACACAAACACGCTCGCTTGCGTAGGCATCTTCACATGCCTGCAGGTCGATGACTTGATCCAGGTCGGGGTCGTAGACAACCACCGAAAACCCGGGCCGAGCGGCGCCGCGCTCGTGGCGTAAAGCCCCAGTCGTTTCTCAGTGGATGCCAAGTGATTACCGTCCACCACCCGAACCTGCCAACCCGACAACATCGTCGTGCAACCCAACTCCTGATGGTTGGAGCCAGGCGCTGCGCACAGCCCGTGACCAGGGCGCGCAACAAAGCTGGCTCGGTACGACTGATCTTGTCGTAGAGGGCCGCCAGGCTGACAGGAAGATCTTCCAGTTGCCGCGCGGCGGCGTGAAGGACGGCTTCAAGCCCAATGAAACAAGGGACATCAGCTTGATGATGGTCGAGAACAGTAGCTCACGAGAATACTGCCGTTGCCGATGTTCTTCGAAGACCTGATCGACCCACTCAGGGGCAATAGCGTGCTCCAACGCCAATTTGGCCATAACGCTGGCAGGTGCTTTTTTCTCGAAACGCTCCAGAACATCGGCCCACATCGTTCGGGTATCCCTGATAGAAACTTCAGGGGATTTTACCTAAGACCTTGAAAGGGATGGCCCTTACGGCGGGTCACTTTCGAAAAGCGCGAAAGTAACCAAAGCGCTCATGCCCCACCACTCGGCACCTCGCCTAGGCTCGGTGTGCCCTCACTCCGGCATTGCTCCGTGGGCCCGCCGCGAAGGGCCATCCATGGCCCAGCGCGGCTATCCCGGCATCCATGCCGGGATGCCCACTCCGCAATACCTGCGTTCGGCCATCGTGGTTAACGGGGCGCCAAAATCTACGTCCGCCGCGAGGCGGCCTGACAGCCGACCTGGTTCTTGGTGGGACCGCGTTTCTCCTGTGGGAGCGGGCTTGCTCGCGAAGAGGCCAGTACATTCAACATCCTCGTTGGCTGTTATGCCGCCTTCGCGAGCAAGCCCGCTCCCATAGGGGAATCGGAGTACGACCGGGAGAGCCAGGTCGGCAGTCAGGCCGCCTCGCGAGCAAGCTTTGCTCCCACAGATCTGACGGGTGTACGACTGGGTGCGCCAGGCCGGCTATCAGGCCGCCTCGTGGTGGGGTGGACGTTGACCTCGGCGCCCCGTTAACCACGCTGGCCGAACGCAGGTATTGCGCAGTGGGCACCTCGGCATGGATGCCGAGGTAGCCGCGCTGGGCCATGGATGGCCCTTCGCGGCGGGCCCACGGAGCAATGCCTGCGTTCGGGCATGCCGAGCCTAGGCGAGGCACCGAGTGGTGGGGCAAAAGCGTTTTGGTTACTTTTGCGCTTCTCAAAAGTGACCCGCCGTAAGGGCGGAACCCTAAGTGGCCGTTACCGCAGCAACGGATATACACACAAAACAAACCACCGCCGGTCACCACAAAAATAAATATCAAATTTCAAAACCCGCGCCCCATGCATACCACTGACCTCTAACCCCCCAGCCCAAAGCAAGTAATTTCACGCACTATCCCCACCACCCTAATACCACTTCAAACAACCCCTCTAAAAACACCCCATAAACACTCGTAACCCACCAGAACCAGCGTTGACATGGTATTCAAGTGGTATTAGCTTCAACCGCAACTCACCGAGCGACAACGCCTACAAAACCGCATCGGACAAACAAATGAACGACATCCTGGCCCTACGCCCCGACGACACCCAACCCACCCCGCTCTACCTGCAACTGGCCCGCAACCTGGAAACCGCCATCCACGCCGGCCAGTGGAAAGCCGAGCAAGCGATGCCATCCGAACGCAGCTTAAGTGAGCAATTGGGCATTTCCCGAGTCACCGCCCGCAAAGCGCTGGAAGTGCTGTTCGAACAAGGCCTGATCCGCCGCAACCAGGGCTCGGGCACGTTCATTACCCCACGCCTGGAACAACCGCTGTCACGCCTCAGCTGCTTCAGCGAGATGCTGCGGCTCAAGGGCTTCGTGCCGGGTTCGCAATGGCTGGAGCGGGAAATCACCCCGCCAACCCACGAAGAACTGATCCGCCTGGGCCTGTCACCCACCGACAAGGTTGCGCGGCTCAAGCGCCTGCGCAAGGCTGACGACACGGTCATGGCCATCGAAATGAGCACCCTGCCCGCCAGCATCATCCCCAAGCCACAAGCGGTGGGCGATTCGCTCTATGAATTCCTCGACGGCATCGGCAAGCCGGTGGTGCGCGCGCTGCAACACATCCAGGCCATCAACGCCTCGGACGAATTCGCCGCCCTGGTGGGCATCGCCCCCGGCACCGCGATGTTGCTGATGACCCGGGTCGGCTACCTGGAAGACAACACCCCCATCGAAGTCACCGACACCTATTGCCGCAACGACTACTACGACTTTGTCGCAGAGCTGCGGCGTTAGACGACTAGAGAGTGCCCATGTCCGAAGACAACATCCTCACCTCCAACGGCTGGGTTCGCGGCCACCTGATCCATGAACACGGCAAGATCGTGGCCATCGATGGCCAACCCTGCGATCCGGCGAGCAATGACCTGCCCTATTTGCTGCCCGGTTTCATCGACCTGCACGTCCATGGCGGTGGCGGCATGGACATCATGCAAGGCGCCCTGGCGTTCGAAACCATCGCCCGCACCCATGTGCGTTTCGGCACGACGTCGTTGCTGGCGACCACCATGACCGCGCCCAGCGACGAGATCGCCAGCGTGCTCAAGGCCCTCGGCGAGTTTTGTGAGCAGCGCCAGCGCGGCAACGCCCGGGTTCTCGGCGTACACCTGGAAGGCCCTTACATCAACCCGGGCAAACTGGGCGCCCAACCGAATTTCGCCCACACCGCGCTGCTGGCCGAGGTGGAGAGTTACCTGGCCCTGGCACCGATCAGGGTGATCACCATTGCCCCGGAAATCGCCGGCCACGACGCCCTGATTCGTACGCTCAGCGCCCGAGGTGTGCGCATGCAGATCGGCCACACCCTGGGCAGCTACGAGGAAGGCGTCGCCGCGCTGGCCGCCGGGGCCAGCAGTTTCACCCATCTGTATAACGCCATGAGCCCGCTGCACCACCGCGAACCGGGCATCGTCGGCGCGGCGCTGGCCCATGCGCAATACGCCGAGCTGATCCCGGACTTGCTGCATGTGCACCCCGGCGCCATGCGCGTGGCCCTGCGTTCGATCCCGTGCCTGTATTGCGTGACCGACTCCACCGCCGCCGCCGGCATGCCCGATGGCGAGTACAAGCTGGGCAGCCACACCGTGACCAAGTGCCTGGGCGGCGTTCGGCTGGCCGACGGCACCCTGGCCGGCAGCACCCTGACCATGGACCAGGCCTTGCGCAACCTGGTGAAGATCGGCCTGCCCATCGGCGAAGCCTCGCAACGCCTGTCCCAATTCCCTGCCGACTACCTCGGCCTGCCCGAGCGCGGACGCCTGCAACCCGGTGCCTGGGCCGACTGCGTGCGCCTGGACCGTTCCCTGACGCTGACCGACGTGATGGTCGAAGGAGAAGCCATTGACTTGCAAAATGCTTGAAGAGGCCCTGAGCGCTTTCGAAGCCGTCGAGCGTCAGTTGCAACAGTTGGACCCGGCGCTGGTGGAAATCGCCGGACGCCTGCGCCGTCAACCGCCGCAAGTGGCGATGACTGTGGCGCGGGGCAGTTCCGACCACGCCGCCAGCTACTTCGCCTACCTGACCATGCAGCTATTGGGCATCCCGGTGGCCTCGCTGCCAATGTCGGTGGTGACCATGCAGCAGGCGCCGCTCAAGGTCAGCGGCCAGGTGGCCTTTGCATTTTCCCAGTCGGGACAGAGCCCGGACCTGGTCGACAGCCTGCGTCTGCTGCGCAAGCGCGGCGCCTTGAGCGTGGCCTTGGTCAATGCTGCCGACTCACCGCTGGAAGCGGCGTGTGAATTCAGCGTGCCGTTGTGCGCCGGCGTCGAAAGCAGCGTCGCCGCCACCAAGAGTTTCATCGCCACCCTCAGCGCCAGTGCGCGACTGGTAGCCCATTGGAAGGACGACGCCGAGTTGCTCGAAGCGGGCAATGCCCTGCCCGAAGGTTTGCGCGATGCCGCCCGTCAGGACTGGAACGTTGCCGTCGAAGCCCTGCGCAACTGCCAGCGGTTGATGGTGATCGGCCGGGGCGCCGGGTTCGCCATCGCCCAGGAAGCGGCGCTCAAGTTCAAGGAAACCTCGGCGATCCAG
Organism: Pseudomonas bijieensis; assembly: GCF_013347965.1. Lineage (NCBI taxonomy): Bacteria > Pseudomonadati > Pseudomonadota > Gammaproteobacteria > Pseudomonadales > Pseudomonadaceae > Pseudomonas > Pseudomonas bijieensis. The sequence continues at coordinate 5,512,474 of NZ_CP048810.1, read as the reverse complement.
GCCGAAGCCTTCAGCAGCGCCGAAGTCCGCCACGGGCCGATGGCGCTGATCGATGCCGACTACCCGCTGCTGGTGTTCGCCCCGCGCGGTGCCGAGCAGGCCGGGGTGTTGAGCCTGGCCGCGGACATGCGCCAGCGCGGCGCCCGGGTACTGCTGGCGGCGCCGGATGACATCGCCGAACGCGACCTGACGCTGACCCGCGCCGGACACCCGGCCCTGGACCCGATTCTGGCCATCCAGAGCTTCTACGGCATGGCCGCGAGTCTGGCCGTGGCCCGAGGACTGGACCCGGACCAACCAAGGCACTTGAGCAAGGTCACCCGTACGCACTGAGCCAACGGCTTTCTTTCAATAAAAGAGTCTGATGAGAGCGCCCCATGCCCAACAATAATAAAGAGCTGATCCTCAGCGCCCCGCTCAGCGGCCCGGTGCTCACCCTCGCCAATGTCCCGGACGCGGTGTTCGCCAGCGGCGCGATGGGCGACGGAATCGCCATCGACCCGCTGAACGACACCCTCTACGCGCCCTGTGCCGGCGAAGTGATCCACGTCGCCCGCAGCGGCCACGCCGTGACCCTGCGCGCCGACAACGGCGCCGAACTGCTGCTGCACCTGGGCCTGGACACGGTCGAGCTGCAAGGCGAGGGTTTTTCCATGCTGGTCAAGGAAGGTGCGCGGGTCAGCAACGGCCAGCCGCTGCTGCGTTACGACGTAGACAAGGTGGCACTGCGCTGCAAGAGCCTGGTCAGCCTGTTGGTCATCACCAACGGCGAGCACTTCCAGGCGCGGCCTATCACCCTCAAAGGGGTGAAGGTCGGCGAGCCGCTGTTGCACGTCGTCGCCAAGACCCCGGCTGAGACGCAAGACGAAGAACAGGCCGTTGGCATCGAAGTTTTCGGTCAGGTGCGCATCGCCCATCGCGGAGGCCTGCACGCCCGCCCGGCGGCGTTGATTCGTCAGACCGCCCAGGGTTTCAAGAGCCGTTCGCAGCTGCATTTCCAAGGCAAAACGGCATCCTGCGACAGCGTGATGGGAATGATGGGCCTGGCCATTACCGAGCAGGCAGAGGTGCACGTCAGTTGCCGGGGCAGCGATGCCGAGGCGGCGTTGCACGCCCTGCTGAGCACGTTATCCACAGCCCTGGCTGAAGAAGCCCACGCCGTGGCGCCTGCGGTAAAAGCCCAGCACCGTAGCGCCGAAGCCGGCGTGCTGCATGGTGTGTGTGCGGCCCCCGGTCTGGTGGCTGGGCCGCTGGTTCGGCTCGATGGCATTCAATTGCCCGAGGACGCTGGCCGCCACAACGTCGAAGAACAACGGCAGCAGTTGAACAGTGCCTTGGGGCACGTTCGTCGCGAAATCCAGCTCACCCTGGAAAACGCCAAGGCCCGTCGCCATCGCGACGAAGAAGCGATTTTCAGCGCCCATCTGGCGCTGCTGGAAGACCCGATCTTGCTCGACGCCGCGCACCTTGCCATCGACCAGGGCAGTGCCGCGAGCCACGCCTGGAGCCGCTCCATCGACGTGCAGTGCAAGGTGCTGCAGCAACTGGGCAGCACGCTGCTGGCCGAGCGCGCCAATGATTTACGCGATCTGCGCCAGCGGGTCTTGCGCGTGCTGTTGGGCGAGGCCTGGCAATTCGACGTGCCCGCGGGCGCCATCGTTGCCGCGCAGGAGCTAACTCCGTCGGAGCTGCTGCAACTCTGCGCTCAAGGCGTGGCCGGTGTGTGCATGGTTGAGGGCGGGGCAACCTCCCATGTGGCGATCCTGGCCCGAGGCAAAGGCCTGCCGTGCCTGGTGGCGCTGGGCGATGCACTGCTGGTACAGACGCCGGGGCAATCGGTGGTGCTGGATGCCGACGGCGGCCGCCTCGAACTCGCGCCAACCGCCGAGCGCCTGGCCCAGGTGCAGCAAGAACAACGGCGGCGAGCGACCCAACACGCCCAACAAGAGGCCCTCGCCCACACATCGGCGCATACCCGTGACGGCGTGAATATAGAAGTGGCGGCCAATGTCGCCTCCCGTAGCGATGCGGCCCAGGCACTGGCAAGCGGTGCCGACGGGGTTGGCTTGTTGCGCACTGAATTCCTCTTCGTCGACCGTCACACCGCACCCGACGAAGAAGAGCAACGCCAGGCCTATCAAGCCGTACTCGATGCCATGGGCGACAAGCCGGTGATCATCCGCACCATCGACGTCGGCGGCGACAAGCAGTTGGATTACCTGCCGCTGCCGGCCGAAGCCAACCCGGTGCTGGGCCTGCGCGGCATTCGCCTGGCCCAGTTGCGACCGGAACTGCTCGACCAGCAATTGCGGGCCTTGCTGCAAACCCGTCCGCTGCAGCGCTGCCGAATCCTGCTGCCGATGGTGACCGAGGTCGACGAACTGCTGCACATCCGCCAGCGCCTCGATACCTTGGCCAGCGAGCTGGGCCTGAGCGAACGCCCGCAACTAGGGGTGATGATCGAAGTGCCGGCCGCCGCGTTGCTGGCCGAACAATTGGCCGAGCACGCCGACTTCCTCTCCATTGGCACCAACGACCTCTCGCAATACACCCTCGCCATGGACCGCGACCACGCCGGCCTCGCCGCCCGGGTCGATGCCTTGCATCCGGCACTGCTGCGGCTGATCGCCCAGACCTGCGCTGGCGCGGCGAAGCATGGACGCTGGGTCGGCGTGTGCGGCGCCTTGGCCTGCGATCCGTTGGCCACGCCCGTGCTGATCGGGCTGGGCGTACGCGAGCTATCGGTCAGCCCACCGCAGATCGCTGAAATCAAGGCGCGCGTGCGCCAGCTCGACACCGTCAAGTGCGCTTGCCTCAGCGCCGAGCTGCTGAACCTGGGCAGTGCCGCCGCCGTGCGCCGCGCCTGTCATCAACACTGGCCCCTGGGCTGAGCCACGTCGAAGAACAATAAAAGGAGAGACGCCATGTACCAGCATTTCATCGAAGGGCTGCAACGCCTCGGCCGTGCGCTGATGCTGCCGATCGCGATCCTGCCGATTGCTGGCCTGTTGCTGCGCCTGGGCGACACCGATCTTTTGAACATCGCCATCATTCACGATGCCGGGCAGGCGATTTTCGCCAACCTGGCAATGATCTTCGCCATCGGCATCGCCGTGGGTTTCGCCCGGGACAATAACGGTACGGCGGGGTTGGCCGGGGCCATTGGTTATCTGGTGATGATCGCTACCCTGAAAGTGCTCGATGCCAGCATCAACATGGGCATGCTCGCCGGGATCATCAGTGGCCTGCTGGCCGGTGCGCTGTACAACCGCTTCAAGGACATCAAGCTGCCGGAGTACCTGGCGTTCTTTGGTGGCCGGCGCTTCGTGCCGATTGTCACGGGTTTCAGCGCCGTCGGCCTTGGCGTGGTGTTCGGTCTGATCTGGCCACCGATCCAGCAGGGCATCAACAGCTTCGGCGAACTGCTGATGGCCAGTGGCAGCTTCGGCGCGTTCGTCTTCGGTGTATTCAATCGGTTGCTGATCGTCACCGGTTTGCACCACATCCTCAACAACATGGCCTGGTTCATCTTCGGCAGCTTCACCGATCCGCAAACCGGCGCGGTGGTCACGGGCGATCTGACTCGCTACTTTGCCGGCGACCCCAATGGCGGCCAGTTCATGACCGGCATGTTCCCGGTAATGCTCTTCGGCCTGCCCGCCGCGTGCCTGGCGATGTACCGCAATGCCCTACCCCAGCGGCGCAAAGTCATGGGCGGGATTTTGCTGTCCATGGCGCTGACGTCGTTTCTCACCGGGGTCACCGAGCCGGTGGAATTCGCCTTCATGTTTCTCGCGCCGCTGTTGTTCCTGTTGCATGCCTTGCTCACCGGGCTGTCGATGGCGATCACCGATTGGCTGAACATTCGCCTGGGCTTCACCTTCTCCGGCGGTTTCATCGACATGGTCCTGGGGTGGGGCAAGTCCAGTAACGGTTGGTTGGTGGTACCGGTGGGCCTGGTCTATGCGGTGATCTATTACGTTGTATTCGACTTCTGCATTCGCCGCTTCGACCTGAAGACCCCGGGGCGTGAAGACGTGCCGGCCGGGGACAAACCGGTCATCGCCCAGAACCAGCGCGCCAAGGCCTACATCCAGGCCTTGGGTGGTGCGGACAATCTGATCACCGTCGGCGCCTGTACCACACGGCTGCGCCTGGACATGGTCGATCGCAACAAAGCGTCCGACACGCAACTCAAAGCCCTTGGCGCCATGGCCGTGGTGCGTCCCGGCAATGGTGGGAGCTTGCAGGTAGTGGTCGGGCCGATGGCCGACAGCATTGCCGATGAAATCCGCTTGGCGTTGCCCTCTTCCGAGCGTCCAGCCACTGCGCCCGTGGTTGCGCTGGCTGAACCTGCTGAACCGACCGCCGTGTCTGGGGCCGAAGCGCAACAATGGCTGGATGCGCTGGGTGGCGCTGACAATGTGTTGCAGTTCGATTGCGTGGCGACGAGCCGGTTACGGGTGCGACTGGCCGATGGCCAAGGGCTGTCGGAGAGCCAGCTCAAAACACTGGGTTGCCAGGGGAGTGAGCCCGTTGGACGGTGGAGTCTGGCACTTGCTGCTGGGGGAGAAAGCACCGGGGTTGTGGCGGGCGTTGGAGGCGGTGGTGCTGAGCCGTCAGGCGGGTGTCAAAGCCTGAATTTTCGTTGCCTGATAGCCTGCTATCGCGAGCAGGCTCGCTCCCACAGGGTAGGGTGTAGGTCATAAATTTTGTGAACAACACTACTCCACTGTGGGAGCGAGCCTGCTCGCGATGAGGCCTGCACACACCCAACACATCTGACAGACCACCCCCTGTGGCGAGGGGATTTATCCCCGCTGGGCTGCGCAGCAGCCCCAAAACAACCAAACTCAATTTGCCTGACACACCGAGGTGCCGAGTTTAGGGCTGCTTCGCAGCCCAGCGGGGATAAATCCCCCCTCGCCACAAATCGAGTAGGAGACGGATTTACATCCGCCGTCCTCTCACACCACCGTACATACGGTTCCGTATACGGCGGTTCAGGCTATGCGGTTAAGCCAGTTTATCGTATCCAGTATCGAGACCAGTCCGAGTCGATTCCACAGCTTCTTCGGTAGCGCCTGATTCACATGTGGCGCTCCGGAGTTCCACCACGGGCCTCGGCCATTGAACGCTGATTTACAGGCGCGTCCTTCGTCGAGCCCCAGGCGCATCAGGTTGCGCGCCCTCGTAGAGGGCTGCTTCCATTGCCGCCAGATGACACAACGAAGTTTGCGTCTCACCCAACCATCCAACTCCTCAAGTGGTCGTTTGCTCTGACTGAGCTTGAAGTAGCCAGCCCAACCTCGCACTACGGGGTTTATCCGCTCGATGACGTTCGCCATCTTGTGACCCCGTACTCCGCGCAGCAGCTCTCTGAGTCGGTCGCGCAAGCGACCCAGACTCATCGTTGCCACTTTCAGCTTCGGCTGTTTGTGCCAGCTCATCCCATAGCCCAAGTAATCACAGGTCCAAGGCCGTGCCACACGGCTCTTTTCCCGGTTCACCGTCAGTTTAAGACGCTGATTCAGGAAACGCTCAACACTGGTCATGACCCGTTCGCCTGCACGATGACTGCGTACATAAATGTTCGCATCGTCTGCATAGCGCACGAAGCGATGGCCCCGCCGTTCCAGCTCGCGGTCGAGTTCATTAAGCAGGATGTTCGACAGCAACGGCGAGAGCGGGCCGCCTTGCGGAGTCCCTTCCTGCCGTCGGCTGGCGATGCCACCCGACATGATCCCGGCTTCGAGGTAACGGCGGATTAGCCTGAGCACTCGCTTGTCTTCGACTTGGCGCTCTATATGGGCCATCAGAACGTCGTGGTTAACACGATCAAAGAACTTCTCAAGATCAAGTTCCACGCACCAACGCTGACCCGCCGCCACGTGGGCACGGGCTGTTTCGATGGCTTGATGAGCGCTTCTGCCCGGACGAAAACCGTAGCTGTAGTCCGAAAACAGGGGGTCGAAAATCGGCGTGAGCTGTTGCAGCAAGGCTTGTTGGATCAGACGATCCACGACGTTGGGAATACTCAACTGCCGAGTTCCACCTTTGGGTTTGGGGATGTCAACGGCGCGCACACCTTGCGGCTGGTACTCACCGGCCAGCAGTCGGGCTTTGAGGATCGGCCAATACTGTTTCACGTAGCCTGCCAATTCGGCGACCGTCATGCCATCGGCACCCGGCGCGCCCTTGTTACTGACCACGCGTTGATACGCACGTCTGAGGTTGGCGGGTGCGAGCACCCGTTCCATCAGCGTGTCCAGCTCCGCGTTCGTCCACACCACAGACGCCGCCGATGTCTGCGCACTGCCAGCCACAAACCCCGGATTCCGTCCGGGACTTGGGGTTACAGCCCTCTTGTGGAGAGATTTCTGCTTTTTCGACATTCGACGAGACTCTGACGCCTACTGGCGGCATAACCTGTTCGGCCCTTGGTGACTGGGTTACTCGTCACTTACTACGGCCTCGGCTGACTTCTGCACGCTCATCCCGTCGCCTCTCGACGCCCGGTAGCACAGTGGCAAACGTGCAGATCTCCCAGGGTAATTCGCGCGACCTTCCTGCTTATGCCTGTCGGATCTACGTCACAGCGTTCCGTGCAAGTATTGGGCTTTGAAGATATTGGCCTTCTTACCCCGCTGCGCCGCCTCTATCCGCTTCCTGTTCGTCAGGCCAGCATTTTGCCTCGGGCTTCCTTCAGATTCGCGGTCACCCGCGACACCCTTGCCTCTGGCTAACACTTCCCCTTGCCGGGTGTGTAGAGGACTTTCACCTCCAAGTCACCAGCGTGGCCACCATAGCCAAACTGGTTGCGCTTCGCGCAACGCGCCATGCCTGGCGCACCAATAAAAAAACCCGCTGAATCAATCAGCGGGTTTCTCATTCAACGGCCGGAGGATCAGAAATCCTCCAACCGCCACACTTCATACGCCGGTGTCTCGTAGGGATGGCTCTGCTTCAACGCCACCACCACCGCACGGATCAACTCATCGGCAACGACAAGCTCCACCTTCCACTCCTCGACCTGCTCGACCTGGCCCGCTTCGCCAATGAACGGCTGGCTGCCGTCCAACGGGCGGAACTGGCCCAGGCCCAGCACTTGCCAGGCGCAGTGGTCGTAGTCGCCGATCCGCCCGCCACCGGCGGCGAATACGGCACTTTTGACCACGTCCAGGTGGCTGGCCGGGACGAAGAAGCAGAGCTTGTACACCGCCTCAGTTCACCCAGACGCGGGCGTTGCGGAACATGCGCATCCATGGCGCGTCTTCGTTCCAGTCGTCCGAACGCCACGAGTTCTGCACCGCGCGGAATACGCGCTCGGGGTGCGGCATCATGATCGTGACGCGACCGTCGCGGCTGGTCAGGCCGGTGATTCCGCGCGGCGAGCCGTTCGGGTTGGCCGGGTAGGTTTCGGTGACCTTGCCGTGGTTGTCGACGAAACGCAGCGACACACAACCGGACAGGTCGGCTTCGAGCAGCGCTTCTTCGCTTTCGAATTCGGCATGGCCTTCGCCGTGGGCAATGGCGATCGGCATGCGCGAACCGGCCATGCCCTGCAGGAAGATCGAGTTCGATTCCTGGACCTGGACCATCGCCACGCGCGCTTCGAACTGCTCGGAGCGGTTGCGCACGAAGTGCGGCCAGAACTCGCTGCCCGGGATCAGTTCGTGCAGGTTGGACATCATCTGGCAACCGTTGCACACGCCGAGGGTGAAGCTGTCGGTACGTTCGAAGAAACCCTGGAACGCATCACGGGCGCGGCTGTTGAACAGTGCCGACTTGGCCCAGCCTTCACCGGCACCCAGCACGTCACCGTAGGAGAAACCGCCACAGGCGACCATGCCCTTGAAGTCGTTCAGGTCGACACGACCGGCGAGGATGTCGCTCATGTGCACGTCGATCGCGCTGAAACCGGCACGGTCGAACGCCGCCGCCATTTCCACCTGGCCGTTGACGCCCTGCTCGCGCAGGACCGCCACTTGTGGGCGAATGCCTTTCTTGATGTAAGGCGCGGCCACGTCGAGGTTGACGTCGTAGCTGAGCTTGGCGCTCAAACCCGGGTTGTCTTCTTCCAGCAGCGCGTCGAATTCCTGCTCGGCGCAGTCGGCGTTGTCGCGCAGACGCTGGATCTGGTAGCTGGTTTCCGCCCACTGGCGCTGCAACAGGCTGCGCTGGCCTTCGAAGACGGTATCGCCGTTGAAGGTGATATTGATGTGGGCGTTATTGATCGGCTGGCCGATCACCGAGACGCAGTCGGCCAAACCAGCCGCGCTGAACTGAGCGAGGATGTCCGGGGTGGCGTCCTGGCGAACCTGGATCACCGCGCCCAACTCTTCGTTGAACAGGATGGCCGGGATTTCAGCGGTGGATTCGGCGACGCTGTCGAGGGTCAGGCTCAGGCCGCAGTGGCCGGCAAAGGCCATTTCCACCACGGTGGTCAGCAAACCGCCATCGGAACGGTCGTGGTAGGCCAGCAGGTGACCGTCGGCGTTGAGGCCCTGGATCACGGCGAAGAACGCCTTCAGGTCTTCGGCATCGTCGACGTCCGGTGCTTGCGAGCCGAGCTTGCCGTGTACCTGGGCCAGGATCGAGGCGCCCATGCGGTTCTGGCCACGGCCCAGGTCGATCAGGATCAGGTCGGTGGTGCCCTTGTCCATGCGCAGTTGCGGGGTCAGGGTCTGGCGGATATCGGTGACTGGCGCGAAACCGGTCACGATCAGCGACAGCGGCGAGGTCACGCTCTTGTCCACGCCTTCGTCGTTCCAGCGCGTGGCCATGGACATGGAGTCCTTGCCCACCGGAATGGTGATGCCCAGCTCCGGGCACAGCTCCATGCCGACGGCCTTGACCGTGTCGTACAGGCGGGCGTCTTCACCCGGGTGGCCGGCGGCGGACATCCAGTTGGCCGACAGCTTGATGTCGGAAATCTTGCCGATGCGCGAAGCCGCGATGTTGGTCAGGGTCTCGCCAATCGCCATGCGGCCCGACGCCGGAGCATCCAGCAGCGCCAGCGGCGTGCGCTCGCCCATCGCCATGGCTTCGCCGGTGTAGACGTCGAAGCTGGTGGCGGTCACGGCCACGTCGGCCACCGGCACTTGCCACGGGCCGACCATCTGGTCGCGGGCCACGAGGCCGGTGATGGTGCGGTCGCCGATGGTGATCAGGAAGCTTTTGCTCGCCACGGCCGGGTGATGCAGCACGCGCTCGATGGACTCGGCAAGGTCGAGGGTGGAAGGATCGAAATCGTCGCCCAACTCGGTTTCACGAACGGCCGAACGGTGCATGCGCGGGGCTTTGCCCAGCAGCACTTCCAGCGGCATGTCCACCGGGCTGTTGCCGAAGTGGCTGTCGGTGACGGTCAGTTGTGGCTCGGCAGTGGCCTCACCCACCACGGCGAACGGGCAGCGCTCGCGTTCGCAGATGGCCTGGAAGCGCTCGAAGTCAGCCGGGCCGACCGCCAGGACGTAACGCTCCTGGGATTCGTTGCTCCAGATTTCGTGCGGGGCCATGCCCGGCTCGTCGTTCGGAATGTTGCGCAATTCGAAGCGGCCGCCACGGCCACCGTCGTTGACCAGTTCCGGGAAGGCGTTGGACAGGCCGCCGGCGCCGACGTCGTGAATGAAGCTGATGGGGTTGTGTTCGCCCAACTGCCAGCAACGGTCGATGACTTCCTGGCAACGGCGTTCCATTTCCGGGTTTTCCCGCTGGACCGAAGCGAAGTCCAGGTCCGCCGAGCTGGTGCCGGTGGCCATGGAGGAAGCGGCGCCGCCGCCCAGGCCGATCAGCATGGCCGGGCCACCGAGGACGATCAGCTTGGAGCCGACCACGATTTCGCCTTTCTGCACGTGTTCGGCGCGGATGTTGCCCATGCCGCCGGCAAGCATGATCGGCTTGTGGTAACCACGAACTTCTTCACCACGCGGGGTGCTGATGGACTGTTCGAAAGTACGGAAATAGCCAGTCAGGGCCGGACGGCCGAATTCGTTGTTGAACGCCGCGCCCCCAAGGGGACCTTCGATCATGATGTCGAGGGCGTTGACGATGCGCTCAGGCTTGCCGTAAGGCTTTTCCCACGGCTGTTCGAAGCCAGGGATCTGCAGGTTCGATACGGTGAAGCCGGTCAGGCCTGCCTTGGGCTTGGCACCGCGACCGGTGGCGCCTTCGTCACGGATCTCGCCACCGGAACCGGTGGACGCGCCCGGGAATGGGGCGATGGCGGTCGGGTGGTTGTGGGTCTCGACCTTCATCAGGATGTGCACCGGCTCCTGGACCGCACCGTACTGGCGGGTCTCAGGGTTCGGGTAGAAACGCCCGGCGACGTTGCCGACGATCACCGCGGCGTTGTCCTTATAGGCCGAGAGCACACCTTCGTTGTGCATCTGGTAGGTGTTCTTGATCATGCCGAACAGGCTTTTTTCCTGGCTCTGGCCATCAATGTCCCAACTGGCGTTGAAGATCTTGTGGCGGCAGTGCTCGGAGTTGGCCTGGGCGAACATCATCAGTTCGATGTCATGGGGGTTGCGCTTCAAGCCCTGGAAGGCATTGACCAGGTAATCGATCTCGTCTTCGGCCAGGGCCAGGCCCAGTTCGGCGTTGGCTTTTTCCAGCGCGGCACGACCGCCGCCCAGCACGTCGATAGCGGTCAGCGGCTTGGGTTCGGCGTGGCTGAACAGGCCGGCAGCCTGCTCCAGGTTACCCAGCACGACCTGGGTCATGCGGTCATGCAGGCCATCGGCGATCAACTGGGCCTCGGCCTCGCTGAACTCACCGGCGACATAAAACGCAATGCCGCGCTCCAGGCGCTGGATTTTCGCCAGGCCGCAGTTGCGGGCGATATCGCTGGCCTTGCTCGACCATGGCGAAATGGTGCCGAAACGCGGCAGTACCAGGAACAGACGACCGGCCGGCTCCTGGACGGGAACACTGGGACCGTACTTCAGAAGGCGCGCGAGCACCTGCTGTTCGTCGCCGGTCAAACCGCCGGTGACTTCGGCGAAGTGAGCGAATTCAGCATACAAGCCACTGACAGCCGGAACCTTCTGGCTCAGTTGCTCAAGGAGTTTGCTGTGGCGAAAGGCAGAAAGGGCAGGAGCGCCGCGCAGGATCAACATCTTCGGGACAGCCTCGGGAAGGGGGTGTGCTTTGAGGCCGTGCATTCTAGCCTAAACCGCCGGCAACGGCACCCGAAACGGCACGCGCGGTGCGAGCCGAATGTCGGTCTTTGCTTGCACGGCGCTATTGGACAGCGGTACCCATGCTCGCGAAGAGATATTTTTCAGCGACGCAAAGCCCGCCGCGCGCCGGCCGGCCTGCGCTGCGGACATGTTTTGCAATGGCTAGCAGACTGGCCTTTTGCTGTCGAGATATGGCGGTAGGGGCCGTTTGCGTATACTGCGCAGATGTTTTCCCCAACGGCTTTGCGTCCGCGATATGCCAAATGGCTGATCGCAACCGGACTCTTCCTGGTGCTCAGTGGTTGTGTTGAGAAACCCAACACACTGGAGCGCGTAAAGGAGGATGGCGTGCTGCGGGTGGTCACCCGAAACAGCCCCGCCACCTACTTTGAGGATCGTAACGGTGAAACCGGCTTCGAATACGAGCTGGTGAAGCGCTTCGCCGACGATTTGGGGGTGGAACTGAAGATAGAGACCGCCGACAACCTCGACGACCTGTTCAGCCAGATCGGCAAGCCCAACGGCCCGGTATTGGCCGCCGCCGGCCTGGTCAGCAGCGAGCAACGCAAAAAGCAGGTGCGGTTTTCCCATCCCTACCTGGAAGTCACCCCGCAGGTCATCTACCGCAACGGCCAGTCGCGCCCCACCGATGCCGCCGCCCTGGCCGGCAAGAAGATCATGGTGCTCAAGGGCAGCAGCCACGCCGAACAGCTGGCGCAGTTGAAGCAGCAGTATCCGGGCATCGAATACGAAGAGTCCGACGCGGTTGAAGTGGTCGACCTGTTGCGCATGGTCGACGAAGGCCAGATCGACCTGACCCTGGTGGACTCCAACGAAGTGGCGATGAACCAGGTGTACTTCCCCAACGTGCGCGTGGCCTTCGACCTGGGCGACGCTCGTAGCCAGAGCTGGGCAGTGGCCCCCGGCGAAGACAACAGCCTGCTCAACGAAATCAACAGCTACCTCGACAAGGTGCAGAAGAACGGCACGCTGCAACGCCTCAAGGACCGTTATTACGGGCACGTCGATGTCCTCGGCTACATGGGCGCCACCACGTTCGCCCAGCATCTGCAGCAGCGGCTGCCCAAATACGAACAGCATTTCAAGGCTTACGCCAAGCAGGAGAAAGTCGATTGGCGCCTGCTGGCCGCGATCGGCTACCAGGAATCGCTGTGGCAACCGGCGGTGACGTCCAAGACCGGCGTGCGCGGCCTGATGATGCTGACCCAGAACACCGCCCAAGCCATGGGCGTGTCCAACCGCCTGGATCCGAAGCAAAGCATCATGGGCGGCGCCAAGTACCTGGCCTACATGAAGGATCAACTGGACGAAAGCATCGAGGAGCCGGACCGCACCTGGTTCGCCCTCGCCGCCTACAACGTGGGCAGCGGTCACCTGGACGACGCCCGCAAACTGGCGGCCAAGGAAGGGCTGAACCCGAACAAGTGGCTGGACGTGAAAAAAAATCCTGCCGCGCCTGTCGCAGAAACAGTGGTACAGCAAGACCCGCTATGGCTACGCCCGGGGCGGCGAGCCAGTTCATTTCGTGGCGAACATCCGTCGCTACTACGACATCCTGACCTGGGTGACGCAGCCGCAGCTCGAAGGCAATCAGGTGGCCGAGGGCAATCTTCACGTGCCGGGTGTGGACAAGAGCAAGCCGAACCAGGAAACCCCGCCGCTATAAGCTGTACACAACTCCTGATGCTGTGATGAACCTGTGGCGAGGGGATTTATCCCCGCTGGGGCGCGAAGCGGCCCCAGGACAGGTCAACTCAATCTGCCTGACACATCGAGGCGCCGGGTTTTAGGGCTACTGCGCAGCCCAGCGGGGATAAATCCCCCCTCGCCACAGTGGATCAGGCAAGCCCAAGTGAGCCGGCACATGGGGTTATGGGATGGGTTCAGGATCTGGCGGCAGCCAGGATCAGCGCTTTCATTTCCGACACAGCCGACTTGAACCCGACGAACAACGCATGGGCCACCAGCGCATGGCCGATGTTCAGTTCGTTGATGCCCTTGATCGCCGCGACGGCTTCGACGTTGTGGTAGTGCAAGCCATGGCCGGCGTTGACGATCAGGCCCTGGGCCAGGCCGAAGGCGACGCCGTCGGCCACGCGCTGCAGCTCATCGGCCACGTCCGTGGGGGTTTCGGCATCGGCATAACGGCCGGTGTGCAGTTCGATGGCGGGCGCGCCGACACGTTTGGAAGCTTCTATCTGCCGTTCGTCGGCATCGATGAACAGCGACACCTCGGCACCAATCTTCGACAGGCGTTCCACTGCCAAGCTGATCCGCGACTCCTGCCCCGCTACGTCGAGGCCGCCTTCGGTGGTCAGTTCCTGGCGCGTCTCCGGTACCAGGCAGATGTGCGCCGGGCGGATGCGCTCGGCGAACGCCATCATTTCTTCGGTCACACCCATTTCGAAGTTCATGCGGGTTTGCAGCACATCCTTGAGCAGCAGCACGTCGCGCTCCTGGATGTGGCGACGGTCTTCACGCAAATGCACGGTGATGCCGTCGGCGCCCGCCTCTTCGGCGTCCAGTGCGGCCTTGACCGGATCCGGGTAGCGCGTACCGCGGGCCTGGCGCAGGGTGGCGACATGGTCGATGTTCACGCCGAGAAGAATGCGATTGCTGGTGCTCACGAAAAGGCTCCTGAAGGGACAAGTATTCGGCCCACAGCATACGGGTAGATCAGGGCTTGCGAAACAGCTCGCGACTGACCAGCGGCCGACCGCCCAGATGCACGGCCAGGGCCTGGCGCATCAGGCGCTTGGCCGCCGACAAGGCGCCTGGCGCACTCCAGTCGGCCTCGGCCATGGCCAGAAGCTCAGCACCATTGAACAGCCCCGGTTGCAACAGGTAGACCCGCTCCAGGCCGGCATCCACCTGCAAACGGTACAGACCGTCGGCCGCGATGGGGTCGCCGTGCAGGTCTGTGTTCAGCGCGAAGCCATAGCCCAAGTCATCCAGCAGCCGCCATTCGAACGAGCGCAACAGCGGCTCCAGAGGACGGCCTTCGGCCAGGGCCAGCAGCGTGGCGGCGTAGTGGTCGAAGACGGCCGGGTGGGGATCTTCGGCGGGCAGCAGGCGGATCAGCAGTTCGTTGAGGTACAAACCGCTGAACAGTGCCTCGCCGTTGAGCCACGCCGCCACGCCGTTGCTTTCCATGCGCCCGACATTCTTCAACTCGCCTCGTCCGCGGAATTCGACTTCCAGCGGCACGAATGGCCGCGCCAGCGTCCCGGCCTTGCCCCGCGCCCCACGCAACACCGCCCGCAGCCGCCCTTGCGGCGTGAGGAAATCCACCAGGGCGCTGCTTTCGCGGTAGGCGCGCGAGTGCAGGACGTAGGCGGGTTGGGCGATGGGTTGGGTTGGGGGCATGGGGATCGCGGTTCTCAATGAGCAAGCACAATTTTACTGACAACCACAAACCACTGTGGGAGCGAGCCTGCTCGCGATGAGGGACTGATATTCAACAAAGATGTTGACTGACAGACCGTTATCGCGAGCAGGCTCGCTCCCACAATGGAATTCATGTATCCCAGAAGGATTACAGGTCGCCGTAACCCAACGACCGCAACGCCCGCTCGTCGTCGGACCAGCCGCCCTTCACCTTGACCCACAGGTTGAGCATGATCTTGGAGTCGAACAGCAGTTCCATGTCCTTGCGCGCCTCGGTGCCGATGCGCTTGATGCGCTCGCCCTTGTCGCCAATGATGATTTTCTTCTGGCCGTCACGTTCGACGAGGATCAACGCATGGATGTGCAGGGTCCTGCCCTGCTGCTTGAACTCTTCGATCTCGACGGTGATCTGGTACGGCAGCTCGGCGCCCATCTGGCGCATGATTTTCTCGCGCACCAACTCGGCGGCGAGGAAACGGCTGCTGCGGTCGGTGATCTGGTCTTCGGGGAAGAAGTGATCGTTTTCCGGCAGGTGCTCGGCAATCACCCGCTCCAGCGCGTCGAGGTTATGGCCGTGCTGGGCGGAGATCGGGATGATCTGGGCGTTCGGCAACTGTTCCTGCAACCAGGACAGGTGCGGCATCAGCTCTGCCTTGTCTTCGATGCGGTCGGTCTTGTTCAGCGCCACGATCAGCGGACCGGTGACGTACTGGACACGCTCGAGGACCATCTGGTCTTCTTCGGTCCACTTGGTGCGGTCGACCACGAAGATCACCACGTCGACGTCTTTCAACGCCGCCGAAGCGGTCTTGTTCATGTAACGGTTCAGGGCCTTCTCGCCACCCTTGTGCATGCCAGGGGTGTCAACGTAGATCGCCTGCACGGCGCCTTCGGTCTTGATGCCAAGCATATTGTGGCGAGTGGTCTGGGGCTTGCGCGAAGTGATCGCCAGCTTTTGGCCCAGGATGTGGTTCAGCAACGTGGACTTGCCCACGTTCGGCCGACCGACAATGGCGACGTAGCCGCAGCGGGTGACGGTTGTATCAGTCATTGCCATTCTCCACACCCAGGGCAATCAGTGCTGCGGCCGCCGCTACCTGTTCGGCAATACGACGACTCACACCCTGACCCCGGCTTTTTTCATTCAATAGGACAACTTCGCATTCGACGAAGAAGGTACGGCAATGCGGCTCACCCTGGATATCCACGACTTCGTAGCGCGGCAACTCGCAACTGCGCGATTGCAAAAATTCCTGCAAACGGGTCTTCGGGTCCTTGTTGGTGTCCACCAGCGTCAGGCTGTCGATCTCGGAGGTCAGCCAGGCCAGCACGCGTTCGCGCGCCATTTCCATGCCTGAATCCAGGTAGATCGCGCCAATCAATGCTTCCAGGGCGTCGGCCAGAATCGACTCACGACGGAAACCGCCGCTTTTCAATTCACCGGAACCCAGGCGCAGGTATTCGCCCAGGTCAAAACCACGAGCCAGTACGGCCAGGGTCTCACCTTTTACCAAGCGCGCGCGTAAACGCGACAACTGGCCTTCGCGAGCCAACGGGAAACGCTCGAACAGCGCCTCGCCCGCCACGAAGTTGAGGATGGCATCACCGAGGAATTCCAGGCGTTCGTTGTTGCGCCCGGCAAAACTGCGGTGAGTGAGGGCCAGGAGCATCAGGTCCTGGTCCTTGAAGGTGTAGCCGAGCTGGCGCTCGAGACGGCTTAGAGAAACGCTCACGGTTTACCCACGCTGAGTTCGTGGCTGGATTCCACCGCTACGGCGGCGAGGCGCCGTTGGCTTGGGACAATTAACGCTGTGTTCAAAAATGACGTCCTGACTATCGTTGGCTTCATGCCTTCGGGCAACCTTGTGCAGGCTCCAGAAAAGCATTCGGCGCTGTGTTCAACAGCGCCGTGTGTGATTACTTGATCAGGCCAACCCGCGAGAAATTCGGCAGGTGACTGAGTTTGGGTTCCGGCCAGCTCATCCAGACCGCAAAGGCCTTGCCGACGATATTCCGGTCGGGGACCATGCCCAGCATGTCCTTGGGAATGTTCGGATCATCCCAGTAACGGCTGTCGTTGGAGTTGTCGCGGTTGTCGCCCATCATGAAGTAGTGCCCCGCCGGCACGGTCCACGAATGGTCCGGCGTGGCGCGGTAGCGGCTCATTTCCTTGCGGATCAGGTGCTCGGCCTCGCCGAGTTTTTCCCGGTAGAGCTCGGCACTGCCCAGCGTACCAGGCTCGGAGCCAAGCAACTGTTCGGCCACCGATTCGCCATTGACGAACAGACGCTTATCGGCGGTGTAGCGGACCGTGTCGCCCGGCAGGCCGACGACACGCTTGATGTAGTTGACGTTCGGGTCGCTCGGGAAGCGGAACACCATCACATCGCCGCGTTGCGGGTCACCGACCTCGATGACTTTCTTGTCGATCACCGGCAGACGGATCCCGTAGGAAAACTTGTTCACCAGGATGAAATCGCCCACGTCCAGGGTCGGCTTCATCGAGCCGGACGGGATCTGGAACGGTTCCACCAGGAACGAACGCAGCACCAGCACGATGAACAGCACCGGGAAGAACGACTTGCCGTACTCGACCAGCAACGGTTCCTTGTTGAGCTTTTCGATCACCACACCATCAGGCTGGCTGACGCTGCCCTGATAAGAGGCGATGGCCGCCCGGCGCCGAGGCGCCAGGAACAACAGATCAAGCAACGCCAACAAGCCGCAGACAAACACGGCGATAACCAGCAACAGCGGGAAATTTAGCGACATAGGACCTAACTATCCAACCTGAGCACCGCAAGGAAGGCTTCCTGTGGAATTTCCACGTTACCGACCTGCTTCATGCGTTTTTTACCGGCCTTCTGCTTTTCCAACAGCTTGCGCTTACGGCTGACGTCGCCGCCGTAGCATTTGGCCAATACGTTCTTTCTGAGCGCCTTGACGGTTGTACGCGCCACAATCTGCCCACCAATGGCGGCCTGGATTGCCACATCGAACATCTGCCGCGGAATCAGTTCCTTCATCTTCTCGGTCAATGCACGACCTTTGTAGTGCGCGTTGTCACGGTGCACGATCAATGCCAGGGCATCGACTTTCTCACCGTTGATCAGCACATCCAGCTTCACCAGATTAGCCGATTGGTAACGATCGAAATGATAGTCCAGCGAAGCATAGCCGCGACTGGTGGATTTGAGGCGGTCGAAGAAGTCCAGCACCACTTCGTTCATCGGCAGGTCGTAGGTCACCTGGACCTGCGAGCCGAGGAACAGCATATCGTGCTGCACGCCGCGCTTCTCGATGCACAGGGTAATGACGTTGCCCAGGTGCTCCTGAGGCACAAGGATGTTGGCCCGCACGATCGGTTCGCGCATGTCCTCGATGGCCGACAGGTCCGGCAGCTTGGACGGGTTGTCGACGTAGAGGGTTTCGCCGTTCTTGAGCAGCAGCTCGAAGATTACCGTCGGCGCCGTGGTGATCAGATCCAGGTCGTACTCGCGCTCCAGGCGCTCCTGGATGATTTCCATGTGCAACATGCCCAGGAATCCGCAACGGAAGCCGAAGCCCAGGGCATCGGAGCTTTCCGGGGTGTATTGCAGGGACGAGTCGTTCAGGGTCAGCTTTTGCAGGGCTTCGCGGAAATCCTCGAAGTCGTCGGAGCTGACCGGGAACAGGCCGGCATAGACCTGCGGCTGAATGCGTTTGAAACCTGGCAGCACATCGACGTCGGGGGTGGAGCTCAAGGTCAGGGTGTCGCCGACCGGCGCCCCGTGGATGTCCTTGATACCGGCGATGATGAAGCCCACTTCACCGGCCTTCAGGTCAACGGTGGCGGTGTGTTTCGGGTTGAACACACCGACGCTGTCCACCAGGTGGATCTTGCCGGTGGACTTGACCAGGATCTTGTCGCCCTTCTTCACGCGGCCATGGCGCACGCGAACCAGGGAGACCACGCCCAGGTAGTTGTCGAACCAGGAGTCGATGATCAACGCTTGCAGCGGATCTTCGATGTTGCCGGTTGGCGCGGGAATGGTGGTGACCAGGCGTTCGAGCACTTCATCCACGCCCAGGCCGGTCTTGGCGCTGCAAGTGACCGCATCGGTGGCGTCGATGCCGATGATTTTCTCGATTTCTTCCTTCACGCGGTCCGGATCGGCCTGAGGCAGGTCGATCTTGTTCAGTACCGGCATGACTTCCAGGCCCTGCTCGATGGCCGTGTAGCAGTTGGCGACCGACTGGGCCTCGACGCCCTGGCCGGCATCGACCACCAGCAACGCACCTTCACAGGCCGCCAGCGACCGGCTGACTTCATAGGTGAAGTCGACGTGGCCCGGGGTATCGATGAAGTTCAGCTGATAGGTGATGCCGTCGCGGGCCTTGTAGTAGAGGGTAACGCTGTGGGCCTTGATGGTGATCCCGCGCTCACGCTCCAGATCCATGGAGTCCAGGACCTGGGCCTCCATTTCACGCTCGGCCAGGCCGCCGCACATCTGGATGAAGCGATCAGCCAGCGTCGACTTGCCATGGTCAATGTGGGCGATGATGGAGAAATTGCGGATATGACTCAAATCACTCACGGATCAACACTCAAAAAGGCTGCAGGCATGGCCCGCCGAAAAATAGCCGGGAATTGTACCTGATACAGCGCGCAAGTGGGAGCAAAGCTTGCCCGCGAAACAGCCGCCCCCGATCTATGGAAGACCGCAGGGGCTTCATCGCGGGCAAGCCTTGCTCCCACAGCTTGCTCCCACATAGCCCTGCTCCCACAGCCCCGTGCTACAGGTGCATGTTCAACCGGCCCGACGCAGCAGCCAGAGCCCTGCCAACGCACAGACGCCGGCCGGCACCAGCACCGCGAACAGCGGCGAGAAGCCGAACACCAGGCTCGAAGGCCCCAGCAGATCCTGGGCGATACGGAAGGTGAAGCCCACCAGCACACCGGTGAACACCCGCTGCCCCAGGGTCACCGAACGCAGCGGGCCGAAGATGAAGGAAATCGCCATGAGCACCAGCGCGGCGGTGACCAGCGGTTGCAACACCTTGACCCAAAAAGCCAGCCAATAGCGGCCGTTGTTCAGGCCCTGGTCCGCCAGATAGTGGATATAGCCCCACAAACCGGTAATCGACAGGGATTCTGGCGCCATCACCACGGTGCTGAGCAACTGCGGGCTGATCGACACGTCCCAACGCTCTTGCGCGGCGGCGACCACTTCGGTGCGCTTGTCATGGAACAGGGTGGTGGTGACATCGCTCAATTGCCAGTGATCCTCGGCAAAGTTGGCGCGCTTGGCGAAGCTCGACGAGAGCATGTGCCGTTGGTCGTCGAAACGATAGCGGGTCACGCCATAGAGGATGCCGTTGGGTTGGACCGAGTTGATGTGGATGAACTCGTCGCCCTGGCGGTGCCACAGGCCGTGCTTGGCACTTTGCGCATCACCGCCGCCCTGGGCCAGGGAACGGTTGGCCTGAGCGGTATTTTCGGTGGCCGGGGCGATGTATTCGCCAATCAGCACGCCCACCAGCATCAGCACCAGCATGGGCTTCATCACCGCCCAGACGATCCGACCAATGGACACGCCGGCGGCGCGCATGATGGTCAGCTCACTGTTGCTGGCCAGGCTGCCCAGGCCGATCAGGCAGCCGATCAGCGCGGCCATCGGCAACATGTCATACAAACGCCGCGGCGCGGTCAGCAGCACGTAGCTCGCCACGTCCGTCAGCGTGTAGGTGTCGCTGACGTCACTCATTTCATCGATGAAGGCAAACAGGGTCGCCAGGCCGAGGATGATCCCCAGCACCGCGAGGATCGCCATGAACACACTGCTGCCGATGTAGCGATCGAGTTTAACCACGGGCCACCTCCAGCGCGTTGCGGCGACTGGCCAGCTTCAGGCGCAGTGGTTCCCAATAGAGCAGCCCCAGGCCGATGGCCAGGAAGATGCCATGCACCCACCACAAGCCCAGCGTCGGCGAAATCTTGCCCTTTTCCAGGGCGCCACGGGCGGAAATCAGGATGGTCAGGTAAGCCATATACAAAAGAATCGCCGGCAGCAGCTTGAGGAAACGCCCTTGGCGCGGATTGACCCGCGACAGCGGGACCGCCATGAGAGTCACGATGAACACCAGCAGCGGCAAGGACAGGCGCCATTGCAGCTCGGTACGGGCGCGAATGTCTTTGTTGCCCAGCAGGCTGGCGGTGGTCATCGCGTCGCGGTCGGTGACTTCGTTGCTGACCTCGGGCTTGGGCAACAGCACGCCATAGGTGTCGTACTTGATGGCCCGGTAATCGGCCTGCCCGGGCTTGCCGTCATAGCGATAGCCATTCTGCAGGATCAGGTAACGGTTGCCGTCGGGATTGATTTCCTGGCGGCCCTTCTCGGCCACCAGCACGGAAATGCCACGGTCCTTCTTGGTGTCCGAAGACAGGTTCTTTTGCGTAATGAAGACACCGCCCAGGTCGATCCGGTCGTCTGAGAGCTGTTCGGTGTAGGTCACACGCGTACCGTCGCGCAAGGCCTGGAAACGCCCCGGCACCAGGGTGTCGAACTCGGTCATGGCGTCCTGCTGGTTGATCAGCAATTGGAACTGGTTGGCGCCCTGGGGGGCCAGGCTCAGGCTCAGCCAGGCCACCACCAGTGCCACCAACGTGGCCGGGAACAGCGTCATGCGAAACAGCCGTTGCTGGCTCATGCCAGTGGCCGACAGCACGGTCATTTCGCTGTCCAGGTACAAGCGCCCGTAGGCCAGCAGGATGCCGAGGAACAACCCCAACGGCAGGATCAACTGCAAGAAGCCCGGCAGGCGGAACCCCATGATCAGGAACAGCGAGCCCGGATCCAGGGCACCGGAGGCCGCCTGGGCAAGGTATTTGATGAAGCGTCCGCTCATGATGATGACCAGCAGCACGGCGCTCACGGCGCTCAGGGTCAGCAATACTTCGCGGGATAGATAACGAAAGACGATCAAACCAGACACTCCAGGGTTGTCAGGCTAAGGCGGCCAAACAAGCAAACGTATCGAGTCGGCCCGCCAACGCGAGCCGCCGAAAAAAGAGCCGCATTATCCTGTGATTGGAGGCGCCTGTCACTTCGCACGCTTTAAGCCGGTGCTTAAAGCCAAAAAGTTAAGGGCACCGAGGGTTGTCAGGCTCGGGCGCCGGGGTTCAAACTGCGGCCTTTGTCGCCGGCAAAAACCGGCGCTTCTTTTATATAGAAGAAGCTTGCTCAGCGCGCCATTGCCTCGGCGCCTGGCCTCTTGACCATTGACTCAGGGATCCGGAAATGGAACTGGTTGTAAAAAGCGTCAGCCCAGAAACGTTGAAAACCGCCACGCTGGTAGTCGCCGTCGGTGAAAACCGCAAGCTCGGCGTGGCCGCCACCCAGCTCGATACCCTTAGCGGTGGTGCCATCAGTGCCGTGCTCAAGCGCGGCGACCTGGCCGGCAAAGTCGGTCAGAGCCTGCTACTACACAACCTGCCCAACCTCAAGGCCGATCGCGTGCTGCTGGTGGGAGTGGGCAAGGACGCCGAACTGGGCGACCGTCCGTTCCGTAAAATCATCGCCGGCGTACTGGGCACACTCAAGGGCTTGGGCGGCAGTGATGCGGCACTGGCATTGGACGAGTTGGTGATCAAGGGCCGCGACAGCTACGGCAAGAACCGCCTGTTGGCCGAGACCCTGGTGGACGGCGGATACCAGTTCGACCAGTTCAAGAGCCAGAAGGCCGAACCCCGCGCCCTGAAAAAAATCACCCTGCTGACCATCAAGGCCGCCCAGGCTGAGGTCCAGCGTGCCGTGACCCACGCCACCGCGATTGCCAATGGCATGGCGTTCACCCGCGACCTGGGCAACCTGCCGCCAAACATCTGCCATCCGACATTCCTCGGCGAACAGGCCAAGGCACTGGGCAAGGAGTTCAAGGGCCTGAAGGTCGAAGTCTTCGACGAGAAGAAGATCAAGGACCTGGGCATGGGCTCGTTCTATGCCGTCGGCCAGGGCAGCGCCCAGCCGCCGCGCCTGATCGTCATGCAATATAACGGCGGCAAGAAATCCGAGAAGCCGTACGCACTGGTGGGCAAAGGCATCACCTTCGACACCGGCGGCATCAGCCTCAAGCCGGGCGCCAACATGGATGAGATGAAGTACGACATGGGCGGTGCCGCCAGCGTGTTCGGCACCCTGCGCGCCGTGCTCGAACTGCAACTGCCGATCAACCTGGTGTGCATCCTGGCTTGCGCCGAGAACATGCCCAGCGGCACGGCCTCGCGTCCGGGCGACATCGTCACCACCATGAGCGGCCAGACCGTGGAAATCCTCAACACCGACGCCGAAGGCCGCCTGGTGCTGTGTGACGCCCTCACCTACTCCGAGC
This sequence comes from Pseudomonas bijieensis, assembly GCF_013347965.1. NCBI lineage: Bacteria > Pseudomonadati > Pseudomonadota > Gammaproteobacteria > Pseudomonadales > Pseudomonadaceae > Pseudomonas > Pseudomonas bijieensis. The sequence continues at coordinate 5,489,513 of NZ_CP048810.1, read as the reverse complement.
GCTTCAAGCCGCAAGCGGTGATCGACATCGCGACCCTGACCGGCGCCTGCATCGTCGCCCTCGGCTCCCACACCTCGGGCCTGCTGGGCAACAACGACGAACTGATCGGCCAATTGCTAAGTGCCGGCCAACAGGCCGACGACCGCGCCTGGCAGTTGCCACTGTTCGACGAGTACCAGGAACAGCTGGACAGCCCGTTCGCCGACATTGCCAACATCGGCGGCCCGAAAGCCGGGACCATCACGGCGGCGTGCTTCCTGTCGCGCTTCACCAAGAACCTGAACTGGGCGCACCTGGACATCGCCGGCACGGCGTGGACCAGCGGTGGCAAGGACAAGGGTGCCACCGGTCGTCCGGTGCCCCTGCTGACCCAGTACCTGCTGGACCGCGCCAAGGCCTGACACCAATGACCGTCGTTGGTGTCGCCCTCGGGTGACATCAGCGACGGCTCAGGAACCGCAATGACCAAAGTCGATTTCTATATCCTGCCCAGCGCCGATCCGTCGGCGCGGCTGGATTTCGCCTGCAAGCTCGTCGAAAAGGCCTGGCGCATGGGGCACAGCATCTACCTGCATTGCAGCGATGCCGCCCAGCGCGAGGACCTGGACGCACGCCTGTGGGCATTCAAGGGCGAGAGCTTCGTGCCCCACGGCCCGGCCGAAAACGAACCCGAAGGGTTGATCGTGCTGGGGCTGGGGAATGACTGCGGCCCGCACCAGGACCTGCTGGTCAACCTCGACCTGAAAGTACCGGCCTTTGCCCAGCGCTTCGCCCGCGTGGCGGAAGTGGTGGTCGAAGACCCGGCCATCCGACAAGCCGCGCGGGAGAGTTTCCGTTTCTACCGCGAACAGGGCTATCCTCTGCAAGACCACCGTTTACAGCGACTCTGAGCCCTACGATGGACACTCCAAAACCGCCACAAAAGCCCGCACACCTGCTGGATGACCTCGAATCGATCCGCCAGCTGCTCGGTGACGATAACCTGCAACCGCCGCTGCTGACCGATACGGTCGTGCACGAGGTGGTGCATGACGAACAGATCCCCCTGCTGTTCGAGCCGATCAACGGCCAGCCTGAACCCAAGCCGGCTGCCAAGGCCGAAGCCAAGGGGCCCGACGCCCTGCTGCACCTGGACCGCGAATTGCGCGCTGCGGCGCAGTTGATCCTGCAAGACGTCATCGACGACTTCGCCCCGCATATCGAGACCGAGATCAAGCGCCGGCTGGATGCGCGGATGGAACGGTTGTTGAGTCAGTACGAATAACACTGCGACCCGGTTGCTTAGGCTTTTTGTGGCGAGGGAGCTTGCTCCCGCTCGGCTGCGAAGCAGTCGCAATGGCGCCGCCTGGTTTTGGGGCCGCTTCGCGGCCCAACGGGAGCAAGCTCCCTCGCCACAATGTTTCTCAGTTTGAATGAAGCGATCACGACCACCCCGACTCGCCCTGCGCCCCACGCCCCGCTATACTTCCCGGCTTTTCCTGAATAAATGCCAATAGGGTCCCGCCGCGCATGGATAAGACCTACCAGCCGCACGCCATTGAAACTTCCTGGTACAACACCTGGGAGTCCGAGAATTATTTCGCTCCGCAAGGCGCGGGCGATTCCTACACCATCATGATCCCGCCGCCGAACGTCACCGGCAGCCTGCACATGGGCCACGGTTTCAACAATGCGATCATGGACGCACTGATCCGTTTCCGTCGCATGCAAGGTCGCAACACCTTGTGGCAGCCGGGTACCGACCACGCCGGGATCGCCACGCAGATGCTGGTGGAACGTCGCCTCGAAGCCCAGGGCCAGAGTCGCCATGACCTGGGTCGCGAGAAATTCCTCGAGAAAGTCTGGGAATGGAAAGACGAGTCCGGTGGCAACATCAGCCGGCAGATCCGTCGCCTCGGCTCGTCCGTGGACTGGAGCCGCGAGCGCTTCACCATGGACGACGGCCTCTCGGAAGCAGTGAAAGAAGCTTTCGTGCGCCTGCATGAAGACGGCCTGATCTATCGCGGCAAGCGCCTGGTCAACTGGGACACCAAGTTGCACACAGCCATTTCCGACCTCGAAGTGGAGAACCACGACGAGAAAGGTTTCCTGTGGAACCTGAAATACCCGCTGGCCGACGGCGCCAAGACCGCCGAAGGCAAGGATTACCTGATCGTCGCCACCACGCGTCCGGAAACCATGCTGGGTGACGCCGCCGTGGCGGTGAACCCGAACGATGAGCGCTACCAGGCCCTGATCGGCAAGTTCGTCGAGCTGCCCCTGGTTGGCCGGCGTATCCCGATCATTGGCGATGATTACTGCGACCCGGAATTCGGCACCGGCTGCGTGAAAATCACCCCGGCCCACGATTTCAACGACTACGAAGTCGGCAAGCGCCACAACCTGCCGCTGCTGAACATCTTCGACAAGAACGCCCACGTATTGCCGGCAGCCCAGGCATTCAACCTCGACGGCACGCTGAACGAAAGCGTCGACGGCCAGATCCCGGCGCAGTTCGCCGGCCTGGACCGCTTCGAGGCACGCAAGCAGATCGTCGCGGCGTTCGAGGCCGCCGGCCTGCTGGTCAGCGTCGACGATCACGCCCTGAAAGTCCCGAAAGGCGACCGTTCCGGCACCATCATCGAGCCGTGGCTGACCGACCAGTGGTACGTCTCCACCAAACCGCTGGCCGAGCCGGCGATTGCCGCCGTGGAAGATGGCCGTATCCAGTTCGTGCCCAAGCAATACGAAAACATGTACTTCTCGTGGATGCGCGATATCCAGGATTGGTGCATCAGTCGCCAACTGTGGTGGGGCCATCGCATCCCGGCCTGGTACGACGAGTCGGGCAAGGTTTATGTCGGCCGCGATGAAGCCGAAGTGCGTGCCAAGAACAACCTCGGCGCCGACGTGGCGCTGCAACAGGACAACGACGTTCTCGACACCTGGTTCAGTTCGGGCCTGTGGACTTTCTCCACGCTCGGCTGGCCGGAGCAGACCGAATTCCTGAAGAAATTCCACTCCACCGACGTACTGGTCACCGGTTTCGACATCATTTTCTTCTGGGTCGCCCGGATGATCATGCTGACCATGCACCTGGTGAAGAACGAAGACGGCACGCCGCAAGTCCCGTTCAAGACCGTCTACGTCCACGGCCTGGTGCGCGATGGCCAGGGCCAGAAGATGTCCAAGTCCAAGGGCAACGTCCTCGATCCGCTGGACATCATCGACGGCATCGACCTGGAAACCCTGGTGCAGAAACGCACCTCCGGCCTGATGCAGCCCAAACTGGCGAAAAAGATCGAGAAAGCCACCCGCGAAGAATTCGCCGAGGGCATCGCCAGCTACGGCACCGACGCCCTGCGTTTCACCTTCTGTTCGCTGGCGTCCACCGGTCGCGACATCAAGTTCGACATGGGCCGCGTCGAAGGCTACCGCAACTTCTGCAACAAGATCTGGAACGCCGCACGCTACGTGCTGGATAAAGGCGAAGACTGCGGTCAGAACGGCGAAGCCTACGAATTGACCCTGGCCGATCGCTGGATCATTTCGCAGCTGCAACGCACCGAAGCCGAAGTGACCCGCCAACTGGACCAGTTCCGTTTCGACCTGGCCGCACAAGCCTTGTACGAGTTCATCTGGAACCAGTACTGCGACTGGTACCTGGAACTCTCCAAGCCTGTGCTGTGGGACGAAAACGCACCGGTCGAGCGCCAGCGCGGCACCCGTCGCACCCTGGTACGCGTGCTGGAAGTGGCCCTGCGCCTGGCGCATCCGTTCATGCCGTTCATCACCGAGGAAATCTGGCAGCGCATCGCACCGCTGGCAGGCGCCCAAGGCAAGACGATCATGCTGCAACCTTGGCCGGTGGCCAACGAAACCCGCATCGATCCGGCGGCCGAAGACGACATCGAATGGCTCAAGACCTTCATGCTGGGCCTGCGTAACATCCGCGCCGAAATGAACATCGGTCCGGGCAAACCGCTGACCTTGTTCCTGAAGAACGCCAGCGCCGAAGACCTGCGTCGCCTCAACGAAAACGAGGCGCTGCTCAAGAAACTGGCGAAGCTTGAATCGGTGACGGTCCTGGCAGCCGGCGAAGAAGCGCCACTGTCGGCCACCGCCCTGGTCGGCGAGATGGAAGTACTGGTGCCAATGGCCGGCCTGATCGACAAGGCCGCTGAACTGGCGCGCCTGGACAAGGAAATCCTGCGCCTCAAGGGCGAAGTGCAGCGAGTCGGCGGCAAGCTGTCCAACGCTGGCTTCGTCGACAAGGCACCAGCCGAAGTCATCGAGAAGGAACGGGCCAAACTGGCCGAGGCCGAACAGGCCTTGGGCAAGCTGGCCGAGCAGCATGGGCGGATCTCCAGCCTGTAACGGCGGTTCGCTACTGAAAAAGGAGGCCCTGGTGGCCTCCTTTTTCATGCCATCACTTCTTACGAACACTGGATACCCCCGGTGGGAGCGAGCCTGCTCGCGATGACGGAGGTACATTCAACATTGATGCAAGCTGACCCACCACTATCGCGAGCAGGCTCGCTCCCACACGGGGTCGCGCCGGTCGTTGCAGTTGGGTTCACACGGGCTGGATGTGGGACAATGCCCGCCACTTTTTTGAACCCATCCCCGAATCGACCCGCCCATGACTGCCCCCCGCACACCCAAACCTGCCCGCCAGAAGCCCAAGTCCGCCACTGAGGCCAAACCCGTGGCGCCACGGGAGAAGGCCAGCCTGCACCCACGTAACCGTCACCAGGGCCGCTACGACTTCCCAGCGCTGATCAAATCCACGCCTGAGTTGGCCAAGTTCGTGATCATCAACCCCTACGGCAAGGAAAGCATCGATTTCGCCAGCCCCGAAGCCGTGCGGGTGTTCAACCGGGCGCTGCTCAAATCCTTCTACGGCATCGCCCACTGGGATATCCCGGCCGACTACCTGTGCCCTCCGGTGCCAGGTCGTGCGGACTATGTGCACTTCCTCGCCGACTTGCTCGCCAGCCACAACGACGGTGAAATCCCCCGCGGAGCGGCAGTCAAGGTGCTGGACATCGGCACCGGCGCCAACTGCGTCTATCCGCTGATCGGCTACAGCGACTACCGCTGGCACTTCCTCGGTTCGGAGATCGACCCGACGGCCATCGCCTCGGCCAAGGCGATTATCCAGTCCAACGGGTTGAACAAGGCCATCCAGTTGCGCCAACAAACCAACCGCAAGCAGATCCTGCTGGGCTTACTGGAGGATGCCGAGCAGTTCGACCTGACCCTGTGCAACCCGCCGTTCCATGCGTCCCTGGAGGAAGCCACCAAGGGCAGCCAGCGCAAGTGGCGCGCGCTGGGCAAGGCCGATCCGAAGCGCAAGCTGCCTGTGCTGAATTTCGGCGGTCAGGCCGCCGAGCTATGGTGTGAGGGTGGAGAAGCGCGGTTCGTGACGCAACTTATCAGCGAAAGCGCGCAGGTGGCTGGGCAAGTGCTGTGGTTCAGCACCCTGGTGTCGAAGGCGTCGAACCTGCCGGCGATTCAAGCCGCACTGAAAAAGGCCGGGGCGCTGCACAGCCAGGTGGTGGAGATGTCTCAGGGCCAGAAGCAGAGTCGTTTCGTGGCCTGGACCTTCCAGACCGAGGCACAGCAGCAAGCCTGGCGCCAGGCCCGCTGGGTGCGCAGGGACTGAGGGAGCTACCTTGCTCCCACAACTTTTTCCAAGGCAATAAAAAACCGTGCCCGGATCGCTCCGAGGCACGGTTTTTTTTTACAGCGGTCTTACTTGTTGACCGCGTCGGTCAGGCCTTTGGCCACAACCAGCTTGATCACTTTCTTGGCAGCGATTTCGATGGCAGCGCCAGTCGAAGGGTTGCGGCCGGTACGGGCAGGACGCTCGGTGACTTTCAGCTTGCCAACGCCTGGCAGAGTGATTTCGCCGCCATTTTCCAGCTGATCGGCAACGACTTGGCCCAGTTGGTCCAGCAGAGCACGCACGGTAGCTTTTGGTGCGTCTACAGATTCAGCCAAATCAGCGATCAGTTGGTCTTTAGTAAGAGCCATGTAGTGTTCCTTCCCTATCAAATTCATATGGATTGCAGAGTGCAGTGTCAGCCATCGAGCCCGATCTCTCTTGATCAGGCACCCTCGGCAATCACCGCGACGGATCGGGGTAATAGATGCCGAAAACCGGGTTTGGTTCGACCTGACAGATGCTGAATGCACGCTTAACGCAGTGACTTCGCGTAAGACCGGGCAAAACTAGCACAACGCCTCTGAAATATCCGCCTCTAGCTACCCATTTGGTCAGCTTTCTTGCGCTAAAACGTTAAAAAAATGCATATAGGGCGTCGGACGGGGTTGAAAGGGCCTTTGCTGGGTTGCAAAACCAGTGATTGCGGTACACTGGGCCCTTTTTCGGGGAGCGCGCCCTCCTCTCTTTCATCAGCCGAGAAATCCATGCCGATCCGTCATTGCATCGTCCACCTGATCGACAAAAAACCCGACGGCACCCCTGCCGTGCTCCATGCCCGCGACTCCGAACTGGCAGAGTCCACGGCCATCGAGAACATGCTCGCCGACCTCAACGAGAGCTATAACGCCAAGCAAGGCAAGGCCTGGGGCTTTTTCCATGCCGAGTCCGGGGCGCATCCGTTCAGCGGCTGGCTGAAGGAGTACCTGGACGGCGGCAAGGATTTCACCGCGTTCAGTCGCGTGGCGGTGGAACACCTGCAAAAGCTGATGGAAGAGTCCAACCTGTCCGTAGGCGGCCACGTGCTGTTCGCTCATTACCAGCAAGGCATGACCGACTACCTGGCCATCGCCCTGCTGCACCACAGCGAAGGCGTGGCCGTGACCGATGAACTGGACGTGACCCCGTCCCGTCACCTGGACCTGGGCCAATTGCACCTGGCGGCGCGGATCAACGTGTCGGAATGGCAGAACAACAAACAATCCAAGCAGTACATCTCGTTCATCAAGGGCAAGAACGGCAAGAAGGTTTCGGAGTACTTCCGCGACTTCATCGGCTGCCAGGAAGGCGTCGACGGCCCCGGCGAGACCCGCACCCTGCTCAAGGCCTTCAGTGACTTCGTCGAAAGCGAAGACCTGCCGGAAGACGATGCCCGGGAAAAAACCAAGACCCTGGTGGATTACGCCAGCAGCCAGGCCAAGCTCGGCGAGCCGATGGGCCTGGAAGAACTGTCCGAGCTGATCGATGAAGATCGCCCGAAAGCCTTCTACGATCACATCCGCAACAAGGACTATGGGTTGTCGCCGGAAATCCCGGCGGATAAACGTACCCTCAACCAGTTCCGCCGCTTCACCGGCCGCGCCGAAGGTTTGTCCATCAGCTTCGAGGCGCACTTGCTGGGCTCCAAGATCGAATATGACGAAGAGGCCGGCACGTTGATCATCAAGGGGCTGCCCACATCGCTGACCGACCAGCTCAAGCGCCGCAACTGATGCTCGGTGGGGTGCTGAAGAAGTTTCTGCTGATTTTGCTGGTGGTGGTGGCGTACCAGAACTGGGGCAAGATCGAACGGGTGTTCAATCCCTCGCAGATGGTTTCCGAGCAGATTCGCAGCAACGCCCGCGTCGCGCTGTACGCCACTGATTGGTGCGGCTACTGCAAGGCCACCCGACGGTTCCTGGATGAGAAGGGCGTGCCGTTTCGCGAGTTTGACATCGAGAAGGACACCGAGGCGCGCAAGGCCTATGAGGCACTGGGTGGCCGGGGGATTCCGATCCTCGATGTGAATGGCACGTTGATTCGTGGGTTTGAGCCGGAGAATATTCTCAAGGCGTTGTCCGCGACATAGGGTTGTTCGCTAACGGCGATGTTGGATCTGATGTCCTCATCGCGAGCAGGCTCGCTCCCACAGTGGAGTTGTGGTGGCCACAGGATTCGTGTCCGCCGTGAATCATTGTGGGAGCGAGCCTGCTCGCGATAGCGACGGCACATTCAATAGTGATGTTGACTGTCACACCGCCATCGCGAGCAGGCTCGCTCCCACAGGGTCATTGGTCGTTCATCGAGGCTCGATTCGAAACCCGAACCGCGGAAAGTGCACATGCACCACCCCGCCACGCGCGTCTTCACGGCGCAGGATCAGTTCTTCGCGACCGGCAAACAGCAACTCCCCGACCACGGAATCGACGCCGTAGTCAGTCGCCGCGATGCTCACTTGTTGCCCCGGTACAAACCCATTCGGCTCTTCGAACACCTCATCCGGCAGCGCTGCCGGTGTGGCATTGCGGGCAATTTCCAGGGCTTCTTCGGAACTCATCTCGTTCGGCGCGCCGTGGCCGAAACCCTGCACCCGTGCCAACCAGGCCGACACCGCCGGATACGCATCCACCAGCGGCGAGGTCACCGGCGTGCCCTTGAGAAACCACAGCGGGTGAGCCATGGCGAAGTCGGCAATCGAGGGATCTCCCAACAGGAAGTCGCCTTCCTCGCGCTGCAACTGTTGCTCAAGGCGCGCCATGATCGTCGGCCACTGGTGCTTGGCCTGGTCAGCGGGCAAGCGCGTGGTCGTGCCGCCACTGAACAGCCCGGCGCGGTCGCTGATGAACGCCTTGATGGCTTCAGGCGACAGCTTGGCGAAACGCACCGCCACCGATTCAGGCTGGAACACCAGACTCACGGCATGCTGGAACACCACCGAATCGGCCCAGGCAGCAAAGGACGCGGCCAGCATTTCCCGGCCTTCGGGGAACAGGGCCGGCGAGGCTTTTTCCTGTTCCAGCCGACGAGCGATCAGGGACGTATCGCAATAGATGTCCGCGCCAATCTGCAATACCGGGGTCTTGCGGTAGCCGCCTGTCAGCGACGTCAGGTCAGGCTTGGGCATCATTGGCGGGATGCTCACCGAACGCCAGGACAGGCCCTTGAAGCCCAGCAACAGCCGGGCCTTTTCCGCGAAAGGAGACGTCGGGTAATGATGAAGGATCAGCTCTGACATGGGATTCGCCACTGCAGGAATGAAGTCTTGCAGCTTAGCGCGCCTGACCGGAGCAGCCTACCGGCCTGATAAAGGCCTATCAGTCCGGCTGATGAAGCGACAGCGCACTGGCCACCAGGCATTCCTTGGCGCTTTTCCTGAGCTTTTTGATCAGCCGCTCCTGGCGCAGGGCTTCGCCCTTGTCGCGACAAGCCTCGGTATACACCAGGGCCACCGCCGGGCTGGAAAGGAAGAAGCGTGCGCCCTTGCCGCTTTGATGCTTGGCGAAACGGCGCACCGGGTCATCACTGATGCCGCAGTACAGCGAGCCATTGGCGGCCCGCACCAGGTAGACGAACCAGGGTTTGTCCGGTTCGGCCGGGCCTTGTGCAGGCAGATCGGGAGATGGGGTGGCGTTCGTCACAAAGATGTTCAACAGGTCGGCACAGACAAGCCGAGATCTTATCAGCGACTGGCCTGGAACGCCCGCAACCCCTTGAGCGCCTGGGCCCTGACGGCGTTGCGCACCAGCGGTGTCCAGCCCAACAACAGGCCCTTGGCGCCCAATGCCTGACGGGACCAACGCCACAGATCAAAGTTGTCGTGGTGCTCGCAGATCTTGCCGTCGCGAAAAACGAACCGCGCCTGGATGTCATTGATCACGACGTTACCCGTCTGGCTGAACAGGTAGGTCGCCACCCAATGCGCTCCGCCGGTACGCTCATCGCTATGCACGTTATCGAAGGTCAGGGAGAAGTCCTTGGCCCGGGTGGTGAGCATGCGCCACATGTCGCCGGCATCACGTCCGCGCAATTCACCAAACGCCGGATCGCTGAACACCACATCGTCGGTGTAGCAAGCACTCATCGCTTCGGCGTCCAGGCGCTGGAAGGCCTGGTAAAAGTGGGTGATCAAGGCGTTGTGGGCATCACTCATGGACAGGCTCCGAAATTCGCTTCAATAAACCTGCACGATAATCTGTCACAGCGGCGAAGACTATCGTCATTCGCCATGAAAATGACATCAACGAAGATCGGTGACTTTTTCGCTACTGACCCCCACGTACAACGCCCGGCCTGCGCCGATGCCCGCGATGATCGCACCCAGGCCAACCAGGCCGAAGATCCAGCCCAGTGCATTCCAACCGCCAGTCAAGTCGTGGACCACGCCCACCGCGAACGGTCCCAGCGACGCCAGCGTATAACCAAAGCCCTGGGCCATGCTGGACAGGTTGGCGGCCACGTGGGCGTCCCGCGAACGCAACACGATCAGCGTGAGCGCCAGGCTGAACGTCGCGCCCTGCCCCAAACCCAGCAGGATCGCCCAGCCCCACAACCCATCGAGCGGAGCGTAGAGGCAACCAAACAGCCCCCCCAGGGTCATGAGCATGACGATCACGATGGCCAGGCGCTGGTCTTTGCCACGCGTTGCCAGCCACGGAGCTGCGAGGGAACTGATCAATTGCACGATGACCGAACCGGACAGCACCAGCCCGGCCTGGGTCGGGGTCAGGCCACGTCCAATAAGAATTGAGGGCAGCCAACCAAAGACGATGTAGGCCAGGGACGATTGCAGCCCCATGTACAACGTGACTTGCCAAGCCAGGGGATCGCGCAGCAAGCCGCGGACCCGGTACGCCACTTGATGGGCACCGTGTTTCTCGCCCACTTGCGGCAACCAGAACACCGCGGCCAGCAGCGCCGGGACCACCCAGAACCCCAGGCCCAAGGCCCAGCTATGACCCAGGTGTTCGCTCAACGGCACTGTCGCCCCGGCCGCCATCGCCGCGCCCAGGCACAGCGCCATGGTGTAGACACCGGTCATGGCGCCGGCCTGCTTGGCGAAGTCGCGCTTGACGATGCCCGGCAGCAGCACGCCGATCACGCCGATACTCGCACCGGCCAGGATACTGCCGGCGAACAGCCCGACCTGACCGAACGCACTGCGCAGGACAATCCCACCCGCCAGCGTCAACAAGATTCCCAGCACCACGCGCTCGGCACCGAAGCGCCGTGCCAGCACCGGCGCCAGCGGCGCGAACAGGCCCAGGCAAAGCACAGGCAATGTGGTCAGCAAACCGGCTTGGGCAGCCGACAGGCCAAGGCTTCGTGACACTTCGCTGAGCAGCGGCGCCATGCTCGACAACGCCGGACGCAGATTCAGCGCCACCAGGATCAACCCCAGCAACAACAACCAGGGACGACGCACCAACAGAGGACGCTGCTGGGCCTGCTCATCGTCGGCCTCGGCGTCGATCAACAGTTCTTCAAGTTCGGCGGCGCGTTTGGGCGCCGTCGAGGTGGCAGGGTCAAGCAGATCGCGGGACATGGAAAGCTCGGATTCAGGGTTCATTGATCAACTGGCGGCACAGGGACTTGGCCCGTTGCGGATCCTGTTGCTCGACGGCTTCAAGGATTTCGACGTGCAGGTCGAACACATGTTGATGGCGCGGGGTGATGTTGAGGCTCTGGCGCAACTGTGCACCGATGACGCTGGAAAAGTAGCGATAGAGCTCGCTCAACGCGGGGTTGTGCGCGGCATCCACCAGGAGGCGATGGAACACCAGGTCGCAGGCGATGTAGTGCTCCAGGTCGCCGTGGTAATGCTCACCGCTGTCTTGCAGCGCCTGGCGCAAGGCAATCAAGTCTTCATCGGTGCGTCGCAACGCGGCCAGGCCGATGGCCTCGACTTCCAGGATATGCCGGGTTTCCCGGGCCTGCTCCAGCGAACAGCGCGACAGCACCTTGAGGGTATCCAGCGGATCGACCACTGCCCGCACGTAGCTGCCGTCGCCCTGACGGATCTCGATCAACCCGGAAAACGCCAGCACGCGCATGGCTTCGCGCACGGTGTTGCGGCTGATACCCAGCTCGGCCACCAGCTCCGGCTCGGTAGGCAGGCGCTGGCCGACGGCCCACACGCCATCGCTGATGCGCCGACGCAATTGCTCCAGGGCCTGATCGACCAGGGAGCGCTTTATTAACGGAGAGCTATCTGACATTGGATTCGCCTTTTCATCCAATCATAGGATGAATTTTCTGACATGTTAGTCAGCTTCATGTAGGACGGCAACCGCCTAGGGTCAATGGGACGGAAAAGGAGCGAAATTTTCGATTAGCCAACATTACCCTTTAAGGGTAATTTTAAGGACAAGGCACACCGTTCCATGGAAAAGAACACACCCCATTACGCCTTGGTGGCGATACAGGCGGATGTCAGACGGCTTGAAGGGAAAGCTTTCACCAGCACTGCGAAGAACACTGCTCGAACACTTGGTTTAAACGTCTCGGACATGCAGCAGGTCATCCACGGGCTTGAGCGAAAACAGTTCTACAAAGCGATGACCACCTATGACGATCATCGGGTCTGGCATGACGTCTACCACGCCAATTCACACGGTCTGCAGATTTACCTGAAGGTGACGTACCGCCCCAGCGGAGGCCCACCGGTAATTTCCTTCAAGGAGAAAAACTCATGAAACACCAGCAATGCTTCAGCTGTGGTGCCCCGGAGGGCATGTTGCATTTCGAAGGTCGCGGCGAAACCATGAGCGTCAAGGGACTGGAATGCCGGGTCGATGACTTGTCTGGCTGGGAATGTCAGATGTGCGGCGAAGTCGAGCTCGATTCAAGCTGTTCGGATCGCTACGACCACGCAGGTGATGAGCTGGTCAATGCGGCCAGGCGAATGATCGGCGAAGAGATCAAACGTGTCCGGCGCAAACTGCATCTATCGCAAAAGGAAGCGGTACTGCTGCTATCGGGCGGTGGACACAATGCGTTTTCCCGCTACGAGCGCGGCGAGGTAGTACCACCCAAGGCGTTGATCTTGCTGATGCGTCTGCTTGACCGTTACCCGCATTTGCTTGCAGATGCGCGAGCCCTGGCCGAAGACGCGGACTTGAGAGGTTTCAAGACGACGGTGCACAAGGAGCACGAAACCCTCACGGCTTCCTGAGCAGCCGAAGCAGAAAAAATAAACCCGGACAAGTCCGGGTTCATTTCGCTGCCTAAGGCTGGATCAATGCAGGATCTGGCTCAGGAACAGCTTGGTGCGGTCGTTCTGCGGGTTGTCGAAGAAGTCGTTCGGCGCGGCCTGTTCGACGATTTCACCCTTGTCCATGAAGATCACGCGGTTGGCCACGGTGCGGGCGAAGCCCATTTCGTGGGTCACGCAGAGCATGGTCATGCCGTCTTCTGCCAGGCCGATCATGGTGTCCAGTACCTCTTTCACCATCTCCGGGTCGAGGGCCGAGGTCGGCTCGTCGAACAGCATGATTTTCGGCTTCATGCACAGGGCACGGGCAATGGCCACACGCTGTTGCTGACCGCCGGAGAGCTGGCCCGGGTACTTGTGCGCCTGCTCTGGAATGCGTACGCGCTCCAGGTAGTGCATGGCGATTTCCTCGGCTTTGCGCTTGGGCATCTTGCGTACCCACATTGGCGCCAGGGTGCAGTTCTGCAGGATGGTCAGGTGCGGGAACAGGTTGAAGTGCTGGAACACCATGCCGACTTCACGGCGGATCGCTTCGATCTGCTTGAGATCGTTGGTCAGTTCCACGCCGTCGACCACAATGCGCCCCTGCTGGTGCTCTTCCAGGCGGTTGAGGCAGCGGATGGTGGTGGACTTGCCGGAGCCCGACGGGCCGCACAGCACGATACGCTCGCCCTGCTTGACGTTCAGGTTGATGTCTTTCAACACGTGGAACTGGCCGTACCACTTGTTTACGCCCTGCATCTGAATAATGCCTTCAGGGCTCACAGGCTGTTTGATCGCTTCACTCATGAGTCAACTCCTAACGCTTGTGGCCAGTGTCCAGCTTGCGTTCCAAATGCATGGAATAGCGGGACATACCAAAACAGAAAATCCAGAACACCAGGGCGGCGAACACATAGCCTTCAGTGGCCATGCCCAGCCATTTCGGGTCGGCGGCAGCTTGTTTCACGCTGTTGAGCAGGTCGAACAGGCCGATGATGATCACCAGGCTCGTGTCCTTGAACAACGCAATGAAGGTGTTGACGATACCCGGGATCACCAGCTTCAGGGCTTGCGGCAAAATCACCAGGCCCATGCTGCGCCAGTAGCCCAGGCCCATCGCCGCGGCCGCTTCGTATTGCCCCTTGGGAATGGCTTGCAGGCCACCACGCACCACTTCGGCAATGTAGGCCGACTGGAACAGGATCACCCCGATCAGCGCCCGCAGCAGCTTGTCGAAGTTCATGCCTTCGGGCAGGAACAGCGGCAGCATCACCGAGGACATGAACAGCACCGTGATCAACGGCACGCCGCGCCAGAACTCGATGAAGGTCACGCAGACCACACGAATCGCCGGCATGTTCGAGCGCCGGCCCAAGGCCAGGACAATACCCAGCGGCAGTGCGCCGACGATACCCACGGTGGCGATCACCAGGGTCAGCATCAGGCCGCCCCACTGGCTGGTCGCCACGGCGTCCAGGCCGAACACGCCACCGTGCAACAGGCACCAGGCAATGATCGGGTACAGCACCAGGAAGCTCAGGCCATAGATCGCCTTGCGCGGGAAGCGCGAGATGAACAGTGGTGCCACGCCGATGACCGCCAGCCACACGGTCAGGTCTACGCGCCAGCGCAGATCCGCCGGGTAGTAGCCGTACATGAACTGACCGAAACGCTGCTGGATGAACACCCAGCAGGCGCCTTCCTTGGTGCAGTCGGCGCGGGTAGTACCGACCCAGTTGGCATCGAGGATCGCCCACTGCAACAGCGGTGGAACGATCAGGTAGATCAGGTAGAACGCAAACAACGTCAGCAGCGTGTTGATCCAGCTGGAGAACATGTTGGCGCGCATCCACGCCACCACGCCGATGCTGCTGCCCGGCGGGGGCATGTCAGGTTTGAAAGTATGAGTCGTCATGCGCGTTTCCTCACCGCTCGATCAGCGCAATGCGCTTGTTGTACCAGTTCATCAGCAGGGAAATGCTGATACTGATCGCCAGGTACACACTCATGGTGATCGCGATCACCTCAATGGCCTGGCCGGTCTGGTTCAACACCGTGCCGGCAAACAGCGAAACCATTTCCGGGTAACCGATACCGGCGGCCAGGGACGAGTTTTTCGCCAGGTTCAGGTATTGGCTGGTCAACGGCGGAATGATCACGCGCAGGGCTTGCGGGATGATCACCTTGCGCAAGGTCGGACCGTTGCGCAGCCCCAGGGAACGGGCCGCTTCGGTCTGGCCGTGGCTGACCGACTTGATGCCCGAACGCACGATCTCGGCGATGAACGCCGCGGTGTACACGGTCAAGGCCAGAGTCAAGGCCAGCAGTTCGGGAATCAGTACCCAACCGCCGACGAAGTTGAAGCCCTTGAGCTCCGGCATTTCCCAATGCACCGGCGCACCAAAGAGCAGCGCGCTCAAGGCCGGGATCACCAGGAACAACGCCAGGCCGACCCAGAATTTATGGAACGGCTCACCGGTCGCCTCGAAACGCTTGTTGGCCCAGCGAGTCATCAGCACGATGGCGACAATCGCCAGTACGATGCTGATCACAAACGGCCAGAACCCTTCGGCCACTAGCGCGGCGGGCATGTTCAGGCCCCGGCTGCTGACGAAGAAGGTGTCGCCGAAGTTATGGGCGGCCCGCGGTCCCGGCATGCTCAGGAACACGGCAAAGTACCAGAACAGGATTTGCAGCAGCGGCGGGATGTTGCGGAAAACCTCCACATAAACGGTCGCCAGCTTGGCGATGATCCAGTTCGGCGACAGCCGCGCCACGCCGATGATGAAGCCGAGGATGGTCGCCAGGATCACGCCGATGAACGTCACCAGCAGCGTGTTGAGCAAGCCGATGACAAAGACACGGGCATAGCTGTCCGCTTCGGTGTAGTCGATCAGGTGTTGGGCAATGCCGAACCCGGCACTGCGTTCCAGGAAGCCGAAACCGGAGGTGATGCCCCGGTGCGCGAGGTTGGTCTGCGTGTTATCGAACAGAAACCAGCCCAGCGAAATAACCGCCACGACCGTGACGATCTGAAATACCCACGCACGCACTCGTGGATCGCTGAGGCTGAGCCTCTGCTTAGGTGCGCCGATTGAATTTTGCATGAAGTGCCCCGCAAAGAATGGAACAGAACATCACCCGGTGGTTGGCCCACCGGGTGATAGAACCATCAGCGCACTGGTGGTGCGTATTGAATGCCGCCAGCGTTCCACAGAGCGTTCAGGCCGCGGTCGATTTCCAGCGGAGTGCTCTTGCCGAGGTTGCGCTCGAACATTTCACCGTAGTTGCCGACTTGCTTAACGATCTGCACGACCCAGTCTTTCGGCAGTTTCAGGTCCTTGCCGTACTCACCGTCGGCGCCCAGCATACGAGCGACGTCAGGGTTCTTGGTGGACTTGGCTTCAGCTTCGACGTTTTTCGAAGTTACGCCGGCTTCTTCCGCGTTGAGCAGGGCGTAGCCAGTCCAGCGCACGATGGCCAACCACTCGTCGTCACCGTTACGTACGACCGGGCCCAGGGGTTCCTTGGAAATGGTTTCCGGCAGAACCACGTAGTCCTTCGGCGAAGCCAGCTTGCTGCGCTGGGCGAACAGCTGGGACTTGTCGGAGGTCAGCACGTCGCAACGACCGGATTCCAGCGACTTGGCGCTTTCATCGGAGGTGTCGAACGTGATCGGGGTGTACTTCAGGCCGTTGGCGCGGAAGTAGTCGGAAACGTTCAGCTCGGTGGTGGTACCGGCCTGGATGCAGATAGTTGCACCGTCCAGTTCCTTGGCGCTCTTGACGCCCAGCTTGTTGTTGGCCAGGAAGCCGATGCCATCGTAGTAGGTGATGAAGCCTGGGAATTTCAGGCCCATGCCCGCGTCACGGGAACTGGTCATGGTGGAGTTGCGCGAGAGCATGTCGATTTCGCCCGATTGCAGCGCGGTGAAGCGCTCCTTGGCGTTCAACTGGCTGAACTTGACCTTGGTCGCATCGCCAAATACCGCAGCGGCAACGGCGCGGCAGAAGTCAGCGTCGATACCAACGATCTTGCCGGTCGAATCAGGCACCGAGAAACCCGGCAGGCCATCACTCACACCGCACTGCACAAAGCCTTTCTTCTGCACGGCATCCAGGGTTGCACCCGCCTGAGCGAACCCGCTGACACCGAGCACAGCTGCGGCAGTCACGACAGCCAGGGTGGATTTCAGTAACTTCATTCAAACCTCCAGTTTTGCTCTTGTTGTGTCGGAGCTTGGGTCCTGTCGCACCCTTTTGAGGCATTGCCGACCCTTGTTGGCTTTTTTTAGGGTCAACCGACGTCTGGACCTTCGCTATGAGTCTATTAATGAGAACGTCCACAATCAGTGTTCATGCCCACTTCTCACCAATCGGCCGAACGGGCTGTAGCCCTTCACGTTCGCGAAGCCCCGTAGCGGCTATTGGCGAACATCCATCACCGGATTTCCGATATCCCATGCGGCGCGTCTAACTGATAGTGTTACCGCGTAGCGTGAGAATCATCACTCAGCTACCCCATAGCAAAGCCCGTACCAGACCGCTGCGCTTAGCCCTTGTAAAACACGTCAAGACAAAAACTTTCAACTTTGCGACATCTAATTAACTGAGGCACCGGGAACGCACTGTAATCACGCACTGATTAAGCGCACCCGCACAGATTTGGAGCACAGCCATGTCCGACCCCTTGATTCTCGAGCCCAGCAGCACTGCCGACGCGTGCGTAATCTGGCTCCACGGCCTGGGCGCCGATCGTTTTGATTTCCTGCCGGTTGCCGAAATGCTGCAGCAAAAACTGCTCACCACACGTTTCGTTCTGCCCCAGGCCCCGACCCAACCAGTAACGATCAACGGCGGCTATGAGATGCCCAGTTGGTACGACATCCGTGCCCTGAGCCCGGCGCGGGCCATTGACGAGCAGCAACTCGAAGCCTCGGCACAACGGGTCATTGACTTGATCGACAGCCAGCGAGCCAGCGGAATAGACGCCTCGCGGATTTTCCTGGCGGGTTTCTCCCAGGGCGGCGCGGTGGTCTATCACACCGCCTTCGTGAAATGGGAAGGCCCACTGGGCGGCGTGATCGCGCTGTCTACTTATGCACCGACCTTCAGCGACGAGCTGCAATTGTCGGCCAGCCAGCAACGCATTCCGGTCCTGGCGCTGCACGGGCAATACGACGAAGTGGTACTCAACCCGATGGGCCGCACCGCGAAAGAGTATTTAAAGCAGCATGGTGTCACCGTGACATGGCAGGAATACCCAATGGGCCACGAAGTGTTACCCGAGGAGATTCGCGACATCGGCACCTGGCTGGCCGAGCGGTTGCGCTGAAGGCCTGATTGCCAGGTCAACGCATTGATCATCACACTACGCCGCGCCCGTTTCTTGCATTACACTGGCCGGCGTACATTCCTTAACCAATCGATGAGATGACCGTGCTCAAAGCACTCAAGAAGATGTTCGGTAAAAGCGAGGCCGAGCAACTCGCGCCTGGCTCCACTGCGCCGACCCAAGGCCCGAGCCGTACCGATGCGCAACAACCGCGCCGCGCCGCCCCTGTTGCACAGGCCAAAAAAGAGCCCGCCGCCCAACCTGTCAGCGCCCCTGAACCGGAAAAACCACGTAGCGAAGCCCCCAAGCCACGCCGCGAACGCGCACCAAAACCGCCGGTCGTCGCCTGGAAACTCGAAGACTTCGTCGTAGAACCCCAGGAAGGCAAGACCCGCTTCCACGATTTCAAGCTTGCCCCGGAACTGATGCATGCCATCCAGGACCTGGGCTTCCCGTACTGCACGCCGATCCAGGCGCAAGTGCTCGGCTACACCCTCGCCGGCAAAGACGCCATCGGCCGCGCCCAGACCGGCACCGGCAAGACCGCCGCGTTCCTGATCTCCATCATCACCCAACTGCTCCAGACCCCACCGCCCAAGGAACGCTACATGGGCGAGCCACGGGCGCTGATCATCGCCCCGACCCGCGAGCTGGTGGTGCAGATCGCCAAGGACGCCGCCGACCTGACCAAGTACACCGGCCTGAACGTCATGACGTTCGTGGGCGGCATGGACTTCGACAAACAGCTCAAGCACCTCGAAGCCCGCCACTGCGACATCCTGGTCGCCACGCCGGGCCGCCTGCTGGACTTCAACCAGCGCGGCGACGTGCATCTGGACATGGTCGAAGTGATGGTGCTGGACGAAGCCGACCGCATGCTCGACATGGGCTTCATTCCCCAAGTGCGCCAGATCATTCGCCAGACCCCACCGAAAAGCGAACGCCAGACCCTGCTGTTTTCCGCCACCTTCACCGAAGATGTGATGAACCTGGCCAAGCAGTGGACCACCGACCCGGCCATCGTCGAGATCGAAGCCGAGAACGTCGCCAGCGAAAACGTCGAGCAACACATCTACGCCGTCGCCGGGGCCGACAAGTACAAGCTGCTCTACAACCTGGTCAACGACAATGGCTGGGAACGGGTGATGGTCTTCGCCAACCGCAAGGACGAAGTACGCCGCATCGAAGAACGCCTGGTGCGCGATGGCGTCAACGCCGCGCAACTGTCGGGCGATGTGCCGCAGCACAAGCGTATCAAGACACTGGAAGGTTTCCGCGAGGGCAAGATTCGTGTGCTGGTGGCTACTGACGTGGCAGGCCGTGGGATTCACATTGACGGGATCAGCCATGTGATCAACTTCACCCTGCCGGAAGTGCCGGATGACTATGTGCACCGGATCGGGCGTACTGGCCGTGCCGGGGCTGCGGGTGTATCGATCAGCTTCGCGGGGGAGGATGATTCTTATCAGTTGCCGTCGATCGAGGCGTTGTTGGGTCGCAAGATCAGTTGTGAAATGCCACCGACCCACCTGTTGCGGCCGGTAGAGCGCAAGCGACCTTAGCATCGAGACGGACGCAGAGCGTCCATTGAGGCATTCCCACGCAGAGCTTGGGAACGATCAGCGCAGCCAAGACAGGCTGCGCTTTTTTTTGCCCGGGATATTGCTCGATAAAACTAAAAGTCCATAATAGACAAATTAGTTTACAAAAGCACTCCGGAGGCCCCATGCCCAGCACGCCCAGCACGCCCTATGTGATGACTCAAGCCCAGGCCCAAGAACTGCTCGGGCAAGTCGATGTGCCGCAGATCCTGCGCAAGCTGTTCCGCGATCTCGCCGTCGGGCAAGCGGTGCAGCCGCCCCAGCAACTGGTGGTGTTTCCCCAGGGTGCCGGGGACTTCATCAACTACCTGGGCGTGCTGGCCGAAGAGCAGGTCTACGGGGTCAAGACCTCGCCCTATATCGTGCGCGAGCAAGGCCCATTGGTAACCGCGTGGACCTTGTTGATGTCGATGCAGACCGGCCAGCCGCTGCTGCTGTGCGACGCCGCCGAGTTGACCACCGCTCGCACCGCCGCCACCACGGCTGTCGCCGTCGATGCCCTCGCTCCTCCCAGGGCCAGGCGTCTGGCGGTCATCGGTAGCGGTGCGGTGGCCCGGACCCACGTGCAATACGTCAAGGACCTGCGGGACTGGCAAGGCATCAGTCTCTATTCACCGAGCCTGAAGGGCAAAACGGCACAAGAGCTCGCGCCGATCACCAAGCTGGACCCACGCCTGCACATCGCTGACAGCCTCGAAGCGGCGCTGCATGACGCCGACGTGGTGATGCTCTGCACCTCGTCCGCCAAGGCAGTACTCGACCCACAGACCCTGAGCAAACCGGCACTGATCACCTCCATCAGCACCAACGCTCCGCGCGCCCACGAAGTGCCGCCGCAGAGCCTCAACGATATGGATGTGTTCTGCGATTATCGTCAGACCACCCCAGGTTCAGCCGGTGAAATGCTGATAGCCAGCGAACAGTTCGGCTGGGATGTTTCGAAAATCGTCGGCGACTTGCCCGAACTGCTCAGCGACTACGTGGCCCGTCCCGATTATCAACGCCACGTGTTCTTCCGTTCCATTGGTCTGGGGTTGGAAGACGTTGCGTTGGCGAATGCGCTTTACCGACTTCACAACTGACACCCCCCAGTTTCCCTTGTGGGAGCGAGCCTGCTCGCGATGGCGGTGTATCAGATAAATATAGGTGGCTGACACACCGCTATCGCGAGCAGGCTCGCTTCCACAGGTTCCTACGAACGCCCGGCACCGTTGCTCGACAGGAGAGCTACATGACCTCAGCAGATTTCATCATCATCGGCGGCGGCATTGCCGGTGCCTCCACCGGTTACTGGCTGGCGCCCCACGGCCGGGTCATCGTGCTCGAACGCGAGTCCCATCCGGCCTACCACTCCACCGGACGCTCGGCGGCGCTGTACAGCGCCGCCTACGGCACCCCTCAGGTGCGGGCGCTGACCCAGGCCAGTCGGGATTTTTTCGACGCCCCGCCGAGCGGCTTCTGCGAGCATCCATTGCTGACCCCACGGGGCGAAATGACCGTGGACTTCACCGGTGACCCGACCGAGCTGAACAACCAGTACCTCAGCGCCAAGGCCACGGTGCCGCAGATGCAACTGCTCAGCGCCGAAGAAGCCTGCGTACGGCTGCCAATCCTGCGGCGGGACAAGGTCCACGGGGCAATCTACGACCCCACGGCCTGCGACATCGACACCGATGCGCTGCACCAGGGCTACTTGCGCGGTATTCGTCGCAGCGGCGGCCAAGTGCACACCGACAGCGAAGTGCTGGGCCTGAGCCGCGACGACCAGGGATTGTGGCAGGTGAAAACCGCCGGCCAGACCTTCAGCGCGCCGGTACTGATCAACGCCGCTGGCGCCTGGGCCGACCAGGTGGCCGAAATGGCCGGCGCCCGGAAGCTAGGGCTGCAACCCAAGCGGCGCGCGGCCTTCATCTTTGCCGGGCCCGAGGGCGTGGATATTCATGACTGGCCAATGCTGGTGAGCCTGGACGAATCCTTCTACATGAAGCCCGACGCCGGGATGTTCCTTGGTTCGCCGGCCAACGCCGATCCGGTGGAGCCCCATGATGTACAGCCTGAAGAGCTGGACATCGCCATGGGCATCTACCAGATCGAAGAAGCCACCACCCTGACCATCCGCCGTCCGACCCGGACCTGGGCCGGGTTGCGCAGTTTCGTTCACGACGGCGACCTGTTGTCCGGTTTCGATCCACAGGTGCCCGGGCTGTTCTGGGTCGCGGCCCAGGGTGGCTACGGCATCCAGACCTCCCCGGCGATGGGCCAGGCCAGCGCGGCGCTGGTGCGTGGCGAACCGCTGCCCGAGGCGCTGACCCGTTTCGGCCTGAGCAGCGCCATGCTCTCCCCCAAGCGCTTGGAGTGAACCCACTCAGGTGACGCATCGCCACGATTGCGGCACACTCCCCCGCGCCCCTGTCTCACGGGGCGCTGACGCTGCCTGGAGCCCTGTCATGACCGCCTCGCAACCCGATCCGGCGCTGGAAAACTTCCGCACCATCGCCGACGCCATCGCCACGCTGTTCTACCCCCACGCCGAAGTGGTGCTGCACGACCTGCGCACTCAGAAAGTCGACTACATCGCCAACAACCTGTCCAAGCGCGAGATTGGCGACGATTCGTCCCTGGAGGACATGCTCAGCGAGGACGTCAGCGAACGTAACATCGGGCCCTACGAAAAACTGAACTGGGACGGGCAGAAGATTCGCAGCCTCAGCAGCGTACTGCGTGACACCAATGGGCATCCGCTGGCGGTGCTGTGCATCAACCTGAATATTTCGCTGTTCGAGAATGCCAAGGCCGCATTGGACCTGTTCCTGTCGCCGGGGAAATTGATCCCGCAGCCGGACTCACTGTTTCGAGATGACTGGCAGGAGCGGATCAACACCTTCCTGCACGCCTGGATGCGCGAACGGCAACTGAGCCTGAACCTGCTGACCCGCGACCACAAACGCGAGCTGGTGCTGGCGCTGCATGCCGAAGGCGCGTTCAAGGGCAAGAGCGCTTCCAACTATGTGGCCAATGTGCTGAACATGGGGCGGGCGACGGTTTACAAGCATTTGAAGGAGTTGAAGGGCTGAGGTTTTTTGTCGCCAGGCCTGGCCTCATCGCGAGCAGGCTCGCTCCCACAAGGGGTCTGTATCAAACACGCTATTTGTGTTCAATGAGATCCAATGTGGGAGCGAGCCTGCTCGCGATGGCGATCGATCAGTCGCCGTAGATATCCGACTTGAAGTACTTGGCCTGGATCTTCTGATACTCCCCATTGGCCCGAATCCCATCGATGGCCTTGTTCAAGTCCGCCACCAGTTGGGTATTGCCCTTACGCACCGCGATACCAGCGCCCTCACCGACGTATTTCGGGTCCTTGAGCTCCGGCCCGACAAACGCGTAGCCCTTGCCACGGGGCATAGACAGGAAGTCTTCCAGCGGGATGGTGTCGGCGAAAATCGCGTCCAGGCGACCGGACGCCAGGTCCATGTAGATTTCTTCGTTATTGCTGTAGCGCTTGACTATTACACCCTTGGGTTCGAGGACTTCGGTGGCATAACGGTCAGTGGTGGTGGCCCGCTGCACGCCCACGGTCTTGCCCTTGAGGCTGGCGTATTGGTCATCGACCACCGTCCCTTCCTTCATCACCAGTCGCGATGAGGTGAAGTAGTACTTGTGAGTGAAATCCACCGATTTCTTGCGCTCTTCGGTGATGGTCATGGACGACAGCGCCAGGTCGATCTTCTTCACCTTCAGCGACGGAATCAGCCCGTCGAACTCACCCTCGACCCATTCGCACTTGACCTGCATCTGCACGCACAGGGCATTGCCGATGTCGTAGTCGAAACCCTCGATCTTCCCTTCCGAGGTCTTGGAAGCAAACGGCGGATAAGCCGCCTCGATGCCGATGCGCAAGGTTTTCTCGGCGGCGAACAGACTGCTGGAGGCCAGCAGGCTCAAGGCCAGGCCGGTGATGAGGGGGAATTTTTTCATGATCGATCTCTCGCGGGTTGTTGTTGGTTTGGCAGAGAAAGGTGGATGCGACTATTTGTACTTATAAATCCATACTGGACTTTAATGTACATATCGTCAATTGGGAAAAGCGGGAAAATGATGGAAGGCTGATAGCCCCTTCGCGAGCAAGCCCGCTCCCACAGAGGCCCTGCGTTGAGCACAAATATTGTGTACGACACAGATTCCCTGTGGGAGCGGGCTTGCTCGCGAAGGCGGACTCACAGCCTCCAAACGACTGACAGACTGCCTACTGCTTCCAGCGATCCGCCGCCGCATGATCACTGTCGCGCCCTTCCACCCAGCGCGGGCCGTCGACAGTGTTTTCCTTTTTCCAGAACGGCGCTCGGGTCTTGAGGTAGTCCATGACGAAGGCGCAGGCGTCGAATGCCGCCTGGCGATGGGCACTGGCGGCCGCGACGAAGACGATCGGCTCGCCCGGCTCCAGGGCACCGATGCGGTGCAGCACCTCCAGCTTGAGCAGCGGCCAGCGCTGCTCGGCCTCGGTGGCGATCTTGCCCAGGGCTTTTTCAGTCATGCCCGGATAGTGCTCCAGGAACATCCCGGACACATCGAGGCCGTCATTGAAATCACGCACGTAGCCGACAAAACTCACCACCGCCCCCACGCCGACATTGGCCGCGTGCATCGCGTTGACTTCGGCGCCCGGGTCGAACGGATCGGCCTGCACACGAATCGCCATGGCTCAGCCTCCGGTCACGGTGGGGAAGAACGCCACTTCGTCACCGTCCAGCAGCGGCTCGTCGAGCTGACACAGGTCCTCGTTGCGCGCGCACATCAGGTTTTGTTCCTTCAGCACCTCGGCACCGTCACGCTGGGCGAGCAACACGCGCACATCGTCGACCGTGGCAAAATCACCTTCCACCGTCACCGAGTCCACGCCAAGCGCTTCACGGTAACGGGCAAAGAATTTCACGTTGATTTTCATGAGGCATCCGCCTGGAAGTGGCCGCTCTTGCCGCCGAGTTTCTCCAGCACCCGCACACCTTCGATGGTCATGCCGCGATCCACGGCCTTGCACATGTCGTAGATGGTCAGCGCGGCAACGCTGGCGGCGGTCAGTGCTTCCATCTCCACACCGGTCTGCCCCGACAGTTTGCAACGGGCAACGATGCGAACGCGGTCCTCACCCTCGGCATTGAGCTCAACCTTGACGCTGGTGAGCATCAGCGGATGGCAGAGCGGGATCAGATCGCTGGTTTTTTTCGCCGCTTGAATACCGGCAATGCGCGCAACGGCAAACACATCGCCCTTGGGATGGCCGCCGCTGACGATCATCTGCAGGGTATCGGGCAACATGCGCACAAAGGCTTCAGCCGTGGCTTCACGGAACGTCACGGCCTTGTCGGTCACGTCGACCATGTTGGCGCGACCTTGGGAATCGAGATGAGTCAGCACAGGGTTACTCCTGATCGGGAGTGTCGATTGTAAACCTGTGGGTCAGATTCCGGCAGGGTTGATTGTCGCACCCACGGCGGCCTGTAATTTGCTGAACACCGTAGATCCCTTTGTGGGGAGCGAGCCTGCTCGCGATGGCGGTTTATCAGATAAAAATATGTGGCTGGCACACCGTCATCGCGAGCAGGCTCGCTCCCACAGGCGCTTATGGTGACAGGGTAAAAAACCGGGCGACCTTGAGGTCGCCCGGTTTGCCTGGGGTTACAGATGGGATTCGGCGTATTCGGCCAGGATCGAGCGCGGTACGCCCTGCAGGGTGATGTGGACCCCGTTGGGGAAGTCCTTGAAGCGTTCGGTCAGGTAGGTCAGCCCGGAGCTGGTCGCGGACAGGTAAGGGGGTGTCGATCTGCGCCAGGTTACCCAGGCACACCACTTTGGAACCGGCACCGGCACGGGTGATGATGGTTTTCATCTGGTGCGGGGTCAGGTTCTGGCATTCGTCGATCAGGATCAGGCTCTGCTGGAAGCTGCGCCCGCGAATGTAGTTGAGGGATTTGAACTGCAACGGCACTTTGCTGAGGATATAGTCGACGCTGCCATGGGTGCTTTCGTCATCCATGTGCAAGGCTTCGAGGTTGTCGGTGATCGCCCCCAGCCACGGCTCCATTTTCTCCGCTTCGGTGCCGGGCAGGAAACCGATTTCCTGGTCCAGGCCCTGCACACTGCGGGTGGCGATGATGCGCCGGTAGCGTTTGCTGACCATGGTCTGCTCGATGGCTGCGGCCAGGGCCAGGATGGTCTTGCCGGAACCGGCGGCGCCGGACAGGTTGACCAAGTGGATATCCGGGTCGAGCAAGGCGAACAGGGCCAGGCTCTGGTAGATGTCGCGAGGCTTGAGACCCCAGGCTTCCTGGTGCAGCAAAGGTTCCTGGTGCAGGTCGAGGATCAGCAGCTTGTCGACCTGGATTTCCTTGATCCAGCCGACGAATCCTTGCTCGTCGATGATGAATTCGTTGATGTGCACGGCCGGCAGGTTGTCGATCAGTTGCACCTGGTGCCAGGTGCGACCATGGTCCTGGCGAGTCTCGACCTTGCTCACACGGTCCCAGAAAGAGCCGGTCATGGTGTGGTAGCCGTTGGGCAACAGCGAGACGTCGTCGACCAGTTGGTCGGTGCTGTAGTCCTCCGCCGCGATCCCGCAGGCGCGGGCCTTGAGGCGCATGTTGATGTCTTTGGTCACCAGCACCACGGCCTGGTCCTTGGTGCGCGCGTGCAGGTCGATCAACTGGTTGATGATGATGTTGTCGTTCAGGTGTTCAGGCAGCACCAGGTTGGGTTCGGTGCGCTTGCTCATCAGAATCGAAAGCAGGCCCTTGGGACCACTTTTGCCACGCTGGATCGGCACGCCAAGCTCTACATCCTCAGGGGAGGCATCGCCCAGGGTCTTGTCGATCAGGCGGATCGCCTGCCTGCATTCGGCCGCAACGCTGTGGTGCCCGCTCTTGAGCTTGTCCAGCTCCTCAAGCACGGTCATTGGGATGGCAACGTGGTGTTCTTCGAAGTTCAGGAGTGCGTTTGGATCGTGGATCAATACGTTGGTATCGAGTACATAGAGGATTGGCTGGTTGGAGGAAAGGCTACGTCCGTGGTCATCCATACTCGGTCACCTATGTGGGGGCCATTCGACGCAATACCGTGACAGTGCTGCGCCTCGAGGTAGCCACCGAATTCACCCGCGAGGATTTTCAGGTGAACTGCACACAATCTGGGTCTTGGAAGACGCCACCTGTGTTGCAGGTTTCGGCGGTCTGACTTCTTGATACTCCAAAAACCATGACAGGAAAAAGCACTTTGACGCTTTTTTGAAGTTTATTTTTCAGAGTGACGAATAACCCTTGGCGTACCGCCGTTGCGCCGTTAAAGTCGGAAGTCGGGTTGTCATGAATGTGCGCCGTTTTTTTCTCCTCCCCCAATGTTTCCGGGCCTTCGCCGGTTTCAGCGAAACGCGTCCTGACACTCCGCCCAACCGATTCCGCTTTGCGCCGTTTGCGTCATGAGCCAGGGCAACGCCGTTTTCACCCCATCCTGCTTGGCATTGAAATTGATCACCCCGTGGCGCCACAGCAGCATCAGGGTCAGCGCGCGCTGGGCGCTTTGCTCAGGCTTGAGCCGACTGTTGCTGTCCTGGGGGTCGATGTCCCATAGCGCCACTTGCAAGCCCTGCTGCCGGAAGAACGCTTGCGCATCGCCACGACGCTGGCCTTGGGGCGGGCGGAACAGCGGCACGTAATTCTCCGGCAGCTTGCCCTTGACCAGCTCGACACTGCGCCGGACCGAGTCTTGCCAGTCCTGCCAATGGCTGTGGGAGCGGAACTCCCAGCCCTGCACACCCACGCATTGTCCTGAATACAACGCCTGGAGATTGTTGACCGAGCGCTCTTCCAACCGCGCCTGGATGTCCTTGCCCAGCACGAAGAAGGTGCCATTCATGTTGGCCTTGCGCAGGTAGTCGGTCAGCCACGGGGAGTTGTCCGGCGCAACGTTGGCGGCGCTGTCGAAGGTCAGCAGGAACAGGCGGTCGTTCATATCTTCGCCGTTGCGCTCGTAATCGCCGAAACGTTCGATTTCGCTGCTGGTTTGCGGAAAAAGCGCGGCTTTACGCAGCAATTCATCGCGGTATTGGGTATGAAAGATCTGGCTCGGCGCGGCCCACTTGATGTAATAGGAGTCGTCGTCCAGATGGAACCTGCGCGCCTCTTCGCGCAGGGTCGCCATGTCCTCGACCAGATAACAGAAGGAGGCGTCCTGATCGCAGCTGCGCTGGGCGAAGTTGTAGTTGGCCAGCAAACGCTGCCACAGCCGGGCGCGAAGCGCGTCGATCGCGACCATATTCACCGTGCGCAGCCCCAGGTATTGCTTGAGCGCGATTTCGTCCATGGCATCGACGTCCAGCAAGACCCGGGCGAACATCAGGATTTCGGCCCGCGAGGCCACATCGAACAGCGTCGGGCTGGTGAGCTGTTCCGGCCACGTGCTGCGATCCAGGGTGGCGACATCGTTGGGCGCGGCAATGGCGCCCAGGCTCAACAGCCAGGCCGATAACAGAAGAGCGATACGCAAAAAGGGATGTCTCCATAACGAAACCCGCGCGGCATCATAGCCGATCCTGGTGCGACACCTTCTGGCAAACAGGTCTAATTAGCCTTTGTGGCGAGGGAGCTTGCTCCCGCTGGGCTGCGAAGCGGCCCCAGAGTTTGTGCGGTCGCTGCGCAACCGAGCGGGAGCAAGCTCCCTCGCCACAAAAGCATCACCACCGATCACCTATCACCCCAATAGCTGGAGTCCACCCGGACAACCCCCTAGAATCGCCGCACCCTCAAGGAGACGATTTCATGCTGATGGTGATTTCCCCCGCCAAGACCCTCGATTACGAAACACCGCCGGCCACCGAGCGTTTTACCCAACCGCAGTACCTGGATCATTCCC
The DNA here is from genome assembly GCF_013347965.1 of Pseudomonas bijieensis. Lineage (NCBI taxonomy): Bacteria > Pseudomonadati > Pseudomonadota > Gammaproteobacteria > Pseudomonadales > Pseudomonadaceae > Pseudomonas > Pseudomonas bijieensis. The sequence continues at coordinate 5,460,799 of NZ_CP048810.1, read as the reverse complement.
AGGAACTGATCGAACAGTTGCGCGAACTCTCGCCGGCACAGATCAGCGAGCTGATGCACGTTTCCGACAAGATTGGGGGGGGCTCAATGCCGCTCGATTCGGTAGCTGGACGCCGGCGTTCACCCCGGCCAACGCGAGGCAGGCGCTGCTGGCCTTCAAGGGCGACGTGTACACGGGCCTGGATGCGCAAAGCTTTGGCGAAGCCGATTTCGACTATGCCCAGCAACACTTGCGCATGCTCTCCGGCCTCTATGGCCTGCTGCGGCCACTGGACCTGATGCAACCCTATCGCCTGGAAATGGGCACGAAGCTGGCCAATGCCCGGGGCAAGGACCTTTACGCTTTCTGGGGTACACGCATTAGCGAATGGCTGAACGAAGCCCTGGCCGAACAAGCCGATGACGTCCTGTTGAACCTGGCATCCAATGAGTACTTCTCGGCGGTCAAGCGCAGCGCACTGAAAGCGCGCGTTATCGATACCGAGTTCCGAGACCTGAAAAATGGCCAGTACAAGATCATCAGCTTCTACGCCAAGAAAGCCCGGGGCCTGATGAGTCGTTTCGTGATTCAGGAACGGATCAACGACCCTGCGGCACTCAGCCAATTCGATGTGCAGGGTTATCGCTTCAGTGCACAACAGTCGAGCCAGGACAAACTGGTGTTCTTGCGCGATCACGCCCCCGAATAAGGCATAACCTTATATCGCCCCTGATCGGGGGCTTCGATCAAGCCCCGATCTGTCATCTTAGTTACCCGCCTGTTTCGCCAGTTTCATGACGTCAATAAATCGGCCCACTCCCCCGCTAACTTTTCTTTCACTCGACACTCGTCAGTTTTTTGCGTAGTGGCACCAAAATTTTTTATCGGTAGTGGCACAAAACTATCTCCCCTTCCTAACTCCCCATTAATAAAGGATGAAACGGCAAGTGCCATCATATTGAGGGCAGTGCCATCTTCGATAATATTTCGAAAAATTTCGAAAATCGCGATGAGCGGATCGGAACTATGTGAAATTGCACGGCTCATACCACCCGTAACGATTCTCACGGAGCGTGTAAGAGAAGACTTACATAGGCCGTCGATCCCAGTAACCAAGTTGTCATGGCAATTTAGCGAAACGGTCGCCTATTTGGATCCATCTTATAAAGGACAGGAGATAACGCACCATTACTATCCCCTACAAGGCCAAGGCTGCGCCCCTACAACGTGCTCACCCGAGCACACAAGCTTCTGATTTTGTGGGCTTTTTGCCAGGGATCGGAAGTGAAGGACTTTTGCACGAGCGTTCCTGAAAACGGGAACTGGCTGCATAACAGGGCAGGTCATAACAAACTAGGCCGCTTTGCGCACAACTTGAGTGCAATTATTTAGACACTCGGAACTTAGTATGCCTGCACACGGCATTGTGGCGCCTGCATTCCACACTTCCGAGTGCACTATGACCGCTGAACACTATTAACTCCGGCCATTTAATGGCGTGAAAAACAGAGGTAAATGCGATGCGCATTAGCATATTTGGTTTGGGTTACGTCGGTGCAGTATGTGCCGGTTGCCTGTCTGCACGGGGCCATGATGTAGTTGGCGTGGATGTCGCCAAAGACAAAATCGACATGATCAACGCCGGCAAATCGCCGATCGTTGAACCTGGTCTTGGCGAGCTATTGGCGCAAGGCATTCAAACAGGCCGACTGCGCGGTACGACCAACTTCGCCGAGGCAATTCGCGATACTGACCTGTCGATGATCTGTGTCGGTACACCCAGCAAAAAGAACGGCGACCTGGAACTGAACTACATCGAAGCGGTGTGCCGCGAGATCGGTTTTGTCCTGCGTGACAAGACCACCCGCCACACTATCGTGGTTCGCAGCACCGTATTGCCGGGCACTGTGGCAAACGTTGTCATCCCGATCCTGGAAGACTGCTCCGGCAAGAAAGCCGGCGTCGATTTCGGTGTCGCGGTCAACCCTGAGTTCCTGCGCGAAAGCACCGCAATCAAAGACTACGACCAGCCGCCGATGACCGTTATCGGTGAGTTCGACAAAGCCTCTGGCGACGTTCTGCAATCGCTGTACGAAGAGCTCGACGCACCGATCATCCGCAAGGACATCGCCGTCGCCGAGATGATCAAGTACACCTGCAACGTGTGGCACGCCACCAAGGTGACCTTCGCCAACGAGATCGGCAACATCGCCAAGGCAGTCGGCGTCGATGGCCGTGAAGTGATGGACGTAGTCTGCCAGGACAAGACCCTGAACCTGTCCCAGTACTACATGCGCCCAGGCTTCGCCTTCGGCGGTTCCTGCCTGCCCAAGGACGTTCGTGCCCTGACCTACCGCGCCGGTTCCCTGGACGTGGAAGCGCCGCTGCTCAACTCGCTGATGCGCAGCAACGAATCCCAGGTGCAGAACGCCTTCGACATCGTTTCCAGCCACGACAAGCGCAAAGTTGCCCTGCTGGGCCTGAGCTTCAAGGCCGGCACCGACGACCTGCGTGAAAGCCCATTGGTGGAACTGGCGGAAATGCTGATCGGCAAGGGTTTCGACCTGAAAATCTACGACAGCAACGTCGAATACGCCCGCGTCCACGGTGCGAACAAGGATTACATCGAGTCGAAGATTCCTCACGTCTCGTCCTTGCTCAACGCCGACTTCGACTCGGTGATCGACAGCTCCGACATCATCATCCTGGGCAACCGCGACGAGAAGTTCCGCGCGCTGACCGAAAACGTACCGGAAGGCAAGCAGGTCATTGACCTGGTCGGCTTCATGTCCAAGGCCACCAACCCGAGTGGCCGGACCGAAGGCATCTGCTGGTAAGTCTGTTTGCCGGCCGGGGCTTGCCCCGGCCGGCCTTTCGCCTGCCTTAACCCATCGGGCCGCCCACAAGGCCCGCCCGAGATAGAGACGGATGCAGATTATGCACAGGCTAAAGCACGGCCTGCTTCAGGCCGCCGGTTGGCTGTTTTACTTGAGTTTATTGATGGGCATCGCCATGGCGCTGCCCACGTCCACGTTCGACTCCGAATCCAAGGATTTCATCTTCCTGATCGGCGCCGTGGGCATCTGGCGTTACTCCATGGGAGCAACGCATTTCGTGCGCGGCATGATCTTCCTCTACATCGTCTACCCGCACCTGCGCCGCAAGGTACGCAAGCTGGGCAAGGCGGCGGATCCGTCCCACGTGTACCTGATGGTCACCAGCTTCCGGATCGATGCGCTGACCACTGCCCAGGTGTATGGCTCGGTGATTCGCGAGGCCATCGACTGCGAGCTGCCCACCACCGTGGTCTGCTCCATCGTGGAAATGTCCGACGAACTGCTGGTCAAGAGCCTCTGGGCCCGCATGAACCCGCCAGCGCGGGTCAAGCTGGACTTCGTGCGCATTCCCGGCACTGGCAAGCGTGACGGCCTGGCCTACGGCTTCCGCGCCATCTCCCGCCACTTGCCGGACGACCGCGCCGTGGTTGCGGTGATCGACGGCGATACCGTGCTCGCCGAAGGCGTCGTACGCAAGACCGTGCCGTGGTTCCAGCTGTTCGGCAACGTCGGCGGCCTGACCACCAACGAGTTCTGCGAAGTGCGCGGCGGCTACATCATGAGCGAATGGCACAAGCTGCGCTTCGCCCAACGGCATATCAACATGTGCTCCATGGCCTTGTCCAAGCGCGTGCTGACCATGACCGGCCGTATGTCGGTGTTCCGCGCCACCGTGGTGACCAACCCGGACTTCATCGCCGACGTGGAAAGCGACTCGCTGCAACACTGGCGCCTGGGTCGCTTCAAGTTCCTCACCGGTGATGACAAGTCGAGCTGGTTCAGCCTGATGCGCCTGGGCTACGACACCTTCTACGTACCTGATGCGGCGATCAACACCGTCGAGCATCCACCGGAGAAAAGCTTCATCAAGGCCAGCCGCAAGCTGATGTTCCGCTGGTACGGCAACAACCTGCGACAGAACTCCCGGGCCCTGGGCCTGGGGCTGCGCCGTCTGGGCCTGTTCACTTCGGTGGTGCTGTTCGACCAGCGCGTGTCGATGTGGACCTCGCTGCTGGGCCTGACCGTCGCACTGATCGCCAGCTTCAAGTACGGCACCGCGTTCATCCTGGTGTACCTGCTGTGGATCGGCATCACGCGGTTGATCCTGACCCTGCTGCTGTCGTGCTCCGGACACCGGATCGGCCCTGCCTACCCGGCGATTCTCTATTACAACCAGATCGTCGGTGCCCTGGTGAAGATCTACGTGTTCTTCCGCCTCGATCAACAGTCCTGGACCCGCCAGCCCACCCACCTGACCCGTGATCTCGCCAGCTTTCAACGTTGGTTCAACACTTGGTCGTCTCGGACCATGACCTTCTCCGCCGGCAGCATTTTTGTCGCCGTGCTGCTGACGATGGTCTGACCGGACTTGAATGAATTAACTAGGAAATCGCCCCTATGAACACCGCCGTGAATGTCAACGTAGTGCATGAATCCGAAGCCCAGCGCCAACACGCCCGGGTCAAAATCCCGGCCAAGCTGCGCTTCTTCGGCCCTGACCGCACCCCCATGGAAGTCAAGGTCCTGGACCTGTCCGCCGGTGGCCTGAGCTTCAATGCCGGCCAGATGCCCCTCAAGGTCGGTGAGTCCTACAAGGGTCGCCTGCAGTTCGTCATCGACAACCTTGGCCTGGCCATGGACGTGGAATTGCAGATCCGCTCCTACGACCGCCAGACCGGCCGCACCGGTTGCCAGTTCCAGAACCTGGAGCCTCGGGACATCTCGACACTGCGTCACATCATCACCTCGCACCTGGCCGGCGACATCGTCGGTGTCGGTGACGTACTGGCGACCCTGCAGCGCGATAACTTCACCAAGGCTCGCAAGCAGAAAGACGAAAACGGCGGCATGAGTGCCTTGGGTCGCCTGCGCGCCGTGACCTTCAGCCTCGGGGTCTTCATCGTTGGCCTGGCGGCGTTCGGTTTCATCTTCAAGTCGGTGTACGGCATGTACTTCGTCAGCCACGCCCAGGCGGGCCTGGTGAACGTACCGGGCACGGCCATCACCATGCCGCGCGACGGCACCGTGCAAAGCCTGGTCAAGGCCGACGGCGTGGCAGCCAAGGGCGCCCCGCTGGCGACCTTCAGCACCAGCATGCTCGATGTGCTCAAAGGTCACCTGGACGACAACCAGTTGCAGCCAGCCAAGGTCGAAGAGCTGTTCGGCAAGCAAATGACCGGCACCCTGACGTCTCCGTGCGACTGCATCGTGGCCCAGCAACTGGTCGCCAACGGCCAGTACGCCAGCAAGGGCGACGTGATCTTCCAACTGGTTCCACGGGGCACCGAAGCCAACGTCGAGGCGCGTTTCTCCTATCGCCAGTTCGGCGACGTGCGCCCAGGTACGCCCGTCAACTTCCAGGTCGCCGGCGAAGAAGGTACCCGTACCGGCAAGATCGTCAGCAGCACCAGCCTGAAAAGTGCCGACCTGTCTTCCGATATCCGTGTGTTGATCCAGCCTGACGAACCCCTGGACAGCTCGCTGGCCGGCCGTCCGGTAGAAGTCACCAGCGACCGTGGCCCGAACCTGAACTGGCTGATCGACAAAGCCATGGCCGTCGGTCTTTAAGTCGAGGATATGCCCGTGACCATTATAAAAATCCTTAACACCCCACAGACCCTGTGGGAGCGAGCTTGCTCGCGAAAGGATCAACGCGGTCAGGATGATATGCCGCAAGCTCGTTCCCACATGGGGACACTCTGTGCCCTGGCATTGGCCGTCAGCCTGGCCGGTTGCGCCGGCCTGCCCGATCAACGCCTGGCCAACGAAGCCCTCAAGCGCGGCGACACGGCGCTGGCGCAGCAGAACTATCAGCAACTGGCAGACCTGGGCTACAGCGAAGCCCAGGTCGGCCTGGCCGATATCCAGGTGGACAGCCGTGATCCGGAGCAGATGAAAAAAGCCGAGGCGACCTATCGCGCCGCGGCCGATATCTCGCCCCGGGCCCAGGCGCGCCTGGGTCGCCTGCTGGTAGCCAAGCCGGGCTCCACCGAAGCGGAAAAACACGAAGCCGAAGGTCTGCTGAAAAAAGCTTTCGCCAACGGTGAAGGTAATACCCTGATCCCGCTGGCGATGCTGTACCTGCAATATCCCCACAGTTTCCCGAACGTCAACGCCCAGCAGCAGATCAGCCAATGGCGCAGCGCCGGCTACCCGGAAGCAGGTCTGGCGCAGATTCTGCTCTACCGCACCCAGGACACCTACGACCAGCACCTGGATGAAGTCGAGAAGGTCTGCAAGGCCGCGCTGGCGACTACGGACATTTGCTACGTCGAATTGGCCACGGTCTATCAGAAACGCGGCCAGCCGGAACAGCAGGCCGCGTTGCTCAAGCAGATGCAGGACGGTCACGCCCGTGGCGTCGTATCCGCCCAGCGCGTGGACAGCGTCGCCCGTGTCCTGGCCGATGCCAGCCTGGGCAAGACCGATGAAAAGACCGCCCAGTCGTTGCTCGAAGGCATCGCCCCTGGCTACCCCGCTGCCTGGGTCAGCCTGGCGCAATTGCTCTACGACTTCCCCGAACTGGGTGACGTCGACAAGATGATGCAGTACCTGGAAAACGGCCGCGCCGCCGACCAGCCTCGCGCCGAGCTGTTGCTAGGCAAGCTTTACTACGAAGGCAAGTGGGTCCCGGCCGATGCCAAGGTCGCCGAGGCGCATTTCCAGAAAGCTGTTGGTCGCGAAGTGGCTGCCGACTACTACCTCGGCCAGATCTATCGCCGCGGCTACCTGGGCCAGGTGTACCCGCAAAAAGCCCTGGACCACCTGCTCAAGGCCGCCCGCAACGGCCAGAACAGCGCCGATTTCGCCATTGCCCAGCTGTTCTCCCAGGGCAAGGGCACCAAGCCCAACCCGGTCAACGCCTATGTCTTCAGCCAGTTGGCCAAGGCGCAGAACACCCCGCAAGCGACCGAACTTGCCCAGACCCTCGAAACACAATTACCGCCGCAACAACTTGCACAAGCCCAACGCCTGCTACAACAAGAGCAGGCCATTCGCGGCTCGATGAGCCCCGATACGCTGGAACTGCAAGCCCTAAAAGAAGATGACGGCGAGGAACCTCTATGAAGCCTTTGAAGCTCAATCCTTTTGTGCAGGCCGGAATTGGCCTGACCTGTGCCCTGCTGTGGTCCTGCCCGACCCTGGCGGCCCTGACCGACACCAAGAACTTCGGCCTGGAAGTGAAGATCACCGGCCAGTCCGAAGACGACCGTGACCTTGGCACCCAGAGCGGTGGCGACGTCAACGGCGTCGGCCTGGACCTGCGTCCCTGGGTCTACGGCGAAAGCGAAAGCGGTGCCTGGAGCGCCTACGCCATGGCCCAGGCCGTGACGTCCTCCGATATCATCGAGACCGACACCCTGCAGCAGTCCGATGGCAGCACCCAGGAAACCGACAGCGGCGATCGCGAAGCCAAGAAAAGCTACCTGGCCATGCGCGAGTTCTGGATTGGCTACCGTGGGCTGACCCCTTACCCGGGCGAGCAGTTGAAGTTCGGTCGCCAGCGCCTGCGCAATGACGACGGCCAATGGCGCGACACCAACATCGAAGCCCTGAACTGGACCTTCGACACCACCTTGCTGCGAGCCAACCTCGGCGTCGCCGAGCGGTTCAGCGAATACCGCACCGACCTGAAAGAATTGTCCCCCAAGGACAAGGATCGCCTGCACGTCTACGGTGACGTGGGTTACCAGTGGATGCCCGGCCAGTGGGCCGGTATCCGTGCCCACCATTCCCACGACAGCGGCAGCCTCGATTACCCGACGCCGGGCGAACCTACCGATACCCTGGACAAGACCCAGAACGGCGACATCTCCTGGCTGGGCCTGGAAGCCAACAGCGACGCCTACAACTGGCGCAACACCAACACCGTCAACTACTGGGCGAGCCTGACCGGCATGACCGGCGACCGTGACACCGTCAACCCGCTCAATGCCGACGGCACGCGCCCGGCGCAAGCCAAGCACAGTGATGACGTCGACGGCTGGGCCACCGACCTGGGTATCCGCCTGCGTCTGGACCCGCAATGGCAAGTCGGTGCGGCCTATGCCCGCGCCAGCGAGGACTACGAACAGAACGGCCTGCAAAGCAACCGCTCGAACTTCACCGGCACCCGCTCGCGCGTGCACCGTTTCGGCGAAGCGTTCCGTGGCGAAATGGCCAACACCCAGAGCGCCAGCCTGTTCGGTTCCTGGCAGCTGCGTGACGAATACGACGCCAGCCTGGTGTACCACAAGTTCTGGCGCGTGGACGGCAACAAGCCGGTGGGCAGCAACGGCATCAACGCCGTGGAAAACAACACCGACGACGTGACCGGCGCGATCCTGTCCACCTCGTCCCTGCCGCTGCGTGACGGTAACAAGGACCTGGGCCAGGAAGTCGACCTGGTGGTTACCAAGTACTTCAAGCAAGGCCTGCTGCCGGCCGCGCTGAGTCAGTCCATTGATGAGCCGTCGGCGCTGGTGCGCTTTCGTGGCGGCGTGTTCAAGCCAGGCGACGCCTACGGCAAAGAGGTCGATTCGTACATGCATCGCGCCTTTGTCGACGTGATCTGGCGCTTCTGATGCGAATGGCCATGGGAGTGCCCGAAATGAACCGCTACCTCAGGAACAGCCAGGCGATGAAAGGTTCGATCAGCCTGTTGGTCGCAGCGATGCTGCTGGCCGGCGCGCCGGCGTTCGCCAACGTTGAACCGGCGGTCAAGCCGGGCAACGTGGTCAAGGAACTGCAACGGGCCAAGACCTACACCGTCAACAGTGCGCCGACCGCGCCACTGGAACTGGCCAAGCCGACCCTGCCCGACCTCTCCGGCTACACCGCCGAAGCGGCCGCGGCAAAAATCGTGCGGACCAAGCCCGGCAAAGTCAGCGTGCGTCGGATGATGCAGGAAAACGCCTTGAAGGACTTCATCGGCGGCGACAACAAGATGGCCGAGTGGGTAGTGCGTCAGCACGGCATCCCACAGGCCATCTTCGTCGACGATGGCTACATGAACCTCAAGGAGCTGGCCAAGAAACAGCCCAAGTACATCATCCAGACTTCGCCAGGTGTCTACCTGGCGAAGATTCCGATCGTGGTCGGCCAGAAAGGCATCCTGGAAATCGACAAACAGACCCAGGAACTGCGCCTGTCCCAGGAGGGCGGTGCGTTCCTGGTCAACGATGGCCAGATGTTCATCCGCGACACCAAGGTCACCGGCTGGCGTGAAAAGGACAATGGCCCCGCCACGTTCCGCTCGCCCAAGGAATTCCGACCGTTCCTGCTGGCCTGGGGCGGCACCGAGACCTATATCGTCAACACCAAGATGGCCAGCTTCGGCTACGCCAACAGTAAGTCGTACGGGGTGAGTATTTCCCAATACACGCCGAACATGGCCAAGGTCCTCAAGCGCCCGGAGCCGACCGGCTGGATCATCGGTTCCGAGTTCTCGGACATGTGGTACGGCTTCTACTGCTACGAGACCCGCGACTTTGTCGTCAAGAGCAACACCTACAAAGACAACATCGTCTACGGCATCGACCCCCACGACCGTTCCCATCGGCTGATCATCGCCGACAACACCGTCTACGGGACCAAGAAGAAGCACGGGATCATTATTTCCCGTGAGGTCAACGACAGCTTCATCATCAACAACAGAAGCTACGACAACAAACTCTCGGGCCTGGTGATCGACCGTAACAGCGTGAACAACCTGATCGCCTACAACGAGATCTACAAGAACCACACCGATGGCATCACGCTCTATGAGAGTGCTGACAACCTGCTGTGGGGCAACAAAGTGATCAGCAACCAACGCCACGGTATTCGTATTCGTAACAGCGTGAACATCCGCCTCTACGAAAACGTCTCCATGGCCAACGGCCTGACCGGTATCTACGGTCACATCAAGGACCTGTCAGATACCGACCGGGACATCAAGCTCGACCCGTTCGACGCCGAAGTCTCGCTGATCGTGGTCGGCGGCGAACTGGCTGCCAACGGCAGCGGCCCGCTGTCCATCGACTCGCCGTTGAGCGTCGAGCTGTACCGCGTGTCCATGCTTGCGCCGACCAAATCCAGCGGCATCAGCTTCACGGGGATCCTTGGCGAACGCCAGGATGAAATTCTCGACCTGCTGGTACGCCAGCAGAAAGCCGTGCTGATCGACCCTGTCGAACGCCAGACCGAAATGCGGGACTGAGGATGACCTTTATGAACCCACAAATGATCAAACTCCTGGGCCTGTCCGCCCTGACTGCCGGCATTCTCGCCGCCGCAAGCGGCGCCCGCGCCGATGAAATCAAGGCCCCGACCTTCACGGCCGAACCGTGCTGCAATCTGTGCCCTGCCGCCCACGACGCGAAGAACTACACCACGCGCTACCAGCAGAACTTCACCACGCTGGTACAAGCCCAGGGTGACTGGCTGTTCCGGACCCAGGAAGACCTGCGTACCGAATTCAACACCACCCCCGCCGGTTACAAGCGCATGCAGCAGTTGCACGATGCGTTCAAGGCCAAAGGCGTCGAGCTGGTGATCGTCTACCAGCCAACCCGGGGCCTGGTAAACCGCAACAAGCTCAACCCACAGGAAAAGGCCGCTTTCGACTATGAGAAAGCCCTGACCAACTACAAATCCATGCTCGGCCGTTTCGCCCAGATGGGCTATGTGGTGCCGGACCTGTCGCCGCTGACCAACGAGAACCTGCCGGAAACCCTGCCGGCCCACGATTTCTATTTCCGTGGCGACCAGCACTGGACTCCGTACGGCGCCCAGCGCACGGCCAAGATCGTCGCCGAGAAGGTCAAGCAGATCCCGGCCTTCGCCGACATTCCCAAGCGTGAGTTCGAGACCAAGAAGTCCGGCCGCATGGGCAAGACCGGCACCCTGCACAACATGGCCGGGCAACTGTGCGGCACCAGCTATGCGATCCAGTACATGGACCAGTTCACCACCGAACCCAAGGGCGAGGCTGGCGACGGCGACCTGTTCGGCGATTCCGGCAACCCGCAGATCACCCTCGTGGGCACCAGTCACAGCGGCAAGAACTACAACTTTGCCGGTTTCCTGGAAGAAGCCATCGGCGCCGACATTCTCAACGTCGCCTTCCCTGGTGGCGGCCTGGAAGGCGCGATGATCCAGTACCTGGGCAGCGAAGAGTTCCAGAAGAACCCGCCGAAAATCCTCATCTGGGAATTCTCGCCGCTGTATCGCCTGGACCAGGAAACCATCTACCGCCAGATGATGGCGCTGCTGGACAACAACGGCTGCGAAGGCAAGCCGGCACTCATGAGCAGCAAGACCGCGCTCAAGCCGGGCAAGAACGAATTGATGGTCAATAGCAAGAACATGGATCTGCGTAACAGCAGCCACCAAGTCGACATCCGCTTCGCCGACACCTCGGTGAAAACCTTGCAAGCCACCCTCTGGTACATGAATGGGCGCCACGAGGATATCAAGATCGAAAAACCGGATACCTCGGAAACCGACGGACGTTTCGCCTTCCAATTGCGTACTGATGACGACTGGGCTTCCCAGAACCTGCTGGCTGTAGAAGTCCAGGGACCTGAAGCCGGCAAGGAGCCACAGCAAGTGGAAGCGAAAATCTGCAAACGCAACGCATCTCCGCAAGCCGAACAAACGGCTCAAATCGGACAATGAGGTCTCGTCTCATGACTAGAACCATGCGCACCCGAACGTTGAAAACGCTGCTGGCGCCATCCCTGCTGACCCTGGCGATGTTCGCCGGGGCCACGCAGGCGGCGGCCCCGCTGCGTCCGCCACAGGGTTACTTCGCACCGATCGAGAAGGTCAAGGTGGGCGAAGCCGCCCAAGGTTGCGATGCCACACCGACGCCCTACACTGGCTCCCTGCAATTTCGCAGCAAGTACGAGGGCTCCGACAAGGCCCGCGCGACCCTGAACGTGCAGTCGGAAAAAGCCTTCCGCGACAGCACCGCCGACATCACCAAGATCGAGCGTGGCGTCAGCAAGCAAGTGATGCAATTCATGCGTGACGGTCGTCCCGAACAATTGGAATGCACCCTCAACTGGCTGACCGCGTGGGCCCAGGCCGATGCACTGATGTCCAAGGACTTCAACCACACCGGCAAGTCCATGCGCAAATGGGCGCTGGGCAGCATGGCTTCGGCCTATGTACGCCTGAAGTTCTCCGAGTCCCGCCCACTGGCCAATCATCAGGAGCAGGCGCAACTGATCGAAGGCTGGTTCAGCCGGATGGCCGATCAGGTGGTCAGCGACTGGGACAACCTGCCGCTGGACAAGACCAACAACCACTCCTACTGGGCCGCCTGGTCGGTGATGGCAACGGCCGTGGCAACCAACCGCCGCGACCTGTTCGATTGGGCCGTCAAGGAATACAAGGTCGGCGTCAACCAGGTCGATGCGGACGGTTTCCTGCCCAACGAACTCAAGCGCAAACAACGGGCCCTGTCCTACCACAACTACGCGTTGCCGCCGCTGGCGATGATCGCCAGTTTCGCCCAGGTCAACGGCGTGGACCTGCGCCAGGAAAACAACGGTGCGCTCAAGCGACTGGGTGATCGGGTGCTGGCCGGGGTGAAAGACCCGGACATCTTCGAAGAGAAGAACGGCGACGAGCAGGACATGAAGGACCTGAAGATCGATTCGAAATTCGCCTGGCTCGAACCGTTCTGCAGCCTCTACACCTGTTCCGAGGATGTGCTGGAGCGCAAGCACGAAATGCAACCGTTCAAGACTTTCCGCCTCGGCGGGGACTTGACCAAGGTGTATGACCCGTCACGGGAGAAAGGCGAAAAAGGAAGCTGACACCACTCACCCTGCCGACAGGGAAACCTGTGGGAGCGAGCCTGCTCGCGATAGCGGTCTGACATTCGCCAAGGATGTCGACTGATACACCGTCATCGCGAGCAGGCTCGCTCCCACAAGGGGAGTTGGGTCTGTTTCGAATGTAATGAAGCCCCCCGGTTTTCATGGGGGGGTTTGGGGGGGCTCTGGCCCTTGACTGTTGATTCAACATGGAGAGATCGGGATGGTATTTTCATCCAATGTGTTCCTGTTCCTGTTCCTGCCGATCTTTCTCGGCTTGTACTACTTGAGCGGGCAACGCTATCGCAACCTGCTGCTGCTGATCGCCAGCTACGTGTTCTATGCCTGGTGGCGAGTGGACTTCCTCGCACTGTTCGCCGGCGTGACCCTGTGGAACTACTGGATAGGCCTGAAAGTCGGCGCCGCGGGTGTGCGCACCAAACCGGCCCAGCGCTGGCTGCTGCTCGGCGTGGGCGTGGACTTGGCCATCCTGGGCTATTTCAAGTACGCCAACTTCGGCGTGGACAGCCTCAACGCAATCATCACCGGCTTCGGTCTCAACCCGTTCATCCTGACCCACGTGCTGTTGCCGATCGGGATCTCGTTCTACATCTTCGAGTCCATCAGCTACATCATCGACGTCTATCGCGGTGACACACCGGCCACCCGCAACCTGATCGACTTCGCGGCGTTCGTGGCGATTTTCCCGCACCTGATCGCTGGCCCCGTGCTGCGTTTCCGCGACCTGGCCGACCAGTTCAACAACCGTACCCACACCCTGGACAAGTTCTCCGAAGGCTGCACCCGCTTCATGCAGGGCTTCATCAAGAAAGTGTTCATCGCCGACACCCTGGCGGTCGTGGCCGACCATTGCTTCGCCTTGCAAAACCCGACCACGGGCGATGCCTGGCTCGGCGCCCTGGCCTACACCGCGCAGCTGTACTTCGACTTCTCCGGCTACAGCGACATGGCCATCGGCCTGGGCCTGATGATGGGTTTCCGTTTCATGGAAAACTTCAAGCAGCCCTACATCAGCCAGTCGATCACCGAGTTCTGGCGCCGCTGGCACATCAGCCTCTCCACCTGGCTGCGCGATTACCTCTACATCACCCTGGGCGGTAACCGCAAAGGTACGTTGATGACCTATCGCAACCTGTTCCTGACCATGCTGCTCGGTGGTCTGTGGCACGGCGCGAACATCACCTACGTGATCTGGGGTGCCTGGCACGGTATCTGGCTGGCCATCGAGAAGGCCGTGGGCATCAACACCACACCACGCAGCATCAACCCGATCCGCTGGGCGCTGACCTTCCTGCTGGTGGTCATGGGCTGGGTGATTTTCCGTGCCGAGAACCTGCACGTGGCCGGTCGCATGTACGGCGCCATGTTCAGCTTCGGCGACTGGTCGCTATCGGAACTGACCCGCGCCAACCTCACCGGCCTGCAGATCGCGACGCTGGTGGTGGCCTACATCACCCTCGCATTCTTCGGCCTGCGGGACTTCTACACCAACCGTCCGCCGCTCAAGACCAAGCCCGAGGTCAACACCGAGGCCAACGGCCCGGCCACCGCGCAACCGGGGATGATCAAGGCCGTACCGGGTGACAACCCATCGACGATCCATGAACCGGGCTACACCGTGGGTGTCGAAGCCCAGGTGCAACCTGCCTACTGGACCGTGGACTGGTCACGCTACGTGATGCGCGCCCTGGTACTGCTGCTGTTCATCGCCTCGATTCTCAAACTCTCGGCGCAAAGCTTCTCGCCGTTCCTTTACTTCCAGTTCTGAGGGATCTGAATATGACCCGCTCATTACGCATCTTTTACATCGCACTGTTCATGCTGATCCTGACAGCGCTGGGCCTGTGGTCGATGCGCAGCTTCTTCGGCTTCAACACCAACCCCGACGCGACCGTGCTCAACGGGCGCTGGGCCAAAGCCGTGGAAACGCACTACGACGACGAGTTCCCGATCAAGCGCCTGGGCACCAACATCTGGGCCGCGCTGGACTACAAGCTGTTCAACGAAGGCCGTAAAGGCGTGGTCCTGGGCCGCGACCAGTGGCTGTACAGCGACGAAGAGTTCAACCCGATCGTCAACGAAGAGCTGAACCTGCAAGGCAACTACGCACTGGTCGAAGGCGTGCGCCAGAAGCTCAAGGAACAAGGCATCACCCTGGTGATGGCGATCATACCGGCCAAGGCTCGCCTGTATCCGGAGCACCTGGGTGACGTGAAGCCATCGAGCATTCACGCCAACCTTTACCAGGACTTCCACGCTCGCGTGGCGGCCGACAAGATCCTCGCCCCTGACCTGCTCGGCCCGCTGCAACAGGCCAAGCAAAGCGGCCAGCAAGTGTTCCTGCGCACCGACACCCACTGGACCCCGGAAGGTGCCCAGGTCGCTGCCGAGAACCTGGCCAAGGCCATTGCCGAGAAATCACCGCTCAACGGCGAGCCGCAACGCTTCGTCACCGAGCCTGCGGAGAAAATCACCCACAAGGGCGACCTGCGTCAGTTCCTGCCCCTGGATCCGCTGTTCGAAAACCTGATGCCGGCCCAGGAACCGCTGGTCAAGCGTAATACCCGCGAAGCCGACGACCAGCCGGCCGGCGACGACGCGCTGTTCGCTGACGCCCAGGTGCCCGTGGCCCTGATCGGCACCAGCTACAGCGCCAACCCTACCTGGAACTTCGTCGGTGCACTCAAGCAAGCCCTGCACAGCGACGTCGTGAACTACGCCGAAGACGGCCACGGCCCGATTCTGCCGATGCTCAGCTACCTCAAGAGCGATGCCTTCAAGAACAGCCCGCCACAGGTGCTGATCTGGGAGTTCCCTGAACGTTATCTGCCCGTGAACAACGAAATCGGCGACGCCGACCCACAGTGGGTCGCAGAGCTCAAACAAGCCGGTGCGCGCCAACAGAACGTAGCCGCCAACACCCCATCCGAGACGCCCGACCGGGCGCAAAACTGAAAGAGAGGTCCACCATGACTTTCAACACTACTCCTCGCCGTCTCGCTGCTCGCTCCTTCAAGGCCGTTGCCCTCGTCGCCAGCATGAGCGCCCTTTCTCTGTCAGCCTTTGCCGGTGACTCGGCCCTGTACGGCCCGGTCGCGCCAAAAGGCTCGAGCTTCGTGCGGGTCTATAACGCCGCCAACGCCGAAGTCAGCGCCACCGTCGGCAGCACCAACATCAGCGACGTAGCTCCCTTGGCCAGCAGCGACTTCAGCTTCATGCCCGGTGGCGACTACAGCGCCAAGGTCGGCAGCCAGACCGTGCCGGTGAAACTGGCTTCCGATCACTATTACACCCTGGTCAACAACGCCAGCGGCCAGCCTCAGTTGATCGAAGAGCCGCCGTTCAAGAACAAGCAGAAGTCCTTGGTGCGCGTGCAGAACCTCAGCGACAAGGCTCTGACCCTCAAGACCGCCGATGGCAAGACCGAAGTGGTGCCGAACGTCGCGGCCAAAGGTCGTGGCGAGCGTGAAATCAACCCAGTGAAGGTGACCCTGGCGCTGTTCGAAGGCGACAAGAAAGTCGGCGACCTCAAGCCCGTGGCCCTGGAACGCGGCGAAGCGGCCGTGCTGTACGTCACCGGTTCAGGCAGCAGCCTGTCGCCAGTGTGGGTGAAACGCCCAGTGTCGACCCGCTGATGAATTCGCCTGATTGACGCTGTACCCCCTGTGGGAGCGGGCTTGCTCGCGAATACGGTCTCACATTCAACATTGATGTTGGCTGAACCACCGCTTTCGCGAGCAAGCCCGCTCCCACCCTGAATCGGGGTGTCATTCGGGTACGGAACAACAACAAGAGAGTGAAACGACAGAACGCAGTAGCTCTAACAACCATTTCGCTTCAAGGAGTAACAAACATGATTCCGGTGATCTTGTCAGGTGGTAGTGGCTCACGTCTTTGGCCGCTTTCGCGCAAGCAATTCCCTAAACAGTTCCTGGCCCCTGACCGGTGAACACACCCTGTTCCAGCAGACCCTCGAGCGCCTGGTGTTCGAAGGCATGGACACGCCGATCGTGGTCTGCAACAAAGACCACCGTTTCATCGTCAACGAGCAGTTGAGCAACCGTAAGCTCGAAGCCCAGCGCATCCTGATGGAACCGTTCGGGCGCAACACCGCACCGGCCGTGGCGCTGACCGCGATGATGCTGGTCAACGAAGGTCGCGACGAGTTGATGCTGGTGCTGCCGGCCGACCACGTGATCGAAGACCAGAAAGCCCTGCAACGCGCCCTGGCCCTGGCCACCGTGGCTGCCGAGCGTGGCGAAATGGTGCTGTTCGGCGTACCGGCCACCAAACCGGAAACCGGCTACGGCTACATCAAGTCGACCAACGATGCGCTGCTGCCCGAGGGCGTGAGCCGCGTCTCGCACTTCGTCGAAAAACCCGACGTCAAGCGTGCCACCGAGTTCGTCGAGGCCGGCGGGTATTTCTGGAACAGCGGCATGTTCCTGTTCCGTGCCAGCCGCTTCCTCGAAGAGCTGAAAAAGCACGATCCGGACATCTACGACACCTGCCTGCTGACTCTGGAGCGCAGTGAGCAGACCCCGGATACCATCACCTTCGACGAAGCCACCTTCGCCTGCTGCCCGGACAACTCCATCGACTACGCGGTGATGGAAAAGACCCAGCGCGCCTGTGTGGTCCCACTGTCGGCCGGTTGGAGTGATGTCGGCTGCTGGTCGTCGCTGTGGGAAGTCAATGCCAAGGACGCCAACGGCAACGTCACCAAGGGCGACGTGGTCGTCCAGGACAGCCGCAACTGCATGATCCACGGCAACGGCAAGCTGGTGTCGGTGATTGGCCTGGACAACATCGTGGTGGTCGAAACCAAGGACGCCATGATGATCGCCCACAAGGACAAGGTCCAAGGCGTCAAGCAGATGGTCAACACCCTCAACGCCCAGGGCCGCACCGAGACCCAGAACCACTGCGAGGTCTATCGTCCGTGGGGTTCCTATGACTCGGTGGACATGGGCGGTCGTTTCCAGGTCAAGCACATCTCGGTCAAGCCGGGCGCGTGCCTGTCGTTGCAGATGCACCACCACCGCGCCGAACACTGGATCGTGGTCAGCGGCACCGCTGAAGTGACCTGCGACGAGAACGTGTTCCTGCTCTGCGAAAACCAGTCGACCTATATCCCGATCGCGTCGGTCCACCGCCTGCGCAACCCGGGCAAGATCCCGCTGGAAATCATCGAGGTTCAGTCCGGCAGCTATCTGGGCGAAGACGACATCGAGCGTTTCGAGGACATCTACGGTCGTTCCACCCCGGTTGAGCGCGGCGTCTCGGTGAAAACCATCGCGCAGTAAACCTTCGCAAAAGAGAAGCCCCCGTCCAGCCCACTGCGTCCCCTATCCGCAGTGGGTTGGGTGGGGCCTTTTTTTTGCCTGCACATGCCGAGCAGCATCATCGCTTCAACACCTGCCACTCTCTTCGGTAGGATGGGCCTACGGTATCGGAGGCTTCAACCATGCTTATCGGCGTCTTGCTGGTTATCACCTGGCTCATCCTGCTGCTGCGCTACCCGGCCAAGGCCTTGCCGGTATCCCTGGCGGCGTTCATCGGCCTGGGCCTGGTCGCCGCGTGGGTGCTCTGGCAGGAAAACCGCGAGACCCGGCAACTGGAGCGCCTGGAATTGCGCATCAGCTATGCCCCCGGACAATGCCCCGCCGACCGGCCGCTGTCGCTGACCATAAAAAACACCAATGACGTGCCGCTGATCGAACTGCAGTGGCGGGTCGCGGCCTATGCGCCTGGCGACACCATCAACCTCGCCGACAGCCCCTACGACGCACCGCGCTACCGTGGCCCGGGCGAATTGCAGGCCGGGGCCGATTGGCAAGACTGCCTGCCGCTGCCGCCCCTGCGCCCAGGGTATCGCCCACAGACCCTGGAGTTTCGCGCCGAGCGATTGCACGGTAGCTTTTCCAACTGATTGCCCTGCCCCCCACTTTTTTGCATAAGGAATGCACCATGCCTGTTGCGTTGATTACCGGATGTTCCAGCGGCATTGGCCGCGCCCTCGCCGACGCCTTCAAGGCTGCGGGTTATCAGGTCTGGGCCACGGCGCGCAAGACTGACGACGTGGCGACACTCGCCACCGCCGGGTTCACCGCCGTGCAGCTGGACGTCAACGACGGCCCGGCCCTGGAACAACTGAACGAGCGGATCAACCAGCAGCACGGCGGGCTGGATGTGCTGGTCAACAATGCCGGCTACGGTGCCATGGGCCCGCTGCTGGACGGTGGCGTGCCGGCCATGCAGCGGCAGTTCGAAACCAATGTGTTCGCCATCGTCGGCGTGACGCGCGCGCTGTTTCCGGTGTTGCGCCGCGCTCGGGGGCTGGTGGTGAACATCGGCAGCGTGTCCGGCGTACTGGTCACGCCGTTTGCCGGCGCCTACTGCGCCTCGAAGGCCGCGGTGCACGCCTTGAGCGATGCCTTGCGCATGGAACTGGCGCCGTTCGGCATTCGCGTGATGGAAGTCCAGCCCGGCGCGATAGCCTCCAGCTTCGCCAAGAATGCCGGCCATGAAGCCGAACAGCTGATCAGCGAACAATCGCCCTGGTGGCCCCTGCGCGACGGCATCCGCTCCCGCGCCAAGGCCTCCCAGGACAACCCGACCCCGGCCAACGAATTCGCCGCCGGCCTGCTCAAGGCCGTGCAACAACCCAAGCCTCCGCGCCTGTTGCGCCTGGGCAACGGCAGCCGGTCACTGCCCTTGATGGCCGGGTGGCTGCCCAAGGGGCTTCTGGAGAAGGGGTTGATGAAGCGGTTTGGGTTGGGTGGGTCGCTGTAGCTACTGAAAAAGCAGGCACTTTTCTGTGGCGGACACAAAACTCATGCCCACCGAAGATCCAATGTGGGAGCGAGCTTGCTCGCGAAGGCGCCGGCACAGCCAATATCAATGCAAGCTGAACCACCGCATTCGCGAGCAAGCCCGCTCCCACAGGGGATCTCTGGTGTGTATCAAATCTCACCATCATTCCATTGGTAATCAGTGATCTCAGCGATTGTCGTGGGGCTCGACCACCACCGTACAGGTCATCCCCGCCGCCAGCAGCACACCTTCCGGCACTTCATCGAGATGAATCCGCACCGGCACCCGCTGGGCCAGGCGCACCCAGTTGAAGGTCGGGTTGACGTCGGCGATCAATTCGCGGCTTTCAGGGTTGTCACGGTCGTAGATGCCGCGGGAGATGCTTTCCACGTGTCCCTTGAGCATTTCGCCGCTCATGAGCTGCAACTGCGCCGAATCACCAACCCGCACCTTGGGCAGTTTGGTCTCTTCGAAGTAGCCATAGACCCAGAACGAATGCATGTCCACCACGGCCATCTTCGCCTCGCCGATGCGCGCATAGTCGCCACGGTGCACGTTGAGGTTGGTGACGTAACCGTCCACCGCCGCGCGGACTTCGGTGCGCGCCAGGTTCAGCTCGGCCGCCTCCAGTTGCGCCTGGGCCTGCTGGTAATCGGCCAGGGCCGAGTCGGCGATGTTGCTGGCGTCGTCGCGGTTTTCCCGGGAGATCACCAGGCTGTCCAGGTCGGCGCGGCGATGGGCGTTGACCTTGCGCATCTCCCAGGTGGCCTTGCGCGACGCCACCAGGGAACGCGCCTGCTTCACGGCGATGCGGTAATGCTCGGGATCGACGCGCAGCAGCAGGTCACCCTTTTTTACGATTTGGTTGTCGCGCACCGGCACCTCGACCACTTCGCCGCTGACGTCGGCGGCGACGTTGATGATGTCGGCCCGCACCCGACCATCGCGGGTCCAGGGGGTGTTCATGTAATGCACCCATAACGTACGGCCAATCCACAGGGCCAGGGCCAGCACCAACAGTGTCGCCAGCAGGCTGAAAAACTTTTTCATCGCATCGATCTCAACGGTAGACCGTCAGCGCCAGCGCGCCGAACAGGCAGGTAAACAGACTCAGGCGCAGCAACGCCGGGTGCCAGAAGAAGCGGTACAGGTCCAGCCCCGACAGGAAGCGGTCCAGCGCCCAGGCCAGGGCGGCGGCGATGAAGAACATCAAGGTCATGGTGGGCATGTACACGCCATGGAAGGCGATCTCACGGGGCATGTTCAGGTTCCTGGGACAGCGGTGTGGCAGGCGGCATGGCATAGCCGGCCAATGGCGATTGCGGGTCGAGCAGCGAGGTACGGATGAAATGCAGGTAGCTTTTCACCCGACGCAGGGCCGAGGTGTCGAAATGCGGGGCGAAGGGTTCGTCGGTGGCCTGCACACGGCTGATGGCGTGATCCACTGCCACCAGGGCACGCTCCAGATTGCTCTGGCTCGGCTGGCGGAACAGCCGCACCAGTGCCCGCCCCATCACGCGGATCGCCTGGCGCCACGGCTGGCTTTCGGCATAAGCCGGATGCACGGGCAAAATCGCCTGCTCCTTGCGCAACTCGATAATCGCGTGGCCAACCTCCAGCACCACGAACATCCAGCGCAGCAATCCCCGTTGCACCTGGGGCTGCCCCGCCGCCAGCCCGTAAGCTTGGTGCAGCAAGTCGCGGGTACCGCTTTCGAAACTCGACGCCAGGCCCTTGAGCTTGCCGCTGATGGCAAACACCACTTGCTCGCGCAGGTCCTGCTCCAACCGGCGCCACAACCAGCGGCTGTTGGGCGGCAGGATGATTGCCCCGGCGGCGGCGCATACCAGCATGCCGAGGATCATCGCGATGTAGTCGTTGATGAACGCGTAGGGGTTGTAGACCGTCAGGTTGTCCGGCACCGAACCGGTGCTGAAAAAGATCAGCAGCCCCAGCCCGACTCCGGCGTATTGCGGCCTGGAACTGAGGAACGAACCGAGCATGATCACTGGCGCCAGCATCACGCAAAGCAACGGGAAGCCATCGATCAACGGGAAGATGAAAAACATCTCGACGAAGCCGATCAACGCCCCGAACAACGTGCCGCAGGCCATCTGGAACGCCATGCGCTTGGGGTTGGGCGTCGCGGCCGACAAGCCCACCGTGGCGGCGGCGATCATCGTCATGGTCGCGCCGCTCGGCCAAGCCGTGGCGACCCAGTAACTACCCAGCACCAACAGGATGAAGGCGGCACGAATACCCGATGCCGTGGCAGCCAACCAGTTGGTCTGCGGCACGAATGGTTCGTCCCAGCGCTCACGTTCGTGGCGATGATCGGCCAGGGATGCATGGGTCAGGGCATAGCCATGCAGATCGTCGACGAAGCGATAAAGCAGCTCGTAGGCGGTATGGAAATCCAACTGCTGCCCATCACTGGGTTCCGTTTCCTGGAACAACGCTCGCAGCCGTCGTACCTGGGCCGGCAGTTCGGCCTTATAGTCGGCCAGCGCCACCGCCAGACGGGCCGCATCGGCGTCGGTCAGGGCGCGGCCACTGAAGCCATCGAGCAGTTCAGCCAAGGTTTGCAAACCCGGCTTGATGGCGTTGACCACGTGATCCGCCGCACTGCCGCGCAAGCGTTCGAGTAATTGGTGCAAGGCGTTGAAGCGGGTGGTGACGCCCATGAACTCGCTGTTCAAACGACTGAGCCGGCCATTGCGCCGACGCATGTGCGGGTCTTCGAACACGGTCACGCTGCGCAGGCTTTCCAGGCCGACGGCTTCAGCGATGAAGCCCACGTTACGCGCCTCGAAGGCCTCTCGCTGGCTGCGCCCACGCAGGCCATCGGTCACGAACAGGGCAAATACCCCAAAGCGCTGGTACAAGGCATTGCGCATGGCGGCGCTGGCGGTTTGCGGCAGGATCGCGGCGCTGACCAGGGTAGCGCAGAGAATTCCCAGGGATATCTCCAGCACCCGCCAGACCGCCGCCATGAACGCGCCTTCCGGATGGGCCAGGGCTGGCAGGCCGATCATCGCCGCGGTGTAGCCGGCCAGCACAAAACCGTAGGCCCGGAAGTTGCGGTAACGCGCCGCCCCCGCCGAACAGAGGCCAACCCAGATCGCCAGGCAACCGAGAAACGGCTCGGTGTTCTGGGCAAACAAGGCGATCAACGCCACCATCACCGCCGAGCCGGCCAGGGTACCGAGCAAGCGATAGAAGCTCTTGGCGAACACCTGCCCGCTCTGGGGCTGCATGACAATGAATACGGTGATCATGGCCGTGCGCGGTTGGGGCAGTTCCAGGCGCATCGCCAGCCACAAGGTCAAAAACGCAGCAAACAGGACCTTGAAGATATAGACCCAGGTCACCCCGTCGCTGCGGGCCCAGTCGAAGAAACCACGGCGCCACTCGAGGCGATAGAGCCGGCGGGCAGGAGCGAGTAAAGACATCACAATAGAACTACTCTGCATGGCTCAAGTCGGAGGAGTCGTTACCGGCTTCCAGCCCACCGCCCAATGCCGTCACCAGGTCGGCATGGGCACTCAAGCGCGCCGCCTCCACTTGCTGCTGCACCTGTTGCTGCTTGAACAAGAGGCTTTGGGCGTTGAGCACGTTGAGGTAATCCGTCAGCCCGCGCTGGAACGCCACCAGCGCAATATCGTAAGTGCGCTGGGCGGCCGCCACCGATTCAGCGGCGAAGGCTTGTTGCTTGTCCATCGATTCACGCCGGATCAACTGATCGGAAATCCCCTTGAGGGCATTCACCAGTGTCTGGTTGTAGTGGGCCACGGCGATGTCATAACCGGCCGCCGCCTCGCCCAACTGCGAACGCAAGCGCCCACCGTCGAAGATCGGCAACGTGATCGCCGGTCCGACGTTGTAGGTAAGCTTCTTGCCGGTCAAGAACTCCAGCGCCCCGCCGCCGGTGGCCATGTAGCCAATACTGCCCACCAGGTCGACGTTGGGATAAAAGCCGGCGCGAGCCACATCGATACCCCGCGCCTGAGCGGCCACTTGCCAACGCCCGGCCACCACATCCGGACGCTGGCCGAGCAGCTCGGCGGGCAAGGCCGACGGCAACTTCAAAGGTGCGCCGAGGGCCAGGGTCGGACGCCGCAGCCGCGCGCCCTCTCCTGGCCCCTTGCCCGCCAGCGCCGCCAATTGATTGCGGCTCAAGGCAATGGCTTCGTCGAGGGCGTCGAGTTGGCGATGGGTCTCAGGCAACGGCGCCTGGGCCTGGCTGACTTCGAAATGGGTGCCGATGCCGCCATCCAGGCGCTTTTGCGCCAGCTCTAGAATCTGCTCTTGTTGATGGAGGGTCGCGGCGACGATATCGCGCTGGGCGTAGTGCAACGAAAACTGGATGTAGGCGCGCACGATGTTGCTCTGCAATTCCAGTTGCGCCTGCCGCGCCTCAGCGACACTGGCATGGGCCAGGTCAACCGCCCGTTCACTGGCATTACGCTCGCGGCCCCACAGGTCCAGGGCGTAGCTCAAGCCCAGGCCGGCGTTGTTGTCCCAGGTGGTGGTGTCGGCGAGCTCGCCAGGGCCATAGAACTGATCGGTGGGCCAGTTGTGACGCTTGAGGGTCGCCTGGCCATTGATCTGCAGCGACTCGGCGGCCTCGACGACACCGGCCATCGCCTTAGCCTGGCGTATCCGGGCGGCGGCCATGGCCAGGCTCGGGCTGTCGTGCACGGCCAGGTCGATCCAGCGATTCAACTGCGGGTCGCCATAGGCGTTCCACCACTGGTGGGTAGGCCAGTGGGCATCGCGGGCGGCATCGCGGATGGCCGCATCGGTAGCCAATTGGTTGGCCGGTAACACCTGGCTTTGCGGCCCAATCCCTCCTGTCCCGATGCAACCGCTGATGGTTAATGTCAGAACCCAAACACTGAGAGTCTTCAGCTCTCTGCTGATGCAACGCGGCACTTGCGCAAAATTCCTGAGATGGAGAGGCATGAAGCGATCATGAGGATGCATGCCTGGTAACACACTTGTGGGAGCGAGCCTGCTCGCGATGGCGTCCGGCCAGACACATCGAAGGTGGATGTGGTGCCCCCCATCGCGAGCAGGCTCGCTCCCCACAAGGAGTCAATAGGTCCAGGATTGGCGGCAATTCTAGGCATCGCCCTCCCCGGCGATAAGCCGACCTTTCTGTGAATCTTTGTTACCGTTAACGCGATAATCCATTAGTCGGGTCCCGCAGCTCTGTAACTTCGTGTCACAATTTGCCACCTCCCAAGAGAGCCCTCCATGGACACCTTGCAAAACATGCGCGCGTTCAGCTGTGTTGCCGAAGCCGGCAGTTTCACCGCCGCCGCCGTGCAACTGGATACCACCACAGCCAACGTCTCGCGTGCGATTTCCAATCTGGAAGCCCACCTGCAAACCCGCCTGCTCAACCGTACCACTCGCCGGATCGCCCTGACCGAGGCGGGTAAACGCTACTTGTTGCGTTGCGAGCAGATCCTGGCTTATGTCGAAGAAGCGGAAGCCGAGGCCAGCGATGCCCACGCGCGACCGGCCGGGCAGTTGAAGGTCCACACGATGACCGGCATCGGCCAGCATTTCGTGATCGACGCCATCGCCCGTTACCGCAAGACGCATCCGGATGTGACCTTCGACCTGACCCTGGCCAACCGGGTGCCGGACATCCTCGACGAGGGCTATGACGTCTCCATCGTGCTCGCCAGCGAGCTGCCGGATTCGGGTTTTGTCTCCCAGCGCCTGGGGATTACCTACAGCATCGTCTGCGCGTCGCCCGCCTACGTGAAAGCCAGCGGCTGCCCGCAAAAACCCAGCGACCTGCTCAACCACGCCTGCCTGCGCCTGGTCAGCCCGGTCATTCCGCTGGAAAAATGGGTGTTCGACGGCCCGGAAGGCCAGGAGATGGTCACCATCAACAGCTCACCGTTCCTGGTCAATTCCGCCGACGCGATGAAAACCGCGATCACCAGCGGCATGGGCGTGGGGGTACTGCCGGTGTACGCCGCCATCGAAGGCTTGCGCAACGGCACGCTGGTGCGGGTCATGCCCAACTACCGCTCCCAGGAACTGAACCTCTATGCCATCTACCCGTCGCGCCAATACCTGGATGCGAAGATCAAGACCTGGGTCGAGTACCTGCGAGGCTCGTTGCCGGAAATCCTCGCGGCGCACCAGTCTGAGCTGGCGGCTTACGAATTGAGCGGAAAGCTGGCTGGCGCACGGGTCGCGAACTGAGATCGCCCCGTGCGTGAAGAAGGATGATTTCAGCGCTTGCCCATCGAACGACGCGTGCCGGGAGGCGCAGCGCCCGGGGTCTTGGTATGGCCATTCTTCGCGCCGTTCTTGTACCACGGCTGTTGCCCGGCACCCTTGGCCGCAGCCAGCTCACCTGGTTTGAATGGGAATTTGAAGGCCGGAATCGGCGCTTTGACGTCCTCGGCGCTGGAAACATCGCTGTGGGACAAATCGGCCTGTTCGCCGCCAGGGAGTTCGTCCGCAGGCGAAGATGTCGGGGAATTCATGTAGGGCTCCGGGTCATGCATGCCAGTCGGGCCCGAAGAGCGAGCCGCGAAAGGCGGCAGTATACCTGGCCGATATCACAGCGCGCAGGGCAGTTTCATCCAGCACAACCATTCATCTGACAGCAAGCCGGGACAAAACTGACAAGCCTGACAGTTAGCCGTCACCTTCCTGACCGGCTCGTAACGCTATATAAGAAAGCTCCAACTCCTGTGTCCCGAACCGGCCTTTCATATCCATGCACACCCAGAAGAAAACTGTCCTGCTCGTCGTGCTGTTGGTCGCCCTGGCGGCCCTTGTCCTCTGGTTTGTGCTCAAGCCCGTGACCGCCAAGCCCAGCGCTCCTGCCGCTGTTCCGGTACGGGCCGTCAGCGTGGTGCAAAAAGACGTACCGCGCTTTGCCAGCGGCATCGGCACGGTCCTGTCGCTGCACAGCGTGGTCATCCGGCCGCAGATCGACGGCATCCTCACCCGGTTGTTGGTCAAGGAAGGACAGTTGGTCAAGAAGGGGGACCTGTTGGCGACCATCGACGATCGTTCGATCCGCGCCAGCCTCGACCAGGCCCGGGCCCAACTCGGCGAGAGCCAGGCGCAGCTCGCCGTGGCCCAGGTCAATCTCAAGCGCTACAAATTACTCAGCGTCGATGACGGCGTATCGAAACAGACCTATGACCAGCAACAGGCGCTGGTCAACCAGCTCAAGGCCACCGCCCAGGGCAACCAGGCGGCCATCGACTCGGCGCAGGTGCAACTTTCCTACACCCAGATCCGCTCCCCGGTGAGCGGGCGTGTCGGCATTCGTAACGTGGATGAAGGCAACTTCCTGCGCACCAGCGACACCGAAGGCCTGTTCACGGTGACCCAGATCGATCCGATCGCAGTGGAGTTCTCCCTGCCCCAGCAGATGCTGCCCACCTTGCAACGGTTGATCGCGGCGCCCGAGCAAGCCTTGGTCAAGGCCTACATCGGTGCCGATGGTGCCACCGGGGAGTTGCTGGGCGAGGGGCGCCTGAGTCTTATCGACAACCAGATCAACACCAACACCGGGACCCTGCGGGCCAAGGCTGAATTCAACAACGCCGCGCAACGGCTGTGGCCCGGGCAACTGGTGACGCTGAAGATCCAGACCGCCCTCGACAAGGACGCCCTGGTGGTGCCTCCCACCGTGGTCCAGCGCGGGCTGGAGCAACACTTCGTGTACCGGATCAAGGGCGACAAGGTCGAGAGCGTGCCGGTGGTGATGGTTTACCAGGACAGCGACATGCACATCATCAAGGGCGTGAACGCCGGCGACCAACTGGTGAGCGACGGTCAGTCACGGCTCAAGCCTGGCAGCCACATCCAGGTGCTCAGTGATCCGCCCGCCCTGGCCAAGACCGCGGAGCCGCAACCATGAAGGGCCGCGGCTCGGTTTCGGCGTGGTGCATCGACCACCCCATCGCCACGGTGCTGCTGACGTTTGCCCTGGTCCTGCTGGGGGTGATCGCGTTTCCTCGCCTGCCCGTCGCGCCGTTGCCGGAGGCGGAATTCCCGACCATCCAGGTCAACGCGCAGTTGCCGGGGGCCAGTCCCGAAACCATGGCCTCGTCGGTGGCCACACCGCTGGAAGTGCAATTCAGTGCCATCCCCGGCATCACCCAGATGACCTCCAGCAGCGCACTGGGCTCGACCAACCTGATCCTGCAATTCAGCCTCGATAAAAGCATCGACACCGCCGCCCAGGAAGTGCAGGCGGCGATCAACACCGCCGCCGGCAAACTGCCCAACGACATGCCGAACCTGCCGACCTGGCGCAAGGTCAACCCCGCCGACAGCCCGGTGCTGATCCTCAGTATCAGTTCCACCCTGATGCCCGGCACCGAGCTGAGCGACTACGTCGAGACCCTGCTCTCGCGTCAGATCAGCCAGATCGATGGTGTAGGGCAAATCTACATTACCGGCCAGCAACGTCCGGCGATCCGGGTCCAGGCCTCGGCTGACCGACTCGCCGCCATCGGCCTGACCCTGGCGGACATCCGCCTGGCGCTCCAGCAGGCCAGCCTCAACCTGGCCAAGGGCGCCCTGTACGGCGAATCGAGCGTTTCCACCCTGTCCACCAACGACCAGCTGTTCCAACCTGAGGAGTACGGTGAGCTGATCGTGTCCTACAAGGACGGGGCACCGGTTCACCTCAAGGACATCGCCAAGGTCGTCAACGGCTCGGAAAACGCCTACGTCCAGGCCTGGGCCGACAACGAACCGGGGGTCAACCTGGTGATCTTCCGGCAGCCGGGGGCGAACATCGTCGAGACCGTCGACCGCATCCAGGCGGCCCTGCCCACCCTGCAAGCCATGTTGCCCGCCGCAGTGCAGGTCAAGGTCCTGATCGACCGCACCCAGACCATCCGCGCCTCGTTGCATGAAGTGGAAATCACCTTGCTGATCGCGGTGCTGCTGGTGGTCGCGGTGATGGCGTTGTTCCTGCGCCAGCTCTCGGCGACCCTGATTGTCTCGGCGGTGCTGGGGGTATCGCTGACCGCCAGCTTCGCGTTGATGTACGTGATGGGCTTCAGCCTGAACAACCTGACCCTGGTGGCGATCGTCATTTCGGTAGGGTTCGTGGTGGACGATGCGATCGTGGTGGTGGAGAACATCCACCGGCACCTGGAGGCCGGAGACGGCATGCGCGAAGCGGCGATCAAGGGCGCTGGCGAAATCGGCTTCACCGTGGTCTCCATCAGTTTCTCGTTGATAGCGGCGTTCATTCCGTTGCTGTTCATGGGCGGCGTGGTCGGGCGCCTGTTCAAGGAGTTCGCCCTGACCGCCACCTCGACCATCCTGATTTCAGTGGTGGTGTCGCTCACGTTGGCGCCGACCCTGGCCGCGCTATTCATGCGCGCCCCGGTGCATAATGCCCACAACAAGATCGGGTTCGGCGAGCGCCTGCTGAGCTGGTACGAGCACGGCCTGCGTCGGGCCCTGGCCCATCAAAAACTGATGATCGGTGTGTTCGGCCTGACCCTGGCATTGGCGGTGGTGGGCTACGTGTTCATTCCCAAGGGGTTCTTCCCGGTACAGGACACCGGCCTGGTGCTGGGCACCAGCGAAGCCGCCGCCGATGTGTCGTTCCCGGACATGGTGGCCAAGCACAAGGCCCTGGCCGAAATCGTCGCCGCCGACCCGGCGGTGCAAACCTTCTCCCACTCCGTCGGCGTCTCGGGCAACAACCAGACCATCGCCAACGGCCGCTTCTGGATCGCCCTCAAGCCCCGGGGCGAGCGTGAGGTGTCGGCCAGCGGCTTCATCGACCGGATCCGCCCGCAATTACTGAAAATCCCCGGCGTGGTGCTGTACCTCAGGGCCGGACAGGACATCAACCTCAGTTCCGGCCCCAGTCGCGCCCAGTATCAATACGTGCTCAAGAGCAACGATGGGCCGAGCCTGAACGCCTGGACACAAAAACTCACCGACAAGCTGCGCGGCAACCCGGCGTTTCGTGACATCTCCAACGACCTGCAACTGGGCGGCAGCATTACCCACATCAACATCGACCGCAGCGCGGCGGCACGTTTCGGCCTCACCGCCACCGATGTCGACCAGGCTCTATACGACGCCTTCGGCCAGCGCCAGATCAATGAATTCCAGACCGAGACCAACCAGTACAACGTGATCCTGGAGCTCGACGCCCAGCAACGAGGCAAGGCCGAAAGCCTGGCGTATTTCTACCTGCGTTCGCCCCTGAGCGGGGAAATGGTGCCGCTCTCGGCCCTGGCCCGCTTCGATGCGCCGAGCAACGGCCCGCTGTCGATTGCTCACGACGGCATGTTCCCGGCCGCCAACCTGTCATTCAACCTGGCACCAGGCGTGGCCCTGGGGGACGCGGTGCGCCTGCTCGACCAGGCGAAGAACGAAATCGGCATGCCGGCGGCCATCACCGGCAGCTTCCAGGGCGCAGCCCAGGCCTTCCAGAGCTCCCTGGCCAGCCAGCCATGGCTGATCCTCGCCGCGCTGGTGGCCGTGTACATC
Organism: Pseudomonas bijieensis; assembly: GCF_013347965.1. NCBI lineage: Bacteria > Pseudomonadati > Pseudomonadota > Gammaproteobacteria > Pseudomonadales > Pseudomonadaceae > Pseudomonas > Pseudomonas bijieensis. Next base: position 5,430,621 of record NZ_CP048810.1, on the reverse strand, counting down.
ATTCTTGGCGTGCTCTACGAGAGTTTCGTGCATCCGTTGACGATCATCTCCACCCTGCCCTCCGCCGGCCTCGGCGCGCTGATCATGCTCTGGCTGCTGGGCCAGGACTTTTCGATCATGGCGCTGATCGGGCTGGTGCTGCTGATCGGGATCGTCAAGAAGAACGGCATCCTGATGATCGACTTCGCCCTCGACGCCCAGCGCAACAGAGGACTCGCGCCCCAGGAAGCGATTTTCCAGGCGTGCCTGACACGCTTCCGTCCGATCATGATGACCACCCTGGCCGCGCTGCTCGGTGCCTTGCCGCTGATGCTCGGCTATGGCCCCGGCGCAGAGCTGCGCCAGCCCCTGGGCATCGCGGTAGTGGGCGGCCTGCTGGTGAGCCAGGCGCTGACGCTGTTCACCACACCGGTCATATACTTGTGGCTGGAGCGACTGTTCCATCGGCCCGCCCATCAGCCAGGGTCGGCGCCGACGGCGGCACTGGCGAGCACAGACCACTGAGGCGGGGCCATGCGCGTTCTGATTATCGAAGACGAAGAAAAAACCGCGGACTACCTGCACCGCGGCCTGACCGAACAGGGCTACACCGTGGACGTGGCGCCGGACGGCATCGAGGGGCTGCACCTGGCCCTGGAAACCGACTATGCGGTGATCGTGCTCGACGTGATGCTGCCGGGCCTGGACGGCTTCGGCGTACTGCGGGCCTTGCGCGCCCGCAAGCAGACACCGGTGATCATGCTCACCGCCCGGGAACGGGTCGAGGACCGCATCAAGGGGCTGCGCGACGGTGCCGATGATTACCTGGGCAAGCCCTTCTCGTTCCTGGAACTGGTCGCTCGCCTGCAAGCCCTGACCCGCCGCAGCGGTGGTCATGAACCGGTGCAGGTGAGCATCGCCGACCTGTGGATCGACCTGATCAGCCGCAAGGCCACCCGTGCCGGCCAGCGCCTCGACCTGACGGCCAAGGAATTCTCCCTGCTCAGCGTCCTGGCCCGTCGCCAGGGCGAGATCCTGTCGAAAACCGCCATTGCCGAAATGGTCTGGGACATCAACTTCGACAGTGATGCCAACGTGGTGGAAGTGGCGATCAAACGCTTGCGGGCCAAGCTCGATGGGCCATTCGAGCAGAAACTGCTGCACACCATCCGCGGCATGGGCTATGTGCTGGAGAGTCGCAGTGATGAGCTTCCCTGACAGCATCGCCCTGCGCCTGAGCGCCATGTTCACGCTGGTGGCGGCGTTGGTGTTCCTGTTGATCGGGGGTGCCTTGTACCAACAGGTCGCCAAGGGCCTGGGGCTGCTGCCCGAAGCCGAACTCGATGCCCGCTACAGCGTCCTGGAGTCCACGGTCGGCCGCTACGGCACGCCTGAACACTGGGTGAAGATCAACAACAAGCTGCGATTGCTCGGTGAAGAAGACAAGCGCATCCATTTCTGGATCGTCAGTGACGATCCGCGCTTTGAATACGGCGATCCCGATGCGCAGATCCGTACCTTTGCCCAAGGCCCCCTGGGCAAACGCGACCTGACGTTGCCCCACCGGCACTACCCGATGAAAGTGCTGGTGAGCCAATTCCCGGCCAAGGACCTGCGCCCATCGCTACGCTTCATGATCGGCATCGACACCGAGACCTTCTACCAGACCCAGCATCGCCTGTTGGTGGCGCTGGTGAGCCTGGCGATCGTCGGTGTGATCCTGGCTTCATTGCTGGGCTACTGGGTCGCGCGTATCGGCCTCAAGCCGCTGATCAAGCTGTCCGATGAGGCTCGGCGCCTGGCCCCGCCCCGCCTGTCCGGACGCTTGCAGCTATCGCCCTTGCCGCCGGAGCTGAGCCAGTTCGTCAGTTCCTTCAACGCCACCCTCGACCGGGTCGAACAGGCTTACTCGCGCCTGGAATCGTTCAACGCAGACGTCGCCCATGAACTGCGCTCGCCCCTGACCAACCTGATCGGCCAGACCCAAGTAGCCCTGACCCGCGGACGCTCGGCCGAGCATTACTTCGAAGTGTTGCAGTCAAACCTCGAAGAATTGGAACGGCTGCGCTCGATCATCAACGACATGCTGTTCCTGGCCAGCGCCGACCAGGGTAGCAAGGCCACCAAGCTGACCAGCACCTCCCTGGCCGGCGAAGTGGCGACCACCCTCGACTACCTGGACTTCATTCTCGAAGACGCCCAGGTCCAGGTCCGGGTCAGCGGCGACGCCCAGGCCAACATCGAGATCGCCCACCTGCGTCGAGCACTGATCAACCTGTTGAGCAACGCCGTACAACACACCGCGCCAGGGCAAGTGATCGACGTGCGCATCGAAGCCCTTGGCGACCAGATCTGCCTTGCCGTCACCAACCCCGGCGAACCGATTGCCGGCGAGCACCTGCCGCGCCTGTTCGAACGGTTCTATCGCGTCGACGCCTCGCGCAGCAACAGCGGCGCCAACCATGGGCTGGGATTGGCCATCGTCAAGGCGATTGCACTGATGCATGGTGGGGATGTGTTCGTGCACAGCGACCAGGGCGCCAACACGTTCGGGATCCGCTTGCCGGCCTGAAGCCCTCCATAGGATTCGATCTTTTCCCGAATTGAATGCTGGGCGAAAGCCAGCTCGATCAAAATCAACAGATCGCAACCTTCGGCAGCTCCCACCGGCTTATTGCACAAACACTGATTGCCCGCCTCCACCGATCCAAGCACAATCAGCAAAAGGCCAGCATCTGGTTCATTGCCGGTTTGCAATCCTTTGGGACGGATCCCAGCCACATGACAATGCAGACATCGGAACCATGAGCGCGCGCAGTGCGACACCCGGCAACACCCCGCTTTCCAGACGTTCAGAATGGGTACTCGTACTGGCCAGCTCGCTGGTTGTCGTTGCCATTCTGGGCATCGTGACCTTCCTGCTGATTCGTGAACACGCCGCCGCCCAACAGGCAGCGACGCGTGCGGCGACCAATATCGTGCAACTGATCGATGCCGATGTGCTGCGCAACGTGGAGCTCTACGATCTGTCGCTGCAAGGTCTGGTCGCCGCCGCCAAGCGCGATGATCTGAAGGACGTTTCGCCAACGATTCGCCATCTGGCGCTGTTCGATCGCGCCACCGCCGCGCCCTACAAAGGCGACATCCTGCTGCTCGACAAACACGGCGATGTGATCGCTGACTCCGCCTCGATCGAACCGCGCAAAGGCAATTATGCCGATCGGGAGTATTTCCAATCCCATGTCCAGAACCCGAGCCTGGACATGATGATCAGCCGCCCGTTTCGGTCCAGGAGCCACGCGCAGGACTGGCGCATCAGTTTCAGCCGTCGGCTGAGCGATGAACAGGGTGAGTTCATAGGCGTGGCCGAGGCAGCAATGCGCTTGAACTACTTCAACCAATTGTTCAAGAGCCTGAACATCGGTCATGGCGGCACGGTCAATCTGGTCAGCCGAGACGGTATTCTCCTGGCGCAAGAACCGCCCTTGGCCGAAGACCTGACAGGCAAGGACTTCAGTAACCGACCGAACTTCGTACGCATCCTGCGCGAAGGCAATGGTAGTTTCACCAGCGTGTCTGGCCAGGACCAGACGACGCGCCTGTACACCTTTTCCCAAGTGGGCAACTTGCCGTTGATCGTGGTGGTCGCGCTCTCGACCCAGGAGGTCTTTGCTTCATGGCAACGTACAGCACTGCTGGTCAGCGGCGCTACCGGCGCACTGTGCATCGGTTTACTCTGGCTCACCTGGCTGCTGCGCCGTGAACTACGACGCCGCCACGCTGCGGAGCGGGAATTGGCCCAACTGGCGTCCGTCGACTCGCTAACAGGCCTGGCCAACCGCCGGGCCCTGGACGAAGCACTGCAACAGGAATGGCTACGGGCACAGCGCTCAGGCCAGCCGCTGTCGGTCATGATGATTGATGCCGATCACTTCAAGGCGTTCAATGATCGCCATGGGCACCAGGGCGGTGACGAGGCCTTGCGAACCCTCGCGCGGTTGATCAGCAGGCACGTCCGCCGACCGGCCGACCTGGCAGCGCGCTACGGCGGTGAGGAATTCTCGGTAGTACTGCCGGAAACCACCACCGCCGGCGCGTTCACCATGGCCCAGCACATCCGCGAGGCGGTGGAACAACTGCCACCGGCTATCGCCGGTGGCGCGCCCCTGACCGTCAGCATCGGCATCGCCACTTGGGTCCAAGGGCCGTATGGCGAACTCGAACAACTCCTGTTCGCCGCGGACAAGGCGTTGTACCAGGCCAAGGCCAGTGGGCGTAATCGCGTAGTTTGTGCGATGTAAAACCTGATCAGGTAAGCACCAGCTTTCGCTTTGTTCAGCCCCCCCAGACGGTCGCCGGTTTGTTCGCGTGATAATCATAAAAACCCTGGAGCGTCCATGTATCGCCCTGGCGTTCAAACGCGGCGCGCCATGCGCCTCTGCCATGGCCTGGGTCTAGCCGAGCCATGTCATACCAGTAATACCTGTTGATTCTCTTGGTGGTCACCCTGCCGGCACGAATGTCGTCCATGATCTCCATGACTTTCGTCCTGGCGGTCTCGGTAAAGTTATCGTATGCCATCTGCGTTTCAGCCAGCAGGCTGGTGCCTACCGTGAACTTGTCCGGTGCGGGCGATGGCTCAGGTAAAACAGGGGTTGTGACGCTTGGCTGGGTCGCGGTCACGCGATGAGTTCGGGCCTGTGTAACAAGGTCGATGTCGAACGGTTCGTAGTTGGAGAGGGTACTCGTAAAATTTGTGATTTCTTCTTCGGTGATCAACATGACGTTTCGCCGCGTCTTGCCCCGATTGGCGATTATGTAAGGCACTCGATGGTTCCTTATCTCGGTCAGCAGCCCGGGTTTATGCCGGCGTTGCTTCTCCTCCCTGAGTGCATCGATCAGTTCGTTATAGTAGTCGGTCGAGGCCATGTAGTTGCGCTTGGCGGCTATTGCTTGCGGCTCATTTCCCGGGAATAGAGCGGTTGCCCTGGCCTCCATTTTACGCTCTACGGCCACTAACATTTCCCGGGTGTCTTTCGCTATTTTATCGATGGCTGCCCTTTTTTTCCCAGTCTTGGGGGTGATGGCCATGAAGACCGCGCCGGTAAGATTGTCCGTGATGATAGTCGTGTTCATCCGGATGGTGTCTTGGGTAAAGAACATGTTTTGATGAGCCAGTATCGTGTCATATATTTTTATTTTCTGGACGTCGGTAAGGGCTATGTTGGACACCTGTGCTTCGATGTCCATGCAACTCAGGACGACGATGCCCCAAGTGTTCATCTTGTCCAACAGCTTTCCATGGGCGGCTTTATGTCTAGCCATATTGCCCCATCCCCGACTCAAGTCTCGGATCTGTGAACGGTAAGTACTTATATCGGCTGCGCCTGTATCCGCCATGCTCTCGCTAAGGATGCGTTCGGCCAGCACCTCGGGCATCGAATTAAAAATGCCCTTTGCCGTGTTGATGGCCTCGGGGGAGGCGTTGCGATTCTTGACCAATACCCCCTCCACTAAAGCATTGTAGGTTCTCTGTTGCGGGGTCTCGGAGGGCCAACCGAGCAGGCTTTGTACCGCGCCACCACCGCGCAAGCGCTGGCGCTCTTCAACCCGCCATTCGCCCTTTTCCCACGTCACCGTGCGCTGGTTGGATCGGTTGTCTGGCGCGTAAATGATCCGCTCACCGCCCTGCACAGCTGTTTTGTAAAAACCCTGGTGCATCACCAGATACCCCTGCCCGCCGGCGTCCCTGTACCGGTTGCGCCCCTCGGGCACCAATCCCTTACCGTCAAACCCTCTGAGAACAAAGGGCTCCAACTCTGGATCGGGCATGCGGGGCAAGGACGATAGCATCGGGCGTGCCTGGCCCCGGCGCCCCACGCGGGCCATGATCAAGTCCTGCCCGGCCTCGGCGATGATCTCGCCCAGCCCACCAATAAAATCACTCGTCCACTGACGGAGGCTTCCGCTCGCATCGTCTATGGCCGAAAGCGCGGCGCCGCCCAGCATTGTCGGCAGGATCGCGCGCCCCAAAATGCCGCCCAGTTGACCTACCGGGAACATCGACATCGCCCCCGTCAGCAGCATGACGCCGTTTCGGCGCCCCTCCCGCACCGACGCGCTGTCGCGCTCGGCATTCGTCACGGTCAGCATGTCCGCCGTTTTAATCGCATGGGCTATTTGCGTTTCATGCAGCACGCTGAACAGATTCGCTTCAACCACGGGCGACGAAATTTTCATCGCGAAATCATTCTGTGCCCTGTCCTTTGCCCACCCGATCACGGACTGGGTGACTTGCTTTATCTTCTGCTCGAACGTCAGGTTTTCCGAGTTCGGTACCAGGCTGTCAAGCTGCTCGGCCTGCTCCTGCAATGGCAGATGCGAAATGAGCCAGCGGGTCATTTCCGAGGTGGCGGTGAGCGTCTGCGCCAGGGTCGTTTCCAATGCACGAGCGTTTTGCGCATCGACATCCCTGAAGTTTTTTCCGTCCGGCGCTCCCGGCGTGTACAGCGTCAGCGAGGGTCGGCTCGCCACCGTCTTCACCCCAAACGCCAGTACTTCCTTCAACACGCTATCGCCCCAGCACAACTGACGAACGACCACTTCGTGCCCGTTGACCTTACCGCGCCCCGCGGCCGTTGGGTTGTCCAGCGCCTCCAGCACCAGTTTCAGCCCGGTATTGTCGCGGTCGTGCCTCAAGTCGCCCGAGATATGGGCGGCCCATGCTTGGGCCCGCATTTGCTTCGCTTTCAGAGACATCCATTCTGCCTGGCGCTCCCGGGCTGCGAGCTGCAGCTCGGTCGCAAGCCGGGCACCGATATTGGCCCTCTCAATGACCTCTACAATCTGCGCAAAACTCAGCGGCCCTTCGACGGTAGGTTGAGGCGCATTGCGTTCGTCATCTGTCAGGTTCGACATCGCCCACTGCGTCATGGAGCGCCGATCATCGATAACCCCCCTCACGCTGCCTTGCGATATCCCGGAGCCAAACGGCGACCCGCCTGTGGGGGCGTGTGAGTCAATCAACTGCCTTCTGATATTCAGCGACACATCGTCCGGATCGACCGGTGGGTATTTCTCGCTGATGAAACCAGCCAGCAGTGTGCGGGTCCGGTCGTGAAGGGCTTCAGGGGTGGCCAGCGTCACCGGGTCTGGTGGCGGTGTATCCGCCGTGGCGCTTTGCAGATCCTGCACCGCGCGCCACCAGGCCACGCGGTCGCTGCCGATAACGTTCGGGTTGCCGTGCAGCCAGGCGCCGAGTCTTTGCAGGTTAAGCCGTAGTTCGCGTTCGTCCATGGCGGCGGCCAGGTCCAGCCTGTGCTTGACGCTCGCCGCGGCATCCAGCCTCGCCACCCAGGCAGTGATGGTCTCTCCCGCTGCCGGGCCTCTAAGTAAAGCGTCGCTCACGGCTGTTTTCTGCGCCGTTCGCAGGTCCGTGACCAAACGGGCAAGAAAGTCCTCGGCGATGGGGACGATGTCCACCTCGTCCGACGCGTCATTGTCAGCTTTCAGGCTAGTCTTCAGCGCCGCCAGGTCGCTGTACACCTCCAGCGGCCTGCCCGGCCTGTACAACAGCGCGCCCCCCGGGTCGTCGAGACTGTCATGCTGCGTCAGTACCACGACGCCCGACACCAACACGTCGCCCCCCCACCCTTCGGGGGTGATACTCAGGCTATACACCCCGGGCCGAACACGTTCCTCGAGCCAGGCGCGAGTCGCCGCGTCCAGTGCCGCCAGCGCACCCTCGGTAATCGCCTTGTGCATTGGCAGGCTCAGCGTTCGATCCAGCCGGTGAAGATCCGCTTGTGCCTTGAGCTGCGCACCGAACTCATAGGCCAGCCAATCGCTGACAGGGGTGTCCTGGCTGCGGTCGGGCGGGCGGTCCCAGAAGTCATCCAGCGCCCGCACCAACAGTCGTTCATATGACCCTGGGGTGATGCCGATCAGTCGCTTGATTTGCTCCTTGGCGTCACGGCTGTTCAGGACGGTCGGCCGATCGGTGACGCTGTCTTTTTCGACGACGATGTCGATGTTGCCCAATTCGAGAAAGAACTCGCGAGCACTCATTTGGCCGGCGACCGCGCGCCAGAACAGCGTGTCGAGGGGGACGGTTTCCACTGCCGTGCGTGTTAACGCTGGCCCATCGGCTGTGTGCTCGGAGTTGGCGCCGCCCTGCAGCCGGCACACGCGTATTTCTTTTACCGTCACCTTGTCCGTGAGCGCGGGGAAGGTTCTCGTGAACCAATAGTCCAGATGCCGCGCCGCCACCTTCGAGGCGCGTGGAACGGCGTCGTTCAAGTGGATCATCTGCTGCTGCGAAGCATGGAGTCGGCTTAACAGCAGGGCGATAGCGGTGTGTAAGGGGATATTCTCCAGCATGTTCTCTTCCTGAGGGGGTTTGGAAGGAACAACGTAGTGAAGGAATACTGGGACAGGGTGGTACATATATACCGCACGTGGCGGTATCACTCCCCTTGCCACAGAAAGCGTTCTCGCCCAGCACGATGCTTACCCAAGAAACAGCCATAAAAAAAGGCCACCCAAAGGCAGCCCTTAAAAAACTAGAGAGGTTTTTTTGCTTACACAGCCGCTACAGGGCGCATGTAAGAGATTGGTGCGGTACTGGCATCTTCAAACGTCACGACTTCCCAAGCATCTTTCTGCTCAATCAACTTGCGCAGCAGCTGGTTGTTCAGTGCGTGGCCGGACTTGAAGCCCTTGAACTCACCAATCAGGCTATTGCCCAGCAGGTAGAGGTCGCCGATTGCATCGAGGATCTTGTGCTTGACGAATTCGTCTTCATAACGAAGGCCGTCTTCGTTCAGTACACCATCGGAATCGACCACGATCGCGTTTTCAACACTGCCGCCGAGTGCGAGGTTGTGCTTGCGCAGGTACTCGATGTCACTCATGAAACCAAAGGTACGGGCGCGGCTGACTTCTTTTACGAACGAAGTGCTGGAAAAATCCACGCTTGCACTTTGGGTGCGGTCACGGAAAACCGGGTGATCGAAATCGATCTCGAAGCTCACCTTGAAACCTTCGAAAGGGACGAAAGTGGCGCGCTTGTCGCCGTCTTCCACTGTCACTTCCCGCAGGATGCGGATGAACTTCTTGGCCGCGTCCTGCTCTTCCAGGCCAGCCGATTGAATCAGGAATACGAAGGGTCCGGCACTGCCATCCATGATCGGGACTTCGGACGCGGAGAGCTCGACGTAGGCGTTATCGATGCCCAGGCCAGCCATGGCCGAGAGCAAATGCTCCACCGTGTCCACTTTGGTGTCACCGTTGACCAACGTGGTCGACATAGTGGTTTCACCAACGTTTTCCGCGCGAGCAGGAATCTGCACCACAGGGTCGAGGTCGGCACGACAAAACACGATGCCGGTATCGACAGGCGCGGGCTTGAGGGTCAGATAGACCTTCTCGCCGGAGTGCAAGCCGACACCTGTGGCACGGATAATATTCTTCAGGGTGCGTTGTTTAATCATGGCATGGGCCGCTTCAGCGCAAATTGCGAACTGGTATCAACAAAGGCTGGCGATGATAGCAGACCAGACCTTTGCTGAACACCAATCACCCGTATCCCCCTGATACATTTCATCAATCGGCCTGACGACGCAGGAATGCCGGGATGTCCAGGTAATCCAGATCGTCTTGCGGATTCATCTTCGCGGCAGTCGCAGCACCGGCCTGGGCCTGGTTGCGCATGACGGTCGGACGGTCCAGGTCACGGTAGTTCACAGCCGGTTGTTCCTGACGAGCGGCCGCTTGTTGCTGTGGCTGGGAGGCCATGGTGGTTTGAACGGTGTTGTCGATCACCTTCATCGGCTTCTCGATTTTCGCGCCCAGACCGGTGGCAACTACAGTCACGTGCAGCTCGTCACGCATGTCAGGATCGATCACGGTGCCGACCTTGACCATCGCGTGGTCGGAAGCGAACGCCTCGATGATACTACCCACGTCGGAGTACTCGCCCAGGGACAGGTCGGGACCGGCAGTGATGTTCACCAGGATGCCACGAGCGCCCTGCAGGTTCACATCTTCGAGCAGCGGGTTGCGGATGGCCGCTTCGGTGGCTTCACGAGCACGGTTCGGACCGCTGGCGCAGCCAGTGCCCATCATCGCCATGCCCATTTCGGACATCACGGTGCGTACGTCGGCGAAGTCGACGTTGATCATGCCTGGACGCTTGATGATGTCGGAGATACCGCGAACGGCACCGGCCAGTACGTCATCGGCCTTGGCGAAAGCCGACAAGAGGCTTGCGTCTTTACCCAGGATGGTCAGCAGCTTCTCGTTGGGGATGGTGATCAACGAGTCGACGCTTTCGCTCAGCGCGCGGATGCCTTCGTCGGCGATCTGCATGCGCTTGCGGCCTTCGAACGGGAACGGACGGGTCACCACCGCAACGGTGAGGATCCCCATTTCCTTGGCCACTTCGGCAATGATCGGAGCAGCACCGGTACCGGTACCGCCGCCCATGCCAGTGGTGATGAACACCATGTTGGTGCCGGCCAGGACTTCAGCGATGCGCTCGCGGTCTTCCAGGGCAGCCTGACGGCCAACCTCGGGATTCGCGCCGGCACCCAGGCCCTTGGTCACGCCGGTACCCAGTTGCAGGATGGTCCGCGCGCCGATGTTTTTCAGCGCTTGAGCATCGGTGTTGGCGCAAATGAATTCGACGCCTTCGATGTTGCTCTTGACCATGTGGTTGACAGCGTTGCCGCCGCCACCGCCGACACCGATTACTTTGATAACCGGGCTAGCGGGGATGTTGTCTACGAGTTCGAACATTTTCCCTCTCCTTTCATTCTCTAGTTTTTTCGCCTACTGCGTTTGCCGCGTCTTCCAGCGCCAAGCCTGAAACTTGTCGCTTGAAGCTTTGAAACTGTTTAAAAGTTGCCTTTGACCCAAGCCTGGAGCCGCTCGAACAGCGGTGCCTTCGGCTCGTCGTTGCTGTAGCTGTCACGGCTGCCGATGCCCGAGAAGGAAATCCCGTCGGACTGCTTCTGCAGGCCGTACATCAACAGGCCCACGCCGGTGGAATAGATCGGATTGCGAACCACGTCATCCAGGCCCTTGACGCCATGGGGCACGCCCAGGCGCACCGGCATGTGGAAGATCTCTTCGGCCAGTTCGACCGCGCCTTCCATCTTCGAGGTACCGCCGGTCAGGACGATGCCGGCCGGGATCAGGTCTTCGTAGCCGCTGCGGCGCAATTCGGCCTGGATCAGCGTGAACAGCTCGTCGTAACGCGGCTCGACCACTTCGGCCAGGGCCTGGCGCGACAGTTCGCGCGGTGGGCGGTCGCCGACGCTTGGCACCTTGATGGTTTCACCGGCACCAGCGAGTTTCGCCAGGGCGCAGGCGTAGCGGATCTTGATTTCCTCGGCGTACTGGGTCGGGGTGCGCAACGCCATCGCGATGTCGTTGGTCACCTGGTCGCCGGCAATCGGGATCACCGCCGTATGACGGATGGCGCCTTCGGTGAAGATCGCGATGTCGGTGGTGCCGCCGCCGATGTCCACCAGGCACACGCCCAGCTCTTTCTCGTCGTCGGTCAGCACCGAGTAGGCCGAAGCCAGTTGCTCGAGGATGATGTCGTCGATTTCCAGGCCGCAGCGGCGCACACATTTCTCGATGTTCTGCGCAGCGTTCACCGCACAGGTCACCACGTGGACCTTGGCTTCCAGGCGAACGCCAGACATGCCCAAGGGCTCGCGCACGCCTTCCTGGTTATCGATCACGTAATCCTGCGGCAGGGTGTGCAACACACGCTGGTCGGCCGGGATCGCCACGGCCTGGGCCGCGTCGAGCACGCGCTCAAGGTCGGCGGAGCTGACTTCGCGATCACGGATCGCCACGATGCCGTGGGAGTTCAGGCTGCGGATGTGATTGCCTGCCACGCCGACGAACGCCGAGTGGATCCGGCAACCGGCCATCAACTGCGCCTCTTCGATGGCGCGCTGGATCGATTGCACGGTGGACTCGATGTTCACCACCACGCCTTTTTTCAAGCCGCGGGACGGGTGTGTACCGATCCCGACGATGACCAGCGTGCCGTCGTCCGCGACTTCGCCTACCAGCGCCACCACCTTGGAAGTGCCGATATCCAGACCGACGATCATTTTCCCGCTTTGCACGTTTGCCATGGTCCTGCCTCTTCTTAATTCTTCGCGACGGCGGGTACGGCCGTCGTCGGCGCTACAGGTTCCCGCCAGCCAACAGCCAGGCCGTTGGCGTAGCGCAGATCGATGCGCGCAATGTTCGTAATCTGTTCTTTGAGCGTCTTGTCATAGATGGCAATGAAGCGGCGCATCTTTTCCACCAGGTTGCCGCGACCGAGCAACAGCTCGATGCCCGGCCCCGAGCTGCCCGCGCCAGTGGTCAGGAACCAGCTGCCGCGCTCACGCAATTCCAGGCGCGCGATGGAGAAGCCCAGTGGCCGCAACATCTGACTCAACACCTGGTACTGCTGCATCACTTGCTGCTGGGCCCGCTGTGGGCCGAACAGTTGTGGCAAATGTTCATAGTTGGCCAGTTCCCGCGGCGTAAACGCCTGGCCCTGGTTGTTCAACAACGACTCGTCGCCCCATCGGGCCACCGGCAGTTGCTCTTCCAGACGGATCGACACCTGGTCGGGCCATACCCGGCGGACTTCGGCGTGGGCGATCCAGGGCATCTGCTCCAGCTCCGTGCGCATGCCCGCCAGGTCGATGGTGAAGAAGCTCGAGGCCACGAACGGGGCGATCCGCTGCTGCACCGCCTGCTGGCTGATGTAGCTCAGGTCGCCCTGGACGTTGATCCGGGCAATCGGCCGGTCGGCGTAAGGCAACAGCCGTTGGGCGCCTTCATAAGTACCGAACCCCAACGCCACCAGCAGCACCGGCCAGAACAGGCTCTTGAGAAAGCCAAAGTTGGCTTTCGGCAGACGCGCCGACATCGGCTCCTTGGCCACCATTCGGCTGGCACCCCGCGGCACCGGCTTGCGACCGGGTGCGGATGGCTGATGACGAAGCGATGCGCCTTGCATGGCTTAACCTCTTGGCTCTTGTTGGCCGACACTGGCGGCCAGGATCGACAGCACCAGTTGCTGGAAATCCAGGCCAGCGGCCCGGGCCGCCATCGGTACCAGGCTGTGATCGGTCATGCCGGGAGCGGTGTTGACTTCCAGGAACCAGAACTGCCCATCGGCGTCCTGCATCACGTCTGCCCGGCCCCAGCCGGCAATACCCAGCGCCTCACAGGCCTTGGCCGTGAGGTCCATCAGTTCTTTTTCCTTGGCGGCGTCCAGCCCGCAGGGAATGCGGTACTGGGTATCGTTGGCGACGTACTTGGCGTCGTAGTCGTAGAACGTGTGCGGGGTGCCCAGCGCAATCGGGGGCAACACCTGGTCACGCAGGGTGGCGATGGTGAACTCGGGACCGGTGATCCATTGTTCGACCAACACTTGCGAATCGTAGGAACTGGCGTCTTTCCATGCCGCGGTCAACTCAGGCAGCGAATTCACTTTCGCCATGCCGATACTTGAACCTTCATGGGCCGGTTTGACGATCAAAGGGAAGCCCAGTTCCGTGGCCGCCGAAATACAATCGGCCTCGGACGCCAGCACGGCGTGACGCGGCGTCGGAATGCCGAGGCTGTGCCAGACCTGCTTGGTACGCAGTTTGTCCATCGCCAGGGCGGAAGCCAGGATGCCGCTACCGGTGTAGGGAATGCCCAGGCATTCGAGCAGGCCTTGCATGCTGCCGTCTTCGCCACCGCGACCATGCAGGATGATGAACGCACGGTCGATCTTTTCGTTCAGCAGGCGCTGCAGGAAATCGTCGCCCACATCGATGCCGAATGCGTCGACACCAGCACTTTGCAAGGCTTGCAGCACGGCGTTGCCGGACTTGAGGGACACCTCGCGCTCGGCGCTCTTGCCACCGAACAGCACGGCCACGCGACCGAAGGCTTTCGGATCGAGGGTCGAGACCAGGTTAGCGTAGGCAGCAGTCATTTCAGTTTCCCCGCGCTGGAAGCCACGATGGCCCCGGCGAATAACGGACTGTTCAACAGTTTCGGGGCCAGGCCACCGATATCGCCGGCACCCTGGCACAGCAGGATGTCGCCGGCGCGCAGCAGCGGCTTGACCAGCGGCGCGAGGTCCACGCCGCGTTCGATGTAGATCGGGTCCAACTGACCGCGCTGGCGAATGCTGTGGCACAGCTGGCGGCTGTCGGCACCCGGGATTGGCTCTTCACCGGCCGGGTAGACTTCCATCAACAGCAGCACGTTGGCGTCGGCCAGTACCTGGACGAAATCGTCATACAGGTCGCGGGTGCGGCTGTAGCGGTGCGGCTGGTAGACCATCACCAGGCGGCGCTCCGGCCAGCCACCGCGTACGGCCTTGATCACCGCGGCGACTTCGGTCGGGTGATGGCCGTAGTCGTCCACCAGCATCACGTTGCCGCCGTCCACCGGCAGTTCGCCGTAGACCTGGAAACGCCGGCCCACGCCCTGGAAGCCGGACAGCCCCTGGACGATGGCTTCATCGCTGACGCCTTCGTCGGTGGCGATGCAGATGGTGGCCAAGGCGTTGAGCACGTTGTGGTTGCCGGGCATGTTCACCGACACATCCAGCGGCTCGCGATCAGGGCGCAGCACGGTGAAGAACGTCTGCATGCCCTGCTGGCGCACATTGATGGCGCGTACGTCGGCCTCTTCACCAAAACCGTAGGTCACGGTCGGACGCTTGATCAGCGGCAGGATTTCGCGCACCACCGGGTCGTCCAGGCACACCACCGCCAAACCGTAGAACGGCAGGTTGTGCAGGAACTCGACGAAGGTTTTCTTCAGCTTGTTGAAGTCACCGTCGTAGGTCGCCATGTGGTCGGCGTCGATGTTGGTCACCACGGCCACCAGCGGTTGCAGGTGCAGGAAGCTCGCGTCGCTCTCGTCGGCTTCCGCGATCAGGTAGCGGCTGGTGCCCAACTGGGCATTGGTGCCCGCGGCATTCAGCCGCCCACCGATCACGAACGTCGGGTCCAGGCCACCGGCGGCGAACACCGAAGCGATCAGACTGGTGGTGGTGGTCTTGCCGTGGGTACCGGCGACGGCGATGCCGTGGCGATAACGCATCAGCTCGGCGAGCATCTCGGCCCGTGGCACCACCGGAATGCGGCGTTCCAGGGCGGTGGCGACTTCCGGGTTGGAGGTGTTCACGGCACTGGAAACCACCAGCACGTCGGCATTGGCGGCGTTCTCGGCACGGTGGCCGATAAAGATCTGCGCGCCGAAGGATTCCAGACGCTCGGTCACCGGGGACGCTTTCAGGTCGGAACCGGAGACTTCATAGCCCAGGTTCAACAGCACTTCGGCGATCCCGCACATGCCCACGCCGCCGATTCCGACGAAGTGGATGCGGCGGATACGGCGCATTTCCGGTTGTGGCATGGCTTTGCGATTCTCAACCATGGGCCACCTCCAGGCAGGTATCGACCACTTGGGCCGTGGCATCGGGTTTGGCCAGGCGGCGTGCGGCGCGGGCCATCTCTTCAAGTCGTTGCGGCTGCATCAAAACCTCTGTCAGGCGGGCGGCAAGATCCGCGGCGCCAGTCGTTCTTTGCGGCATCAGGAAGGCAGCGCCTTCACGGGCCAAATAATCGGCGTTACGGGTCTGGTGATCGTCGATCGCGTGGGGCAAAGGCACCAGCATCGAGGGCAGACCGGCGGCAGCCAGTTCACTGATGGTCAACGCGCCTGCGCGGCAGACCACCAGGTCGGCCCAGCCATAGGCTTGGGCCATGTCTTTGATGAAAGGCTGCACCTGCGCCTCGACGCCGGCAGCGCGGTAGCGCTCTGCGGTCACTTCATCGTGGTTCTTGCCGGCCTGGTGAAACACTTCCGGACGCAGTTCGGGGGCGACCTGCGACAGGGCTTCAGGCAGCAATTTGTTCAACGGTTCTGCCCCCAGGCTTCCGCCCAGGACCAGCAAACGCGCCTTGCGTCCAGCCAGGGCCGGACGCGGTGTATCGAAAAACAGCTCGGTACGCACCGGATTACCGGTGGTACGGCGGCTGCCCGACAGGGTAAAGGTGTCGGGAAAGGCTTCACAGACCCGGGCGGCCAACGGCACCAGTAACCGATTGGCGGTACCGGCCACGGCGTTTTGTTCGTGAACGATCACCGGCACACCGGCCAATTTCGCCGCGACACCGCCAGGACCGGTCACATAACCACCGAACCCGACCACGCACACGGGCCGCAACCGACGGATGATCGCCCGCGCCTGCCAGATCGACTTGAGCAGCATCAGCGGTGCCTTGAGCAACGACAGCTTGCCTTTGCCGCGCAGGCCACTGGCGTCGATCCGGTGCAGTTCGAGGCCGGCACCTGGCACCAGTTCGTTCTCGATCCCCCGTGGCGTGCCCAGCCAGTGCACGGTATAGCCGCGCGCCTGGAACTCCCGGGCACAGGCCAGCGCCGGGAAGACATGCCCGCCGGTACCGCCCGCCATGATCAGCACGTTAGCGCCCATGAGTCGGCTCCTCGGCGAAGTCGCTCTCCTGGAATTCCATCTCTTCGCTGCCCAAATGGGTTCGACTCTCCCATTCGATACGCAACAACAAGCCGAGACAGGCGCAGCAGATCACCAGGGAGCTGCCGCCATAACTGAGGAACGGCAACGTCAGGCCCTTGGTCGGCAACAGGCCGACGTTCACGCCAATGTTGATCAGGAATTGGCCGATCCACAGGAACGACAAGCCATACGCCACGTACGCGGCAAAAAACTGCTTGGCCTTCTCGGCCCACAAGCCGATGTACATACCGCGCACGCAGACGAACACGAACAGCGCCACGGTGCACAGCGAGCCCACGACACCCAGCTCTTCGGCCAGCACCGAGAACACGAAGTCGGTGTGCGCTTCGGGCAGGTAGAACTGCTTTTGCACGCTGTTGCCCAAGCCCACGCCCAGCCATTCGCCACGACCGAAGGCGATCAGCGCCTGGGTCAATTGATAGCCGGAACCGAACTGGTCGGCCCACGGGTCGGTAAAGGTGATCAAACGCGCCATCCGATACGGTTGCGCCTGGACCAGCACGGTCACTGCCGCCACCGCCAGCGCCACCATCAGGGTGAAACGGAACAGCCCGACGCCACCCAAAAACAGCATCGCCGCCGCCGCGCCCATCATCACCACCGTGGCGCCGAAGTCCGGCTCCATCAGCAGCAGGCCCGCCATCGGCAGCAACACGATGAACGGCTTGAAGAACCCCATCCAGCTCTCGCGTACTTCCTTCTGGCGACGCACCAGGTAACCGGCCAGGTAGATCACCACGAAGACCTTGGCGATCTCCGAAGGCTGAACGTTGAAGAAGCTGAAGCCGATCCAGCGCATCGAACCGTTGACCTCGCGGCCGATCCCCGGCAACAGCACCATCACCAACAGGCCGAAGGCACCGAGCAGCATCATCCAGCCCAGGCGCTGCCAGGTGGCGATCGGCACCATCATGGTGACGATGCACGCGCCCAAGCCGATCACCAGGTAAATCAGGTGGCGGATCATGTGGTAAAGCGTATTGCCCGACTGCACCGCGGCCACTTCGGACGATGCGGACGTGATCATCACCAGGCCCAGGCCCAGCAATGCCAGGCAACCGGCGAGCATCGGGAAATCCAGGTCGATGCCACGCCCGGTGATCAATGGCGACGGGTACGGCTTGATGATGTTCATCAGGCTCATGCCAAGTCCTCCGCCGCCCGGGCGAACAACTGCCCGCGCTCTTCGTAGTTCTTGAACATGTCGAAACTGGCGCAGGCCGGCGACAACAGGACCGCGTCGCCCGGTTGCGCGAGGGCGCGGCACTGTTGCACCGCTTCATCCAGCGAAGCGACGCGCACCAGCGGCACGGCATCGCCAAGCGCCTGGGCGATCAACTCGCGGTCGCGGCCCATCAGCACCACGGCACGGCAGTTGGCCGCCACCGGATCGCGCAGATCCTTGAAGTCGGCACCCTTGCCGTCGCCACCGGCGATCAGCACCAGTTTGCCTTCGATGTCCGCGCCCAACCCTTCGATGGCCGCCAGCGCGGCGCCCACGTTAGTGGCCTTGGAATCGTTGTACCAGGCCACGCCATCGAGGTCGCGCACCCACTGGCAACGATGTTCGAGACCGGCAAAAGTACGCAGCGCCGAGAGCATGGCGTCGAACGGCAGACCGACCGCATGTCCCAAGGCCAGGGCCGCCAGGGCATTGGCCTGATTGTGGGCGCCGCGAATCTTCAGCTCGCGCACCGGCATCAGGTTCTGGAATTCGAAGGCCAGGTACTTCTCGCCATTCTCTTCGCGCAGCCCGAAGCCTTTGAAATCCGGAACGCCCAGGCCAAAGGACCAGCACGGCAGGCCCTCGCCCAGCAACGGACGGGTCAGGGCGTCCTGGCGGTTGAACACCACCTGCCGGGCGCCACGGAAGATCCGGTGCTTGGCCAGGTGATAAGCCGGCAGGCCGCTGTAGCGGTCCATGTGGTCTTCGCTGATGTTGAGCACGGTCGCCACTTCGGCACCCAGATGGTCAGTGGTTTCCAGCTGGAAGCTCGACAGCTCCATCACGTACAGCTCGACGTCGTCACTGAGCAGGTCCAGTGCCGGGGTACCGAGGTTGCCGCCCACGGCGACACGCTTGCCAGCTGCCGCGGCCATCTCGCCCACCAGGGTGGTGACGGTGCTCTTGGCATTGGAACCGCTGATGGCGACGATCGGCGCCTTGGCGTTACGCGCGAACAGCTCGATGTCGCCGGACAGTTTCACGCCACGGGCAGCCGCCGCCTGCAGGGCCGGAGTCGCCAGGGCCAGGCCGGGGCTCACGTAGAGCTCATCGGCGCGGCACAGGAATTCGACATCCAGCTCGCCACAACGCACGTCCACCTGGGGATAGTCACGGCGCAGCGTGGCCAGCTCAGGCGGATTCTCCCGCGTATCGGCCACGGCAAACGACACACCCCGGTTCGCCAGGAAGCGAACCAGGGACATGCCGCTCTTGCCGAGGCCGACAACGATGCGGAAGTGGTCAGAAGCGATCAGGGACACTCGTTCTACCTCAGCTTCAGGGTGGCAAGGCCGATCAGCACCAGGATCACGGTGATGATCCAGAAACGGACGATCACACGCGGCTCGGGCCAGCCCTTAAGTTCAAAGTGGTGGTGGATCGGCGCCATGCGGAATACGCGGCGGCCGGTCAATTTAAAGGAAGCAACCTGAATGACGACTGACAGGGTCTCCATCACGAACACACCGCCCATGATGAACAGGACGATTTCCTGGCGAACGATGACCGCGATGGTGCCCAGGGCCGCGCCCAGCGCCAACGCGCCGACGTCGCCCATGAAGACTTGCGCCGGGTAGGTGTTGAACCACAGGAAGCCCAGGCCGGCACCGATCAGCGCACCGCAGAACACGATCAGCTCGCCCGCCCCCGGTACATAAGGGATCAGCAGGTATTCGGCGAACTTCACGTTACCCGACAGGTAGCAGAAGATCCCCAGCGCACCGCCGACCATCACCGTCGGCATGATCGCCAGGCCATCGAGGCCGTCGGTGAGGTTGACCGCGTTGCTCGAACCGACGATCACCAGGTAGGTCAACACGACGAAACCGGCGCCCAGCGGGATGCTGTAATCCTTGAGCATCGGCAGGATCAGGGTGGTTTCCACCGGCGAGGCGGCGGTCATATAAAGGAAGATCGCCGCGCCGAGGCCGAACACCGACTGCCAGAAGTATTTCCAGCGGCTTGGCAGGCCACGGGAGTTCTTCTCGATGACCTTGCGATAGTCGTCGACCCAACCGATGGCGCCGAACAGCAGGGTCACCAACAGCACGACCCAGACGTAACGGTTCGCCAGGTCGGCCCAGAGCACGGTACTGATGCCAATGGACGACAGGATCAGCGCGCCGCCCATGGTCGGGGTGCCGGATTTGGACAGGTGCGACTGCGGGCCGTCGTTACGCACCGACTGGCCGATTTGCAGGTTCTGCAGGGTGCGGATCATCCACGGGCCCAGGAACAGCGACAACGACAGCGCGGTCAGCACACCCAGGATCCCGCGCAGGGTCAGGTACTGGAAGACCGCGAAGCCTTTGTGGAACTGTTGCAGGTACTCCGCTAGCAGCAGCAGCATTAATGTTTCTCCATACGGGTGCCGCACAGCGCCGCGACGACGTTTTCCATCGCTGCACTGCGTGAGCCCTTGATCAATAAGGTGGTGTTCGGGTCTTGCTCGGCGCCCAGGGCCTGGATCAGCTCGGCCTGAGTGGTGAAATGCTGTGCGTGTTCGCCAAACGCCGCGACCGCGTGGACCATCATCGGGCCGACGGCATACAGCGCATCGACTTTGCCGCGCGCATAGGCACCGACATCGTGATGGCCCTGTTGCGCCCACTCGCCCAGTTCGCCGATATCCCCCAGCACCAGCACGGTACGGCCGGAGAAACCAGCAAGGATATCCACCGCCGCGCACATGGACGTCGGGTTGGCGTTGTAGGTGTCGTCGATCACGCGCATGCCGTTGCTGGCCAGTTGCGCGACGGAGCGTCCCTTGACCGGCTGTACGGCGTTCAGCCCGGCGACGATGCCTGGCAGCGACACGCCCAGGGCATGAGCGGCGGCGGCGGCGGCCAGGGCATTGGCCACGTTATGGGTGCCGAGCAGATTCAACTGGACCCGCTCGGCGCCATCGGGGCTGTGCAGGTTGAAGGCCGGGCAGCCACGGGCATCGCGGTCCAGGTCGCTGGCGTAGAAATTCGCGGCGAGGTTGCTCAGGGCGAAGGTCAACACCTTGCGCTCACCCGCCCGGGTCTTCCAGATTTCAAAGGCCTTGTCGTCGAGATTCAGCACGGCGACGCCATCGGCATCCAGCCCTTCGATGATCTCGCCCTTGGCCTCGACGATTTTTTCCGGGCCGCCGAACTCGCCGACATGGGCGGTCCCGGCGTTGTTGAGTACCGCCACATGGGGCTTGGTCATGGCCACGGTGTAGGCAATCTCGCCGAGCCGCGAAGCCCCCAGTTCAATGACCGCTGCGCTATGCTCCGGCGCCAGTTCCAGCAGGGTCAGCGGCACGCCGAGGTCGTTGTTCAGGTTGCCACGGGTCGCCAGCACCGGACCGCGGGTGCGCAGAATGCTGGCAAGCATTTCCTTGACCGTGGTCTTGCCGCTGGAGCCGGTGATGGCCGCGACCGGATTGCCAAACGCCGCGCGGTTCAGCGCACCGAGCTGGCCCAGGGCCTGGCGGGTGTCGTTGACCAACAACTGCGGCAACGTGCTGTTGGTCACTTCCCGCTCGACCAACGCCGCGACCGCACCTTTGCCCGCGACCTCGTTCAAGTAATCGTGACCATCGAAGCGCGGCCCGGCCAGGGCGACAAACAGTTGTCCCGGGGCGATGGCGCGACTGTCGATGCTGACGCCATCGAAGGAAGCGTCCGCAGCAAGCAGGCGCCCATTCAGGGCGTTGGTCAGTTCGCTGAGTTTCAGGGCCTTAAGCATGGGCCACCTCCCATGCGGTCAGGGCGTGATCGGCTTCCACCAGATCGGAGAAAGCATGGCGTTCGCCGTTGATTTCCTGATAGTCCTCGTGGCCCTTGCCGGCCAGGACGATGACGTCGTCCGCCGAAGCGCTGGCAATCAACTGGGCGATGGCCTGGCCGCGACCGGCCACGAAGGTGACTTTATCCACCGCCGAGAAGCCGGCACGGATGTCGTCGAAAATCCGCAGTGGGTCTTCGGTACGTGGATTGTCATCGGTGACCAACACACCGTCGGCCAGCCGCTCGACCACCTCGGCCATCAACGGGCGCTTGCCGCGATCACGATCGCCGCCGCAGCCAAACAGGCACAGCAACTTGCCTTTGGCGTGAGGCCGCAGGGCCATCAAGACTTTTTCCAGGGCATCGGGGGTATGGGCGTAGTCGACCACCACCAGCGGTTGCGTTCCGCCACCCAAGCGTTGCATGCGACCGGCCGGGCCTTCGAGCTTCGGCAAGACCTTGAGGATTTCGTCCAACGCGTAGTCCAGGCCGAGCAAGGCGCCGATGGCGGCCAATACGTTGCTCAGGTTGAAGCGACCCAGCAAGGTGCTGCGCAGATGATGCTCGCCTTGGGGCGTGACCAGCGTGGCGCGAACACCTTCGTCAGTGAACTGCGCCTGGCGTACATAAAGGTAGGCGCTGGCATCTTCCAGGCTGTAGGTAATCAACCGGGACTCGCGCTTTTCGGCAGCCAATTGCCGACCGAACTCGTCATCGAGGTTGATGACCCGGCATTTCAAATCATTCCAGGCGAACAGCTTGGCCTTGGCTTCGCCGTAGGCCTGCATGGTGCCGTGGTAATCCAGGTGATCCCGGGACAGGTTGGTCAACACCGCGACATCGAATGCCAGCGCGGTCACACGGCCCTGGTCCAGACCATGGGATGAGACTTCCATCGCAATGGCCTTGGCACCGGCCTTCTTCAAGTCCGCCAGGGTCGCTTGCACGGCAATCGGGTTCGGCGTGGTGTGCAGGCCACTTTCCAGTGCGCCATGGAAACCGTTGCCCAGGGTCCCGACAATGCCGCAATGCTGGCCGAGCAGATCCAGGGCCTGGGCCACCAGTTGGGTAACGCTGGTCTTGCCGTTGGTACCGGTCACGCCAATCAGGTTCAGGTGACGGCTCGGGTCGCCATAGAAACGCCCGGCGATGTCCGACAGCTGTGCCGCCAGGCCCTTGACTGGAATCAGCGGAACGTCAGTGATCGGCAGCACGGTCGCGCCTTGCACTTCATAAGCCACGGCCGCCGCACCGCGCTTGAGGGCATCGGCGATGTGGGCGCGACCATCGAAACGCGCGCCCGGCACCGCCAGGAACAGGTCTCCGGCACGTACATTGCGGCTATCCAGGGCCAGCTCGCGAATCAACAGATCGTGACCGGCATGGGCAAAAATCTTGTTCAGGCTCAGGGACATCAGCCGCGCCCTCCTTCGGCTTTCAAGGGAACGACCGGTGCGGTGTTGGCCTGCTGGGTCGGCGGCAGGTTATCCGGGGTAATGTTCATCAGGCGCAGGGTGCCGGACATCACTTTGCTGAACACCGGTGCCGAAACCAGGCCACCGAAGTAGCCCGCCTTGCTCGGTTCATCAATGACCACGACGATGGCGTAGCGCGGGTCGCTCATCGGGCCGAAACCGGCAAACAGCGAACGGTAGGAGTTCTCGGCGTAGCCTTTGGTGCCCACGGAGGTCTTGCGCGCGGTACCCGATTTACCTGCCACATGATAAGCCGGCACTTGGGCGCGGTAGACGCCGCGTGGCGCCTCGATCACCTGTTGCAGCATGCCCTGCATGGTCTTGGCGACGTTCTCCGGGATCACCTGGGTGGTCTGCGGTGCCTTGTCGGTTTTGATCAGCGTCAGCGGAGCGATACGGCCATTGTTGGCCAGCGCGGAAAATGCGTGGACCAGTTGGATCGCCGTCACGGAAACACCGTAGCCGTAGGACAGGGTGGCCGTTTCAGCCTTGCGCCAGTCGCGGTAGTTCGGCAGGTTGCCGACACGCTCGCCCGGGAAGCCCAGGCCGGTGTCCTGGCCGAGGCCGATCTTCTGGGCCAGGCGATAAATCGTCTCGCCGCCGATATCGAAGGCGATCTTGCTCATGCCGACGTTACTGGAATTGATCAGAATGCCGGTCAGGTCGAGCACCGGGCCTTCGGTCTTGGACACGTCACGAATAGTGTACTTGCCGATCTGCAAGGTGCCCGGATACACCTCGACGGTGTCGCTCGGTTTCCAGCGCCCGGTTTCCAGGGCTGCAGCCATGGACACGGCTTTCATGGTCGAGCCCGGCTCGAACACGTCGATCATTGCGCGGTTGCGCATCATCGCAGGTTGCAGGTTGCGGCGGTTGTTCGGGTTGTAGGTCGGCTGGTTGACCATGGCCAGGATCTCGCCGGTCTTCACATCCATGATCACCAGGCTGCCGGCCTTGGCACCGTTCTCTACGATGGCATTGCGCAGTTCACGGTTGGCCAGGTATTGCAGGCGCAGGTCAATGGACAACGCCAAGGGCTTTCCGGCCTTGGCGTTTTTTGTAACCTGGACATCCTTGATCAGCCGTCCGCGCCGGTCCTTGATGACCTGGCGCTTGCCGGCGACCCCGGCGAGCCATTCGTCATAGGCCAGTTCGACACCTTCCCGACCTCGATCATCGATGTCGGTGAACCCGACCATGTGGGCCGTGACTTCACCGGCCGGGTAGAAACGCCGGAACTCTTCGATGCCGTAGACGCCCGGCACTTTAAGGTCGAGCACGCTCTGGCCCTGCTCGGGGGTCAACCCGCGCACCAGATAGATGAATTCCTTGTTGGCCTGGGCTTCGAGGCGCTCGGCCAGGGCCTTGGGATCCTGCCCGAGAGCGGCGGCCAGTGCCGGCCATTTTTCCTTGGCCAGTTGCATTTCCTTGGCGTTGGCCCACAGGGTGGTCACCGGGGTGCTCACGGCCAGGGGTTCGCCATTGCGGTCGGTGATCAGGCCACGGTGAGCCGGGATCGGAATGTGCCGCACGCTGCGGGCATCGCCCTGCCCCTTGAGGAAATCACGGTCGACGACCTGCAGGTCGATGATGCGCCACGAAATCGCCGCCACCATGATCCCGAGCAGGCCCAAAACCAGACGAAACCGCCACGGGAACAGCGCCCCTTCGAGTTTCATCATGGCGCCACCATCTGCACTTCGGCGGCGCCGGGAATGCGCATTTTCAGTTGTTCGGTGGCCAATACTTCGATGCGGCTATGGGCGGTCCAGGTGCTCTGCTCCAGGATCAACCGGCCCCACTCGGCCTGCGCTTTATCGCGCACGCTCAGTTCGTTGTAGAGGGTATTGAGCAACTGCCGGTTCCAGTGCGCGCTATAGGACACGGCGATGGCCGACACGAGCACGCCGATAAACAGCAGCAGCATGAAAAAGCTGCCGCCGGGCAGGGGCTTGGCGAAGAGCTTGCTCACCGCAACTTCTCCGCGACACGCATGACGGCGCTACGGGCGCGTGGGTTGGCCTTGAGCTCGGCTTCGGAAGCGAACTGCGCTTTGCCATGGATCTTGATTTTCGGCACGAAGGCTTCGAAACGCACCGGCAGGTTGCGCGGCAGGTTATCGGCTTCGCCCTTGGTGAGTTTGCGCATGAACAGCTTGACGATGCGGTCTTCCAGGGAATGGAAGCTGATCACTACCAGCCGACCGCCGATCTCCAGTGCCTCAAGCGCCGCTTCGAGACCGACTTCCAGATCGCCCAGCTCGTTATTGACGTGGATACGCAAGCCCTGGAAAGCACGGGTCGCCGGGTTCTTGCCCTTCTCCCAGGCCGGGTTGGCGACTTTCAGTACTTCGGCCAGATCGCCGGTGCGCTCGAAAGGCTTGATGTCGCGACGCTCGACCACGGCACGGGCCATACGGCCGGAGAAACGCTCCTCACCGTATTCCTTGAAGACACGGGCGATTTCTTCCACCGGGGCAGTGTTGACAAATTCGGCAGCGCTGATGCCACGGGACGGGTCCATGCGCATATCCAGCGGGCCATCATTGAGGAAACTGAAGCCGCGCTCCGGGTCATCCAGTTGTGGCGAAGACACGCCCAGGTCGAGCAGCACGCCACTGACCTTGCCGGCCAGGCCACGCTCGGCGACTTCCGAACCCAACTCGGCAAAGCTGCGCTGCACAACGACAAAGCGGCCGTCTTCGGCCGCCAGCGCTTGCCCGGTGGCAATCGCTTGAGGATCCTTGTCGAATCCAAGCAACCGGCCGCCCGGCCCCAGCTTGCTGAGAATCAACCGGCTGTGCCCGCCACGTCCGAACGTGCCGTCCAGATAGCAGCCATCAGGACGTACGGCGAGAGCCTCGACGGCTTCGTCAAGCAGTACGGTGATGTGGTTAAAGCCGCTATCAATAGTCACAGGATCAAATCACGCAGTTCATCAGGCATGGCGCCCGGTTGTTGAATAGCAGCGAGGTCGGCGGCAGAAACCGCATTCCAGGCATCTTCGTCCCACAGCTGGAACTTGTTCAGTTGGCCCACCAGCATCGCGCGCTTGTCCAACTTGGCGTATTCGCGCAGGCGCGGCGGCACCAGGAAACGACCGCTGCCATCGAGCTCGAGGTCGACGGCATTACCAATCAGCAAGCGTTGCAGGCGACGGTTTTCTTCACGCAGCGAAGGCAGTGCGCGCAGTTTGGTTTCGATGATTTCCCACTCATCCAGAGGGTAAACACACAAACATGGATCAACAGCGTCGATCGTGACGATTAACTGCCCGGAACTTCGCGAAACGAGCTCGTCACGATACCGGCTCGGCATGGCGAGACGGCCTTTTGCATCGAGACTGATAGCGTTAGCTCCGCGAAACACGTCAGCGTTTCTCCACTTTTTGGCGTTTTACCTTCAAAAAAACCCACTTCATGCCACTTTCCGCCACTTGCGCACACTATAGGAATGCGCCCACCGCACCGTCAAGGCGCGGATTGAAGGAAAAGCCTTATAGATCGGAGATTTAGGAGCGTTTCAGGAGGGGTAACAAGAATCTGACGTAGGAAATTTCGCCTCAACCCGAGGAAGCACAGGAGGCTGCGCGCACAAGTTAAAGTGATTTGTTAAGAGTAAGATTTTTTTGGTATTAGGAACTGCGTCTGCCAGTGATTCCGGCAGGGAGGGAAAAGGTGGAGAGTCGATCTGTAAGCCGGGTTCTGTCTTGAACAGTCATTCGTCTACGATGGCCATCACTGGACATCTTTAGCAACCTACCCGGTCCCAGCGCGGGCCACGCCTTGGGACCCTATTTGGTCTTGCTCCAAGTGGGGTTTACCTAGCCACGAACTGTTGCCAGACGTGCGGTGCGCTCTTACCGCACCTTTTCACCCTTACCGGCGCCGAAGCGCTTAGGCGGTTATTTTCTGTGGCACTTTCCGTAGGCTCACGCCTCCCAGGCATTACCTGGCACTTCGCCCTATGGAGCCCGGACTTTCCTCCCCCCCCTAATTCTCATAGAGGGCAGCGACTGTCCAATCGACTCTCCGCCGCGAAGGTTAACGGTAGAGCGCCCGAAGAACAAGCGCTAAAAGCCTTGGGCCAGCCCCATATCCCGGTTTCACTGGCCTTTCTGTTTTTCCAGCGCGACCTGATACAGCACGTTCTTGCGCTCGCCAGTGATCTGCGCAGCAAGGGCAGCGGCGCGCTTGAGGGGCATCTCCTCAAGCAACAGGTTCAGGACGCGCATCGCCTCGCTGCTGACAGCGTCTTCACTTTCCGGCGCTGTCCACCCGGCCACTAGCACGACGCACTCGCCGCGTTGCTGGTTGCTGTCGCTTTCGACAAAGGCTCGCAACTCGGCCAACGGCAGGCCCTTCAGGGTTTCAAACGTCTTGGTCAGCTCACGAGCCAACAGTGCCGGACGCTCGGGACCAAACACCAACTCCATGTCTTGCAGGCATTCCAGAATGCGGTGCGGCGCTTCATAGAAGATCAGCGTACGCGGCTCCTCCTTTATAGCATCCAGACGGGCGCGCCGCCCCACCGCCTTGGCCGGCAGGAAACCTTCGAAGATGAACCGGTCCGACGGCAGGCCCGCCGCCGACAGTGCAGCGATCAATGCGCAGGCGCCCGGCACCGGAACCACATTGATGCCAGCGGCCCGAGCCTGGCGCACCAGGTGATAGCCAGGATCGGAAATCAGCGGCGTCCCTGCATCGGAAATCAGCGCGACGTTATCGCCCGCCAATAGCCGGGTAATGAAACGGCTGCCCTCGTCGCGCTCATTGTGTTCATGGCAGGCCGCCAATGGCGTGGAAATACCGAAATGCTGCAGCAGGCGTTGGGAGTGGCGCGTGTCTTCCGCCGCGATCAGCGCAACCTCCTGCAGGATTTTCAGCGCCCGAGCACTGATATCGTCCAGGTTGCCGATGGGCGTCGCCACCACATAAAGCGAGCCGGCAGCGGAATTCAAAGCACCTGGAGCAGTCAAAAAGCGCACACCTCATGATCGGTAAAAACCGCCATTGTAGCGTGTGCCAGCCCTCTCAGTTGTTCACATCAGCCATTGTGGCGAGGGGATTTATCCCCGCGGGGCTGCGCAGCAGCCCCAAAAAGGCTGGAAACCATTCAGCCTGACACACCGATGTGGAAGGTCTTGGGGCTGCTACGCAACCCAGCGGGGATAAATCCCCCCTCGCCACAGGTTGGTGTCGCCACCCGAGTGAGTAGCGGCTTTTGTGCTGCACCGCACCCTTTGAAATACCTAAATTGATCGATTCACACCACTAACATCGCGCCCCGGCCAGTGCTTGGGTACAATTCGACGCTAATTTGATCTCGTATCAGGAACACTTACATGATCGCTTGCCTGCGGCTGCTCTCCGCCCTCTGCCTCGCTGCCCTCCTGGCGGCCTGCGCCAGCTCGCCCTCGTCCAGCCTTGGCGAGCTTCCACGGACCCCGGATGCCAGTATCGAGCAGTTGCTCGAACAGGCCAACCAAAGCAAAAACCCGGAAAAAGCCGCCCTACTGCGCCTGAGCGCTGCCGACCTGGCCTACCGCCAGGGCAACGCCGGCCAGTCCGCACAGATCCTGCAACAAGTGCCGATGGAGCAACTCAAGCCCGGCCAGCAGATTTTTGCCAGCACGCTGTCGGCCGAACTGGCGATGACCCGCAACCAGCCCAAGGCGGCACTGACTGCCCTGAGCCACCCAAGCCTGCAACACCTGAGCGAAATGCCAGTAGAGCAGCAGGTCCGCACCGGCACCGTCCGCGCCCGCGCCCTCGAGGCCGATGGCCAGACCCTGGCCGCCGCCAAGGAGCGCATCTTCATCGCGCCCCTGCTGGAAAACGACGCCGCGGCGAAAAACCACGAAGCCATCTGGGTACTGATCGCCTCGCTGCCCACCGACCAGTTGCAACCGACCAGCAACGACGATCTGGGCGGCTGGCTGAGCCTCGCCCAAGCCGTCAAGACCGCCGGCACCCTGGAACAACAGCAGGCGGCCATCGACCACTGGCGCGAACAGAACCCGAAGCACCCCGCCGCCCTGCAACTACCGACACCCCTGGTCAAGCTCAAGGAACTGGCGAGCCAGCCGCTGAGCAAGATCGCCCTGCTGCTGCCGCAGAATGGCCCGTTGGCCGCGGTTGCCAAGGCCTTGCGTGAGGGCTTCATGGCCGCGCACTACCAGGCCCAGCAGGCCGGGCAGAAGCCACCAAGCATCCAGTTCTACGACAGCTCCAGCCTGACCTCCATGGACGAGTTCTACCGCAAGGCCCAGGCCGACGGCGTGCAACTGGTGGTCGGACCGCTGGAAAAACCACTGGTCAAGCAGATCAGCACTCGCCCGCAACTGCCAATCACCACCCTGGCGCTGAACTACAGCGAAGGCGAACAAGGGCCACCGCAACTGTTCCAGTTTGGCCTGGCGCCCGAGGATGAAGCGCGCGAAGTGTCCCGTCGCGCCCGTGCCGACGGCCTGCATCGTGCCGCCGCCATGATACCGAAGGGTGAATGGGGCGATCGTGTACTGAAGGCCTTCAGCCAGGACTGGCAGGCCAATGGCGGCACCATCATCGCGATCGAACGGGTCGACCAGCCAGTGCAACTGGCCCAGCAGATCGCCGACATGTTCCAATTGCGCCAGAGCGAGGGCCGCGCCAAAAGCCTGCAAAACACCGTTGGCACCACGGTCGCAGCCCAGCCATCCCGTCGCCAGGACATCGAGTTCATCTTCCTGGCCTCGACGCCGCAACAGGCTCAGCAGATCAAGCCAACCCTGAACTTCCAGTACGCCGGTGACGTGCCGGTCTACGCGACGTCTTCGGTGTTCAGCGCCAGCGGCGACCAGAACCAGTACAACGACATGAGCGGCATCCGCTTCTGCGAAACCCCGTGGTTGCTCGACGCCAATGACCCACTGCGCAAGCAGGTCACCGCCCAGTGGCCCCAGGCCGGTGGCAGCCTGGGTCGGTTGTACGCGATGGGTGTAGATGCCTATCGCCTGGCACCGCGCCTGGGCCAGCTCAAGACGCTGCCGGACAGCCGCATCGAAGGCCTGTCGGGCAGCCTGGCAGTATCCGCAACCCAGCGCGTACAGCGTCAACTGCCATGGGCCGAGTTCGTCAACGGCCAGGTACAGCGCCTGCCGGATACCCAGCGCTGATGCCTGACCGATCACGCCAGCAACGCGGACGGGATGCCGAGGGCCAGGCTCTCGCGCATCTCCAGCAGCAAGGCCTGCGGCTGGTGGCGCAGAACTGGTTGTGTAAACGCGGCGAGCTTGATCTGGTCATGCTTGACGGCGATACAGTAGTATTCGTCGAAGTCCGCTACAGAAAAAATACTCAATGGGGTGGCGCGCTCGACAGCATTGACGAGCGCAAGCGCCAGAAGCTGGTTTTCGCCGCGCAGTACTTTCTGCAAAGCGAGTCTCGCTGGGCCGATCATCCCTGCCGCTTCGACGTGGTTGCCATCGACAGCAACGCCGCCCAGTTGAATTGGCTGCAGAACGCCTTCGACAGTTGAGCGCCCATGCCGAGCCGGACACCTTCACCTAACTTTTTTGCTCTTTGCTTTGCGCGCCGCACACTTTTGTGCCGATAAGCCGCGCTACTTAAGGTCACACTGATGGACATGCAATCGCGAATTCGCCAGCTTTTTCAGGCCAGTATCGACACCAAGCAACAGGCGATGGACGTACTTGCACCACACATCGAGCAAGCCAGCCAAGTGATGGTCAACGCCTTGCTCAACGAGGGCAAGATGCTTTCGTGCGGCAATGGCGGCTCGGCCGGCGATGCCCAGCATTTCTCTTCGGAACTGCTCAACCGCTTCGAACGCGAGCGTCCGAGCCTGCCGGCGATCGCCCTGACCACCGACAGCTCGACGATCACCTCGATCGCCAACGACTACAGCTACAACGAAGTATTCTCCAAACAGATCCGCGCCCTGGGTCAACCCGGCGATGTACTGCTGGCCATTTCCACCAGCGGCAACTCGGCCAATATTATTCAAGCGATCCAGGCCGCACATGATCGCGAAATGATTGTCGTAGCATTGACCGGTCGTGACGGCGGCGGCATGGCGTCCCTGCTATTGCCTGAAGACGTCGAGATCCGCGTACCGGCCAATGTCACCGCACGTATCCAGGAAGTCCACCTGCTGGCGATCCACTGCCTTTGCGACTTGATCGACAGCCAACTGTTCGGGAGTGAAGAATGACCCCTAATCGCCTAGGCCTTCTGGCCCTGACCCTGTGCCTCGGCATCAGCGGCTGCACATCGGTGGTTAACGCCAGCCGGGAAAAGCCGATTGAAGACGACCGCGGCACCCGCACCTTCGGCAGCAAGATCGACGACTCCCTGATCGAAACCAAAGTGGGAGTGAACATCGCCAAGGCCGACCCGGACCTGGACAACAACTCGCACATCGTCGTCACCAGCTTCAACGGCGTCGTATTGCTGGCCGGCCAGACCCCGCGCGCCGACCTCAAGGCCAAGGCCGAGCAGGAAGCCAGCGCCGTGCAGCGGGTCAAGACCGTGCATAACGAACTGCAGGTGTTGCAACCGTCCTCGCTGCTGGCACGCCAGAATGACGCCTGGCTGACCACCAAAATCAAGACCCAGATGCTCACCGACGCCAGCATTCCCGGCTCGCGCATCAAGGTCGTGACTGAGAATGGCATTGTCTATCTGCTGGGGCTGCTGACCAAGCAAGAGGCCGCGCAGGCGACCAATCTGGTGCAGGGTGTGTCCGGGGTGCAGAAAATCGTCAAGTTGTTTGAGTACATTGACTGATACAGCGCGAGCTCAGAAAAGGCGCTTTTCCCAGGCGGGGAAAGCGCCTTTTTTTGGGTTCGATTTCAGGGCTGACTGGCGTGATATACACACCAACCACGGAACCACAAAAAAAATGCCCGCATCTCACGACACAGGCATTTTCTTCAAACCAGCCAGCAGATCTATTTCACCACTTTCAGACTAGGCCGCCCGCTAGGACGCGGCGGCTCGTCATCCGGTGGCGGCAGGTCATCATCCGGCTCGAACTCTTCTTCACCGTCCAGCGGCGCTTCCAGCTCAAACACCATGCCCTGGCCATTCTCCCGAGCATAAATCCCCAGGATCGCAGCAATAGGCACGTACAGCGTGTGCGGCACACCACCGAAGCGCCCTTCGAAGCTGACGGCGTCATTATCCATGTGCAGGTGACGCACAGCGGCTGGCGATACGTTCAGGACAATCTGCCCATCGTTGGCAAAACCCTGCGGCACCTGCACCGACGGATACTCGGCGTTGACCAGCATGTGCGGGGTGCAATCGTTATCCACAATCCACTCGTAGAGCGCGCGGACCAGATAAGGTCGACTGGAGTTCATAGCGGCTCCCTAAGCCTTAGCGCATGTCGCGTTCGACACCAGACAGACTCGCCTGGAAAGCCTCACGCGCGAATTGGCGCTCCATATAATCAAGCAGCGGCTTGGCAGGCCGCGGCAGTTCGATACCCAGAATCGGCAAACGCCAGAGTATGGGCAATAGGCAGCAATCCACCAGACTTTGTTCCTCACTGAGGAAAAACGGCTTGTCGACGAACAACGGCGATACGCCAGTCAGGCTTTCACGCAGTTCCTTACGTGCCACGACCCGCGCGGGTTCCTTGGTCCGGGAATCCAGGATCAGATCCACCAACCCGCACCAGTCACGCTGGATGCGATGGATCAGCAAACGACTGTTGGCGCGTGCGACAGGGTACACCGGCAGCAAAGGCGGATGCGGATAACGCTCATCCAAGTATTCCATCACCACGGTCGACTCCCACAATGCCAGGTCACGATCGACCAGTGTGGGCAGACTGCCGTAAGGGTTCACTTCGATCAGCTTCGGCGGCTGACGGCCCGCTTCGACGTAAATGATCTCGGCGCTGACACCCTTCTCTGCCAGTACGATGCGTACCCGGTGGGAATAGTGGTCGGCGGGGTCGGAGTAACAGGCCAACCGATTGGTCACGCCCATGGCGATCCTCCTCGCTTGTTGAAATTATCGAAAAACGGAAAAACGAGCGCGCCCAGAGAGCGTCTCCCGTAACACCTGGCTGACCAGGCTCGTTACATTTCTAGAGACGCCCTTGGGCGCGCACGATTAACAGCAACGGCTTACAGCTTTATCAATGCACGTCTTTCCAGTATTCACGCTTGAGCAGGTAAGCGAATACGAAGAAGAACGCCAGGTACAGCAATACATAGGTACCGATGCGCTGATGCTCCAGCTTCACCGGGTTGGCCGAGTAGGCCAGGAAGGTCACCAGGTTCTTGACCTTCTCGTCAAACTGCTCCGGGGTCAGGCTACCGGTGTTCGGCAATACGGTCAGTTGGTCGCAGGCTTCATGCGTCAAAGCGGTGCCAGTCAGCGGATCGAATTGCTTTTTACCACCCTCGACGATCTGAACCTGTTTGCAGCCTACCACCTGGCGCCCCTGGAGGCCGACCAGAACGTTAGGCATGCCGACGTTCGGGAAGACCTTGTTGTTCACGCCCCATGGACGCGCAGGGTCTTCGTAGAACGAACGCAGGTAACCATAAAGCCAGTCAGTTCCACGTACGCGGGCGACCAGGGTCAAATCCGGCGGCGCGGCGCCGAACCAGGTCTTGGCATCCGCAGGCTGCATGCCGATGGTCATGTGATCGCCCAGCTTGGCACCGGTGAACACCAGTTTCTCGAGCATCATTTCATGGGGAATGCCCAGGTCATCGGCTACACGCTCGTAGCGCTGGAACTTGGCACTGTGGCAGCCCATGCAGTAGTTGGCGAACGTCCGTGCGCCGTCCTGCATGGCAGCCTTGTCGGAAACGTCGATGTCGACTTTTTCCAGCTCTGGACCACCGTGTTCGGCCGCGAAGGACAATACAGGCATAGCAGCAAGAATCAGTACAGCAAATAGCTTTTTCATCAGCCAGTCACCCTTTCCGGAACCGGTTTGGTCTTCTCGAGCCTGGTATAGAACGGCATCAGAATGAAGTAGGCGAAGTACAGGAAGGTGCAAACCTGCGACAGCAACGTACGCTCCGGTGTCGGTGCCAGTACACCCAGCACGCCCAGGATCACGAACGAGATGCAGAACACCACGAGCCAGATCTTGCTCAGCCAGCCTTTGTAGCGCATCGACTTGACCGGACTGCGGTCCAGCCACGGCAGGACGAACAGCACGGCGATGGCCGCGCCCATGGCGATAACGCCCATCAGCTTGTCCGGAATCGCCCGCAGGATCGCGTAGAACGGCGTGAAGTACCAGACCGGGGCAATGTGTTCAGGGGTCTTGAAGGCGTTCGCTTGCTCGAAGTTCGGCTTCTCGAGAAAATAACCACCCATTTCCGGGAAGAAGAACACGATGGAGCAGAAGATGAACAGGAAGACCACCACACCGACGATATCTTTCACGGTGTAGTACGGGTGGAAGGCAATGCCATCCAGCGGTACGCCGTTCTCGTCCTTGTGCTTCTTGATGTCCACACCATCGGGGTTGTTCGAGCCGACTTCGTGCAGCGCCAGGATGTGCAGTACCACCAGACCGAGGATCACGATCGGCAAGGCCACGACGTGCAGGGCGAAGAAGCGGTTCAGGGTGATGCCGGAGATCAGGTAGTCACCGCGGATCCACTGGGTCAGGTCGTCGCCGATGACCGGAATCGCACCGAACAACGAGATGATCACCTGGGCACCCCAGTAGGACATCTGGCCCCATGGCAGCAGGTAGCCCATGAAGGCTTCGGCCATCAGCGCCAGGTAGATCAGCATGCCGAAAACCCACACCAGCTCACGAGGCTTCTGGTACGAACCGTAGAGCAGACCACGGAACATGTGCAGGTAGACCACGATGAAGAACGCCGAAGCGCCAGTGGAGTGCAGCAGACGCAGGATCGAGCCGTACTCGACATCGCGCATGATGTATTCGACGGAGGCAAACGCTTCTTCCGCCGACGGGGTGTAGCTCATGGTCAGCCAGACACCGGTAACGATCTGGTTGACCAGAACGAGCAATGCCAGAGAGCCAAAGAAGTAGAAGAAGTTGAAGTTTTTTGGAGCGTAATATTTGCTGAGATGGTCTTCCCACATTTTGGTCGCGGGAAAGCGCGCATCAACCCAATCCATGAATTTGCTCATCACGCTTTCTCCGTGTCGACGCCGATGACAATGATGTCATCCGACTCATAGGAATGCGGGGGAACTGGCAGGTTCAGAGGTGCAGGCTGCGACTTGTAGACGCGACCGGCCAGGTCGTAGTGGGAGCCGTGGCAAGGGCAGAAATAACCACCAACCCAGTCCTTGCCCAAGTCGGCAGGCGCCACTTCAGGACGGAACGTTGGCGAGCAACCCAGGTGCGTGCAGATCCCGATCAGAAGCAGGACTTCTGGCTTGATCGAACGTGTCTCCGGATCGACATAGGTCGGTTGCGTCGAGTTCTTGGAGGTGGGGTCGGACAACTGCCCCTCGATCTTTTTCAGATTCCCCAGGATTTCCTCTGTACGGCGGACGATGAACACCGGCTGGCCGCGCCACTCAGCAATCATCTGCTGGCCTGGCTCGATCTTGCTGACATTCACTTTCACCGGTGCACCTGCAGCTTTCGCCTTGGCACTGGGAAACCATGACCCCACGAACGGGACCGCAGCCCCCACCGCTCCTGCAGCACCCACCACGGATGTGGCTGCTACCAGGAAGCGACGCCGGCCTGCATTCACGCCGTCATTGCTCATTCAGTCCTCTCCCATCAGCTTTGTGGCCTGTTAGATCAGGCGTCTACTAAGTAAAAATCTGAACTTATAAAAATTTTGCCGAATGGTAATGAAAAGCCCCAATTCTGACAAGGTAATTACCAAGCGGCCAAACCGCCAAGCCTTGTAGTATAGGGGCTCTACGAATGTGGCAAGTTGTCACAGAGCAATTCTTTTGCCCATAAAAAAACGCCCAGCTCCGTGAGGAACTGGGCGCCTTTTGAAAGCGGAAGCGGAATTAACGCTTCGAGTACTGCGGACGCTTACGCGCTTTACGCAGACCGACTTTCTTACGTTCAACTTCGCGAGCATCGCGAGTTACGAAGCCGGCTTTGCGCAGAGCACTACGCAGAGTCTCGTCGTAGTCCATCAGGGCGCGAGTGATGCCGTGGCGGATTGCGCCAGCTTGACCACTTACACCACCACCGATAACGGTGACGTAGATGTCGAATTTTTCGACGGTCTCGGTCAGTTCCAGCGGCTGACGAACTACCATGCGGGCAGTTTCGCGGCCGAAGAAGTTATCCAGGGAGCGGTTGTTGATGGAGATGTTACCAGTGCCCGGACGCAGGAAAACGCGTGCGGTTGCAGTCTTGCGACGGCCAGTGCCGTAATTTTGAGTCGCCGACATAATGAACTATTCCGTTAAAACTTCAGTTCTTGGGGCTGCTGAGCAGTATGAGGGTGAGCAGCGCCCGCATAAACCTTCAGCTTACGATACATGTCGCGACCCAGTGGGTTTTTAGGCAGCATGCCTTTAACCGCGGTCTCGATCACGCGCTCAGGGGCTTTGGCGATCAGCTTTTCGAAGTTGATCGACTTGATGCCGCCAGGAAAACCGGAGTGGGAGTAGTACATTTTGTCAGTGGTTTTAGCGCCAGTAACACGTACTTGCTCAGCGTTGATCACGACGATGTAGTCACCGGTGTCAACGTGAGGGGTGTACTCAGGCTTGTGCTTGCCACGCAGACGGCTCGCGATTTCGGTGGCCAGACGACCCAGGGTCTGACCAGCAGCGTCGACGACAAACCAGTCGCGCTTTACTGTTTCCGGTTTAGCAGTAAAAGTTTTCATTCTTTATAGCCTCAGGGGCCGCCCTGTAAATTAGACGGCGGATCTTACTGAATAGTGCGTACTTTGACAAGTCAAAGGCAGCCGGATACAGACGCTTTCGGGGGCTCGGGTCGGCGCGTCCGTTCAACGGCAAGATTCTTCGGCGGCGGCGCATCACTTCCACTGCAGAAAGAGGTGCGCAATTATGCAGATTGCGAAAAATATTTCAACCTGCTTTTATGATTGTTTTGCCCAAGGAGGTCCCGATGGACTATCGCCAGCTAGGCCGTACCGATCTGAACGTGAGTGCCCTGTGCCTCGGAACCATGACCTGGGGTGAGCAGAACAGCGAGGCCGAAGCCTTCGCCCAGATCGAACGCGCCAAGGGTGCCGGCATCAATTTCATGGACACCGCCGAGATGTACCCGGTGCCACCGAAGGCCGAGACCTACGCCACCACCGAGCGCTACATCGGCAATTACTTCAAGAGCCGCGGCGACCGTGCCGACTGGATCCTGGCAAGCAAGATCGCCGGTCCCGGCAACACCATCGACTACATCCGCGACCAGAACCTCAAGCATAACCGCCGCCACATCGTCGAAGCGGTGGATGCCAGCCTCAAGCGCTTGCAGACCGACTGGATCGATCTTTACCAGTTGCATTGGCCGGAACGCAGCACCAATTTCTTTGGCCAACTGGGCTACCAGCACAAGGCCGACGAAACGTTCACCCCGCTGGAGGAAACCCTCGAAGCCCTGGACGAACAGGTCCGCGCCGGCAAGATCCGCCACATCGGCCTGTCCAACGAAACGCCTTGGGGCACCATGAAATTCCTCGCCCTGGCCGAAGCCCGTGGCTGGCCGCGGGCGGTGTCGATCCAGAACCCTTACAACCTGCTCAATCGCAGCTTCGAGGTCGGCCTCGCGGAAATCGCCATCCGCGAACAGTGCGGCCTGCTGGCCTACTCGCCCCTGGCGTTCGGTTTCCTGTCGGGCAAATACGAAAACGGCGCACGGCCAGCCAAGGGTCGCCTGACCCTCTATAGCCGCTTCATGCGCTATTTCAATCCGCAGTCGGAAGCAGCATGCAGCCGCTATGTGGCGTTGGCCCGCGAACATGGCCTGGACCCCGCACAGATGGCCCTGGCGTTCGTCACCCAGCAGCCGTTCGTGACCAGCAACATCATCGGCGCCACCACGCTGGAGCAACTGGACAGCAACATCGCCAGCTTCGACCTGAAGCTGTCGGATGAAGTCCTGGCGGGGATCGAGGCGATTCACAAGGACCAGCCGAATCCGGCGCCTTGATTGATTCATAGCCCTCATCGCGAGCAGGCTCACTCCCACATTGGATTTATGTCTGACCACAATTTGTGATTCGACAGACACCCTTGTGAGAGCGAGCCTGCTCGCGATAGCGGTCTAACAGTCACTACGTCATCAAAGCGACCGCGCAATAATCTCCTTCATGATTTCATTGGTCCCGGCATAGATCCGCTGCACCCGCGCATCCGCCCACGCCCGGGCAACCGGGTATTCCCACATGAAGCCGTAGCCGCCGTGTAGCTGCACGCATTCGTCGAGCACCTTGCATTGCAGGTCGGTGCCCCAGTACTTGGCCATCGCCGCCGTCGGTACATCGAGCTTGCCTTGCAGGTGCAGTTCCAGGCAGCGGTCGACGAAGACCCGGCCAATCTGGATTTCGGTGGCCATTTCCGCGAGCTTGAAACGGGTGTTCTGGAAGTCCGCGATGGATTTGCCGAACGCCTTGCGGTCGCGGGTGTAGTCCAGGGTCCATTGCAGCGCCGCTTCGGCCGAGGCCAGGCCGCCAATGGCGACGGTCAGGCGCTCCTGAGGTAGCTCCTGCATCAAGTAGGCGAAGCCCATTCCGGCCTGGCCAAGCAGGTTTTCCTTCGGCACGCGGACATCCTGGAAGAACAATTCCGAGGTGTCCTGGGCCTTCATTCCAACTTTTTCCAGGCGCTTGCCCTTTTCGAAACCCGGCGTGCCCGCCTCCACCAGGAACAGGCTGGTGCCCTTGGACCCAGCCTTCGGATCGGTCTTGGCGACCACGATCACCAGGTCAGCCAGGAAACCATTGGTAATGAAAGTCTTCGAGCCGTTGATGACGTACTCATCGCCGTCCAGCACCGCCGAGGTCTTCACGCCTTGCAGGTCGGAACCGGCGCCCGGCTCGGTCATGGCGATGGCCGTGACCATCTCACCAGACACCAGTTTCGGCAGGTATTTGTGTTTCAGCGCTTCACTGCCGTAATGCAGGATGTACGGCGCGACGATGTCGGAATGCAGCGAGAAACCGATCCCCGTCAGCCCCAGGCGGCCGATCTCCTCGATCACCACCGTGCTGTAGAGGAAGTCCGCGTCCAGCCCGCCGTAGGCTTCTGGAAGGTGCGAGCACAACATGCCCGCCTCCCCCGCTTTGTTCCAGAGCTGGCGGTCGACATGCCCCTGTTTTTCCCACTGGCTGTGGTACGGCACGGCTTCTTTTTCGAGGAAGGTTCGTACGCTGTCGCGAAACAATTCGTGCTCGGGACTGAACAGTGTTCTTGGGATCATGAGGCACCTTTGATTATTGTTGGACGTGGTTATCCGATAGAGCCTAAAGCCTGCGGTGTACGACAGGACACTGGACACATCCGACAAAAAATAAGACGATCCAGCCGTCTGGTGACCACTTTCCCCTATAAAAATAAAGATGAATTATGTCTATGCACGTCTCCACGCCCTTGCGGCGCGTCAGCATCCTGGCAATCGACCGGGTCTTCGCCTTCACCCTCATGCAAGCCAAGGATTTTTTCCACCTGGCCAGCCTGCGCTATGGCAAGCAACTGGGCCTAGGCCTGACGCCGGCGTTTGAAATCCGCCTGGTCAGCCCCGATGGCAAACCGGTGAACAGCTTCAGCGATGTGATCATGCCGGTGGACGGTGGCCTGGAAAATACCGACGTCATCATCCTGCCAGCCTTCTGGGATGATTTCGCCAGCCTCTGCCAACGTTATCCTCAGGTCCTGCCCTGGCTGCGGGAACAACATGCCCGCGGTGCGGTGCTCTGCGGCGAAGCCACCGGGGTGTTCTGGCTGGCCGAGTCCGGGCTGCTCGACGGCAAGGAGGCGACCACCTACTGGCGCTTCTTCAATGCCTTCAAGGAGCGCTTCCCCCAAGTGCACCTGAACCAGGACAAGCACCTGACCGACGCCGACAACCTGTTCTGCGCTGGCGGTGCGACCTCAGCCTGCGACCTCTACATTTACCTCATTGAACGCTTCTGTGGCGCCAATGTGGCCCAGGCCGTGGCGCGGGACATCCTGTATGAAGTGCAACGCAGCTATTCGCCGGGACGGATCGGCTTCGGCGGGCAGAAACTGCACCAGGATGTGATCATCCTGCAGATCCAGCACTGGCTTGAGGAGCACTTCGCCGACAAATTCCGCTTCGAGGACGTCGCCCGCGAACACGGCATGAGCATTCGCAATTTCATGCGCCGCTTCCAGACCGCAACGGGTGACAAACCACTGCATTACCTGCAACGACTGCGGATAGAAACCGCCAAGGGCCTGCTCTCCGGCAGCCGCAAGAGCATCAAGACCATCAGCTATGAAGTCGGCTACGACGATGC
This sequence comes from Pseudomonas bijieensis, assembly GCF_013347965.1. Taxonomy (NCBI): domain Bacteria; kingdom Pseudomonadati; phylum Pseudomonadota; class Gammaproteobacteria; order Pseudomonadales; family Pseudomonadaceae; genus Pseudomonas; species Pseudomonas bijieensis. The sequence continues at coordinate 5,390,151 of NZ_CP048810.1, read as the reverse complement.
GAGCTTTTTTCGCCCGGTTGTTCCGGCAACATACCGACCTGTCGCCGAACCAGTATCGGCAGCAGTTTCAGCAGGCGGCGTGAACCGGAGCTGAATGCAATCCAATGTGGGAGCGGGCTTGCTCGCGAAAGCGGTGGGTCAGCTTGCATCTATGCTGAACATACCGCCCCCTTCGCGAGCAAGCCCGCTCCCACAGGGTTATGCAGTGAACTGCTAAATCTCGCGCGCACAAAAAAGGCCTGCAATCGCAGGCCTTTTTTGTTCCGAATCCCCCTACGGCTTATGCGCCCGCGCCAGGAATTCGTGGGATTGCATCTCCAGCAAACGACTCAAGGTCCGCTGGAATTCGAACGTCAGGCGACCGCCGGTGTAAAGGTCCTTGAGTTCGACTTCAGCCGAAATGATCAGCTTCACGTTACGGTCGTAGAACTCGTCGACCATGTTGATGAAGCGGCGGGCGATGTCGTCGGTGGTGACGCTCATTTGTTCGACGCCGCTGAGCAGCACGGCGTGGAAGATCTTGCCCAGCTCGATGTAGTCGTTCTGGCTGCGAGGGCCGTCGCACAGTTCGCGGAAGTCGAACCAGGCCACGTCGTCACAGGTGCGGATGGCGCGGATTTCACGGTTCTCGATGATCAATACATCGTTTTCCACCGCCTGGGTGCATTCCGGCGTCAAGGCACGGAAGCTCTTGCGCAAGCTTTCTTCGGCGGCGGCATCCAGGGGAAAGTGGAACAGCTCGGCTTGCTCGAGGTGACGCAGGCGATAATCCACGCCGCTGTCGACGTTGACGATTTCGGTGTGCTCCTTGATCAGCGCAATGGCCGGCAGGAAACGCGCCCGCTGCAGGCCGTCCTTGTACAGGCCATCCGGCACGATGTTCGAGGTGGCGACCAGGGTCACGCCGTTCTTGAACAGCTCTTCCATCAAGGTGCCGAGGATCATGGCGTCGGTGATGTCGGACACGAAAAACTCATCGAAGCAGATCACCCGGGTCTCGTCGGAGAAACGCTTGGCGATGATGGTCAGCGGGTTCTTCTCGCCACCCAGGGTCTTCATTTCTTCGTGCACACGCTTCATGAAGCGGTGGAAGTGCGTCCGCGTCTTCTCCTTGAACGGCAGCGCTTCGAAGAAGGTGTCCACCAGATAAGTCTTGCCACGGCCTACGCCGCCCCAGAAATACAGGCCCTTGACCGGTGTCTGGTCTTTCTTGCCGAACAGTTTGCCCAACAGGCCCGGCTTGTTGTTCGACGCCGCGACCAAGTCATCGTACAGGCGCTGCAAATGCCGCACCGCCGTTTCCTGGGCTGCGTCGTGGAAAAACTCCGGGCGTTTCAGATCAGCTTGATATCGTTCTAGGGGCGTCATATTCGTTAGCAAGGCAACAAAAACGGGCCGTCACTGTAGCGATGGCCCAAAGGAATGGCAATCGGCCCGTATTCGGGCCGATGGTCGGAGTTACGCGCCAGAATCAGTCCTGGGCAGGTGTCAGGGCAACACGCAACGCATCAATGCCTGCATCGCGAGCGGCGCTGTCTGCGAAAGCCGGGCTGTCCGCCACGCATTCGCCGTCGAGCCAGACACTGAAACTCTGTCCGTCGTTACGAACATCCAATGGCTGACCGGACTGCAATTGCTTGGTGACCTGGCCAGCAGCCTTGCCATCGGCAAAGTGGCGGGACAACAACAGTTGCTCGCCGTCGGCGGCCAGCAGACGGAAGCGGAAACTGCCGTCGTCTTCGCGAAAGCTCACGAAGCGTGCAGCCTTGGTGGCTTTCTTCTTGGTGCTGGCGGCCACTTGGACCTGGCTGACAAACGACCGCAGGCCAACGGCCTCGCGCAGTTCATTGAGGAACGGCGTCGCCACGGCCCGGGCTTTTTTCGCGCCGTGCTGCAGGATGTCTTCCAGGTCCGCCGGACGCTCGATCAACTGGTGATAACGCTCACGCGCTTCACCCAACTCACTGTCGAGCAACTGGAACAGACGGTTCTTGGCTTCGCCCCAACCCAGGCCTTGCAGCAGTTCGCTGCGGAAGCCGGCGGACTGTTCGGCAGTGGCAAAAGCCTGGAACAGGGTGAACAGGTGCGAATTGTCCGGATCCTTGGCTTCGCCCGGGGCACGGGAGTCGGTAACGATCCGCGAGATCGCGTCCTTCATGTCCTTGGCGCTGCTGAACAACGGGATGGTGTTGTCGTAGCTCTTGGACATCTTGCGGCCATCGAGGCCCGGCAGCGTCGCCACGCTTTCCTCGATCAGCGCCTCGGGCATGGTGAAGAACTCCTTGCCCTGGCCGAACAGGTGATTGAAGCGCTGGCCGATGTCGCGGGCCATTTCCACGTGCTGGATCTGGTCACGACCGACCGGCACCTTATGGGCGTTGAACATCAGGATGTCGGCGGCCATCAGTACCGGGTAGCTGTACAGGCCCATGGTGATGCCGGCGTCCGGGTCTTCGCCGGCCTCGACGTTCTTGTCCACCGAGGCCTTGTAGGCATGGGCACGGTTGAGCAGGCCCTTGGCGGCGACGCAGGTCAGCAGCCAGGTCAGTTCGGGAATCTCGGGAATGTCGGACTGCCGATAAAAGGTCACGCGGTCCACGTCCAGGCCGCCGGCCAGCCAAGTGGCGGCGATTTCCAGGCGCGAACGCTGGATACGCAGCGGGTCATCGCATTTGATCAGGGCGTGGTAGTCGGCCAGGAAGTAGAACGAATCGGCGTTACTGTCGCGGCTGGCGAGGATCGCCGGACGGATAGCGCCGGCATAGTTGCCCAGGTGCGGGGTGCCGGTGGTGGTGATGCCGGTCAGGATACGGGTACGCGTCGTCATGGGTTATCGCTTGTCAGACTGCTGTCAATTCGAAAGGCGCGGCAGGATCAGATCCTTGAGATCGGTCAGCTTGCCATGAAAAAAGTGTCCGCATTCTGCCACTTTCAGCAGCTCATGGGGGCGTTGGAGCGTGTCGGACCATTCGTAAACCAGTTGCGGATCGACCACTTCGTCGGTTTCCGGCTGGATCACGGTCAACTCGCCACTCATCGGCAAGGGCGACTGTTCATTCAGGCGCATCACCGCCGGGGCCACCATGAACAGGTGTTTGAGCGGTTGCCCCTGGGCTTCCAGGCGTCCGCCAAGGCTCGCGGCAACGAAACCACCAAACGAAAAACCGAACAGGGTGAGCGGCAGTTGCGGGTATTTTTCCCGCAGCCAATCGGCGGCGGCCTGGGCGTCGTCGACTTCACCAGTGCCCATGTCATGCGTACCGGCACTGGCACCCACGCCACGATAATTGAAACGCAACGTAACCAGCCCAGCATCGCGGGCAGTGCGTTGCAGGGTCGAGACCACTTTATTGAGCATGGTCCCACCCTGCACCGGGTTCGGGTGGCAGATCAGCGCCAGGCCACGGGGCGCCTCGCTGTCCAGGTACAAGGCTTCCAGTTGGCCCACCGGGCCATCGATGACTACAGGGGTTTCGCGCATAAGCAAGGGAAAGAACTCCGTGACCTCGAATAGGGTCGACTCGTCTAGCTAAAGTCTGTGCCTGGCATGATTGCGATGTTCTTCGCGGTATACAGCGCAGGTCCGAGCCGTTAACGTAAAGCAAAGCCGTTTATAGAGGAAGGACTCGTGGAACACTCGCTCTTAGTTTGGCTGTTGCCGACTCTTGCCCTGGTTGCCGGTGTCGCCATTGGATTCCTGCTTGCCCGATTGCTGCCCAACGCGGTGCCCAACAGCACGCAACGTCAGCTGGACGACATTCAGGAACGTTTCGACAGTTATCAGAATGAGGTGGTCACCCACTTCAACAGCACCGCGTCCCTGGTGAAAAAACTCACCCAGAGCTACCAGGACGTCCAGGATCATCTGTCCGAAGGTGCCAATCGCCTGGCCCTGGACGAGCAGACTCGCCAACGTCTGCTGGCTGCTCTGCAAGCCGATGCAGCACAGACTCCACGGGAACGCCTGACCCCACCAAAAAGGGATCCAGGAACCGCCGCGGGACTACGCCCCCAAGGCCCCCAATTCACCCGGCATGCTCGATGAGCATTACGGTTTGAAGAAGTAATCTCCAAGCGACACCCAAAAGCCCGCCCGATCACCTGATCGGGCGGGCTTTTTTATTGGCTCAAGAAAATCCCCCTGTGGGAGCGAGCTTGCTCGCGAAGACGGATGGCGATTGCCCGGGCGCTGGCGATGCGGCCCATCACTCGAGTGAACACCTTTGTGGCGAGGGAGCTTGCTCCCGCTGGACTGCGCAGCAGGCCCAAAACCAGCCACCACGGTGTGTCAGGGAGTTGAGGTGAAAGGTTTGGGGGGCCGCTTCGCAGCCCAGCGGGAGCAAGCTCCCTCGCCACAAAGGTCCAAACGCTAGCCGCAAAAAAGGGGGCCATGTTTCCATGGCCCCCTTCATTTACACAGCCCAGCGATTACGGATATTGCTGGTAAGTCTGCCCCTGCTGCGCCGGTGCCTGCTGGTACTGCTGGCCGGGAATAGCCTTGAGGTTCACCTCGACACGACGGTTCTGCGCACGACCATTGACATCGGCATTGCTCGCCACCGGGTTGTCCCGGGCCGGCGCCACGGGCCGAGAGGTTGGCACCGCTCACGCCCTGGGATGTCAGGTAGGTCGCCACGCTCTGGGCACGACGCTGGGACAGGTCCATGTTGTGCTGGCGGCTGCCGGTGCTGTCGGTATAACCGACGATTTCGATCTGGTTCTGGTTGAACTCCTTGAGGGAGTTGGCCAGGTTGTTCAGTGGCTGGTAGAAGCTGGAGGCGATGTTCGCCGAGTCGGTGGCGAAGGTGATGTTGCCCGGCATGATCAGCTTGATCTGGTCACCCTGGCGCTGCACTTCAACGCCGGTATTGGCCATGCTCGCACGCAGTTTCTTTTCCTGCTGGTCGGCGTAGTAGCCGTAGCCAGCTGCGGAAGCCCCCACCACCGCCGCGCCGATCAACGCCCCTTTGCCGCGGTTATCGTGACCGATGGCCGCACCGGCCAACGCCCCCGCCAGTGCACCGAGGCCGCCGTACTTGGCGGTTTTGCTCATACCCGACGATTCGGTAGAGGCCTGGCCCTGGTTGTCATAGGGGTTAGGCGACGCACAGCCGGACAACAGGGCCACAGCAGTAGCGACAACGATCAAGCGACGCGAGGTGAACATGGAATGCTCCTGGGTTTTCAGTCTGAAGTGCCAGGGCGTAGGCAATCGACTCTGGCAGGCGTTGGAACACGGCAATCGTTAAAAATTCCGTCCCGCTGCGTCGCGTTTCGCCCGGCTGCCCGATAAAAACCGGCGTCCGGGCGAACGCCCCTCAACCCTGCGCCAGACAGCGGCTCACGCCCCTGACAATCATCTCCACTTCGCGCCCATCGATCGTCAACGGCGGTAACAGGCGGATGGTCTGGCCCCGGGTGACATTGATCAGCAGCCCGTGGTCCCGGGCGGCGCGAAGGGTCAGGTCGCGGACCGGTTGCTTGAGTTCGATGCCGATCATCAAGCCCTGACCGCGAATCGCCAATACATTGGGGTTGTCCGCCAACTCGATCCGCAACCGACTCAGCAATTGTTCGCCCTGGTGCCTGGCGTTATCCACCAGCGCTTGTTGCTCAATGATATCCAGCACCGTGCAGCCGACCCGACAGGCCAGTGGATTGCCGCCAAAGGTGCTGCCATGACTGCCAGGAGTAAACAACTCGGCAGCCTTGCCCCGCGCCAGGCAGGCACCGATGGGCACGCCGTTGCCCAGGCCTTTGGCAAGGGTCATGACGTCCGGCACGATGCCTTCATGCTGGAACGCGAACCATTGGCCGGTGCGACCGATACCGGTCTGGATCTCGTCGAGCATCAACAGCCAGGCCCGCCGGCTGCACAGTTGCCGCAAGGCCTTGAGGTAACCCGGTGGGGCGAGCTGCACACCGCTCTCGCCCTGGATCGGCTCCACCAGTACCGCAACGATGCGCTCGGCATGAGCCTGCCGGACCTCTTCCAACGCCGCGAGGTCGCCAAACGGTACCTTGATGAAATCCCCCGGCAACCGATTGAAACCCAGCCGCACGGACGGGCCGTCACTGGCGGACATGGTGCCCAAGGTGCGCCCGTGGAACGCGTTGTCCATGACCACCACCAACGGCTGCTCGACGCCCCTGTGCCAGCCATAGAGGCGCGCCAGTTTCAGCGCGGTTTCGTTGGCCTCGGCGCCCGAGTTGTTGAAAAACACCCGCTCCAGCCCGGACAACTGGGTGAGCTTTTGCGCCAGGCGTTGCTGCCAATCGATGCTGTACAGGTTGGATGTGTGCAACAGCAGGCCGGCTTGCTCGCTGATGGCGGCCACCAGTCGAGGGTGAGAGTGGCCGACATTGGTCACCGCCACGCCCGCCACCGCATCGAGGTATTCGCGGCCGTCCTGGTCCCACAGGCGCGTGCCCAAGCCATGGGTGAAATTCAGCGCCAGGGGTTGGTAAGTGGTCATCAGGCAGGCAGCGGTCATGGCTCAGGCTCCATCGGGTGGTTTTTTCCAGTATGGTTAGCCACTCAAAATGGATAAATGCGACTTTACTTCAATCATTTAAAAGCTGAGCTTGATAATGGACCTGTTCCAGGCAATGACCGTTTACGTGAAGGTGGTAGAAACCGGAAGCCTGACAGCGGCGGCCCAGGCCTGCGAAATGTCCACCACCATGGTGGGCAATCATCTTCGGGCGCTGGAGCAACGCCTCGGCGTGCGCCTGATCAACCGTACGACACGGCGCCAGCGCCTGACTGAATTCGGCTCCGCCTACTACCAGCGTTGCCTGGAAGTGTTGGGGTTGGTGGCCGATTCCGAACGCCTGGCCGAACAGGCCCAGGGCGAGCCCACCGGCACCCTGCGCATCACCGCACCGCTGACCTTTGGTACCGAACGCCTTTCGCCAGCGCTGGCCGAATTCAGCCAGCGCTTCGCCCAGGTCAAGCTCGACGTGGTGCTGACCAACCAGCGCCTTGACCTGCTCGACCATGGCTTCGACGTGGCCATCCGCCTTGGCCATCCCGATCCGAAACTGATTGCCCGTCCGTTGATGGACTACACCCTGACCATCTGCGCCTCCCCTGCTTACCTGGCCCGGCGAGGCACGCCGGAACAACCCGCGGACTTGCAACAGCACGACTGCCTGTCGTTCGCCTATTCGGCAGCAGACGAATGGCGCTTTGCCCAGGATCACTGGCCGATCAATGGCCCGCAAGGCGAGATCAAGATCCCGGTGAACGGACCGATGCTGATCAACAGCTCCTCGGGCCTGCATCGCGCCGCCCTGGCCGGGATGGGCGTGGTGATGCTGCCCGATGCGCTGGTGGCCCAGGACCTGAAGGATGGACACCTGGTGACGTTGCTGCCGGGCTACCAGCTGCCCCATCGGCCGATGAGCCTGATGTACGCGCAGGATCGCTACCGTTTGCCGAAGCTGCGCAGTTTTGTCGAGTTTGCGTTGGAGAAATGGGGCAAAACCCCAACCCCAGCCGAATGATGTTGTGGCGAGGGGATTTATCCCCGCTGGGTTGCGAAGCAACCCCAAGGCTGTCGGCTCACATCGCAGATGATGTCGGGTTTGATGATTTCTGGGGCCGCTACGCGACCCAACGGGGATAAATCCCCTCGCCACAAAAGCGAACCCCGCCTGAACATCCCCCGCTAGTGACCCCGCGCCCCATCAGCTACTCTTCCTCCTTGGACGAGCATTTTGATATCAAGGCTGATTGAGGAAACGACGATGGGAGATGCCTCGAACATCGACATGCTGCGGTTCGACTTGTCCGATCTGGACGAAGGCGTACTGCACACCATCCTGGAACTGGTCAGCGATGGCATCTGGGACTGGAATGCCAACACCGGCTTTGTCTACCGCAATCCCGGCTGGTACACGATGCTTGGCTACCCGCCTCACTCCCTGGACAACACCGTGCTGACCTGGGAGAGCGTGATCCACCCGGGTGACTATCCACGGGTCATGGCGTTGTTCGACGACTATCTGGAACAAAGATCCCACGGCTACCAGGCCGAATACCGTTGTCGCACGCGCGACGGTTCCTATATCTGGATCGAGGATCGCGGCTACGTGATCGCCCGCAACCCTGACGGCACGGTGGCGCGCATGATCGGCGCCCATCGCAGTATCGACGACAAGAAGCGCTTGTTCGAGCAACTGGAGCGGCGCAACAAGTCCCTGGAAGCAGTGATCGAAGAGCGCACCCGCGAACTGTCCCGGGTCAACCAACAATTGCAGATTCAACTCGAGGAAAACCGTCGACTCGCCGAGACCGATGCACTGACGCTGGTCGCCAACCGCTATCGCCTGGAGCAAGCGCTGCCACTGGCCTGCGAACGTGCCCAGCGCTTTCGCGAACCTTTGTCGCTGATCGCCATGGATGTCGACGATTTCAAAGACATCAACGACCGTTACGGACATGCTTTCGGCGATGCGGCATTGGTGCAAGTGGTGCAGGCGGTCCAGCGCTGCGAGCGCGACGGCGACCTGCTGGTGCGCTGGGGCGGCGACGAGTTCATCATGATCTTGCCCAACACCTCCCTGACCGACGCCTGCCTGATGGCCGAAACCATTCGCCGTGGATTGTCCGACCTGCTGCCGGTGGGCGATTTTCAGATCACCATGAGCTTTGGCGTGGTGCAGCGCTTCGACGATGAACAACAAGCGGCGCTGCTGGACCGGGCGGACCAGGCGCTGTATCGCTCAAAGATGGCCGGCAAGAATGTGATCTGCAAATGAAACCGGGCTCAGGGTCCGCGGCAAAAATGAATGCATCTTTGCGGCGTTTACAGCGGTCATAGGTTGTAACGCTTGCAATCAGGTCCGGGCACTTGTCGACTCGATCCCCTTCCCCTTCTAACCTTTATCTGGGCTGCGCCGGTTGGTCGTTACCCCGGGAGCAATGGCTGGCCTTTCCCGTCGAGGGCACCCACTTGCAGCGCTATAGCGCACGCTTCCCGGCGGTGGAGATCAACAGTTCGTTCTACCGTCCGCACCGCCCCGCCACCTACGCAAAGTGGGCCGATAGCGTCACCTCGGACTTTCGCTTCTCGGTCAAAGTGCCAAAACAGATCACCCATGAACGGCGGCTGCTCGATTGCGAAGGGCTTATGGATGATTTTCTGGGGCAATGCTCGCAATTGGGAGAGAAACTGGGCTGCCTGCTGATCCAGTTACCACCATCACTGGCCTTCGATGCCGCAGTGGCCGAAGCATTCTTCACCGCATTGCGCGACCGTTATCAGGGCTATGCCGTGCTTGAACCCCGGCATCCGAGCTGGCTCGCGCCGACGGCGCAAGCACTGCTGCAAGCCCAGCACATCGGCCGCGTCGCCGCCGATCCCTCGCCATTGCCCGGTTGCGATCGACCGGCAGGCTGGCCTGGCGTTCGTTACTACCGGTTGCACGGTTCGCCGCGAATTTACTACTCCCCGTACGATGAGCCCTGGCTGGAACGGCTCGCCCGGCAATTGAAGACCGGGGCCGACACACCGACCTGGTGCATCTTTGACAACACTGCCAGTGGCGCCGCAACGCCCAATGCCCTGCGACTGTTGGAGCTGATGCGAGATTGAAGCCAGGACCGGCAACAAAAGCCAACCTGTCGCCGGTCCGACCGTGACAACACCGTCCGCGTCCAATAGATTAGGCGACCGGAAAAAAGCTCAATGCCTTTCTCGCCTCATCCCGCTAACAGAAGTAGTGAAATTTCAATGTCCGATTCCAATACCGCTGAATCCGTAGTCACCCTGTCGTCCAAAGCGGAATACGAAAACTCCATCAATCTTTCACAGCATCTGCCCCAGGCCAAAAGCATCAGTGAGATGGTCCTCGATGCGTTCCAGTCGAACCGCGAAAGCGACCAGATCCGCGAACTGCGCAACGCCATCCGCCAGGCTCACGATGCGTTCGACGACGACAAGGCCTACGAACTGATGGGCCAGCTCAAGCAGCTCAAGGACGCCGAAGCCGCCGACTTCGCGGCCCTGGAAGACCTGAGCAGCCGCTTCCCGATCAGCCGCATTCTCTCCAGCTACAAGGACGATCCATCGTTCCAGGAATTGGTCTACGGCCTGGCCCTGAAAGTGCTGAACCAGACCCACCAGGCCATCAGCAATCCAAGTGGCAGCAAGGGCAAGGCCTCGCGAGCCAAGAAGGAAGCCGAAGTGTTTGTCATCAGCAAGGACGGCATCAGCGTCACCCTGCCCTTGCGCACACCACGCTCCAAGCCGAACGTCGACCGTGAAGCCTTCGAATTCCTCGGTTTCAATTTTGTCGGCGAAGGCGAAGAAGCCGAGCTGGAAAGCGAAACCTTCCTGGACAACGACGGCACCGAACAACCGGTCACCCGCAAGAGCATCGTCACCGCCCTGCAACAGCAAAAAGCCTTCGACGGCTACAGCATCGCCCAGCAATAAGCCTTTTCAGGAGGTTGTGAGTCCACCACAAACACCTGTGGGTGCGAGCCTGCTCGCGATAGCGGTGGTTCAGCTTGCATCGATGTTGAATGTGCCGGTCTCATCGCGAGCAGGCTCGCTCCCACAATGGATCAGCGGCGTTTGTCGACCATGTGTCCACCACGGAAACACCGACAACACCATGAAAAAGCCCCGCGCTTGTGTCAAAGGCGGGGCTTTTTCATGGGTGTCAGCTGTTCAAACAGCGCCAAGTCGTTCGACCATATCTGGAAACTTCTCGACCAGTTTGATCAACAAAGCCGCCTGGGCGTTAGGCTTGGATTTTTCCTGTTCCCAATTTCTCAGGGTACCTGGACTGGTCCTGATGCTCTTGGCGAAAACGGCTTGGGACATGTGGAGCTTGTCGCGCAAAGCCACGATTTCCTGGGCCGACACCTCGGGAACCGGTTTGTCTTCGATCGATATCTGGCGAAGGGTAATCTTGCCCTCGCGGTGAGCGGCCATCTCCTCGACGCCTTGCATCATCTCGGCAAACAGATCGCGCTTTTTCATAAGGTACCTCGTACTTTCAACTCAGCTTCTATGGCGCGCTTGAGCGTCTTCTCTTGCTCGGAGGTCAGGTTTACCAACTCGTCCTTGTCATAAATCGCGAACATCCAAAACTGACGATCGTTCATGAGCCAATAGTAAATGACTCGCAACCCACCCCGCTTCCCTTTGCCACGACGCTCATCGAACCAGCGCAGCTTACGAAAGCCGCCGGTACGTGGCATGACGTCACCGACTTCTGGATGCTCCAGCAAATAGGACTGAAGCAGGCGATACTCATCATCAGTCAGGTAATGGCCAACCGTGGCGGTGAACGTAGTCGTTTCAAAGAATAGGGTACGCATGGCAGAAACTATAGGCAAATTGCGTATAGCTCAACAAACCATAATCTATTGCGACGAATGACAGTCCATCCATGTCCTTCTAGAAAAAAAGCCCCGCGCTTCTCTCGAAGGCGGGGCTTTTGTGCAGCGTCTGAAGCTTAAGGCGCGTAAGTCAGCAGCAGCTCACTTGGCACTTTGAAGTCCAGGGACATCATGACGCTCAGGGCGGTGATGGTGAAGATCGAGAACACGAACAGCTTGCGTGCCCAGACCGTGTCATCCACCGCCTTGTAGCCGGTCCAGGCCATGTACAGCCAGTACATGCCCATGGCGGCGGCGACGGCGAGGTAGCTCATGCCGGCGTAGCCGCTGAAGGTCAGCATCAAGGTCGCCACGAGGAAGGCCAGGATGTAGAGCAGGATGTGCTTCTTCGCCACCCGGATACCACGCTTGACCGGCAGCACCGGAATCGAGGCCGCCAGGTAGTCGTTGAAGCGGAAGATCGCGATGGCATAGGAATGCGGCATCTGCCACAGGCTGAACATCACCAGCAGCGTCAGCGCCGCCATGTCGAAGCTGTTGCTCACCGCGACGTAACCGATCACCGGCGGCATCGCCCCCGACAGACTGCCCACCAGCGTGCCGTGGACCGACTTGCGCTTGAGGTACAGGCTGTAGAGGCCGACGTAGATGACAAAACCGATCACTGCGAACAACGCCGCCAACGGGTTAGCGACCCAGTACAACAGCGCGACACCGGCCACGCCCAGCACCGTGGCGAACACCAAGGCCAGTTGCACCGGGATCAGGCCCTGAACCAGGGCGCGGTTCTTGGTGCGCTCCATCTTGATGTCGATGTCGCGGTCGATGCAGTTGTTGAACACGCAACCGGACGCCACCACCAGGGACGTGCCGATCATCGCCGCCAGGAAGATGGCCAGATCGACATGCCCTTTGGAGGCCAGGAAAAAACCGCCTGCCACAGAAAGCACGTTACCGAAAATGATCCCCGGCTTGGTGATTTGGATAAAGTGCTTCAGGGACATCCGGATTTTCCTCAGTGCGCCATCATGTTGGTATGGATGCTGAACATGATCCACAACGACAGGCCAACCAGCAGGACGATCACGATCGCGGCAAAGACAAACGCGACCACGTTGTTACGTTGGGCGGCGGAGCGGTCCAGGTGCAGGAAGTACACCAGGTGCACCAGTACCTGGACCACGGCGAAGATCAGGATGATCCACAGGGTCAGGCTTTTCGGCAGCGTCGGGTACATCACCAGGCCGAACGGAATGACGGTCAGGATCACCGACAGGATGAAGCCGATGGCGTAGGACTTGACGCTGCCGTGGCCGGCGTCGTGGCCATCATGGGAATGAGCGTTAGCCATTTACAGGGTCCCCATCAGATAAACAACGGTGAATACGCAGATCCACACCACGTCCAGGAAGTGCCAGAACAGGCTCAGGCAGCTCAGGCGCGTCTTGTTGGTGGCAGTCAGGCCGTTTTTCTGGACCTGGTACATCATGATCGCCATCCAGATCAGGCCGCTGGTCACGTGCAGACCGTGGGTACCGACCAGGGTGAAGAACCCGGACAGGAAGCCGCTGCGGTTAGGACCGTAGCCCTCGGAGATCAACATGTGGAACTCGTTGATCTCCATGCCGATGAAGCCGGCACCGAACAGGAAGGTCATGGCCAGCCAGCCCAGTACCTGGGTTTTCTTGCCCTTGAACAACGCCAGCATGGCGAAGCCGTAGGTGATCGAGCTGAACAGCAGCAGCGCGGTTTCGCCCAGTACGTACGGCAGCTCGAAGATGTCGTGGCCCGACGGGCCACCGGCGACGTTGTTAACCAGCACCGCGTACGCTGCGAAGATCGACGCAAACAGAATGCAGTCGGTCATCAGGTAGAGCCAGAAACCGAATACGGTCATCTCGCCCGAGTCGTGGTGATGGTCATCGTGCCCATGGTCTTGACCATGGGCGTGTCCAACATTGGTCACTAAGTTCGACATGGTTTAAGCCTGTTCCAACGAGGTTTCAACACGGGTGGCGGTGGCTGGGACTTTCCCGGCCGCTACCAGACGTTTGTGCTGCTCGGCTTCGATGCGCTCGATGACATCCACCGGCACCATGTAGCCCTGATCGTCACGGGCGGCATGGATGGCGAAATACACCACGGTGCCGACCAGGCTGGCGATGGCCAGCCACCAGATGTGCCAGATCATCGCGAAACCGAACACGGTCAGCAGCGCCCCCATGACCACACCGGTGGCGGTGTTGTTGGGCATGTGGATCGGCTCGTACCTGGCCGGAACCGGGTACGCGGTACCGTTTTCCTTGGCTTCGGTGAACGGGTCGATGACGTCCGCTTTTGGCAGCACGGCAAAGTTGTAGAACGGCGGTGGCGAAGAGGTCGACCATTCCAGGGTATGGGCATTCCACGGGTCGCCGTGTTCGCACATGTTCTCTGGTTTGTTGCGATCGCGCACGCTGACATACAACTGGATCAGCTGGCAGGCGATACCGACGGCGATCATCACCGCACCGAACATGGCGACGTACAGGTACGGCACCCACTCAGGGTTGGTAGTGGTGTTCAGGCGACGGGTCATGCCCATGAAGCCCAGTACATACAGCGGCATGAACGCGACGAAGAAGCCGGTGATCCAGAACCAGAACGCGGCCTTGCCCCAACCTTCGTGCAGCTTGAAGCCGAACGCTTTCGGGAAGTAGAAGGCGAAACCGGCGATGTAGCCAAACACGGCGCCACCGATGATCACGTTGTGGAAGTGCGCGATCACGAACAGGCTGTTGTGCAGCACGAAGTCAGCACCCGGGATGGCCAGCAGTACGCCGGTCATGCCGCCGATGGCGAAGGTCACCATGAAGCCCAGGGTCCACATTACGTGGCTGGTGAAACGCAGGCGGCCCTGATAGATGGTGAACAGCCAGTTGAACAGCTTCACCCCGGTCGGGATCGAAATCAGCATCGTCGCCAAGCCGAAGAAGGCGTTGACGCTCGCCCCGGAACCCATGGTGAAGAAGTGGTGCAGCCAGACCATGAAGCCCAGTACCGAGATCGCGCCGGAAGCGTAGATCATCGAGTGGTGGCCGAACAGTTTCTTGCCGGAGAAGGTCGAGATGACTTCGGAGAAAATCCCGAACGCCGGCAGGATCAGGATGTACACCTCAGGGTGACCCCAGGCCCAGAACAGGTTGACGTACATCATCGGATTTCCACCCAGTTCATTGGTGAAAATGTGGAAATCCATGTAACGGTCAAGCGTCAGCAAAGCCAGGGTAGCGGTCAGGATCGGGAAGGAGGCGACGATCAGGACGTTGGCCCAGGTGCAGGTCCAGGTGAAGATCGGCATGTCCATCAGCTTCATGCCCGGGGTACGCATTTTCACCACGGTGGCCAGGAAGTTGACCCCCGTCAGCGTCGTACCCAACCCGGAAAGCTGTAGCGCCCAGATGTAGTAATCCATCCCCACGCCCGGACTGTATTGCAAGCCCGACAGCGGCGGATAGGCAACCCAACCGGTCTTGGCAAATTCGCCAACGCCCAGGGACAAGTTGATCAGCACCACGCCCGATACCAGCAGCCAGAAGCTCAAGGAGTTCAGGAACGGGAAGGCCACGTCGCGGGCGCCGATCTGCAGCGGCACTGCAAGGTTCATCAGGCCGGTGAAGAATGGCATCGCCATGAAGATGATCATGATCACACCGTGGGCGGTGAAGATCTGGTCATAGTGTTCAGGCGGCAGGTAGCCAGGCGAACCCTCGGTGGCCATGGCCAGCTGGGTACGCATCATGATGGCGTCGGCAAAACCGCGCAGCAGCATGACCATGGCGACGATGATGTACATCACGCCGATTTTCTTGTGGTCGACCGACGTCAGCCACTCGGTCCACAGGTAGGTCCACTTCTTGAAATAAGTGATGCCTGCAAACAATGCCAGACCACCGAGCGCGATGATGGCGAGGGTCACCATGACAATCGGCTCGTGGAACGGGATCGCTTCCCAACTTAATTTACCAAACATCGTTTACTCCTCTGCCCCGGCAGCTGAATGCGAGCTCATGTCCATCCCTTCCATGTTGTGAGCCACTTCCTTCTCGTTCTTCTCGTGGTGCATCGGCTTGCCCGGATTCATCCCTTCATATTTGTCGATGATGGTCTGGAACAGGTTCGGCGTAACCGACGAGTAGAGTTCGACTGGGTTGTTCTGGCTCGGTTTGGAAAGGGCTTCGTATTCAGCTTTTTCAAGCTGTTTAGGTGCCTTCTTCACATCGTTGACCCAGGCGTCGAAATCTTCCTGGGTCGTGGCGATTGCTTTGAACTTCATGCCGGTGAAACCCGCGCCGCTGTAGTTGGCGGAGATACCGTCGAGTTCGGCGTTCTGGTTGGCGATCAGGTGCAACTTGGTCTGCATGCCCGCCATCGCGTAGATCTGGCCGCCCAGGCCCGGGATGAAGAACGAGTTCATCACGGTGTCAGAGGTGACCTTGAAGTTGATCGGCGTGTGGGCCGGGAACACGATCTTGTTGACGGTGGCGATGCCTTGTTCCGGATAGATGAACAGCCACTTCCAGTCCATCGAGACCACTTCAATGGTGATCGGCTTGACGTCGGAATCCAGCGGACGATACGGGTCCAGGGCGTGGGTCGACTTGTAGGTGACGTAACCCAGGGCAATGATGATCAGCACCGGAATGGTCCACACCGCCACTTCGATCTTGGTCGAGTGCGACCACTTCGGCGTGTAGGTGGCATTGGTGTTGGTCGCGCGGTACTTCCAGGCGAACAGGAAAGTCATGACGATGACTGGCACGACGACCAGCAACATCAGCAACGTGGCGGTGATGATCAGGTTTCGTTCATCCAGGCCGACCTGGCCCTTGGGATCGAGCAGGGTCATGTTGCAGCCTCCCAGCAACAACGTGCCGAGCAGCGGCAGCAAGCCTAGTAATCGGGGGTACCTGTTTTTACTCATCTCACGACCTCTAAAGCAGCTTGCGCAATGCAGTTGGGTTTTGATCGCCAACACTTCACCCTGCCAAGGGTTGGCATTTTCTTGGATTGAATAAGGGCTGCCCGTCGAACGTCAGCGGCTGTTCGACACATCCTGGGCCAGCAGTGAGTTCTTATTCGTTGGTCAAAGGCCTAGTTCAAGCCCAATTCCATTTGGTGCGGATAGTTGGAGGCACCGACACCTGGGGTCGCATGGGGCGCTGGCGCCCTTCGACCACTCTCGTGCTCAAGCTTGAGCCGGGTCGGAAAATCGGTGCGGGCGATTGTAGTGAGCTGACGCGCTGTAGACCATGTCTCATCCCGAAATAATTTTTATCCGATCCGGCAACAATCTCTTGCCGATATTGCAACGGGCAAGCATGTTATCGAAATTCATTCTCAACAAGAACCCCAAAAAACGTAGGCCTACTACGCCCGATTTAGACAGCTCGGGAGGACCGCCAAGCGCTTATTTGCCCGGCAAGCGCCCAGTTTTCGGGGCCTCTGGCGCCTGACGCTTCGCTGTTAAAAATGCCTGCTGCCAGCGATGCGCTTGTTGCGAAAGCAGACGTTTTTTTATTACAGGGAGAAGCGCTTAATCGGCCTCGCAAAGGCAGAGCGCCTCAAGATATGTGACAACATGTCGCACATTGTCGCAGGCCATTCTTGCCTCGGATCAAGGACGACCCGGCTCGAGAGTGAAACGCAAAACGCCCCGGCTCTCCTGGAGAGAAACCGGGGCGTTTCATTAAGGCGGTTCAGCGAATCTGTTTACGGTTACGCGACACCAGCAACGGCACCAGCACCGCCGTCAACACGAAAGCCACCAACGCCCATTGCGCCAGGGACAGACCCAGGATCGGTGGGTAGGGGGTGGAGCAAAAGCCATCGACCTGGAAGCCCAGCGGGAAGATCTTCGCCAGCGGCAGGTCATCGACAATCGGTTGCAACACGTCGATACCGCAGCTGACCGCGGGGAAGAACTGGGTGTACACGTGATGCCCCGCCACCCCGGCACCGGCCAGGGCGCTGAGCACCACCAGGCCTTCGAAGATCGTCAGGCTGCGACGGGTGCGCATGGCTGCGCCGATGAAGGCGAAAATCGCGATCAGCAACAGCGCATAGCGTTGCAGGATGCACAGCGGGCATGGCGCCTCACCGAGGGCCACCTGCATGTACAGCGCACCGCCGATCAGTGCCAGGCAGATCAGCCCCAGCAGCACCAGGTAGCGCCGCTCACGGCCCAACCGCATCATTTCCTCACTCATTGCGTTTCCCTTTGTCTGCATGGATCGACGCGCAGCACGGCAACACTCGGGTGCGCACTCGGATGCCCGAAGTCTACACGCAGACCATGACAGTGAACGAGCAGCGGGCGTCGACATTGGAGGGGAATAGACCGCAAGAAGGTTAAGAGCAGATTAATGCGGGTCCGTTGGACAGGGGCGGACCTGCCGCCGCTATCGCGAGCAAGCTCGCTTGTATGTTTAGACTTGAAGGGGTGGGCGGGACTAAAAGCTCGATTCCGACTCTAGCCAGTACGGACCGTGGGAGACTTCTCGTTCCGCCCTTTCTACCTAAAGCGCCGATAAGGAATTCATCGGTAAAACCGACGATAGAGGCAAGCCAGCGCAAAGGTAGACCCCGACAAGCACCTAAACCCTAGCTCCGAGGATTCGTCATGACAATCCTTAACTCACCAACGGTTATTGGTATCGATGTAGCGAAGGCCGAAATCGTCGTTTACCGCGAAGACCTGAAAATCACTCAAGCCATCGCCAACCACCGCGAAGCTCTTGGCCGGTGGCTCAAAACGCTACCAGCCCAAAGCTCGATTGCGCTGGAAGCCACCAGCTTTTATCACCTGGACACAGCTGAGCTGGCCCATGGAATGGGGTTTCATGTTTACGTTGTGGATCCTTATCGGGTGGCCCATTACCGTGAAAGTATTGGGCTGCGGGCTAAAACTGATCCTTGTGATGCGCGTTTGCTGGCTCGGTATCTAACGAACGAGCAAGCAAGGCTGCGTATCTGGAGCCCACCTCCAGAAGCCTACAAAGTGTTAAAACCTGCTTAGAAAACGTGCGGCACTCATCAAGGCCCGCGTCAGTATCGTGCTGAGTTTTCGAACGAACCGTGTCTGAAGGACATCTTGGCCCGGCAGTTGGAGGTCTTCAAAGAGTCCGATCAGGCCATTCAGAAACTAATGCGTGAGGCCAGCCAAGCGGCAGGGATCACTGAAAACATCAACCGCTGCAAAGCCATCGAAGGGATTGGTGAACTGACGGCCATTGGCTTGGCGACCGCATTCATGCGCGGTCACTTTGTCAGTGGCGATGCATTCATTGCTTTCTTGGGGATGGATTTGCGTCCAAAAGATTCAGGGAAGAAGCACAGTCCTCGTCACTTGAGCAAAAAAGGGGACGGGGAGCTACGACGCCTGGCGCACAACGCCGCGATGGCGGCCTGTCGGTCTCCTGCCTGGAAACCTTACTATGAGGCCTTCTTGGCACGAGGCCTGGCCAGAACTCAGGCCTTGGTTATCCTCGCCCGCAAGTTGTGTCGGGTAGCATTCGCCCTGATGAAAAATCAGAGCGAATACCAACCAAATTCACGGTTGCAGGGTTCCCCTGCAACATAGAATCTCCCACAGTTTTTTGTGGCGTTCACAGGAATCGTGTCCACCACAAATCCCCTGTGGGAGCGAGCCTGCTCGCGATGAGGCCAACCCGGTTCCCCGGATTAGCCGTGACCTTACTCCAGCGCCGCCGCCGGGCCGAAGAATTCGTAACGGCTCTGCTGGTCCGGCACACCCAAGGCCTTGAGGTGGCGCTTGACGGCCCCCATGAAACCCTTCGGCCCGAGGAAATAGGCGTCCAGGTCACGTTGCTGCGGCAGCCATTGCGCCAGTTGCTCCTGGCTCAACAGCCCCACCTTGTCGGCCGCCGGGCTCAAGCCGTCGTCTTCGTCGTAGCAGTAGAAGCGCTTGAGCTGCGGATGCCGCTTGGCCAGGTCGTCGATCCAGTCGCGGAAAGCATGGGCACTGCCGTTGCGCGCACAGTGAATGAAATGCACCGGCCGCTCGGTTTGCAGCGCCGCCTGCAACATGGCCAGGGTCGGGGTGATGCCGACGCCGCCGCTGATCAGCACCAATGGCTTGTCGCTGGCGGTCAGGTAGAAATCCCCGGACGGCGGGAACAACTGGATGCGACTACCGACATCGAAATGATGATGCAGGTGATTGGACACCCGCCCACCCGGCTCGCGCTTGACGCTGATACGGTACTGACCATTGTCCGCCAGGGCCGACAGTGAATAGTTGCGGCGCACTTCCTCGCCATCGAGCACCAGCTTCATGCCAATGTACTGGCCCGGTTCGGCCACCAGGATCGGGCCCTTGTCCGCAGGTTCAAAGTAGAACGAGGTGATCTCCGAGCTTTCCTGGACCTTGGCCGTCAGGATGAACTCTCGTTCGCCACGCCAGCCGCCCGGCGCCTCGGCCTTCTTGTCGTACATGCCGGCTTCGGCGCCGATCAGGATATCGGCCAACTGGTTGTAGGCTGCGCCCCACGCCGCAATCACTTCGGGCGTGGCGATCTCTGCACCCAGCACTTCGGCGATTGCCCGCAACAGGCATGAACCGACAATAGGGTAATGTTCCGGCAGGATCTGCAGGGCAACGTGCTTGTTGACGATCTTCGCCACCAGGTCGCCCAGTTGATCGAGCTGGTCAATGTGCCGTGCATACATCAACACACCGTTGGCCAAGGCACGCGGTTGATCGCCGCTGGCCTGGTGAGCCTGGTTGAACAGCGGGCGCACCTGCGGGTACTCGGACAGCATCATGCGATAGAAGTGAGTGATCAACGCTTCACCCCCGCTTTCCAGCAACGGAACGGTGGAGCGAATGATGGCGCGTTCTTCTCGACTGAGCATAGGGTGACTCCTGGCATATGACCGATAACAGTTACCTAAGCCTTATCAGTTTCCATGCCATAAATTTTTCCATTTAATATCAGTAAGTTAAGAACACTGTAGTCATAACGACACGACGCGCTTTATAGTCGTTACGACTACATGGAGTCATTATGACCGCAACCGCTCTGCTGACCTCCCTGCTGCCACTGGTGGCCGATCTGTCCCGCGAATTGCCTGAAGGCGAACGCTATCGTCGACTGCTCGGCACCTTGCGCGCCCTGCTGCCCTGCGATGCGGCGGCGTTGTTGCGCCTGGACGGCGACTGCCTGGTGCCGCTCGCCGTGGATGGCTTGAGCACCGATACGCTGGGCCGGCGGTTCCGGGTCAGCGAACATCCGCGCTTCGAAGCACTGCTGGCCAACCCGCAGCCCACCCGCTTCGCCGCCGACAGCGGCCTGCCCGATCCGTATGACGGGCTGGTCGAAGGGTTGGCCGAGCATCTGGAGGTTCATGACTGCATGGGCTGTCCGCTGTTCGTCGACGAGCGCCCCTGGGGCCTGCTGACCCTCGACTCCCTGGACCCGGAGCGCTTCGAGCCCATCGACCTGAGTGCCCTGCAAGCCTTCGCCAGCCTCGCCGCCGCCACGGTCAGCGCCGCCGAGCGCATCGAGCGGCTGGCCTTGAAGGCCGAGGACGAGCACCGTCGCGCCGAGGTCTATCGCCAGGCCAGCGGCCAGCAACCTCGCGACATGGTCGGCCAGAGCAAGGCCCACAAGCGCCTGGTGGAAGAGATCGCGCTGGTGGGCGGCAGTGACTTGACCGTACTGATCACAGGCGAAACCGGTGTGGGCAAGGAACTGGTCGCCCAGGCCATCCATGCCGCGTCAAAACGCGCCGAGCAGCCACTCATCAGCCTCAATTGCGCCGCCCTGCCGGATACGCTGGTGGAAAGTGAACTCTTCGGCCATGTACGAGGCGCCTTCACCGGCGCCACGAACGACCGGCGCGGCAAGTTCGAACTGGCCGACGGCGGCACCTTGTTCCTCGATGAGGTGGGTGAGCTGTCCCTGACCGTCCAGGCCAAGTTGCTGCGAGTGCTGCAGAGTGGCCAACTGCAACGCCTGGGCTCGGACAAGGAACATCGGGTCGACGTACGCCTGATCGCGGCCACCAATCGCGACCTTGCCGAAGAAGTGCGCAACGGCCGATATCGGGCCGACTTCTACCATCGCTTGAGTGTGTATCCGTTGCAGGTGCCGGCGCTGCGTGATCGTGGGCGGGACGTGCTGCTGATCAGCGGGTTCTTCCTGGAGCAAAATCGCTCGCGCATGGGCCTGGGCAGCCTGCGCCTGACCAGCGACGCCCAGGCGGCACTGCTGGCCTACGACTGGCCGGGCAACGTGCGCGAACTGGAACACCTGATCGGCCGCAGCGCCCTGAAGGCCTTGGGTCGGTGCACGACACGCCCGAAAATCCTCAGCCTCAGCGCCCAGGATCTGGATTTGCCCCAGGCTCCTGTGGATAACCCCGCACCTTCGTCCCCTCAGTCCAGCACCGGCCATGGCGCAGGTGAGGGGGGACTTGCGCGAAGCGGTGGACGAGTTCCAGCGCCAACTGATCGCGGCCTGCCTGGAGCGTCACCAGCACAACTGGGCCAGCGCCGCCCGGGAGCTGGGTCTGGACCGGGCGAACCTGGGGCGGATGGCAAAACGGCTTGGCCTGAAATAGTGGCTGGAGGTGCTTTTGTGGCGAGGGAGCTTGCTCCCGCTGGGCTGCGAAGCAGCCCCTATCAACGGCAGCGCGGTTTCGAATCTTACGACCGCTACGCGGCCGAGCGGGAGCAAGCTCCCTCGCCACAAAAGCTATCCCGCACAAAGACCTGATGACGGCAATCAATGCTATCGACAAGCTTTTGCCCTAAAGCCTGTCCCCGACAAGTCGATAACCCGATATCACAAGCTGTTCTGGCGATCGGTATGCTCGCCCCACCTTTTTCCACAGAAGGTTTTTTATGTCTTCCAACAAAGCCCGCGCAGATTCACTTTCGCTTCTGCTGTTTACCTTGCGCAGCGGCAAGCTGATGGCGATCAACCTGCTCAAGGTCAGTGAGATCATTCCCTGCCCACCGTTGACCAAGCTGCCGGAGTCGCATCCGCACGTCAAAGGCATCGCCACCCTGCGCGGGACATCGTTGTCGGTGATCGACCTGAGCCGCGCCATTGGCGAGCGGCCACTGGAAGATCCGGATGGCGGCTGCCTGATCGTCACCGACGTCAGCCGCTCCAAACAGGGTCTGCATGTGCAGGCGGTGAGCAAGATCGTGCATTGCCTGACCACCGACATCAAACCGCCGCCCTACGGTTCCGGCGGCGTGCGCTCGTTCATCACCGGCGTGACCTCGGTGGACGGTACGCTGGTGCAGGTACTGGACATCGAAAAGGTCATCCACGGCATAGCACCGGCGCAGATCGAAACCGCGCCAACCGAATTGAGCATGGAAGACGCCGAAGTCCTGGGCAACGCACGGATCCTGGTGGTCGATGACAGCCAGGTCGCGCTGCAACAATCAGTGCACACCCTGCGCAACCTGGGCCTGCAATGCCACACCGCTCGCAGTGCCAAGGAAGCCATCGAGTGCCTGCTGGACCTGCAAGGCACGGCCGAACAAATCAACCTGATCGTCTCCGACATCGAAATGTCGGAGATGGACGGGTACGCCCTCACCCGGACACTGCGCGAAACGCCGGACTTCGCCCACCTCTACGTGTTGCTGCACACCTCGCTGGACAGCGCCATGAACAGCGAAAAGGCCCGGCTGGCCGGCGCCAACGGCGTGCTCACCAAGTTCTCCTCGCCGGAACTGACCAAATGCCTGATCACGGCGGCCAAGGCCGTTGCCGAGCAAGGTCACTGAGGCACACCCGATCGGTCCCGGGCGGCCTGGGATCGATCGTCGCCCGGCACCATTCAGGCATACTCCTGCCCTGGCCTCCCAGAATAAGGACATTGCTGATGAAACCCCAAACCCTGATCCTCCTTGGCCTCACTGCCCTGGCCCCCCAGACCCACGCCTCCAGTCCCGACGCGTGGGCAGCCCACGATAAAGCCGTACTCGCCAGTTGCCTCAAGGCCAGCAGTTTGAAAGACGCCGAACCGGTAGGCACTGCCGCACAATTCGACGACCGCGTCGGTTACACCGCGTTGCTGCTGCAAGGCCAGTACCCGCAAAAGCACATGAAAGGCGCGAGTGGCACCGAGCTGTGCCTCTATCGCAAGAAAACCAAGACAGCCTATGTCACCGAGTGGGACTCGATCCGTCCGACCGATAGCGCCCGGTGAATGGCGCATAACTTGCTTCGCAACAGCTGATCGGCGTGTTTCCGTCGCCGTGTTTCAGCCTTCCCCATCGGTCGCCCAATGAACACAACGTTTTCCTGCGTAGGGTGCGGCAAATGCTGCACCGATCACCACGTTCCCCTGACCCTCGACGAGGCCCGCATGTGGGCGGACGATGGCGGCCAGGTGATTGTCCTGGTGGAGGCCTTCCTACCGAACGGCCTCGGCCTGCCGACGGTACAACGCGAGCATGCCGAGCGCCGCTCGGCGGTGGTCCACAGCGGCAGCACCGAGGCCTTTGTGGCGATCACTTTTGCCGCCTACAACGTCGGCCGCTGTCGGAATCTTGACGAAGAAAACCTCTGTCGCATCTATGAGCGTCGCCCCTTGGTGTGCCGTATCTATCCGATGGAAATCAATCCGCACATTCCCCTCAATATCGCCGTAAAGGAATGCCCTCCCGAGTCATGGGAAACCGGGCCACAACTGATACTCGGCGGTGAACTGGTCGACCAGGAACTGGCTCGGTTGATCGAACGCTCACGCCAGGCCGACCGTGAAGAGATCGCCATCAAGGACCGCATCTGCGCCGCCCTCGGCATCCGCACGACGGCGCTCAAGGGCGACGGTTTCACCGCATACCTGCCGGACATGAGCGCATTCGTGGCAGCCCTCGATGAGGCGCGCCGGCAACCGGCGCAACAACACTTCAGTCAATGGCAGTTCCATCTGTCTGGCGACGACGTGGCCAGCCAGGTATCGGCCTGTGGCGCACAGGTGGTTACTGAAGCGCCGGTCAATTACGCCTTTATTTCCTTGCGGGCGGCATAAGATTTTTTTAGTGGTTACAAAATCTGAGCCCACCACAAATCAAATGTGGGAGCGGGCTTGCTCGCGAAAGCGGTCTGGCATTCAAAATCAATGCAAGCTGACCCGACGCCTTCGCGAGCAAGCCCGCTCCCACAGGTGGAGTTTGCGATACCCCAGTCAAGCTCCCCCTCGCCTAACCCTCGCCAGGAATGTTAGCGTGCTTGGTATCTTCTCCCAGACGAGCCTTGCACGATGAAAAAAAAACCGTACTTGCCTTCAGCCGTATCACGCCCCAGATGGTCGAGCGCCTGCAACAGGACTTCGACGTGATCGTGCCGAGCCCGTCCAAGGGCGACATCAACGTACAGTTCAACGAAGCCCTGCCCCACGTCCATGGGCTGATCGGGGTCGGTCGCAAGCTCGGGCGCGAGCAGTTGCAGGGCGCTGCGAACCTGCAAGTGGTCGCCAGTGTCTCGGTGGGCTACGACAACTATGACCTGGCCTACTTCAATGAGCGCGGGATCATGCTCACCAACACCCCCGACGTACTCACCGAAAGCACCGCCGACCTGGCCTTCGCCCTGCTGATGAGCAGCGCCCGTCGCGTAGCCGAGCTGGACGCCTGGAGCAAGGCCGGGCAATGGCAGGCGACAGTCGGGCCGCAATTGTTCGGCAGCGATGTGCATGGCAAGACCCTGGGTATCGTCGGTATGGGCAACATCGGTGCAGCCATTGCACGGCGCGGCCGGCTGGGCTTCAACATGCCGATCCTCTACAGCGGCAACAGCCGCAAGACCGAGCTGGAAAACCAGTTGGGCGCACAATTTCGCGAGCTGGATCAGTTGCTGGCCGAAGCGGACTTCGTCTGCCTCGTGGTGCCATTGAGCGAGAAGACCCGTCACCTGATCGGCCAGCGCGAACTGAGCCTGATGAAACCGAGCGCCATCCTGGTCAACATTTCCCGTGGCCCGGTGGTGGATGAACCGGCACTGATCGAAGCCTTGCAAAACAATCGCATCCGCGGCGCCGGGCTGGATGTCTACGAGAAAGAACCGTTGGCCGAATCGCCGCTGTTCCAGTTGAAGAACGCCGTCACCCTGCCCCATATCGGCTCGGCGACCCACGAAACCCGCGAAGCCATGGCCAATCTTGCTGTGGATAACTTGCGCAGCGCTTTGCTGGGCGAGCGTCCGCAGAACCTGGTCAACCCGCAGGTCTGGAAGTAACCCGCCTGGCAGGCCCTGTCGGGCGGGCCTGCCATTCCTTTCGATTCAGCGAGCGCCCAAGACCACATTTGCTGGCGCTGGTCGCGGCTTGCGAAATACCAGCACGTTGCCCAGCATGACCAGGACCAATCCCACCAATGCCGGCGCGGTCCACTGATAGCCCTCGGCAAACGCCGAGACGTTCAACGCCACCACCGGGAACAACACCGTGCAATACGCTGCCCGCTCCGGCCCCATGCGCCCCACCAGCGTCAGGTAGGCGGTAAAGCCGATCACCGACCCCGGGATCACCAGGTACAACAGCGAACCGATGTAGCGCGTGTTCCATTCCATGTCGAACGGGATGTCCTGGAACAGGCACCACAGCGACAGCATGGCCGCGCCGTAGGCCATGCCCCAGGCATTGGTGGTCAGCGGCTTGAGGCCGGCTTTCTGTTGCAGGCTCGAGAGCATGTTGCCCGCCGAGAAACACAAGGTCCCCAGCAACGCCAGCGCCAACCCAAGCAAGGTTTGCGGACTTGCGCTGTGGCCGGCCAGCTCCGGCCAGAACAGCAGCGCCAACCCCAGCAGACCCAGGGCACCACCCAACAGCACGTTGCGCGCGATCCGCTGACCGAAGAACACGCGGGCATTGAGGGCATTCCAGAGCGTGGCGGTGGAAAACACCACGGCGACCAAACCACTGGGAATCCATTGGCTGGCGGTCAGGAAGCACATGAAGTTGATGCAGAACAGACACAGGCCCTGGGCAATGCAAATCAAATGGCCGCGCCGCCCCATCACCTGCAAGCGCCGGCTGAGCAAGAGCATCGCAAACAGAATCAGAGCCGCGAGACCGAAGCGATAGACAATCGACACGGGAATGGCGACCACGCCCAATTGCAATTTCAGCGCAATCCAGGTGGTGCCCCAGATGAGCACGGTGAGCAGATACAACGAGAGGTTCATGGCGACGACTCCTGACAATGACAGCCAGTGTCACGCCACTGCGCCTGCGGCACTTGCGTAAACTTGCGGTTTTTGTCGACAGACAGGCTGGCACGCCCCCATCGACGGAGTAGGATGCAAGGCGTTGGAGAGAACCGATCATGCCCACACTGCAAACCCTGCAAGTCTTTCAAGCCCTCAACAGCTCGCCCAATGCTCGCCTGGAGCACAGTGCCGAGCTCGGGGACGGCATGGCGGCCGCTTTGTGGAGCAATCATCACGACGCCCGGGACTATGAGGCGCCGACCCACCATACGCTGTCGTGCTACATCGCCGGCGGCACCGGCACGTTTCGCCGCGAACGGCCCGACACCACGGGGGCACCGGACAAACTCTGCATCCTGCCGGCCGGGCATGAGTCAGCCTGGGTCATCAACGGCGACATTCGCCTCGCCCACCTGTATTTCAGCGCTGAACAATTCGCCCTGGGGTGCGTCACGCTGCTGGATCGCGAGCCTCGACAGGTGCAATTGCACGAGGAGACATTCCTCGACGACCCGCGACAGGCACAGCGTTTTCGCCAGTTGATTGCGCTGAACTGGGATGAACCGGGCGAACGCCTGCTGACCACCAGCCTGGCCCACGATCTGCTCAACCACCTGCTGCTCAGCCAGGTGGGCCAGCGCCAAGGGCTTCGCCTCAAGGGCGGCCTGGCCGCTCACCAGCGGCGGTTGCTGGTGGATTACGTCGACAGCCACCTGGCCGACGCCATCAGTCTCGGTCAATTGGCGGCGCTGTGTGCGTTGTCCGAATACCACTTCGCGCGGATGTTCCGCGAAAGCTTCGGGCTGCCGCCTCACCAGTACGTACTGGCTAGACGCTTGACCTGCGCGCAACACTTGCTGCGCACCACTTCACAACCGCTGGGCGACGTAGCACTGGCCTGCGGGTTTGCCAGCGCCAGCCACTTCACCAACCGGTTCCGCCAGGCCCTGGGCGCGACGCCCGGAGAGTATCGGCAGGCGTTTTTGCGCTAGCCCCGGCTATCGCCATCGCGAGCAGGCTCGCTCCCACAGAAGTCCTATGCTGAACATGAAACTCAAACCCACTGAAGCTCCAGTGTGGGAGCGAGCCTGCTCGCGATGACGTCGGCACATCCAACATCCATGCAAGCTGCCCCACCACTATCGCGAGCAGGCTCGCTCCCACAGAAGTCCTATGCTGAACATGAAACTCAAATCCACTGAAGATCCAGTGTGGGAGCGAGCCTGCTCGCGATGACGTCGGCACATCCAACATCCATGCAAGCTGCCCCACCACTATCGCGAGCAGGCTCGCTCCCCCATCGATTGCGCTTCTCCAGATAACAGTTCACATACAAAAACAAAACGGGCCTGCAATTGCAGGCCCGTTGTTCAGTCGAAATTGAAATGGACGGGGTTTCAGCCGTGAAGCGAAGCCCGTTCGTTCTCGAGGAATTCTTCTTCCAGCAGCGCATCGGCCAAGGCTACGGATTCGCTCGGCTTGTCAACGGCGGCGCGCTTGCCGCGCAGTTTGCCGAACAAATGCTCCAGGGCATTTTCAAGTTTGGTGGCCGCACCTTCAATCGCCAGTTCCAGCGATTCGGCCTTGTGCGTCACGGAAATCGGCTGATGGCCCTTCGGCCGTGCTTCAAGCTGGCAGCGCAGGTCATGGGGACCCGGCTTGTCGCCGTTCTCATCGCGCAAATGAACCTCGACCCGTGTCAGGTCCTCTTCATAACGTTCGAGCGTGCTTTCGATGGTAGTACGTACCCACTCCTCCAGTCGGATGCTGCTTTGAATATGGTTATCGCTGTTGACTTGGATTTGCATAGTTCATCCCTTATTTCAGCTAGCTCGCCGGGGGCCATCGACGTTGATGCAACGGCCCCTTGAATACAGAGTCGGGCTGGAGGAGGAACAATTCAACCCCTGGAAAAAGATAAATATTCATACGCAAATAAAGCCGGACAACGAGCAAAAGCGCTGTTAATGTCGGGAGTTGCCCTGCCCTGCCTATCCAGCGCAAATCGTCCCTGCCTCCTGCACCGTCAACGAACATCCGCGCGTTATTGCCCCGAAACGGGCAGCGGCCACGGCCGCATTCCAGAGCGTTCGGCGCCCAGGCTCCGCGATCATTGTCCGACAGTTTTTCCGGCATGCCACTTGCTAACTCTATGCAGGAGCTGCCGCAGGCCGCGGTCTTTTGATCCTGGGCCTGTCCGGCCCCGGAATCTTGAGATGAACACGATCATGGAATGGCCGATGGTCTGGTGTTGCGAACTAATCCCGATCACGGCCGGTCAACAACTGCACGTTCAATCAGGCGGTGACGCATCATGGACAACCCTTTTCAGATCATTACCGACGCCTTTGCGCCGCATTATCAAATCAACCTGAGTATTCAGGGCCTGGACGGCAGCATTATGCTAACCCTGTCCAAAAGCGGGCGCGTCGTCGCCAAACGCATGATCAGCGCCCAGCAGCGCAACGATCCGGAGCGGCTCAAGCGCCTGGTGCAGAGCATTCAATTCGGTATCGCCATCGAACAGGGCCACAGCGCCGTGGCCATCCTCGAAGCAATGACCGGCGGTGACAACATCAAGCTGCCACCACCGCACGCACAGGGGCCAGCCTCCGCCGCCACCGGCCTCTAGATTTCCCCCTTCTCCACTTCGGCATGCTCACTGGAGCCCGCGCCAACCTTGCGGTGCGGGTGCTCGATCTTGACCGAAGGGAATTGCGACGACGCATAGCGCACCACCAGGATCGAAAACGCCAGTAGCAGGATGCCTCCGCACAGGTAAATGATCCCCAGGTCTGGTGGGCTGTGATGGGAAACATTGGAAATCAGCAGCCGTGTCAGCGCCGTGATCGCCACGTAGATCAGAAACCGCACCGGCATGTGGTTGGTCTTGAAGTAGATCCCGACCATCGCCCCCAATTCCAGGTAGATGAACAACAGCAGGATGTCATCGATCTTGATGTGTCCTGCCTCGATCATCTGCAAGAATTCCATCACCGCTGCCCACGCGGTCACCGCACCGATGGCGAACAGCGCCAGGTAGTGAAAGGTCTCGACGAACAGGTTTCCCAGGGATTCGGCCAGTTGGTGGACGTTCTGGCGCAAATTCTCGGCCCAGTTGATTTTCACGATGTAGTTTCCTTAGGTCGGCTTCGACCGGATGATGCGGGTTGGACGTGACGGTTGTTCTGCATGCAGAAAAAAGGCCAGCGACTGAGAGTGAGATGGCGATAGGCTGGTATGCGGCACTTTTGGTGGCTTCATGCGGCCGGATCGCGAGCAAGCTTTGCTCCCACACAAGCTTTGCTCACATTAGCTTCGCGCTCACATGCAGAAACCGGTCTACATTAAAAAGCCACTATCCAAAGCAAAAGGATTCGCTTATTCTTTTGCCTGTATATAAATACAGTAGTCACAAAGACAACCAATGTGAAGGCATGTGAGGTGGTGAATGGCCGTCGAAGTGGTATACCGCAGCAGCCGAGATCTGGAGCGCTTGTTCATGGATAAAGCCGAAGCTGACCGTCATGACAAAATGCTGGAACTCGCCGAATTGCTGGCGGAGGTGTTGCAAAAAGCCGTTCCATCGCTGAGCGAGCAACAGGTCGAGGAAGCAGGGATCTACATGGCGAAGAATCGTGATGTGTTCGCCAAGGCTTTCAAGAGCCAGCCGGACGCCTTGTCCGAACTGCTCAACCCGTCGGACGAATGACCAAGAGATCGCCGCCTTTGGCAGCGCCTACACCGCGTAGGCGCTGCCAAAGGCGGCGATCTTTTTCAATAATAACGGCGTGGGTCTGAATCGATCAGGCTGGCCAGCTTGGTCAGGGCGAAGCGCAGTTCATCCTGGCTGGTGGGCGACATCAACACCAACCGTACACATCGCGTAGTCCCCGAACGCTCAGCCTGGAACTGGGTGCCACTGAGCACCAATACACCGTTGGCCCGGGCGAGCATGGTGAATTCGTCGCTGGTCCAGGGCTCCGGCAGTGTCAACCAGACGTGATAGGAATACGGCTGGGTCTTGAGCTCGAAATTGGCAAAGATTTCCCGGGCGATGGCTTGTCGCCCCGCCGCCTCGTTGCGCTGGATGCGGATCAGTTTCTTGTCCAGGCCTTCGGTAATCACATTGCTGGCCAACTGCGCGGTCAACGGCGACGGCATCCAGACACTGCTGCGCACCATCGAGGTCAGGCGCGACAGCAGTTTCGGCGGGCTGTAGATGTAACCGACACGAAGCGCCGGCATGACCGATTTCGACAGGCTGGTCAGGTACACCGACCGCTCCGGCGCAAAGGCCGACAGTGGCTTGATCGACGGATCGGTGGCCAGGAAACCATAGATGTCATCGTCCAGGATGATGAAGTCGAATTCCTCGGCAAGCGCAGCGATCTGGGCCCGACGCTTCTGCGACATGATCGCCGCCGTCGGGTTCTGGCACGTCGCCACGCAGACCAGCATCGCCGGCTTCTCCCGCAGGCACAGTTCGCGCAATGCTTCGGGAATGATGCCTTCGTCATCCATCGGCACGCCACGCAGGCGGCGCTCGAGGCCATGGGCCAGGGAAATGATGCCGGGGTAGCAAAGCGCTTCGCAGAGCACCAGGTCACCGGCGTTGGTCAGGGCGCTCATCGCGACCATCAAGCCATGCTGGGCCCCTGCGGTAATCACCACTTGCTGCCATTGCGCGTCGGGCAATGAATGGCGCAACCACTGCGCACCCGCCTCGCGATGAGCCGGGTGACCGCCATCCGGCGCGTAATCCAGTGCGCGAGCGAAATCGGTGCTTTTGGCCATGCCCACCAACGCACCGCGCAACCAGTACTCCAGGGTTTCGCTGTAGGGCTTGATGATCGAAAGATCGAGCAGTTCGGATTGCCCCAGGTTCAGCGGCGCGGAGGCACTGTTGCTTGCCGGCAGTTCCAGCTGCTTCTGGTTGAGCACGTAGGTGCCACGCCCCACTTCCCCCTGCACCAACCGACGCCGGTGGGCTTCGCTATAGGCCCGGCTGATGGTGCCCGGCGTGACATTCAAGGTGGTGGCCAGCTCCCGCAAGGTCGGCAGGCGATCGCCCTCGTTCAACACGCCATTGTTGATATCGCGCGCCAACGCATCGGCAATCGACAGATACATCGGCTGGTTGAACTCGCTTAGCTGGGGAACCCACATGAATGATCACTGCCCATCGTAGAAATGATGAATATCCGAGCATATCACATGGAGGTTAGGCAACTAATAATTCGACACAATCAACACATTGAGTCGATTGATTCGAT
This sequence comes from Pseudomonas bijieensis, assembly GCF_013347965.1. Classification (NCBI taxonomy): domain Bacteria; kingdom Pseudomonadati; phylum Pseudomonadota; class Gammaproteobacteria; order Pseudomonadales; family Pseudomonadaceae; genus Pseudomonas; species Pseudomonas bijieensis. Next base: position 5,358,274 of record NZ_CP048810.1, on the reverse strand, counting down.
TATTGAATGCTTTTTCAACGCGACGTTAAGAAATTTTTACGAGCAATAATATTTATAAAAATCAAATAGTTAATCAAAAATAAAACCAAAAACAGCCCGTAATAGCAGAAAAATATCTCGTAACAATCCCGCCCCCTATTGAATCAACTCAATCCATTCAAATACACTGATCTCGAATCGAAGCAATCGACTCAATCATCCACCGCGCGCTCCTGTCGCGCCAAGTCGAGACATCATGGACACACTCAGAAAGGATCTATCCCTCTCAGCGGTGATTGCGGGCTTCATCGCCGTGATCATCTCCTACGCCGGCCCGCTCATCATCGTGTTCCAGGCAGCCAAGGAAGCGCACCTGCCCAACGACGTGGTGTCTTCATGGATCTGGGCCATTTCCATCGGCAGCGGGATTACCGGCCTGTTCCTGAGCTGGCGCCTGCGTGTTCCAGTCATCACCGCGTGGTCGACACCCGGGGCGGCGTTGCTGGTGTCGATGCTGCCCACCGTGACCCTGCCCCAAGCCATCGGGGCCTATGTGGTGGCGTCGGTGATCATCGCGCTGGTCGGTCTGTCCGGGGCGTTCGACAAGCTGATGAGTCGCCTGCCCAAGGCCATTGCCGCCGCCATGCTCGCCGGCATCCTGTTCCGCTTTGGCGCCGAACTGTTCACGTCGATCAAGCTGCAGCCGGCATTGGTGCTGGCGATGATCGCGGCATACCTGGTCTTCAAGCGCTTTTCGCCACGCTACGCGATCCTGTCGGTATTGATCGTCGGTTGCGCGGTGGCCGCCTCGTTCGGTGAACTCAACAGCAGCTCGATCACCATTGCCGTGGCCCAGCCGGTCTTCATCGCCCCTGAATGGAACTGGCACGCAATCATCAACATCGGCCTGCCCCTGGCGTTGGTGACCTTGACCGGCCAGTACGTGCCTGGCATGGCGGTGTTGCGCACCTCGGGCTACAACACGCCAGCGCGCTCGATCATCTCCGTCACTGCGATTGGCTCGGTGCTGATGGCTCCATTCGGCTCCCACGGCTTTAACCTGGCGGCCATTACCGCAGCGATCTGCACCGGCCGCGAAGCCCACGAGGACCGCGACAAACGCTACATGGCCGGGATTGCCTGCGGGGTGTTCTACATTCTGATGGGCACCTTTGGCGCCACCCTGGCCTCGGTGTTCTCCGCCCTGCCGAAAGAATTGATCGCATCCCTCGCCGGCCTCGCCTTGTTTGGCGCGATCAGTGCCGGGCTGAGCGGCGCCATGGCTGACGAGAAGCAACGTGAAGCTGCCTTGATCACCTTCCTGGTGACGGCTTCGGGCATGAGTTTCCTGGGCCTGGCCGCCGCATTCTGGGGGTTGATCTTCGGCCTCGTGGCGCACTTCGTTCTGACTTACACCCGCGAAAGCAAAGCCGCCGTTATCGCCGAGGGCAGCCGACCATGACCGCTCGTTACGACTTCATTGTGATCGGTGGCGGCATCGCCGGCGTGTCTGTCGCTTATGAATTGGCGGCCCATGGCAGTGTCTGCCTGCTCGAACAGGAACAGCAACTGGCCTATCACACCACGGGGCGTTCAGCCGCGATCTCGATGGAAAGCTACGGCAACCAACAGATCCGCTCACTGACCTGCGCATCCCGCAACTTCTTCGAAAACCCGCCCGAGGGCCTGGCCGAATATCCGCTATGGGCTCCACGGGGCGCGCTGATCGTGGCCCAGGCGGCTCGGGTGGACAAACTCAAAGCGCGTTTCAGCGCCGTACTGGGGCAAGTGCCCACGGCCGAGCTGCTCGACGACAAGCAAGTGCTGGAACTGGTCCCCTACCTCGCCGAAGGCGCCTGGAGTGCAGGGATCTACGAGCCCAGCGCCTTCGACCTGGACGTACATGGCATCCACGGTGCCTACCTCGGTGGGCTGCGTGCCCGCGGAGGGGTGATCAAGCGTGAGACCCAAGTGCCGCGTGGCGAATATCGCGATGGGCACTGGCGCTTGCACACCCAGGATGGCCAACAACTGCAAGCCGCCATCGTGGTCAACGCCGCCGGGGCCTGGGCCGATGAACTCGCCGAGCGCTGCGGCGTGCCCAAGGTCGGTGTCCGCCCGTTGCGGCGCACCGTGCTGGCGGTCGATCCACAATGCGATGTGCACCACACGCCCTACCTGGGGACGGTGGACGAGGACATTTTCATCAAGCCCGAAGCCGGGCGACTGATCGTCTCCCCGTGCGATGAAAGCCCTTCGCTGCCCTGTGACGCACTACCGGAAGAGCTTGACCTGGCCATCACCATGGATCGTCTGCAAAACACCACGCGCCTGCGCCCGCGCTCGATCATCAATAAATGGGCAGGCCTGCGCACCTTCGTCGCCGACCGCTCGCCGGTGCTCGGCCAAGACCCACAGCAAGAGAGTTTTATCTGGCTCGCAGCCCTCGGTGGCTACGGCATCCAGGCAGCCCCCGCCATTGCACGCCTGTGCAGCCATGCGGCGCTGGGCATCGCCATGCCGGATGACCTGGCGGCGCTGCAACTCAACTACCAGCACTTTTCTCCGGCCCGTTGCCGCGACGAGGAATTTTCCAGCCTGGCCGTCAAGCAGGTTGCCGATTTGCACTAACCCATCCACTTAACAAGGAACGTCACCATGCAAACCACCGCTCAAATCCAGCCCGCCGCCAAACCTTTCCTGGGCGAAGAAAACGTGATCTTCACCGACAAGGCGCCACTGCCGCTGGGCACTTATTCCCAAGGCATCAAGGTCAATCACGGGCAGACCATCTACCTGTCGGCACAAACCCCGGTCTCGGCGCTGAACAACGAAGTGCTGGCCAAGGATTTCGAAGGCCAACTGCGCCAGACCCTCGACAACCTGGTGCAAATGGCCGAAGCGGCAGGTGGCACCCTGGCGAACGTGGTCAAGGTCACGGCATTCATCACTGACCTGAGCGAGTTCCCGACCCTCAATCGCGTCATGGAAGAGTACTTCACCAAGCCGTATCCGGCCCGCACCACCGCCGGCGCCAGTGCGCTGGCACGCAATACCCTGGTTGCCATCGACGCCATCATGGTGATTTGAAACACCTTCTGTCAGCGGAGTGCCCGTCGGTCCGGTGAGCTGGACCGACGTTGGCAAGGAAAGCACCAGCACAGCGTACTTTCAGAGGGTGACCATGAAAAATTCGTACAGAGAGTATGTATTGCAGTGCCTGGTTTGCGATCGAAGCTACCAGCCCCATGAGGTCAGCTACTACTGCCCTCATTGCAAAGTCGATGGCGCCCTGGACGCGCTTTACGATTACCCGACACTCAAGCGCGAATGGTCCCGGGACAGCCTGGCCCATGACCACGCCCGTGGCATGTGGCGCTATGACCGCTTGATGCCGTTGAGCTCGACGCAATTCATTCCACCGTTACTGGTGGGCAACACGCCGCTGTACTCGCGCCCGGAATTGCTCGGTAAAGGTGCCCGGATCAAAGTCTTCGTGAAAGACGAATCGCGGCAACCGACCGGGTCGTTGAAGGATCGCGCCAGCGCCCTGGCGGTGGCCCACGCCATGCAATCCGGTGCGCGTACCGTGGCGGTGGCCAGCACCGGCAATGCCGCTTCGGCATTGGCCGGGATGAGCGCCAGCCTGGGTTTGCACAACGTCATTTACCTGCCCAGGAGCGCGCCCCGCGAAAAGCTTGCGCAGATGCAGGGCTACGGCGCCGAGATCGTGCTGGTGGATGGGCAATATGACGAAGCCTTCGAACAATGCCTCTACGCCTGCGAAGACCACGGCTGGTACAACCGCACCACCGGGATCAACTCGTACATGAGCGAAGGCAAGAAAACCGTCGCCTTCGAAATGTGCGAACAACTCAACTGGCAGGTACCGGATCTGGTGTTCGTACCCGTCGGCAACGGCTGCATCCTGGGTTCGGTCTACAAGGGCTTTTTCGACTTGCTGCAATTGGGCTGGATCGAACGCATTCCACGCCTGATCGGCGTGCAGGCCGAGCACAGCAACTTCATGTACCGCGCCTGGCGCAACGACCGCTCGATGCAGAAGACCGAACGCCTGCCGCCCACCAGCCTGGCCAGCAGCATCAATGTGGCGCTGCCACGTGATCGCCTCAAGGCCATGCGCGCGGTTACCGCCAGTGGCGGTGAGTTCATCTGCGTCAGCGACCCGAGCATTGTCGCCGCCGCCTCCCGATTGGCCGCCAGCACCGGCGTGTTTCCAGAAGCCGGCGCCGCCAGCGCCTTCGCCGGCCTGCTCAAGTATGCAGAAACACACCCCGACACGGCGCAAACCGCCGTGATCCTGATTACCGGTAGCGGTTTGAAAGACACCTCCATTTTTCTGTCCAGCTCGACCAAAAGCCATCCACGAGCGTTGCCGCATCACGTGACTGCGCCACCGGCCGAAGCGCTTATCTAAGGAATCACACCATGAGCCTGCAAAATTTCGACCCCGCCATTGCCCGCCTGATCGACCGCGAGCGCAATCGCCAGGAAACCCACCTGGAGCTGATCGCTTCGGAAAACTATGTCAGCGAAGAAGTGCTCCAGGCCCAGGGCTCGGTACTGACCAACAAATATGCCGAAGGTTATCCGGGCAGGCGCTACTACGGCGGCTGCAAGGTCGTCGATGAGGTCGAGAACCTGGCCATCGAACGTGCTCGCAAACTGTTCAACTGCGAATACGTCAACGTGCAACCGCATTCGGGCTCCCAGGCCAACCAGGCGGTGTTCCTGGCGGTACTCGAACCCGGCGATACGATCCTGGGCATGTCCCTGGCCCACGGCGGCCACCTGACCCACGGCGCCTCGGTGAATTTTTCCGGCAAGATGTACCGGGCCTTTTCCTATGGCCTGGACACGGAAACCGAAACCCTCGACTACGAAGAGATGGAAGCCCTGGCCAGGGAACACCGGCCCAAGATGATCATCGCCGGAGCCTCGGCCTATTCGCGGACCATCGACTTCCAGCGCTTTCGCAAGATCTGCGATGAAATCGGCGCCTACCTGATGGTGGACATGGCGCACTACGCCGGGTTGATCGCCGCCGGTGTCTACCCGTCGCCGGTTGGCATCGCCGACTTCATCACCTCCACCACCCACAAGACCTTGCGCGGCCCGCGCGGTGGCTTGATCCTGGCCAAGGCGCAATATGCCGCCCTGCTCGACAAGACGATTTTCCCGGTGTACCAGGGCGGCCCGCTGATGCACGTCATCGCCGCCAAAGCCGTGGCGTTCAACGAAGCCTTGGGCGACGGGTTCAAACATTACCAGCAGCGGGTGATCGACAACGCCCGCGTCATGGCCGATGTCCTGACCCGACGCGGCTTGCGGGTAGTGTCCGGTGGTACCGACTGCCACATGTTCCTGCTCGATCTGCGCTCGATGAACATCACTGGCAAAGACGCCGAGGCCCTGCTGGAAAGTGCCCACATCACCCTGAACAAAAACGCGATCCCCAATGATCCGCAGAAACCGGCGATCACCAGCGGCATTCGCATCGGCACGCCGGCATTGACCACGCGCGGCTTTGGCGAAGCGGAATGCGCCGAAGTGGCGAACTTGATCGCCGACCTGCTGGAACAACCGGACAACGCCGCGCGCCTGGATAACACCCGGCGCCGGGTGATGCATTTGTGCGAATGCTTTCCGGTGTATCTGTTGAGGTGATTCAGCTGTGGGAGCAAAGCTTACTCGCGATGAACGATGACTCGGTTAGCCTGAACAGTCGCGACGCCTGCATCGCGGGCAAGCCTTGCTCCCACAGATAGGCTGCTTCACTGCTACCCATTACTTCCTTTTGATTTTCAGCGGTACAACAAACGCTCCGCCAGCTCATCGGCCACCCGGGCCGGTGAGCGCTTCTCCGCCTGGGCGTGAGCGAAGACTTCCGTGAGCCGGGCGCCGATCTTCGACAAATGCGCGGTGATCGTCGACAGTTCTTCGCCACGATGCTTCAACGCGACGTAGATCAGCCCGCCGGAGTTAATCACATAGTCCGGTGCATAGAGGATTCCACGTCTTTCCAACTGGTCGGCCACTTGCAGGTTGCTCAACTGATTGTGGGCCGAGCCGGCAACGGCCGAGCAACGCAGTTGCGCCACGCTGTGGCTGTTGAGCACGCCGCCCAGGCCGCAAGGGGCAAGGATGTCGCAAGGGGTACTGAGCAACGCATCGTTGGCGATCGGATGAGCGCCCAGTTGCTCCATCGCCAATTGCACCTTGCCTGGGTCGATGTCGCTGACCAGCAGTTCGGCGCCCGCCGCGTGCAGCTGTTCGGCCAGGGCATAACCGACATTGCCCAAGCCCTGGATCGCCACCCGCAGGCTTTCGAGATTATCGCTGCCCAGGCGGGCCATGGCGGTGGCACGGATGCCGGCAAATACGCCCATTGCCGCGTGGGGCGCAGGGTCTCCCGAGGCGGTGGTGCTGGTGACATGGCGAGTCTGCTGGGCGATGCAATCCATGTCGGCCACCGACGTACCGCTGTCGATGGCGGTGATGTAGCGCCCGTCCAATTGCTCGATACAACGACCGAAGGCTTCGAAGAGCGCCGCCCGACTCTCGACATGGGCTGGACGCATGATTACCGCGACCCCGCCGCCCACAGGCAAGCCAGCCAGCGCCGCCTTATAGCTCATGCCTTGGGCCAGGCGCACGGCGTCAGCCACGGCACTTTCGTCGTCGGGGTAGGCAAGATAACGACAGCCCCCCAGGGCGGGCCCGGGACGGCTGCAATGAATGGCAATCACCGCCTTCAACCCGGTCGTCGGGTCTACGCTTAGGTGCAGCGATTCAAGGCGGGAGCTTTGCATGAGAGCAAACATCGTAAGGCTCCCGAATCACTTTTGTTTGTTTCGCCAGTATAGGCGTGCGGCCGAAATTTGCTGGAGCACGCCGGAATAAGCCGCCGGGATTGCCAGTCTTTTTCGGCATAACCTGTAACCGCGTCTGTCCGAGACTGGACGAAAATCCAAGGCAGGGCTAAAACGAGGCATAGCCCGGAGAGTTTGATGAAACCGCGCCAAGCCTTTTTTGACTGTTTGCACCGTTCGCCACCGGCGCTGTTCGAAGCGGCGCTGTGGATCGCTGCCGAACATGATAGCGATGTGGACGTACCGGCCTTGCTGAAGGATTTCAAGGAGCTGCAACAACAGGTCAGCCATGGCCTGCCGATGTTGCCGGTCAGCGAGCTGGGTCAACCTTTGTTGCGACGACTCAATGACCTGGGGTTCGCTCAGGACGATTTCACGCCGCTGCGCCCACGTGCGGCGCTGCTGAACCAAGTGCTCACCCGCAAGCGCGGGCAACCCCTGGCGCTGAGCTTGATTGCCCTGGAGTTGGCCCGAGGCCTGGAAATTCCGATGGTCGGTGTCAATTTCCCCGGCCATTTCCTGCTGAAAGTACCCGGGGCCGATCATCTGCTCGATCCATGCGGTGGCCGCCGGCTATACCCCAATGACTGCCGGGAACTGCTACAGCGCCAATACGGCGCGAACATGCCGCTCAAGGCCGAGCATCTGCTCAACGCCGAGCCGATACAGATGCTCCAGCGCCTGTCGCGCAACCTGCGCCAACTGCATCTGGCCAACGACGACTACATCGCGGCCCTGATCGACGCCGAACGGGTGCTGGAACTGGGCAACGCCAGCGCCGCCGACTACCTGGCACGCGCCAGCCTGTATCAGCGGCTCGACTGTCCGAATGCCGAACGCTTCGACCTGGAACATGCGCTGATGCTCAGCGACGACCCGATCCAGCGGATCCGGCTGACGGAGCGGCTGGGGCATTTGCCACCGAATTCGGTTGTGCATTGAGCGGTTGCAGGCGTGCAGATTCAGGTTGCTGGTTGAATCGCTATCGCGAGCAAGCTCGCACACAGTTGATCGCATCGAACTCAGGCTCGATGTTCACCGCAGACCACATGTGGGAGCGAGCCTGCTCGCGATGAGGCAAGCAGCGCCAACATCATTGGGGCTGACCCACCGCTATCACGAGTAGGCTCGCTCCCACAGGAAGGATCAAGGTGTATCGGGTTGATTCGCCGGATGCGCCTGTTGGAACGCCCTATGCGCAGCCGCCAACGCCGCCACGCGACGGATCCGCGGATACGCCTGCAAGGACACATTGAAACGCTCGGCCGCGTACAACTGCGGAATCAGGAACACGTCCGCCAACCCCGGCTCTGCATCGAAACAATAGCCGTCATCGCCAATCAACTGCTCCACCGCCGCCAGCCCCTGGCTGATCCAGTGCCCGATCCATTCCGTCACCTGGGTTTCATCGTGGCCCCACTGGCGCAATCTGTTGAGCACGCTGACGTTGTGCAGGGGGTGAATATCGCAACCGATCAGCGCCGCCACACCGCGCTCATGGGCCCGAACCGCCAGGTCGGCGCTGAGCAGCGGCACCTGTGGATAACGCTCCTCCAGATATTCGATGATGGCGGGCGATTGCACCAGCAACGCGCCTTCATCGGTACGCAGCGCCGGCACCCGGCCCTGGGGGTTGATCGCCAGGTAGGCCGGCTGGCGATGCTCGCCCCCCGGCGCGGCGATCAGGTTGACTGGCAAGGCCTGGTAATCCAGGCCCTTGAGCGCCAGCGCAATGCGCACCCGGTAGGACGAGGTGGAACGGTAGTAGGTATAGAGTTCCATGCCCTGGCCCTCAACGCGCCGACAGGATCTTGCCCCGGCACTCGCCGAAGCCGATGGAAGCGAAACCCTCGCGGCGGCAACGGGCCCGCAGGATGATTTCGTCACCGTCCTCGAGGAAGCGGCGCACTTCGCCAGAGGCCAGTTCGATCGGTTTTTTGCCACCCTCGGTGATTTCCAGCAGGCTACCGAATTGATGGTTTTCAGGCCCCGACAAGGTGCCCGAGCCAAACAGATCACCGGCCTGCAACTGGCAACCGTTGACGCTGTGGTGCGCGACCATTTGCGCCACGGTCCAGTACATGTACTGGGTGTTGCTCAGGGTCAGGCGCTGGGCCGGCAGATTCTGCTCGACCATGGCCTCGGTCAGCAGCAGCACTTCCAGTTCGATGTCGAAGGCGCCACCGGCCTGGTCACGCTTGTCCAGCAGATACGGCAGTGGCTGTGGATCGCCTTCCGGGCGCGCCGGTTGTGGGCGGCGGAACGGTTCCAGGGCCTCAGCGGTCACCACCCACGGCGAAATACTGGTCAGGAAACTCTTCGACAGAAATGGCCCCAGGGGCTGGTATTCCCAAGCCTGGATATCCCGGGCCGACCAGTCGTTGAGCAGGCAGAACCCGCCAATGTGCTCGGCGGCATCGCCGATGGCGATAGGTTCGCCCAAGGCATTGCCCTTGCCGATCCAGATCCCCAGCTCCAGCTCATAGTCCAGCCGCGCACACGGGCCGAAAGCCGGCTCGGTCTGGCCGGCGGGCAGGGTTTGGCCCTTGGGGCGGCGCACGTCGGTGCCGGAGGGGCGAATGGTCGAGGCGCGGCCGTGATAACCGATGGGCACGTACTTGTAGTTGGGCAGCAAGGGATTGTCGGGACGAAACAGCTTGCCGACATTTTGCGCGTGTTCGATACCGACATAGAAGTCGGTGTAGTCGTTGATCCTGGCCGGCAGGTGCATCTGGCAGTCGGCGGCGCGGATCAGCAGCTTCGCACCCAGGGCTTCGATCTTGCCCCGCAGCGAGCTGTCTTCGCGCAGCAACTCCAGCAAGCGCTCACGCAACGCCACCCGAGCGCCGCGGCCCAGATCGAAGAACCCGTTCAACTGGCCGCCCTTCATGGCCTCGATGGCTTCGCGCGCCGCGCCGTCAAACAGGCCCGCCTGCAAAGCGGCCTGCAAATCGAAGATGAACTCGCCAATGGCCACGCCGCTACAAGGGGCGCCGCCGTCGGTGCTGAAAATGCCCAGCGGCAGGTTTTGCAGCGGGAAGTCGGCATGGCCGTTGGCGGAGGTGACCCAGCTACGGTCAGGGGAAGGTTGAGTCATGGGTTATCTCCGGGTCGGGTCGAACGTGACAGGCAGCGAGGCCCAACAAGCATCGTAGTCGGTTTGCAGTTGCGGGCAGTCCAGGGCGAAACGGCTCGGGCGCAACACCTGGCTGGTCTCGAACATGAATGCCATGGTGTTGTCGATTTTCGCCGGCTGAAGTTCAGCGTTGATCGCCTTGGTGCAGGTTTCGCCGTCCGGGCCATGGGCACTCATGCAACTGTGCAAGGACGTGCCACCCGGCAGGAAACCTTCCGCCTTGGCATCGTAGGCACCCTGGATCAGGCCCATGAATTCGTTCATCAGGTTGCGGTGGAACCACGGCGGACGGAAGGTGTTTTCCGCCACCATCCAGCGTGGCGGGAAGATCACGAAATCGAGGTTGGCCAGGCCATGGACACTGGTGGGCGAGGTCAACACAGTGAAAATCGACGGGTCCGGGTGATCGAAGCTGACCGTGCCAATGGTGTTGAAGCGGCGCAGATCATACTTGTACGGCACGTTGTTGCCGTGCCAGGCCACCACGTCGAGGGGCGAATGATCCAACTCGCAACCCCACAACTCACCGAGGAATTTCTGCACCAGCGGGGTCGGTTGCGCGAGATTCTCGTAATGGGCGACCGGCGTCAGGAAATCCCGTGGGTTCGCCAGGCCGTTGCTGCCGATGGGGCCGAGGTCCGGCAAGCGCAACGGCGCGCCGTGGTTCTCGGCGAGGTAACCACGGGCCTGCGGATCGAGCAGTTCGACGCGAAACTTCAGGCCCCGGGGCAGCACGGCGATTTCCAGCGGTGCCAGCTCCAGCACACCCAGTTCGGTGGCGATCCGCAGCCGTCCCAGTTGCGGCACGATCAGCCATTCACCGTCGGCGTTGAAAAACACCCGCTCCATGGAGCGGTTGGCCCGGTAGTGATAAAGGCTGATGCCGGCCGGTTTGTCCGCAGCGGCGTTGGCCGCCATGCACACCAGCCCGTCGATGAAATCGGTGGGCTCGGCGGGAATCTCCAGCGGGTTCCAACGCAGGCGATTGGGCGTGACTTCGCCCAATGGTCCGCCCGCCAATTGCCGTTCGAGCTTGGTGAAGGCCGGGTGATTGGCCGACGGCCGGATACGATAAATCCAGGTACGCCGCGCTTCGCTGCGGGCCATGGTGAACGCGGTGCCGGAGAACAATTCGGTATAGAGACCGTACGGAGCTTTCTGCGGTGAGTTCTGGCCCACCGGCAATGCACCGGGCAATGCTTCGCTGGCAAATTCGTTACCGAAGCCTGATTGGTAGACCAGGTCCGACACTGGGGAATCGAGGTTCATGGAGCCTCCAGGAATGCGGCCCGTCACTCAACGGAGTGGTTGAGGCGCACCGGGTTTATTTTTATCGTAATTCAATTACGCATAACGTAATTTGCTCGACAGCGACCGTCAAGCTATAAAGACGCCCATTCGCCTCTGGACCCTGCGCCACCATGGAAACCCCGCTCAGCAACGGTAAACAGAAAGTCCGCTCGGCCGAAGTCGGCACCGACATCCTCAAGGCGCTGGCGGAACTGTCCCCCTCCACATCGCTATCGCGGCTGGCCGAACACGTGCAAATGCCGGCGAGCAAGGTGCATCGATACCTGCAGGCCTTGATCGCCAGCGGGTTTGCCGAGCAGAACGCCGCCACCAACCACTATGGCCTGGGCCGCGAGGCCCTGCGCGTGGGCCTGGCGGCGCTCAACGGCATGGACGTGCTGCAAGTGGCCGCCCTGCCCTTGTCCGAGTTGCGCGACGACTTGAACGAAACCTGTTTCCTGGCGGTATGGGGCAACCATGGCGCGACCGTGGTGCGTATCGAACCCGCCGTGCGGGCCGTGACCGTGGTGACGCAACTGGGCTCGGTATTGCCGCTGCTCAGTTCGTCCACGGGGCTGGTGTTCAGCGCTTATCTGCCGGAGCGCGAGACCATCGGTTTGCGCGAACAGGAAGTACAAGGCAGCGAGCATCACTCCCTCGCCGACGACCGCGCCTACGCCGCCCTGTGCGAGCAGATTCGCAATCGCGGCCTGCACCATGTGCATGGCTTGCTGATGCCGGGCGTGGATGCCTTGTCTGCTCCGGTATTCAATGCCGTTGGCGAGGTGAAGGCGGTGATGACCATCGTCGGTCCGACCTCGCTGTTCCACGCCGACGAAAACGGCCCGGCGGCGCAACGCCTGTTGGCGGCGACCCGGGCCGTGAGTTGGCGGATGGGGTATGAAGCAGGTCCGGGATCAGCCCAGGAAATCCGGGACAATCCTGATCAGTAGTTCATTGAGATGAGCGGGGACCAGCCGCGGATGGCTATCACGCTCTTCGCCACTGAAGGCAACCATATAAATACCCTGATGATCGCCCTTGGAGTGGTAGGGAATATCATTATGGTGGAAATGGTCCAGTAGGTATTCAACCAGTAGTTCAGAAGACGACACCATCCGTTTACCGGAGTCATGGGGCACAAAACTGGTGACGTAGACTTTATCCAGGTCGACGCCGGGCAAATGAGCTTTCAAGGCCGCATGAACATCCATGGCATCCAACGGCCGGATGGAGCGCTTGGATAAATCCATTGCAGGTTTTTCTGCCAGGCTTGTAACGATATCCACGACAATTTTTTCAAAAGCGATTAAATCCAGGGCCTTGACCCGGTCTTCCGTGGCAAAGGAATAACGCTTGCTGAACACATTACTGACGGCTTGTGTGTAATTGGGCAATCGCTGCTCCACAACGCAGGCCAGCGCCTCATCGAACAGGGTTTCGGAAGATCCAACTTCGGTGTTGGGAAAATCTGCCAATGTATTCAGATAGGTGTTCAACGGGTTGACGCCCAAGCCATCCAGACGATCGCCCAACAGCACCTTTACCGCAAAATCCACGCGAGTGTTCTTCAGGGCGCGAAGTTTTTCGGAATAAGAAGAAAATAACTGAGTATTCATAAACATCCTTGTCATGTCAGGGGCACGAACTTCCTGTTCGGCCGATCAATTCAGTTATACCTCAGCCTCCCCCCTTATTGTAAAAAGGCAAAATGTAAGAGTGCGTAAAGAACTCGATTGAAACTAAGCCATCATGCCCATGACCTTGGCTTTTGCTACCGCTTGAGTACGCCGCTGCACCCCCAACTTGCTATGTATCCGCCGCGAATGAGTTTTTACGGTATGCAACGATATGAACAACCGTTCGGCAATTTGCTGGTTGGAATAGCCCTGTGCAATCAACTCCAGCACTTCCAGTTCACGGTGACTGAGTAACGGTTCTTCGACCGCCAGCACGGTCGTCTCCTCGACTTGCTCCGTCATTTGTGCCCAACGCAAGAACTCGGGCTGGCGCAAGCGCAACTCACACAAAGCTTGCTCGGCCCGCCAGCAGGTGACTCGTTCAAACCCCTCCTGCAGCATCGTCCGGGCCTGGGCACGATCACCGGACAACCAGACAACCTCCGTCAGCACCAGATGCAGCTCGGTTTCCAGGCTGTGCATTTCACTGTCCTGTGCCTGGGCGATCATTGCCCTGAGTCGAGTTTGCGGATCATGTGCCCGCTGCAAGTAGACCTCGGCCAGCACCAGCAGGTATTCAAGTCGCGCAATCAACTCCAGGGTCGCGGGAGGCGCGTGTTTGGCCCGCGGTCCGCGAAAATGGCGCAAGACGCGGGTCAAGGCTTCATGGGCCAATTGCGCCCGTCCCTGTTGCAACCAGAACTGGCAACTGGTTTGCAACAACACGCCACGGTAAACGGTGTCGGGGATGTGCCGCTGCTGCATGATCCGCTCGGCATCGCGCAGTTGCATGAAGGCTTCGCCATAGTCGCCTTGGTTGGCGGCCAGGGTAGCCTTGCCGAGAAAGCCGTAGAGCACCTGTTTGTCCTGGCTGTGCAGGCCCGTTTCCAGGCCCGCTTGAAACTGTTCGGCGGCCCGTTCCTCAAAGCCCATGCGCAAGGCCAGGCGCCCACGCCGCAGGGCAATACGCCCCAACAACGCAGAAAAATCCTGGCCCGGTTTATCCAGCAGCGCCTGAACGGCGGCCAGCAGATGATCGGCCCGGTGCGGTGCCCCCCGTTGCTCCAGGATTTGGGCGTGGTCCAGTTCCAGCAACCCTTCAAATACCAGCGAGCCTTGCGCACGCGCCAGGCACAATGCCTGTCGGTTGATCAATTGTGCAGAGGCCAGTTCGCCGGCAAGCAGCGCCTGTTGCGTCAGCCCACCGAGGCACAGCACCCGTTGGGCCCAGGCATCGGGGTCCAGGCTGCCCTGGGCTTGGAGGAAGTGCTCACGCGCCCGCTCGCCATCGCCCGAGAGGTGCAGCAACCAGCCCTGCAAGACCTGCCACCTTGCCAGCACCTGTCGCTGCCGACAGGCTGAAGGCTGGGGCATGAACCTGGCCAGTTGTTCAATACATGCCGAGGCCTGGTCGAAACGGCCGGCGAACAGCAGCGCAGCGGTGACCAACCCCACCGATTGCGGCGTACCAAGGGTCAGCGCTTCGCCTTGTTGATCATGCAAGCCCAACAACAGCACGACGTTGCGGCGCTGCAAGACGTGTTCGAAGCTCAGATGCTGCAAGAAACTCACGGCCGTCTCGAACTCTCCGGCCAACAGGGCTTGCTCGAACGCCATTTGCCAGTCCTGCTCGGCAGCAAACCATTGGCAGGCCCGGCGATGCCAGGAACGCCCTTGCGACCAGGGCTCTTCACGGACCAGCCGAGCCAGGGCCGGGAATATCTGCAACCAGTCCGATGTCTGCTCCCACGGCTCGATGAAACACCCCAGGTCCAGCAACAACGGCAGGCACTCAGCGCCCACGGTGTCGCCGAACAGATGCTCGCACAGCCGGGCATTGAAGCGCGGCAAACGCGCCAGCACACGCCAGGCCTGCGCCAGGTCCGGGGTCAGCGTGCTGAACAGTTCGTACTCCAGGTAGTCGAGCAAGGTCCCGGGCCGCCCTGGCGTTGCATGACTGCGTGCCCATTCGCAACGCTCGAGCAGGGTGATGCGTACCCCGGCACACCAGCCGCCACTGCGCTGGATCACCTCACGGGCAGTGCGGGCAGCCTGAGGACCGGGCAGGTGACGAAGCAATGGCAGGACATCGTCAGGGGTGAAGAACAACGCCTGCGCATCGAACTCGTGCAGCTCGTCATCGAGTAACAGCCGCGGCCAGTTGCAGTGGGGCCGACGGCGGCCATTCAACCACAGATGCAACGCCGGACTGCTGTTATTCAACAGACGGTCAAGCAACTGGTCCAGTTCTGGATTCGGCACCCGGCAGTAATCATCCAGGAACAACCACGTGGGGGTTTGCAAACGCGCCAGGTGGGCCAGTAGCCCCGCTTCATCCAGCCTCGGCAAGCCGAGGGTCTGCGCCAAGTGCTCGCACATTTGCACCGCGCTCAACGCCGCGCCCCACAGGGGCAACCAATGCAAGCGACAACCGGGGGGAGCCTGCAGGAAGCATTCGGCGAACAATGCACTCTTGCCACTGCCCGCCGGCGCGCAGAGCAGTTTTACCCGCGCTTCGGAAGTCAGCAGCGGCTCGCTCAGGGACCGCCGCGGCACATGCGTCGAGGACAGGCGAGGCAGCAATCCTGGACGGTCCGGACACGGGGTCATGGCGGTCATGTGGGAAGATCCTGTTTATTGTTATCTCACCACCCTAGTCCTGTGTCGCCAAGCTTTGGAGAAGTATTCAGCGCGCTGATTGGCGCCCATAAAAAAACGACCGGCAGGAGCGCTGCCGGTCGATCATGATCATCAAGTCAGGCACAACCTGATGAAGAGAGGATTTACTGTGGGAGCAAGGCTTGTCCCACAGATAAATCCCCTCGCCACAGTTGGCTGCCAGACCTTAGCGAACCCCGGTCGAACGCAGCGCTGCCGGCGTGTAGTCGGCGGCCCTGGCTTCGAAGCCATACTCGTAGCTGTGTTTCTCTTCGTTCTTCATCCCCAGCGCGATGTAGCGACCAGCGATGATGTCGTAGAGCGCCTCCAGGGTGTAGCCCGGGTTCTGATGGTCGTAGTAGAACTGGGCATGACCTTCGGCAACACGCCACAGTTGGCCGCGACCGTCGTAGTGATCCACCAGCGCCGCCTGCCAGCTGTCCTCGTCGAAGTACATGTGGCGCTTGGCATAGATGTGCCGCTCACTCGGCTTGACCGTGCCGACCACTTCCCAGACCCGGTGCAATTCATAGCGGGTCAGGTCCTGGTTGATGTGGCCGGCCTTGATCACGTCGTCGTACTTGAGGCTTGGCGAATCGAGCTTGTAGCTGTTGTACGGGATGTACATTTCCTTCTTGCCGATCAGCTTCCAGTCGTAACGGTCCGGCGCGCCGGAAAACAGGTCAAAGTTGTCGGAAGTACGCAGACCATCGGCGGCGGTACCCGGGCCGTCGTAAGCCACTTGCGGGGCGCGACGCACCCGGCGTTGGCCGGCGTTGTAGATCCAGGCCAGGCGTGGTTCCTTCACTTGGTCGAGGGTTTCATGCACCAACAGCACGTTGCCGGCCAGGCGTGCCGGAGCAGTCACCTCCTGCTTGAAATAGGTCAATACGTTGCTGGCCTTTTCCGGGTCGGCGTCCTTGATCAGGAACGGCACGGCAATTTCTTCTTCAAAGCGGATCGGTGTGAAGCTGCCATTGGTCTGCGGCGTGGCCTGGGTGATGATGCGCCGCAGGTTACCGCCGTGATAGCGGGTGACGTGGTTCCACAACACTTCCACACCATTCTTGGGAATCGGGAAGGCGTAGTAGCGGTTGCCGGTGAAATTGGCCAGGCCATTACCATCGTTGATGGCGTTCACGTTAAGGGCGCTGCGCTTGGCCGACTCATAGATTTCCGGTGGCAAGCCGACGCTGCGATGAGTCGGGTAGACCGGGATCTTGTAGGTTTCCGGGTAACGCTTGAACATCGCGACCTGGCCTTCGGACAGCTTGTCCTTGTACTTGTCCACAGTCGCGGCGGTGATGGTGAACAGCGGTTTTTCATTGGCAAATGGGTCGGCCAAAAAGCCCTTGCTGTCCACGGCTCCGGCATTTTTCGGAATACCGCCAGTCCAGGCCGGGATCGAGCCATCGGCATTGCCGGCTTTTTCCGCGCCCAACGGCGTCAGGCTGGTGCCCAGTTTGTTCGCTTCATCCGGCGAGACCGCCGCCATCACGTTCGCGGCCAGCAGGCTCAAGGCCAGGGCACCGCATTGCAGGATCATCTTGCGCATTGGGTTTTCCTTGTCAGCCAGATCAGAAGTTCACGCCGAAGCTCAACGCGAGGAAGTCGCGGTCTTCGAGAACGTTGTAATCGCCGCCAAAAAAGTCGGTGTAGCTCAAGCTGGCGGTGTAGGTGTTGCGGTAATCGGCATCGACACCAACGCTGACCGCCTTGGCGCCTTCGTTGAACAGACCGTTGGGGCCATAGCCGGCCACGTCATGGGACCAGGACACGTTGGGCTTGAAGTTCACCCCGCCGATCACGTTGGAATAATCAAGAATCGCCCGGGCGCGATAGCCCCAGGACGTCGAGGTGACGAAGCCATCGGTGTCACCCCGGAAGCCATACTGGCCATAGACCGAATCACGGCCATAACGCAGCTTGTCCTTGGACTCCAGGCCACCGACATGCACCACCGCCGCCTCGCCGACCACGGTCAGGCGATCAGCCCCCAGCACCTGATCGAAGAAGTGCGTCAGGGTGCTCTGGACCTGGGTCACTTCCTTGCGCCGGTAACCGGTGTTGTCGGCACCCGGTGCGGTTGCGATGGGCGACGCCGCGCCACCGGCAATCGGGTTGACCAGGGCCAGGGTCAGGTCGTTGGTATTGACCTGAACCGGCGCGTTGGGACGATAGCTGACTTCCCCGGTCCACGCGGTGCCGGTGGGCAACGTCGTGGAGAAACTGGCGCCGTACAGGCGGATGTCTTCCGGGTATTCAAGATAATACCCACCACGCCCCAGCATCACACTCTGCGCCAGACCCGCACCGCTGCCAGGCGCCAGGCCGTTGGCAATCGCGACCATGCCCGGCAACGCCGCCAGCGTCGAGAGCCCCGCCGTGGTCGTCCCGACGGTAGGCGTACGGCTGTGGTAGTTCATGAAGTACAGGCCGTACTCGGTGTCATCGCCGAGCCAGCGCAACGCCGTGCCCCACTGGCCGGAGTCGCGGGCGTCGCGGTCACCGCCACGGGGAATGATCACCCCTTCACTGGAGACCTGGATATCCTGGCCAAATGCCTGGGTCAATGGCACGAACGGCGCAATCGCCGGGCTGCCCACAGTGTAGCCAGTGGTGCAGCCATCGGCCACCACATCGTTGCCGAAGAACGTGCCGCAGTTATCCACCACGGTCTGGTCCCACTCCAACTGGTAGAAACCTTCGATAGTGAGCTTGTCGGTCAGGCCCTGGGAAGCGAACAGCATGTTCACCGGGATCAAGCCTTCCTTGATCTCCGCACCAGGGCGACGGAACGCGGACACGTCCACCGGGTTGATGCTGTTGATGGAGTTACCGATGAAGGTACTCTCCCCCCAACTGACCACCTGCTTGCCGGCGCGCACGGTGCCCGGCAAATCGGCGATGGAATAATTGTGATAGACGAAGGCATCGAGAATCTGTGCCCCCGAGGACTTGGCGCCTTCCTTGCGATTGCTGTCGCTGATGTCCTTGAACTCGCGGCCTTCATCCTTGAGTTCGAAGTCGTACCAGTACTTGCCGCGCACGAACACACCGGTATCGCCGTACTTGAGTTCGAGGTCGTGCAGGCCCTTGAAGATTTTGGAAAAGGTCTCGCCTTTCTTGAAATTCAGCCGCCCATCATCACCGGTGGAGGACTGGCCCCGGCCGCCGTTGACCGTGCCGACCAAGTCCTTGTCGGCATCGCGCATGCCCCAGCTCGCGCCCACGGACAGCGACGAATCGAACTGACCCTCGATCTCGCCAATGTTGAATGAAACGGCCTGCGCCTGGGCACAGCAACCCAAGGCCACCGCGACGGCCAGCGCCTGCGGCTTGAAGATGGCGCGCATTGTTATTGTTGTCATGCGTCTTCCCCGGTGAGTGACAGAGGCTTCACCCTACTGCCGCACGCCATGGGCGATAAGCGCACCAAGGAGGTATTCGCGCTGTACCTAAAAAGGATTACAGCCCTTGCACGGCGGGCCTTTGCGCCGTGCATGGACGGTCTGGATGATGGGTCATCAGCGCCGCGCATATTCATGCCCGGCCTGCGACTGTTACGCGCCCTGCAACGGTGCATGTCCGGATCCGGGCTGTTTCCCACCGGGCTCGATGCCTATGCTGGCCGGGCTTGCAGGGCAACGGGCCTGCAAGCCCAAGTCGTCATGGCATCCCTCATGCCTGGCGCACCGTCATTCGGATGGATTGCTTATTGGTCCATCATCCCGTGCTTAGCGACGTTGGTTTGTAGCTCCTTTGCAACGTCATGTTTAGGCCGCTGCTTTTGGCAGCGGCCTTTTTTATGTGGGGTTATTTCCAAGTTAAAATTTCTTGTTTCCTACAGTGTTGTCGGAAAGGCTCACCTGCCTGCATTTAGAGATCGAACTTATAGTTTTCCTTGGTCGCCCAGGATGGGGGACTAAGCAAATAGCCATGAACGACCGCGTGTGTTTCAAGCAATCCTGACTCTCTAATATTTGAACACTCCCTGCCGCTGATTAAGCAGCAGGGGTCACAATACCGCGCATTGATCTACCGAACCCGTAGTATTTGGCCCCTTTCCCATCAGTAGAAAACGAGATGCACCTTTTCTACCCTAAAAGACACATTGAAATTCATAGAGCGCCCAAACTATTAAAAAATCAATAACAGACATAACTGAGAAAGAATTCCTCGCCTTTGTAGTAGAAATCTCAGAGGGAAATTATCCTTCAGAAGAAGCCGATATCGAGGCAGTACTAGAATTCGAGAGAATCTCAGAACATCCCGCCGGGTCAGATTTACTATTCTATCCAGAGCCCGGTAAGGAAAGCTCAGAAGCGATAGTAAATGAGATAAAAAGCTGGCGTACTGCCAACGGAAAACCAGGCTTCAGGCAGCCCTGACCCTGTATAAATCAACGCCCTTTTGCTGCTGACAGCCCGCGCAGCAAAAGGGTTTTCTATCGCCATCATTAATAATCCTTAGCCTCTTAGCGCCCGTTCCTACAATAAAACCAGAACCCAACTACGTGCACATAAAAAATCCACTGTTACGCTGAAATCAATCGCAGCACTTCGCTTCGATTTATTGAACAGCGAGTTATCGAGAATGCAAATAAACAATACAAGCTATCGCTCAAAAAAAGGCCATAATAGTCGCGTTCGTTTTTTGGTTTTCCATTACACCGCCGGCAACTTCACATCGTCCATCAATGCACTGACTGGCCCTTCGGTCAGCGCCCATTACCTGATTCCCGACTTTTGCGATCCCACCTATTTGAAAGCAGGTTTCAAGGAACCGCAGATTTTCAACCTGGTAGACGAAAACCAGCGGGCCTGGCATGCAGGTGTAAGCAGTTGGGGGAATCGCAGCAACCTGAACGACAGCTCGATCGGCGTGGAAATTGTCAATTTGGCGACCGATAACCAGGGGCAATTTACCTTTCCGCCCTATAAGGAACAGCAAATCGAGGCGATCGAATATCTCGCGGCGGATATTCTCAAGCGCTACCCCGACATCAGCCCGGTCAACGTGGTGGCGCATTCGGACATCGCCGCCGGGCGAAAGAGTGATCCAGGTCCGATGTTCCCCTGGCACGCGTTGTATCTCAAGGGTATCGGCGCCTGGTTCGATGACACTACTCAAAAGACTTTTTTGCAGGCTTACCAAGCCAGCGGAATCCCTCTTCGCGAACAATTGCTCACACTGTTCAAAAAATATGGCTATGACACCTCGGCGGCCACGACAAGCGCGGGCTTCCAGCGCCTGGTGCGCGCCTTCCAGCTGCACTTTCGTCCGGCCAAATATGATGGTGTGATGGATATCGAGACCGCCGCGAACCTGGCGGCCCTGGTGAAAAAGTATTTTCCATGAGCACGGTTGCCGCCGCTGACGGCAACCGGCCCAGGCCATGAAGTTTAAATGGCGTGGCGTTGCAGATTCGCCATCATTTCCTTCAAGGCTTCCAGGTTGTCGTTCGGGTGTACCGCATTTTCAAAGTCGCAGATCTGCTGCCAATGGGCGGCGACGTCTTCGGGCGAAAAGCCTTTACGCGGGTCGAAGCCCGCCCCCAGGCTGCGCTCCCAGCGCACCTTGCCCATCCAGCCGCCGCCCACTTCGAACAGGCCAGAAGTTTCCTGGCAGTTCTCACTGGCCAGGTACACCACCAGCGGGCTGACGAGTTCAGGCTTGAGTTGTTCGAATACCTGCGGCGGGATCAGGCCTTCGGTCATGCGGGTGCCGCCGGTGGGGGCGATGGCATTGACCAGGATATTGTTCTTGCGGCCTTCGATGGCCAGGGTCCGCGTCAGGCCATAAAGACCGAGCTTGGCCATGCCGTAGTTGGATTGGCCGAAGTTGCCATAGATGCCAGAGGTGGAAGCGGTGAAGATCACCCGCCCGTAGTTTTGCTCACGCAGATGCGGCCAGGCGGCCCGGGTCACCTTGTAGGCGCCCTCGACGTGGACGCGATAGACCAGGTCCCAATCGGCGTCGTCCATTTTGTGGAACGTCTTGTCCCGCAGAATCCCGGCGTTATTAACCACCACATCGACGCGACCGAATGCGTCGAGGGCATTTTGTACAAGCTTGTCGCCATCGGTCACCGAGTCGTGGTTGGCCTCGGCGATGCCGCCCGCCTCGCGGATTTCGGCGACCACCCGATCTGCTGCCGAGGCGTTGGCCCCTTCGCCCTGGGCCGAGCCGCCAAGGTCGTTGACCAGCACTTTCGCGCCTTGCCTGGCGAACAGCAGCGCATGGGCGCGTCCCAGGCCGCCGCCGGCTCCCGTGACGATCACGACTTTATCTTCGAAGCGCACAGACTCACTCATGGCAGAACTCCAGCAGGCGGACAGGACAATGGGCACGAGTGTCCGGCACAAGTGGGCCGGTCACAATCAACACGGTTGCGAGTGAATGGTGGCCGATAAGGCGGGGGGATGATGCAGGCCCAAGCCACGGCGGCACATTCGATTTTCCTGCTGGCCGCAGCACCGCTATCGCGAGCAGGCTCGCTCCCACAAGGGATTTCTGTTGCCCAAAAATTCTGTATTCACAATCGCTCCCACCCGGGCTCGCTCCCGCAGGGTGTCGTCATGAACAGGCCATTTGTCTGCGCGGCGTGGCGATGGCCTCACGAAAGGCCAGGTAATGCTTGAGCACCTGCACCGGGGCCTCGGTGTGCGGGTAATGCCCGATGTCAGGCAACAGCACCGTGTCAGGGTTGGGGATCAGGGCCTCGTAGCGCGCCACCATGTGCTCACCGGAAATCGGGTCGACCGCGCCGTCGATCACCCGCAACGGCACATCGCCGCGCTGCATCGCCTGTACCCAGCGATCGCGCTGCACACGGCGCTCGGGAATATAGCTGATGAGTTTATGCATGATCCGCGGACCGTGATGGGCTTCTACCAGGCTCCAGAAATCATCCAGTTCGCTTTCCGTGGGGCGGGTCTTGGGGCCGAAAATCTGCCGGAAACTGCTGACCAGGCTCTCCCGGGAGAACGCCCGCCCCAACAGCCAGCCCAGGGGGCTGAGCAAGAGTTTCTGGGCCAGGACCGGACGATGGGTTTCCGGGAACAGGCCACCATTGAGAAAGACACAACTGGCAAGACGGATGCGCGCTTCGTAATGCCGTGCAAGCAGCTCCTGGGCCACGCTGTCACCGTAATCGTGGGCTAGCACATGCAGTTCGTCCTTCACGCTCAGGTGCGCCAGCAAGGCCTGTTGCAGATCGGCCTGCTCCAGCAGGCTGTAGACGTGATCCGTCGGCTTGGCGGAGTCGCCGAAACCGAGCATGTCACAAGCGATCACCCGGTAGCGTTGCGCCAACGGTTGCCACAGGTAATGCCAATCCCAACTGGCGGTGGGGAAACCGTGGATCAGCAGCAACGGCTCGCCCTGCCCCGCCACCCAGTAACGGATGGCATGGCCACGGAACATGAAGATCTGGCTGCGCTGGCGCCAGATACGCAGGGGAATCTGCGCCGGAGGCATCAGCTTCTATACCCGGCGTCTTGTTGATCGAGCTTGCGCAGCAAAGCCGGCCAGGCCAACGCGCCGCCCATGCCCTGGGCGCTTTTGGTCACCCCGGCGATCATCGCCCGGGCGCCGGCCAGGATCTGTGGCTCGATGGCAATCAGTTCGGCCCCACCGTTCTGGGCCAGGACCTGGATGTCACAGGCTCGTTGGAAGGTGAACATCATCAGGAAGGTATCGGCGATGGTCCCGCCACAGGTCAGCAGGCCATGGTTGTGCAGCATCAGGAAGTTGCTCTGGCCCAGGTCCGCCTGCAGGCGCGCCTTTTCTTCGTGATTCAAGGCCACCCCTTCGTAGGCGTGATAGGCCAGGCTCGAGAGCACGAACAGCGATTGCTGGCTGATCGGCAGCACCCCCTGCTTCTGTGCCGATACCGCCACGCCAGCGGCGGTGTGAGTGTGCAGCACACAGGCCACATCATGGCGCACCTCATGCACCGCGCTGTGAATGGTGTAACCGGCCGGGTTGATCTCGTAGGGGCTGTCCATCAGCTTGTTGCCGGCCTGATCGACCTTGACCAGGCACGAGGCGGTGATCTCATGGAACATCATCCCGAACGGGTTGATCAGGAAATCTTCGGTACCGGGGACCTTCGCGGAAATATGGGTGAAGATCAGGTCATCCCAACCATGCAGCGCGACAAGCCGATAACAGGCGGCAAGATCCACCCGGGTTTGCCATTCGGCCGCACTGACCTGTTCCTTGATACTGAGTGTCGTTTGGATAGGCGCTACGCTCACGGCTCTGCCCCTGTTTTCTTGTTATAGGTATCGATCGAAACGTCGTACGCAAGAAAATCAGTCTAGTCAGGTCTTTCAGAGGCGGTAGTTGCATTGGCAGCCAGCTTACTGGCCGAACGAGTCAGCGCCTGCGCTTCAAGGGCGCAACGTGTCGATCAACTCCGCGAGCCACGGCTCGGCATCGGTTTCCGGTGTGACGCTTTCACTGGCGTCCAGACGCAGCATCGGCAGTATTTCACGCACGCCCAATTCGGCGAACAGCTCGCACATCTGCTCGCCGCCGGCGCAGAAGGTATCCCCATAGCTGGCATCGCCCAGGCCGATCACCGCGCCAGGCAAGCCGCGAAAAAAACCTGGCAATTGGTCGCGGATGGTCGAATACAACGGCATCAAATTGTCCGGCAACTCACCCATGCCGGTCGTGGAAGTCACCGCCAGCAGCGCCTCTGGCGCGAATGCCTGGACATCCGCCAGGGTCGCGCGAGGGTCGTGCCAGGCGTCAAAACCCGCATCGCGAAGCAGTTTGGCGGCGTGCCGGGCGACTTCTTCGGCTGTGCCGTATACCGAGCCGGAAAGGATGGCGACTTTCATCAATCTGATCCTGAAGCTGAAAAAGAACCGGGATAGTAACAGTTGCACCTGCCTGGCTGCGAATGGCTCTCGATAGCCATAATGGCCAGTGGACAGCCTAACGATTTCTTCTAGAATGCAGCTCCAACACGGACGTTCAAAGGGGATTTTCTCCATGATCAACGCTCAACTGATGCAACTGGTCATCAACGCTTCGAACGACGGAATTGTCATCGCCGAAAAAGAAGGCGAAGACAACATCCTGATCTACGTGAACCCGGCCTTCGAACGATTGACCGGCTATCAGCGCGACGAAATCCTTTATCAGGATTGCCGGTTCCTGCAATCGGGTGATCGGGACCAAGCCTCTCTGGAGCCTATTCGCCAGGCCTTGAAAGAGGGCGGTGCTTGCCGCGAGGTGTTGCGCAACTACCGTAAGGACGGCACGCCGTTCTGGAATGAGTTGTCGCTGTCCACGGTAAAAAACCAGGCTGACGGGCATACCTATTTCGTGGGTGTGCAAAAAGATGTCACGGCCCAGGTCAAGGCTCAACAACGCGTCGCCCAGCTGGAACGGGAGCTGGCCGAAGCACGAGAGACAATTGCCCGGCTTGAAGCGACGAACGGTGTAAACAAAACCACGAATTAATGGTCAGTCACTACAATCACCAGTGAAAATGTAAATTATCATTTCGAGCAGATCATGCAGCGCGATGCCCTCCTGACGCAGGATGAACTGGATTTCATCCGCACCATGCAACACAACCCGCAGTTGAACGAGCGGGATGTCACGTCGAGCTTGCTGGTAAACGGTGGGTCGCAGATCCGTGACTTGCTGACACGTCTGGCCGCCAATGAGCAGGTTACGCTGCAAGCCAATTTCGAAAACCAGCAGATGACCTTTCCGCTGCATCTGGTGGAAGACGAATTCCATGCGATGCACCTGCGCTTGGGTGTGCCGAGCATCTACGAAGACGGACCGAAGATTCGCCCATGGCGCCTGGCGCTCGAAGAGCCGGTAGCGCTGGAAAATATCAAGGGGCAACCGGGACCGCTGTGGGTCCACGAAGTGTCCTGCAAGGGCGTATTGCTGGAAAACCGCAGTCGTGCCAAGCCGCCGAAGCAGTTTGCCTTGTGGTTCAGCCCATCGGGCTACGAGAGAATTTCGTTACGAGGCACCTTCGAACGGGAAACCGATCAAGGCCTGTTTGCCTACCATCTGAGCCAGAATGACCAGGACGAGACGGAACGCCTGCGCCAGTACATCCTGCAGCAACATCGCCTGACCCATCCAACCATGCATCTCTAACTCAAGTATCCAGGTTGCCTGCCAGAAATTGACGCAGGCGCTGGGGCATCACCGCTCCTTCGTTGCCCAGGCAACCGATTGACGAGCCCATCAGGCTTTCCTGCGCCAAGTCAGATGCATCACCGGCCAGCATCAGCGGACAATCCAGGCTCATCGCCAATTTGCCCAGGCGCTTGGGCAAGTCCGGGACCGGCGCATGATTGGAAACCAGCACCAATGCCACAGGCTGGATCTTCTGGCACACCAAGGTCAGCTCCTCGAACGGCAGGCCGATCGATAACAGCCTGACGCCCACTTCCGCCTTGGACAGGAACAGCCCCGTGACCAGCAACTCCAGCTCATGGCAATGATCGGCAATGGCGCAGACCAGGACACGCGGCGACGTACCTTCGCGCTTGAACAAGAGTCGCTGGATGATGCGCGAACGCAGGAAACCATCGAAAAACACCCATTCACTGGTTTGTCCGAACGCCTGCTGACGCTGCATCAATTGGCGCCAGAGCGGCATCAGGATGTCCTGGAATACGACCGGGACGGTGTAGGTGGAAAAGACCTGCCCGTAGACGCGATCCAGCTCCACATCGTCAAAGCAGGCCACCGCGTCCGCCACTTGTTGTTGCCAACGGGCATGATCGGCCCTGACCAGGTCGGATGAAATCAGCGTGGAGACGGGTTGCACCGACTCGGTCTTCGCCAGGATCGTTCCTACTTTGCTTACCGCCACCCCGCGTTCGATCCACGCCAGAATGCTGCGCACCTTATCAATATCGCCCAACGAGTACAGGCGATGCCCGCTTTCGGTGCGGGTAGGCTGGATCAAACCGTAGCGCCGCTCCCAGGCGCGCAGGGTCACCGGATTCACGCCGGTCATGCGCGCGACTTCACGAATGGGGAACAGATCTTCCCGTTTCAAGGCATTTGATGCCTGGAAAACAAAGCTATCTTCTGTAATCACACTCATTGGGGAGACAATTCCGGCTGGGAAATTGGATCCCAGTTTACTCCCCCCAAGACATGTCATGACAAGGATAATGCGCGGTTTTGTTGTTTTATGCGCAATCGGGAATAATCCTTGCCTGTCTTTTGGCGACCAGACGCTACCCACCACCCCGGGGCGTCCCCCGCGAACCTCCTACCCGGAGTGCCGCGCCTGTCTTACGGAGATGCATAATGTCTACCTCACCCGTCACCCTGATGGTTGCCCGCCGCGTCGCCAATGGACGCTATCAGGATCTGATCGCCTGGTTGCGCGAAGGCGAACAACTGGCCACCGATTTTCCCGGCTACCTGGGTTCCGGCGTACTCGCGCCACCGCCCCAGGACGATGAATTCCAGATTATCTTCCGTTTTGCCGACGAGCAGACGCTGCACGCCTGGGAACACTCCGCCTCACGCACGGCCTGGCTGGGACGGGGCAGCGATCTGTTTGCCCACCCCTCCGAACACCGGGTACGTGGCATCGATGGCTGGTTTGGCACGATCGGCCAGCGTCCGCCCCGTTGGAAACAGGCCGTGGCCATCTGGCTCGCGTTCTTTCCCGTGTCGCTGTTGTTCAATTTCCTGTTGGGGCCGCTGCTGGGCGAACTGGGTTTGTTGAGCCGCGTGTTCATCAGCACGCTGATCCTGACGCCGCTGATGGTCTACCTGTTTATCCCGATGTCGACCCATCTGCTGGCGAACTGGCTCAACGGCGCGCCGCAGCGAAGGTTGCCGGCGACTCAGAATCACTGATGCTCCCACAAGACAGCACTGGATTCACCTTTGTACATAGGACACACCCTGCGGCGCTGTTATAGTTTTGCTCTTGCCGCGAACCGAGTCGTCCTATGTCCAGCGCCACCGCTCCGATCCTGATCACTGGCGCAGCCCAGCGCGTCGGCCTGCATTGCGCCCGGCGATTGCTGGAAGACGGGCAACCGGTGATTGCGACCTATCGCACCGAACGCCCGGGCGTGCAGACGCTGCGGGACCTGGGCGCGGTGATGCTGTTCGCCGACTTATCCAGCGAAGCGGGGATCCTGGCCTTTATCGAACAACTCAAGCAGCACACCGACCGGCTGCGCGCCATCGTGCACAACGCCTCGGCCTGGCTGGCCGAAAGTCCGGGCAGCGAAGCGGCGGCCCTCAACGCCATGTTCGGCGTGCACATGCTCGCGCCATACCTGATCAACCTGCACAGCGCCGAGCTACTGCAGCGTTCAACGCCGGCAGATATCGTGCACATCAGCGATGACGTGACCCGCAAGGGCAGCGCCCGGCATATCGCCTACTGCGCCACCAAGGCTGGCCTGGAAAGCCTGACACTGTCGTTCGCGGCGAAGTTCGCACCGGCGATCAAGGTCAACGGCATCGCCCCTGCCCTGCTACTGTTCAACCCCGAGGACGACGCGACTTACCGCGCCAAGGCCCTGGCCAAGTCCGCGCTGGGTATCGAACCCGGCAGCGAAGTGATCTACCAGAGCCTGCGTTATCTGCTGGACAACCCTTATGTCACCGGCACGACCCTGACCGTCAACGGCGGGCGGCACGTCAAATAGCCTTGTTTCGAGGATGCACCATGACGCTATCCCTGCCCCAGAACTACCGCGAGATCCTCATCGGCCTGGGGGAAAACCCCGAGCGCGAGGGGCTGCTCGATACCCCGGCTCGTGCCGCCAAGGCCATGCAGTACCTTTGCCATGGTTATGAACAAAGCGTCGAGCAGATCGTCAATGGCGCGCTGTTCGCCTCTGACAGCGATGAAATGATCATCGTCGCCGACATCGAACTCTATTCACTCTGCGAACATCACCTGTTGCCCTTCATCGGCAAGGCCCATGTGGCTTATATTCCTACGGGCAAGGTCCTGGGGCTGTCGAAGATCGCCCGGCTGGTGGACATGTTCGCCCGCCGCCTGCAAATCCAGGAGAACCTGACCCGGCAAATCGCCGACGCGGTGCAGCAAGTCACCCAGGCCGCTGGCGTGGCGGTGGTGATCGAGGCCCAGCACATGTGCATGATGATGCGCGGTGTCGAAAAACAGAACTCGACCATGAACACCTCGGTGATGCTCGGCGCTTTTCGCGATTCCAGCACCACGCGCCAGGAGTTCCTGCAATTGATTCGACGGAGCAAGTAAATGCCACAACTTCAGCCAGCCATGGCACGCATCAAGGTCAAGGACCTGCGTCTGCGCACCTTCATCGGGATCAACGAGGATGAAATCCTCAACAAGCAGGATGTGTTGATCAACCTGACCATCCTCTACGCCGCCCAGGAGGCGGTGCGCGACAACGACATCGACCATGCGCTGAACTACCGCACCATTACCAAGGCAATCATCGCCCACGTGGAAGGCAACCGCTTCGCCCTGCTCGAACGCCTGACCCAGGAATTGCTCGACCTGGTCATGGCCAACGAGTCGGTGCTGTACGCCGAAGTCGAAGTCGACAAGCCCCACGCCTTGCGATTCGCCGAGTCGGTGTCGATTACCCTTGCGGCAAGCCGCTGAGCGGCGCGTTTTCAGACGCAGCCCTCAAGCGGTAAGCTTGTCGTCACTGCAATCCATCCCACAGCTTGAAGCACGCCGCTTGAAGCTGTTCGTCAGAGACCATCATGAACGACCAACAACGCCTCGAGCTCGAAGCCGCCGCTTTCCGTCGGCTGGTTGCCCACCTGGACAGCCGCAAGGATGTGCAGAACATCGACCTGATGAACCTCGCCGGCTTCTGCCGCAACTGCCTGTCCAAGTGGTACAAGGCCGCCGCCGATGAACGCCAGATCGAGGTCAGCCTCGACGACGCCCGCGAAGTGGTCTACGGCATGCCGTACGCCGAGTGGAAAGCCCAATACCAGAAAGAAGCCAGCGCCGAACAACAGGCGGCGTTCGCCAAAGGAAAACCCGATGCCTGATCTCAATACCCTGCGTACCCGCCTCAAGAGCGGCGAACATGCCTTCGCCGACACCCTGGCCTTTATCGCCGCCGGCTACGACTACCAACCCCAGGCCTTCGACAACGGCGGCGTGCAAAACGCCGCCGGGCAGAACGAAGGCTCGTGCAAGACCCTGGGCCTGGCCCTGCTCGAAGGCCTGAGCGATGAAGAAGCGCTGCTGGCGTTTGGCGAACACTACCGTTCGGTGCTGGCCACGCCCGAGGGCAGTGACCACGGCAATATCCGCGCGCTGATGGTCCATGGGCTGGCGGGTGTGCAATTCGAGGCGCAGCCGCTGCAACGGCGCTGATCGTCCCGCTTTTGTGACGGGGTCCGCTTTTGTGGCGAGGGAGAGCTTGCTCCCGCTGGGCTGCGCAGCAGCCCCAAACAGTCAAACTCAATTTGCCTGACACTCCGGGTTGCCAGGTTTCGGGGCCGCTTCGCGCCCCAGCGGGAGCAAGCTCCCTCGCCACAGTGCACATCCCAAGTCAGTGGCACCTCACCACATCCCGACTTTTAAGATTGACCCGGCAACTTTATTTCGTTTGCCGGCTCCCCTCTGCTCGCGGCTTAGATAACGGAAATTTCTCCTCCGTCCGAGCCGTCATCCATGAGCAGCGAAACCATCAGCCAGTCGATCTCCATCGTGCATCCCGTCAGCCTCAGCCATGGCAAAAATGCCGAGGTCTGGGACACCAACGGTAAACGCTACATCGATTTCGTCGGCGGCATCGGTGTGTTGAACCTCGGCCATTGTCATC
The DNA here is from genome assembly GCF_013347965.1 of Pseudomonas bijieensis. NCBI lineage: Bacteria > Pseudomonadati > Pseudomonadota > Gammaproteobacteria > Pseudomonadales > Pseudomonadaceae > Pseudomonas > Pseudomonas bijieensis. The sequence goes on along the minus strand of NZ_CP048810.1, from coordinate 5,327,823 downwards.
CACGCATCGTCGAGGCGATCCGTGAACAAGCGACCCGGCTGACTCACTACGCCTTCAATGCCGCTCCCCACGCCCCCTACATTGAGTTGATGGAGCGCCTGGCGACGTTTGTCCCGGTGGATTACCCGGTCAGCGGCATGCTCACCAACAGCGGCGCCGAGGCGGCAGAAAACGCCTTGAAGATCGTGCGTGGTGCCACGGGCCGTACCGCTGTGATCGCGTTTGACGGTGCTTTTCACGGCCGCACCCTGGCGACCCTCAACCTCAACGGCAAGGTCGCGCCCTACAAACAGAAAGTCGGCGTATTGCCCGGGCCGGTGTATCACCTGCCCTACCCCAGCCAGGACAACGGCGTAACCTGCGAAGAGGCCTTGAAGGCCATGGAGCGGCTGTTCAGCGTCGAGATCGATGTGAGTGACGTGGCCTGTTTCATTGTCGAACCGGTGCAGGGCGAAGCCGGCTTCCTGGCGATGGACATAGCCTTCGCCCAGGCCCTGCGACAGTTCTGCGACGAGAAGGGCATTGTGCTGATCATCGATGAGATCCAGTCCGGCTTCGGCCGCACCGGCCAACGCTTTGCGTTCTCGCGACTGGGCATCGAACCAGACCTGATTCTGCTGGGCAAAAGTATTGCCGGCGGCGTGCCTCTGGGGGCTGTGGTGGGACGCAAGGCGCTGCTGGACAACCTGCCCAAGGGCGGCCTGGGCGGCACTTATTCCGGCAACCCCATCGCCTGCGCCGCCGCCCTGGCGACCCTGGATGAAATGACCGACGCCAACCTGCACGCCTGGGGCTCGCAACAGGAAGAGGCGATCGTCAGCCGCTACGAATCCTGGCGGCGTCGTGGGCTAACGCCCTACCTGGGCCGCCTGACCGGCGTCGGCGCGATGCGCGGTATAGAACTGGCCCACGCCGACGGCACACCGGCCTCGGCACAACTGACGCAGTTGCTGGCCCTGGCACGGGAGTCGGGCTTGCTGCTGATGCCCAGTGGTAAATCGCGGCATATCATTCGGCTGCTGGCGCCGTTGACGACCGAGGCGGCGGTGTTGGAAGAGGGCTTGGATATTCTGGAAGCGTGCCTGGCTAAGTTGGCCTGAAATGCGGTGTTTCTGATCACACCAAAAAACTTGTGGGAGCGGGCTTGCTCGCGAATGCGGGGGATCAGCCAGCACAGTGTTGACTGACACACCGCATTCGCGAGCAAGCCCGCTCCCACAGGTTTGCGTGGAGCCTAAGTAAAAAAACCGGCCGAAGCCGGTTTTTTTTTATGCGGATGGATCAGAACGAAGCGTTCTGCAGGCCATCCAGGTAGCGCTCGGTGTCCAGGGCCGCCATGCAGCCGGCGCCGGCCGAGGTGATGGCTTGGCGGTAGACGTGGTCAGCCACGTCGCCGGCCGCGAAGATACCTTCGACGCTGGTAGCGGTAGCGTTACCGTCGCGCCCACCCTTGACCACCAGGTAGCCGTCCTTGAGTTCCAGCTGGCCTTCGAACAGCGAGGTGTTCGGGGTGTGGCCGATGGCGATGAAGACGCCGTCAACCTTGATCTCGTCAAAGCTGCCGTCGTTGTTTTTCAGGCGGGCACCGGTCACGCCCATGTTGTCGCCCAGCACTTCGTCCAGGGTTGCGTTGAGCTTGAGGATGATCTTGCCTTCGGCCACGCGGGCATTGAGCTTGTCGATCAGGATCTTCTCGGCGCGGAAGGTTTCGCGACGGTGGATCAGGGTGACCGTGCTGGCGATGTTCGCCAGGTACAGCGCTTCCTCGACCGCGGTGTTGCCGCCACCGACCACTGCCACTGGCTTGTTGCGGTAGAAGAAACCGTCGCAGGTGGCGCAGGCGGAAACACCTTTGCCCATGAAGGCTTCTTCCGACGGCAGGCCCAGGTAACGAGCGCTGGCACCGGTGGCGATGATCAGGGCATCGCAGGTGTAGGTCGCGCTGTCGCCGGTCAGGGTGTAGGGCTTGGCGGCGAAATCCACGGCATTGATGTGGTCGAAAACGATTTCGGTCTCGAAACGCTCGGCGTGTTCTTTCATGCGCTCCATCAGCGCCGGGCCGGTCAGGCCGTGGACGTCGCCCGGCCAGTTGTCGACTTCGGTGGTGGTGGTCAATTGACCGCCGGCCTGCATGCCGGTGATCAGCAGCGGCTTGAGGTTGGCACGGGCCGCATAAACCGCAGCGCTGTAACCGGCAGGGCCGGAACCGAGAATAATCACTCGCGAATGACGCACTTCAGACATGACCTGCTCCTGTTGACCGGACCTTGAGGGCCGGAACGCCGGGTGAGCGGCGTGAATAAAAAAGGACCGTTGACGCACTTGGGGAAGGCTGGTTTCGACAGTCCTGAAAAAGAATGGGTGCAGCGTATCGAGGGAGCGAAGATTAAGGAAATACGGTTTAACAATCCAGCTCATAGGTGAGCTCTATGCTCAGCGGTCCTTCCAATAGGCGCCTTCAGCGCAAGAAACGTTGTTACACGCCATGTCGCCGCTTTCCCAGGCGGGGCAAAGCCGGTAAGGTCGGCGCGTTCACCTTCGCTCGGAGCCACCTATGCCCGCCCCCGTCCTGTCCGGCCCGCAATATTTGCGAGAAGGCCTCAAGCTGGTCTTGAGCCCGGGCCTGCGCCTGTTCGTGCTCTTGCCCCTGGCGATCAACCTGGTGCTGTTCGTCGGCTTGATTTACCTGGCCGGCCATCAGTTCAGCCTGTGGGTCGATACGCTGATGCCGTCGCTGCCGGACTGGCTGAGTTTCCTCAGCTACATTCTCTGGCCGCTGTTCGTGGTGCTCGTCGTACTGATGGTGTTTTTCACCTTCACCATGCTCGCCAACATCATCGCCGCACCGTTCAACGGTTTTCTCGCGGAGAAAGTCGAAGTGGTCGTCCGCGGCACAGACGACTTCCCGGCGTTCAGTTGGGGCGAGTTGATCGCCATGATCCCGCGTACCCTTGGCCGGGAAGCGCGCAAGCTTGGCTACTTCCTGCCCCGCGCCCTGGGGCTGTTCGTGCTGTCGTTCATCCCTGTGGTCAACCTGGTGGCGGCACCGCTGTGGCTGCTGTTCGGCGTGTGGATGATGGCGATCCAGTACATCGACTACCCGGCGGACAACCACAAGCTGGGCTGGAACGAGATGCTCGCCTGGCTGCGGGAAAAACGCTGGCAGAGCCTGGGCTTTGGCGGCAGCGTGTACCTGGTGCTGCTGATCCCAGTGGTGAACATCCTGATGATGCCGGCGGCGGTGGCTGGGGCGACGTTGTTCTGGGTGCGCGAGCAAGGCGCCGAGACCGCGTTGGCCCGGCAGGGCTGAGTCGGTCACAAATCCATCATCCTGGCGTCACAATGACGAAATGGCCCCGGTCGACACTGGGGTCATGACCACACCCCTGCACATTACCCTGATCACTGAAACCTTCCCGCCGGAAATCAATGGCGTGGCCAATACCCTGGGCCGCCTGTACGACGGCCTGCGTGCCCGTGGGCATCAAGTCGAACTGATACGGCCTCGCCAGGTCGACGACCGACGCCAGGCCAGTGACGAGCAGTTGCTGCTGTGCCGGGGCTGGCCGCTACCGGGCTATCCGGGTTTGCAATGGGGCCAGGCGTCCATGCACAAACTGCTCAGGCGCTGGAAACGCCATCGTCCGGACGTACTGTACATCGCCACGGAAGGGCCGCTGGGTTTGTCGGCACTGCGCGCGGCACGACGCCTGGGCATCTCGGTGGTCAGTGGTTTCCACACCAACTTCCAGCAATACACCCAGCAGTACGGCCTCGGGCTGTTGAGTCGCGGGCTCACCCATTACCTGCGCTGGTTTCACAACCGCTCCAGCCTGACCCTGGTGCCCAGCCTCAGCCAGCGCCTGGAACTGGAGCGACGCCACTTCGAGCGCGTGGCACTGCTGTCTCGCGGCGTGGACAGTCAACTGTTCCATCCGATCAAGCGTTCAGCGAGCCTGCGTGAGGCGTGGGGCCTGGGCGACGACGACATCGCCGTGTTCCATGTCGGACGCCTGGCACCAGAGAAAAACCTCGGGTTGCTCAAGCGCTGTTTCGCCACACTGTGCAGCGCTTTCCCGCAGCGACGGATGAAACTGGTGGTGGTCGGCGACGGCCCGCAAAGGTCCGCGCTGGAGCAGGAACTGCCTGAAGCGATCTTTTGTGGCTCGCAACGCGGCGAAGCGCTGGCCAGCCATTATGCGTCCGGGGATGTGTTTGTCTTTCCGAGCCTGACCGAAACCTTCGGCAACGTGGTGTTGGAGGCGCTGGCGTCCGGGCTGGGCGTGGTGGCCTACGATCAGGCCGCGGCGGCGCAACACATCCGTCATGGTTACAACGGCGTACTTGCAATGCCGGGGGGATGAAGAAGCCTTCTGCGACGCGGCCCGCTGGTTGCTGGATGAGCGCGAGGCCTTACGGTGCGTGCGGCTCAATGCCCGCCAACACGCCAGCCGCCAGGGCTGGGCGTCGGTGATCGAGCAGTTCGAGGCGCAGTTGCGCGGGGTTTGTCAGAGCGAACTGCCGTTGCCACAAGCAGTGTCGCCACGCTGAAAAGCATCGCGGGCAAGCCTTGCTCCCACATGGGACTTCAGTGAACACATTACTTGTGAACAGCTGATAATACTGTGGGAGCAAGGCTTGCCCGCGATGAGGCCCTGGAAGGCGCCGCTTAAACCAGGGTCATCAACGCCTCACGACTGAATGGCAAGATCTCCTGCTCGCGCCCTTCACGCACTTTTTTGCGCCCAGTCCGGATCCACCAGCAGCGCGCGCCCCACCGCCACCAGGTCGAACTCATCATTGTTCAGGCGCTCCAGCAGCTTCTCCAGGCTGGCCGGTTGCGCGACTTTGTCGGTGTTGACCATGAACTGCAGGAACTCGCCATCCAGGCCGACGCTGCCGACAGTGATGGTGGGCTTGCCGGTGAGTTTGCGGGTCCAGCCGGCCAGGTTCAGTTCGGAACCGTCGAACTCCGGCTCCCAGAAGCGCCGTGTCGAGCAGTGGAAAATATCCACGCCGGCGTCGGACAACGGCTTGAGGAATTCGCCCAGGGCTTCGGGGCTCTGCACCAGGCGCGCGGTGTAATCCTGCTGCTTCCATTGGGAGAACCGGAAAATGATCGGGAAACCCTCGCCCACCGCGGCGCGCACGGCACGGATCAATTCGATCGCAAAGCGCGAACGGTTGGCCAGGGTGCCGCCGTAACCGTCGGTACGCTGGTTGCTGCCTTCCCAGAAGAACTGGTCCACCAGGTAGCCGTGGGCACCGTGGATTTCCACGCCGTCCATGCCGATGCCCTGGGCATCTTTTGCCGCTTGGGCAAACGCAGCGATGACCTCGTCGATATCGGTCTGGGTCATGCCGTGGACCACCACCTGGCCGTCCTTGAGTTTCTCGCTCGGGCCATAACCCGGCACGCTGGCATCCGGCTCGGTGCCAAGGCGGCGCACGTTGCCCACATGCCACAACTGCGGAACGATCTTGCCGCCTTCGGCGTGCACTGCATCCACCACTTTCTTCCAGCCGGCCAAAGCCGCATCGCCATAGAAATGCGGCACGTTCGGGTAGCCGTTGGAAGCCTTGTGCCCGACCGTCGTGCCCTCGGTGATGATCAGGCCGACCCCAGCCGCCGCGCGGCGACGGTAATACTCGACCACCTTGGCATTGGGTACGCCACCGGGCGAAAAGGAACGGGTCATCGGCGCCATCACCACCCGGGTCGGCAACTCGAACGCGCCGAGGTGGAAAGGTTTGAACAGGGCTTTTACAGGCATGAGGCACTCCACGGGACGAAGTCACAGATCGGATATGACGACGATAATATGGAGCATGGACGGCGCTGGGTAGCACTATTGATTTGAATGATTAAGGATCAAAAGGGAGCAGTGAGGCGATGGCTCAATGCGACATCTGTGGCGAGGGAGCTTGCTCCCGCTGGGCTGCGTAGCGGCCCCTTTTTTGCGGTTGCTGCGCAACCGAGCGGGAGCAAGCTCCCTCGCCACGAAGTCCAGTGCCTGGCTTCAGCTCAGCGCTTTTTCGATCGCCTGGATCACGGCAGGATCATCCGGCGCCGTGCGCGGTGAGAATCGCGCCAACACCCGGCCGTCCTTGCCGAGGAGGAATTTTTCGAAGTTCCAGGTAATGTCCCCGGGAAACTCGGCCCCCTCGCCCGCGAGCAAGCGGTACAACTGGTGACGATCATGACCGTTCACGTCCAGCTTGCTGGACAGCGGGAACGTCACGCCATAGTTGAGGCTGCAAAACTCCTGGATTTCCTGCTCGGTCCCGGGCTCTTGCCCGGCGAACTGATTGCAGGGCAGGCCCAGGACGGTAAAGCCTTTGGCCTTGTATTGCTGATAGAGATTTTCCAGCGCCGCGTACTGAGGCGTCAGGCCACATTTGGAGGCGACGTTGACCACCAGCACGACTTGCCCCTTGAACGGTGCCAGAGCAAGCTCCTGACCATCCAGGGCTTTGAGTTTAAGGTCGTGAAAAGCACTCATGACGAACTCCAGGTTTGCGGATCTTTTCGAAACAGCCATGGGTGATGCTAACAGCAACCGACTAAAAAGGCGCCGCATGGCGCCTTTTCAGTTCACTGGTCACTTGAGCGTAGCGCAGAAATCAGTGGTGATGACCACCTTCGCCATGGACGTGACCATGAGCGATTTCTTCCTGGCTGGCATCACGGATGTCGACGATCTTGACTTTGAAGTTCAAGCGCTGGCCGGCCAACGGGTGGTTGCCGTCAACGGTGACGTCGTCGCCTTCCAGGTCGCGGATGGTGACGATCTGCATCTGGCCATCGGGCGCCGAGGCGTGGAACTGCATGCCCACTTCCAGCTCATCCACGCCTTCGAACATGCTGCGGCTCAGGGTGCTGACCAGTTCGGCGGAGTACTCGCCATAGGCGTCTTCCGGTTCGACGGTAACGTTCAGGTCGTCACCGACCGTTTTACCTTCCAGGGCTTTTTCCAGACCCTGGATGATGTTGCCTGCGCCATGCAGGTAGACCAGCGGAGCGCCGCCGGCAGAGCTGTCGATGACCTCACCAGCGTCGTTGGTCAGGGTATAGTCGATGGAGACAGCCTTATTGGCGGCGATCAGCATGGGGCGAGACCTTTTGCATAAGAATGAAGAACGGACAAGTCTAAACAAGGATTTGCCCGAAAGCGAACGGAACCCGGACAAACGGGCCTGCTCGAACAGACCGACGGTCACGGGTTTGCATCAGGACGAGGACGGACACTGGGTGGCCGAGCTGTCCTGTGGCCACACCCAGCATCTGCGCCACCAGCCGCCGTGGCAGTCCCGGGCCTGGGTGCTGGATCCGGCGCAACGCGTTGAAAAAATAGGCCAGCCCTTTGATTGCGGCTGGTGCGCGCAGGGCCCGGTTAGCGATAACCTTGGCGACTGAATTGACGGTAGACGGCAGTTATAGCCTCGCCCTTGCCATGCACCTTTAGAGAATCCGCATGCAAACTTTTTTTATCGCGCCCACCGATTTTGGTGTGGGTCTGACCTCCATCAGCCTCGGGCTGGTGCGTACCCTCGAACGAGCCGGGCTGAAAGTCGGCTTTTTCAAACCCATTGCCCAGCCTCACCCCGGTGATACCGGGCCGGAGCGCTCCACTGAACTGGTGGCCCGTACCCACGGCCTCAAGCCGCCACAGCCCCTGGGCCTGGCGCATGTCGAGCGCATGCTCGGCGACGGCCAGCTCGATGAGTTGCTGGAAGAAATCATCACCCTTTACCAACAGGCCGCCATCGGCAAAGACGTGCTGGTGGTCGAAGGCATGGTCCCGACCCGCAGCGCCAGCTACGCCGCCCGGGTCAACCTGCACCTGGCCAAGAGCCTGGACGCCGAAGTCATCCTGGTGTCGGCGCCAGAAAACGAAGTGCTGGCCGAGCTGTCCGGCCGGGTGGAATTGCAGGCGCAACTGTTCGGTGGGCCGAAAGATCCGAAAGTCCTCGGGGTGATCCTGAACAAGGTCCGCGCCGACGAAAGCATGGAGGCGTTTTCCGCACGCCTCAAGGAGCACTCGCCGCTGTTGCGCAGCGGCGATTTCCGCCTGCTCGGTTGCATCCCGTTTCGCCCTGAACTCAACGCCCCGCGCACCCGCGACGTGGCCGACCTGATGGGCGCCCAGGTGCTCAATGCCGGCGACTACGAAACCCGGCGCATGAGCAACATCATCATTTGCGCGCGCACCATGCGCAACACCGTGGAGTTGCTCAAGCCCGGCGTGCTGGTGGTGACTCCCGGCGATCGCGACGACATCATCCTCGCGGTGAGCCTGGCAGCGCTCAACGGTGTGCCGCTGGCCGGCTTGCTGCTGACCAGCGATACCCTGCCCGACCCACGCATCATGGACCTGTGCCGAGGCGCCTTGCAGGCCGGGCTGCCGGTGCTGTCGGTGAGCACCGGCTCCTATGACACCGCCAACCTGCTCAACGGACTGAACAAGGAAATTCCTATCGATGACCGCGAACGTGCGGAGATCATCACCGATTTTGTCGCCAGCCACCTGGACGCCAACTGGCTGCACCAGCGCTGCGGCACGCCACGGGAAATGCGTCTGTCGCCGGCGGTATTCCGCTACCAGTTGATCCAGCGCGCCCAGGCTGCCAACAAGCGCATCGTGCTGCCCGAAGGCAGCGAACCGTTGACCGTCCAGGCCGCCGCCATTTGCCAGGCCCGCGGCATTGCCCGCTGCGTGTTGCTGGCCAAACCGGCCGACGTCGAGGCGGTGGCCCGTGCCCAAGGCATCGAGTTGCCGCCAGGGCTGGAGATTCTCGACCCCGATTCGATTCGCGAGCGTTACGTGGAACCGATGGTGAGGTTGCGCAAAAGCAAAAGCCTGAACGCACCGATGGCCGAGCAGCAGTTGGAAGATACCGTGGTGATCGGCACCATGATGCTGGCCCTGGACGAGGTGGACGGGCTGGTGTCCGGGGTCATCCACTCCACTGCTAACACCATCCGTCCGGCCCTGCAACTGATCAAGACCGCGCCGGGTTGCTCCCTCGTGTCTTCGGTGTTTTTCATGCTGTTCCCCGAAGAAGTGCTGGTGTATGGCGACTGCGTGATGAACCCGCACCCCAGCGCGGCGGAACTGGCGGAAATTGCCCTGCAAAGCGCCGACTCGGCCGCCGCGTTCGGCATCACCCCACGGGTGGCGATGCTCAGCTATTCCAGCGGCGAGTCAGCCAGTGGCGAGGAAGTGGAGAAAGTCCGCGAAGCCACCTTGCTGGCCCACGAGGCGCAACACGGCTTGCTGATCGACGGCCCCTTGCAATACGACGCCGCCGCCAACGAAACCGTGGCGCGGCAACTGGCACCCAACAGCCAGGTGGCCGGTCGGGCGACGGTATTCATCTTCCCGGACCTGAACACCGGCAACACCACCCACAAGGCCGTGCAACGCAGCGCCGATTGCGTCAGCCTCGGGCCGATGCTGCAAGGCCTGCGCAAACCGGTGAACGACTTGCCGCGCGGCGCCCAGGTCGACGACATCGTGTACACCATCGCCCTGACCGCGATCCAAGCCGCCAACCGACCCCTGGATATTTAAATGCTGGATTTCCTGCCTGTCCCACTGCGGGGCGTGATTGCCTCGCTGCTGTTGGCGCTCAATACCATCGCCTGCTGCACGCCGTTGTTCATCGTGGCGATTTTCAAACTGCTACTGCCCTTCCCCGCTGCCCAGCGCTGCACCGACTGGTTGATGGGCCACATCCACGAAACCTGGATCAGCAACAACAAGGCCTGGATGAACCTGCTACGCCGCACCCGCTGGCACCTCAGCGGCCTGGAAGGGCTGGACTACCAACACTCATACCTGGTCACCAGCAACCACCAGAGCTGGGTCGACATCATGGTGTTGCAGTACGTGCTGAACCGGCGCATCCGGCCATTGAAGTTTTTCCTCAAGCAGGAGCTGATCTGGGTGCCGGTGATCGGCCTGGCCTGGTGGGCGCTGGGGTTCCCGTTCATGAAGCGCTATTCCAAGGCGTACCTGGAAAAGCATCCGGAAAAGAAGGGCAAGGACCTGGAAACCACCCGCAAGACCTGCGCGAAGTTTCGCGACAATCCGGTGGGCATCTTCAACTTCGTCGAAGGCACGCGCTTCACCGAAGGCAAACATGCCCAGCAGCAGTCACCGTTTCGCTACCTGCTCAAGCCCAAGGCCGGCGGCATCGCGTTTGTACTCGACGCCATGGGTGAGCAACTGGAGTCGATCATCAACGTGACGATCCATTATCCGAGCGGTCGTCCAGGGTATTGGGATTTGCTCTGCGGCAACGTGGAAGAGGTGGTGGTGCATTTCCAGGAACTGAAGATCCCGCCGCAGTTCATTGGCAAGAACTACGATCAGGACGGTGTGTACCGCCTGGAGTTCCAGGGCTGGATCAACCAGTTGTGGCAGGACAAGGATGCGCTGCTTGCGCAGATGCATCGCGAGTATCCGAACCGCCACTGAATCCCTTGTGGGGAGCGAGCCTGCTCGCGATTGCGGTGTCTCAGCGTGGATAAATGGAGACTGACCCACCGCTATCGCGAGCAGGCTCGCTCCCCACAGTTAACCGAGTTGGCTCCAGATAAATGAAAAGCCCGCAGATGATTGCTCACCTGCGGGCTTTTTATTGACTGCCGCGTTGGTTAGATCGCTCCACGCTTGCGCAGCAGATCCAACACCTGCTTGACGCTTTCTTCCAGCGTCAGCGACTGGGTGTCGATCACCAGGTCGGCATCCAGCGGCACGTCATACGGGAAGGATTCGCCCGGGATGTTGTCACCAGCAGCGGCGTACAGCCCTTGCGGATCACGCTGGGCGCAGACCGCTGGCGAGGCCTGGACATAGACCGTCAGCAAACGCTCCCGACCGATCAGGTCCTTGGCCTGCTCACGCCCTTCGGCGTTCGGCGCAACGAACGCAGCGAGGGTCAGCAAGCCGGCCTCGTTGAACTGACGGGCCACGTGGGCCGCACGACGCCAGTTCTCGGTGCGCCCGGCACGGTCCTGCGGCAGGCCTTTGTTCAAGTCATGGCGCAGATTCTGGCCATCGAGGACGAAGACTGCACGGCCCAGGTCGAACAACTTGCGTTCCACCGCATAGGCCAGCGTGCTCTTGCCGGCGCCCGACAGGCCACTGAACAAGACCGTGGCCGGTTGCTGGCCGAAGCGCTGGGCGCGTTCTTCAACCGACACATGAGCCAGTTTTCCGTGGTGCGTGCTGCTGCCATGGGCCAGCGGCTGGGCGACGATCATGCCGGCGCCGACCGTGCCGTTGGTCAGACGATCGATGACGATGAACGCGCCGGTGGTGCGGTTGCTCTCGTAACCGTCCAGGGCGATCGGTGCATCGAGGGCGATCTTCACCTTGCCGATTTCGTTGAGCTGCAGCGCGCTGGCCGGTCCCTCTTCCAGGGTGTTCACGTCAACCTTGTTGACGATGCTGGCAATCGAGCCCGGCACGTAGCTGGTGGCGCGCTTGATGTCGTATTTCTTGCCCGGCAGCATCGGTTCTTCGGCCATCCACACCAGCATCGCTTCGAAGCTGTCGGTCACCGGCGGCACGTTGTCGGCATGCACCAGCAGGTCGCCACGGGAGATGTCGATCTCGTCTTCCATGGTCAGCGTGACCGCCTGGCCAGGACCGGCGTGCTCCAGCTCGCCTTCGAAGGTGACGATGGATTTCACGCGGCTGCTCTTGCCCGACGGCAGCACCACCACTTCGTCGCCCTTGTGCACGATGCCGCTGGCGAGGGTGCCGGCGAAGCCGCGGAAGTTCAGGTTCGGACGGTTGACGTACTGCACCGGGAAGCGCAGGTCGGTGAAGTTACGGTCACCCGCCACTTCCACGGTCTCGAGGATTTCCATCAGCGACTGGCCGGTGTACCACGGCGAGCGCTCGGACTTGTTCACCACGTTGTCACCCTTGAGGGCAGACATCGGCACGAAGTGCATGCTGGTGGGCTTCATCTTCAAGCCTTCGGCGAACTTCAGGTAGTCAGCCTTGATCGACTCGAACACACCCTGGTCGAAGTCCTTGAGGTCCATCTTGTTGATGGCCACGACGATGTGCTTGATGCCCAGCAACGAGGCGATGAAGCTGTGGCGACGGGTCTGGGTCTGCACGCCGTAGCGGGCGTCTACCAGGATGATCGCCAGGTCACAGGTGGAGGCACCGGTGGCCATGTTGCGGGTGTACTGCTCATGGCCGGGCGTGTCGGCGATGATGAATTTGCGCTTGGCGGTGGAGAAGTAACGGTACGCAACGTCGATAGTGATGCCTTGCTCGCGCTCGGCCTGCAGGCCGTCCACCAGCAGCGCCAGGTCGATGTCGTCACCGGTGGTGCCGACTTTCTTCGAATCGCGGGTGATGGCTTCCAGGTGATCTTCGTAGATCATCTTGGAGTCGTGCAGCAGGCGCCCGATCAGGGTGCTCTTGCCGTCGTCGACGTTACCGCAGGTCAAAAAGCGCAGCAGCTCTTTACGCTCATGCTGGCCCAGGTAGGCGAGGATGTCCTCGCTGATCAAATCAGATTGATGCGACATGACAGCCCCTTAGAAATAACCTTGACGTTTTTTATCTTCCATCGAGCCTGCGCCATCGTGGTCGATGACCCGGCCCTGGCGCTCGGAAGTTCGCGTCAGGAGCATTTCCTGGATGATGTCCGTCAGGCTTTCGGCCTCGGACTCCACCGCGCCCGTCAACGGGTAGCAGCCAAGGGTACGGAAACGCACTTTCTTCTTGACGATGCGGGCCTTGTCTTCGTCGGACAGGTGCTCAAGGATGCGCTCGTCGTCGATCATGATCAGCGTGCCGTTCTTCTCGATCACTTCACGCTCGGCGGCGAAGTACAGCGGCACGATCGGGATGCCTTCGAGGTAGATGTACTGCCAGATGTCCAGCTCGGTCCAGTTCGACAACGGGAACACGCGGATCGACTCGCCCTTGTTGACCTTGCCGTTGTAGACGTTCCACAGCTCCGGACGCTGGTTCTTCGGGTCCCAGCGGTGCTTGCTGTCGCGGAACGAATACACGCGCTCCTTGGCACGGGATTTCTCTTCATCGCGACGGGCACCGCCGAACGCGGCGTCGAAACCATATTTGTCCAAGGCCTGCTTGAGGCCTTCGGTCTTCATGATGTCGGTGTGCTTGGCACTGCCGTGGGTGAACGGGTTGATGCCCTGGGCCACGCCATCCGGGTTCACGTGAGTGATCAGGTCCAGGCCCAGCTCTTCGACCATGCGATCGCGGAACTTGTACATTTCCTGGAATTTCCAGCGGGTGTCGACGTGCATCACCGGAAACGGCAGCTTGCCGGGGAAGAACGCCTTGCGTGCCAGGTGCAGCATCACGGCGGAGTCTTTACCGATGGAGTACAGCATCACCGGGTTATCGAACTCGGCGGCCACCTCGCGGATGATGTGGATGCTTTCCGCCTCCAGCTGTTTCAGATGCGTCAGTTTGTCGACCATGGCTACTCACGAAAACTTTCTTATGAACGGCCAGCGGGCCGTGTTCGAGCGGGGAATCCTAGCACAGCGACCTCTTCTAATCAGGGCGCCAACTAGATCGAAACAGCATATGGATATGCCTGGTGGTTCGGGTATTGCAATGCCCTCTGTGGGAGCCAGTGAACTCTGTGGGAGCAAAGCTTGCTCGCGATGACGTCGGCACATGCAACACCGCTATCGCGAGCAAGCTTTGCTCCCACAGGCCCGCTTCCACATTCAGTTCAGCGTTAGTCAGATGGGATTCGGACAATCGATGAAGATATGTTCCAGGGCAAAGCGTCGCGCCAGGTAATCGCCCAGCGCCTGCACACCATAGCGCTCAGTCGCATGGTGCCCGGCGGCGATGAAGCTGATGCCGTTTTCCCGCGCACTGTGGAATGTCTGCTCCGAGGCCTCGCCGCTGAGGTACAGGTCGACGCCTGCCAGCACGGCCTGGTCGATATAGCCCTGGCCGCCGCCGGTGCACCAGCCGACCCGGCGGATCATCTGCTCGCCTTCGATCAGCAAGGGCTCGCGCCCCATGGTTTCCTGGACCTTGCGCGCAAAGTCCCGCGCCGTCATCGGTTCGGACAGGGAACCGACCAGGCCGACAATCTTGGGGTTGTCCGGATCCAGCGGTCCCTCGACGGTGATGTCCAACTGACGGGCCAGTTGCACGTTATTGCCCACCTCGGGGTGCAGGTCCAACGGCAAGTGATAAGCCAGCAGGCTGATGTCATGCTTGAGCAACGTTTTCAGGCGACGTTGTTTCATGCCGGTGACACAGGGGTTCTCGCCCTTCCAGAAATAACCGTGATGCACCAGCACCAGGTCGGCCTCGGCCTCGACTGCAGCGTCGAGCAAAGCCTGGCTGGCGGTGACGCCACTGACAATGCGCATCACCTGGGGCGCGCCTTCGACCTGCAGGCCATTGGGGCAGTAATCGGCAATCCGGCTGCTCGCCAGGTAACGGTCCGTTTCTTCGACCAGGGTGCTCAGGGCTACGGCCATGAAAAGACTCCTAAATATCCCGTTCAGAGGCGCGCGCGGCCTCGTATAATGCGCGACATTATGGGCGGTCTCATACCGCCTGCAACCTTTGTAGGACGTGCTTAATGCTCAAGGCGCTGCGTTTTTCCGGCTGGCCGCTGTTGGCCGGCGTGCTTGTCGCTCTACTGATTATCCAGCGCTACCCGGAATGGGTCGGGCTGCCGAGCCTCGACGTCAACTTGCAGCAGGCGCCGCAAAGCAAGGCGGTGCAACAGGGGCCGGTGTCCTACGCCGATGCCGTGACCACCGCCGCGCCGGCCGTGGTGAACCTGTACACCACCAAGGTCATCAACAAACCCAGCCATCCGCTGTTCGAAGACCCGCAATTCCGGCGTTTCTTCGGCGACAACTCGCCCAAGCAGAAGCGCATGGAGTCGAGCCTGGGGTCGGGCGTAATCATGAGCCCGGAAGGTTATATCTTGACCAACAACCACGTCACCAGCGGTGCCGATCAGATCGTGGTGGCCCTCAAGGACGGTCGTGAGACCCTGGCCCGGGTGATCGGCAGCGACCCGGAAACCGATCTCGCGGTGCTGAAGATCGACCTCAAGAACCTGCCGGCCATTACCATCGGCCGCTCCGACAGCATCCGCATCGGCGACGTGACCCTGGCCATCGGCAACCCGTTCGGCGTTGGCCAGACCGTGACCATGGGCATCATCAGCGCCACCGGGCGCAATCAGTTGGGCCTGAACAACTACGAGGATTTCATCCAGACCGACGCCGCGATCAACCCCGGCAACTCCGGCGGTGCGCTGGTGGATGCCAACGGCAACCTTACCGGGATCAACACGGCGATCTTCTCCAAGTCCGGTGGCAGCCAGGGCATCGGCTTCGCCATTCCGGTGAAGCTGGCGATGGAGGTGATGAAGTCCATCATCGAACACGGCCAGGTGATTCGCGGCTGGCTGGGGATTGAAGTCCAGCCGCTGACCCAGGAACTGGCGGAGTCCTTCGGTTTGTCCGGGCGGCCCGGCATCGTGGTGGCAGGGATTTTCCGCGACGGCCCGGCGCAGAAGGCCGGCCTGCAGTTGGGCGATGTGATCCTGAGCATCGATGGCGAACCGGCCGGCGATGGCCGCCGCTCGATGAACCAGGTGGCGCGGATCAAGCCCACCGACAAGGTGACCATCCAGGTCATGCGCAACGGCAAGGAGCTCAAGCTCACCGCTGAAATCGGCCTGCGCCCACCGCCCGCACCAGCGGCGGTCAAGGAAGAGCAGTAAGCCGCAACAGCCCCCATCCCCGTGGCGAGGGGAGCTTGCTCCCGCTGGGCTGCACAGCAGTCCTGAACCTGCCACCGCAAAAACCCAGACTGATCGCATCAATCCTGTTGGGGCTGCTTCGCAGCCCTGCGGGAGCAAGCTCCCCTCGCCACGAAAACAGCGTCTGGCGCTACTTTTTCTGAAAATCAGGAATAGCATAAATTCTCATTAGTAGTGTTATATTGTTTCAATACTAAAAATTGGAACAACATAACATGTCATCCCTGAAACGGATTTCCGTTGCCAGCCTCGCCCTGGGTCTGCTCGGCGATCCCGCCTACGCCGAAGAAACCCAGCCCGTGGAACTGGACGCCATCAGCGTCACATCCGAGTACGAATCGCCCACCGGCCCCGTGACGGGCTACCGCGCCACCCGCTCCGCCAGTGCCACCAAAACCGATACGGCCCTGCGCGACATCCCGCAATCGATCAGCGTGATTCCCGCAAGCGTGCTCAAGGACCTGGGCAGCACCAACGTCGAACGGGCATTGGAATATGCCGGCGGCGTGTCGAAACAAAACAACTTCGGTGGCCTGACGCTCTACGAATACAGCGTGCGCGGCTTCACGACGTCGGAGTTCTACAAGGATGGTTTCAGCGCCAACCGCGGCTACCCAAGCACCCCGGACGCGGCCAACATCGAACGCATCGAAGTGCTCAAGGGCCCCGCCGCCAGCCTGTATGGGCGAGGCGACCCGGGTGGCACGGTAAACATCGTCACCAAGAAACCCCAGCCTGAAGCCTTCACCACCCTGCAGACCAGCGCCGGCAGTTGGGATCGCTATCGCACCGCGCTGGACGTCAACACGCCACTGGATACCGAAGGCCACTTGTTGTCGCGGGTCAACCTGGCGGTCGAGGACAATCACAGCTTTCGCGATCACGTCGACAGCAAGCGCGTCTTCGTCGCCCCTTCCATCAGTTGGCAGTTGAACCCCGACACGCGGTTGTTGGTGGAAAGCGAAATCGTGCGCCACAGCTCAACCTTCGACCGCGGCATCGTCGCCCCGGACAATCGCTGGAGCGGCGTTTCCCGCTCGACCTTTCTGGGCGAACCCAACGACGGCGATATCGACAATCACAACAACATGCTCCAGGCCGCCCTCGAACATCAGCTCAACGACACCTGGCAACTGCGCCTGGCCAGCCATTACAAACAGGGTGAACTCTGGGGTTTCGCCTCCGAAGCGCGCCCGCTGAACGCCGACGGCCATACGGTGAACCGCCGCTATCGCGAGCGTGACAACAATTGGCACGACAGCATCACCCAACTGGAATTGCGTGGCCTGTTCGACCTCGGCCCGTGGCAGCACGAACTGCTGATCGGCAGCGAATATGAGGACTACCGCAAGAACGAGCGCGTGACCACCATCGGCGGCGGCACCTACCCCATCGACATCTACCAGCCGATCTACGGCCAGCCGAAACCCAATGGTGCTCGTACCGGCACAGACTTCTTCGAACATGTGCAAAGCCGCGCGCTGAACCTGCAGGACCAGATCGTCTTCACCGACAAACTGCGGGGCCTGCTCGGCGTGCGCTACGAGCATTTCGAGCAGAGCATCGACGACCACACCCGTGATCGCACCAGCCGCCAGCGCCACGACGCCCTGACGCAACGAGCCGGCCTGCTGTATCAACTGACGCCCCAGGTGGGTCTGTTCGCCAACGCCTCCACTTCATTCAAGCCCAATAGCGGTCTGGATGCCGACGGCAAATCTTTCAATCCCGAGGAAGGCGTCGGCTATGAAGTGGGAATCAAGAGCGAATTGTTCGACGACCGCCTGAGCACCACCCTGGCGGCGTTCCATATAGAGAAGGAAAACGTCCTGAGCCCGGTCGCCGGGACCGACTTCAGCCGGGCCGTGGGCAAGGCTGGCAGCCAAGGCATCGACCTGCAATTCACCGGGCAAGTGACCGATGCCGTACGGGTGATCGGCGCCTTCGCCTACATCGATGCCGAAGTGACCAAGGGCGACCAGCAGATTCCCACCGGCAGCCGGATCCTCGGCGTCGCCAAACACAGCGGCAGCGTGCTGGGGGTCTACGAATTCCAGGACGGCCACCTGCGCGGCTCGGACGTCGGCGCGGCATTCACTTACGTTGGGGATCGCTCGGGCGAGGCCGGCAAGGATTTCGAACTGCCGGCCTACCACACAGTCGACCTGCTGGCCCATTACAAGGCCAGCGATGACGTCACCGTGGGCCTCAACCTGAACAACGTCTTCGACGAAAAATACTACGAGCGCTCCTACAGCAACTACTGGGTCACCCCCGGCGAGCCGCGCAACTTCACTGTCAGTCTCACCCTCGCGCTATAAAAGGAAAATCGACATGAAACACCCCAAGACCTTCGCCCTGCTCGGCCTGCTCCTGGCCACACAGGCCTCGGCCCATGGCCTGTGGACCGAACAGCGGCGCGGCAACATCGAAGTGGTCTACGGTCACGGTGCCGAAGACAACGCCTTCAAAGCGCAGAAAGTCAGCGGCGCCTGGGCCTATGACCTGGGCGGCAAGATGATCCCCGTCACCGTGGAGCGCCTGCCGGACCACGCCCGCCTGCAAACGCTCAAGCCGCCGGCCGTGCTGGCGGTGGCGCTGGACAACGGCATGTGGTCGCAGACCGCCGACAAGAAGTGGATCAACGAAGGCCGCAGCAAAGTGCCCGGAGCGATTGAATCGACCCACACGTTCAAGTACAGCCTGGCGATCTATGAGCCGGGGGCAAAACTGCCGGCGCTTGCACCGATCAAGTTCGTGATCCTGCCGGAAGTCGACCCGCTGACCGTCGGGCCGGGCCAGTCATTGCCGGTACGGGTGCTGCTGGATGGCAAACCGGCGGCCGGGGTGAAGCTGGTGGGCGACTACCGCAGCGCGCCAAACACCGTATCGACGGAAACTGACGCGGAAGGCCGGGCCAAGGTGTTGGTGCGCAACGAAGGCTTGAACGTGATCGCGGCGCAGATGGAAATTGCGCTCAAGGACGACAAGGACGTGGCCACGCGCGGCGTGTTCACCTCGTTGACCTTCCTCGGTGAACCGCATCACGAGTAACCCCCGAATCTATTGTGGGAGCGAGCCTGCTCGCGATGACGACAGATCAGCCAGCATTGAGGTTGACTGACACGACGCCATCGCGAGCAGGCTCGCTCCCACAGGGATCGCGGATATAAGGGAAATTTGAGTACACCAGCAATCCACTGTGGGAGCGAGCCTGCTCGCGATGAGGCCAGTACAATCGCCGCAAAACTCAAGCCGGGGTCAAGCACTCCGGCCCGTTGAGCTTCGGATCATTGACCATGTTGGCCAGCACTCGCTCGCGCAGTGGCGCCAGTTCGCTGGCCAGCAGCCCTTGCAAGGCATGCAGCGGGGTTGCGGGATCGAGCCACAGGCGCTGGCCTTCTTCGTCCAGGATCAATGGCCGACGTTGACCCGCCGCCGGTTGGGTGATGACCGCCGTGCTCAGCCACACCTGCTCCTGCACCGGATACGCCTCCCAGATCGCGGCAAAGAATAACGACGAACCCTCCCCCGGTGTCAGCCAGTACGGACGCTTGCGCGTGCCGCCACGCCATTCATAGAAACCATTGGCCGGCAGCAGGCAGCGGCGCAGGCGCAAGGCCTCACGGAACATCGGCTGCTCGGCCACGGTTTCAGCCCGGGCATGGGCCGGGGTGCGGGACAGGTCGGTCAGCCACGGTGGCGTCAAGCCCCAGCGCGCTCGGGCCAGTTCGCGCTGGCCATCGGCGCCGGCCCGCAGCATCAGCACCGAATCGTTGGGCGAAATATTCCATTGGGCCTTCTGATCGGCGGGAAAACCGGGCAGGGCCGCGAAGGCGGGGTTCCAGCGAAACAGGGCATAACGTCCACACATGGGGCAACACGACTCTTGATCAAACGGCCGCCAGCCTAGCAGACCAGCGTGCCGGGGTAACTGTCCGGTTCATCGCCGGGCAATGGCAGCGCGGCATTGTACTCGGCGATCAACTCCCGGGCGTATTGCGCCTGATCGTCCTCCACCGCCAGCCCCAACAGCCCGTGCATCGGCAGTTCCCCGGCACCGCCCAGCAGATCACGCCCCACCAGGTGCGCCGTGATGCCTTCGCTGGCGAGCATGCCTTGGAGCAACTCGCCTTCCATCAGATTTTCCAGCTCATAGATTCGTCGCATGGACGCCCCCATCACTCGTTTTCGCTAAAGACCTCGAGATGCCACTCTTCACCGTGGACCTGCAGTACAAAAGTTATCGGGCGACAACAGACCTGGCAGTCCTCGATATAGGTCTGATCGCCACCGGACAGATCCACCGAAGTCTCCACTTCCTCGCCACAATACGGACATTCATACAGAGCGGTTTCCAGCATCGCGGTCTCCCAGGTGACTTGTGCGTATAATCGCCGGTCTATTTGCAGGGCTATTTTTGTCTGGCTTATCTTCCAGACCGTGCCCCGTCGTTTTTTGATCGAACCTTTACTTACCCTAGCCGTTTCCAACAAGAGAGCATGATGGGCGAATTCGATGCCATCCGACCTTACGACGACAGTGAAGTCCCAGCGGTGCTGGCACGGCTGCTCGGCGACAAGGCGTTTCTAGATATCCTCACCCACTTCCGCTTCCCACGCCTGGCCGGCGCCTTCGGCTGGATGCTCAAACCCCTTATAGCGCAAAGATTGCGCCGTGAGTTCGCTGGTGTGACGTCGGTCGCCACGTTGCAGGACAAGGTGGAGTTCTACGTCGACCACACCATCGAGCGCGCCACCGATGGCGTGACCTACACCGGGGTGGAGCAATTCAAGTCGGGCAGTGCGTACCTGTTCATCGCCAACCACCGCGATATCGTGATGGACCCGGCCTTCGTCAACTACGCGGTGTACCACGCCGGCCTGCCGACGCCGCGCATCGCCATTGGCGACAACCTGCTGCAAAAGCCCTTTGTCAGCGACCTGATGCGCCTGAACAAGAGCTTCATCGTGCACCGCTCCATCACCGGACGCCGGGAAAAAATGGCGGCGTACCAATTGTTGTCGGCGTACATCAACCATTCGATCCGCAACGACTGCGCCTCGATCTGGATCGCCCAGGCCGAAGGGCGGGCCAAGGACGGTGACGACCGGACCGAATCGGCGATCCTCAAGATGTTCCACATGAGCCGCAAGGACGAGCCGTTCGGCGAGGTGATCCAGTCGCTGAACCTCACACCAGTGTCGATCAGCTACGAATACGACCCGTGCGACCAGGCCAAGGCCCGCGAGTTGTACATCCGCGCCACCACCGGCACCTACACCAAGGCGCCAGGCGAGGACGACGTGAGCATCGCCAAGGGCATCACCGGCTACAAGGGCCGGGTCCACGTGAACTTCGCCGCGCCGATCACCGAGTTCTACGAGGACACCAAGCAATTGGCCCAGGAGATGGACCGGCAGATTCTCGGCGGCTACCGGCTGTTCCCGGTGCATTACCTGGCCTACGCCCAATGGGCCGACGCCGACCCGCAGTTGCAGGTTCCGACAGCGGCCGAGGTGTTTGGCGCCGAAGAGCTGGCCAAGGCCGAACAGGAATGGCAACGCCGGCTGGACGCCTGCCCACCGGAACACCGGCCATTTCTGGTGCTGCAATATGCGACGCCGGTGCGTAATCAGTATCGGGTCAAGGCGGGGCTGGCGCTTTAAGCGATAGGTCTGAGGACAAGGGTTCCCCTGTGGCGAGGGAGCTTGCTGTGGCGAGGGGATTTATCCCCGCTGGGCTGCGCAGCAGACCCAAACCCTGACAGCTCGGTGAGTCAGGTCGATCACATCAAACCGATCAGGGCTGCTACGCAGCCCAACGGGGATAAATCCCCCCTCGCCACAGGTCCCCGATCAAAACGGCTACGCCATCAGAACTGCGTACTGATCCACGACACCAGCAACGCCAGCGCCAGGCAGCCAAAGCCAAACCGGTAGAAAAACCGGTTCATCCGCTGGGTGGCCAGGTCCAGCAGAGCTTCGAATCGTTCATTACCTTCGCGATTGCGCGCTTCAAGGCAGGCCCGCGCCCGTTGTTCACGGCGACGCGTGGCATGCAACACCCAACCACCCGGGCAGGCAAACAGCAACGCCAGCAGGTTGATCAGTTTGGCGGGGTGGGCGGCGAACAACGAAAGCAGATGCGACGACATCACGAACCTCAAGCGAAAAACGGACAGGACACATCCGGGCCTACGAACAGGGCGCGGATTCTACCGAAAGCCTGCCGCCCTGCGCCGTTTTTTCCGACCAGTAACGATCCCCTGCGGTGATGACCCAGTGATTTTGTGGCGAGGGGATTTATCCCCGCTGGGCTGCGAAGCGGCCCCAGGATTTCTGCAGCGCCCAAGAGCTTGCGAGTGCTGCGCACTCGAACGGGGATAAATCCCCTCGCCACAAGAGAAAGGTTCAATCCATCATAATTCTTTGCGTCACGGTTTCGTCATCTGATTAGGCCACTCTGTCGCCCTTCAAACTTGCCCGGAACCCGTCATGCTGCACGCCGAAAACCAGGATCGCCTCTATCTCATCAGCCCGAGCGACGAACAACAGAACCTCGTCGACAGCCTGTCCTTCAACGTGCAGGACCGACATTGGCTGGTGTATTGCGCCCTCGGCGGCCATCAACATGCCGACCTTCCAGAGACCGACCTGCTGACCGGGATCAGTGTGCTGGAGCTGTATTCCCAGGCAGCCTGAGAATATCACCCATAAAAAACCCCTGTGGGAGCAAGGCTTGCCCGCGATGGCGGTGGATCAGTCAATACTAAAGTGGCTGACACTCCGCTATCGCGAGCAGGCTCGCTCCCACAGGGGTTATCGGACGTATTACTTACTCTGCCAGCACCTGGCCAATGGTCGGGTCCTTGAACAGCCGGGTCAGGGCATCGCTCAAGACGTCGCTGACCAGCTTGGTGTTGGTGTCCTGGTTAGGTGCCATGCCGAAGCGCTGGTCCAGGGAAGCACCGTAACGACCACTGTAGCGGCGGTTGGCGTTCTGCACGTCGGAGCGGAAGGTCGCGCCGATGGTGGCTTCGGTCACGTACATGCCTTCCTTGGGCGACTGGTACTTGAGCTCGGCCAGGGTCACGGTCAGTTGCGGGGCATTCAAGGCATTGGCGGTCGGCGTGAAACCGAGCAAACGCACCGCGGCTTCAGCCTGGGCCTGCAGCTTGGGCAGGATCTGCGCGCCCTGCACCGTGATCACGCTGGTTTCCGGATACAACCCGCCACGGGTGCCGAGCGTCGGCGACGGACGACCGTCCACGACCCGCACCACCACCGGTTGGCCACGACCCACAGGCGCCAACTGGGCGTTGAGCTTGGGCTCCGGGTTAAGTTGTTGCGGGCTGTGGGCGCAGCCGACGAGGGTCAGACTGGTCACAGCGATCAAACCGAACAACAGGCGTTGCAACATGCTCTTCTCTCCAGAATCGGGCACAAACAAGCCGGCAGTATAGCGGTGCGCCATCGCCGTGAACCAGATGTCTGACACGGGCCGTGGCTGCCGGTTCCTGTCACCCCATTGTCACGGTCCTTACACCGGCATGTCATGGCCCGCTGTCAGGCTTATCCCAAGCTCCCTGACCCGGTATTCGATCATGCGCTTCCTTATTTCCCTGTTCACCCCACGCCCACATCACCGCAGCTTCGCCCTGCTCGATCGCAATGGCCGTTGCCAGGCATTCAAGCAATGTAGCCTGCAACCCATGGGCGAAGGCTGGGTGGAAATCGACGAGATTCGTCTCAACTGGTTGCACCAGCCATTGCCCGCCAGCGCCCGCGTGCAACCGCTTAGTGCTCGCCCACGCAACCGACAGCTGTTGACCATCTGACCAGACGGCTAATAAAAGTCATTAAACACGACCATTTCCCTGCGTTTCTTCGATACAATCTCCCCCCGATTATAAGGACGTCTCCTGATCGGGCCTCGCAACACCGCTGATGCGCTGGTATTGGCACCCCGCAACGCCCACAGAGAGCCGCCCACACAGATCGAGTGAAGCTGGCGCGCTTGCTGTTCTTCAGGCAAATCCCCACTTTTCGCGAATCTGCAGAGCTGTCATTACGCTCGGTCACTGAGCTGTCTGCCCGTTTTGCCTGTCATGTACTACATGGGGGCAACCAAACCGGGCGCAGTGCCAGGCTGGGACAGCCCTTTTTTGAGGTTCACGTCTTCAAAAGAGCGTGAAAAAACGGGTTTTCACAACTTCACGAGAGTGTGGCGAGCAAATGAAGAGTTTTGCGTCTGAACAAGCACCATTAGCGTCTGAAACAGCCCAACGACACAGGACCGGATATCGCTCAAGAACCGGCGCCTGAAGCCTGTCCGCTACGGATTTGCTTGCACGAACGGATGTCTCGGCCATAAGTCGAATTGCCTGCCCGGCGCTTAAATGAGTTCATGTGACTCTTGAGGCCAGGCTGCATGCATCCGCAGTAGGTGCGAAAAATTGCGAAGATTCGGACATGGCGATCCTGGCCATGGATAACTGGGGCGCAACTGACCTGCCCCGCCACTCCTGGCCGCTATGCCGACAATTTGGTGCTGCAGATTTTGGAGACGCGTTAAATGGCGCATAACGAAGCAGTCGATGTAGTTCTGGTAGGGGCCGGCATCATGAGTGCCACCCTGGCCGTCCTGCTCAAGGAGCTCGACCCCGCGATTTCGCTGGAAGTCGTCGAGCTGATGGATTCCGGTGCCGCGGAGAGTTCCAACCCGTGGAACAACGCCGGCACCGGCCACGCCGGGCTGTGTGAGCTCAACTACACGCCCCAGGCGGCCGACGGCACTGTCGACATCAAGAAAGCCGTGCACATCAACACCCAGTTCGAGGTGTCGAAGCAGTTCTGGACGTACCTGACTCAAAAAGGCACGTTCGGCTCCTCCAAGTCCTTCATCGCCCCGGTGCCACACCTGAGCTTCGTGCAAGGCGAGAAAGGCGTGTCGTTCCTGAAGAAGCGCTTCGAGCTGATGCGCCAGCATCACGCCTTCGCCGACATGGAATACACCGAAGACAAGGCCAAGATGGCCGAGTGGATGCCGCTGATGATGCCTGGCCGGCCGACCGACGAAGTCATCGCCGCGACCCGTGTCATGAACGGTACCGACGTCAACTTCGGCGCCCTGACCAACCAGTTGCTCAAGCACCTGACCAGCGCCCCGGACACCCAGGTCAAATACTGCAAGCGCGTCACCGGCCTCAAGCGTAACGGCAGTGGCTGGACCGTGAGCATCAAGGACGTCAATTCCGGCAGCAGCCGCGACGTCGACGCCAAGTTCGTGTTCCTGGGCGCCGGCGGCGCAGCGTTGCCGCTGCTTCAGGCTTCGGGCATCGAGGAAAGCAAGGGCTTCGGCGGCTTCCCGGTCAGCGGCCAGTGGCTGCGTTGCGACAACCCGGAAGTGGTCAAGCACCACCAGGCCAAGGTCTACAGCCAGGCGGCCGTGGGTTCGCCGCCCATGTCGGTACCGCACCTGGACACGCGTGTGGTCGATGGCAAGAAGTCCCTACTGTTCGGGCCGTACGCCGGCTTCACCACCAAGTTCCTCAAGCACGGCTCGCTCATGGACCTGCCACTGTCGGTACGCGCCGGCAACATCGGCCCGATGCTGGCCGTGGCCCGGGACAACATGGACCTGACCAAGTACCTGATCAGCGAAGTGATGCAGTCCATGGAACAACGCCTGGAATCCCTGCGGCGCTTCTACCCCGAGGCGAAAGCCGAGGACTGGCGCCTGGAAGTGGCCGGCCAACGGGTGCAGATCATCAAGAAGGATCCGAAGAAAGGTGGCGTCCTGCAGTTCGGCACCGAACTGGTGGCAGCCAAGGACGGCACCCTCGCCGCCCTGCTCGGCGCATCGCCGGGTGCTTCGGTGACCGTGTCGATCATGCTGGAACTGATCGAACGCTGCTTCCCGGACAAGGCCAAGGGCGAATGGGCTGCCAAGCTCGCAGAGATCTTCCCGGCCCGGGAAAAAGTGCTGGAAACCGACGCAGCGCTGTATCGCAAGATCAACGCGCAAAACAACATTGCGTTGGAATTGGTTGAAGACAACAAGGCTCAAAGTTACGCCTGATACTGCACTTATAAAAAGCCTCCCGCGCAAACGGGAGGCTTTTTATTATCCGCGTTATGACTTCATGCTGAACTTGACGCGACTTCCGCCATGACGAACATAATCGTCGTCATCTTCGACTTCCAATAACTCTGCGCTACAAGAACCTGCCGGCTTCGCTTCAGCCCAGCGAAGATAAGGCATTGTCTGCTGGTCGCTCAACGGCGCTCTGGCGATATGCCCGAAACTGAAATGACAGGTGTGCCTTCCTTGAGTGTAGGTAAACGATTCCCGTTCGGCGCGCGACTGGGGCAGGTAATAGGTTAGCTCCTGGCTCTCACCGGGATTCACCGAAAAGCTGTGGCCTGCGTTTTCCGGGGCCAGGGACCACGTGAAATCGCTGCCCGGTACGATGACCGCTGACGTTGCATTGAAGATTTCCACATTGACGATCTCATCGAACGCACTGGAAACCGAACTTGCCGTACAACCGACCAGAGACAATAACGCCCCGGCGATATATCTGCTTTTATCTTCCATGATAAATACAACTCCATTGAACAATTAGACTGAAGCCACTTGGCTTCAGTGCAAAAGTAATGGAAATGCAGTTAAAACAAAACAGCCCGAATGGTGACATAACCTTTCGGACCCGGTTGAATAAAACGCAGGAACACTGACGGAACTTCAAACGCCCCGAAGGGCGCTGACAATACTTTAACGCAATCAGCCACGCGCTTTTTTGATCAACTCGATATATTCCTCGGCATTGCGCTGGTCCTGGACCAACGCCACGAAATCGTTGCCATGCTCATCCTTGCCATTGAGGTCATGACCGGCTTCGACGAAAAACGTCAGGAAGCGCTCGAAATCGTCGACCCGCAGGCCACGGTAGGCCTTGATCAGTTTGTGCAGCGACGGCGAAGTGGCATCGACCGGTTCGAAATTGAGGAACAGCTTGATCTGTTCATCGCCAATCTCGTCGCCAATCACTTGTTTCTTGTCTTTACGCATTGCCGGCTCCAGCTCGCACAGTTCACGGGGCGGGCAGTTTACCCCCGGCAACGCCCAGGCTCAACGCGGGCGTTCGGCACCGGTGTGCAGGTCGGCCCAGATATGACCATTGGCATAGGTGAGAAACTGCACGTAGACCGTGTTGTTGCGCAACAGATCGATGACCACCCGGTACTGGGCCTGTGGATAAGACAGCGTCAGGGTCTTGCTCGCCTCGTCGAAGACCGGCTTCTTCAGGCTCTTGCTTTCGCCGTCGAAGTTGAGGATCACCTGGTTGAGGGTGGCCCCCTTGTTCATCGGCTTGCCCTTGAGGCGTACCAGCAAGGGAGAAGTGACCGGTATCGGTTGCTGGTTGGACTGACGCTGGTTACCCAGCACCACCGAATACTCGGTCACTTGCAGCAATTGCTGCTGTTCAGGCTGCTCCTGGCGCACCACCAGGTCATCGGGGGGCAGGAACTGGCTGTGCATCGGCGCGGCAACGGCTGCCAGGGGCAGGCTGGAGATCAGCAGCAACGCGGCACAACGGCGAATCGATACACTCATGACAGGCTCCAGGGTCTTGGCCTGGCACTCTAGCATGAGCCTGGACGGTAAAAATAACGACCCGGATCAATACTTACACACGACGAGCGCGGCATACTCAGAGAGCCATCAGCCTTGCCCAGCAGGTGTATGCCTTTGTGGCGAGGGAACTTGCTCCCGCCGGGCTGCGCAGTTGCCCCAGAATTTTGCGAGCGCTACGCACTCGAGCGGGAGCAAGCTCCCTCGCCACGGGTCCTGTGTTTGCCAAGGCTCAGGGGGTTTCCTTTCTTTCGTGCGTGGAGTACCCATGTCTTTCTCCGCCCCACCGTTATTCGCCGCTTGGCGCCAAAGCTGGCGCGCCGGTTACACCCTTGAACGCCTGCGCGGCGATCTGGTGGCCGGGCTGACCGTCGGTATTATCGCCATCCCACTGGCCATGGCCCTGGCAATTGCCGTCGGCGTCCCGCCGCAACACGGCTTGTACACGGTGTTGGTGGCCGCGCCCTTGATCGCCCTCACCGGCGGCTCGCGCTTCAACGTCAGCGGGCCGACGGCGGCGTTCGTGGTGATCCTGCTGCCCATTACCCAACAATACGGCCTCGGTGGCCTGTTGTTGTGCACCATGCTCGCCGGCCTGATTCTGATCACCTTGGGATTGATGCGCGCCGGGCGACTGATCCAATACATTCCCTATCCGGTCATCCTCGGCTTTACCGCCGGGATCGGCGTGGTCATCGCCACCTTGCAACTGAAGGATCTGCTGGGGCTGACCACCGTCGGGCAAGCCAAGCACTACATCGAACAGCTGGGCGAATTGATCGTGGCGCTGCCCAGTGCCCGACTCGGCGATGGCATCATCGGCATCAGTTGCCTGGCGGTGCTGATTGCCTGGCCACGCTGGGTACCACGGGTTCCCGGGCATCTGGTGGCCTTGCTGGTCGGGGCGCTATTGGGACTGGTGCTGGAACGCGGCGGTTGGCCGGTTGCGACATTGGGTGAGCGTTTCAGCTATGTGGTCGATGGCATCAGCCATCCCGGTATCCCGCCGTTTTTGCCGCGCTTTGACTGGCCATGGAACCTGCCAGATGGCCAGGGCCATCCCCTGGTGCTGTCCTATGACCTGCTCCGCCAATTGCTGGGCCCGGCCTTCGCCATTGCCATGCTTGGCGCCATCGAATCGCTGCTGTGCGCCGTGGTGGCGGACGGCATGACCGGCAGCAAGCACGACCCCAACGCCGAGCTGATCGGCCAAGGCCTGGGTAACGTCGTGGCGCCGCTGTTCGGTGGTATCACCGCCACGGCGGCCATTGCCCGTAGCGCGACCAATGTGCGCAGTGGCGCCTCTTCACCGCTGGCCGCGATCATTCATAGCCTCGTGGTACTGCTGGCGATGGTGCTGCTGGCGCCGTTGTTCAGTTACTTGCCCATGGCTGCCCTGGCGGCACTGCTGGTGATAGTTGCCTGGAACATGAGCGAAGCCGGGCATGTCCTGCACACGTTGCGCATTGCGCCGCGCAGCGACGTACTGGTGCTGCTGACCTGCCTGAGCCTGACCGTTTTGTTCGACATGGTCATGGCGGTTGCCGTCGGCCTGCTGCTGGCCGCCGGCCTGTTCATCAAGCGCATGAGCGAGCTGACGGACAGCGCCGAACTGCCTCGTCACTTCCATCAAGCCTTGCTGGACATGCCCGAGCATGTACGCTGCTACGCAATCCGTGGGCCGCTGTTCTTCGGTGCAGCCGAAAAAGCCCTGGATGTGCTGCGCAGGTTCGATCCGGGGGTGCGCGTGGTGGTGGTGGAAATGAGCGCCGTGCCGATGCTGGACATGACCGCGCTGGCCGCTTTTGAAAATATCCTGAAAGACTATCGCAAGCAGGGCATCGGCCTGATCCTGGTGGCGACCGCCCCCCGGGTGCGCCTGAAATTGCGCCGTGCCGGCATTCATCGCGAGCAGCGCCAATTGGCGTATGTGCAAACCCTGGAGCAGGCGCGGGTCAAAAGCGAAAAATGGCTCGCAGCCGGCAGCGCCGCTCATTCAAGATTTGTCTGATCTGTGGCGAGGGGATTTATCCCCGTTCGAGTGCGGAGCACTCGCAAGCTCTTGGGCACACCAACAATCTCGGGGTCGCTTCGCAACCCAGCGGGGATAAATCCCCTCGCCACAGAAGCCCTGCTGCCGCATCGTTCAGTCGAACTGCGCGCGCATCCAGGCCTGGTACTCGGCCACGCCTGGCTCGGCTTCGCGGGGCGCCCAGTCAGCCAGTTCGCCCTCGCCCACAGGCCGGTATGGGCCGGCCTTGCATTCGAACATCAGGCTGTCGGCTTCCAGCACCACCAAGCCGTGATACACGCCGGCTGGCAGGTCGACCCCGAGGCAATCGCCACCGGCCTGCAGGATGCGCTTATCCACCACCGCACCGGCGTCGTCGAAGATCAATACACCCAACCGGCCCTTGAGTACCAGCAAGGTTTCCGCCTTGTCGGCGCTCAGGTGGCGGTGCGGTGGAATGTA
Source organism: Pseudomonas bijieensis (assembly GCF_013347965.1). Taxonomy (NCBI): domain Bacteria; kingdom Pseudomonadati; phylum Pseudomonadota; class Gammaproteobacteria; order Pseudomonadales; family Pseudomonadaceae; genus Pseudomonas; species Pseudomonas bijieensis. Next base: position 5,297,888 of record NZ_CP048810.1, on the reverse strand, counting down.
GGTCGAAGGCTGCAAGCCCACCGCCATGCGGTGGCACGGCTCGTCCATCGCATGGAAATTATGGTGCTGCCGCCCGCGAGGACTGGCCGCAGCTTTTTCGGCCAAATCGTCGAACAGTGCGCGTTCCAGAAAACTTGGCCGAGTCATCGATTACATCCCCTTGACGGCAAAAATGCCATTAGCGTTGCGCCAGTAGCCTTTGTAGTCCATGCCGTAGCCAAAGATGTAGCGGTCGACGCACGGCAGGCCGACAAAATCGGCTTTCAAGTCAGGCCGCGCCTTGCGGTCATGATCCTTGTCGATCAGCACGGCGGTGTGCACGGCACGAGCGCCGGCGTGTTTGCAGAAATCGATGATCGCGCCCAGGGTGTGCCCCTCGTCGAGGATGTCGTCGATGATCAGCACGTCACGGTCGATGAACGAGACTTCCGGCTTGGCTTTCCAGAACAGATCACCGCCGCTGGTTTCGTTGCGATAACGGGTCGCGTGCAGGTAGGACGCTTCCAAGGGGAAGTTCAGGTAGGTCAGCAGCTTGCCGGAGAAAATCAGCCCGCCGTTCATGACGCAGAACACCACCGGGTTGGCATCCGCCAGTTGGTCGTTGATTTGCGCACCGACACGGGCGATGGCCGCTTCGACTTCAGCTTCGGTGTACAGGCAGTCAGCCTCTCGCATGATTTGACGGATATGCTCGAGATCAGCGGACATGGCGCTCTCCAGGAGAGATTGAGGGGGACGGGTTCGGAAAAGCCGGCAAAGGTACGCATCCCGCCCGGCCAGATCAAGCGTTTGTGGACTAACGTTCTGTATTGTCTATAGGACAACACCCTCGGATAGATTAATCTAGGCCGGTTTTTTTGCCCGCCGCCGGAGCCTTCCCCATGCCCATCCTCGAGATCCGCCATCCGCTGATCAGACACAAACTCGGCCTGATGCGCCGCGCTGACATTAGCACGAAGAACTTCCGTGAACTCGCCCAGGAAGTCGGTGCGCTGCTCACCTACGAAGCCACCAAGGACCTGCCCCTGGAGTCCTATGAAATCGACGGTTGGGCCGGTACGGTCCAGGTCGAGAAAATCGCCGGCAAGAAGATCACCGTGGTGCCGATCCTGCGCGCCGGCATCGGCATGCTCGAGGGCGTACTGAGCCTGATCCCCGGGGCCAAGGTCAGCGCCGTGGGCGTGGCTCGCAACGAGCAGACCCTGCAGGCGCACACCTACCTGGAAAAACTGGTGCCGGAAATCGACGAGCGCCTGGCGATGATCATCGACCCGATGCTCGCCACCGGCAGCTCCATGGTCGCCACCATCGACCTGTTGAAAAAAGCCGGTTGCCGGGACATCCGCGCCATGGTGCTGGTCGCGGCGCCCGAAGGCATCAAGGCCGTGCAGGACGCCCACCCGGATGTGACCATCTACACCGCGTCCATCGACCAGAAACTCAACGAGCATGGCTACATCATCCCGGGCCTGGGCGATGCCGGCGACAAGATCTTCGGCACCAAGCAGAAGGACGCTTGAGCATGCAGGACGAGTTCAACGACCCGCTCTGGCGCCAGGTCCTGTCCGGCGCGCAGATGCTGTTCGTCGCCTTCGGCGCGCTGGTATTGATGCCGCTGATCACCGGGCTGGACCCTAACGTGGCGCTGTTCACCGCCGGCCTGGGGACGATCCTGTTCCAGATCGTCACTGGACGCCAGGTGCCGGTGTTCCTGGCGTCGAGCTTTGCCTTCATCACACCGATCATCCTCGCCAAGGGCCAGTTCGGCCTGGCCGCGACCATGGGTGGCGTGATGGCGGCGGGTTTCGTCTACACCTTCCTGGGCCTGGCGGTGAAGATCAAGGGCACCGGCTTCATCGACCGGCTACTGCCGCCGGTGGTCATTGGCCCGGTGATCATTTCCATCGGCCTGGCCATGGCGCCGATTGCGGCCAACATGGCGATGGGCAAGGCCGGCGACGGCACCGAACTGATTCATTATCAAACCGCGATGCTGATTTCGATGCCAGCCCTGCTCACCACCCTGATCGTCGCGGTGTTCGGCAAAGGTATTTTCCGCCTGGTGCCGATCATTTCCGGCGTGCTGGTGGGCTTTGCCATGGCGTTTTTCTTCGGTGTGGTGGATACCGCGAAAATCGCCGCCGCGCCGTGGTTCGCCCTGCCAAACTTCACTGCACCTGAATTCAACTGGCAGGCGATCCTGTTCATCGTACCGGTGGCCCTGGCGCCAGCCATCGAGCACATCGGCGGCGTGATTGCCGTGGGCAGCGTGACCGGTCGCGACTACCTGAAAAAACCCGGCCTGCATCGCACCCTGCTCGGTGACGGCCTCGCCACCACCGCCGCCGGCCTGTTCGGCGGCCCGCCCAACACCACCTACGCCGAAGTGACCGGTGCGGTGATGCTGACCAAGAACTACAACCCGAAGATCATGACCTGGGCGGCGATCTTCGCCATCAGCCTGGCGTTCATCGGCAAGTTCGGCGCGCTGCTGCAAAGCATCCCGGTGCCAGTGATGGGCGGGATCCTGTGCCTGTTGTTCGGTTCGATCGCGGCGGTGGGCATGAACACCTTGATCCGCCACAAGATCGACCTGGGCGAAGCCCGCAACCTGGTGATCGTTTCGGTGACCCTGGTGTTCGGCATCGGCGGTGTACTGGTGGGCACCGGCACCGGCCCGGACGACTTCGGCCTCAAAGGCATTGCGCTGTGCGCGGTAGTGGCGATCGCCCTGAACCTGCTGCTGCCGGGCAATGACAGCTGGAAGCAGAAGAAGGCGGATGAGCCGCTGATCTGATTCGAGCTTGAGGTTTTGTTGTCAGTCAGATAGCTATCGCGAGCAGGCTCGCTCCCACATGGGATCTGTTGTGAACACCAGTTTTGTGATCACTCGAGATCCACTGTGGGAGCGAGCCTGCTCGCGATGGGGCCCTTGAATTTCACAAAGCGATGGGCGCCCGCTCACACAACGTACTCAACGCCTTCGCCCACTGCGACTCGTCGTTGAGACACGGCACCAGCACCAGCTCCTCCCCTCCTGCCGCGCGGAATTGCTCGCGCCCGCGATCGCCGATTTCCTCCAGGGTCTCGATGCAATCGGCCACGAACGCCGGGCACATCACCAAGACTTTCTTCACGCCACTTTTGGCCAACTCATCCAGGCGCGCTTCGGTGTAGGGTTCGATCCACTTGGCACGGCCCAGCCGCGACTGGAACGACACCGACCACTGGCCCTCCTTGAGCCCCATGCGCTGGGCGAACTGTTCGGCCGTGCGAATGCACTGGGCGCGGTAACAGGTGGCCATGACTTCCGGCGGTGCGTTCTTGCAGCAGTCGGCATCCTTGAAGCAATGGAACCCCGTTGGGTCGAGCTTGGTCAGGTGTCGCTCGGGCAAGCCGTGGAAACTCAACAGCAGGTGATCGTGATCCTGCATCAGGTAGGGCTTGGCGCTGGTCACCAAGGCGTCGAGGTACTCCGGCTGGTCGTAGAACGGCTGGAGAATCGAGAACTGCACATTAAGCTTCTTTTCCCGCACAACCCGCTTCGCTTCCTCGACCACCGTGGTGACGGTACTGTCAGCGAACTGCGGGTACAACGGCGCCAGGGTGATCTTTTTGTGCCCCTGGCTCGCCAGGCGCACCAGCGCCGATTCAATGGACGGCTCGCCATAACGCATCGCCAGTTCCACCGGGCCCTGGGTCCACTGCACGGTCATGGCCTGTTGCAGCCGACGACTGAGCACCACCAACGGCGACCCCTCCTCCCACCAGATCGAAGCGTAGGCATGAGCCGACTGCTCGGGACGCTTGATCAGAATCAGCGACACCAGCAAGCGCCGTACCGGCCATGGCAAGTCGATGACATACGGATCCATCAGGAATTGATTGAGGTAGCGGCGCACATCGGCCACCGAAGTGGAGGCAGGCGAACCCAGATTCACCAGAAGCAACGCGTGATCGGTCATGCAACGTCCTATTTCAAAGGCGGCTGGACAAGTCTTCCAGGGCCGCGGGCAAATCAGTGAACCGGAATGTGAAACCCGCCGCCTGCAGTCGGGCCGGCGTGGCGCGCTGGCCGCCGAGCAACAGCAGTGACAATTCCCCCAATGCGACTTTCAACGCAAGCTCCGGCATCGGCACCACGGCTGGCCGATGCAACACGCGCCCCAAGGCCTTGGCAAAATCGCGGTTGCGCACCGGGTTAGGAGCGCACGCATTATAAGGACCGCTGGCATCAGAGCGGTGCAGAAGAAAATCAATCAGGGCGATTTGATCGTCAATATGAATCCACGGCATCCACTGCCGACCATTGCCGATACGCCCGCCCAGCGCCAGTTTGAATGGCAGCAACAGCCGCGACAAAAAGCCGCCCTCGGCAGACAGGACCAGGCCGGTACGAACCAGTACCACGCGCATGCCCTGCGCCTCGGCCCGCTGCGCGGTTTCTTCCCAGGCGATACACAACTGACTGGCAAAATCTTCGCTCACCGGTCCCGATTCCTCGGTCAACTCGCGCTCGCCACCATCGCCGTACCAGCCCACTGCCGAACCGGAAATCAACACCTGCGGTTTCTGTTCGCAACGCTCCAGCCACGCCAGCAAAACTTCCGTCAATGTGATGCGACTGCTCCATAGCAACATCTTGCGTTTGTGGCTCCAGGGCCGGTCGGCAATGGGCGCTCCCGCGAGGTTGATCACCGCGTCCACCGGCACATCGATGTCCTCGAGCCTGGCAACGCCGCGCACTTGTGCCCCACAGATTTTCGCCACCTCTTCAGGCCGGCGACTCCATACCGTCAAGCGATGTCCCTGCTCCAACCAGAGGCGGCAGAGCTGACGTCCGATCAAACCAGTACCGCCGGTCAGCAATATGTGCATGAGATGTTCCTCGCATCGCGTTTTACCCGGCCCATTAGTCTATTTTTATAAGCAGGGATTTTTCGTATCGGACAGGGTCTGTGTTTAACAATAGGACAACCTGTCCAAACGCGAACGGTAAAACTTATACCAAAAACCCGAATTGTACAGGTTTAAACGACGGCGTAGTCTGTACAGAAAGGTAAACGAGGCCCTCATGACTGTACCTATCGCAATCATCGGCACCGGCATCGCCGGACTTTCAGCCGCCCAGGCCCTGACGGAGGCCGGGCATATCGTTCAACTCTTCGATAAAAGCCACGGCAGTGGCGGACGCATGTCAAGCAAACGCAGCGATGCCGGCGCCCTGGACATGGGCGCGCAATACTTCACCGCTCGCGATCGGCGCTTTGTCACGGAAGTCCAGCGCTGGCAAGCCAACGGCTGGGCCGCGGAATGGAACCCGCAACTCTACAATTTCCAGGGCGGGCAACTGAGCCCTTCGCCGGACGAACAGACCCGCTGGGTCGGCACTCCGCGCATGAGCGCCATCACCCGTGCCCTGCTCGGCAAGTTGCAAGTGCAGTTTTCCTGCCGGATCACCGAGGTGTACCGCGGCCAGGAACATTGGCATTTGCAGGACGCGGAAGGTTTCACCCACGGCCCCTTCGGCCAGGTGGTGATCGCCACGCCCGCACCCCAGGCCACCGCGTTGCTGGCGGCCGTGCCGAAGCTGGCTGGCGTGGCAGCGGGGGTAAAGATGGACCCGACCTGGGCAGTGGCCCTGGCGTTCGAAAAGCCGCTGGATACCTCCATGGAAGGCTGCTTCGTACAGGACAGCCCCCTCGACTGGCTGGCCCGCAACCGCAGCAAACCCGGACGCGACAGCAAGCTCGATACCTGGGTACTGCATGCCACCAGCGACTGGAGCCGGCAGCACATCGACCTGTCCAAGGAAGCGGTGATCGAACACCTGCACGGCGCCTTCGCCGAACTGCTGCACAGCGCCATGCCCGCACCAAGCTTCAGTGTCGCCCATCGCTGGCTCTACGCCCGCCCCGCTGGCAACCATGAATGGGGCGCCCTGGCCGATGCCGACCTGGGCCTGTATGTGTGTGGCGACTGGTGCCTGTCCGGCCGGGTCGAAGGCGCATGGCTAAGCGGCCAGGAAGCTGCCCGCCGCCTGCATGCAAGCCTGCAATAGATCGCGTCACCCCATCGCTTTACGCTGCTGTCGAAAGAGACAGCAGCCTGCCTTCGACACAGTTTGACGCCGCCTCGCTACTCAATCCGATTGACTTGCGCGGGTTCGAGCCTATGATAAAAATATTGTACATATACAAAAATTTGTACAAGATTTAGCAATCAGAGGTCGCCCATGCCCAGCGCAGCCATCGCCAAACCCAGAATCGCCATCAGCGCCTGCCTGATGGGTGCTGAAGTTCGCTTTAACGGCGGGCACAAGCAATCGCAGTTGTGCAGCCGCACCCTCGTCGACTATTTCGAGTTCGTGCCGGTATGTCCCGAAGTCGCCATTGGCCTGGGTATCCCCCGCGAACCGATCCGCCTGGTGGGCAACCCCGGACACCCTGAGGCGCTGGGCACGGTGAATCGCGACCTCAACGTGACCCGGCCACTGGCCGACTATGGGCAGCAGATGGCAGGGGAACTGGATGACATTTGCGGCTACATCTTCATGCAGAAATCGCCGTCCTGTGGGCTGGAGCGGGTCAAGGTCTACGACCACAACGGCGTGACCCAGGACGGCGGCGGGCGCGGCATCTATGCCCAGGCCTTTTGTGCCCACCACCCCGACCTGCCGGTGGAGGAAGACGGTCGCCTCAACGACCCGGTGCTGCGGGAGAACTTCCTGACCCGCGTGTTTGCCTATGCCGCCTGGCAATCCTTGCGTCGCCAGGGTCTGACCCGTCGCGGCCTGATCGAATTCCACTCGCGCTACAAATACCTGCTGATGGCCCACAACCCGGTGCAGTACAAGGTCCTGGGCTCCTTGTTGGGCAACATGGGCAGGACCGACCCTGATGAGCTGGGCCCACGCTACTTCAGTGCATTGATGGCGGCCTTGAAGAAATGCGCGACCCGCCGCACCCACACCAATGTGCTGCAACACCTGAGCGGTTACCTCAAGCGCGCCATCGACGCCGAGGACAAACAGGAAGTACAGCATCTCATCGGGCAATATCGCCTCGGCATCGTGCCCTTGGTAGTGCCACTGACGTTGCTCAAGCATCACTTGCGCCAGCACCCCGATCCTTACCTGGCACAGCAGGTCTACCTGCAACCGCACCCGGAAAACCTCAGCCTGCGAAACGCTATTTGATGAGCAACGAGCCCGACTCCAGCGCCCGCGAAGACCTCGGGGCCGATTTTGCCCAGGCCCTGGCACAAGGCTGGCTGCCCATACGCGAGGTCTCCCGGCAAACCGGTGTCAACGCCGTCACGCTGCGGGCCTGGGAGCGCCGTTACGGCCTGATCGTGCCGCACCGCACGCCCAAGGGCCACCGACTGTTCAATGCCGATCATGTGCAACGGATCCTGAACATCCTCACCTGGATCGATCGTGGCGTTGCCGTGAGCAAGATCAAACCCTTGCTGGACACACCGCAGCCGCCGAGCGAACCCACGCAGGCGCCAGAGAATGACTGGCAGCCCCAACGTCATGCCCTGGTGCTGGCGGTGACGCAACTGGCCGAGCGCCAGATCGATGACCTGGTCAATCAGGCGATGGCGCTGTACCCGCCCTGGACCGTGTGCGAGCAATTGCTCTTGCCGTTGCTGGCCGAGCTGCACCTGCACTGGCAGGGCCAGTTCGGCGCGCAGCTGGAACGGGTCTTCCTGTACTCGTGGCTGCGCAGCAAATTCGGCAGCCGCATCTACCACAACAACCGTCAGCTGCGCGGCGCACCATTGTTGCTGATCAATCATTCAGACTCGCCCCAGGAGCCGCACCTGTGGCTCACTGCCTGGCTGGCCAGCAGCGCTGACTGCCCGGTGGAAGTACTCGACAGCCCTCTACCGCCGGGCGAACTGGCCCTGGCGGTGGGACGCCTCAAGGCCCGGGGCGTACTGCTGTATTCCAGTCATGCCCTCAACCTTTCCCAACTGCCCCGGCTGCTGGGCGGCATCGATTGCCCGATCATCATTGCCGGCCCGGCCGCGTCGATCCACCACGCCAGGTTATCCACAGGCGTCTCGCTGGTTGACGTGTCCTGGGCCGTAGACCCGTTATCGGCTCATCGCGAACTGAGCCGCAGAGCACTCCTTTAGATGGAAAAAACAGCATGCAACTGATCTGGCTGCGCAGCGACTTGCGCCTGCACGACAACACCGCCCTGGCGGCGGCAGCGGCCCAGGGCCCATGCGTGGCGGTGTACCTGACCAGCCCCGAACAATGGCGCGCCCATGACGATGCACCGTGCAAGATCGATTTCTGGCTACGCAACCTCGGCGCGTTGAGCGCGGCCCTGGACGAATTGAACATTGCGCTGCTGATCCGCGACGCAGCGCATTGGCACCATGCCCCAGAAGTGCTGCTCAAACTGTGTCGCGAGCTGAACGTCGGCGCCGTGCATGTCAACGAAGAGTACGGCCTGAATGAAACGCGACGCGACGCCGAGGTCGCCCGCGCCTTGAATGACCAAGGCATTGAATTTCACAGCCATCTCGACCAATTGCTGTTCAAGCCCGGCAGCGTACTGACCAAGACCGGCAACTATTTCCAAGTGTTCAGCCAGTTCCGCAAGGTCTGCTACAGCCGCCTGCATTTCTCCTTGCCGAGCCTGGTCGCCACACCGCTCCGGCAGGCTCCCACCGGCATTGCCCGTGATCCGGTGCCGACGCAAGTCGCTGGATTCCCCCCACCCAGCGAAGCGCTACGCGCCCTCTGGCCCGCTGGCGAAACCGAAGCCCGTCGGCGCCTGGACACCTTTGTCGACCAACACATCGACGACTACCAGAACGAACGGGACTTTCCCGCCAGGCCGGGCACCAGCCAGCTATCGGCCTATCTGGTGGCAGGGGTGGTGTCGCCGCGTCAGTGCCTGCACGCCGCGCTACAAGCCAACCAGGGTGAATTCGAAAGCGGAAGTGCCGGAACAGTGACCTGGATCAATGAACTGCTCTGGCGCGAGTTCTATAAACATATTTTGGTGGGCTATCCACGCGTGTCGCGCCATCGCGCCTTTCGCCCGGAAACCGAGGCGCTGGCGTGGCGCGAGGCCCCCGCAGAACTGGAGGCATGGAAGCAAGCACGCACCGGCCTGCCGATTATCGATGCGGCCATGCGCCAGTTGCTGGAGACCGGCTGGATGCACAACCGTTTGCGGATGGTCGTGGCGATGTTCCTGACCAAGAATCTGTTGATCGATTGGCGCGAAGGCGAGCGCTTTTTCATGCAGCACTTGATCGACGGCGACCTGGCCGCCAACAATGGCGGCTGGCAGTGGAGCGCCTCCACCGGCACCGATTCGGCGCCCTGGTTCCGCATCTTCAACCCAATGAGCCAGTCGGAAAAATTCGATCGCGAAGGCTTGTTCATCAAACGCTGGTTGCCTGGACTGAACGATCTGAACAGCCAACAGGTCCATAGCCCAAATACCCAGGGCGGCTTGTTTGGCGCAGTGGATTATCCGGCACCGATCGTCGATTTGCGCGAATCCAGGGCGCGTGCGCTGGCAGCGTTCAGAAACCTGCCAGCGCGCCAGGATGCAGGTACTGAAGGGATGGGCGATTAGCGAACAAGAAATGCCGGCCTGTGGGGTGCATTATTTACCCGATGACATATAGTCTTACTAATCGTATGGACTCTACTGAAAATGCGCTTAATCAGTACGCTGTCCAATCGAAAGGAGCATGGAATGGGTCTAACACTGCCGCGGCGCTATTGGCTCACCGGGGCTGGCAACGGAATCGGCGCTTCGTTGGCTGAAGCGATCCTGGAGACAGGCGCATATCTGGCCGTCAGTTCGCGCTCGGCCCGATCGTGCGACAGCTTTTCGGTACGTTATCCAGGACAAGTGCTGACAGTGCCTGGCAATTTGACCGACAGTCAGAGCGTGCGCGAAATCGGCGAACAAATCGCCCGCCAATGGGGCGCCTTGGACAGCGTGATCCTCAATCTCGGAACGGCTGAGTACGTTGACGGGCAGCCGGCCGATCACACCTTGATAGAACACATCGTGCGCAGCAACCTGCTGGCCGCCAGTTTCTGCATTGAAGTGGCCATGCCTTTGCTGCGCGCCGGGGCCGAACCTCATCTGGTGGGCATTGCCAGCCCGGTAACTTATCTGCCGCCCTCGCAAAACGAAACGGGTGGCAATGCAATGCGTTATCTGTTCACATCGGATCGAGCTGGGCTGGCATCCGCAGGTATCGATGTGACGTTGGTGCACCCTGGGTATGACGGTCCGTCGCTGGGGCCCGACGGTTGCTTTCCAACGCAGGCCCACCAGTCAGCGGACGAAGCGGCGCGGCATGTGCTCGAACAACTCGTCGAACGCCCCCGGGAAGTCGCGCTCCCCATCGCATGCATGACCGCACTCTGGCCCTTACCTTCTTCGACCGAAACCATGCCGGCCGATACCGACTCATGCCAGGCAAAAAACGGCTATCCGATCAAGGGACAACCCTGAGCCGTCGATTGCCTTACACTGCGCGCCATGAAAACCATCCCCCTGCATGAAATCCCGGCACCGGCTGTCACGTGTTCGACGTGCGCGGCATGCTGCTGCCAGTTGGAAGTGATGCTGATCACCGACACCGGGGTCCCGGAGCGTTTTATCGACACGGACGATTGGGGTGGCGAGGTCATGCTGCGGCTTGATGACGGGTGGTGCGCGGCCCTGGATCGGGACAGCATGATGTGCAGCATCTACGAAAAGCGCCCGCTGATCTGCCGCGAATTCGAGATGGGGGCGCCGGAATGCCTGGAAGAACGCCAGGGGATTGCGACGGCGTATCGATAAAGGAATGATCTGACAGAGCTGATTTACTGTGGGAGCGAGCCTGCTCGCGAAAGCGGTAGATCAGGCAACACCATATTGGCTGGCCCACCGCTTTCGCGAGCCTGCTCGCTCCCACAGTTCTCAAGCTGTTTTGTTACAGCGGCATCGTGTAGTGGAGCGCGTAGCTTTCTACACCGTCGTTGGTCGACTTGATGCCGGCGTTGGAGTAATGAGTGGCGCGAATGCCCACTTCATGTCCACCGTTGAAGCGCAGGCCGAACCCGATGCGATCTTCAAACTGGAAAGCCGTACCGAGCTTGTTGTCTTCCACTTCGGTATTGGCGAACAACGCCACACCGACACCCGCCTCAATGTAAGGCTTCACGTTCTGGCCGGAAAACTCATACACAAACACAGGCGAGAACGACAGGCTGTGGTTGCTGGACGTCTCGTCCCCCTCCCAATAGGTATAGGCGCCGCTCCAGTAGCCGGTCAGGCGACCGACATCACTTTGCAGCCAACTCTTGTCCCAGTCGAACTGCATGCCCAGGCGATAAGTCATGGTCGAGTCGCTGGTCTGGCCAACCCCAAACTCCACTCCCGCTGCTTGTGCAGTGTAAGTGTGCCCCAACAATGCAGCCGCAAACGCGGCAAAACAGAATAAGCGCTTCATTAGAAACATCCTTTTCCGAACAGACTTAGTTGATTTTCTTACAAATAGACAGAGCTATAGAAATCTGCGCTAAAACAGAAGTTCAGCCTGTTTTACACAATTTTCACGTTTTTTTTACAGATCAAAGCTTCGCACAACGCCAGACGAATGCCATAGCGTGGGTAGGATTTTTCTTAAATGTATCGGGTCTGCACTCGTCCAGAAATGCGTTTCACTGGCTGGCCCCTCCGCCAACAGCCCGCGCTCAGTCAAGAGGCGCTGGAGTTGCCGGGCCACGGCGGCACCGGTGTCGATCAGGCTGATGTGCTCCGGAATCATCCGCGCGAGCAATGGCTTGAGGAACGGATAGTGCGTGCAACCCAGGATCAACGTGTCACAGCCAGCCGCCAGCAAGGGCTCGACGTAATGTTGCAGCAACTGATACAAGGCCGGGCTGTGCAGGTCACCCGCCTCGATCAGTTCCACCAGCCCCGGACAGGGTTGCGTGATGACCCGCACATCGGTGGCGAAACGGTCGAGCAGCGCGGCGAACTTGGCGCTCTGCAAGGTACCGGTGGTGGCCAGCACACCGACGACACCGCTGCGGGTCGCGGCAGCCGCCGGCTTGACCGCCGGCTCCATGCCGACGATGGGCCAATCGGGGAAATCACGGCGCAGATCGGCAACGGCAGCCACCGTTGCGGTGTTGCACGCCACGACCAGCGCCTTGGCGCCCTGGCCCAGGAGAAAGTCGGCAATGATCGAGCAGCGTTGTCGGATGTATTCCGGGGTTTTCTCGCCGTAGGGAATATGCCCACAGTCAGCCACGTACAACAGTGACTCATCGGGCAGCAACCGACGGATTTCCCCCAGCACCGACAACCCGCCGACACCCGAGTCAAGCACACCGACCGGCGCCTCACTCATGCCGACCACCACAGACGCTGCAGCCTGGATCACGCTTGACCCGCAGTTCACGGAAACGCGTGCCCAATGCATCGATCAATAGCAGGCGCCCCACCAACGGCTCACCGAAACCGACCAGCAACTTCAAGGCTTCAAGGGCTTGCAGACTGCCTACCAAGCCCACCAACGGCCCGATCACGCCGGCTTCGCTGCAGGTCAGCTCGGCTTCGCTGCCGTGGCCGTAGAGGCAGTGGTAGCAAGGGCTTTCGGGGCGACGCGGATCGAACACCGACAACTGCCCTTCCAGGCGAATCGCCGCGCCACTGACCAGCGGTTTAGCCGCCGCGACACAGGCCGCGTTCACCGCCTCGCGGGTCGAAAAGTTGTCGGAGCAATCGAGCACCACATCCACCGCCGCGACCGCCGCGGCCAGGCTGTCTTCATCCATGGCCGCCAGGTGAGGCACCAGCCGGACCTCGGGGTTGATCGCCGTCAGGCGACGCATCGCCGAATCGACCTTGCTCAGGCCGACGCTGTCGGTGTCATGAATGATCTGGCGTTGCAGGTTGGTCAGGTCGACGGTGTCGAAATCCGCCAAGTGCATCTCCCCCACCCCGGCGGCGGCCAGGTACAACGCCACCGGGGCGCCAAGACCGCCAAGACCGACGATCAGCACGCGGCTTTGCTTGAGACGCAATTGGCCGTCGATGTCGACGTGCTGCAACAGAATCTGCCGGCTGTAACGCAACAGCTCCTGATCGTTCAGCACGGCAGGCACCCCAGGCTGATGCGCTCGTGACCGCCCAGGTCCTTGCGGCTATGGACTTCAACAAAGCCTTGGGCTCGCAGCAAATCACGCACCGCTTCGGCCTGATCGTAACCGTGTTCAAGCATCAACCAGCCGTCCGGTTCAAGATGCCCGGGGGCCAGGGCAATGATCTGGCGCAGGTCATCCAGACCGTCCGGTCCCGCGACCAGGGCACTGGCCGGTTCGAAACGCACGTCGCCCTCGACCAGATGCGGATCGCTGGCCGCGATGTAAGGCGGATTACTGATGATCAATGTAAAACGCTCGCCCTCCAACGCGCTGAACCAGTGGCTGCTCAACACCGTGACGTTGCCCAGGTCCAGGCGCTGGCGATTACGTTCGGCCAGGGCCACGGCTTCCAGCACCCGGTCGACCGCCGTGACTTTCCAGGCCGCTCGCTCACTGGCCAATGCCAAGGCAATCGCGCCGCTACCGGTGCCCAGGTCCAGGACCCGGGCCGGGGTCGCCGGCAGCAACGCCAGCGCGGTTTCCACCAGCAACTCGGTGTCGGGACGCGGGATCAGGGTGTGGGGCGCGACTTCCAGGTCAAGCTTCCAGAAGCCCTGCTGCCCGAGGATGTACGCCACCGGCTCGCCGGAACGACGCCGGCGCAGGTATTCGGAGAACAGCAACGCCGCCTCGCTGGGCACGATCCGCTCGGGCCAGGTGTGCAGGAAACTGCGGGACTTGCCCAGCGCAGCGGCCAGCAACAACTCGGCGTCCAGCCGCGGCGTGGGCGAATCCGGCAGTTCGGCGGCGCGTAACAGACTGGCGATGATGGTCATTTATTCACCTGTGCTTACTCGCCAATCGCAGCCAACTGGTCGGCCTGGTATTCGGCCAGCAACGGCTCGATCACCGCATCGACACCACCGGCAAGAATCTCGTCGAGGGAATACAGGGTCAGGTTGACACGATGGTCGGTGACTCGGCCCTGGGCGAAGTTGTAGGTACGGATCCGCTCGGAACGATCCCCCGAGCCCACCAGCAACTTGCGCTCGCTGGCGATGGCATTGGCGGCGGCGCTGGTCTGCTGGTCGTTGAGCTTGGCCGACAACCAGGCCATCGCCCGCGCGCGGTTCTTGTGCTGGGAACGTTCTTCCTGGCACTCGACCACGATGCCCGACGGCAAGTGCGTGATGCGGATCGCCGAGTCGGTCTTGTTGACGTGCTGGCCGCCCGCGCCGGAGGAACGATAAGTATCGACCCGCAGGTCCGCCGGGTTGATCTCGATGGCTTCCTGCTCGTCCGGCTCGGGCAATACCGCCACGGTGCAAGCCGAGGTATGGATGCGTCCCTGGGACTCGGTGGCCGGCACGCGTTGCACGCGATGGGCGCCGGATTCGAATTTCAGTTTGCCGTAGACATTGTCGCCTTCGACCCGGGCGATGACTTCTTTATAGCCGCCGTGCTCGCCTTCGTTCTCCGAGAGAATCTCCACCCGCCAGCCGCGCCGCTCGGCGTAGCGTGAATACATGCGGAACAGGTCACCGGAGAAAATCGCCGCCTCGTCACCGCCGGTACCGGCACGAATTTCAAGAAATACGTTTCGCCCGTCATTCGGGTCCTTGGGCAGCAGCATGCGTTGCAGGTTGCTTTCCAGTTCGAGCAACTGCTCCTTGGCTTCGCGAACTTCCTCCACCGCCATCTCGCGCATATCCGGATCGCTGTCCTTGAGCAGCGCCTGGGCACCTTCGAGGTCGCCCTGCACCTTGAGCAGCTGTTTATAAGTGGCGACGATCGGCTCGACTTCCGCGTATTCCTTGGAATAGGTGCGGAACTTGTTCTGGTCGGAAATGACCTCGCCATCGCCCAGCAAGGCGGTCAGTTCTTCGAAACGGTCCTGGAGGATGTCCAGCTTGTTGAGCAGTGACGCTTTCATTGCGGTTTTTTATCCGAAAAGCTATCCGGTGAGCCCTCACCGAGGGCAAAGAGTTCCTGGGCCATGGCCAGCGCATCGAGGCGACCTTCGGCGGTCAGCTTCTTGAGCTGGACGCTGGGGGCGTGGAGCAATTTGTTGGTCAGGCCGCGGGCCAGTTGCACCAGCACCTCTTCGGCACTGCCGCCGTTGGCCAGCAGGCGCTGGGCTTTTTGCAGTTCCTCGTCGCGCAGGCGTTCGCTCTGCTGACGATACGCCTTGAGCACATCCACCGCGGCCAGCTCGCGCAGGCGCACCATGAAGTCGTCGGCACCGACGCTGATCATCTCTTCCGCCGCCTGGGCCGCGCCCTGCCGGCTCTTGAGGTTCTCGGCGACCACCTCGTGCAGATCGTCGACGCTGTAGAGGTAAACGTCGTCCAGCTCGCCGACTTCCGGCTCGATATCCCGGGGAACGGCAATGTCCACCATGAAAATCGGTTTGTGCTTGCGCAGCTTCAGGGCACTTTCCACAGCGCCCTTGCCGAGGATCGGCAACTGGCTGGCGGTGGAACTGATGACGATGTCGCTGTGTACCAGTTCGGCCGGGATGTCCGAGAGCAGCACCGCATGGGCGCCGAACTGCTCGGCCAGGCTACTGGCCCGCTCCAGGGTGCGGTTGGCGACGACAATGCGCTTCACACCCAGGTCGTGGAGATGGCGGGCGACCAGCGTAATGGTCTCGCCAGCGCCGATCAGCAGCGCCTGGCTGCGTTGCAAATCACTGAAAATCTGTTTTGCCAGGCTGACAGCGGCAAACGCCACGGACACCGGGTTCTCGCCGATGGCCGTGTCGGTGCGTACCTGCTTGGCGGCGTTGAACGTAGCCTGGAACAGGCGCCCCAGCAGCGGGCCGACGGTGCCGGCCTCACGGGCCACGGCATAGGCCGACTTCATCTGGCCGAGGATCTGTGGTTCGCCCAACACCAGCGAGTCGAGCCCCGAGGCGACACGCATCATGTGACGAACGGCCGCATCGTCTTCGTGCACATAGGCACTGGCGCGCAGCTCTTCAAGGCTCAGGTTGTGATATTCGGCCAGCCAGCGCAGGACTGAATCGGCTGAAACGTGATCCTGTTCTATATAAAGCTCGCTGCGATTGCAGGTGGAGAGGATCGCAGCTTCGCGACTGTCGGTGAGTCGGCAGAGCTGCTGCAAGGCCTCAACCAGCTGCTCAGGCGTAAAGGCCACGCGCTCGCGGACGTCTACTGAAGCAGTCTTGTGGTTAATACCGAGTGCAAGGAAGGCCATTCAAGGTCGCTGATGGTGACGTGAAGCCGGCAATTGTCCTACTTCGTCAGATTCAGAACAACCACTCGATCTCTATCGCTCTGCCCGGGATGGTAAATCGACGGGGCGGTTATGTTTGACTCAAGGCTTGTGTCATGATGATCCGACCGCAGGTTAGTCGTCCTCTTCCTATATGAATAGATCTTCCGCGTTGCTCCTCGCCCTTGCCTTGCTCAGCGGCTGCCAGTCCATGGCCCCCGTTTCGACGGACGGTACGCCGCCGGTCGAAGACAGCGTGCAGGCACCTGAAAAACCCAAGGTCTACGGTTCGTTCAGCGAAGAAACCATCTTCAGCCTGTTGAGCGCCGAACTGGCAGGCCAGCGCAATCGCTTCGACATCGCGCTGGACAACTACGTGACCCAGGCCATCAACACCCAGGACCCGGGCATCTCCGAGCGGGCCTTTCGCATTGCCGAATACCTGGGCGCCGACCAGCCCGCGCTGGATACCGCACTGATCTGGGCCAGGAATGCTCCCGATGACCTGGAAGCGCAGCGCGCCGCCGCCGTGCAACTGGCCCGGGCCGGGCGCTACGACGACTCCATGGTGTATATGGAGAAGGTCCTGCTGGGCAAGGGCGACACCCATTTCGATTTCCTGGCGCTGTCCGCCGCCGATACCGACCAGGAAACCCGCAACGGCCTGATGAAAAGCTTCGATCGCCTGTTGCAGCGCCACCCGAACAACGGCCAGCTGATTTTCGGCAAGGCCTTGCTGCTGCAACAGGATGGTGACACCCAGGGCGCCCTCACCCTGCTGGAAGACAACCCGCCGGAAGCCGGCGAGGTGGCACCTATCCTCCTGCGCGCGCGCCTGCTGCAAGGCTTGAATCGCGGCGACGAAGCGCTGCCGCTGCTGGAAAAAAGCATCAAGAAGTACCCGGACGACAAACGCCTGCGCCTCACCTACGCCCGCATGCTGGTGGAAAACAACCGCATGGACGACGCCAAGGTGGAGTTCTCCAGCCTGGTCCAGCAATACCCGGAAGACGACGAGTTGCGCTACTCCCTGGCACTGGTCTGCCTGGAAGCCAAGGCCTGGGAAGAGGCCAAGGGCTACCTGGAGGACCTGATCGCCCGGGAAAGCCATGTCGACTCGGCCCACCTGAACCTGGGTCGCATCGCCGAGGAACGCAATGACCCCGAGAGCGCACTGATCGAGTACGCCCAGGTCGGCCCGGGCAATGACTATCTGCCGGCGCAGTTGCGCCAGGCCGATATCCTGATCAGCAATGGCAAGACCGCCGACGCCCAGAGCCGCCTAGCCGTACAGCGCGATTCCCAGCCGGACTACGGCATCCAGCTGTACCTGATCGAAGCCGAAACCCTGTCGGCCAACAATCAGGGCGACAAGGCCTGGAACGTGCTGCAACAAGCCTTGAAGCAGTACCCGGACGATCTGAACCTGTTGTACACCCGTGCGATGCTGGCGGAAAAACGCAACGACCTGGCCCAGATGGAAAAAGACCTGCGCCTGATCATCCAGCGCGACCCGGACAACGCCATGGCCCTCAACGCCCTGGGCTACACGCTGTCGGATCGCACCACCCGCTATGACGAAGCCAAGCTGCTCATCGAACAGGCCCACCAGATCAACCCGGAAGACCCGGCGGTGCTCGACAGCCTCGGCTGGGTGAATTTCCGCCTGGGCAATCTCGACGAAGCCGAACGCCTGTTGCGCCAGGCCCTGGAGCGTTTTCCCGACCAGGAAGTCGCCGCTCACCTGGGCGAGGTCCTGTGGGCCAACGGCAAGCAACGTGAAGCGCGGCAGATCTGGAGCCGATTCCTCAAGGATCAGCCTGACAGCCCTATCCTGCGCAGCACCATCAAACGCCTGACCGGATCCGAGACTCTTTAAAATCATGTTTTTGCGCCATTTCATCGTTTTCAGCTTCATTGCCTTGCTCGCCGGTTGCGCGGGCTTCGGCGCCCGTGAATCCGTCCAGGGCCAGGGCAACCAGGCCCAGTGGCGCGAGCACAAGCAACAACTGAGCGGCCTCGACGGCTGGCAGATCGACGGCAAGATCGGCATTCGCGCGCCGAAGGACTCGGGCAGTGGCACGCTTTTCTGGCTGCAACGCCAGGACTACTACGACATTCGCCTGTCGGGCCCACTGGGTCGCGGCGCGGCACGATTGACCGGCCGGCCGGGCCAGGTTTCGCTGGAAGTCGCCAACCAGGGACGCTACGAGGCACCCACCCCCGAAGCGCTGCTGGAAGAACAATTGGGCTGGAAACTGCCGGTATCCCACCTGACCTGGTGGGTTCGCGGGCTACCGGCACCGGACAGCAAGAGCCGCCTGACCCTCGACGCCGACAGCCGCCTGTCCAACCTGGACCAGGATGACTGGCAGATCGAATACTTGAGCTATGCCCAGCAGAACGGCTACTGGCTGCCCGAGCGCATCAAGCTGCATGGCAGCAATCTCGACGTCACGCTGGTGATCAAGCAATGGCAGCCGCGCAAGCTGGGGCAATGACATGACCGCTGCACGCCTGACCCTGCCCTCCCCGGCCAAGCTCAACCTGATGCTGCACATCCTCGGTCGCCGCCCCGACGGCTATCACGAGCTGCAGACGATTTTTCAGTTCCTGGACTACGGCGACGAAATCACGTTTGCCGTGCGCGACGACGGTGTGATTCACCTGCACACCGAATTCGATGGCGTCCCCCACGACAGCAACCTGATCGTCAAGGCGGCGAAAAAACTCCAGGAACAATCCGGTTGTTCGTTGGGCATCGACATCTGGATCGAAAAAATCCTGCCCATGGGCGGTGGCATCGGTGGCGGCAGCTCGAATGCCGCGACAACCTTACTGGGGCTAAACCACCTCTGGCAGTTGGGCTGGGACGCGGATCGCCTGGCGGCGCTGGGCCTGACACTGGGTGCCGACGTGCCGGTTTTCGTGCGTGGCCACGCCGCTTTCGCCGAAGGCGTAGGGGAGAAACTCACCCCGGTGGAACCCGAAGAACCCTGGTACTTGGTACTGGTGCCGCAAGTCTCTGTAAGTACAGCAGAAATTTTTTCAGATCCGCTGTTGACACGTAACTCTCCTCCCATTAAAGTGCGCCCCGTTCCCAAGGGAAACAGTCGAAATGACTGCTTACCGGTGGTAGCAAGGCGTTATCCAGATGTTCGTAACGCATTGAATTTGTTAGGTAAATTTACCGAAGCAAAACTCACCGGAACTGGAAGTTGTGTGTTTGGGGGCTTCCCAAGCAAAGCTGAAGCTGATAAAGTCTCGGCCCTTCTGACAGAGACCCTTACGGGGTTTGTAGCAAAAGGAAGCAACGTTTCGATGTTGCATCGCAAGCTACAAAACCTGCTCTAAAAGGAATCGAGTGCTGGGCACTCGCAGCAACAGATACAGGGGCGTCGCCAAGCGGTAAGGCAGCAGGTTTTGATCCTGCCATGCGTTGGTTCGAATCCAGCCGCCCCTGCCATTTTCCTATACTCATCCAGGTATACCCTCAGCCTTCAGGTACTGCGCGTGTCCAAGATGATGGTCTTTACGGGGAACGCCAACCCCGATCTGGCTCGGCGTGTCGTACGTCAGCTGCATATCCCTCTCGGTGACATTTCTGTCGGTAAGTTCTCCGACGGCGAAATCACTGCCGAGATCAATGAAAACGTTCGCGGTAAAGACGTCTTCATTATTCAGCCGACTTGCGCTCCGACCAACGATAACCTGATGGAACTCGTCGTGATGGCTGATGCCTTCCGCCGTTCCTCGGCTACTCGTATCACTGCTGTTATTCCTTACTTTGGTTATGCCCGTCAGGATCGCCGTCCGCGTTCCGCACGTGTGGCAATCAGCGCGAAAGTCGTGGCTGACATGCTTACCGTAGTCGGCATCGATCGTGTCCTCACGGTTGACTTGCATGCTGACCAGATTCAGGGCTTCTTCGATATTCCCGTGGATAACATCTACGGCTCCCCGGTCCTGGTGGATGATATCGAAGATCAGCGCTTCGAAAACCTCATGATCGTGTCCCCGGACATTGGTGGCGTCGTGCGTGCACGGGCCGTTGCCAAATCCCTGGGCGTGGATCTGGGTATCATCGACAAACGCCGTGAGAAAGCCAATCACTCCGAAGTGATGCACATCATCGGCGACGTCGAAGGGCGTACCTGTATTCTGGTCGACGACATGGTCGATACCGCCGGCACCCTGTGCCACGCGGCCAAGGCCCTGAAAGAGCATGGCGCCGCCAAGGTCTTTGCCTACTGCACACACCCTGTGCTGTCGGGTCGAGCGATCGAAAACATTGAAAATTCCGTGCTGGACGAACTGGTGGTGACCAACACCATCCCGTTGTCCGCAGCAGCACAAGCCTGTGCGCGTATCCGTCAACTGGATATCGCACCGGTTGTTGCCGAAGCGGTTCGCCGCATCAGCAATGAAGAATCGATCAGCGCGATGTTCCGCTAAGGGCCCTGCCCTCACCGCGACATCTCGTTGACGAAAAGCGCCCCGCCCCGACATTCACTGTCGGGGCGGGGCTTTTTTGCCCATATCGCCTTTAGCGCTGGTCGCAAGCGCTGGGGTGAATGTGGTTACTTTGGAGATACAACATGAACGATTTTACTCTGAATGCTGAAGTGCGTTCCGACCTGGGGAAAGGTGCGAGCCGCCGCCTGCGTCGTCTCGCAAGCCTGGTTCCAGCTGTAGTCTACGGTGGCGACAAAGCCCCTGAGTCCATCAGCATGCTGGCCAAAGAAGTTGCCAAACTGCTCGAAAACGAAGCGGCCTACAGCCACATCATCGAGCTGAACGTTGGTGGCACCAAGCAAAACGTCGTGATCAAGGCCCTGCAGCGTCACCCGGCCAAAGGCCACGTGATGCACGCCGACTTCGTACGCGTAGTAGCTGGCCAGAAACTGACCGCTATCGTGCCTGTGCACTTCGTTGGCGAAGCTGCTCCGATCAAGAAAGGCGGCGAAATCTCGCACGTTGTTTCGGAAATCGAAGTGACCTGCCTGCCGAAAGACCTGCCTGAATTCATCGAAGTCGACCTGGCTAACGCCGAAGTCGGCACGATCATTCACCTGTCCGACCTCAAGGCTCCTAAAGGCGTTGAGTTTGTTGCTCTGGCACACGGCGATGACAAGGCTGTTGCCAACGTCCACGCTCCACGTGTTGCTCCAGAAGCCACTGAAGAAGGCGCTGCAGAGTAATTTCACTCTGTCGCCGGAGTGACCGGAAACATCGCGGACTGGAACGTAGCGAGACAGCGGGCGAGAACGCGAAGTTTACTTAACGGTAAATCCTCCATTTTCGTCCACTGTCGCAACACCGCCTGATTGCGACATTGTTATCCACACTCCAGGAAGGGCCCCTATCGTGACTGCCATTAAACTGATCGTTGGCCTGGGAAATCCAGGCGCTGAATACGAACAGACCCGGCATAACGCAGGGGCCCTTTTTGTTGAGCGCATCGCGCACGCACAAGGCGTCAGCCTGGCGGCCGATCGCAAATATTTCGGCCTGACCGGGCGCTTCTCGCATCAGGGTCAGGATGTTCGTCTGTTGATCCCCACCACCTACATGAACCGCAGCGGCCAGGCCGTGGCGGCATTGGCCGGTTTCTTCCGCATCAAGCCTGAAGAAATCCTGGTGGCCCACGACGAACTCGACCTGCCTCCGGGCGTTGCCAAGCTCAAGCAAGGCGGCGGCCATGGCGGGCACAACGGGTTGCGCGACATCATCGCGCAATTGGGTAATCAGAATACCTTTCACCGCCTGCGGCTCGGCATCGGCCACCCGGGCGTAGCCAGTATGGTTTCAAACTTTGTCCTGGGTCGTGCGCCTCGCGCCGAACAGGAAAAACTCGATGCCAGCATCGACTTTGCCCTCGGCGTGCTGCCGGATATCCTCGCCGGTGAATGGAACCGCGCGATGAAAAACCTGCACAGCCAGAAGGCCTGACACTTATCCGAGGGGAAACACCATGGGATTCAATTGCGGCATCGTCGGCCTGCCTAACGTCGGCAAGTCCACCCTGTTCAACGCCCTGACCAAATCCGGTATCGCGGCCGAGAACTTCCCCTTCTGCACCATCGAGCCGAACACCGGCATCGTGCCGATGCCCGACCCACGCCTGGAGGCCCTGGCGGCCATCGTGATCCCGGAACGCGTGCTGCCGACCACCATGGAGTTCGTCGACATCGCCGGCCTGGTGGCCGGGGCCTCGAAGGGCGAAGGCCTGGGCAACAAGTTCCTGGCCAACATCCGCGAGACCGACGCCATCGCCCACGTGGTCCGCTGCTTCGAAGACGAAAACGTGATTCACGTCTCCAACAGCGTCGACCCGAAACGCGATATCGAGATCATCGACCTGGAACTAATCTTCGCCGACCTCGACAGCTGCGAAAAGCAACTGCAGAAAGTCGCTCGCAACGCCAAGGGTGGCGACAAAGAAGCCGTCGCCCAGAAAGCCCTGCTCGAACAGTTGATCGCCCACTTCACCTTGGGCAAGCCGGCCCGCAGCCTGATCAAGAACATGGGTGCCGATGAGAAGCAGATCATTCGCGGCTTCCACCTGCTGACCACCAAACCGGTCATGTACATCGCCAACGTCGCTGAAGACGGCTTCGAGAACAACCCGCACCTGGATGTGGTCAAGGCCATTGCCGAAGAAGAAGGCGCCATGGTCGTCCCGGTCTGCAACAAGATCGAAGCGGAAATCGCCGAGCTTGAAGACGGCGAAGAGAAGGACATGTTCCTGGAGGCCCTGGGCCTGGAAGAACCTGGCCTGAACCGCGTGATCCGCGCCGGCTATGAAATGCTCAACCTGCAGACGTACTTCACCGCAGGCGTAAAAGAAGTCCGCGCCTGGACCGTTCGCGTCGGTGCCACCGCGCCACAAGCCGCGGCCGT
Organism: Pseudomonas bijieensis; assembly: GCF_013347965.1. Lineage (NCBI taxonomy): Bacteria > Pseudomonadati > Pseudomonadota > Gammaproteobacteria > Pseudomonadales > Pseudomonadaceae > Pseudomonas > Pseudomonas bijieensis. Next base: position 5,274,613 of record NZ_CP048810.1, on the reverse strand, counting down.
GATCCACACCGACTTCGAAAAAGGCTTCATCCGCGCCGAAGTCATCGCCTATGACGATTTCATCCAGTACAAGGGCGAAGCCGGTGCCAAGGAAGCCGGTAAATGGCGCCTGGAAGGCAAGGAATACATCGTCAAGGATGGCGACGTGATGCACTTCCGTTTCAACGTCTGACGGCTTTCCTGAGCCTATCGCGTGGCAGCACTCACTGCCACGCGACCTTCTCAAGCAGACGTCACGTCAATAGATGCCCTTGATCGACCTCTGCCGCTACCCCGATCAGCCCTATCCCGGCGTCGGGCGCAAAGATCATGTCATCTTCGTCGAGGTTTTCCCGCCAATCCCCGGCCAGCGCGATCTGGAACCGATGGCCTTGGGCGTCTGCTTCCACATCCGCCAGATAAGTGCGGTCCAGTTCCTGGTTGTAAACCATCTTCAGCGTAGTGCCCGTACCGTCTCCGAAGCCGGTATAGCCCAGCGTCGCCACATCGATCTTGTCGTCAACCGTGAAGCCTTCGATAAGGTCGGTAAAGCTCTGCCTGTCAGTACGGTAGCTGTCTTCGGTAGAGGTGTAGCGGAACACGTCGGCGTTTTCCCGGTTATCGGTCCACAACGAGATGTCGGCTCTGTCTCCGCCGTTGAGACGGTCGGCGCCCGCGCCGCCAATGATTACATCCGCTCCAGCGCCGCCGTCGATACGGTCATTGCCGTCCAGGCCATAGATGATTTCCGACAAGGCAGAACCATTGATCGTATCCGCGGTAGACGCACCTTCAACGGTGGGCGCGGTGAACACCAGGTTGGTGCTGTTCAATTGCCCCACCAGGTTGCCGTCCAAGGCCAGTTCAAACCGTTGCCCGGCGGCATCGGCGTCGTAGCTCTTGAGGTAGGTGAGCGTGCCGTCTGCGCTGGCCTGGACGGCCAAGGTGCCGTCATGGCCGTCGCCGATGCCGGTGAAGCCCAGGGCAATCAAGTCGATGTGGTCCCGAGAGGCGTCGAAGTCCTGGACCCGGTCACTGTGGTTTTGCGCCGCTGTGCGGAAACTGTCGCTCAGTTCGGTGAAGCGGAAGATGTCAGCGCCAGCGCCACCTAGCAGGAGGTCGCGCCCGCCGTTGCCTTGAAGCACATCATCCCCCGCCAGGCCACGGATAATTTCGGCGGCATCGGTACCCTGCAAGATTTCTTCACCGACGTATCCGTCCACATGGAGCTTGCCGTCCTGGCTGCCGAAGCTTGTATCCACACTGCCATCCGCGTTCCAGCGGATGATGTTGAAATCCCCACCGCTCGTGCCGGTCGCGAGGATCTTGCCATCGGCCTGCACCGTCACAGCCACAGGCGTTTCGGCCTCGAAGGTCACCCTGCCATTGGAGCCAAAGCCGGTGTCAAAGGAGCCGTCGGCGTTAAACCGCGCCACAGTAGCCGAGGTGGAACCTTCGCCATGGCCCATGACGATGATCTTGCCGTCAGCCTGCACGGTGACCACTGAGTCTTCGCCAAACCCCATGGCAGCACTCAAGTAGAGAACACCGCCATCACCGAAATGGGTATCCAGCTGACCGTCGGGATTGAAGTGCTGCAAGGCGTACGTCGGCTCACCCGCGCCGGCGGCATTGTACGCAGCCCCGACCACGACGCCGCCATCGGCCTGTACCGCAGTGGAAATTGCGCCGTTGTAGTATTCGTCTTCGGGAATGTTGACGGTCAGCACGCCATGGTCGCCAAAGCCATCGACGAAAGTGCCGTCATTGTCGAGCCTGGTCACTGTAGCCTGGTCAAACCCGCGGGCGCTGATCTGGAACGTGCCATCCGTATTGGCCGTCAGGTCGATGTCCTTGAAGTCATGGCTGATATCGACCGTGATAGCGCCGTTTTGACCGAAGGTCGCATCGCGCGTCCCGTCGCTGTTGAAGCGCTCCACCTGAACGCCGATGTTCAGCGCTGTGGCGATCAGCACCTTGCCATCAGGTTGCACCGCCGTCAGCTCGTAGCGCGACGCCGGGGCTATCGCGGCGGGGACGATGTCGACACCGCCGTCATGGAAGCCGGTGTCCAGGCTACCATCTGCGTTCAGGCGGATAACGCTATGGTTCTGTTCGTAGCCGTAGCTTTCCTCGCCTGGCGCCCCGGGGTAGCCCCATGCCAGGTACTCCGTATAGCCACCGACCAGGATCTTGCCGTCCGGCTGGATAACGATGCTCTGGTTATCATCGAACTGGCCGGTGAGGTCGACCTGGACTGTGCCCGGGCCAGTTCTCACGGTATGAGTACTGACCGTCGTGTTGTCGGTGGTTGCCATGGGTTAATCCTTTAAGGGCATTGGATCCGTCACTCTAGTGGAGCAGGAAGGATTTGCACGCGGCCCCATCGCTGACACGAGCAGCGTCCGACCGATGGCTTTTTTTAGCCGTCTGGCCTCGCTGGAGGGCTGAAAAAGGTGCGCATAGCAAAAAGCCGCGTTGGTTCGCGGCTTTTTCATGGGCGTGGCATAGAGGTACTTGAGATTCGCTACGGCCTAGAACAGATAGCCTATATAGATCGCCCCGCCACCACCGGCCTGCAAACCAGCATTAATGCCTGCCATGACCAACGCGCCCTTGGCCGACTTCGCCAACTGCCGGTTGACCGTGGTGGACGCGATGAGCGCGGTCGCCGGGTTGGCGTTCAACGCCATCGACAATGCCAGCAGCTTGGGATCGAGCCCGAACAGCAGGGCCGTGGCCGAGCCGCCAATCCCCAGGCCCACGCCCACTTCGGTATACATGCAAGGGCCGGTGATGTCGTCACTGGTCAGGTCGCGACTGACCAGGGCGTCGCTGACGAACACCTTGCCGGTGCTGGGAAACGCCTCAGCCGCACCGGCCGCACTCACGCCCTTGCCCTTGATCTGGATATTGATCTTGCCGAAGCGCGGCAGCCTCGCGCCAAACCCGGCACCCACGCCGACCCCGCCATAGCGGTAGCTGACGTCTTCGCCTTGGGGCGAGCGCAGGATAATCGAGCCGCCACTGCCCGCCACCATGACCACAGTCAGGCCACCACCGCTGGCGGTCTGGTACTGCCAACGACTTTCATTGACCGGGAGTGGGATGTTGTAGCTCATACGTTCAAAGTCCTTTATGTGAATGAACCGCACCGCGGCCGCGCGGCCGGATGGCTTTCAGCAGGCCGACAAAAGTGAACACCAGGCCGATGAATCCCAGTACTCCAGAGGTGCCCCACAGGGCGGCCGGGGCATCGACGATGGCGCTGCCCGCCGGCTGCTCGGGCAAGTAATGCACCCGCACCGGCTGGTCCTTCTGGTAACCGAAGATAAAGCCGCCTTGGGGGTAGGAAATCTTTTCGCCGCTGGCGGTGGTGAAAGCGATCTCAGGATGCGAACCACCGGCATTCAAGTGGCTGACAATGCCATCGGCAGTCTGTGCCCGGGCGAGAAAGTCGCGTCGATCGATTGTGAGATTGACGGCAATGCCCAACAAGCCAATGCCAATCAGGGCAAAAAGCAGGCCCAGCAGAATTGTCCCGATACGTGACGGGGTGTCGTTAGCCATGGTTTATCTCGGCGTTCATCCATGAAAGAGGCCGTCAGGATAACAAAGAAGTCTCGCTATCCCCCCAACAAAATTATTCAGGGCCAGGAGAAGCCGCTGCCTCTTGCATGAAGCGTCGAGGCAGCTTCCAGACTTATTACCTATGCCTGGACCAGATTGGCAATCTTGACGTCCGGATCGACGTCAGCCTCGTAGTCCACCCCTTCGATGCCGAAACCGAAGAGACGCAGGAACTCCGCCTTGTAACCGACAAAGTCAGTCAGCTCGTAAAGGTTATCGGTGCTGACCTGATCCCAGAGTTGCTTGACGCGATCCTGGACTTCGGGAGCCAGTTCCTTGTAGTCCACGCGCAGGCGCCCCTCCTCATCCATCACGGGAGAATGGCCGTACAGGCTGTCTTTGTAGAGCGCATGGACCTGCTCGATACACCCCTCGTGCGTGCCCTGCGCCTTCATGACTTTAAACAGCAATGACAGGTACAGCGGCATGATCGGGATCGCTGAGCTGGCCTGAGTCACCACGGCTTTCAATACCGAGACCCGCGCATCGCCCCCCAGGGCAGCCAGTCGCTCACGAATGCCAAGGACTTTCTGGTCCAGGTCCTTCTTGGCCGCGCCAATGGAGCCATTCCAGTAGATGTCATGCGTCAGCTTTTCGCCCAGGTAGGTGAACGCGGTCGTTTTCGCCCCGTCGGCCAGGACACCTGCGTCGTGCAGGGCATCGATCCACATTTGCCAGTCTTCGCCGCCCATTACGGCCACCGTGCCATCGATTTCGCTCTGGGTCGCCGGTTCCAGGGTCGTGTCCTTGACCACTTCTTTATCCGTGTCCAGGCCCCGCAAAGTCACGGCCTTATCGAGCGGCTTGAGGGTAGAACTCAATACCACACCGGTCTTGGGGTGTGTCCGGCGTGGCGCGGCCAGGCTGTAGACAACGAGGTCGATCTTGCCCAAGTCGCGTTTGATGACGTCGATGGTCTGTTGTTTGATTTCATCGGAAAACGCATCGCCGTTGATGCTCTTGGCGTAGAGCCCCTCTGACTCGGCGAACGAGTGAAAGGCCGCGGTGTTGTACCAACCAGCGGTGCCAAGCTTGCCTGGATCACCTTCACGCTCGAAAAACACCCCCAGGGTCTTGGCGCCACAACCAAAAGCGGCGGTTATCCGCGCAGCCAGCCCGTAGCCGGTCGATGCACCGATCACGAGTACGTTCTTTGGCCCATCGGTGATGGGACCTTGGGCGGTCACGTAGTCGATCTGACTCTTGACGTTGGCTTCGCAGCCAGTGGGGTGGGTGGTCACACAGACAAAACCACGAACGCGCGGCTTGATGATCATAGAGAATCTGCCTCTTCCAGGATGTAGAGCGCCAACACTGGCAATATTAAGTCGTAGACGCCTGGAAAGTTGAAGCGTCACGATGAATGCGTCCTGACGTGGTCGGACTCACCAACGGTAGACTCACCAACAACGCGGCGAACATGACCGGCCGACCGTTATCGATGGGCAATGACCACCCGGATCGCTTTCAGGCAGCCGATCTCGCGGAGCAGCAAGTGCACGATTTCATCGATGGACAAGTCCGGCGCGCGGCTATCGGCCAGCCGATTTCTCCAGATTGAATCAAGTTGGCGAGTGTGGGGCTATGGGAATGATTGGGACGCTGTTCGAACATCGCAATCACGCCGGTTTCACCGTTGCGGCGATTCGCCCGGGTTGAAGGGTGCCCGCGCTCCAGGCTGGCGCCTGGAGCGGGTTGGAAAAAAACTAACTCCTTTTGACCTTGAAGCGTCCCAGCACACGCTGCATCAGCGATGCCCGCTCCGAAAGGTCCTTGGCCGCCACCGCGCACTCTTGTGAGTTGGACTGGTTTTTCTGTGTCACTTCATCGATCTGCTCCAAGCCGATGCTGGCCTGCTGCAAGCCCGAAGCCTGCTCGCTGGAGGCTTGATAGATCAACGAAACCAGGTTGGAAACCGCGCTGGTTCCATTGACGATGTTCTTCAGCGATTCGGCGGTCCGGCCGGCGATGATCATGCCGCGCTGGGTCTTGCTCGAGGAGTCGGCGATCAGCGCGGCCGTCTGCTGGGCGGCCTCGGCGCTGCGGGCGGCCAGGCTGCGCACTTCATCGGCCACTACGGCAAAACCGCGCCCAAGCTCACCGGCCCGGGCCGCTTCGATGGCCGCGTTCAGGGCCAGCAAATTGGTTTGTGCAGCGATGTTGTCGATGGTGGTGATGATCGCGGTGATGTCCTTGCCCGAATTGTCGATCTCGGCCATGGCGGCAATCAGCTCGCTCATCAGTTTATCGCTCTCCCCCGCATCGGCTCGCGACGCCTGGGATTGCTCATCGGCCTTCTTGGCGTTGGCGGCGTTGTCCCGGGTCTGCGCCGCCATTTGCGTCATCACCGCACTGATTTCGGTGATGGACGAGGCGGAATTGGACGCGCCATCGGACAGTGACTGGCTCAGGTCGGTAACCTGCGCCGAGCTGCCGGTAATCTGCGTGGCGCTGATTTGAACCTCGGAAATCAGTTGATTGAGGTTGCTGACCATCTTCTCCAGTGACTTGCCCAGGGTATCGTGGGGCGAAGACAAGCGAACCTCCAGGTCCAGGTCTCCCTCGGAAATGCGCTCGGCCACCCGCACTTGCCGTTGCAGGCTTTCAGACATGTCGTTAAGGGCCGCAGACAACTGCCCGACTTCATCCTCGGATTTCTGCACCAAGCGACGGGAGAAATCCCCCAGGCTGATGTTGGCGGCCAAGGCCGCGGCCTCGCGGATCGGCCCGACGATCTTCGCGGCGGCAAACCACAGGGCGGCCAGGGCCAGCAGCGAAATACCCAAGCCTACCGAGACTTGCCAGATGCTGTTGCTGATACTGCGCGCCTGCAACTCCTGCTCCAGGGCAATGGCCTGGCTCATGACCACGGCCTTGGGCAGGCGAATCAGTACCGCCCAGGGCTTGCCAGTACGACCGAGCGTAATGGGCATCAGCACTTCGATATTCTGGGTTTGAGGGTTGAGCAAGCCGTCACTACGACCGCCCTGGATATCACTCAGCACTTTTTCCCAGGACTCAGGCAGCAAGGCCTTGATGGACTGACCAATCAGATCAGTGCGCTGGCTGTCCGCGACTACCAGCCCCTGGTTACTCAGGATCGACACCGTGCCCTTGCCACCGTAGAGCTCGGCGGACATCTGCTCGCTGAGTTTCTGGATAAAGGCGATATCGTAGTCCGCCCCGACCACACCATAGAACTTGCCATTGGCGACGATCGGAACCGACAAGGTGGTCAGCCATACGTTTTTACCCTGGACCACGTAAGGAATGGGGTCCAGCACGCTTTCCTTCAGGGTGTCGCGCGGGCCGCTGTACCAACCGCCTTTAGGCACACCATTGGGGTGACGATCCGGCGAGTCATACTCGACCAACGGCTGCACCGCGACATGGCCACCGGCGCTGCGGGTCCAGTAAGGCGTGAAGCGCCCCGTCTGTGGATTACTGCCATCCTGGGTGTTGCGCGATGCCAGATCCTGTCCATCCAACGCATCCGGTTCCCAGCAGGAATAGGTGCCATTGAAATCGGGGTTGTCCTTGAGGACGCCGAGCAACACCGTATTGATCTGCTCCCGGCCCAATGCCAGGGGGCTTGGCGTGGCCTTGCTGGCGGCAAAGGCATTGGCCATGGTGCGGGCCGCATCCAGGGCATTTTGCAACTTGGCCTGAATGGCGTTGGCCCGGGATTCGGCCAGGTTCTGAATTTCCCGGATGGTTGATTTTTCCACCAGCGCCGAGACTTCGGTGGCCACGTATTGCTCATTGGCCCGTGCGGTAAAGAGCCCGTAGATAATCAGGCTGACCGATGAAACAAACAGGCAAACGCCTGCCGTGACACAAATGCGTGCCTGCAATGACTTGAACTTCATATCATCCCCTGCCTGATTTCTATTTATTGCCAGCGTTAAAGACGACGGTCTCTAACTCATGCACGACGCAGCGAATAAGCATCGATCACGGCTGTTTACGCGGCCTACGAGACAATCGCCTTGAAAGGGCACGGCGATACAGCTGCTTTATAAGTATTTGAAACGTGGCAGGTTGGGGGCACAAAAGCAGTAGAGGTATTCAAGTCAGGAACCGAAGGCCTTATGTCCAGGACAGTAAGGGCGATAGCTGGAAAGAATGCGAAGCCTGCTTGTCCAGTAACCACAGGGTCACCCTTGAATAATGCCGCAGAATCCATTCAGACCAATAACCACAACAGCAAATTAACACGGTCGAGATTTGTACAAAATCGAACTTAGGACTTATACAAAATAGTGCTTTAGGCGTAATTCGCCGGGCCCCATCATCCGGATGAAAGTGTCCACAAGCGACGTGAACACCGTGCCTTACCGGGAATATCTGAGGCGTCACGCCGGGCCATTTGATCCTGAAAAGGGCTGGGCACCCCGTCGCGTTATCGACTATAGGAGGGCATCGCCAATGGCACCGGCTGCGGGTTGGCGATGACCCAGCGCACAGCCAATTCACAAAGACGATCAGTGTGCTCGGCGTCATCGTTGCCATTGCGCAGAGCAACTGCCAGCGCCCGTGTTTCAGCGAGTTCGGCCGCCGGCAAGGACACGGCGCTGCCCACGTGGTCAACCAGAGCCGCCAACATCGCTTTGAAATCCGCGTCCCAGTTGGCCGAGCCGTTGTGGTGAATCTCTCGGGATATACGGCCACTGATGCGGATCACCTCACCTTGCATCGTCGCTGCGGCGCCAGAGGATGGCACCAGCAGCTCCCACAGTTGCTGATGCTGGTCAGGCCAGCCACTGGCCGTGACGACGATAGCGGCCTGACCGTCGTGAACCTTGCGGGAGGCAACGGGAGTGACGTCGAAAAGACGATAAAGACTGGCCAGGGCAGCGTCCGTTGCCTCGAGATAGTCCGGGTTGAAGGAGGCCCGATGAAATTCGAATTCACGGCCGATGCGCTGCACCTCGGCGAGCATGCCGTCATCGGGTTGCAACCCTGCCGCCAGCAGAGTCTGGGCGATTTTCGCGGTGGCCTCGATATCGGCATTGCGGGTAGTCGCCAGGGCAATATGCAGCACACCCTGTCCCTGCCGACTCCTGGCATCGACGCTGGCGCCGCGGCGGATCAGGGCAGCGATGGCCTCGGCTTTGTGACTGTTGGCCGCGGCATGCAGCGGCGTGTAGCCCTGGTAATCCTGCGCCTCGATATCGGCGCCCAGATCCAGTAGCAGGTCGACACCGCCGATCCAACTCGAACTGCGATGGTGCAGGGGTGTTCGTTGGTAAGTGTCACGGGCATTGATGTCGGCGCCCTGCTCCACCAGCCAGCGGGCCAGTTCATCGGGACAGTTGTAGAAGCCCAGCGCGGTGCTCTTGCTGTAACCGCCGGTGGCTTCAAGCTCGCATTCATCGAACACGGCAACCAGCTCGGCAAACGAGGCCCGCTCCAGCAACTGAGCGAAATCCTTCGGCAATGTCTTGCGTTTACGCTTACCCATGGCGGCGGTCACCGTTCTGATCAAAAAGGTCTTCATCATAAAACTGGATTTCATTGGTAACAGCCATCTCGATGGGGTTAAACCTCACGCCACATCCGATTGTCTTCCACGACAAATGAACCAAAGAGCCCGCTGCACTCGGTGCCATCCGGTGCCTGCACTGAGACCCCTGCACCGATACTTGTAACAGCAAAGTGAAGTGCGGAAATCGGACCTGGTGCGCTAGCGAGTAGTAATGCCTGCGCAACGATGTCACGAGACATCTGAATGCTAGGTTTATCTTCAAGCAGATCCTCTTCGAGGTACCGGGCAACTCGCTCCATTTCTCGCAGTTGGCCGCCTCCAGAGAATTTCAACAGATCAAACCAATAGGGATGAGCCATCACCAGTTGCAAAAACTCCGCGAGCGAAGCCGCGACTATTCCAGCCTGCCCCTCAGAGGTGACGTAGAGAATCGAATCGCTGGAACCCCCCTGCAGGAATACACCGCCAGCGCCTTCGGTGGCGATAGGCAGGAAAGACTCTGGCGCCTTGACGGTAAACCATACCGACTCGTCAGGCACAGGAGCGAAATCAATATCGAACGCGGTCGCCAAGGTCTGTGCCAGATGCCGATTCTTTGCGATGTGATGTGCCGTTTCTTCCATGAAAGTCTCGCGTTTGGCCTGAGCGACGGCTGGAGGCAGGCGCCCGCTCGATATGGCAGTGCATGGGTTCAGCGAAGTATGACACCTCCCGGAATCGCTTCGAAGAACCTCAGGCAGGGTATGAATGCCGGGCTACACTTCATGCGCGTTCTGCAAGGCATATCACTCAAACGCCTTCATCCGCAGATAGGGAGATTCGTATGAACCGTCTCGCAACCTATGGATATATAAAGAGACCTGCCCCCTCCGTTTCCACACCGTCGCCAGCGACTGGCCGCATTGCAAGACATCAGCCTGGCTGACCCCCTCATCCAAACCACCTCCTGGATCTGTTGATGCGCCTCCAGGCCTGGTTGCAACACCAAACTTGCAAGGTTTCCCGACCGATCGAGTCGGCGCAGTGGGCATAGACGCGCGGTATTTGTGCGACCGCAGCCCGGCCCATGCCCCGTCGCTCATTTCCGACAACAACCGCAAGGCGTCCACCCAATGCAGTGAAAAGGAGATTCACATGAACAACCTGAGCGATACAGCGCTGGCAACATCCACCAACCCCAGCATTTTCCGCACCATGCCACTCGGCGAGCCGGTCCAGGCCGACAGCGGCAACATTCCACCCAATACGCGGATGCTGCCCGGTCAGTGGGCGGCAGCGGCCGGCAACGGCTATGTGTTGCTGCTGCAGACTGACGGCAATCTGGTGCTGTACCAGGTCGTCACGGGGCCCGTGTCGGCCAACAGCTCGTTCACCGGTAGCGCGATCTGGGCCACGAACACCGACGACGGTGCCTATTTCGACGTCCAGACCGATGGCAACCTGGTCCTGGGTACCAGCGACGGCAACGTGGCGTGGTCGCCTTATACCAACGGCATCGACCCTCAGGAATTGCGCGTACAGAACGACGGTAACCTGGTGCTGTACAACACCCTCGGCCAAGCCTGCTGGGCCTCGAGCAGCAATCACTATCAGGTCTGGCCACCGACTCGTTGGGTCAATGTGCAAAGCAGCCTCGTCGCGCCCGTGAAAGGCGTGCCCTTTGTACTCACCGCCGGTTCCGACGGCATGACGTTGAGCCCCTTCGTGGCCGGTTCGCCCAACCAAATCTGGCAAATCACCGCCGATGGACGGCTGCTCAGTGGGCTGCTCGGCGGGTTGGTGTTGGGTCAGGATGCAGGCAGCAGTACGGCAATCAACACAACACAGAACGTGCCCGTCCCGGTCGAGCAGACCTGGCTCTGGGGAACGGGACTGGGCCCCACCACCCTCCAGAACAGCGGCTCGAACCAGTACCTGAGTGTCGACATCGCAGAGGGCTCGGTACAGATGCAAGATACCGACACCTCGGGCCAATGGTACTTCATGCCCACCACTCCCCTGGACAGCATCATGGCCTTGCCGGCGTCCGACCCGCCCTTTCCAGCCTTTACGCCTGACCAACAGGTGGTCTACGACTGGATCAACAGCAAACTGGCCGCCATGAACAATCAACCCCATTTGATCCTGCGCGAACAGTACACCAACGGCGCCAGCACCCTGGATGGTTACCGACAAGACATGCTCGGCCTGGACTACAGCGCATTCGAGCCGCAAGTCTGGCAACCCGTGGTCGATCAACTCAAGTTGGAGCTCAGCGCAGCGAGCGCTGTTAACAGCCTGTTCGCCTGCTACAGCAGCTTCCACACCCAGTTGTTCGTGGACCAGGGGGCGCTGCTCTCCGAGCTGGGCCAGGATGCCGGCTTCGAGGACGGTGACTCGACCAACATCGGCGGCATCATCCTGGCGGTGCTCTCGGGCGTCATCTACACCGTGCTCTCGGCGGAGACGATGGAAGGCGACATCAATTATTTCGCCGTCGCGGCCAACGTTCTCCAGAGCGGCATCAATGTGGCGGTTGCGGCCCAGAGTTCGAGTGTTTCTCCCAGCCTGTTCCAGGTGGCCTACGCCGACCTCTGGGGGCAATTGAGCGTTACCTTCGAAGGGTTGCTGAGCACTTTCGGCAGCATGGAAAACGCGATACTGACCGACTGGGCCAAGCTGGAGGTCACCTATACGCTGATCGCCTCCAAAGCGCCCGACGGGTTGTTCTGGAACTCCGGTGAAACCGGAAACATGGTGACAGCCGCCAAGCACGGTTACGTGCTGTCGGTGATGCAGATGCTGCTGCCGGCCAAATTCCAGATCTACCAATACCTGGACGTCAATGACAACCCCATCGACGGTGTGCCCGCCTATGCGCAGTACATCACTGCGGCGATCGACGGGACCTACTTCAAATACTGGATCGCCGACTCGACGGACTGGTCAATCTATCCGGAAGAAATCGCGCTCACCCAAGTGTGGGACAACGGTGGCTCGAAGGACGACTTCTTTAACAGCAGGAACGGTTGGGCGTTCGCCTTGACGCGGCCCTACACCTACAGCGGCAACGCCGCCAATTACCTGGTCATCGCGCTGACCAACCTGAGCCCGAACACGCTGGTGGCCACGGTGTTCAATCCATCCCCCACCTCCGCCGGGCCGTCCCCACAAACCCTGTATCCCTACGAGACGGTGTTGATCGAGGCCGAAGCTGCATATCCTGGTGGCGTAGCGATCACTCTCTCGATCTTCGACCCTTCCCGTGGCAACTACTTCGACGAGCCAATCGCCTCGTTCGATGCCTTTCAGGATTACTCTGGGTTCGCGGCCGGTAATGTGCGCACCGCCAACGCCACGACGGCGGGCGACTACCAACTGTCGACACCACTGTGCAACACGGGCGGGTACAAGCAATACCCTGGCGCCATCCAGGCCAGTATCTACCGTCCTTGAGGGGTGAATCGCAGGCATGAGGAGCGGGCCCCTGTGGGAGCTTGCTCGCGATAGCGGAGGGTCAGCTTGCAATGATGTTGGAGTGCCGACGCCTTCGCGAGCAAGCCCGCTCCCACAGGTTTTTGTGTCGTGCCCAGATGCTATGAACACCCGAACCCCATGTGGGAGCGAGCCTGCTCGCGATTGCGCAGGCTCAGTCACATCGATGCTCCCCGCCTCAGGCCTTTCGAGTCCTCGGCAAGAAAATCGCCAATACCCCGAACAACGGCAGGAACGAGCACAACCAATACACGTACTCGATGCCACGGATGTCCGCCAGATGCCCCAGCAACGCGGCGCCAATCCCGCCGAAACCGAACATCAGCCCGAAGAACACGCCGGCTATCATCCCGACATTGCCCGGCACCAATTCCTGGGCATACACGACGATGGCCGAGAACGCCGAGGCCAGGATGAAACCGATGGCCACGCTGAGGATACTGGTCCACAACAGGTCGACGTGAGGCAGGATCAAGGTGAACGGTGCCACGCCGAGGATCGAGAACCAGATCACCGCCTTGCGCCCGATCCGGTCGCCAATCGGCCCGCCGAAGAAAGTCCCCGCCGCCACCGCTCCGAGAAACAGGAACAGGTGCAACTGCGAAGAGGCCACCGACAGGTCGAACTTCTCGATCAGATAGAACGTGAAGTAGCTGGTGAAGCTGGCCATGTAGAAGTACTTGGAAAACACCAGCAGCCCCAGCACCACCAGCGCACTCAAGACCCGGCCCTTGGATAGGCCATGGGTGGCCGCCTGGCCTTGCTTGAGCTTGAACAAGTTCAGGTGATTGGCGTACCAGCGGCTGATGCGGTACAGCACGAACAGCGCAAACAGTGCGAACAACCCGAACCAGGCCACATTGCCTTGCCCGTAGGGAATGATGATCGCCGCCGCCAGCAGCGGGCCGAAGGCCGAGCCGGCGTTACCGCCCACCTGGAACGTCGATTGCGCCAGCCCGAAGCGGCCGCCCGAGGCCAATCGCGCCACCCGCGACGCTTCCGGGTGGAAGGTCGACGAACCGATGCCGATCAATGCCGCCGCCAACAGGATCAAGGCAAAACTGCCGACCATGGACATCATCACAATGCCGACCAGCGTACACACCGTTCCGGCCGGCAGCAGCCAGGGCTTGGGGTGGCGGTCAGTGTGATAACCGACCCAAGGCTGCAACAAAGAAGCGGTCAACTGGAACGTCAAGGTGATCAAGCCAACCTGGGTGAACGTCAGGCCATAGCTGTCCTTGAGCATTGGATAAATCGAGGGCAGCACCGCCTGGATCAAGTCGTTGATCAGGTGCGCCAGCGCCACGGCGCCGATGATCCGCATGACCAGCGGGCTGCTTTGCGCCGGGGCGGTAACGGGTGGGGTGACAGCCTGGGTATTGCTGATAGCCATGGGAGTTTCCATACGACAGAGGGCGCACGCGGGCAGGTGCGTCAATGTGCCATTTTTCGGTGCAGCAAGGCTATCCCCTTAGCTAGCTATCGACCTTGAAAAATTGTCGAAATCCAAGGTGATAGCTCAACGCCATGGTCTGAATCTTGCCTTGTTAATCAGCTACAACGCGGCCCCTTACAAAGGGGACCGAGAATGGGAAGTTTCGCTACAGAGCTGGCCTACCGAGCCGATTTGGACAAACTTTCGAGGCCTTTTAAAAGGGCACCTGTTTCAGCACTTGTGTAGAAACGCACAAAAACAGTGCAAAGGTGTTCAGGGGAGTATGGGCATGCAGGCTTTTTTATCACCCGGAATCAGATTGTTGGGGCACTTCGGCTTCGCCCGCAAATTCCAATTGCTGTTCCTGCTTTTTATCCTGCCGCTCATGGGCAGCCTGTGGCTAATCGGCCAGGATTATCGCGACAAACTCAGCCTGATTTCCGGGGAACGCACCGGGGTGCGCCAATTGCTGGCCCTGGATAACCTCGACAACTTGCTCACCGCCCAGCGCAACCGCGCCGCCCGCTGGCGTGCCACCGAAACCAATCGGCAACCAACCCCGGCGACGCTGGCTGCCATGGCGGCATTCGATGCCGTTCAACCGGCCCTCAACCAGGCCGCCAGTGACCTGGCCACTACCCTGCAAACCGAAGGCGCTGAAGCCGATACCCTCGCCCGCTATCAAGCCCTGCAAACCAGCCTCAACGGTCTGGATTCGAAAAGCCTGGGCAGCGTGGGCTGGTGGCCCGACGGCTACGACCGCTTCACCGCCGCCCTCAGCGCCCTGCAAGCCTTGCGCGAGCAGATGGTCATGGACAACCGCCTGACCCTCGCCTCCTGGTTGGAAACCTATCTGCTGACGCAGATTTCCACTCAGCAGACGCCCGACCTGATCGAACGGGTCGGCCGCCTGGCCAGCGTCGGCCAGGCCTCCGTGGTGTCGGGCCAGTTCACGCTGCAGAGTCGCCTGCAACTGCGGGATCTGCGCAGCCGTATCGGTGACGCACGGGACCAACTGGTCAAGACCGGAGCACTCCTGGAAACCCGCCTGCCCAGCGAATTGCAAACCTGGGCCGGACAGTACCAGGGCAGCCTCAAGCACTTGGATGCTGGCCTGAAAGTGCTGGATGACGGCGTGTTCGGCGGCTCCATCAACCTCAAGCCCGAAGACTTCGAGAAACACATGGATGCCCTTCTCGCTGATCTGGCGACCCTGCGGCAACAGTCGCTGGTGGCACTGGATACGCGCCTGGACCATTACCACGGTTCGGCGATCCGCCAGTTCACCCTGGTAGCGACGGTGCTGGGCTGCCTGCTGCTGGCCGCGCTGTATCTTTTTGTTTGCCTGCAAGCGTCGATCCGGCGCAGCGCCAGTGGTATCACCCTGCTGGCCGAAGCCCTGCGCGACGGCAATCTCAGCCTGCAAGTGCCGGTGCAAGGGCGCGATGAACTGGCGGCCATCAGCACTGCCCTCAACGTCGCCGTGGTGCAGTTGCGCACCAGCCTGCTGGGGGTGGACCACGAAACGTTGCAGTTGAGCAATGCCGTGCGCACCCTCAATACGCACTCCAGCGGCGCCTTGGGAGAAGTCGAGGCCCAACAGATGCAGATCAGCCAGATCGCTGCCGCCGCGACGCAACTGGCCGCCACCTCCCAAGGCGTGGCGAAGAGCTGTGAACAGGCATCCGACAGCGCCCAGCAAACCCGCCGCATTGCCACCGACAGCAGCCGCGACAGCCAACGCACCACGGCGAGCATCCAGCAGCTCAACCAGCGCCTCAACGAAACCGCCGCCGCATTGGGGCGAGTCAGTGAACAGGGGCAACAGATTCAACTGGTGGTCGATACCATCCGTGGCGTGGCCGAGCAGACCAATCTGCTGGCCCTCAATGCCGCCATTGAAGCGGCTCGCGCCGGAGAACAGGGCCGTGGTTTCGCGGTAGTGGCCGACGAGGTGCGCAGCCTGTCACAACGCACCCAGTCCTCCACGCAACAGATTGCCGCCACTGTCGACAGCTTGCGCGCCACGGTCAACGAAGCCGTCAGCCTGATGGAAGCCGCCTGCGGCCAGGCCCAGACCGACGCCCAAGCGGTCACCGGCCTTGGCGAACGCCTGGGAGAAATTGCCAGCGCGGTGCAAAGCGTCACCGACACCCTGGCGCAGATCGCCACTGCCGTGGATGAACAAGCCAGCACCGCCGATGAGGTCAGTGGCAACATCCAGCAGGTCGACCAGGCGGCCATGCGCTTGCTCGAAGGCGCACGAGCGGTGAACCTGGCGGCGGACACGCTGAGCCAGGGAAGCCAGGCCTTGAGCGCCAACACCGGGAGATTTCAGCTCGGCTGACAAGGATTTGCAGCGAGGATTGTTAAGCGGTTGAAAGCGCAGAGAAATATTTCAGATTTACGCTTGACACATCTTCGTTACCGGCGAATAATGCGCGCCACTTGGCTACATAGCTCAGTTGGTTAGAGCATAGCATTCATAATGCTGGGGTCCGGGGTTCAAGTCCCTGTGTAGCCACCAAGTACTAAAAACGGCTTATCGAAAGATAAGCCGTTTTTTTATGCCTCGCGAAAAGTACCTGCTCTATCAGGATTCAGAGTGGTCTTGAGCCTCAGTGGCGAGGTGGCACCAGGCTCCATCAGTCTGGTGTTGATTTGCGCCACACACCGCCCATGACTACAGTCAGCCTCTATATCCCAAGCCCACGGATGGAGTGACACGTGCCTACAGATCTGAAACCGAACCTTCGTCACCTGTCAGCCGTTTCGCTGCTGGCTGTCGCTCTGACACTCGCAGCCTGTAAGGCCCCGCCCTCCTCCACAACCACACCGGCATTGCCTGCCCCACCGGAGGTCGTCTCCGGCTACCGCACCGATCTACAGACCCGCTACGCCGACAAGCACATGGCTGCCGCGGCCAATCCGTTGGCGGCCGAGGCCGGGCGGGAGATGTTGCGACGTGGCGGCTCGGCCATCGACGCGGCGATTGCGATGCAAGCGGTGCTGACTCTCGTGGAACCGCAATCTTCAGGCATCGGCGGCGGCGCGTTCATTGTGCTGTGGGATGGCAACGCCGTACGCACTTACGACGGACGCGAAACGGCACCGGCCGGCGCCACCGAAAGACTGTTCCTGCAAGCCGACGGCCAACCCATGCCCTTTACTGCCGCGCAGATCGGCGGTCGTTCGGTGGGTACACCGGGGGTATTGCGCGGACTGGAACTGGCCCATCGCAAACATGGCCGTCTCGAATGGGCGACGCTGTTCGAGCCGGCCATCGCGCTGGCGGAGCAGGGCTTCGCGATCTCTCCCAGACTGCATGCCTTGATCGCGTCCGACCCGTCGTTGCCGGGTTCGCCAGACATGGCGGCCTACTTTCTCAATGCCGATGGCAGCCCAAAAGCGGTCGGCACTGTGCTGAAGAATCCAGCCTTGGCTGGCGTGCTCAAGCGCATCGCCCACGAAGGCCCCGATGCCTTGTACAAAGGGCCGGTTGCCGAGGAAATCGTCGCCAAGGTGCAGGGCCACGCCAACCCCGGCAGTCTTTCGCTGAACGACCTTAAGGGCTACACCGCACGGGAGCGGCCAGCGTTGTGCACCGACTACAAGCGCTGGCAAATCTGCGGCATGCCACCACCGTCTTCGGGCGGGGTTGCCGTGGCGCAGATCCTCGGGACATTGCAGGCCCTGGAACAGCGCGACAGCAGCGCCGCCCTCGCGCCCCTGAAACCTCTCAAGACCACTAAACCCGCCGGCATTGAACCCACCGCCGAAGCGGTGCACCTGATCGCCGAAGCCGAGCGCCTGGCCTATGCCGATCGCGCCCAATACATCGCCGACCCGAATTTTGTCGCGGTACCGCTCAAAGGCCTGGTCGACCGAGGTTACCTGGCCAGCCGCGCCAGCCTGATCGGCCCTCGTAGCATGGGTGTCGCCAAGCCCGGCACCCCACCGGGCATCCAGGTGGCCTACGCCCCGGACCGTTCCCCACTGCGTATTTCCACCTCGCAAGTGGTGGCTGTGGACGATCAGGGTGGCGCGGTGTCCATGACTACGACGGTGGAATCGGCGTTCGGCTCACATTTGATGGTCCAGGGCTTCATGCTCAACAACCAGATGACCGACTTCTCGTTCATCCCCGAAGAGAATGGGCAAAAAGTCGCCAACCGCGTCGAACCGGGCAAACGCCCTCGCTCATCCATGGCGCCGACGCTGATCTTCGATCAGCAAGGTAGATTGGTGGCCGCTGTCGGGTCCCCCGGCGGCTCGCAAATCATCGAATACGTCGCCAAGTCAGTCATTGGTCTGCTGGATTGGAACCTGGACCCGCAAACCGCTATCAACCTCCCCAACTTCGGCAGCCGCAACGGCCCCACCGAACTGGAAAAGGGGCAGTTCAGCCCGACGCTGATCCAGGCCCTGAAAGACAAGGGCCACACCGTGAGCGAGATCGACATGAACAGCGGCACCCAGGCCATCGTCCGGGTGCGTGATGCGCAAGGGAAAACGTCTCTGGCCGGCGGCGCGGATCCAAGGCGCGAGGGTCAAGCGCTGGGGGATTGATCAACCTCGCTCGGGGGCTGATAGACCAGCAGATCGGCTGGCTGACATTGCAGATAGCTGCAAATAGCCTCGAGGGTCGCCAGGCGTATGCCCTTGACCTTTCCTTGCTTGAGCAAGGAAAGGTTGGCTTCGGTAATGCCTATGGCAGCGGCAAGGTCCTTGGATTTGACCTTGCGTGTCGCCAGCATTACATCAAGTTGAATCACGATAGGCATGAGGTTCTCAAACGAAAGTTCGGTTTTCTGAATCGACTTCACTGGCCTGGGACAGGATCCGGGCAATGATCGCAATACAGGCCGCAAGAAACAAAGCCACAAAAGATGGGGCGGTAATGCTGAGGGTCAGCAATCGTTGGCCAACCGGCGCATTGATCGTCATCAGCAGGCTGAGAAACGGCTCACAGAGGAAATCCAGCAACACCCACAACGCAACCGCGCGCCCGGCCTTGCCCAGATAAACAGCTGCTTCGTTGGAGAAATACTGGCCGTGGGCATACCGCTTGAACAACTGCCGCAAATTCGCCAGCCCGGCAGCCAACGCCAGCAAAGGGATACTCGACAGCAGGATGCCGCCAAGAGACTGCCAGGCGGTCAAGTACATCGCCTCTTCAGACAAGCTCGACATCTGTCGCTGGGTCAGGGCAAACCCCAGACCGTATCGTGACGCAACGTCGGGAAAAAGCCAGGCCGCCGCATTGGCGGCCATCATCGCAACCATGAACAGAAGCGTTATGGCAGCCATGCGCTGGCTATACAGGGCGAGACGATTCGTACGCATGTGAGGCTCCAACAGAATGAGAGGAGCCCAGAACATAGCCACGAAATTATCACAAAACAATAATTAATATGTAAAAAACAATAATAACCTGTACTTAGGTCGATAACTGGTTTGCAAACTGACTCACCGCATCGACCACCTTCTTCGCCCCGTCCTGGATCTCGACGATCACCGTCCCCGCTTCGGCGGCCAGGGCCAAGCCATGTTCGGCCTGGTGCTGGCCATCGGTCATCAGGGCCACGGCATTGCGGGCCATGTCCTGGTTCTGGCGGACCACGCCGACGATTTCATCGGTCGCCTGGCTGGTGCGCGATGCCAGTTGTCGCACTTCATCGGCCACCACCGCAAAACCGCGCCCTTGCTCGCCGGCCCGGGCCGCTTCGATCGCGGCGTTGAGCGCCAGCAGGTTGGTTTGTTCGGCGATGCCGCTGATGGTCTTGACGATGGTACCGATCACCAGGGATTGCTCATTCAGGGCCTCGATGCCTTCGCCAGCGGTTTGCATGTGCCGGGCCAGGTCGCGCATCACATCCACCGCCTGGGTCACCACGGTCGTGCCGCGCTGGGCACTGTTGTCGGTCTGCAACGAGGTGCTGTAGGCAATGTTGGCGGCTTCGGCGACGGCTTTTTCCTGGTTGACCTGGTCCGTGATGTTGGTCGCGAACTTGACCACTTTGTACAACCGCTCGTTGGCATCGAGCACCGGGTTGTAGGAAGCTTCCAGCCAGACCTCGCGACCACTGCTGTCGAGACGCTTGAAACGGCCAGCCACGAATTCACCGCTGTTCAGGCGCTTCCAGAACTGCTCGTAGGCCGCGCTGTTGTATTCCTCAGGCTCGCAAAACGTGCGGTGATGCTTGCCCTTGATCTGCGCAAGGCTATAGCCCATGGCGTTGAGGAAGCGATCATTGGCCGTCAGCACATGACCACCCAAATCGAACTCGATCACCGCCGTTGAACGCACCAACGCACCGATGAGGTTCTCATGCTCGCGAGAAGCCTCGATGGTGCGGGTCAGATCATTGGAGTACATCGAAAAATAGCGAATCCGCCCATCGACATTCCGTACGGGCTGGAGGATCGAACGCAGCCAGGCTTCCTGGCCATTGCCCCGCAGCAGGCGCACGGCACCGGAAAAGTGTTCGCCGCGGGTCAGCGCCGACGTGAAGCGAACCTGGAACTCATTGGATTTCAAATACGCGGGAACCAGCTCATTCACAGGCCGGCCAATCAAGTCCTGGCTCTTGTAACGCATCTCGTCGAGGAAGTTCTGGTTGACCGATTGAATCCGTCCGTCGGCGTCCAGGGTGAGGCCAAGCATTTCACGGTCCAGGCTTTCCTTGACTTGCATAAGACTGGACAGTTCTTGGCGCAGAGCCAGTAGCTCCTGCTTCAGGCGGTTGTTAAACATTGGGCAGCTCCGACAGCGGGAGAATTAAGTGGCTTGTTCCCTTGCCATCGGCGCAGCGTTTTTTTTCTAAAGAGCGCCGCGAGCCCATATTGAAAATATTCCAGGACGCCCTCGAACCCGATAAGCCTGCCATGGTCACTGGATTGTTCTACTGTTGCGCCTGTCCCTTGAAGCCTTGCCGCCATCAATACCCATAACCATAAAAACGAGGTAATTACCGTGACCACCGACATCGAAGACAGCCGTTCCGCCCGCTTCGCCTTGCGCTGTTCCAGTTTCGCCGAGCGCTGGTTCCCGGACTCCTGGGTCTTTGCCGCGCTGGCGGTGCTGGTGGTTGCCATGGCGACACAATTGATCGGCGCCACGCCTACGGCGGCGGCCATGGCGTTCGGTGACGGCTTCTGGAGCCTGATCCCATTCACCATGCAAATGGCCTTCGTGGTGATCGGCGGATACGTGGTCGCCAGCTCGCCACCGGCCGTAAAATTGATTGACCGCCTGGCACGCATTCCGACCAACGGCCGCTCCGCAGTGGCGTGGGTGGCGCTGATTTCCATGGTCGCGTCGTTGCTCAACTGGGGCCTGTCGCTGGTATTTGGTGGTTTGCTGGTGCGCGCCCTCGCCCGTCGCACCGACTTGAAGATGGACTACCGCGCCGCCGGAGCCGCCGCCTACTTGGGCCTGGGCGCGGTGTGGGCCCTGGGCTTGTCTTCGTCGGCAGCGCAATTGCAGGCCAACCCGGCCAGCCTGCCGCCGTCGATCCTGTCCATTACCGGTGTCATTCCGTTTACCCAGACGATTTTCCTCTGGCAGTCTGGCGTGATGCTGCTGGCTCTGATCGTGATCTCGTTGATCGTCGCCTACGCCACTGCTCCCGGCCCCAACAGCGCCCGTGACGCCGCCGCTTGCGGGATCGATCCGAGTTTCAGCATGCCGGCGTTGCAGCCCCGCACCCGACCTGGGGAGTGGCTGGAGCACAGTCCGCTGCTGATCATTGCGCTGGTGCTGCTGGCCGCCGGCTGGCTGTTCCACGAGTTTTCGACCAAACCTGCGATCAGTGCCATTTCCGGCCTCAACACCTATAACTTCCTGTTCATCATGCTGGGCGCCTTGCTGCACTGGCGGCCGCGCAGCTTTCTCGACGCCGTGGCGCGCGCGGTGCCGACCACCACGGGCGTGTTGATCCAGTTTCCGCTGTATGGCTCGATCGCCGCGCTGCTGACCACGGTCAAGGGCAGTGACGCCCAGACCCTGGCCCACCACATCTCGACCTTTTTCGTCCAGATCGCCTCCCACGACACCTACGCCCTGTTGATGGGCATCTACTCGGCAGTGCTGGGCTTCTTCATTCCTTCCGGCGGCGGCAAGTGGATTATCGAGGCGCCCTACGTCATGCAGGTGGCCAATGACCTGAACTATCACCTGGGCTGGGCCGTACAGATCTACAACGCCGCCGAAGCGCTGCCGAACCTTATCAACCCGTTCTATATGCTGCCTTTGCTGGGGGTTTTGGGGCTGAAAGCCAGGGACCTGATCGGTTTTTCCTTCGTGCAGTTGCTGGTGCATACGCCCCTGGTACTGGTGCTGCTGTGGGCGCTGGGGACAACATTGAGTTATTTACCGCCAGTGATGCCATAAAGCCATAAAAAAGGGCCGATATTTCCGTCGGCCCACTTTTTCTTCGGCCCGGTCTGTTTCAGTATGGAGACACCCTGTTTCGAGGGGTCCACACGCTGAAAAGGATCTGAGCATGTCCAAACTCGCCGTACTTTCTTTTGCCGCCCTGGCCTTCAGTGCCGCCGCCCATGCCACCGACATTGACGTACAACTGGGCAGCACCGAACGCGTTACCCGCCTCTTCGCCTACCCCAACAACTGCAACGTCATTTGCTTTCGCGACTGGACCCTGGAACAGACCGTCGAGCATTACCTGACCCAAAGCGTGCAGCGCGACGGCTACGGCACGGCCAAGGTCCACGTCAAAATCGATAACGACAAGGTCTATGCCAGCATCAGCGGAGTGCCCAAGAGCTACGGCCAACCACTGAAGGCCCTGCTCGACGCTGGTGACCTGGCGTATAACGGCGCGAGCAAACTCAACAGCGACAAGAAATGGTCCTACAACTGGTACCTGTTCCTGCCGCTGGGCATGGCCCTGGAAAACCGCAAGAGTGTCGAGTTGCTGCACTTCCCGCCGGATTACTCCCTGACCCAGGCCCAGGACTACCTGGAGTCGGCCACCACCGATCGCTGGGCCACCCTGCTGACCGTCAACGGCATTGCCGCCGACCAGACACCGGCCTACCAGACCATCATCGACATCGCGCCCATCGCAGCGCCGTCCAATGCCGGCAGCACGCTGGAAGGCCTCTACAGTTACTTCAACGATTACCAGACCACCATGGTCACGCAGATCACCCAAACCGCCAGCGGCGCCGCGTTGCCGATGGTGGCCTTCGGAGCGCCCGTTCGGAACTGGATCAAGACCCAGTACGGCCAGACTGTGGGCGTGCTCGGCCTGGCGAGCATCACGCCGACTGCGGGGGTCAAGGTGCCGGTCCTGGGCTCCAACCACCCGAGCTACATCTGGTACGCCGCCGACAAGGAAAACTACGACGGTGACGAAGCCAAGGCCGATGCCGCCGGCTTGAAAGTCATGGGCCAGGACCTGAGTGCTGCATGCTGGCAGGCTGGCATGGGCAGCAAGCCGGGCACCGATCCGAGCGCCCTGCTGAACCAGTGCACGCAGACCTGGCAAGTCACGCAAAAGGAAAAGACCTGCGAGTTGTTCTACACCTCGGTGCGTAAACTGAGCGAGGAAGACGCTGAGAAAAAATGCGAAACGCCGGCGATCAAGTCGCAACTTCCGCAACTGAAGGTGCCCATGCCGCTGCCTGCCGAAGCGGTCTGAACCTTGGGGCGCCTTCCCGCGTAAGCTTGCACTGACGCGGGAAAGCGCCTTTGGCTCCTGTCAGAGTCGACAGTAGATGCCGCGCTCGACTTAGGCGAAGCTATCAATGTCTATAGCGACCGCTGGCAGGATCGCCGGCGCCAAAAATTCGAGTGCCCTAAGCCGACAGGGACCGTCATGACCACCTTCATTGCAAATAGAGCTAGCTCACAGAACCAGGATTGCATTTACCCTGAAAAAGAACTCAGCACCCGCCTGGGTTATCCATCCGTCCGCGATTTCGACGTGCATCAAACGAGCG
Source organism: Pseudomonas bijieensis (assembly GCF_013347965.1). Lineage (NCBI taxonomy): Bacteria > Pseudomonadati > Pseudomonadota > Gammaproteobacteria > Pseudomonadales > Pseudomonadaceae > Pseudomonas > Pseudomonas bijieensis. The sequence continues at coordinate 5,250,635 of NZ_CP048810.1, read as the reverse complement.
ACGGACGCAGCAATGGGGTCATCGCCCGAAGGGCCTTCCCCCCCATGGAGCGGATGTGCCGGGTATCGGGGCTTCTGGTGAGCCGACGACGCCTGCATACGCTGCAGATATTGCCGGAAATACACATGTATGACCCACGTTTCGCTGGATTGCTGCTGCATTCTTGCAACCCGAATGTCTTTCTCGACATGAGCGAATTGTGGTTGTGGTCGCTGACCCACATCCACAAAGGCGACTACCTGACGATGGACTACGCCAGCACCGAACGGAAACTGTATCGGCAGTTCGCCTGCCGGTGCGGTTCATCCAACTGTCACGGCTGGATCACCGGCTATGACGAACCGCCCAATGAGCAGGGAATGAAATTCCTACGGCACTGGCGTCGTCGCTGTCATCGCGACTGACCCTGAATCAGGGTGCGTCGACCGGACGCAGCCGATACTGCGGCGGCAGTTGCTCGAAACCGCTGATCGTGGTGTCCAGGCTTTTCCAGCGTCCGTCCTTGATGCCGTAGATGCAGCCGTGGATCGACAGTTTCTGCCCACGGTGCCAGGCGTTCTGCACGATGCTGGTATGACCGACGTTGGCCACCTGCTGGATCACGTTGAGCTCGCACAAGCGGTCGACACGTTCCTCTTCGGTCGGCAATTGGCCCAACGCCTCGCGATGCTCGTAGTACAGGTCGCGAATCGAGCGCAACCAGCCGTCGATCAGGCCCAGTTGCCGGTCCTGCATCGAGGCCCGCACACCGCCACAGCCGTAATGGCCGGTGACCAGGATGTGTTTGACCTTGAGCACGTCCACCGCGTACTGGATCACCGACAAGCAGTTGAGGTCCGTGTGCAGCACCACGTTGGCCACGTTACGGTGTACGAACAGATCGCCCGGCAACATGCCGACGATCTCGTTGGCCGGCACCCGCGCATCGGAACAGCCGATCCACAGGTACTCCGGGGTTTGCTGACGGGCCAGCTTGGAGAAGAAGTCAGGATCTTCCTGCTTGATCGCATCGGCCCAGCGCGCGTTGTTATCAATCAGATCTTGTAATTCGTTCATGCTGTCTAGCCTCGATAGAGAGTGCGCAACTGTGACAGACGACCGCCGGTCGAGGTCACGTCAGCGATGCATTGGAATTCCTGGGTGCGCTGCCGGTCGACACCAGTAAGGCCCACAGTATGAGGAATTGCCATGAATGATTCACGACGCCCCTTCGATGCGACGCAACCGGAACCCATCGACGACAACGAAGATCGCATGGGCTCGATGCATGAGTTGGAGTTCGACGACGAACAGCCCAGTGCGAAAATCGGCGACGAATTGCCGGAAAACGAACGCGAACAGCTGATGCCACGTGAACGCGTGCGCGAAGCGGGCATGACCGGCGCCTCGACGGATGATCACGAGCCGACCGACGACGACCTGAGCCCGGAAACACTGATTCGCGAAGACGGTGCCCGGGATGCCCGCGAGGCCGGGGACGACGAGCAGGCGGACTGGGACCTGAGCGTGGTGGATGAAAATGATATTGGTGGGGGCGATGGGCTGGATGAAGCGGAAATGGCCGATATCGATCCGCTGGATGGCAAGCGGTAAGTGTCGATAGAGCTGACGCCATCGCGAGCAGGCTCGCTCCCACAGGTTCTGCGTCATAACCAAATGTCTTGAGCGATGCAGATCTAATGTGGGAGCGAGCCTGCTCGCGATGACGGTGTTGCGGTCAACCTTGATGTGGCAGTTCAGTCCACCAAGGTACACGCCATGACCACCGCATCCTCACGCCCACCCACCGCGGGGTAATAATCCCGGCGCCGGCCCACTTCATTGAAGCCATAGCGCTCATACAGCCGGAACGCGGTGCGGTTGCTGTCGCGCACTTCCAGGAAGCATTCCCGGGCCTCGGCCTTGTAGGCAATCGACATCAAGTGTTCCAACAGACGCAAGCCCAGGCCACGGCCCTGGTTTTCCGGCTTGACGGTAATGTTGAGCAGGTGCGCCTCATCCAGGATGATCTGCACCACGCCATGGCCCACTTGCTGCTGGCCTTCGAACATCAGCCAGATCTGGTATTTGCCCAGCCCGTCGAGAAATATCCCGCGGGTCCAGGGATGACTGTAGGCGGCGTATTCGATCTTCAGCACAGCGTCGAGGTCCGCCTCGGTCATCGGGCGGAACGATACAGCGTCACTCATTCGATTCTTTCCAGCGCGCCATCAGCCGGCGCATGGCTTGCCAAACATCAGCCTTGCGCTGTGGCGTTTCCATTAACAGTTCCAGGCCGGGCAACGCCCAGGCCGAGCCCAGGCCTTCGACCTGCAGTTCGCGATTGAACGCTTCGGCATCCGCCTCGCCGGCGAACTTCACCGCCGGCAGGCCGATCAGCCACAAACACGCACAGGGTTCATCTTCGAGCCGCGCCGAAACAAAGCCCTGGACGAAATCCCGCGCCGCTTCCGGCCCCTGGTCCATGGTGCCGCGGGACAACAGCGGCCAGCGCACCGGCTCACCGATGATTTGCGGGCTGTCCGGCAGACCGGCGGCGCGCAGCATGTCCTTGAGCAGCAGATACGCCGGGTCGCGGCTCTGGAAGGGATCGCCCGTGGGCAATTCCACCAGCAACAGGCAACGCCCGGCCCGCAGCAGTTGCAGGGCGAAACGCGGCGGCGCGACGTAAGGTGCCTTGGGCGGCGCCTCGACAACTTCTTCCACCGGCTTGGCATTGGTCCGGGTCGAGGCCAGGCTCGGCCGCGGCACTTCGATTTTCGGCCGTTCGGCCACGGGCGCTACCGGCTCGGCCACCGTCTTGGCCACAGGCGCGGTCACGACCGGCGCGATGTACTCGGGCTCGGGCGTTTCCAGCAGCTCGGGCCGCGACGGGGCGGCGAACGGCAATTCGGTACGCGGCAGCCAGTTGACCACCTGCATGGCGGTCAGATAGGCGCGGCGACGGGACTCGATAAGCAAGGGTCGGCCACTTGTGGATAACTGAAAGTGGAAGGGATTCTACCGCCCTTCGGCGCGGATCGCTTCCCTGTTGCACCGATAGTTGATCGATACAGAACGACAGTCCGTCCAAGGGGTGAATCGCAACCGGCCCGATGCAGTACAATCGCCGCTTTTAATTGCCAACCCGACGGCCATTGCGATGATCGAACCCAAGCGCGTCTTGCGCGCCCTCGCTGAACACTGGGCATTGCTGGAACCTTTGTGCGAGCACTTCGACCAGGGCACCCTGAGCCTCAACGAATTGCGTTCACAGCTGGCCGCCCAACAACTGGACAGCACGCCCCAGGACATCACCAACCTGCTGGACGTGTGGATCCGCCTGGACATCCTCGTACCGGTGGCGAAAAGCCCGAACCGCTTCGAGCTCAATGCCCAGATCCATGACTTCCTCGCCTACCTGCGCCGCGAACACCGCCTGGGCCTGTGCCTGGAGATCGAAGCCTACCTGCGCCACCTCGAGCGCCTCGCCGGCTACATCCAGGACGCCTTCGACATCCGCGACGGCAACGACCTGGCCCGCCAGTTGCGCCTGCTGGACATGCGCGTGCGCGACGTGCTCAAGAAACTCGCCAACGACGAACAGGCTCTGGTGGCCGTGGCCGAACGGGCCAAGACCAGCGACCGGCAGATCCCGCTGCGCCAGCGCTACGCGGAAGTGTTGGCAACCTGGGACGAATACGTCGAGCCGATGATCCAACTGGTGAACGCCGATGGCGCGTTCGAGCAAGGCGTGCGCAAGGTCGAGAACGTGCTGTTGCGCATGCTCACCGAACAGCAGCGCCTCGGCCACCTGGTGGACGACGACATGCTGCTGCGTACCCACGCGCGCATCCTCGAGATGCAGACCAGTGCCCAACTGACCCTGCGCCATGCCCGTGAACTGCTCCTGCCACTGCGCGAAGAAGCCCGCCGCCACAACGCCGTGACCCGTGGCGCCGCGCTGGCCCTGGCCGCCATTCGTCGCAAAGGCATCGATGCCGTGCCACAGGCCGCCATGCCGCTGTTCACCCGGCCGCAAAGCACCTTCCTCGGCAGCGCCAGCCAGGTCGAGGCCTATGTCTATGCCCTGGCCCGTTTCGAACCGAAACCGGCGCGTTTCCCCAAGTCCCACAAGACCCACAAGGGCGGCGAAGCACCGCGTGCGCCACGCACCGTGCGCGAGATGGTCGAGCGTTGCGAAGACGCCCTGCCGATGCCGGACCTCATGACCTGGCTGCTGGAACAGGAACCGGACGGCGCCACCGACGAATTGCTGTATTGGTTCTCGCGCCTGTCGCGGGAAAAACGTTTCAAGCGCGAGCGTCTGGAACGCCGCGAATACCACACTCACGAGCATCAGGTCAGCCTGCGCTCCTTCGCCCTGCTCTCGGCCCGCGACAGCGCCGCCGAGGATTCTGCGAGCATCCCCCATGCATCTTGATCTATCCGAACTGTCCCAGCTGGCGCCGATCTTCCGCGAGCTGTTCAAGGGCTATCACGTCAGCCGCCGCGACCCGGAGCTGTACGCGCAACTGTCGAACTTCCAGGACCAGTACCGCACGCTGTTCAAGGCCCTGGGCTTCGAGCTGGTATGCGACACCCGTGGCTTCTACTACTTCGTGCCGGACCTGGCCGCCGCGGCGGTGAACAAGACCGCCCAGCGCCTGGCCCTGTTCACCTTCATCCTCGTCGAGCACCTGGCCGACCAGGGCCGTGACCCGATCGCCGTGCTCGACGGTGGCAGCCTGGGTCGCGATGAGCTGCCTTCGCTGCTGGAAAAATACCGCGACCTGTTCATCCAGGCCGAAGTACAAACCCAGGAAGAGCTGGAAGAAAAAATCATGCGGCGCATGACCCAACTGGGTTTTGCCAGCGAAGAGAACGGTGTGTATCGCTTCCTGCCGCCGATGCACCGCTTCCTTGATGTCTGCCTGTCGGTCCAGCAGGACCGCGACCTGGCCGCCAGCCTGCACAGCATACTGCCGTTGCCGGCACCGGAGCTGATCGACGAAGACAGCGATGAGAAGCTGCTGCAAACCGATGATCCGCTGGATCTGAGCGAATTCGAAGGTGAAAGCGAAGAAGACGCACTGGCCCGCGCCATTGCCGAAGAACAGGAGACCGACGCATGAGCAAGGAACGCTACGGCATCCGCCGCTTTGCCCTTTTGAACACCGCCGGCTACAGCCTCGGCCTGTTCCCGCTGGAAGAACCGTTGTCGGTGTATGGCGCGAACAACCTGGGTAAATCCGCCTCGATCAACGCCTTGCAGTTCCCGATCCTGGCGCGCATGTCGGACATGAGCTTCGGCAAGTACAGCCTGGAACAATCCCGGCGGTTCTACTTTGCCTCGGACACCAGCTACATCCTGGTGGAAGTCGCCCTGCCCCACGGCCCGCATGTGATCGGCGTGGTCGGTCGCGGCCCGGGCGGCGGTTTCGGTCACCAGTTCTTTGCCTACGCCGGCAAACTGGACCTGGCTCACTACCAGAAAGATGACACCTGCCTGCGGCAGAAAGAGCTGTTCACCAACCTGGAGCGTGAAGGCCTCAAAGCCTACGAACTCAAACCGGATGAACTGCGGCGCCTGCTGGTGGGTGGGCACACCTCGATTCCGCTGGACCTGACGCTGATCCCGCTGCGCTCCACCAGCGAGCAAAGCCTCAAGACTTTCCGCGCGCTGTTCATCAACCTGCTGCACATGCGCGAAATCACCGCGGCCAAGCTCAAGCAACTGTTCCTCGACGCGTTCGAGCACAGCCTGCGCTCCGGTAGCGTGGATTACATCGCCGCGTGCGAAGAAGCCTTCCGCGACGTACGACGCATGGAGCAGGACTACAACTCCCTGGTCGCCGCCGGCCCGCTGGTTGAAGCCCTGGCCAATGGCGTGAAGCAGCGCGACATTTTGCGCGGAAAACTGCATCGCCTGTCGCCATTGCTCGACTCGTTGCTGGGTACCTGGTCGGACTACGCCAGTGCGCGCAAGGAAGAGCTGACCATCCAGGCCGAACACTATCGCAACGAACAGGATTCGCTGCAGAACGACCAGCGCGGTGGCACCCAGGAGCTGATGCGCCTGGAGCGGGAAATCAGCGGTATCCAGCGCTGGATCGGCGAGCTGTCGGTGCTCAAGAACCGCTTCGCCCTGGTGGATGACGTCAAGGTCCTGGAGCAGCAACTGCTTGCCGCCAAGGACGCCCACGATGAACTGGCCGGCGCCCTGGCCCAGTCCCGGCAGTTCAGCGCCGAAGACCTCGAAGAGCGCCTGCGGGATCTGGAAAAACGCCTGAAGTCGGTCAAGCAGCAACTCGATCACGCCGACAACAACAGCTACGCCCGCCTGCGCGAAGAGTTCTCGCAACAGGATGTCGAGCGCCTGATGCGCCTGTTCAACAGCGCCCTGTTCAGCCTGCCACTGGGCGAACACGGCATCGCGCTGGACGAAAACGGCGAGTGGGTCAAATCCATGGAACTGATCCTCGACGGCTTCAAGGGCGAACGCTTCGAAGTCCCGGGCCTGTCCATCGACCTGTCCCACATCGAACCGCCAGCCCTGCAAGCCCTGGCCGATCGCGCCGCACTGCGGGACCAGAAAGAGCGCCTGGAAAAAGAACTCAAGCAGCTCAAGACCCAGCAAGCCGTGGCCGCCGACCGTGCCGCGAGCAAGACCCAGACCGAAGCGCTGTACCAACAGGTCCTGGATGCGCAAAAAGCCCTGGAAGACTTCCGCCGCACCCAGACCCTGAGTGCCGAGGAAGGCGAGAAGCTCGAGCAACTGGCGCAAATGGAAGCCGCCCAGGACGAACTCAAGCGCTCCAGCGATGCCTTCACCGAGCGCGTCCAGCAGTTGTCCGCCAAGTTGCAACTGGTGGGCAGGCAGATCGCCGACATGGAAGCCAAGCAGCGCACCCTCGACGACGCCCTGCGCCGTCGCCAATTGCTGCCCGCGGACCTGCCGTTCGGCACGCCATTCATGGACCCGGTCGACGATTCCATGGACAACCTGCTGCCGCTGCTCAATGACTATCAGGATAGCTGGCAAGGCCTGTTGCGGGTCGACGGCCAGATCGAAGCGCTGTATGCCCAGGTGCGCCTCAAGGGCGTGGCCAAGTTCGACAGTGAAGACGACATGGAACGCCGTCTGCAACTGCTGATCAACGCCTATGCCCACCGCACCGACGAAGCCCTGACCCTGGGCAAGGCCCGACGCGCGGCAGTGACCGACATTGCCCGGACCCTGCGCAACATTCGCAGCGACTACGACAGCCTCGAACATCAACTGGCGCTGTTCAACCGCGAGATCAACAAGCGCCAGGTGTCCAACCTGCAGAGCTTCCGGATCGTCCTGGCGCCGAACAAGGAAGCGCTCAAGCACATCGACCAGATCATCCACAGTGCCGGCCAGTACGAGGAAGGCGAGACGCTGTCGGTGTTCGACCTCAGCCAGAGCGCCGAGCAGGACAACAAGAACGAAGAAGCCAAGGAATACCTGGCGCGGCTGGTGGCAGCGAACCACAACCAGCTCGGTCTCAAGGACCTGTTCGAACTGGCGTTCGAGATCACCAAGGTCAACGGCCAACCCGTGATCCACACCGACATCGACGGTGCGGCATCCAACGGCACCACCATGACCATCAAGGCGCTGACCAACATGTATTTGTTGCTGCACCTGATGGACCGCGAACAGGCCGGTCGTGTGCGCTTGCCGTACTACCTCGACGAAGCGGCGGACATCGACGAGAAAAACCAGGCCGCGCTGCTGGAAACCAGCCTGCAACTGGGCTTCGTGCCGATCCTGGCCAGCGTGAAGCCGCAAGTCTGCGCCAGTGTCGCCATCGACCTGGAGGGCGGCAGCGGCCCGAACGGCATCTACATCGACGAAGCGGACTGGAAGTACATCCGTCGTCATGATGCAGTGAAGGCCACGGTGAATGTACAGGCCGATGAGCCGGAGCTGGATCCGGTGTGATGTGAATCTCCGGATGTGAAAAAGGCCGCGATCCAAATGGATCGCGGCCTTTTTCATTGCGAAGTCTTTAATGAACATCATCGCGAGCAGGCTCGCTCCCACATTGGATTGATGTCGTACTTGATAGCCATGAACGACACTTGATCTGTGGGAGCGAGCCTGATCGCGAAGACGTCAGGACAAACTAACGCGGCCCAATTATTTGCCGAGACTGATCTTCGGCGCCCAAGTCAGCCATTCATCTTCAAACTTGTCGAACAGTGGGAAGGTCTGCTCCGCTCGTGCCGGGCTGCCCATTCTTTCGCCATCCGGCGTTGCGAAGGCAATGCCACCCTGGATCAGCGTTTCAAGCGACTCGGTTCGCACCGTCGCGCCCTTGAACAGACCGAAGTCCAGACCGAAGCCACTGCTGTTCCAGAAGCGTGAGCCGCTGCGCACCAACGGCGCATATTTAGGCTCGATCAGAATATGGATCAGCACCCGGTCCGCCGTCTGGCCCAGTTCATAACCGGTAACCTTGCCCACCGTAATCTCGCGATAGGTCACTGGCACGCCGATCTTCAACGAACCACGGCGGGCCGCGCTCAGCACCAGGCTCAGCCCCGCTTCAGGCACAGCGCTTTCCGGTGGATTGGCAAGGGCCACGAAGCTCTTCTGCGGCCCGAGGTTTTTCGCCGAAGGCTGCACTTCAATGTATTGGCCGGTTACCAGCGTTTCCAGGTTGGAGGTCTTCATCAACCCCAGTTCAGGCTTGACCACCCAGAACTGGGACCCGACCCGGGCGATGCGCTCCGGCACTTCGGTGATACGCGCAGTGAGCAGCACCGATTGCATATCGGCGCTGAGATCAACATCCTCGATCTTGCCTACATCCAACCCTTTGAAACGAATCGGCGTACCACTGCGCAAACCATCGGCGCGGTCGACCTTGATCGTGACCATGGTGCCCCGCTGCTGTGCAGTTTCATGATCGGCAAACAGGCGGAAGCGTGGAATGCGTCTTTTCAGCGGCACATTCGGTTCCGGGGTTTCGAAGGCAATCCCGCCAGCCATCAGGCTTTGCAGGGACTCACTCTTGACCTGGATCCCGCCCGTCAAGCCTCCCGAGAGGGTGATGCCACTGGCGTTCCAGAAACGTGTGGAGCCGTTGACCAGTCCTTCGTATTCCTTCTCGATGTGCACACCGATGATCAACTGCTTTTTCTTGCGGGAGAACTGATAGCTCTGCACCGAGCCGACCTTGACCTGCTTGTAGAGGATCGGACTGCCAACCTCCAGCGATCCGAGGTTTTCGGTCAGCAGGACCAAGTGCAGCCCCGGGGAACGCAAGTCCAGCGGCGGCGCTTTGGCCCGGGCTTCGAACTCGCGCTGCGGCGCGCCGCCCTTGTCACCCGGTCGCACGGCAATGTAGTTGCCCTTGACCAGCGCTTCCAGGCCAGTGATACCCGCCAGGGAGATCGACGGCTTGACGACCCAGAACTGCGTGCCGGTCACCAGGTAATCTTCGGCCAGCGGGTCCAGGGTCAATTCAGCCGTGGCGCTGGACAGGTCTGGATCGACCTTGAGGTTCTTCAGACTGCCGACCTGAATACCCTTGTACATGACCGGCGTACGGCCGGCCTGCAATCCTTCGAAATCGCTGAGTTTGACCTTTACACGGATACCCGCCGCAGCAGCGTCGAAGTCTTCGTAAAGACGGAACGGCAGGCTTGGGTCCGTCGGCGGGCTGTCCTTGCGGCTTTCCGGCGTGGCGAAGGCAATCCCCCCGGCCACGATGCTGGCCAGGGACTCGCTGCGCACTTTGACGCCCGAGAGGTTGGCATCGATGCTGATGCCACTGGCGTTCCAGAAACGCGTATGTTTGCGCACCAGGTTGGCATAGGTCGGCTCGATGAAGATTTTGATCTCGACCTTGCTCTGATCCTCGGACAGCAGGTAGCTCTTCACCTGACCGACCTGGATCTGTTTGTAGAACACCGGGCTGCCACGGTTCAGTGAACCCAACCGATCAGCCTTGAGGGTCAGATGCAAACCCGGCTTGGCGTCCGACAGCGGCGGCTCTTCGACCAGGGCCTTGAATTTACGGGTCGATTCGCCTTCACCGGGGCTGATGGCCACATAGTTACCCGATACCAGGGTTTCCAGGCCAGTGATCCCGGCCAGGCTTACGCTCGGCTTGACCAGCCAGAAACGCGTTCCGGTCTTGAGGTATTGCTCGACGTCCTTATTCATCTCGACCGTCGCGACCACGCCCTTGGAGTTGCCTTCGTCATCGAGTTTAAGGGCCGTCACTTTGCCGACCGTCATCCCTTTGTAGACGACTTCGGTTTTGTTGACCTGGATGCCTTCGCCACTCTCAAAGCGCACAGTGATCTCGATTCCGGTCTCGTTATAAGCCCGCCAGCCGAGCCAGCCGCCGATGATCAAGGCAATCAACGGCAAGACCCAGATGGCCGACCAGTTCGAAGCCGGTCGGGTTTTAGCGGTAGGCAAATCAGTCATGGTCGTCATCCGACTCCGTGTTATCCCAAATCAGTCGGGGATCGAAAGTTACTGCGGCAATCATTGTCAAAATCACTACGCTGGCGAAAGCGATCGCGCCGAGACCGGCTTCGACACTGGCGAGCCGCCCAAAATTCACCACTGCCACCAGAATGGCAATCACGAAAATATCCAGCATCGACCAACGACCAATGAACTCGATGAAACGGTACATAAAGATGCGTTGCCGCGCCGACATGGGCTGGTGTCGTTGCACGGAAAACAGCAACAAGGCGATACCCACCAACTTGAAGGTAGGTACAAGGATACTGGCGATGAACACCACGGCGGCGATGGGAATCATGCCGTGTTGTACCAACTCGATGACGCCGGACATGATCGTACTCGGGGCACCTTGGCCCAGCGAGTTGATGGTCATGATCGGCAACATGTTGGCCGGAATATAGAGAATCGCGGCCGTGATCAACAATGCCCAGGTCCGCATCAAGCTGTTCGGGCGACGGGGGTGAACCAGCGCGCCGCAGCGAGTACAGGTTTGGTTGTCGGCTTCAGCGTCCTGCCGATTCAACTCATGGCACTCCGTACAGATCAGAATGCCTGCATCAATCGCCCGCATGGGCATCTTCTCCTGATAACGCCTGCCAGATCTGATGCGGTGACATCACCACCTCCAGCCAGACCTGGACCAGCAACAAACTGATGAAACACACCAGGCCAAGGCCTACGGTGATGGCCGCCATGTCGGCCAACTTGACGATGGCCACCAGCACGCCCATGAGGTAGACCTCAAGCATCCCCCAGTCTCGTAAATGGTGATAAATGCGGTACAGCAACAAACCGTAGCTACGGCCAAAGTCCAAGCGAATGGTCAACAGCACAGCCAACTGACAAAGCAACTTGAGCAGCGGGATGCCCATGCTGCACAGGAACACCACTGCCGCGATGCCTTGCATACCGGTATCGAACAAACCGACTACCCCACTCCAAACGGTATCCTGGGACGACTGCCCGAGCAGATTGAGTTGCATGATGGGTAAGAAGTTGGCCGGCACGTATAACAGCAGGGCGGCAATAACCAGGGCAAGACTGCGCTCGACTACGTTGTGCCGGTGAGCATAGAGCTCATAGCCGCAGCGGGGGCACTCGGCTTTTTCGCCATGGGCCAGTTGAGGCTTGCGCATCAAAAGGTCGCACTCATGACATGCCACCAGATCGCTCAGGGGTAGATCTGACAACCTATCAATGTCTGACGGATCGGGCATAAACAGCTCTGGCTCAGCTAAGGTGGGGCTATTCTAGTGCTCCAGCTCGGAAATAACTGTGCAAATTTATCACGAGCTTTCGTAGACTTTTCCTGCGGGCAAAACAAAACCCCTACCTGCGTCAGCAGATAGGGGTTTCGGAATTTAATCTTGACGATGACCTACTCTCATATGGGGAAACCCCACACTACCATCGGCGATGCATCGTTTCACTTCTGAGTTCGGGATGGGATCAGGTGGTTCCAATGCTCTATGGTCGTCAAGAAATTCGGTAGCCGGTGCGTGCCTTGCGGTCACGTGCCAGCGAATGGGTATGCGATAGATTTGTGTGCTGCGTTCGTGAGCGATGTCGAACTTTCGGTTCGTGTCGTCTTCACACACCGCAATCTGGTCTCTTGGCCTTTGGCCTGGAGGATACAAATTGCTTGGGTGTTATATGGTCAAGCCTCACGGGCAATTAGTACAGGTTAGCTCAACGCCTCACAGCGCTTACACACCCTGCCTATCAACGTCGTAGTCTTCGACGGCCCTTCAGGGGACTCAAGGTCCCAGTGAGATCTCATCTTGAGGCAAGTTTCCCGCTTAGATGCTTTCAGCGGTTATCTTTTCCGAACATAGCTACCCGGCAATGCCACTGGCGTGACAACCGGAACACCAGAGGTTCGTCCACCCGGTCCTCTCGTACTAGGAGCAGCCCTCTCAAATCTCAAACGTCCACGGCAGATAGGGACCGAACTGTCTCACGACGTTCTAAACCCAGCTCGCGTACCACTTTAAATGGCGAACAGCCATACCCTTGGGACCGGCTTCAGCCCCAGGATGTGATGAGCCGACATCGAGGTGCCAAACACCGCCGTCGATATGAACTCTTGGGCGGTATCAGCCTGTTATCCCCGGAGTACCTTTTATCCGTTGAGCGATGGCCCTTCCATACAGAACCACCGGATCACTAAGACCTACTTTCGTACCTGCTCGACGTGTCTGTCTCGCAGTCAAGCGCGCTTTGCCTTTATACTCTACGACCGATTTCCGACCGGTCTGAGCGCACCTTCGTACTCCTCCGTTACTCTTTAGGAGGAGACCGCCCCAGTCAAACTACCCACCATACACTGTCCTCGATCCGGATAACGGACCTGAGTTAGAACCTCAAAGTTGCCAGGGTGGTATTTCAAGGATGGCTCCACGCGAACTGGCGTCCACGCTTCAAAGCCTCCCACCTATCCTACACAAGCAAATTCAAAGTCCAGTGCAAAGCTATAGTAAAGGTTCACGGGGTCTTTCCGTCTAGCCGCGGATACACTGCATCTTCACAGCGATTTCAATTTCACTGAGTCTCGGGTGGAGACAGCGCCGCCATCGTTACGCCATTCGTGCAGGTCGGAACTTACCCGACAAGGAATTTCGCTACCTTAGGACCGTTATAGTTACGGCCGCCGTTTACCGGGGCTTCGATCAAGAGCTTCGCGTTAGCTAACCCCATCAATTAACCTTCCGGCACCGGGCAGGCGTCACACCTATACGTCCACTTTCGTGTTTGCAGAGTGCTGTGTTTTAATAAACAGTCGCAGCGGCCTGGTATCTTCGACCGGCGTGGGCTTACGCAGCAAGTGCTTCACCCTCACCGGCGCACCTTCTCCCGAAGTTACGGTGCCATTTTGCCTAGTTCCTTCACCCGAGTTCTCTCAAGCGCCTTGGTATTCTCTACCCAACCACCTGTGTCGGTTTGGGGTACGGTTCCTGGTTACCTGAAGCTTAGAAGCTTTTCTTGGAAGCATGGCATCAACCACTTCGTCACCCAAAGGGTAACTCGTCATCAGCTCTCGGCCTTAGAATCCCGGATTTACCTAAGATTCCAGCCTACCACCTTAAACTTGGACAACCAACGCCAAGCTGGCCTAGCCTTCTCCGTCCCTCCATCGCAATAACCAGAAGTACAGGAATATTAACCTGTTTTCCATCGACTACGCTTTTCAGCCTCGCCTTAGGGACCGACTAACCCTGCGTCGATTAACGTTGCGCAGGAAACCTTGGTCTTTCGGCGTGGGTGTTTTTCACACCCATTGTCGTTACTCATGTCAGCATTCGCACTTCTGATACCTCCAGCAAGCTTCTCAACTCACCTTCACAGGCTTACAGAACGCTCCTCTACCGCATCACTTGCGTGATACCCGTAGCTTCGGTGTATGGTTTGAGCCCCGTTACATCTTCCGCGCAGGCCGACTCGACTAGTGAGCTATTACGCTTTCTTTAAAGGGTGGCTGCTTCTAAGCCAACCTCCTAGCTGTCTAAGCCTTCCCACATCGTTTCCCACTTAACCATAACTTTGGGACCTTAGCTGACGGTCTGGGTTGTTTCCCTTTTCACGACGGACGTTAGCACCCGCCGTGTGTCTCCCATGCTCGGCACTTGTAGGTATTCGGAGTTTGCATCGGTTTGGTAAGTCGGGATGACCCCCTAGCCGAAACAGTGCTCTACCCCCTACAGTGATACATGAGGCGCTACCTAAATAGCTTTCGAGGAGAACCAGCTATCTCCGAGCTTGATTAGCCTTTCACTCCGATCCACAGGTCATCCGCTAACTTTTCAACGGTAGTCGGTTCGGTCCTCCAGTCAGTGTTACCTAACCTTCAACCTGCCCATGGATAGATCGCCCGGTTTCGGGTCTATTCCCAGCGACTAGACGCCCTATTAAGACTCGCTTTCGCTACGCCTCCCCTATTCGGTTAAGCTCGCCACTGAAAATAAGTCGCTGACCCATTATACAAAAGGTACGCAGTCACCCAACAAAGTGGGCTCCCACTGCTTGTACGCATACGGTTTCAGGATCTATTTCACTCCCCTCTCCGGGGTTCTTTTCGCCTTTCCCTCACGGTACTAGTTCACTATCGGTCAGTCAGTAGTATTTAGCCTTGGAGGATGGTCCCCCCATATTCAGACAAAGTTTCTCGTGCTCCGTCCTACTCGATTTCACTTCTAAGATCCTTTCGCGTACAGGGCTATCACCCACTATGGCCGCACTTTCCAGAGCGTTCCGCTAAAATCAAAGAAGCTTAAGGGCTAGTCCCCGTTCGCTCGCCACTACTAAGGGAATCTCGGTTGATTTCTTTTCCTCAGGGTACTTAGATGTTTCAGTTCCCTGGTTCGCCTCTTGCACCTATGTATTCAGTACAAGATAACCATCTTATGATGGCTGGGTTCCCCATTCAGACATCTCCGGATCAAAGTCTGTTTGCCGACTCCCGAAGCTTTTCGCAGGCTACCACGTCTTTCATCGCCTCTGACTGCCAAGGCATCCACCGTATGCGCTTCTTCACTTGACCATATAACCCCAAGCAATCTGGTTATACTGTGAAGACGACATTCGCCGAAAATTCGATCTTGCTCATGAGAGCAACTCACAATTTACCTTAGCCTGAGCCGTTACCAGTGAAAGTAACGTTCAGTCTATCTTTCTATCACATACCCAAATTTTTAAAGAACGATCTAATCAAAAGACTAGAAATCAACATTCATCACCCTGGGGTGGAATGCTCATTTCTAAGCTTTAAACGTTGTGCCAATCTGTAATGGTGGAGCCAAGCGGGATCGAACCGCTGACCTCCTGCGTGCAAGGCAGGCGCTCTCCCAGCTGAGCTATGGCCCCGTATCTTTACCGGGGACACCATGAAATTGGTGGGTCTGGGCAGATTCGAACTGCCGACCTCACCCTTATCAGGGGTGCGCTCTAACCAACTGAGCTACAGACCCAATCGTCTTCTTCAATGAATCAAGCAATTCGTGTGGGAGCTCATGGAGCAGCTGAGTCGTCGATTAAGGAGGTGATCCAGCCGCAGGTTCCCCTACGGCTACCTTGTTACGACTTCACCCCAGTCATGAATCACACCGTGGTAACCGTCCCCCCGAAGGTTAGACTAGCTACTTCTGGTGCAACCCACTCCCATGGTGTGACGGGCGGTGTGTACAAGGCCCGGGAACGTATTCACCGCGACATTCTGATTCGCGATTACTAGCGATTCCGACTTCACGCAGTCGAGTTGCAGACTGCGATCCGGACTACGATCGGTTTTGTGGGATTAGCTCCACCTCGCGGCTTGGCAACCCTCTGTACCGACCATTGTAGCACGTGTGTAGCCCAGGCCGTAAGGGCCATGATGACTTGACGTCATCCCCACCTTCCTCCGGTTTGTCACCGGCAGTCTCCTTAGAGTGCCCACCATAACGTGCTGGTAACTAAGGACAAGGGTTGCGCTCGTTACGGGACTTAACCCAACATCTCACGACACGAGCTGACGACAGCCATGCAGCACCTGTCTCAATGCTCCCGAAGGCACCAATCCATCTCTGGAAAGTTCATTGGATGTCAAGGCCTGGTAAGGTTCTTCGCGTTGCTTCGAATTAAACCACATGCTCCACCGCTTGTGCGGGCCCCCGTCAATTCATTTGAGTTTTAACCTTGCGGCCGTACTCCCCAGGCGGTCAACTTAATGCGTTAGCTGCGCCACTAAGAGCTCAAGGCTCCCAACGGCTAGTTGACATCGTTTACGGCGTGGACTACCAGGGTATCTAATCCTGTTTGCTCCCCACGCTTTCGCACCTCAGTGTCAGTATCAGTCCAGGTGGTCGCCTTCGCCACTGGTGTTCCTTCCTATATCTACGCATTTCACCGCTACACAGGAAATTCCACCACCCTCTACCATACTCTAGCTCGACAGTTTTGAATGCAGTTCCCAGGTTGAGCCCGGGCTTTCACATCCAACTTAACGAACCACCTACGCGCGCTTTACGCCCAGTAATTCCGATTAACGCTTGCACCCTCTGTATTACCGCGGCTGCTGGCACAGAGTTAGCCGGTGCTTATTCTGTCGGTAACGTCAAAACACTAACGTATTAGGTTAATGCCCTTCCTCCCAACTTAAAGTGCTTTACAATCCGAAGACCTTCTTCACACACGCGGCATGGCTGGATCAGGCTTTCGCCCATTGTCCAATATTCCCCACTGCTGCCTCCCGTAGGAGTCTGGACCGTGTCTCAGTTCCAGTGTGACTGATCATCCTCTCAGACCAGTTACGGATCGTCGCCTTGGTGAGCCATTACCTCACCAACTAGCTAATCCGACCTAGGCTCATCTGATAGCGCAAGGCCCGAAGGTCCCCTGCTTTCTCCCGTAGGACGTATGCGGTATTAGCGTCCGTTTCCGAGCGTTATCCCCCACTACCAGGCAGATTCCTAGGCATTACTCACCCGTCCGCCGCTCTCAAGAGGTGCAAGCACCTCTCTACCGCTCGACTTGCATGTGTTAGGCCTGCCGCCAGCGTTCAATCTGAGCCATGATCAAACTCTTCAGTTCAAACATCTTTGGGTTTTGAGAAAACCCTAAACTTGGCTCAGCAATCGTTGGTTACATCTTTGATTTCTCGCGGAGTAACTTGTGATGCTGATAATCTGTTGACTAGCAGTCTGACTCCACAAGCACCCACACGAATTGCTTGATTCAGTTGTTAAAGAGCGGTTGGTTAAGAGCTTTCGTCTCAACCGAGGCGCGCATTCTACAGCGCCCGGCGTATCTGTCAAGCGGTTATTTTCAGAAGTTTTCAAAGTTTCCTTTTCAACTTCAACCACTTGCGCTTCCGATCTCTCGTTAGCGGGAGGCGAATTCTACAGCGTTACTCGCTGCTGTCAACACCTCTTTTTCACCGCTTTCGACCGAGAAGATCGAACCGCTGACAAGACCAAACCCACACTGCCTTATCAGCTACTTCCTGGCTTCGATGACCTGAAGCCCGACCCCTTCGAAACCTACTTAACTCATTGAATTTCAAGGAGTTTTCCGTTTCGACTGCGCCGGAAGTGGGGCGAATTATAGACGTCCAGAATTTGCCGTCAACCCTTAATTACGCTTTTGTTGCGGAAGGAACTTTCCTGCCCAGCAAACGCGGGATCCGGCGCATCACCGGCGGCACCCTCAGCAGCAACAGTACGCCACCTATAAAGGCGTATATCGCCCACTCCTTCAGATCCGCCCGCACGATCCACAGCATATGCAGCAACCCAAGCCCCAGGATCAGATAAACCAGGCGATGCAATTTCTTCCAGCGCACACCAAGCCGTCGCTGACTGTAGCGATTGGATGTGACCGCCAGCGCCAACAAACCGAGGAACCCGAGCGCCCCGACGATAATGTAAGGCCGCTTGCTCAACTCCACGCCCAACTGCGACCAGTCGAACCCCAATATGAACGCCGCATACCCACTCAAATGCAACACCACATAAGCAAAGCACCACAACCCCAACTGCCGCCGGACGGCGATCCACCCCGCCCACCCCGTCAGTTTCTGCAGCGGTGTCATGCTCAAGGTGATCAGCAACAGAATCAGCGTCCCCAACCCGAGCCGATCCACCAGGACTTTGCCCGGGTCAGGACCCAGCGCGTTCATCAAGGCCTCGTAAAGCCAGAACAACGGCCAGACCGCCGCCGCGATGAAGACGCCAATTCGCCAGACAGGAAAACGCATCAGTAGTCCTTCCTCAGGTCCATCCCCGCATATAAAGAAGCGACTTCATCCTGATAGCCGTTGAACATCAACGTATCGCGGACATTGGGGCTGAACAGCCCACTGGGCAGACGGCGTTCATGTGCCTGGGTCCAACGCGGGTGATCGACTGTCGGATTGACGTTGGCATAGAAGCCGTACTCATCAGACGCAATGCTTTGCCAAGTCGTCTTCGGCTGCTCACTCACCAGACTGATCCGCACAATCGACTTCACACTTTTGAAACCGTACTTCCACGGCACCACCAACCGCAACGGCGCGCCGTTCTGGTTCGGCAACTCCCGCCCGTACATCCCTACCGCCAGGATGGCCAGCGGGTTCATCGCCTCATCCAATCGCAAGCCTTCGACATACGGCCAGTCGATCAAAGCGAAACCTGAACGCTGCCCGGGCATGGTCTTGGGATCCTGCAGAGTCTCGAAGCGAATGTATTTAGCCTTGGAGGTCGGCTCGACCTGCTTGAGCAATGCAGAGATGGGAAAGCCGATCCACGGAATGACCATCGACCAAGCCTCGACACAGCGCAATCGATAAATACGCTCTTCCAGTTGATAAGGCTTCATGAAGTCTTCCAACCCATAGCGTCCCGGCTTGCCCACTTCCCCGTCCACTACCACGCTCCAGGGCTCGGTCTTCAAGGATCCGGCATTGGCTGCCGGATCCCCCTTGTCGGCCCCGAACTCATAGAAGTTGTTGTAATGAGTCGCGTCCTTGAACGGTGTAATGGGCTCATTCTTGACCGTGACCGCCCCCCATTGGGTAGACGGTAGTTTCTCGACAAACCAGGACGGAGCCTTGCCGGGCTCGACATCGGCGTAACGCGCCGCATCGGCCGCGCCGGCCCATCGCGGCAAGCTGCTCACGGCGAGACCCGCCATGGTGGCCCCCAGGACTTGACGACGGGATAGATAGAGGGATTCGGGCGTGACATCCGATTCACGGCAGTCGGACGACTTGGGGATCTTGATCAGCATGACAACTCCGCAGTATTGGAGGGCAGATGCACCAATAGACTGCGGAGTATGGGGGAAATTACATTAAGGCAACGTTTAGCGTCGACGAAGACGCAGCAAGTACTGCACCGGGCCGGAAGCGGCATAGGCAAGGAACACCAGCAGCAGGATACGCGGCGGGTCACTGAACACCACGGCAAATACCAGCACCACCGCCAGAATCGCAACGAACGGCACACGGCCCTTCAGATCCAACTCCTTGAAGCTGTTGTACTTGATGTTGCTGACCATCAGCATCCCGGCCGCCGCAACCAGCAACGCCACCAGGAACGACATCTTCGAACCCTGGATGCCGTAGTCGCTGAATGCCCAGACGACACCGGCCACGACACCGGCCGCAGCCGGACTGGCCAGGCCAATGAAGTAGCGCTTGTCAGCCTTGCCTACTTGCGTGTTGAAACGCGCCAGGCGCAACGCCGCACCTGCCACGTAGATAAAGGCGACCATCCAGCCGACCTTGCCCATGTCCCCCAGCGCCCAGCCAAATGCCAGCAAGGCGGGAGCCACGCCAAAAGCGACCATGTCGGACAGCGAATCGTACTCGGCACCGAACGCGCTCTGGGTATTGGTCATGCGGGCGACACGCCCGTCCAGGCCATCGAGCACCATGGCGACGAAGATCGCGATGGCGGCGAACGCGAAGTAGCGGCTCGCCCCTGCGCTATCGCCGGCGCTCAAGGCGGCCTGGGCACTCATGGAGCTGATGATGGAATAGAAGCCGGCGAACAGGTTCGCGGTGGTGAACAGGTTCGGCAGCAGATAGATGCCACGATGCCGGACCTTACGGCCTTCAGCGTCATGGCCTTCTTCGATGTGCTCATCGATGGGCAACAGGCTTTCGGCGTCAGGAGCCTGGTTTGGCTCGTCGGGACGTTCGCTCATGGACAATACCTTGCAACGGTGTGAAAAAATTCGACAGATGTCTGGGTCGACGGTTCGGCCGCAAACGATGCAGCTTTATACCAGAAGCCACCGCCCAAACGAAAAAACGCGGCCAAGGCCGCGTTTTTCGATCAAGCTCGCGACTTAGTTCTTGGTTTTGTCGACGATCTTGTTGGCGCTGATCCACGGCATCATCGAGCGCAGTTGCTCGCCGATGATTTCGATGCCATGGGCGGCGTTATTGCGACGCTTGGCGGTCATCGAAGGATAGCCGGTGGCGCCTTCGCTGATGAACATCTTGGCGTATTCGCCGTCCTGAATACGTTTCAGGGCGTTGCGCATGGCCTGGCGGGACTCGGCGTTGATGACTTCCGGGCCAGTCACGTACTCGCCGTACTCGGCGTTGTTGGAGATCGAGTAGTTCATGTTGGCGATGCCGCCTTCGTACATGAGGTCAACGATCAGCTTCAGTTCGTGCAGGCATTCGAAGTAGGCCATTTCTGGCGCGTAGCCAGCTTCAACCAGGGTTTCGAAACCGGCCTTGACCAGCTCGACGGTACCGCCACACAGAACGGCTTGCTCGCCGAACAGGTCGGTTTCGGTTTCGTCCTTGAAGGTGGTTTCGATGATGCCGGTACGACCGCCACCCACGCCAGCGGCGTAGGACAGGGCCACGTTCTTGGCGTTGCCGGACGCATCCTGATAGATCGCGATCAGGTCAGGGATACCGCCGCCCTTCACGAACTCGGAACGCACGGTGTGGCCCGGGGCCTTCGGCGCGATCATGATCACGTCGAGGTCGGAACGCGGAACAACCTGGTTGTAGTGGATCGAGAAGCCGTGGGAGAAGGCCAGGGTCGCGCCTTTCTTGATGTTCGGCTCGATTTCGTTCTTGTACAACGCGCCTTGGAACTCGTCTGGGGTCAGGATCATCACCAGGTCGGCGGCGGCAACGGCAGAAGCCACGTCAGCGACTTTCAGGCCATGGGCCTCAGCCTTGGCAACGGTGGCCGAGCCTTTACGCAAGCCGACGGTCACGTCAACGCCAGAGTCCTTCAGGTTGCACGCCTGGGCGTGACCTTGGGAGCCATAGCCGATGATGGCGACTTTCTTGCCCTGGATGATCGACAGGTCGCAGTCTTTATCGTAGAAAACTTTCATGAAATTCCCCTATATCCGGCCGTTCAGGCCATTCGCTAATTTGGTTTAGATGCTCAGTACTTTGTCGCCACGGGCAATCCCGGTGACGCCACTGCGTACGGTTTCCAGAATCGAGGCAGTACCGATCGATTGAATGAAGCTGTCGAGCTTGTCGCTGGTACCGGTCAACTGAACGGTATAGACGCTGGCGCTGACATCGACGATCTGCCCACGATAAATATCGGTAGTACGTTTGATCTCGGCGCGCTGGGCGCCGGTGGCCTTGACCTTGACCAGCATCAGCTCACGCTCGATGTGAGCGCTTTCCGACAGGTCCACCAGCTTGACCACCTCGATCAGCTTGTTCAGGTTCTTGGTGATCTGCTCGATGATTTCATCGTGCCCTACGGTGGTCAGCGTCAGACGCGACAGGGTCGGGTCTTCGGTTGGCGCCACGGTCAGGCTTTCGATGTTGTAGTTACGCTGCGAGAACAGGCCTACAACACGAGACAGCGCACCCGGTTCGTTTTCCAGAAGCAAGGAAATAATATGTCGCATGATTAGGTACGCTCCGTCTTGCTCAGCCACATATCGCGCATGGAGCCGTCTTTGATCTGCATCGGGTAGACGTGCTCGCTGGTGTCGACCGCAATATCGATCACCACCAGGCGATCCTTCATGGCGAACGCCTCCTCCATCTTCGACTTCAAATCCTTCGATTCGGTGATGCGCACGCCAACGTGACCATAGGCCTCCGCCAGCTTGACGAAATCAGGCAGCGATTCCATGTAGGAGTGCGAGTGACGGCTGCCGTAGCTCATGTCCTGCCACTGGCGAACCATGCCCAACACACCGTTGTTCAGGATCACGATCTTCACCGGCAAGCCGTATTGCAGGCAGGTGGACAGTTCCTGGATGTTCATCTGGATACTGCCCTCGCCGGTGACGCAGGCGACGTCGGCATCCGGAAAGCTCAACTTGATGCCCATGGCCGCCGGGAAACCGAAGCCCATGGTGCCCAGGCCGCCGGAGTTGATCCAGCGATTGGGTTTGTCGAACTTGTAGTACTGCGCGGCGAACATCTGGTGCTGGCCCACGTCGGAGGTCACAAAGGCATCGCCCTTGGTCACTTCGCACAGGGTTTCGATCACGGTCTGCGGCTTGATCACACTGCCGTCGCCCTTGTCGTAAGGGAACAGGCCACGATCGCCGCGCCATTCATCGACCTGCTTCCACCAGCTGGCCACGGAATCCTTGTTCGGAACCTCGCCGATTTCCTTGAGAATGGCGACCATTTCAGTCAGCACACTCTCTACCGGACCGACAATCGGCACGTCTGCCTTGATGGTCTTGGAGATGGAAGCCGGGTCGATGTCGATGTGGATGATCTTGGCATTCGGGCAGAATTTCGCCGCGCCGTTGATGACACGGTCGTCGAAACGCGCGCCGACCGCCAGGATCACATCGGCGTGGTGCATCGCCAGGTTGGCGGTGTAGCTGCCGTGCATGCCGAGCATACCGATGAACTGACGGTCGCTGCCCGGGAACGCGCCCAGGCCCATCAGTGTATTGGTGACCGGCAGGTTGAGCATTTTCGCCAGCTCGGTCAGCGGCGCGGAGCCACCGCCGAGGATCACGCCACCACCGGAGTACAGCACAGGACGCTTGGCCGCCAGCAGCATTTCGGCTGCCTTGCGGATTTGCCCGGAGTGACCACGGACCGCGGGGCTGTAGGAACGCAGCTTGGCTTTTTTCGGGAAGATGTATTCGAACTTCTCGGCCGGGTTGGTCATGTCTTTCGGGACATCGACCACGACCGGGCCCGGACGACCGGATTCAGCCAGGTAGAAAGCTTTCTTCATGACCTCCGGGATTTCCGACGCGTGCTTGATCATGAAGCTGTGCTTCACGATCGGCCGGGAGATGCCGATCATGTCGGTTTCCTGGAACGCATCGGTGCCGACCATGGTGCTAGGCACCTGGCCGGAGATGATCACCATCGGGATGGAGTCCATGTACGCGGTGGCGATACCGGTGATGGCGTTCGTGGCGCCTGGACCGGAAGTCACCAATACCACGCCGGCCTTGCCGGTAGCACGGGCATAACCGTCAGCCATATGGGTGGCCGCCTGCTCGTGACGAACCAGGATGTGGGTCACTTCCGGTTCTTTGAACAGGGCATCATAGACATGAAGAAGAGCACCGCCGGGGTACCCGTAGATATATTTGACGCCTTCGTCACGCAAAAAGCGGACGAGCATCTCACCGCCAGATAAAAGCTCCACGTTGTTCACCTCTAAAACGCCAGAATACCGACCCACAAAGAGGGGACGGGTCTTAATAGGTTTACTTCTCGGCAGAGCATGAGCGACGGTGGTCGCCGACTACGTCAGCACTGACTGAGCAAGTATTGGGATCGTCCCAAGTGTTGCGGGCCTTTCCCACCCAGCGCGAGGTAACGCGTTGCGGGTGTAACAGGTCGGCGCGGATGTGCGCCTCATGATCTGCCGAGTGGGTCTGCTTCTGGCAGTCCCTCTACAGCGGACTTTGGATTCTTCTGTTTCGCCTTCTGCAAGTCAAGTCGTCAATGTGCTTTATTCGAAGTAAGCGCATGAGAACGCAAGAAAAAACCTTTAAACGGCAACTGTGTTAGCTTCAATTGCGCAACCCATGACAAGGAAACAGCATGCGAATGATCTTCCTGACGGCCAGCCTGCTGGTTGGCCTGAGCCCGATGTGCATGGCCGGCCAGGTCTACAAATGGGTAGACGCCCAGGGCGTTACCCACTTCGGCGCCCAGCCGCCCGAAGGCACCGAGGCCACCACCGTGATCAAGTCCTCACCGTCCGTCACCAAACCGCCTGCACCGCCTTCCGGTGGGCCCATTGGTGACCAGAAAGCGATCGATAAAGAGGTCAAGAAACAGATTGCCGAGCAGGAAGCCCAGCTCAAGGCATTTTGCGAACAGGCCAGGACCAACCTGGCGCAGTTGCAAAACAACCCGAGGGTTCGCGAGGACGTAGAGGGGGAAATGCGCCGCCTCACTGACGAAGAGCGGCGCCAGCGCATCGATGAAACCAGCAAGCAGATCGAGGAGCACTGCCAGTAACGTCGGTCAGCCGACGTTACTGATCATCTGATCGAACTGCGCCAACAGCCGCTGCAGCGCCACGCCCTGCCCTGGCCGCTGGGCATAGACCATTTCAGCCATGGCCAGGATGCCCGAGGCGTTGGGCAGCGGCAGGTCATTTTCCAGGATGGTTTTCATCCGCGGCAGGAAAATCCATTGCAGCCATTGCTCGAAGTCCAGGGTGTCGACCGCAAACGGCTCGACACTGGCCAACGCTTGCGCCGAAGGCGAAACGTCGCTCCACCAGCCCTGGACACGCAGTTCCCGCTCGATCAGCAACAACTGATCGGCGATCTGGGGAAAACGCGTATCCATCAGAGCGAAACCTTGGCCTTCTGACGGGCCAACGCCGCGCCAGCGGAATCGCCTTGTTTCTCACGAGCCTGGGCGATCAATTCCCACAAGCTGGCCTGAAGCGCCGGACGACCGCTGGAGAATGTCAGGCCACGCCGGGCCAGTTGTTCGGCTTGCGGCGCATCGCCCTGGGCCATGCGCACCTGGGCCAGGCGATACAGAACCTGGGGTTCGCGCGGCGCCACACGCTGGGCACGTTCCAGGCTGGAGGAGGCACCGTTGAGGTCACCTCCGGCCTGTTGCTGTTGCGCCGTGGTCAGCAAGGCCAACACCGGGCCGTCCAGTTGCTCATCGGCGGACAACCCACCGGCGCCCGCCGACGGGATGCTGCTCGGCGTCGAAGGCATGCTGTAGCTGCCCTGATCGATCGGCGAAGTCTCGATAGGGCCCGGGGTAATCGGGCCCGGCGTGATCGGCGTGCTGCTGATCGGCGCCGAGGTCGTCGCGCCACCACCGGGCACCATCACGACGACACCGGTGTCGCCCTGGGGAATTGCCTGGACCTGGCCCTGCGCCGGCCGCTTCACCGTCGTTTGCCGGAAACCGCCGTTGGCCGAGATCCGCTCACTGTTGGAAACAGCGGTGCCGGAGTCTACGACCGGAATCGAACCGCGCTGTACGGTAGAGCAACCACTGAGCAAAGCCACGGCCGTTACCGCTGGAATCAACCACTTGTTCACTTGAAACCCTCTTTGCTTAATTCATCCAGTCCTTGACCCAATCCATCACCGATTCGGCGGGATTCGTGCCGCCACAGGCAGCACCGGGTGGCGGCTCGCTGCCGCGAATATACGGCATCTGCACGGCGCCCGGGCAATTGGCATCTGAGCCTTGTCCCGTGCGCGAATCGACCCAGGCCTGAACGATATTGTCCGGTTGCGGCATGTCCAGCGGCAACGGGTCGGCCTTGCGCATGAAACTGGTCCAGACCTGCAACGCACCGGTGGCACCGGTGAATGGGGTCTTGCCGTTGTCATCACGGCCGAGCCAGACCACCGCCAGCAGATCCTGGCTGAAGCCGGCGAACCAACTGTCGCGCGAATCGTTACTGGTACCAGTCTTGCCCGCCAGGTTCAGGGTCCGGGGCAACACGTTATAGACCGAACTGCCGGTCCCTTCGCGCATGACCCGCTGCATGGCGCTCTGGATCAGATAAATGGAGGCCGGATCGAAACGCTGCTGGATCTGGAACGGATAACGCTTGAGCGGCTCGCCATCGGCGGTCAGCACGCTGCGGATCCCGCGCATCGGTGTATTGAAACCGCCGTTGGCCAGCGTCTGGTACATGGCCGCCACCTCGATCGGCGTAAGGCCGCCAGCCCCCAACAGCATCGATGGGAACGCCGGGAACTCGCGACTCACCCCCAGGCGCGCCAGGGTCTTGAGTACGTTCGGCACGCCGACCTCCAACCCGAGGCGAGCCGTCGACAGGTTGTAGGAATGCGCCAGGCCCTGGTACAGGAACACCGTGCCGTGGGAACGACGATCATAGTTCTGCGGTTTCCAGACCTGGCCATCCGCGCCCTTGACCGAGAACGTCTCGTCCGACAGCCAACTGGTCAGCGTGTACTGGCTCGGTTTTTCCAGGGCGGTGAGGTAAACCGCCGGCTTGATCAGCGAGCCAATCGGGCGCACCGCGTCCAGGGCCCGGTTGAAACCGGCGAAACTGGCCTGGCGACTACCAATCATGGCCTGCACTTCGCCGGTTTCCGGGTTGGTCACCACCATGGCTGCTTCGACTTCGTCAGCGCCCTTGCGCCCGCCCAGCCGCTTGAAGGTGTCTTCGACCGAGGCTTCGGCCTTCATCTGCAGGATCGGGTCGAAACTGGTGAAGATGCGCAGGCCTTCTTCGGTCAAGTCTTCGTCGCGATAGTCTTCGCGCAACTGACGCTTGACCAGGTCCATGAAGCCGGGGAAGGAACTGTCCGCCAGGCTGCCACGCTTGGTCACGCCCAATGGCATCTTTTTCGCCGCTTCGACTTGCTCGGCGGTCGCCACGCCTTGCTGTTGCAGCAGGTCGAGCACCAGGTTGCGCCGCTCGAGGGCACGCTCCGGATTACGCCGCGGATTGTAGGAAGACGGCCCCTTGACCATGCCCACCAGCAACGCTACCTGGTGCAGCTTGAGCTCGGACAGTGGCTGGCTGAAGAAGAACTGGCTGGCAAGGCCGAAACCGTGCACCGCTCGTTGACCGTCCTGGCCGATAAATACCTCGTTGAGGTAGGCCTCCAGGATCTCCTGCTTGTCGTAATGCAGCTCCAGCAACAGCGCCATCATGGCTTCGGTGAGCTTGCGGGTCAGGCTGCGCTCGTTGGTCAGATAGAAGTTCTTGACCAACTGTTGGGTCAGGGTACTGCCGCCCTGGCGCATATGCCCCGAGGATGTGTTGACCCAGACGGCCCGGGCAATCGACTTGGGCGAGACGCCGAAGTGATGATAGAAGTCGCGGTCTTCGACGGCGATCAGCGTATCGAGCAGGAACGGCGGCACCTGGTCGATCTTGATCAGGATCCGGTCTTCGAGGTTCTTGGGGTACAAGCCACCAATGAGCAGCGGTTCGAGGCGCACCACCGACAGGCTCGCATTGTTGGCGCCGGTCAGTGCAGCGACATAATCGCCGGAAAAACGCACCCGCACCGGTTGCGCCTGCTCCATGCCCTCATAGAACTGGAAGCCACGGGTGTTGAGATCGATGGTATTGCCATTGACCGAGGCCGCACCCGGGCCATTGGCCACGCTTTCACGGCGATACCCCAAGGCATCGAGCTCGGTCAGGAAATCATCCTTGCTCAGCTTTTGTCCGACGAACAGCTCCAATGGCCGGGCATAGACCTTGGCCGGAATGGTCCAGCGCTTGCCGGAGAATTTCTCCTGGACCACGGCATCGAGGTAGACCGCAAAACCGGCGAGCACGACGAGGCCCACGAGGCTGAGTTTAAGGGCCCAGCCCAGCCAGGGCCGCAGGCGGCTGGCGGGTGGTTTCTTGGGGGTACGGGGGGATCGGGTACGAGTCATGGCGGCGGATTATACGCACTTTGCCGCGGTTCAACATGAGCCCGACGAGGTTTGCGTTAACGTCGCTTACGGCCATAATGACGGCCTTGAATTTTCCAGTCTCTGAAGGACCGCCCGTGAGCCAATCCCTGATCGCTGCCCTGCAAAACCCGGCCCTCTACCCGCATCCCGTCGAAGGGTTCCAGGTCATCGAGACCCACATTTCCTGGGTATTGCTCACCGGGCCCTACGCCTACAAATTCAAGAAGCCGGTCAACTTCGGTTTCCTCGACTTCACCAGCCTCGAGGCGCGCAAACATTTCTGTGGCGAGGAGTTGCGCCTGAACCAGCGCCTGACCCAGGACCTGTACCTGGACGTCCTGCCGATTACCGGCAGCGCCGAAGCGCCGCAACTGGGTGGCGACGGCCCAGCCATCGAATACGCCCTGAAAATGCGCCAGTTCCCCCAGAGCCAACTGCTCAGCACGCTGCAAGCCAACGGCGAACTGACCACCACGCACATCGATGAGATGGCCGCGCAAATCGCCCAATTCCACCTCTCCACGCCCAAGGTACCCGCCGAGAACGACGCCGGCACCCCGCAAAGCGTGATGGCTCCGGTGCTGCAGAACTTCGAACAGATCCGCCCATTCCTCAACGACAAGGCCGACCTGCTGCAACTCGAAGCGCTGCAAGCCTGGGCCGAGACCAGTTTCGAACGCCTCAAGCCGTTGTTCACCCAACGCAAGGCCGAAGGTTTCATCCGCGAATGCCACGGCGATATCCACCTGGGCAACGCCACCGTGATCGACGGCAAGGTGGTGATCTTCGACTGCATCGAGTTCAACGAACCGTTCCGCTTCACCGACGTCTACGCCGACACCGCGTTCCTGGCGATGGACCTGGAGGACCGCGGCCTCAAGTCGCTGGCGCGGCGCTTCGTCAGCCAGTACCTGGAACTGACCGGTGACTACCAGGGCCTGGAGTTGCTGAATTTCTATAAAGCCTATCGCGCCCTTGTCCGGGCAAAAGTCGCGCTGTTCAGCATGCCCGCCGAAGCCGATCCGGTGCAGCGCGCCACCACCCTGCGC
The DNA here is from genome assembly GCF_013347965.1 of Pseudomonas bijieensis. Lineage (NCBI taxonomy): Bacteria > Pseudomonadati > Pseudomonadota > Gammaproteobacteria > Pseudomonadales > Pseudomonadaceae > Pseudomonas > Pseudomonas bijieensis. Next base: position 5,221,765 of record NZ_CP048810.1, on the reverse strand, counting down.
CAGTACCGCAACTACGCCAACCTGGCCGAAAGCTACAGCACCATTCCTTCGCGCTTCCTGGCCATCACCCACGGCGTTTCGGCCGTCGGCAAAAGCCATGTCGCGATGCGTCTGGTAGAGGCGCTGGGCGCCATTCGCCTGCGTTCGGATGTAGAGCGCAAGCGCCTGTTCGGCCAGCAACAGGTGCCCAACGCCCCACAGGCCGGCATTTATAACAACGACGCCAGCAACGCCACCTACGCTCGCCTGCATGAAATCGCCGCGGTGATCCTGCGCGCCGGCTTCCCGGTGGTGATCGATGCCACTTACCTCAAGCACGATCAGCGCGACGCCGCGGCGAAAATCGCCGAGGCCACCGGCGCCCCGTTCCTGATCCTCGACTGCGACGCACCGCAAGCGGTCATCGAAAGCCGGCTGGCCCAGCGCCAGGCCGACCAGAACGACCCTTCCGATGCGAACCTGGCGGTCATTGCTGCCCAACAGTCCAGCCGTGAAGCCCTTACTCCGGCGGAAATCCTCTGCAGCAAACGAGTCCAAACCAATGAAAGCGGCACGCTCGACGTCGTGGTCGCGCAAATCCGTCAGCGCCTGCCCGGCCTGTAGGTAACTATTTGGGCCGTGAAGCGATGCCCGGCTTCACGGCCACCAAATAGTGGCACTATACTGGCGTCATAAAACCAACAGGTGATATGAAATGAGCCTTCCCAAGCTTCTCAATACCCCGCTTTATGCCTTGCTGCGCAAAGACGATATCGCCGGGTTCAACAGCGAACGCCCACAAGGTCCGGTCGACATGCGCGGCGGCGACTTTCGAGGCCTCGATCTGCGGGAACTGAACGCGGACGACGTTGACTTCAGCGACGCCTACTTCCGCTCCGCCGATTTGCGTGGCATCGATTTTCGCAAGTCGTCACTGGAAGGCGCGAGCCTGGCCCACGCGCAAATATCCGGCGCCTACTTCCCGCCCGAACTGTCTGCGGACGAGATCCTGATGTCGATGAACTTCGGCACCCGCCTGCGCTATCGCACCCGCTGATACGGTGGAAACCGGGTAAGCCGACATGCGGCAAACCCACCACAGTCCGAACTGAGCTCCAGCGCCCCCGCCCGCGCTGGACGATGCACCGTGCCGCACGCTCCCCCTATCGTGCGTAATGCATTAGAAGCTTTTGCATCGAATCCCACCAAAGAATCACGCTTTTCCTACTGACCGCTACACTGCTCAGAAGCTTGCCCAATGCACCAGTCGGCCGTCGCAAGGAGGCTCGATGAATGATGAACTGCAACACCTGAAGAATCTGGGCAAGACATCAGCCCAGTGGCTGCACGCCGTCGGCATTCACAGCGCCTCGGATTTACGCCGGCTTGGTGCGGTGGACGCTTATCGGGCCGTGCGCACGCGCGGCTTCCGGGCATCCAAGGTGTTGCTGTACGCCATCGAAGGCGCATTGATGGATGTGCACTGGAACGACATCCCCGCCGAACGCAAGGAAGCCCTGAACAAGCAGCTGGACGCCATTTCGACGCGTCATAAAGCCTGACTGCCTCTTGTTTTGTCGAATGGCGCCATAACCGACCAGGTTATTTTCGCGAATCGAAAAACAATGTTTGACATGGTAATGAGAATCGCTATGATTACCACATCCGGTCGCGAGACTGGTCGATATTTGAACAGCCCTTGGTTCGGACTCTCAGATATCTCCTCATCAGGCTAATCACGGTTATTTGACCCGGCTTTTGCCGGGTCTTTTTTTGCCTGTAGAAAAATCACCTGTAGAAGATCATTTTCCGGCGTGTTCACGCATCTGCGCGCAGTAATCCTGTGGTGGCATGGCCGGCGTGTACCACACGTAATCCGCCATGGCCGACGTTACGTCACTGCCCTCCTCGGCCAGCATCAGGACGATCGGTGCCTCGCTGGCACCAAGATCCACTGCATGCAGCGGCACACCGACATCCTTTCGAGCATGCCAGGCACCGGCGAACAACAATGCCGGTGTCGGCGCTTGCAGCAGGCGTTCGGCCATGCGGCGGTCACGCTGTTGCTGCACAGCCAGCATCGCTGGCATTTGCGACTCCGGCAGCAAACCGCAGTGGGATTCACGGATCTGCCCCAACAACTCGTCCTTGACTGTGGCCGCATTGGAGCGAGCGCCCATCAAGGTGGGTGGGTTTCGATAGAAACGCTGGATCTCGGCGGCGTCCAGATTGGCGGCCAGCAACGGATAACGTTGCGCCAGGGCAAACTCGACCACGGGCCCGTACAGGCTCCAATCCCAGCCGGGCGACCAGGCCAGCGCGTCGGGCAGGTCCGTTGGCAAGGCGGGTAACTGGCGGACCGAATCGACGCGTGGCTGTTGGGAGGGGGTGAGCATTTCCAGCAACAGGCTGCCCTGGGCCCGCTGTCCGGCCAAAGCCTGGAGCAGCCATACCTGCAGTGCATGGTGATCGCGATTGTCGTGCCGTTCTCCCATCACCACCCGAGGCGCCTTTGCCAGGCGTTCGATCAACGCCTGGGGAGTCACGGCCTGGCCATTGTGCAAATCACGGATTCGTCCGCCAAGCGGGGGCGGTGCGATGCTCTGGCACGCCGTCAGTACACTCAATGCCAGAATCAGGAGCAGGCGCACGTCGGTATCCTCAAGGGTGCCCTCAACGGGCAATGATCAATGGATGCCCGCGCTCCGGATGGTCTTGCACCAACACGTCCAGGCCAAACACCGCCTTGAGCGGTTCCGGGCGCAGCACATGCCGGGGCGTGTCCAGGGCCACTGGGCGACCGGACGCGAGCAGCAACAGGCGATCACAGTAACGCGCCGCCAGGTTCAGGTCATGCAGGATCACCAGCACGGCGGCGCCGCGACTGGCGAATTCACGCACCGCCTGGAGGATGGTGTGCTGATGCAGCGGGTCGAGCATCGAGGTCGGCTCGTCCAGCAATAGGGTCTGCCCCGCCTCACCCGGCCACAACTGCGCCAACACCCGCGCCAGATGCACCCGCTGACGCTCGCCGCCGGACAACGCCAGGTAACTGCGACCGTGCAGATGCGCAGCATCTGCCGCTTGCAGCGCCTCGGCGACGATTTGTTCGTCGCGCAGCCGACCACTCTGGTGCGGCAGGCGCCCCATGCCGACGACTTCCTCGACACGGAAGGCAAAATCCAGGGTCGAGGACTGCGGCAACACCGCCAGGCGACGGGCACGCTCGGCACCGTGCCACTGGGCCAGTGGCCGGTCATCGAGCCAGACCTGCCCCTGGGCCGGGCGCAATTCGCCGCACAGGCCCGCCAGCAAGGTACTTTTGCCCGCACCGTTGGGCCCGAGCACACCGAGCACTTCGCCGGGGTTGAGCAGCAGATCGATGTCCGCCAGCACGGTTTTCCGGCCACGCTGAATGTGCAGGTTCTGCGCTCGCAGCATCAGGCGCGCCCTCGCACCAATAGATAAAGGAAGAACGGTGCCCCGATGAAGGCCGTGACAATGCCGATCGGCAATTCCGCAGGGGCCAGTGCCAGGCGCGCCACCAAATCGGCGAACAGCAACAGGCTGGCACCCGCCAACACAGAGGCGGGCAACAACACACGGTGGTCAGGGCCGGCCACCAGTCGCACCAGATGTGGCACCACCAGCCCAACAAAACCGATCATGCCCGCCGCCGCCACCGCCGCGCCAACCCCCATCGCCGTACAAAACACCAGTTCACGCTTGAGGCCTTCGACGTCGACGCCCAAATGGGCCGCTTCGGACTCCCCCAGCAACAGCGCATTGAGCGCCCGGGCCCGCCGAGGCAACCAGAGCGCCACACCAAAGCTGACCAGCAACAGCGGCCACAACCTCGCATAGCTGGCGCCGTTGAGACTGCCCAGGTTCCAGAACGTCAGGGTGCGCAGGGTCGCGTCGTCCGCCAGGTAGGTGAACAGGCCGACGGCCGAACCGGACAGTGCGGTCAGGGCAATACCGGCCAGGAGCATGGTCGCGACATGGGTCTGGCCATTACGTCGCCCCAGACGATAGACCAGCGCCGTAACGCCAAGCCCGCCGAGGAATGCGCACAACGACAACACGTAGGGGCCAAAGGCTTCGGGCAACCCACCCAGCGCCGAGCCACCGACAATGGCGAACGCGGCGCCCAGTGCCGCACCGCTGGAAACGCCCACCAGCCCCGGGTCGGCCAATGGGTTGCGAAACAGCCCCTGCATCGCCACACCGGACAATGCCAACACCCCGCCCACCGCCAACCCCAGCAAGGTGCGCGGCAAACGGATCTGGCCGAGGATCAGTTCGGCCTGTTCCAGGCCATCGGCAGCCACCGGCAAACCCAGCAGGCGCGCGGCGGCGCGCAAGGTGTCGAGCAGCGGCAAGCTCACCGGCCCCAGGGCCAGGGACAACCAGGTCGCCAGCAGACACAACAGGCTCAGGCCGATGAACAAGGTGCGTGGCTTGACCAACGAAGTCATGGCGCCCTGGCCGACACAGCCGGATAGAACCCTGCCGTCAGTTTCTCCACGCTTTGTGGCAACCGCGGACCCAACCCGCCCACCAAGAGCGTCGGGTCGAGCTCCATGACGCGCCCATCCCTGGCGGCTCGAGTCGAGGACAGAATCGGGTTTTCCTTGAACAGCGCCGCGCGCGCTTCTTCGCCGCTCAAGGCACGGTCGGCAAAGACCAGCACTTCAGGATTCAGGCCGGCCAGGCTCTCCACGGAAAAAGACTTGTAGCCACCGTGGGTCGCCAGGTTGCGGCCCCCGGCCTGCTGCAACAGCCAGTCAGCGGCGGTGTCCTTGCCGGCCACCATTAACTTGCCGCCGGAACTTCCCACCAGCAGCAACACGCCGGGAGCCTTTTGCTTGAGCTGGACTTCGCGCACCCGGGCGGTTTGCTGGTCAAGCTGTTGTTGATAACCGTGGAACAACTGCGCGGCCTGGGCTTCACTCCCTAGCAACTGCCCCAAGTGCCGTAAATTGCCCTGGAGGGTCGGCAGATCAGGCGTGGCCGAGAACAGTTCGACCTGCACGCCTGCGTTGCGAATCTGAGCCAGCACCGGCGGCGGCCCCATTTCTTCGGTGCCCACCAGGATCTGCGGACGCAGGCTCAACACCCCCTCCGCCGACAGCTGTCGTTGATAGCCGATACTGGGCAGGGCCCGCAAGGATTCGGGATGCTGGCTGGTGGTGTCCACGCCCACCAGCTTCGACTCGCCCCCCAACGCACTGACCCACTCCGACAACGCGCCACCGGCGCTGACCCAACGTTGCGGCAATTCGTCCGCGCGGGCCCCCTGGTTGATCAACAGTGCGACACAGAGCGCAACAAAGCGGATGTTCAGGCGCATCAGGCAGCGTCCTCAAAGAAGTTTTTCGCAGGAGCGGGCATGGCCAAGTATCCTCCCCCATCTGCGAAAGATGGCGCCATTTGATAATTGTTTTCATTTGACCGTCAAGCATAGACATCTGTGGCATGAACCTCTGTGGGAGCGAGCAGGCTCGCTCCCACAGGGGACTTTTCAACACAAATATAGAGATACCCATGAAGTTTCTTTGTACCGCCGCCGAAGTGCCCGACAACGGCAGTCGCGGTTTCGATCTGGATGGGCGCAAGGTGCTGGCCGTGCGGCGCTCCGGCCAGGTGTATGCCTATCTCAACCGCTGCCCGCACCGTGGCGTGCCGCTGGAATGGCAACCCGACCAGTTTCTCGACCCCAGCGCCAGCCTGATCCAGTGCGCCACTCACGGCGCGCTGTTCCTGATCGAAAGCGGTGAATGCGTGGCCGGGCCCTGCGCCGGCCAGTTCCTGGCGGCCCTAGACAGCCGGGAGGACGAGCATGGCATCTGGGTCCAGCTCTAGCGGCTCGAGCAACACCGGCAACGCGCGGTCGACCCACATCTGCTCGGGCGTCAGCGTGACCCCATAGGCCAGCACCTCCACACCCGCCGCCACCGCGTCACGCAGGGCAGCGGCGTACACCGGGTCGATTTCCTGTGCCGGGCGCACCGCTTCGATGCCGCTCAGGTTCACACAATACAGTTGCACCGCCCGCACGCCTTCCCGGGCCAGGCAGGCGAGTTCCCTCAGGTGCTTGGCGCCGCGCAGTGTCACCGCATCGGGAAACGCCGCAACGTTGGTGCCATCGAAACCCAGTGTGACGCTTTTGACTTCGACCCAGGCCGAGCCTCGATCGTAGTCCAGGCGAAAATCGATTCGGCTGTTTTCCACACCATAAGCCACTTCACGCTTGAGCCCGGTAAACCCGTTCAGTTCGCTGATGACCCCAGCGCGCAAGGCTTCTTCGACCAAGGCGTTGGCCCGCGCGGTATTGATGCAAGCGAGTCGCCCCTGAGGGGTTTCGCCGATTTCCCAGGTGCCGGGCAACTTGCGCTTGGGGTCGCTGGAGCGACTGAACCAGACGCGCGCGCCTTGCGCCATGCAATTGAGCATCGAGCCGGTGTTCGGGCAGTGAATGGTGAGCAGTTCGCCGTGAACGGTCTCGATATCCGCAAGAAAACGCTTGTAACGCCGAATCAAGCGACCTTCTTCCAACGCAGGAGAAAAATGCATCAGCCTTGCCAACTCCGTAGTCCACGTTCGATTCGCGCCACGGCTTCCTGGAGCCGCGGCAGGCTCTGGGTGTAGGCGAAACGCACATGATGGCCGGCCTGATGGCGGCCAAAATCCAACCCCGGCGTGAAAGCCACGTGTTCGGTTTCCAGGAAGTGCTGGCAGAACGCAAAGGCATCGCCGCCGAACGCGCTGATGTCGGCATACAGGTAGAACGCCCCTTCCGGCTCCACCGCGATACCGAAGCCCAATTCACGCAAGGCCGGCAGTAGAAAGTCACGGCGCAGGGCGAACTCGGCCCGCCGCTGCTCGAAGATCTCGATGGTCGCGGGTTCGAAACAGGCCAGGGCGGCGTACTGGGCCATGCTCGGCGCACTGATGTAGAGATTCTGCGCGAGCTTTTCCAGCTCGCCGACGGCCGCCGACGGGGCCACCAGCCAGCCAAGCCGCCAACCGGTCATGCCGAAATACTTGGAGAAACTGTTGAGGACAAAGGCCTCGTCGTCGACTTCCAGCACGCTGGCGGCATCGGTGCCGTAGGTCAGGCCGTGATAGATCTCGTCCACCACCAGATGACCGTTGTGGCCCTTGATGGCCTTGGACAACCCCGCCAGTTCGTCCCGAGTGAGAATCGTCCCGGTCGGGTTGGCCGGCGAGGCCACCAACGCACCGACGCTGTCCTGATCCCAATGCCGGTTCACCAGGTCCGGCGTCAATTGGTAACGCACTTCCGGCCCCACGGGCACCAATTGCGCCGCACCTTCGACCAGGCGCAGGAAATGACGGTTGCACGGATAACCGGGGTCGGCCAGCAGCCAATGCTTGCCAGGGTCCACCAGCAAGGCGCTGGCCAGCAACAACGCGCCGGATCCGCCTGGGGTCACGAGGATGCGTCGCGGATCAATCTCCACCCCATAGCGCTGATCGTAGAAACCGGCGATGGCCTCGCGCAGCTCGGGAATGCCGCGGGCCGCGGTGTAGCGGGTCTTGCCCGCCGCCAGCGCAGCCTGACCGGCCTGGATGATCGGCTCGGCGGTGGTGAAGTCCGGCTCGCCTATCTCCAGGTGGATGACGTCATGCCCGGCGGCCTGCAGCTCGTTGGCACGGGCCAGCAGCGCCATCACATGGAAAGGTTCGATGGCGCGGCTGCGCGCACTGTAGGGCTGAGCCATTGGCCTTCCTTCAGGAAAAAAAGAACCGATTCTACCCAACTCTCCCGCCAAGTCAGAAACAACTGCGGGAACGAGCGCGAACCGAAAGCGGTCTGAGGCCGTGAATTGCAGGAAATGACTCCCGCGATTGGCCCAGGCTTGACTAGAATCAAGCATTGAGCAGGTTTACATCCCCACCGAAGCGAACCCAGCCACGTTCTACAGACCCCGGCCGCCGCAGGCTCGACAACCGGGAGTAGCGCGGCCCGATTTGATCTGGTAAGTTCGCCCGCTTGCAGCCGCAGGGCCGGCAGGTGTCGGTGATGGAGCAATCCTGCGTAGTGGATTACAAGAGTAGAGGCGGTCCATTCATGCCCACCCAAGCAAAGCAAAACCCAAATAACACGCTCAGCGGGTTTGAGCCTTACGTCCCGCAAGCTGGCGAAGAGTACATGGGCGCCCCCATGCGCGCGCACTTCACCAAGATCCTGAACAAGTGGAAACAGGACTTGATGCAGGAAGTCGACCGCACCGTGGATCACATGAAAGACGAAGCGGCCAACTTCCCGGACCCGGCCGACCGTGCCAGTCAGGAAGAGGAGTTCAGCCTCGAACTGCGCGCCCGTGATCGCGAACGCAAGCTCATCAAGAAAATCGACAAGACCCTGCAACTGATCGAAGACGAAGAATACGGTTGGTGTGAGTCCTGCGGCATCGAGATCGGCATTCGTCGCCTGGAAGCCCGCCCGACCGCCGACCTGTGCATCGACTGCAAGACCCTGGCGGAAATCAAGGAAAAACAGGTCGGCAAGTAATCGCCGGGGCTGTTACAAAAACGGAGCGTTCATACGCTCCGTTTTTTGTTTCTGGCACCTGACCACCATCCTGAACCTTGCGACATCCTGTGGGAGCGGGCTTGCTCGCTCCCACAAATGCGCCTCTGCCAGATCCAAGCTAGTAATATTCCCCTATGACTATCACCCCCTACATCGGCCGCTTCGCCCCCACCCCCAGCGGCCACTTGCATTTCGGCTCGCTGGTCGCCGCCCTGGCGTCGTACCTGGATGCCCGGGCCGTGGGCGGGCGCTGGCTGCTGCGCATGGAGGACCTCGACCCACCCCGGGAGGAACCGGGCGCACAAGCAGCGATTCTCAAGGCGCTGGAAAGCTACGGGTTTGAGTGGGACGGCGAAATGGTCCGCCAGAGCGAGCGCCATGCTGCCTATGACCAGGTCATCAACCGGCTGTTCAGCCAGGGCCTGGCCTACGCCTGCACCTGTTCGCGCAAACAACTGGAGCCGTACCAGGGCATTTATCCGGGACTGTGCCGCAACGCCGGGCACGACACCGAGGACGCCGCCATCCGCCTGCGCGTCCCCGAACTTGAATATCACTTTACCGACCGGGTCCAGGGCGAGTTCCGCCAGCACCTGGGCCGTGAGGTCGGCGATTTCGTGATCCGCCGCCGCGACGGGCTCTACGCCTATCAACTGGCCGTGGTCCTGGACGACGCCTGGCAGGGGGTAACCGATATCGTGCGCGGTGCCGACCTGCTGGACTCCACACCACGCCAGCTCTACCTGCAAGAACTGCTCGGATTGCCACAACCGCGTTACCTGCACGTGCCGTTGATCACCCAGCCCGACGGGCACAAGCTGGGCAAATCCTATCGTTCACCGCCCCTGGCGGCCGACCAGGCCACACCGCTGCTGTTACGGGCGTTGCGCGCGCTGGGCCAGCAACCGGGCCTCGAACTGGTCGATGCCAGCCCACGGGAACTGCTGGCCTGGGGCATTGGCCACTGGGACGCGGGCAAGATCCCGCGCACACTGAGCCTGCCCGAAGCGCAAATACGTTGACGGCCCTTGCAGCTTGGCGCCCATCCGTTACCATCGCCGCACGTTTTCGGGCACGCGCATAAATTAGAGAGGCCGGGATGTATATCTATCGCTTGGTCCTGCTCCTGGTAGTGGGGATTTATCTGTTCTCCCCGGCCATCATGGATTGGTGGATCGATGCCACGGGTGCCTGGTATCGGCCTTACCTGCTCTGGCTGATCCTGATTGTCGTGACCTTCATCTTGCAGAGCCAAAAAGATGCCGATGAGCTTTAGCCTGACCCAGATGATCCTGATCAGCGCCGCCTACCTGGCCGTGCTGTTCGGTGTCGCCTGGATCAGCGAACGAGGCATGATCCCCCGCGCGATCATCCGCCACCCGCTGACCTACACCCTGTCGCTGGGTGTCTATGCCAGCGCATGGGCGTTCTATGGCACGGTCGGGCTGGCCTACCAGTACGGCTATGGTTTCCTCTCCAGTTACCTCGGTGTATCGGGCGCGTTCCTGCTGGCGCCGGTGTTGCTCTACCCGATCCTGAAAATCACCCGCACCTACCAACTGTCGTCGCTGGCCGACCTGTTCGCCTTTCGTTTTCGCAGCACCTGGGCCGGTGCGCTGACCACGATCTTCATGCTGGTCGGGGTGTTGCCACTGCTGGCCCTGCAAATCCAGGCCGTGGCCGACTCCATCAGCATCCTGACCCGCGAGCCGGTACAGCACCGGGTGGCGTTGAGCTTCTGTGCGCTGATCATCCTGTTCACGATTTTCTTCGGCTCCCGGCACATTGCCACGCGGGAAAAGCACGAAGGCCTGGTGTTCGCCATCGCCTTCGAATCGGTGATCAAGCTGATCGCCATTGGCGGCGTCGGGCTCTATGCCTTGTACGGCGTGTTCGATGGCCCGCAGCAGCTTGAGTTGTGGCTGCTGCAGAACCAGACCGCCCTCGCCGCCCTGCACACGCCCTTGCAGGAAGGCCCGTGGCGCACGCTGTTGCTGGTGTTCTTCGCATCGGCCATCGTGATGCCGCACATGTACCACATGACCTTTACCGAAAACCTCAACCCGCGCTCGCTGGTGAGCGCGAGCTGGGGCTTGCCGCTGTTCCTGCTGCTGATGAGCCTGGCGGTACCGCTGATCCTCTGGGCCGGCTTGAAACTGGGCGCCAGCACCAATCCGGAATACTTCACCCTCGGCATCGGCATCGCCGCCAACAGCAAGGCCCTGGCGCTGCTGGCCTACGTCGGCGGCCTCTCGGCGGCCAGCGGCCTGATCATCGTCACTACGCTGGCCCTGTCGGGCATGGCTCTCAACCACCTGGTGCTGCCGCTCTACCAGCCACCGGCCGAAGGCAATATCTATCGCTGGCTGAAATGGACGCGTCGGGCGCTGATCGTCGCGATCATCATGGCCGGCTATGGCTTCTACCTGATGCTGGGTGACGGACAGGACCTGGCCAACCTGGGCATCGTCGCCTTCGTCGCTACCTTGCAGTTCCTGCCAGGCGTGTTGTCGGTGCTGTATTGGCCAACCGCCAACCGCCGCGGGTTCATCGCCGGCCTGTTGGCCGGGATCCTGGTGTGGCTGGTGGCGATGCTGTTGCCACTGATGGGCAACCTGCAGGGCTTCTATATTCCGCTGTTGAATATGATCTATGTGCTCGACGACACCAGTTGGCATATGGCGGCCATCGCCTCCCTGGCGGCGAACGTGCTGATGTTCACCCTGATCTCACTGTTCACCAACGCCAGCAGCGAAGAGGCCAGCGCCGCCGAAGCCTGTGCGGTGGACAACGTCCGCCGCCCGCAGCGACGCGAGCTGCACGCCGCCTCGCCCCAGGAATTCGCCACGCAACTGGCCAAGCCTCTGGGCGCCAAGGCCGCGCAAAAGGAAGTCGAACAGGCCCTGCGCGACCTCTACCTGCCCTTCGATGAACGCCGCCCGTATGCCTTGCGTCGCCTGCGGGACCGGATCGAAGCCAACCTGTCCGGCCTGATGGGCCCCAGCGTGGCCCAGGACATGGTCGAGACGTTCCTGCCCTACAAGGCCGGCGGCGAAAACTATGTCACCGAAGACATCCACTTCATCGAAAGCCGCCTCGAGGATTACCACTCGCGCCTCACGGGCCTGGCCGCCGAACTGGACGCCTTGCGCCGTTACCACCGCCAGACCTTGCAGGAACTGCCGATGGGCGTGTGCTCCCTGGCCAAGGACCAGGAAATCCTGATGTGGAACAAAGCCATGGAAGAACTGACCGGGATCGCCGCCCAGCGCGTGGTCGGTTCGCGCCTGAGCACCTTGGGCGAACCGTGGAAAGGCTTGCTGCAAGGCTTCATCGACCTGCCGGACGAGCACTTGCACAAACAGCACCTGGCCCTCGACGGCCAGACCCGTTGGCTGAACCTGCACAAGGCGGCCATCGACGAGCCGTTGGCACCCGGTAACAGCGGCCTGGTGCTGCTGGTGGAAGACCTCACCGACACGCAGATGCTTGAAGACAAGCTGGTGCATTCCGAACGGCTGGCAAGCATCGGCCGGCTGGCCGCCGGGGTGGCCCACGAGATCGGCAACCCGATCACCGGCATCGCCTGCCTGGCGCAGAACCTGCGCGAAGAGCGCGAGGACGACGGCGAGCTGACGGAAATCAGCGGCCAGATCCTCGAACAGACCAAGCGCGTGTCGCGTATCGTCCAGTCGCTGATGAGCTTCGCCCATGCCGGCGGTCACCAGCACAATGACGAGCCCGTCTGTCTGGCCGAAGTGGCCCAGGATGCCATTGGTCTGCTGGCGCTGAACCGGCGCAATTTCGAAGTGCAATTCTTCAACCTGTGCGACCCGGAACATTGGGTCGATGGCGACCCCCAGCGGCTCGCCCAGGTGTTGATCAACCTGCTATCCAACGCGCGGGACGCCTCACCGGCCGGCAGCGCGGTGCGGGTCAAGAGCGAAGCCTTCGAACACACGGTCGACCTGATCGTCGAAGACGAAGGCAGCGGAATCCCACAGAACATCATGGACCGATTGTTCGAACCCTTCTTCACCACCAAGGATCCTGGCGAAGGCACCGGTCTGGGCCTCGCACTGGTCTATTCCATCGTTGAAGAGCATTATGGACAAATCACCATCGACAGCCCGGCCGATGTACAAAGCCAACGCGGCACCCGTATCCGGGTGACCTTGCCGCGTCATGTCGAAGCGACGTCCGCTGTGAACTGAGACCGTCGAGAGAATCGAATCAATGCCGCACATTTTGATCGTCGAAGACGAAACAATTATCCGCTCCGCCTTGCGCCGCCTGCTGGAACGCAACCAGTACCAGGTCAGCGAAGCCGGTTCAGTGCAGGAAGCACAAGAGCGTTTCAGCATTCCCACGTTTGACCTGATCGTCAGCGACCTGCGCCTGCCTGGCGCCCCGGGTACCGAGCTGATCAAGCTCGGCCAGGGCACCCCCGTGCTGATCATGACCAGTTACGCCAGCCTGCGCTCGGCGGTCGACTCCATGAAAATGGGCGCGGTGGACTACATCGCCAAGCCGTTCGACCACGACGAGATGCTCCAGGCCGTGGCCCGCATCCTGCGCGACCGACAGGCGGCGACCAGCAACCCGGCGGAACCCGTCGGCAAGGCCAGCGCCTCGGCGAAAGCCGGCGCCAGCAACAGCAATGGCGAAATCGGCATCATCGGTTCCTGCCCGCCCATGCAGGACTTGTACGGCAAGATCCGCAAAGTGGCGCCCACCGATTCCAATGTCCTGATCCAGGGCGAATCCGGTACCGGCAAGGAACTGGTGGCCCGGGCCCTGCACAATCTGTCACGCCGGGCCAAGGCGCCGATGATCTCGGTGAACTGCGCGGCGATTCCGGAAAGCCTGATCGAGTCCGAACTGTTCGGTCACGAAAAAGGCGCGTTCACCGGCGCCAGCGCCGGACGCGCCGGGCTGGTGGAAGCGGCGGACGGCGGCACGTTATTCCTCGATGAAATCGGCGAACTGCCACTGGAAGCCCAGGCGCGATTGCTGCGGGTCCTTCAGGAAGGCGAAATCCGCCGGGTCGGCTCGGTGCAGTCGCAAAAGGTCGACGTCCGCCTGATCGCGGCCACCCACCGAGACCTCAAGAGCCTGGCCAAGATCGGCCAGTTCCGTGAAGACTTGTATTATCGCTTGCACGTCATCGCCTTGAAGCTGCCTCCCCTGCGCGAGCGTGGCGCGGACGTCAATGAAATCGCCCAGGCGTTCCTGGCCCGCCAGAGTGCGCGGGTCAACCGCACCGACCTCAAGTTCGCCCCGGACGCCGAACAAGCCATTCGTCACTACGCCTGGCCGGGTAACGTTCGAGAGCTGGAAAACGCAGTCGAGCGGGCAGTGATTCTGTGCGAGAGCCCGGAAATCTCCGCCGACCTGCTGGGCATCGACATCGAGCTGAGTGACCTGGACGACGAAGAATTCATCGGCCTGGCCCCGCAACAGGGCGGCGCCGCCAACAACACCAGCCACGAACCCACTGAAGACCTGTCCCTGGAAGACTACTTCCAGCACTTCGTGCTCGAGCACCAGGACCACATGACCGAGACCGAACTGGCACGCAAGCTGGGCGTCAGCCGCAAGTGCCTGTGGGAACGTCGCCAGCGCCTGGGGATTCCACGGCGCAAGACCGGGGCGACCAGCGAAAGCTGAGGTGTGGGGGTAACACCTCTGAATGTGAAAAAACTGTTACCCCAGTCTTTTTCACGTAACAGAAGCCGGGGTTTACGGTAACGAAACCCCGGCTTTTTTTCGCCCCGGGAAAATGGCTATAACCATAGAACCCCCGGTTTCGCTGGGTTTCGCAAAAGTTGGCACGCACCCTGCTATAGCTTTGGTACAAGAACAATAACAAGCAATGCAAAAGACAATAAAAATAAGACGAATCGACTCACGCACAATAAAAACAAGACGGCGAGAGGCGCAGCTAACTGATTCTTTTGGAGAGGCGTTGTATTTGGGGCTTGCCCCACAACCAGGCCGAGAACAATAAAAACTGTCTCAAGACAGGTGCCTGAACTGGTTGGATCGACAGATCACTGCAACACAGCGACCAAAGCAATCCGTTTGCTCTTGACTCCCGATTGGGAGGGTCACGAAGGGAAAACCTCGTGGCGCGGGCACTCAACAAAAACAAGAAGCCCGAAACCAATAATAAAAACAGAGCACGCAACTAATTCTGGGGGAGCTTCGGCTCCCCTTGTGGTTTCTGTCGTTCCACTCTCCCGTAGCCTACAAGGCTTGTCGCGCAAGCTTGCAGCTCAAAACTCCTGCGTCCTACACCATCCCTCGACTAAATGCTAGAATCCCGGCCCATCATGCGGTCATTCTTTGTTTTTGGCCGAATATTCCTTCAAACAGTGCATCCCATGCTGAAGAAGCTGTTCCAGTCATTCCGTTCTCCCTTGCGTCGTACGCAACACATTCGCAGCACGCCTGAAGTGCTCAACAGCGGCCAGCATTCACTGCAAAAGGCCCAGTTCAGCCGTTATGCGGTGAACATCGTCGAACGTTTGCAGAACGCCGGCTACCAGGCTTACCTGGTCGGTGGCTGCGTGCGCGACATGCTGCTCAACATCACGCCCAAGGATTTCGACGTCGCCACCAGTGCCACGCCGGAACAGATACGGGCCGAATTTCGCAATGCGCGGATCATTGGCCGGCGCTTCAAGCTGGTCCACATCCACTTCGGTCGCGAAATCATCGAAGTGGCGACGTTCCGCGCCAATCACCCGCAAAACGACGAAGAGGAAGACAGCAACCAGTCTTCTCGCAACGAGAGCGGGCGCATCCTGCGCGATAACGTCTACGGCACCCTGGAAGAAGACGCGCAACGCCGCGACTTCACCATCAACGCCCTGTATTACGATCCGGTCAGCGAGCGCATCCTCGATTACGCCAACGGCGTACACGACATTCGCAATCGCCTGATCCGCCTGATTGGCGACCCCAAGCAGCGCTACCAGGAAGATCCGGTGCGGATGCTGCGAGCGGTGCGTTTCGCCGCCAAGCTGGATTTCGGCATCGAAAAACACAGCGCCCTTCCGATTCGCGAACTGGCGCCGATGCTGCGGGAAATTCCTTCGGCCCGACTGTTCGAAGAAGTGCTCAAGCTGTTCCTGTCGGGCAACGCGGCGGACACCTTCGAGATGCTGGTGGACCTGCAACTGTTCGATCCGCTGTTCCCCGCCAGCGCCGAGGCCCTGGAGCACAACCCGACCTATACCCACACCCTGATCAGCGAAGCGCTGATCAACACCGACCTGCGCATCAAGCAGAACAAGCCGGTAACCCCGGCCTTCCTGTTTGCCGCCCTGCTCTGGCCGGCCCTGCCGGCCCGGGTACTGCGCCTGCAGGAACGTGGCATGCCGCCGATCCCGGCGATGCAGGAGGCCGCCCACGAGCTGATCGCCGAGCAGTGCCAGCGCATCGCCATTCCAAAACGCTTCACCATGCCGATCCGCGAGATCTGGGACATGCAGGAGCGCCTGCCACGGCGCAGCGGCAAACGTGCCGACCTGCTGCTGGACAACCCGCGTTTCCGCGCCGGCTACGACTTCCTGCTGCTGCGTGAAAGCGCAGGCGAGCAGACCGATGGCCTGGGCGAATGGTGGACCGATTACCAGGACGCCAACGACAGCGAGCGCCGCGACATGATTCGCGAACTCAGCGGCAAGGATGACGGCGCCAGCGGCCCGCGCAAGCGTCGTCGCAGCAGCGGCGCCAAGCGCAAGCGTGCCGGTGTACCGAGCGCATCGGGCGAGTAATCGATGGAACGCATCTACATCGGCATGGGCAGCAACCTGGCCGAACCCGCCGAACAATTGCGCTGTGCCGTCCAGGCGCTGGCGCAATTGCCCGAGACCCAACTGGTGGGGGTCTCGGCGTTTTATCAAAGCGATTCCCTGCTGCCCGGCCAGCCGCGCTATACCAACGCGGTGGCGGCGCTGGACAGCCACCTGGCGCCGTTGGATCTGCTCGATGCGCTGCAAGCCATCGAAACCGGACAGGGTCGCGAACGCCTCGAACGCTGGGGCCCGCGCACCCTGGACCTGGACATCCTGCTGTTTGGTGATCGCCTGATCGACGAGCCCCGCCTCAAGGTCCCCCATTACCACATGCAGGCCCGGGCCTTCGTGCTGTATCCACTGGCCGAGTTGGCGCCCGCCGACCTGCGCCTGGCCGATGGGCGCCGGCTCAAGGACCTGCTTGCGGCGTGCCCATTCGTCGGCCTGGAACGCTTGCCTCCCAACTGACATAGATACCCTTGTGGGAGCGAGCCTGCTCGCGGTAGCGGCGGATCAGTCAATGTATATGTCGACTGACACACCGCTATCGCGAGCAGGCTCGCTCCCACAGGATCCGGTACCGGACAGTCAGATCCGGGACACTCCCTCTACGCTGAAACGCATCAGTAACCCCGGTAACACCCGGCGGTAACACATCCAATTGACTTCCCGAGTGCTCCTCACGACTATAGGCGTCCCGTTGCCGCCAACGCGGCGTTTAAAGGGCGCAGTCCAGGCCTTACAAGCACCACGCATAGAGGGTGCGCCTGTATAAATGACGAATCATGCGCGTTACTCGCAGTAATTCACGAGCGCCTAATGAGGACTTTTTCATGCCAGCTATTACCCTGACCACGCTGCAAGGTCTCAAGCAAAAAGGTGAGAAAATCGCCATGCTGACCTGCTATGACGCGACCTTCGCCCACGCCTGCAACGAGGCCGGTGTCGAAGTGTTGCTGGTGGGCGATTCCCTCGGCATGGTGCTGCAAGGTCACGACAGCACGCTGCCGGTGACCACCGCCGAGATGGCCTACCATGTAGCCGCTGTCAAACGCGGTAACACCGATGCACTGATCCTCGCCGACCTGCCGTTCATGGCCTACGCCACCCTCGAACAAACCATGACCAACAGCGCCATGCTGATGCAGGCCGGTGCCCACATGGTCAAGGTCGAAGGCGCGTTGTGGCTGGCCGATTCGATTCGGTTACTGGCCGAGCGCGGTATCCCGGTGTGCGCGCACTTGGGCCTGACCCCGCAAGCGGTGAACATCCTCGGTGGCTACAAAGTCCAGGGCCGCAATGAAAACCAGGCGCGGCAGATGCGCGCCGATGCCATTGCACTGGAGCAGGCTGGCGCGGCGATGTTGCTGCTTGAATGCGTGCCCAGCGAACTGGCTGAAGAAATCACCCAGGCGGTGAAGATCCCGGTCATCGGGATCGGCGCCGGTAGCGCCACCGACGGCCAGGTGCTGGTCCTGCACGACATGCTCGGGCTGTCGATCACCGGTCGCGTGCCCAAGTTCGTGAAGAACTTCATGACCGGGCAAACCTCCATCCAGGCGGCCCTGGGTGCCTACGTCGCTGAAGTCAAGGCAGCCACCTTCCCAGGCATTGAACACGGATTCTCCGCATGAACACCGTCAAAACCGTACGCGAACTGCGGGCCGCCGTGGCCCGTGCCCGCGGCGAAGGCAAACGCATCGCCTTCGTACCGACCATGGGCAACCTGCACAGCGGTCATATGGCGCTGGTGACCAAGGCTGCGCAACGGGCCGACTTCGTGGTGGCGAGCATTTTCGTCAATCCGCTGCAATTCGGCGCCGGCGAAGACCTGGACAAATACCCCCGCACCCTGGCGGCCGACCAGGAAAAACTACTCCAGGCCGGCTGCCATCTGCTGTTCGCTCCCAGCGTCGAAGAGATGTACCCCGACGGCATGGCCGGACAAACCCGGGTCAGCGTCCCGCAATTGTCCGAAGGCTTGTGCGGCGCCAGCCGTCCAGGGCATTTCGAGGGTGTGGCGACGGTGGTCAGCAAACTGTTCAACATGGTCCAGCCTGACCTGGCGGTGTTTGGCCAGAAAGACTTCCAGCAACTGGCGGTGATTCGCGCCCTGGTCCATGACTTGAACATGCCGATCCAGATCATCGGCGAGCCGACCGTCCGTGCCGAGGACGGCCTGGCGCTGTCGTCGCGCAATGGCTTCCTCAGCCCGGAGCAACGCGCCGTCGCGCCCGTGGTCTATCGCAGCCTGAGCCAGATCGCCGAAGCGATCAGGCAGGGCCAACGGGACTTCCCCGGCGCTGATCGGCGAGCAGCTCAAGCAACTCGAAGCCGCTGGCCTGCTCCCCGATTATCTGGAAATCCGTCACGCCAAGACCCTGCGCCCGGCGTCGAGCGAGGACCGCGACCTGGTCATTCTGGTGGCGGCCTTCCTCGGTACCACGCGCCTGATCGACAACTTGCATCTGGATCTCGACACCCCCGCCTGAACCAACGCACACCCCGCGGGAGGAGGCCCGTGGGAGCAAAGCTTGCTCGCGATAGCGGTCTGATAGTCAACATAGGTGTTGAATGTGACCTCGTCGTCGCGAGCAAGCTTTGCTCCCACAAGCCCCCCCACAACAACTCAGTTTGTCCGCAAGACCTCATCGCGTTTCCGTCTGTCGGCCCCGTCCCACCCCCGTTGTATAAAAAAGTACCGGGAACCGGTCTTACAAAGTCAAGACAGATCGCAACGCGAGGTTTACTGTAGTCGCCCTGCGTCCGGCGATCGTGTCGACGCAGTGTCCGCACGCCCACCTCGAGCCGCGTCGGAATTTTTAGTGTACAAAAGGTCGTTCAAGTAAAAAAGGAAACCCGCAGCGATGGCGTATTACCGAACCCCTCATGACGTGACCGCTCTGCCAGCCTGGCAAGCGCTGAATGACCACCGCAAAGCCATGCAGGATTTCAGCATGCGCGAAGCGTTCAATGCCGATCCGCAGCGTTTCACTCAATTCACCCTGTCGAGCTGCGGCCTGTTTCTCGACTACTCGAAAAACCTGATCAATGCCCAGACCCGCGACCTGCTGGTGGGCCTGGCCAACGAAGTCGACCTCAAGGGCGCGATCAAGTCGCTGTTCGAAGGCGAAATCGTCAACGCCTCGGAAAACCGCCCTGCCTTGCACACCGCCCTGCGTCGGCCAGTGGGCGACAAATTGCTGGTCAACGGTGTCAACGTGATGCCAGACGTACATAAAGTGCTGAACCAGATCACCGACCTGGTCGGCCGCATTCACGACGGCCTGTGGCGCGGCTACACCGAAAAGCCCATCACCGACGTGGTGAACATCGGTATCGGCGGCTCTTTCCTCGGCCCGGAACTGGTTTCCGAAGCGCTGTTGTCCTACGCGCAAAAAGGCGTTCGCTGCCACTATCTGGCGAACATCGACGGCAGCGAATTCCATGAACTGACCATGAAGCTGCGCGCCGAAACCACGCTGTTCATCGTTTCGTCGAAATCCTTCAACACCCTCGAAACCCTGAAGAACGCCCAGGCAGCCCGCGCCTGGTATCTGGCCCAGGGCGGTTCCGAAGCGGAGCTGTATCGCCACTTTATCGCCGTGTCGAGCAACAACGCCGCCGCCGTGGCCTTCGGTATTCGCGAAGAAAACATCTTCCCGATGTGGGACTGGGTCGGCGGGCGCTACTCGCTGTGGTCGGCCATCGGCCTGCCGATCGCCCTGGCCATCGGCATGTCGAACTTCAAGGAGTTGCTGTCCGGGGCCTATTCCATGGACCAGCATTTCCAGAGCGCACCGTTCGAGCAGAACATGCCGGTGCTCCTGGCACTGCTGGGCGTGTGGTACGGCAACTTCTGGGGCGCGCAGAGCCACGCGATCCTGCCGTACGACCATTACCTGCGCAACATCACCAAGCACTTGCAGCAACTGGACATGGAGTCCAACGGCAAGAGCGTGCGCCAGGACGGCACGCCGGTGTCGACCGACACGGGCCCGGTGATCTGGGGCGGCGTCGGTTGCAACGGCCAGCACGCCTATCACCAGTTGCTGCACCAAGGCACCCAGTTGATCCCGGCCGACTTCATCGTGCCGATCGTCAGCTTCAACCCGGTTTCCGATCACCACCAGTGGCTGTACGCCAACTGCCTGTCCCAGAGCCAGGCGCTGATGCTCGGCAAGACCCGCGCCGAAGCCGAAGCCGAACTGCGGGACAAGGGCGCCAGCGAAGAAGAGGTGCAGAAACTGGCCTCCCACAAGGTGATCCCCGGCAACCGTCCGAGCAATACCCTGGTGGTCGAACGCATCAGCCCACGGCGCCTCGGCGCATTGGTGGCGCTGTATGAACACAAGGTGTTCGTGCAGAGCGTGGTCTGGGGCATCAACGCCTTCGACCAATGGGGCGTGGAACTGGGCAAGGAACTGGGCAAGGGCGTCTACAACCGCCTGGTGGGCAGCGAAGAAAGCCCGGCCGAAGATGCCTCGACCCAGGGCTTGATCAACTACTTCCGCGGGCGTCATCGCGGCTGATCCCTGGGTTTTCACTCCCCCTGTGGGAGCGGGCTTGGTGGGAGCAAAGCTTGCTCGCGATAGCGGTCTGACATCAACCTATCCGTTGAATGTGACGACGTCATCGCGAGCAAACTTTGCCCCCACCAAGCTCGCTCCCACAGTTGCTTTGTACATGACTTGAACCCTCCCGCTACTGGGCGCATCTTTATGACTTGTCGCAAAAACAAGAATAAGGAACCGTCATGTTCGATATCAGCCAGTACCCCCACGCCGATGCCGTCCGCCGGGCTGCGCAACTGAGTCAAGACGAATACCAGCGGCTCTACAAAGAATCCATCGAACACCCCAGCGCCTTCTGGGCCGAGCAGGCCACGCGCTTTCTCGACTGGATGACGCCCTGGCAAACCGTTCAGCGCTATGACCTCAAGAACGGCGACGCGACCTGGTTCGCCGGCGGCAAGCTGAACGTCAGCGCCAATTGCATCGACCGCCACCTGGACACCCGCGGTGACCAGGTCGCGATCATCTGGGAAGGCGACGACCCCGCCGAATCGGCGCAAATCACTTACAGGAAACTTCACAATCATGTGAGCCGCCTGGCCAACGTGCTGAAAAGCCGTGGGGTGAGGAAAGGCGACCGGGTCTGCATCTACATGCCGATGATTCCGGAAGCCGCCTACGCCATGCTCGCCTGCACCCGCATCGGCGCGGTGCATTCGGTGGTGTTCGGCGGTTTTTCGCCGGATTCGCTGCGTGACCGAATTCTCGATGCCGATTGCCGCACCGTGATCACCGCCGACGAGGGTGTGCGCGGCGGGCGCTTCATACCGCTCAAGCGCAACGTCGACAAAGCCCTGGAAAGCTGTCCGAACGTCAGCACCGTGCTGGTGGTCGAGCGCACCCAGGGCGACATGGACTGGGTTGAAGGGCGTGACCTCCGGTACCACGAGGCCATGCACGAGATGAGCGACGACTGCCCACCCGAACCGATGGATGCCGAGGATCCGCTGTTCATCCTCTACACCTCCGGCAGCACCGGCAAACCCAAGGGCGTGCTGCACACCACGGGCGGCTATTTGCTGCAAGCGGCGATGACGTTCAAGTACGTGCTCGATTACCGCGACAACGAAGTGTTCTGGTGCACCGCCGACGTCGGCTGGGTCACCGGCCACAGTTACATCGTCTACGGCCCGTTGGCCAACGGCGCCACCACGCTGATCTTCGAAGGCGTGCCGAGCCACCCCAGCAGTTCGCGTTTCTGGCAGGTGATCGACAAACATCAGGTCAACATCTTCTATACCGCACCCACCGCACTGCGGGCCTTGATGCGCGAAGGCACCGGACCGCTGCAGGAAACGTCGCGCAAAAGCCTGCGATTGCTCGGCAGTGTCGGTGAGCCGATCAACCCGGAGGCGTGGGAATGGTACTTCAACGCGGTCGGCGAACAGCGCTGCCCGATTGTCGATACCTGGTGGCAGACCGAAACCGGCGGCATCATGCTCAGCCCCCTGGTGAGCGCGCCACGGCTCAAGCCCGGCTGCGCCACCCGGCCAATGTTCGGCGTACAACCGGTCTTGCTGGATGAGGTGGGCAAGGAAATCAGCGGTGCCGGCAGCGGTGTGCTGGCGATCAAATCCAGTTGGCCTGGGCAGATTCGCAGCGTCTTCGGCGACCATCAGCGCATGGTCGACACCTACTTCAAGCCCTATCCCGGCTATTACTTCACCGGCGATGGGGCGCGCCGCGATGAGGACGGCGATTACTGGATCACCGGGCGTATCGACGATGTGATCAACGTCTCCGGGCATCGCATTGGCACCGCCGAGGTGGAAAGCGCCCTGGTATTGCACGACAACATTGCCGAAGCGGCGGTCGTCGGCTACCCCCACGACCTCAAGGGCCAGGGCATCTATGCTTTCGTCACGCCGATGAACGGTGTGGAGGCCAATGACGAGTTGAAGAAGGAGTTGCTGGCCCACGTCAGCAAGGAAATCGGCAGCTTCGCCAAGCCGGAACTGATCCAGTGGGCGCCAGCACTGCCCAAGACTCGTTCGGGCAAGATCATGCGGCGGATCCTGCGCAAGATCGCCTGCAATGAGCTCGACAGCCTCGGCGATACCTCGACCCTGGCCGATCCAAGTGTGGTGGAGGGGCTGATCGACAAGCGCTTGAATCGATAAGCACAAGAACCTGTGGCGAGGGAGCTTGCTCCGCTGGAGTGCGTAGCACAAAAATCATAGGGCCGCTGCGCAGCCCAGCGGGAGCAAGCTCCCTCGCCACGGGACCGTATCGGGTTCGCAGCCTGATGCAACCTCAAACCCGATCTTTCATAACTGCTAAACTCCCGCGCCTCATTTCTCAAAGGCGCGCCCAGCATGTCTTCCTTGAATCAGGCGCTGCGCGCCGCCCTCGACCAGCGTCAGGAACTGCTTGGCCAATTGCATGAGCAAGGCACCGATTGCTATCGCCTGTTCCACGGCAGCCAGGAAGGCGCGCCCGGCCTGACCGTCGACCGCTACGGCCCGCAACTGCTGGTGCAGAGCTTCCATCAATCACTGGAGCGCGACGACCTGCTGCAACTGCATGGCATCGTCAACGAATGGCTGGGCCTGGAAACCTTGTTGGTCTACAACGACCGCGCCCGGGGCAATTCGCGCATCGACCGCCAGGACACGGTCTATCAGGCTGACGAGGCCGCCCTGCAAGACCTGGTCGGACATGAATGGGGCTTGAATTATCGCGTTCGCGGCCGCCATGCCGGGCAGGATCCACTGTTGTTTCTCGACCTGCGCAACGCCCGGGGCTGGGTCAAGGAACACAGCCGCGACAAAAGCGTGCTGAACCTGTTCGCCTATACCTGCGGCGTTGGCCTGAGTGCTGCGGCCGGTGGCGCGCGGGAGGTGTGCAACCTGGACTTCGCCGAGGGCAACCTGGCGGTGGGCCGCGAAAACGGCCTGCTCAACCCCGATTTGCCGCCGATGGAATTCGTGCAGTCGGATTACTTCCCGGCGATCCGCCAACTGGCCGGCCTGCCCATCAGCCAGCGTCGCGGGCAGAAACTGCCAAGCTACGCGCGCCTGGAGCAACGCCAGTACGACCTCGTGCTGCTCGACCCACCGGCCTGGGCGAAAAGTGCGTTCGGCACCGTCGACCTGTTGCGTGACTACCAAAGCTTGCTGAAACCGGCGCTGCTCACCACCGCCGACAATGGCGTACTGATCTGCTGCAACAACCTGGCAAAAGTGTCCATGGACGACTGGCGCGAGCAGGTGTTGCGTTGCGCGGAAAAGGCTGGCCGGCCGGTGCGCGAATGGAGCGTGCTGACGCCTGGCGGCGATTTCCCCTCGCTGGATCAGCAACCGCCGCTCAAGACGTTGATCCTCCAGCTCTAGGCCCGCGTCGAAATTCTTACCGAGAAAACCAGACAAATCTCATAAATCACAGTGGCTTCGGAACCGTAAACGCATGCCATACTCCAAGGCATTCCGAATTCACACCAAGATGAAGCCGCACATGCCCAAAGGATTGATTCGCGCTATCGGCGCTCTGTTGACCGCACTGGCCCTCTACAGCCTGTTGGGTTTCCTGATATTGCCGGGCATTGCCTTGCGCATCGCCAACCAGCAATTGGCCGCCCTTGCGACGGTGCCGGCCCAGATCCAGCGTATAGAACTCAATCCCTTCAGTCTGGAAGTCACCCTCTGGGGCCTGAATATCGGCGAACCGGGCAAGGAGCAGGTCGGCTTCGAACGGCTCTACGCCAACCTGCAACTCGATAGCCTGTGGTCCGGCGCCCTGCATCTGGTCGACATCGAACTGGACAAGCCCAAGACCGAAGTGGTGTTCACCAACGACGGCCAGCTGAACCTGCTGGGCCTGTTCAAGCTGCCGGCCAGCGAACCGACGCCCGCCGACCCCGAGGCCAAACCGTTCCCCCTGCGGGTCGATCGCATCAAGTTGGCCGGCGGTTATGTGCATTTCCAGGACCTGCGTCCCAGCGAGCCCATCGAATTTCTCTACGACACCCTCGATTTCGAGCTGAAAAATCTCAGCACCCTGCCCGACGACAATGCCGACATGACCCTGGTGGCCGCCGGCCCAGAAGGCGGGCAGATCGACTGGACCGGTAATTTCAGCCTCACGCCGATCGCCTCCCAAGGCACGCTCAAAGTCACCGGCGGCCAGATGAAAGCCTGGTGGCCCTATGTGCGCGACGCCGTACCGCTGGTGTTGGAAAACGGCATCCTGAACCTCAGCACCGACTACAAGCTGAACCTGGCCAAGGGCACCGAGTTGTTGCTCAACAACGTCGCCATCAGCGTCGCACCTTTCGCCATCAAGGCCCCCGATGGCCGTCCACTGGTGAAACTCGAACGCCTGGACGTCAGTGAAACCACGGTGGACCTGGCCAAGCAGCAAGTGGTGGTGGGCAAGATCCGCAGCCAGAAGCTGGAAACCTGGGCCGCACGCGAGGCGGACGGACAACTGGATTGGCAGAAACTCTTCGCCAGCCAGCCGGCCAAACCCCAGGTCAAGGCTGAACCGGCGTCCGCACCGGCAGCGGCCGATTCGCCAAAAGCTGAACCGGCACCGCCCAGCAAACCGTGGCAGGTGATGTTGAAGGACGTGCAACTGCGCAACTACCAGGTGCACCTGGCCGACCGCCAGGCGCAGCCCGCCGTGGCACTGGAGGTCGGCCCGCTGAACCTCGACCTGCAGAACTACGACACCCTCAACGGCTCGCCCTTTACCCTCAAGCTGGACACCGGGATAGGCAAACAGGGCAAGATCCTGGCCGACGGCGAGGTCAACCTGAACCCGATCAGCGCCCGACTCAAGGTCAAGACCCAGGACGTCGACCTGCGTGTTGCCCAGTCGTACATCAACCCATTCATTCGCCTGGAATTACGCTCCGGGATGCTCGGCAGCGACCTGGCGGTGGATCTCAAGAGCACCGAGCCGCTGGCATTCGCCGTTACCGGTCGCGCCCAGGTCGATCAGTTGCACACCCTCGACACCCTCAAGACCCGCGATTTCCTCAAGTGGCAGAGCCTGGTCCTCGAGGGCCTGAACTATCAGCACGGAGACAGCCTGTCCATCGACAAGGTCAACCTGTTCCAGCCGTACGCGCGCTTCATGATCAACGACGACCGCACCACCAATGTCGATGACCTGCTGATCCCACAACCGGCCGACAGCGGCACGAAGAAAACCGCGGCAAAACCGGCCTCCCAGGAAAAACCGCTGGGTATCCATATCGGCGGCATTGCCATTAACGACGGCTCGGCCAACTTCGCCGACTTCAGCCTGACCCCAAACTTCGCCACGGCCATCCAGCAGCTCAACGGCCAGATCGGCACCATCGACAGCCGCCAGGCCAAACCGGCCAGCGTGGACATCAAGGGCAAGGTCGATCGCTATGCACCGGTCACCATCAAGGGTGCGGTCAACCCCTTCGACCCGATGGCCAGCCTCGACATCGCCACCAGCTTCAAACGGGTCGAGTTGACCACCCTGACCCCCTACTCCGGCAAGTTCGCTGGCTATCGCATCCGGAAGGGCCGGCTCAATCTCGACCTGCATTACCGGATCACCCAGGGCAAGCTCCAGGCGGAGAACAAGGTGGTGGTCGAGCAACTGCAATTGGGGGAAAAAGTCGACAGCCCGGATGCCGTGAGCCTGCCACTCAAGTTGGCTGTCGCACTGCTGAAGGACTCCGACGGCAAGATTTCCATCGAACTGCCGGTGTCCGGCGATCTCAACGATCCGCAATTCAGCGTCATGCCAATCATCTGGCAGACCCTGCGCAACCTGGTGGTACGAGCGGCCCAGGCGCCGTTCAAGCTCATTGGCGGATTGGTGGCCGGTGGCAGTTCTGAGGACCTGGGCAGTGTGTCGTTCGCTCCCGGCTCCAGCGATCTGAGCAAGGAAAACGAAGGTGTACTGCTCAAGCTGTCCGAGGCCCTGGGTAAACGTCCGGAGCTGCGCCTGGAGATCGAAGGCACCGCCGCCGAGAGCAGCGACGGCCCGCTGCTCGCCGCCCAGCGCCTGGAGCGCGAGTACCAGTACAACTACTACAAGATGCTGCAGCGTCGGGGCGATAAGGTACCGGCCCAGGCCTCGCTGATACAGGTGCCCGAGGATGAAAAACCACCACTGCTCGAAGGCATCTACCGCACCCGCCTCAAGACCCAGCCGCCCGCCGAATGGACGCAACTGGACAAAAAGGCGCGTATCGAGAAACTGCGTGAAGGCGTGATCAAGTTCTGGAGTGGCAGTGACGTGCTCCTGCGCCAACTTGGACAGGAACGGGCCAGCAGTATCAAGGACTTCCTGGTGGACAAAGGGCAACTGGCCGACGACCGCGTGTATTTCATCGACGCCAGCCTCGGCCAGGCCGAGAGCGACGGTCGCGTGATCACGCCTATGCATCTGGATGCCGAATAAGATGAAGCACTTGTACGGCCTCAGCCTGACGCTACTGCTTGTCGCTGGCCAAGTGTCGGCAGCCGAAACGCTGCGCTGCGGCAGCCAGTTGATCAGCGTCGGCGACCGCTCGAGTGAAGTGCTGCGCAAGTGCGGGGAGCCGGTGGCGCGGGATGACCTGGGCTATAAGCGCAGTGTCAATCGTCGGGAAGAGTACCCGGTGGAAGAATGGACCTACGGCCCCAACAGCGGCATGTATCAATACCTGCGTTTCGTGGGCAATCGGCTGGTGCAGATTACCAGCAAGCGTGGGCGCTGAGCTTGTCCATCCATATGTGTTGAAGTACCGCCGCCATCGCGAGCAGGCTCGCTCCCACATTGGATTGCGTTCTTCCTGAGAGAAATCGATCACCTGTAGGAGCGAGCCTGCTCACGATGGCAACAGCCCGGTGCCTGAGTCTGACCCACAGTTTGAGCCACCCTGAAATAGAACAGGCCCCCGACACGAATGCCGGAGGCCTGTAATGGCCACATCCTTGTGGCCTTTCGCATGAACTCCAAAGCGACGGCAAACGTATATCCTGGCCCGCTTGCCGCGCCTTCTCCCAGTCCAGGCGAGAAGTCTTAGCCTTACTCGGCTTTCAGGCCGTCAGCCGATACGGCCTTGACGCCTTTGATTTTCTTGGCGATCGCCACAGCGGTGTCTTTTTGTGCATCAGTGACTTTGGTCATCGAAGACAGGGACACAACACCTTTGTTGGTTTCGACTTTGATATCTGTGCCTGGAATGCCTTTTTCAGTGACCAGATCAGCTTTGACCTTGGTGGTGATCCAGGTATCGGAAACGTCTTCCTTGGCCTCTGTCACTTCGCCCGCAGCCAGCATCATTGGCGCCTGAGTTGCTTGAGTGGTCTCGGCGAATGCGCTAGCCATGGACAGGGTCAGAGCGGTAGCAGCGGCGGCAGTGATAGCGAACTTCTTCATACGAGTAACTCCTGTTTTTCTCAAAAACTGCCGGACGTGCATCCCGGCAGGGTTATCAGGAGTAGTGCGAAGGCTGTGCCACTTTTGAAATTTTTATTAATTTCTTATAAATCAGTAAGTTAAGCGAAACGGCGATTTTCGTGATCATGCAAAATGCATGAAGCGGTGATTCTGGACATGCAACTTGCGGGTTTGGGTCTTTTTCTAAGCTAATGAATTGCGAAGGATTTTCTTTAGCGAGGGAGCCCGCTCCCTCGCCACCCGATCAAGCGAACTTCAATTTACGGAGCCGCTGTACCAGTACAGCCGGCTGGCAAGAACTCCTGGGCAGCTGTCGAACCACAACTCCAAACACCTTCGGCAGAACGTGTAAGAGTGATCGCCTTGCCAAGGACCGGAGCGGGCGCGTTCAACAAGGTACATGCGATGGTACCCGTTCCAGCCGAAGCAGTACCTGAAGCGGTCAAGGTGCAATTGCTGGTAGGCGATGTCCCACCAATATTGGCCAATGATGGGTTGGTGCCTTGATTCATGATGTCCTCGAACGGCACCTTCAACGCAGATACTTCCGCCAGTCCCGCCGTTGCCTTGGCTCGCGCCTGGTACTTGGAATATTGCGGCAACGCAAAGGTCGCCAGAATGCCGATGATCGCCACGACGATCAGCAGCTCGATCAAGGTAAAGCCACTCTGCTTATTCATAGACATCTCCCATGCATGAGTCGGAATCTCATGACCTGAAACGGCCATTGCAGGGCACATGCCAACCCGGCAACCCCATGAGCAAGGGGGTTTCAACCAGCTCAACGGCTACGTCCTACCTCAACAACCGCACTATCTGACGTTTTTTGTCACCCTGGCTCGCTGGTTTGGCGTCGATGCTTGACTAGGCTATAAGTCATGAACTGTTCGCCGCCGGGATTCCCATGAATGACATCGCCCTCAGCGGCCTGACCAAGCAATTGGTACTGGCCGAACTGCTCACCGAGCAAAGCGCGCAACAGGCGTATCAACAGGCCCAGCGCAGTCGCATACCCCTGGTCAGTTATCTGGTACAGAACAAACTGGTCCAGAGCCGCCAGGTCGCGGAAATCGCCTCGGAGCACTTCGGCGTCGCCCTACTCGACCTCAACAGCCTGGACAAGGAAACCCAGCCCACAGGCCTGGTCAGCGAAAAACTGGTGCGCCAGCATCACGCCCTGCCGCTGTGGCGACGAGGCAACAAATTGTTCGTGGGCATCTCCGACCCCACCAATCACCAGGCCATCAATGACATCCAGTTCAGCACCGGCCTGACCACCGAAGCCATCCTGGTGGAGGACGACAAGCTCAGCGACGCCATCGAAAAGTTCTTCGAATCCAGTAGCACAGGCCTGGAAGGCATGGGCGATGTCGACCTCGATGGCCTGGACATCGAATCGATCGACGATACCAAACAGGATTCCATCGCCGGCCAGGACACCGACGACGCGCCCGTGGTGCGCTTCGTCAACAAGATGCTGCTGGACGCGATCAAGGGCGGCTCTTCCGACCTGCACTTCGAGCCCTATGAAAAAATCTACCGGGTGCGGGTGCGCACCGACGGCATGCTGCGGGAAGTCGCCAGGCCGCCGATCCAACTGGCCAACCGTATCGCCGCGCGCCTGAAAGTCATGGCCAGCCTCGATATTTCCGAACGACGCAAACCCCAGGACGGACGCCTGAAAATGCGCCTGTCGAAAAGCAAATCCATCGATTTCCGGGTCAACACCCTGCCCACGCTCTGGGGCGAAAAAGTGGTGATCCGGATCCTCGACCCGTCCAGCGCGCAAATGGGCATCGATGCCCTGGGCTACGAACCGGACCAGAAAGACCTGTACATGGCGGCCCTCAAGCAACCGCAAGGGCTGATTCTGGTGACCGGGCCGACCGGCTCGGGCAAGACCGTATCGCTGTACACCGGGCTGAACATCCTCAACACCGTGGACATCAACATTTCCACCGCTGAAGACCCGGTGGAGATCAACATGGAAGGCATCAACCAGGTCAACGTGAACCCACGCCAGGGGCTGGACTTCGCCCAGGCCCTGCGTTCGTTCCTGCGCCAGGACCCGGACGTGATCATGGTCGGCGAGATCCGCGACCTGGAAACCGCCGAGATCGCCATCAAGGCCGCCCAGACCGGGCACCTGGTGCTCTCCACCCTGCACACCAACAGCGCCGCCGAAACCCTGATCCGCCTGCAGAACATGGGCATTCCAGGGTTCAACATCGCCACCGCCGTGCACCTGATCATCGCCCAGCGGCTGGCGCGCAAGTTGTGCAACCACTGCAAGAAGGCCATCGAGATCCCCGAAGAGACCTTGCTCAAGGAAGGCTTCCCCCGGGAACGCATCGGCACATTCACGATCTATGAGCCGGTCGGTTGCGAACAGTGCAACCATGGTTACAAAGGGCGCGTGGGGGTCTACGAAGTGGTCAAGAACACGCCCGAGCTGCAGCGATTGATCATGGCCGAGGGCAACTCGCTGGAAATCGATCTGCAAATGCGCAAGGACGGTTTCAATGACCTGCGTACATCGGGGCTGCTCAAAGTGATGCAGGGCGTCACCAGCCTCGAAGAAATCAACCGGGTCACCAAGGATTGAACATGGCGGTCAAAGCAGTCAAAACCGATGTTTACACTTGGGAAGGCAAGGACCGCAAAGGCACCAAAATGACCGGCGAGCTGACGGGCCAGAGCCCGGCCCTGGTCAAGGCACAGCTGCGTAAACAAGGCATCAACCCGCAGAAGGTACGCAAGAAGTCCACCTCGATATTCAGCAAGGGCAAGCGCATCAAGCCATTGGATATCGCGCTCTTTACCCGCCAGATGGCAACGATGCTCAAGGCGGGTGTGCCTCTGTTGCAGGCGTTCGACATCATTGGCGAAGGCTTCGACAACGCCAATATGCGCAAGCTGGTGGACGAGGTGAAACAGGAAGTCGCCGCCGGCAACAGCTTTGCCGCATCGCTGCGCAAATGCCCGCAGTATTTCGACGACCTGTACTGCAACCTGGTGGACGCCGGTGAACAGGCCGGCGCCCTGGACACGCTGCTGGACCGGGTCGCGACCTACAAGGAAAAGAGCGAAGCCCTCAAGGCCAAGATCAAGAAAGCCATGACCTATCCAGCCGCCGTCGTTCTCGTCGCCGCAGTGGTCACAGGGATCCTGCTGGTCAAGGTGGTGCCGCAGTTCGAATCGGTATTCTCCGGGTTCGGCGCGCAGCTGCCGGCCTTCACGGTGATGGTCATCGGCTTGTCAGAGTTCATGCAGGAGTCATGGTGGATACTGCTCGGCGGGATGGTGGGCGGATTCTTTGGCGTGAAATACGCACTCAGGCGCTCCGAGGCCTTTCGTGACTGGCGCGATAAATGGCTGCTCAAGCTGCCACTGATCGGCACCCTGATGTACAAATCCGCCGTGGCCCGCTACGCCCGCACGCTCTCCACCACCTTCGCCGCCGGCGTGCCGCTGGTGGAAGCCCTGGACTCGGTGTCTGGCGCCACCGGCAACGTGGTGTTCAAGCGCGCGGTGCAGCGCATCAAGCAAGACGTCTCGACCGGCATGCAGTTGAATTTCTCCATGCGTACCTCAGGGATCTTTCCGAACCTGGCGATCCAGATGACCGCCATCGGCGAAGAATCCGGTGCGCTGGATGACATGCTCGACAAGGTGGCGAGCTTTTATGAGGCCGAGGTGGACAATCTGGTGGACAACCTCACCAGCCTGATGGAACCCTTCATCATGGTGGTCCTGGGGGTCGTCGTCGGTGGCCTGGTGGTTGCCATGTACTTGCCCATCTTTCAACTCGGCTCTGCGATCTGACATGCCCCTGAGCGAATTCTTCGTGCTATATCCCCTGGCTTTCGTGCTCGTTGCGGCACTGCTCGGCCTGATCATCGGCAGCTTCCTCAACGTGCTGGTGTGGCGCCTGCCAAAGATGCTCGACCGCGAATGGCGCCTGCAAGCCCACGATCTGCTGGGCCTGCCGGCTGAAACCCCGGGCCCGATCTATAACCTGATGCTGCCCCATTCCCAATGCCCGCACTGCGGCCATCGCATCCGCGCCTGGGAAAACATTCCGCTGCTCAGCTACCTGATGCTGGGCGGTCGCTGTTCGAGCTGCGCCGCGCCCATCGGCAGGCGTTACCCCCTGACCGAACTGGCCTGCGGCGCGCTGTCGGCGTTCGTCGCCTGGCATTTCGGCTTTGGCTGGCAAGCGGCGATGGTGATGGTGTTGTCCTGGGGCCTGCTGGGCATGAGCCTGATCGACGCCGAACATCAATTGCTGCCCGATACCCTGGTATTGCCGTTATTGTGGCTGGGCTTGATCGTCAACAGCTTCGGGCTGTTCGTTTCCTTGAACCAGGCGATGTGGGGCGCGGTGGCCGGTTATCTGGCGCTGTGGTCGGTGTTCTGGGTGTTCAAGCTGATCACCGGCAAGGAGGGCATGGGCTACGGGGATTTCAAGCTGTTGGCGATGCTCGGCGCCTGGGGTGGCTGGCAGATCCTGCCGCTGACGTTGCTGTTGTCGTCGCTGGTGGGCGCCGTTATCGGGGTCATCGTGCTGCGCCTGCGGGATGCCCCTGGGTCGACACAGATCCCCTTTGGGCCTTATCTGGCCATTGCCGGCTGGATTGCCTTGCTCTGGGGTGGTCAAATAACCGACTTCTATTGGCAGTCTGTCGGTTTCTAATGAATACCCCCCTGGAAAAACCCTGGATTCTCGGCCTGACCGGTGGCATCGGCAGCGGCAAGAGCGCAGCGGCCCAGCATTTCATCGATCTGGGCGTGCACGTGATCGACGCCGACCATGCGGCGCGCTGGGTGGTCGAGCCCGGGCGTCCGGCGCTGGCGAAAATCGCCGAGCACTTCGGCCCCGGTGTATTGCAGGCCGATGGCGCACTTGACCGGGCGGCGCTGCGCAAGCTGATCTTCGAGAATGCCGACGAACGCCGTTGGCTCGAGGCGTTGCTGCATCCGCTGATCGCCGATGAGATCGCCCATCACCTGGCCCAGGCACAATCGTCCTACGCCATCCTGGTATCGCCACTGCTGATCGAGTCAGGGCAGTACGCCATGACCCAGCGGATCCTGGTGATCGATGCGCCGGAACAACTGCAGATCGAACGTACCTTGCAGCGCGACCAGACCAGCGAGCAGCAGGTCCAGGCGATTCTCAAGGCCCAGTCCAGCCGTCAGGATCGCCTGAGCCATGCCGACGATGTGGTGGTCAACGATCGCGACCTCGCCTGGCTGCACAGCGAGGTCGAGCGCCTGCATCACTTTTACCTTACTTTGCGTGGAGGCCAGTCATGAGCCAAATCCCAACCGTTGATTGCCCAACCTGTGGCGCCCCCGTGGAATGGAGCCCGGAGAGCAAATTCCGGCCGTTCTGCTCCGATCGCTGCAAGCTGATTGACTTGGGCGCCTGGGCGTCGGAAGAACACAAGATTCCGGTCAGCCCCGATGCCGAGGATGAGCTGTTCAGCGAAGATTTCGAACCGCGTTCACATCATTAAGGCCTCATGAAACCGTAGTCCTGTTCATCGTCGAGGTTTTCCGCCAGGAAACTCAACTCATCGGCCAGGTCTTCTGGGCTGCGCACTGTCTTGCTCTGCTGCACGATCGCACTGAGCAAGGCACGCAGGCTCAAGCCCGGGTCGAAACCGATCTCCATTGCGGCATCGTGACTACGCCTGATCTCTTGTCTCGCCCACTCATAAACACTCATGGTTGTGCTCCTGGAAGTTTTCCAGAGCATGAAGGGCGTGCGATTGTGCAGCCTTGACGTGAATCAAGGCTTGTCATCATCGTTCCACGGGGCCGACAGGTAGCGCGTGCGGTTGAAGGTTTCCAACCATTCGGGGCTGAACACCACCAACGCACTGATCACCATGCCGTTGATGAAGGCCTCGGGAAAAATGATCAGCCAGAGGTAGCCGACAAAATCTTCCAGCCAGTAAGGCATGGCGAATATACCGTCGTACCACAGCAGGCCAAGCCCCAGCAGCAGGCACGCCAACGCCGAAAGCGCGGCAGCGAGAAAACCCGAGCAGAAGATATATACGAACAGATTGCGCGGCTGGGCGCGCTCCACCAGGATCGCGCAACACTCGGTAACCAGCACCGGCAACAGGATCAACAGCGCACCGTTGACCCCTACCGCCGCCATGTCCTGGCGCCCCAACAGCACCAGCGCAAACTGTGCACACAGCCCCCCCAGGATCGCCAAGGGCCAGTCCAGCAGCAACGTCACGGCGGTCATGCCTATGAAGTGATACGAGACACCCGTGTCGAAATCCCGGCGCACCAGCCACAGCATGAACAACGCCAACACCGTGCCGAACAGCAGGTGCTGGCGACGACTGTCGGTGAACAACTCGACCCACGGTGCTCGCGACACCGCCCAGACCAATACCGGCACATAAATCAGCCAACCGGCCGCCAGGGTCTGCGGTGAGAGCAGTTCAGCACCGATCATGGGACTACTCCTTTCACTTGCCCTTGCATCAAAGACTCCTTGATCGCTTCGCGATCCAAGCTGGCAGTCTACACCCCGCCCCATAACGGCCATTAATCAACGCAACGCTTCCAGCTTGTCGCAATTGAACGCTAAGCTTGGGCTCATGGATGACTCCGATTACTTACGCCTGCTGACCATCGCGGCCGAGCAAGCCAACGCCTTTCTCTCCAATGCCCGCAAATGGGAGCGTGAGCGTTGGGTCTGCCAACGCCTGCTGCAAGGGTTGAACGTGCCTTATCGCGCCGACGAGTTCGCGCCGGCCGGCGAACCGCCGGACGTCTTGTTTCGCGATGCCAATTTCGAGGTTTTTTTCGTGCTCGACGAGGGCCGCCGTCTCAATGATGAATGGCGCGATGAACTGCAACGCCGCCGCAGTGCGTTCTCCCTGAGCCAACTGGTGCGTCGCGAGGCCAAGCCCCGGCGGATCCCGGCCAATGAATTCCTGATGCGGCTGGCCCCGACCCTGCGCAAGAAAGCCCATAACTACACCGAGCGCGGCATGGACCTGGGCGACCTGGACATCATCGCCTTCGCCAGCCTCAAGCGCGAAGTGCTGGACCTCAACAGCCATTTCCCGCCGCCGACCGAATACCTGCGCCAGGGTTGGCGCTCGCTGTCGCTGGTGGGGCCAACCTTTGCCCGGGTGCTGTTCGCCCATCCCGATGCACCGGACTTCCTGCGCAGCAACCTGGGGCGCAGCATTGTGTTCGATGTCGGGATCAGCCTGTGAGCCCGTTGCAGGAACTGATCGCCGCCGTGCCGCAGCAGGGCCGCGTACGCTGGATTGGCGTGCGCCCCCAGGGCCATGCCCCCATGATCGAACTGGACGCCGTGGAGGCCCGCCTGGAAGCCGGCCTGACGGGTGATCATGCCCGCCCCGGCGTGCGCAATGCCCGGCAAGTCACCTTGATTCAGTGGGAGCACCTGGCCGTGATCAGTTCCCTGATGGGCCGCGCGGCGGATCAACCGGTGTTGCCACAAGAGCTGCGACGCAACCTTGTGATCAGCGGCATCAATCTGTTCAGCCTCAAGGGCCGGCGCTTTCGCATCGGCCAGGCGATCTTCGAAACCACCGGCTGGTGCCAGCCGTGCGCGCGACTGGAGCGAAACCTCGGCGAAGGGACGTTCCAGGCCGTACGCGGCCATGGCGGAATCACAGCCCGGGTGTTAAAAAGTGGAATCATTCGCCTGGACGACAGCTTGCGTGTCGAACCTGTTCCGGCGAGCGGCTACGCTGCTTTCAATGCCGGATAGCCGGACGCTGTAGCGTCTACACCTTTCGCAACGTCTACCTGACGAGGCCTTTATGACCAGCCGCCTGAACCCAGATGACCAGAAGCATGTCGAAGAGTACCTGCAACTGTCCCAGCACCGAGTCGAGCGCCGGCCCTTCCGGCCGTGGATGCTCCTGGTGGTGGTACTGGCCGTGACCATCGGCCTGGGCCTGTTGAGCCGACTGATCAGTTACCTGACGCTATGAGCCGCTTGATGCTCGCGCAGGTAACGGCACCGATTTCCTTTAGCCTTGCGAGATATCCCCATGACTCATCGTATTGTCATCGTTGGCGGCGGCGCCGGCGGTCTG
This sequence comes from Pseudomonas bijieensis, assembly GCF_013347965.1. Taxonomy (NCBI): domain Bacteria; kingdom Pseudomonadati; phylum Pseudomonadota; class Gammaproteobacteria; order Pseudomonadales; family Pseudomonadaceae; genus Pseudomonas; species Pseudomonas bijieensis. The sequence goes on along the minus strand of NZ_CP048810.1, from coordinate 5,185,362 downwards.
GAGTTGGCTACCCGTCTGGGTAAGACTCTGGGCAAGCGCGGTACGGCCTGTGTGATGCTGGTCGACGCGAACCTGACCCACATCTGGAAACCCCTGCTGCATGAAGTGGCCGCCGGCTCCCTGAACTCTTCCGAAGACGAACTCAACTATGTCGCCCAGGCGAAATGGAACCACTTCGAGTTCCAGCTCGGGCGCATGAGTGGCCTGGATCGCGAGCGCAAGAGAATCCAACTGGCCGCCACCTATGACGAGGCAGGCGTCGAGTTGTTGCCGGCCCGGGAACTGGCCTACGACACCCTGGTAATTGCCGTCGGCAGTACCACCAACGACTTCGGCACCGAAGGCGCGGCGCAGCATTGCCTGTTCCTCGATACCCGCAAACAGGCCGAGCGTTTCCATCAGCAACTGCTTCACCACTATCTGCGTGCCCATGCCGGGCAGACCGATATCGTCGAGCGCATCAGCGTCGCCATCGTCGGCGCCGGTGCGACCGGGGTCGAACTGGCGGCCGAGCTGCATAATGCCGCCCACGAACTGCACGCCTACGGCCTGGACCGCATCAAACCGGAAAACATGCACATCACCCTGATCGAGGCAGGCCCACGCGTCTTGCCGGCACTGCCGGAGCGTATCGGCGGACCGGTGCACAAGACCCTGGAAAAACTCGGGGTCAATGTCATGACCAACGCCGCTGTCAGCCAGGTGACCGCCGACAGCCTGATTACGGCGGATGGCAAAGTGATCGACGCGAGCCTGAAAGTCTGGGCCGCCGGGATTCGCGCACCGGACTTCCTCAAGGACATCGACGGCCTGGAGACCAACCGGATCAACCAGTTGCACGTGCTGCCTACGCTACAGACCACCCGTGACGAGAACATCTTCGCCTTCGGTGACTGCGCCGCCTGCCCGCAACCCGGCAGCGAACGCAACGTCCCGCCCCGCGCCCAGGCAGCGCATCAGCAGGCCTCGCTGCTGGCCAAGTCCTTGAAGCTGCGGATCGAGGGCAAGGCCCTGCCTGAATACAAGTACACCGACTACGGCTCGTTGATCTCGCTGTCGCGGTTCTCGGCAGTGGGCAACCTGATGGGCAACCTGACCGGCAGCGTGATGCTCGAAGGCTGGCTGGCGCGGATGTTCTACGTGTCGCTGTACCGCATGCACCAGATGGCGCTGTACGGCATGTTTCGCACGGCGATGCTGATGTTGGGGAGCAAGATCGGGCGTGGGACTGAGCCTCGGCTGAAGTTGCACTGAGGATAAAAGCGACGCGTAAACTGCTCGTGACAGAGATGGGTTCTAGAGGTGCATCGCCTGTTCCACCGTTTTCGCGAGCAAGCCCGCTCCCACAGTTGATCGCATACTCATGAAATACTCGATCTCCTGTGGGAGCGGGCTTGCTCGCGAAGGCGGCAGTGCAGTCAATAGTCATCTAAACGATAAAAATCGAGCTCCGCAGCATCAATCAAACCTGAAACCGCTGCACCATCGTGCGCAGCGAATTCGCCAGTTGCGACAACTCATGGCTGGACGCGCTGGTCTGGTCCGCGCCGGAGGCCGAGCGCACCGACAAGTCACGAATGTTCACCAGGTTGCGATCCACCTCACGGGCGACTTGCGCCTGTTCTTCGGCGGCGCTGGCGATCACCAGGTTACGCTCGTGGATCTCGTTGACCGAGGCCGTGATGGTCTGTAGCGCTTCCCCTGCCCGTTCCGCCATCGCCAGGGTGCTGGCGGCGCGACTGGAGCTGGCCTGCATGGAGTCGAGTGCCTGGGTGGCACCGCTGCGCATGCCCTGGACCATCTGTTCGATTTCCTGGGTCGATTGCTGCGTGCGATAAGCCAGCGCCCGCACCTCGTCCGCGACCACCGCGAACCCCCGTCCACTCTCACCCGCCCGGGCCGCTTCGATGGCCGCGTTGAGGGCCAGCAGGTTGGTCTGCTCGGCGATGGCCCGGATCACATCCAGCACCTTGCCGATATCCTGCGACTGGTTGGCCAGGGATTGCACCAGGCCGCCAGTCACTTGCACATCGCTGGCAAGGGCGCCGATGGCATCGACCGTGTCGCTGACCCGCTGCTGCCCAAGGGACGCCGACTCACTGGACTGACGCGTGGCATCGGAGGTGGAAACCGCATTGCGCGCGACCTCCTCCACGGCGGTGGTCATTTCGGTGACGGCAGTGGCCGCCTGTTCGATTTCGTTGTTCTGCTGTTGCAGGCTGTGGGTGCTATCGACGGTGACCGCGTTCAGCTCATCGGCGGCGGTCGCCAGTTGGGTAGCCGAGCCGCTGATACCCTGCAGGGTTTCACGCAGGTTCTGCTGCATGGTCGCCAGCGCCTTGAGCAAGCGGCTCACTTCGTCGCTGCCGTGGGTCTCGATCGGTCGGGTCAGGTCGCCTCGGGCAACGTTCTCGGCAGCATTCAAGGCCTCGCCCAAAGGCTTGACGATACTGCGGGTGAGCAGCATGGCCAGGGCCACCGTCGCCAGGGCGGCGAGCACGATGAACAGGCTGACGATCATCCGGGAATTGACGTAGTGCTCCTGGGATTTCTGGCTTTCGATGGAGACTTGTTTGGAGAACAGCTCCGCCAGGTCGTTGAGTTGTTTGCCGGAACCGTCCACCACGGTCTTCATGTCCACCAGCAGCAGCTTGATCAACTCGTCCCGACGTCCCTGCTCTGCCAGTGCAAAGGATTGGGCGATGCCCGTGCGGTAAGCAGCGAAGGTTTGCTTGAACTGGTCATAAAGCGCTTTGCCTTCAGGCGTGACGACCAGCTTTTCGTAACTGGCGATTTTTTCGCTCAGTTCCTTGTCGCGGGTGTCCATTTGCCCACGATACACCGAGATGTTCTTCGGATCCTGGTCCAGGGCCATGCGCAGGGAGATCGTGCGGATGCGCAACATCAATTCACGGATCTCGTCACCGCCGCGAATACTGGGCAACCACTGGGTTTCTACCGCAACTTCACTGTCACGGATACTCGACATCTGTCCCAGCGCAAACACCCCGAGCAATGCCACCAGCACGGCGATCAAAGCGAAACCCAACGCAGCACGGGGGGCGATATTCAGTTGACGAAGAACCATGGGGAGCGCCTTTTTTATTATTGGCCTGAAGTGGGGCCATGCCCCTGTCGGTGGGTTATCGGCAGGTTGTACGATGACTTAAGGCAATCTGCTTTATCGCAGGCAAAAAAAATCCCCGTATCTTTCGATACGAGGATTTTCAATATGGTCGGGGTAAGGGGATTCGAACTCCTGACATCCTGCTCCCAAAGCAGGCGCGCTACCGGACTGCGCTATACCCCGGTAAAAAAAAGGCGACCTTCGCAAGTCGCCTTCTCGATCAGCGCTTTTGGCCTCTGATCTTAAGATTCGATTCCAGCGAACTGGTTTCAAAAATGGTGGGTCGTGTGGGATTCGAACCTACGACCAATTGGTTAAAAGCCAACTGCTCTACCAACTGAGCTAACGACCCAAATATGGTCGGGGTAAGGGGATTCGAACTCCTGACATCCTGCTCCCAAAGCAGGCGCGCTACCGGACTGCGCTATACCCCGATTGAAATGGCTCCGTGACCAGGACTCGAACCTGGGACCCAATGATTAACAGTCATTTGCTCTACCGACTGAGCTATCACGGAACTGATATTTCAAGTTACAACGTTGAAGCTAGCTTCAACCTCTTCTACCCTTACGCATCGCTGCGTTCGTGTGTCTGAGGCGCGCTATTCTACAATCTTCAAAACCTCTGTCAACCCCTTAAATTGCTTTCAAGACAATGATTTGCAACTTATTTTGGATTCCTTCTCAGTGAGAAGTCGTCCTTGGGGTGACTGACTGCGGGGCGCACTTTACAAGCCTTTTCCTTTGAGTTCAACGGCCTGATGAAAAAAATGGCCTCGCAAAGCGAGGCCATTCCAATTGCAGGCAATGCCGGCTTTCAGTTGAAGACGATTTCGTCGTTCTCCACCGTACCGGTCACGGTTTCACCCGGCATGAAGCGACCCGACAGGATCAACTGCGCCAGCGGGTTTTCGATCCAGCGCTGGATCGCCCGCTTCAGCGGCCGTGCGCCATAGACCGGGTCGTAACCCACGGCAATCAACTTGTCCAATGCCTCATCGCTCAATTGCAGTTTCAGCTCACGCTCGGTAAGACGGCTGCGCAGGCGACCCAACTGGATCTCGGTAATGCCGGCAATCTGATCGCGGGCCAACGGCTCGAAGATCACCACTTCGTCGACCCGGTTGATGAACTCTGGCCGGAAGTGGGTAGAGATCGCATCCATCACCGCAGCGCGCTGCGCCTCGCGGTCACCCACCAGTTCCTGGATCTGCGTCGAGCCCAGGTTGGAGGTCATCACGATCACCGTGTTACGGAAATCCACCGTGCGCCCGTGGCTGTCGGTCAAGCGACCATCCTCCAGCACTTGCAGCAGGATGTTGAACACATCCGGGTGCGCCTTCTCGACTTCATCGAGCAGGATCACCGAGTACGGTTTGCGCCGCACAGCCTCGGTCAGGTAGCCACCCTCTTCATAGCCGACATAACCTGGTGGCGCACCGATCAACCGTGCCACGGAATGTTTCTCCATGAACTCGGACATGTCGATGCGCACCATGGCCTCTTCCGTATCGAAGAGGAACTCGGCCAACGCCTTGCACAATTCAGTCTTACCGACACCGGTAGGGCCGAGGAACATGAACGAACCGCTCGGCCGGTTAGGGTCCGACAGCCCGGCGCGGGAACGGCGCACGGCGTTGGACACCGCCACCACCGCTTCTTCCTGACCAATCACGCGCTGGTGCAGCAGGCTTTCCATCTTCAGCAGCTTGTCACGCTCGCCCTCGAGCATTTTCGACACCGGAATACCGGTCCACTTGGAGACCACTTCGGCGATTTCTTCCTCGGTGACCTTGCTGCGCAGCAACTGGTTTTCGCTCTTGCCGTGCTGGTCGACCATTTGCAGGCTGCGCTCCAGATCCGGGATCACCCCGTACTGCAGCTCGGCCATGCGATTGAGGTCGCCTTTACGGCGCGCCGCTTCCAGCTCCTGGCGGGACTGTTCGATCTTCTGCTGGATCTGCGCCGAGCCCTGGACTTCGGCTTTCTCCGAGTTCCAGATTTCCTCGAGGTCGGAATACTCGCGTTCATGGCGAACGATTTCTTCCTGCAGCCTTTCCAGACGCTTCTTCGCCGCTTCGTCGCTTTCTTTCTTCAGGGCCTGGGATTCGACCTTGAGTTGAATCAGTCGCCGCTCCAACCGATCCAGCACTTCAGGCTTGGAGTCGATTTCCATGCGGATGCGACTGGCCGCCTCGTCGATCAGGTCGATGGCCTTGTCCGGCAATTGGCGGTCGGTGATGTAGCGGTGGCTGAGCTTGGCCGCCGCGATGATCGCGCCATCGGTAATCGCCACCTTGTGGTGAACTTCATAGCGTTCTTTAAGGCCGCGCAGGATAGCGATGGTGTCCTCTTCGCTCGGCTCCTCCACCAGTACTTTCTGGAAGCGCCGCTCAAGGGCCGCGTCTTTCTCTATATATTGGCGGTACTCGTTGAGCGTGGTCGCGCCGACGCAGTGCAGCTCGCCACGAGCCAACGCTGGCTTGAGCATGTTGCCGGCGTCCATCGAGCCTTCACCCTTGCCCGCACCGACCATGGTGTGCAGTTCATCGATGAACAGGATGATCTGTCCTTCCTGCTTGGACAGCTCATTGAGCAGCGCCTTGAGCCGCTCTTCGAATTCACCACGGTATTTGGCGCCGGCGATCAAGGCCCCCATATCCAGGGACAGCAGCCGCTTGCCCTTGAGGCCATCCGGCACTTCGCCGTTGATGATGCGCTGGGCCAGGCCCTCGGCGATGGCGGTTTTACCCACGCCCGGCTCACCGATCAGCACCGGGTTGTTCTTGGTGCGGCGTTGCAGCACCTGGATCGTGCGGCGGATCTCGTCGTCACGGCCGATCACCGGGTCGAGCTTGCCTTCTTCGGCACGCTTGGTCAGGTCGACGGTGTATTTATCCAGCGCCTGGCGCGACTCTTCGTGGTTGGCGTCGTTGACCGCTTCGCCGCCACGCAGGTTGTTGATGGCATTTTCCAGGGCTTTCTTGCTCACGCCTTGGCCAAGCAGGAGTTTGCCGAGCTTACTGTTTTCGTCCATGGCGGCGAGCAGCACCAGCTCGCTGGAAATGAACTGGTCGCCCTTCTGCTGGGCCAGGCGATCGGCCTGGTTGAGCAGCCGCGCCAGGTCCTGGGACATGTTCACGTCACCGGTCGGATTCTGGATCTTGGGTAACTGGTCGAGTTCTTTCGCCAGTTCTTTGCGCAGGCTGTTGACGTCAAAGCCGACCTGCATCAGCAGGGGCTTGATGGAACCGCCCTGCTGTTCGAGCATGGCTTGCATCAAATGCGCCGGTTCGATACCGGGATGGTCCAGGCCGACGGCCAGGGACTGGGCATCGGACAGGGCCAACTGTAATTTGCTGGTTAAACGATCAATACGCATGGGTCACCTTCCTAATGAGCAGGCCGGACCTTGGAAACATCCTGAATGAAGAAACCTGCCAGATACCGTTATACATGTGGTCGATTCTGGAAGATTCAAGCCGGGCGCCCTTGATACAGATCAGAGAAGTCTAGCGTTCGATCCAGACCAGCGAGGCGAAGCGACCGGTGCGCGGATTGCGGCGGTAGGAAAAGAAACGAGGGTCTGTCACGGTGCAGAGACCGCCACCGTAGACGGCCGTGACCCCGCGCGCGGCCAGACGCAGACGGGCCAGTTGGTAGATATCGGCCAGGAACTTGCCGGCGTTGGGGCTAGCAGCGAAGGCTTGGCTCGCCAGGGGCAATTGCGCGATGAAGGCTTCACGCACCTCCGGCCCGACTTCAAACGCTTGCGCACCAATGGCCGGGCCGAGCCAGGCGAGGATTTCATCCGCAGGCACGGCAAGGCTGTCGAGGGTGGCCTCCAGCACACCGTTGGCCAGCCCGCGCCAACCGGCATGGGCCGCTGCGACGCGGGTGCCGGCACGGTTGCAGAACAGTACGGGCAGGCAGTCCGCCGTCATTGCCGCGCAGGCGATACCCGGTGTGTCGGTCCAACTGGCATCGGCGGTCGCTACCTGGGTGGGGTCAGCCTCGACCACGGCAATGCCGTGGACCTGCTGCAGCCAGGCCGGGGTGATGGCGAACTGATCGGTGAGACGACGGCGGTTTTCGGCGACAGCCGTGGGGTCGTCGCCCACATGATCGCCCAGGTTGAGGCTGTCGAACGGCGCCAGGCTGACGCCGCCCCCTCGGGTGGTGACGCAGGCCTTGACCCGGGCCGGCGCAGGCCAGTCGGGTATCAGCCAGTCACTCATCCGACGAACGCCTCGCGGTCCTGCTTGAGCAACGTCAGCAGCCAGACAAAGTCATCCGGCAACGGCGACTCCCAGCTCATGCGCTTGCCGGTCGTCGGATGATCCAACTCCAGGAAACGCGCGTGCAGCGCCTGGCGCGGGAAATTCTTCAGCGATTCGACCATGGTCTGGCTGGCGGCTGGCGGAATGCGGAAGCGACCGCCGTAGGCCGGGTCACCCACCAACGGAAAGTTGATGTGGGCCATGTGCACACGGATCTGGTGGGTACGCCCGGTTTCCAGCTTGACCCGCACATGCGTGTGGGAACGGAAGCGTTCAAGCACACGATAATGGCTGACCGCCTGCTTGCCGCCCTCCATCACCGCCATGCGCTGGCGCTGCTGGCCGTGACGGCCAATCGGTGCGTTGATCTTGCCACCGGCGGTGACCACGCCGATCACGATGCACTCATAGATACGGCTGACGCTGCGGCTTTGCAACTGAGTGACCAGTTGTGTCTGCGCCTGGATGGTCTTGGCCACCACCATCAGACCGGTGGTGTCCTTGTCCAGACGATGCACGATGCCGGCACGCGGCACATTGATGATGTCCGGTACATGGTGCAGCAAGGCATTGAGCAACGTCCCGTCGGCATGACCGGCAGCCGGGTGCACCACCAGGCCCGCCGGCTTGTTGATCACCAGGATGTCGTCGTCTTCATAGACGATGTCCAGGGCGATGTCCTGGGCGACCCATTCTCCCTGGGCCTCCTGCTCGGCGGTCAGCTCGAGGATGGCACCGCCGTGGACGATGTCGCGCGGGCGGATCACCGCCCCATCCACAGTCAGGCGGCCGTCCTTGATCCAGGCGGAAAGGCGCGAGCGCGAGTGCTCGGCGAAGAGTTGTGCGGCGACTTGATCGAGGCGTTGGCCGCCCAATTCGGACGGCACCTCTGCGCGAAGTTCTATTTTATCGGACATGCTCGGACTGGGCGTCGGCACAGCCTTTGGTTTCGGCTGCGCGCTTGTGGTTAAATACGGCGTCTTTTGCCCCGAGGCTTTTCAACGGGGCGCTCATCATAACAGGACGGCCCCGCCCAAGACAGCGGCCGTCATAGGGACGCAAGCCGCCATGCAAGTGAAACACCTGCTGCTGATCGCCATCCTCGCATTGACTGCTGCTTGCTCGTCGAAGGAAGTCGTAGACGAAAACCTGAGCGAAGTCGAACTGTACCAACAGGCGCAGAACGACCTGGATAACAACAGCTATACCAGCGCCACCGCCAAGCTCAAGGCCCTGGAGTCGCGGTATCCGTTCGGTCGCTACGCCGATCAGGCCCAATTGGAACTGATCTACGCCAACTACAAGAACGCCGAGCCGGAAGCCGCCAAATCCGCCGCCGAGCGCTTCATTCGCCTGCACCCGCAGCACCCGAATGTCGATTACGCCTATTACCTCAAGGGCCTGACCTCCTTCGACCAGGACGTCGGCCTGCTGGCGCGTTTCCTGCCGCTGGACATGACCAAGCGTGACCCGGGCGCCGCGCGCGACTCCTACAATGAGTTCGCCCAGCTGACCAGCCGCTTCCCCAATAGCCGCTACTCGCCGGACGCCAAGCAGCGCATGATCTACCTGCGCAACCTGCTGGCGTCCTACGAAATCCACGTAGCCGACTACTACCTGACTCGTCAGGCCTACGTCGCCGCTGCCAACCGCGGTCGCTACGTGGTGGAAAACTTCCAGGAAACCCCATCGGTGGGCGACGGCCTGGCCGTGATGATCGAAGCGTACCAGCGCCTGCACCTGGACGACCTGGCGGCCACCAGCCTGGAAACCCTCAAGCTGAACTACCCGGATCACCCATCCCTGGTCGATGGTCAGTTCACCCCGCGGGTCGACGAAGCGGACAACCGTTCGTGGCTGAGCAAGGCGACCCTGGGCCTGATCGAGTCGCGTCCGCCGCTGCCGCCGGGAGAGACGCGCGCCAACCAGGACGTGCAACGCCAATTCCAGGATGCCAAGGAAGCCATCCCGAACGAACTCAAGCCCAAGGATGAAAATGGTGACGTGATCGAAGAAGAAGAGCCTGAGAACGAGTCCAGCGACCGCTCCTGGTTCAGCCACCTGACCTTCGGCCTGTTCGACTGAGACCAGGGCATCAGCCAAAAGGGAGACCCGACGGTCTCCCTTTTTTGTGCCTGGCTTTTATAGCGCTGTGCGCCGTTCATGTCCTTGGCTAAACTGCCGGATCATTAGCCAAAAAGCCGCCCATCATGCTTCGTTTACTGTTCTGGATCGCCCTGATTGCCGCCGCGGTATGGTTCTGGCGCAAGCTCAAGAGCACCTCTTCCCCATCACAGGCACCCCGCGAGCAGGACGCTCCCCCCATGGTCCGTTGCGCTCATTGCGGCGTACACCTGCCTCGCGACCGGGCACTGGCCCTCGAACAACAATGGTATTGCAGCCAGGCTCACCTCGAGCAAGGCCCGGGCACTCGTGAGCGCTGAGACCTCAAGCCCGCGCGAAAAACAGACGCAGCGTCTGCTGCGTCTCTATCACCTGTACCGCCTGAGCATCGGCATCACCCTGGTGCTGCTGATCTCCAGCAAACTGGACAATCGCCTGCTGGAGTTCGCCAACGACGACCTGCTGCGCAGCGGCAGTTGGTTGTATCTGGTGCTGAACATCCTGCTTGTAGTGTTCCTTGAAAACACTCGCCGCCCTGCCCGGCTGTTCGGCCTGGCCCTCACCGACGTACTGCTGCTTTCGTGGCTGTTCTTCGCCGCAGGCGGTGTGCCCAGCGCCATCGGCAACCTGCTCATCGTCTCGGTAGCCATCGGCAATACGCTATTGCGAGGCCGAGTCGGCCTGTTGATCGCCGCTGTCGCCACGATCGGTATCGTCGGCTCGACTTTCTTCCTCGGCCTGAGCGACTCGAACCGCCCCAGCAGCTACCTGCAAGCCGGGACCCTGGGGGCACTGTGCTTCGCCGCCGCCCTGCTGGTACAAGGCCTGACCCGACGACTGGAAGCCAGCGAAACCCTGGCTGAGCAACGGGCCAGCGAAGTGATCGGCCTCGAAGCACTCAACGCGCTGATCCTGCAACGCATGCGCACCGGCATCCTGGTGCTGGACCGCGAACGTCGGGTACAACTGGCCAACGAAAGCGCCTTGAACCTGCTGGGCATGCACGACCTGGTCGGCCAGCGGATCGATGACTACTCCGTCGCCCTGGTCGAACGTCTGCGACTGTGGCTGAACAACCCTAGCCTGCGCGCACAGAGCCTGACCATCAGCGGCACAGGCCTGGCACTGCAACCGAGCTTCATCGCCCTGGGCCACAACGAGCAACATCAGATCCTGGTCTTCCTCGAAGACCTGGCCCAGGTTGCGCAGCAGGCCCAACAACTCAAGCTAGCCTCCCTCGGACGCCTGACGGCCGGCATCGCCCACGAAATCCGCAACCCCCTGGGCGCCATCAGCCACGCGGCGCAATTGCTGCGCGAATCCGAGGAACTGAACGACGCGGATCGGCGTCTGACGCAGATTATTCAAGATCACTCTCAACGAATGAATCGCGTCATTGAAAACGTCCTGCAACTGTCTCGCCGCCAGCAAACCACACCCCAACGCCTCGATCTGCGGACCTGGCTCGAACAGTTCGTCCGACAGGCCCACGAAAGCATGGCCGAGCACCAGCAATTGCACCTGAGCATCGATCCGGGCGACTACACCACGCTGATGGACCCCGACCAGTTGACCCAGGTACTCGACAACCTGCTGCGCAACGCCTGGCGCCACAGCGCAATGGCCCACGAACAGGCCGAGGTCTGGCTGAAACTGTTCATCGACCCCCACAGCCAGCTGTCCACACTGGACATCATCGACAACGGCCCCGGCGTGACTCCAGAACAGCAAGCGCACTTGTTCGAGCCCTTCTTTACCACCAGTAGCCAGGGCACCGGCCTTGGGCTCTATCTGTCCCGTGAGCTGTGCGAAAGCAACCAGGCCCGCCTAGACTTCAAACCACGCCAAGGCGGCGGCTGCTTTCGCATCACCTTTGCTCACGGACGGAAACAGATTTGAATATTCGCTCACGGCAACGAATCCTGATCGTCGACGACGAACCGGACATCCGCGAACTCCTGGACATTACCCTGGGCCGGATGAAACTCGACACCCGCAGCGCCAAGAACCTGGCCGAGGCCCAAAGCCTGCTGGCGGGGGATACCTTCGACCTGTGCCTGACCGACATGCGCCTGCCCGATGGCACCGGCCTGGAACTGGTGCAGCACATCCAGCAGCGCTACCCGCAGCTGCCCGTGGCGATGATCACTGCCTACGGCAGCCTGGAAACCGCCATCGACGCCCTCAAGGCCGGCGCCTTCGACTTCCTGACCAAGCCGGTCGACCTGGGTCGGTTGCGGGAGCTGGTCAGCAGCGCCCTGCGCCTGCCGCCGGTCGCTCTTCCGGCAAGCACTATCGAGCGTTGCCTGCTGGGTGACTCCCCGCCGATGCGCAATGTGCGCAAACAGATCGAAAAACTCGCTCGCAGCCAGGCACCGGTGTACATCAGCGGGGAATCGGGCTGCGGCAAGGAACTGGTCGCCCGGCTGATCCACGAACAGGGGCCCCGTTCCAACCAGGGTTTTGTGCCAGTCAACTGTGGAGCGATTCCCACTGAGCTGATGGAAAGCGAGTTTTTTGGCCATCGAAAAGGCAGCTTCAGCGGCGCCATCGAAGACAAGCCCGGGCTGTTCCAGGCCGCCCATGGCGGGACCTTGTTCCTCGATGAAGTGGCCGACCTGCCCCTGGCGATGCAGGTCAAGCTACTGCGCGCCATCCAGGAAAAGGCCGTGCGCGCTGTTGGCGGCCAACAGGAAGAAGTGGTGGACGTGCGAATTCTCTGCGCCACCCACAAGGACCTGGATGCCGAAGTCGCCGCCGGGCGCTTTCGCCAGGATTTGTATTACCGGCTAAATGTCATCGAACTGCGCGTCCCGCCCTTGCGCGAACGTCGCGAAGACATCGAACCGCTGGCCAATCACATGCTCCAGCGTCTGGCGGCCAACACCGGTAGTCCACCGGCCAAGTTGCATCCCCAGGCGTTGGACGCTCTCAGGAATTACCGCTTCCCGGGCAACGTGCGGGAACTGGAGAACATGCTTGAACGTGCCTACACCCTTTGCGAACAGCAACAAATCGAAGCCGACGACCTGCGCCTGGCCGAGGGTAATAGTACTACTGAGGCGGGCAATCCCGATTTGATGCAGGTCGACAACCTGGAGGATTACCTGGAAGACGTCGAGCGCAAGCTCATCCTCCAGGCCCTGGAGCAAACCCGCTGGAACCGCACGGCGGCGGCGCAGCGGTTGAAGTTGTCGTTTCGGTCGATGCGGTATCGGTTAAAGAAGTTGGGGTTGGATTGAGCCGCGGTTTCGAAGCCCGCGCCTGCCTCTGTGGCGAGGGGATTTATCCCCGTTGGGCTGCGAAGCAGCCCCAAAGCAGCGACTCAATCAACCTCACACTCCGAGATCTCAGGTCCCAGCGGGAGCAAGCTCTCTCACCACAGGTTCGGCGTTCACCCTCTGTAACGCCGCTCTCTAGCCCTCCGGCACAGGTACCCACTCGTCCAGAACACGATTGGCCAATAACTCACTCAACTCAATCAATTGCTGTACCCCCAAGGCGATATGTCGCCGCGAGCCTTCGAGCTCGAAGGCCAGGTCGCTGACCGTTGCGTTGGCGGAGGCCAGGGTTTCGCTGAGGTTGGTGAGGAGGCATTCGGTGTCGATGCCGTCCACTACAGTGAATAACTGGTTTGAGGTTGGTTTCTTTTTGGCTTCGGGTTTTGGGCCGAGGTAATAGTCGAGGGCGCGTTTGGCGGCTTCATCGAGTTTTTGGTGATCAGGATCGACGCCGGTTGACGAGGAACCTTTTTCGGGGGGATTGGGCGTATCTTTAATCATTGTGCATCTCCAAGTTTTTGGAGCTGCCACCGATCGCCGCGACGCAATTGGAGGTGGCAGCTGTACGCAGGTTCGCGGACCGAGAACTTGAACACCCGGCATACCCGAAGGTATCCCACGCACAGCCAGCCATGGCACGACGACAAATACCGAAGCACTGTCGTCGACTGGAATTATGCACCAAGTTAGCGGGCCGCGACGCCCGGACGCTGAATTGGCAGCGACGGGAAAAGGTTAGCCAAAGCCCTTCCCACCCGGCAACCGCCAGAACTCGTCTGAAAATTCGGTTCGAATCAGAACTTTGTCCGATCATTCCCACAAAGACAGGTCGGCTGTGAGGGCGGTGTGTATATCCGTTTCTGCGGTAACGGCTACTTATGGTTCCGCTCTTACAGCGGGTCACTTTCGAAAAGCGCGAAAGTAACCAAAGCGCTCCTGCCCCACCACTCGGCACCTCGCCTAGGCTCGGTGTGCCCTCACTCCGGCATTGCTCCGTGGGCCCGCCGCGAAGGGCCATCCATGGCCCAGCGCGGCTATCCCGGCATCCATGCCGGGATGCCCACTACGCAATACCTGCGTTCGGCCAGCGTGGTTAACGGGGCGCCGAGATCAACGTCCACTGCGAGGCGGCCTTATAGCCGACCTGATTTTTTGATGATCGCGATCCTCCTGTGGGAGCGAGCCTGCTCGCGAAGAGACTGGAGCATTCAACATATTCATCGACTGTACCGCCGCCTTCGCGAACAGCCCCACAATTGGATCGGGGGCACAGCAGGAGAAGCAGGTCGGCTGTAAGGCCGCCTTCGCGAGCAAGCTTTGCTCCCACAAAATCTGATTGGTGTACCACCGGGGAGAGCCAGGCCGGCTGTCAGGCCGCCTCGCGGTGGACGTTGATCTCGGCGCCCCGTTAACCACGATGGCCGAACGCAGGTATTGCGCAGTGGGCACCTCGGCATGGATGCCGAGGTAGCCGCGCTGGGCCATGGATGGCCCTTCGCGGCGGCCCACGGAGCAATGCCTTCGTTCGGGCATGCCGAGCCTAGGCGAGGCACCGAGTGGTGGGGCAGAAGCGCTTTGCTTACTTTCGACTGGGCCGGCTTCCGGGCTCTTCGAAAGTGAGTCGCTGTAAAAGCGAAACCATAAGTGGCCGTTACCGCAGGAATGGATATGTACTCGGTCAACAAATCCCGGTCGGCTTTAAGGCCGCCTCGTCACCAAAACTCCCAAGCCAAAACCGAACCTTACAAGCGCCCCGCTGGCGCATAAGGCGCAGGATCAATCACAGGCTCAAGCCCCAACATCAAATCCGTAAACAACCGACACGACGCCGGCGCCAACACCAACCCATTGCGATAATGCCCACAGTTCAACCACAACCCCGCCACCCCAGGCACCTCGCCGATATAAGGAATGCCTTCGGGCGATCCGGGCCGCAGCCCAGCCCAATGCCCAACCACCTCAGCATCGGCCAGTTCCGGAATAAGTGCCACCGCCGAAGCCTTCAGACTCTCCAGCGCAACATCAGTCGGGGTCTTGTCAAAACCTTCGCGCTCCAGCGTGCTACCAACCAGGATATGCCCATCACGACGCGGAATCGCATAACGCCCTTTGGCCAGCACCATGCTCGACAGAAAATCCGACGCGCACTTGTACAAGATCATCTGGCCCTTGACCGGCTCGACCGGCAACTTCAAGCCCAATGTCTTGAGCAGCTCGCCACTCCAGGCACCGGCGGCCAGTACCACTTCATCGCCACGAATTTCACCGGCAGAACTGTGCACCCCCACCACTCGCCCGCCATCACGGATGAATCCGCTGACTTCACAGTGTTCATGCAACGTGACATTAGGTAGCGCCTGCAACGCCGCCTTGAGGGATTTCACCAACCGGGGATTACGCACGTTGGCCACGTCGGCCATGTAGATCGCCCGGGAAAAACCCGCGCCCAGCACCGGCACCGCATCGTGGACAATTGAGATATCCACAGCCAGCAACGGACGCCCTTCCCGTTCGGCCCAGGCCAGCGCTTCTTCCTGGTCATCCAGGTCCAACCAATACAATCCGGTGACATGCACTTGCGGATCGACCCCGGTCGCCGCGAACAAGCGCTCGCCCAGTTGTGGATAAAAGTCCTGCGACCAATGGGCCAACGCCGTGACCGCCGGGCTATAGCGCCAGGGGTACAACGGCGACACGATACCGCCGCCGGCCCAGGACGATTCCTGGCCGACACTGGAGCGGTCCAGCAGCACC
Source organism: Pseudomonas bijieensis (assembly GCF_013347965.1). Lineage (NCBI taxonomy): Bacteria > Pseudomonadati > Pseudomonadota > Gammaproteobacteria > Pseudomonadales > Pseudomonadaceae > Pseudomonas > Pseudomonas bijieensis. The sequence continues at coordinate 5,169,797 of NZ_CP048810.1, read as the reverse complement.
ACGCGCTGCCCTTCGGACGCCAGATTGAACGCTGTCAACAGGCCAATGACTCCGCCGCCGACAATCACCACTTGCTGTTGCCTGGTCATGTTCTGATTCGACTCATAAGACAGAGGGCGCAAGACAGCGCCCGAATAAAAGAAACTCAGCGGCCCCAACAATCCTTGGTGGTCAGCCCGGCAGCAGCGTTGATCATGCTCCGCACACCGGTATTGTTGATCGTGAAGTCACCGCATTTGTCCGTGGCCATGGACGAGCCACTCTTGCGCACGGCGGTCAGGGTGAAGCTCTGGTCTGCCAGGGTCGGGGTAATGGTGTAGAAATCGTTACCGCTGCTCAGGCCGGTCGCGTTGGTGTAGACGTTGTTCTTCGAGTAGTAGCGCTCGAGAATCTGCGCCTGCTGCGACAGCAACCCAGCTATTTCGGTGCGTCGGCCCTTCTTCATGTATTCGGTCAGGCTCGGATAGCCGACGGTGATCACGATACCGATGATCGCAATCACGATCATGATTTCGATCAAGGTGAAACCCCGGTTGGATCTGCGCATGCCTTGCCTCTCACTGTATTTGCCGCCACATGATGCGACGGCTGCCGCCCACGGATTTTTCCAGCAACTCGGTGATATTGCCGCTGGAATCGTTGACGATCATGTTGGTAGCCCCACTGGCGCTAACCACGGCGCTCAAGGTCGGAATACCGCCCGTGAAGACCACCCCGCTGGAAATCGTGTCAGAGCTGTTGAGCTTGCCGTCACCGTTGGTATCGAGCACCGCATAGTTGAGCATCTTACCGTTGAACGCATCCACTTCGATCAGTTTGCCGGTACCAAAGCTGGCGCAAGGGTCGGTGGTGTCCACGGCAGCCGTGGTAAAGACCACGCGCCCGCTCACCAGATTGGCCGGGTTGATCACCCGCTCTCCGGTCAGCACGTTGTTGTACACCAAGGGCAGGTACCAGCCCTTTTTCGAAGGATAAGCCACGTCGGTCTGGCTGGTGGTCACGAACTGCCCCGTACTGCCTGAGAACACCCCCGTGATCGACTGGGCCTGCAGGTTCGACACGGTGATTTGCCCGGCACCGCCGGTGGCGTCCCATATCGAGTAGAACCCTTGCAGGTCCTTGTTGAGTTTATCCGCCGTTTCGTTGAACTTGCCGGTGCCGAAAAACACCTGGGTACCGCCCTGCGGGTTGTCCGCCAGCAGCGGTTGAACGGTGATCGGCTGAGTCGCGCCACCAGAGGTGGTGAACAACGGCTGGCCGGAAAACGCCACGCCCCATGTGGTCGGGGAAGTAGCACTGAGGTCGAACTTCCACATCCGCCCTTTCAAGTCGCCACCGTAAGCCGCCTGCACCACGTTCTGGGAATTGACCCGCAGTTTGACCGACGACAAGCCATTGCCGGTCTCGCTGCTGTTGATGACGATTTTCCTGATCAGCGAGCCGTCGCGGATATCCACCACGTACAACGCCGCGACACCGCTGTTGCTGCCGTAGCCATTGGAAATGAACGCCGCCCAGCGCCCATCCGCCAGGCGGGCGACTTCGGGCCGGGCGTAGGCGTAGCCCAGGTCATTGAAGGCGTTGGCGGTGTTGGCCACGGTCGGCGCGCTGATCTCCCACAACGCCCGCAACACATTGCCCGCTGTCGCATCGAACAACTGAACCGCATAGAACGTCTTGCCCCCGGCACCAGTGCCGCCCAGGGCCACGGTCTTCCAGACACTCCCCGATTGCGTATCGAATACGCCGACCTGTCCATCCACCAGGAACTTGTGGCTCACACCATTGATGTAGTTGGTGTCGGCAATGCTCTGCAACGAGGGCAGCACGCTCGACGGCATATAGGCGTAACGCCGGGTACCGTTGGCACTGTTGATGACGCTGAAAAAACCGTCGTTGGCGTTCACCACCAGGCTGGTATTCATATTCGTCGCCTTGGTGGTCAGGTACGTGCTGTAGCTGGTGTCGTTGAGCAAATCCGCAGCGGTCTGCTCATTGGGCGATGCCAGCACCAACGGCGAATTGATGATGTCCCCCAGCAATACACTGCGCACCTTCAAACCGGTCTTATTGACCCCCTTGCTCCACTCCACCAGATCGTTACCGGTGATCCCCGTGGGCAGGTTCTGACTGAGGCTGGTTTGCTGGGCCGGCGAGAAGTTAGCGTAGGCCAGGGTGACAGGCACATTGGTCGCGGTATTCCACGACTGGTAAATCGGCGCCGTGGCACCGGGCACGATGGCCGTGTCGGTGGTCCATTGCACCGCAGCCCTGTTGACCGTACCTGCCGTGGTGAAGCCGAATGCCCGGATGGTCCCGCGCCAGTCCTTGGGGTCGTAGGTGGTCTGGTAGTAGCTGGAGGTGTTGGACACCGTGGCGGCGTTGGTGGTGCCAGCGCCCCCGGAGCCGGCCTTGGAGGTGATATCGCTCAGGGCAGAGGCCAACGCAGAGTTGAGGCCTTCGCTGTCGGTCGCCTGGTAATACTTGCCTGCCCCGTAGCGGGCGGCGTCGGACAGCATTTGATTGGTGGCGGTAAAACCCACGGTGTAGGTGTTCAGGTACTGCCGAGTGAAATCCGTGGCGTTCCAGCTCTGGCCGGTGGCATCGGTGCCGGTGGAGCGCATGTCGATGTCGAAGGCGAACTTGGCGATGTCGTCCAGGTACAGCGTATCGCCCTCGCCGTCACCGCTGGGGTTGTCACCATCGTTGGTGCTGATGCCATCCCAGTTCGGCAAGCGGGCCCCTCCCAGCGGGTCGTTGGTGGGAAACGTACGATCATAGGTAGGCAAGCCGTCGGTGATCACCACGCCGAAGTTTTTCTGGCAACGGTACTGGATCGGGCTGGTATAGGTGGCCGGTGTGCTGTTGTAGTACGGCGCCATGCCCCTGAAATAACGGGTGACTTCGTAATAGCTCTCGGCCAGCGGCGTATTCGCCACGGCGCCCAGACCGTTGATCGCGTTGATCAGGGCAGTGTAGTTGCTGTTGGCCTGGGTCTGGGTCACGCTGCCGCTGACCGGCGAAAGGTCGCTGATGGCGCGAGCGATGTAGCCTCCTGGCCCGGAATTGCTGCTGTTGGGCGGGTTGAACGTGGCGAGGCCGATACGCAAGGCACGATTGCTGGCAACCAGGTCGTTGGACACATCCCGCGCCACGTTGATTCGATAATCGTTGGGAATCGTGCCGGTGGTGAAATCCCGGCTCGAGCCGTTGGCCAGGGTCACCAGATACGCCAGGTATTTACCGGTGTAACGGGTATTGCCGCCTCCCACAGGATCTGGCAACCGAAGGCAGACCCGCCCAATGCTGGGTCGATAGAAACCGTACCAGCCAGACGAGCAGCCGCCACGCAACAGGCCCACCAACAGGATGTTCGAATCTTCCAGGTCCAGCTCATACCTGTCGTTACAGTTGTTACTGGCGCTGCAGGCATAAGTGCGCACTTGCGTCACAGCCGGATCAAACCCCGCCGCCCAGATAATGTTGTTCATACTCCCCGAGTCATCGATCAGCAGCATCACGTTCGGCGTGACGGCACCCGCACTCAGCAACGGCGAGTCCGAAGGCGTGAACGCATAGGCCGGGGCAGCCAGATAAAGGCTGAGCAATACCCCCCACAACATCGCTATCCAGCCACGGCGAGCCTCAGTATTTCGCATAGATGCTCTCCACCACGCTGCGCTGGTTATTGCCCACCACGGCTACCGCCGTGATCCGGTACAGCGTCGCGGATGTATTGCTGGGTACATTGACCGCCGCGAGCGTGGTGCCGATGTTCTGCACGCCATAAAACCCGCCACCAGCGGCGACCCAGAGCACCCCCGAGGATGAATTGCGCCCGGCCGCCATGATGGTCGCCGACTCGGCCGGTGGCGCGCACTGAGTCGCGGTGGTACAGACCGCCAGTGAATAGGTCTCGACCTGCACCGCGCTCTCACCCACCCTCAACGCCGCCTCGGCAATCTGGAAGGACTGGTTGCGCAGCATGACGCTGCTGGTCATTTTTTCCTGGAGAGTGGCGCTCTGCATCGACGACAGGCCGATCAGCGTCAGCAGCAACAGAAAAACCAGGCTAACCAGCAGAGCCATGCCTCGCTGGCGATGCTTGAGATTCATCGAACTCATCGATCGCCCCCTCATAGAAGCCGGTTGCGCAAGGCGGCAACCACATTGAAGGTCTGCTCGCGCACCGCGTTCTTCGGATCAAAGAGCGTCAGGGTCAAGCGTACGCTGCGGATCAGTGCCGGGTCTGCCGGGTTGGCGGTGTAGCTCGACGCCGCGATATCCGTCGCGCTGCCGGCCACGCCGAAGGTCACGTCGAATGCCCGTACGTTATCCACCAGCACCGACAAGGTCGGGTTGCCGGCGCCACTGCCCAACAGCAATTGATTGTTGTTGAAGCTGTAGATCAGTCGGCGGATCGGGAAGGCCAACTGCCCCGCTGCCGGTAACCGTGCATTGGTATAGGCCGTCGCCGAGGTGCGGCAATCGGAGACGACGGTCCAGGTCGGAGTGCTCCCGCCACTGCCTATGTCCGCGGTGACCAGGGTCAATCTCCGGTTAGCGTTGTCCCAGCGGATCGGGGTGATCTGGCTGGCATTGAAATCATTGGCCGTGGACGCATCGGTAATGGTCCCCAGGCAACCGAACATGCCCACCATGCGAATCTCCTGGACCATTTTGCTCAGTACGAACCGGGCGTCCTCCTGCATCACCGCCGCCGCGCTCTGGCTGATGTAGGTGTTCTTGGCGGCGATGAAGATCTGCACGACACCCAGCACGACGATCAAGCTGAGCACCAGCGCGATCATCAACTCGATCAGGCCAAAACCGCGACTGTGCCGGTTCATGGCGTCGCCCCCACCGGATCGACGGCGACGCGACTGGTCAGCACAAAGCTGCGCCGCGCCTCGGCCGCGTTGGTGGTGTTGGCGGCGCGTGCGTCGTCCCAGGAAATGGTGATGGTGTAGACCCGCTGATTCAGCGCAATGGTGCCGGTGGCAGTGGCGCCGCCGAAGGCGATGATGTTGGTCTTGAAATCATAAAGGTCCTGGTCCCGGGCCACGCTGAGGTTCGGCGAGCTGGGCGGCGTGATGGTGTAGTCGGCGCCGGAATTGGCGCGAATGCGGTCCAGCAGGTCGTAGGCAATGAAACTGGCCTGACTGGTCATGCGCGAACTGTCGGTGTACTTGAGCGCATTGAGCTGGATCATTGCCGCCCCCAGCAAGCCGACGCCGAGAATCAGCACCGCCACCAGCACCTCGATCAACGTCATGCCGGCCTGCGCCCTTTTACTGCAACCCTTCATCCGCAACTTCCACCCAATACGATTCTTCCATTGAGGCAAACACTCAGCGTCCTGCTCTGCGCCCCTCGTACATAATTGAAACTCACCGGCGTGGTCGGTGCCGACAACCCGCCAAGGTTGTTGAAATCAATATTGCTCACCTCTGAGGTTAGCGTCAGAGTCGCGCCGCTGCCCATTGCTGGAACAACCCGCAATACATTGGGCGACGAGCCAGTACTGTCATACACCGTCAGTTCGCCACTCCAGACACTGCCTTGGGCCGTGGGACGAATTCGCGTGGTGATACCGCGGTCGATCGCCTCCATGCGGGCAAAGTTCAGCGCCCGACGCAGATCGCCGATCTCGGTATCGGCCTTGGTGCTCTGCATCGATCCGGTAAACGCCGGCACCGCCATGGTGATCAGGATCAGCAGCACGCCGAGGGCCACCAGCACCTCGATCAGCGTGAAACCTTTTGTACGAAGATCCATCGGTGCCCTCCGTTGCCGTCGGCTATACCTGCTTGTACACGCTAGAACAAACCACCGCCTTTGTGTGCATCTGTGACGAGGGGATTTAGCTTCATTGGGGCTGCTACGCAGCCCAAAGGGGATAAATCCCCTCACCACAATGATTCATTAGTCTTGAATTCGCTTCACGCTCTCCAGGGAGGAGACGTCATGTATCAACAGGGCTTCAGCCTGATCGAACTGCTCATGGGACTGGCAATTGCCGCAATTGTTCTGCCGTGGGCCGGCGCGGGCTACAAAGAGCTGATCGAATCCATCGAACGCGAGGACACCGCGCAGTTGCTGATCAGCGGCTTGCGCAGCGCCCGCACCGAAGCCATTGCCCGCAACCAGACAGTCGTGCTCAGGGGGATAGACGGCGATTGGGGCCGGGGTTGGCGCATTACCCTGGACGACAAGGACAAGACCGTACTGATGGAGCGCAGGGCAAGCGCCCGGGTGGCCGGCAACCAGCCGGTGAAACGCAGGGTGAGGTTCGGCAGCCAGGGAGAAGCGCTACACGCCAACGGCGCATTCCAGGCAGGCACGCTGCATGTCTGCGCCAAACGCGGGCCGGTCAGCCACCATCAAGTGGTATTGGCGCCCTCCGGCCGCGTTCGCCTGGAAAGCGTCGAAGCCAAGCAGGCGCTATGCGAGAAAGAACTTAAAGCAAGGAGCGGACGCGCAGCTCTTTCGGCATCGAGAACGTGATGTTTTCTTCGCGACCGGCCAACTCATCGGCACCGGTTGCGCCCCAGGCCTGCAATTGCTGGATCACGCCGCGCACCAGCACTTCCGGCGCGGAAGCGCCGGCGGTAATGCCGATGCGCTCGACGCCATCGAACCAGCTGCGTTGCATGTCCTCAGCGCCATCAATCAGGTAGGCCGGCGTATTCATGCGCTCGGCCAGCTCGCGCAAGCGGTTGGAGTTGGAGCTGTTCGGGCTACCGACAACCAGCACTACATCACATTCGTTGGCCAGTTGCTTGACCGCGTCCTGACGGTTCTGGGTGGCGTAGCAGATGTCATCCTTGCGCGGGCCGCCGATGGCCGGGAAACGAGCACGCAGGGCGTCGATCACACGACTGGTGTCATCCATGGACAGGGTCGTCTGGGTGACAAAAGCCAGGCTCTCAGGGTTGCGCACCTGCAAGGCCGCAACGTCGTCCTCGTCTTCGACCAGGTAGATCGCACCACCGTTGCTGGCATCGTATTGGCCCATGGTGCCTTCGACTTCCGGATGGCCTTCGTGGCCGATCAGGATGCATTCGCGACCGTCGCGACTGTAGCGCGCCACCTCAATGTGCACCTTGGTCACCAGTGGGCAAGTGGCATCGAATACCTTCAGGCCACGGCCGGCGGCTTCGGTGCGCACCGCTTGGGAAACCCCATGGGCGCTGAAGATCACGATGACGTCGTCCGGCACCTGGTCCAGTTCCTCGACGAAAATCGCCCCACGGCTACGCAGGTCTTCGACGACGAATTTGTTGTGGACCACTTCGTGGCGCACATAGATCGGCGGCCCGAAGACTTCCAGGGCGCGGTTGACGATTTCGATCGCCCGGTCCACACCGGCGCAGAAGCCACGGGGGTTGGCGAGTTTGATTTGCATGCTGTGCCTCGTGTCTGTGGGAGCGAGCCTGCTCGCGATGCGGTGGATCAGTCAGCTTGACGGTGGCTGGGACTCAGCTATCGCGAGCAGGCTCGCTCCCACAGGAATTGTGGGGGCAGCCACTGCCCGTTAAACCTTAAAGCGCCTTGACCTCGATAATTTCCACTTCGAAGCTCAAGGTCTTGCCCGCCAGCGGATGGTTGAAGTCCACGGTTACCTGGGCGTCGTCGAATGCCTTCACCACACCCGGCAGCTCGGTATTGGCCGCGTCGTTGAAGATCACCAGCAGGCCCTGGGACAACTCCATGTCCTGGAACTGGGAGCGTGGCATGGTCTGCACGTTTTGCGGATTGGGCTGACCAAAGGCATTTTCCGGTGGAACCACTACAGTGCGCTTGTCACCGGCCTTGAAACCGAAAATTGCCGCTTCGAAGCCGGGCAGCAGGTTGCCGTCACCGACCTTGAACACCGCCGGGGCCTTGTCGAAGGTGCTGTCGACGGTGTCACCGTTTTCCAGGTGCAGGGCGAAGTGAAGCTTCACTTCGGTGTTTTGAGCGATACGCTGCTCAGTCATGGACGGCTTCTCCGGTTTTCTTGCTCTTGAACATGTCCAGGGCGAGCATCACGGCGCCCACGCTGATGGCGCTGTCGGCAAAGTTGAACGCCGGGAAATACCAGCGGTTCTGCCAATGCACCAGGATGAAATCGATGACGTGGCCCAGGGCGATGCGGTCATAGAGGTTGCCCAGGGCACCACCGAGCACCAAGGCCAGCGCCACCGCCAGCCAGGTCTCATTGCGCCCCAGGCGCTTGAGCCAGACCACCAGCACGGCGCTGACCACGACGGCAATCAGGGCGAACAGCCAGCGCTGCCAGCCGGAACTGTCGGCCAGGAAACTGAACGCCGCCCCGGTGTTGTAGGCCAAGGTCCAGCTGAAGTAGTCAGGAATGATCACGATCTGCTGGTACATGGTCAGCGAGTGCTCGAAGTAGTACTTGCTGGCCTGGTCGATGACCAGGACCAGCGCGCTCAACCACAACCAGCCCAGCCGTCCGAAACGGCTCGCCACGTTAGGCATAGTGACGAACCTCACCGCTGCCGCTGATGTTGTCCACGCAACGACCGCAGATTTCCGGATGCTCCGGGTTCACGCCAACGTCTTCGCGGCAGTGCCAGCAACGAGCGCACTTGGTGTGGTTCGACTTGACGATCTTGAGCTTCAGGCCGCTGACTTCAGTGGTCACCGCATCGGCCGGCGCCTGCACGAAAGGTGCAACGCTGGCGGTGGAGGTGATCAGTACGAAGCGCAGCTCGTTGCTCAGCCTGGCCAGATCGGCACTCAGGGCGTCTTCGGCGTAGAGGGTCACTTCGGCCTGCAGGTTGCCACCGACGGCCTTGGCCGCACGCTGGATCTCCATTTCCTTGTTGACCGCGGCCTTGACCGCCATCACGCGATCCCAATAGGCACGGTCCAGCTCGAAGCCTTGCGGCAGTTCGGTCAAGCCTTCGTACCAAGTGTTGAGCATCACCGACTCGTTACGCTCGCCCGGCAGGTATTGCCACAGCTCGTCGGCGGTGAACGCCAGGATCGGCGCGATCCAGCGTACCAGCGCTTCGCTGATGTGGAACAACGCGGTCTGGCACGAACGGCGCGCCTTGCTGTTGGCGCCGGTGGTGTACTGGCGGTCCTTGATGATGTCGAGGTAGAAACCACCGAGCTCCTGCACGCAGAAGTTGTGGATCTTGGAGTAGACGTTCCAGAAACGGTATTCGCCGTAGTGTTCCTGCAATTCGCGTTGCAGCAGCAGGGTACGGTCCACGGCCCAACGGTCCAGCGCGAGCATGTCTTCGGCGGGCAGCAGGTCGGTGGCCGGGTTGAAACCGGTCAGGTTGGAAAGCAGGAAGCGCGCAGTGTTACGGATCCGCCGGTAGGCGTCCGCGCTGCGCTGCAGGATCTGCTCGGAAACGGCCATTTCGCCGGAGTAGTCGGTGGAGGCCACCCACAGGCGCATGATGTCGGCGCCCAGGGTGTCGTTGACCTTCTGCGGCGCGATCACGTTGCCCAGGGACTTGGACATCTTGCGGCCGGACTCGTCGACGGTGAAGCCGTGGGTCAGCAACTCGCGGTACGGCGCGTGGTTGTCGATGGCGCAACCGGTCAGCAACGAGGAGTGGAACCAGCCACGGTGCTGGTCCGAGCCTTCCAGGTACAGGTCGGCACGCGGGCCGCTTTCGTGGCCCATCGGGTGCGAACCGCGCAGCACATGCCAATGGGTGGTGCCGGAGTCGAACCAGACGTCCAGGGTGTCGCTGATCTTGTCGTACAGCGGCGCCTCGTCACCCAAAAGCTCAGCGGCATCCATCTTGAACCAGGCTTCGATGCCTTCGGCTTCGACGCGCTTGGCCACCTCTTCCATCAGTTCGACGGTGCGCGGGTGCAGCTCGCCGCTTTCCTTGTTCAGGAAGAACGGGATCGGCACGCCCCAGTTACGCTGGCGGGAGATGCACCAGTCGGGACGGTTGGCGATCATCGAGTGCAGGCGCGCCTGGCCCCAGGCCGGCACGAACGTGGTGTCTTCGATGGCCTTGAGGGAACGCTGGCGCAGGGTGTCGCCAGTGGTGGGCTGCTTGTCCATGCCGATGAACCACTGCGCGGTGGCGCGGTAGATCAGCGGGGTCTTGTGGCGCCAGCAGTGCATGTAGCTGTGTTCGATGACAGTGGTGTGCAGCAGTGCGCCGACTTCGGTCAGCTTGTCGACGATGGCCGGGTTGGCTTTCCAGATGAACTGGCCGCCAAAGAACTCCAGCGACGGCGCGTACACGCCATTGCTCTGTACCGGGTTGAGGATGTCGTCATTGACCATGCCGTATTTCTTGCAGGTCACGAAGTCGTCGACGCCATAGGCCGGCGCGGAGTGAACCACGCCAGTGCCCGCCCCCAGTTCCACGTAGTCGGCCAGGTATACCGGCGACAGACGGTCATAGAACGGGTGACGGAAATTGATCAGCTCCAGCGCCGAACCTGGCGCGGTGGCGACCACCGAACCTTCGAGGTTGTAGCGGGCCAGGCAGGATTCGACCAATTCTTCGGCCAGCACCAGCAGCTTGTCGCCGACGTCGACCAGGGCGTAGTTGAATTCCGGGTGGACATTCAGCGCCTGGTTGGCCGGGATGGTCCACGGGGTGGTGGTCCAGATCACGATCGCGGCCGGCTTGGCGAGCTTGCCCAGGCCGAAAGCGGCGGCGAGCTTGTCTTCATCGGCAATCGGGAACGCGACGTCGATGGTCGAGGACTTCTTGTTCTCGTACTCGACTTCCGCCTCGGCCAGGGCCGAACCGCAATCGAAGCACCAGTTCACCGGTTTGAGGCCCTTGAACACGAAACCGCCCTCGACGATTTTCGCCAGGGCACGGATTTCACCGGCTTCGTTCTTGAAGTCCATGGTCTTGTACGGGTTGGCGAAGTCACCCAGCACGCCAAGACGAATGAATTCGGACTTCTGCCCTTCGATCTGCTCGGTGGCGTAGGCACGACACAGCTCGCGGGTCTTGTCCGCGCCCAGGTTCTTGCCGTGGGTCACTTCGACCTTGTGTTCGATCGGCAGGCCGTGGCAGTCCCAGCCCGGGACATACGGCGCATCAAAACCCGACAGGGTCTTGGAGCGGATGATCATGTCCTTGAGAATCTTGTTCAGCGCGTGACCGATGTGAATAGTGCCGTTGGCGTACGGAGGGCCGTCGTGCAGGACGAACTTCGGACGATCCTTGCCAATCTCGCGCAACTTTCCGTACAGGCCAATGCTGTCCCAACGCTGCAGAATCTGTGGTTCGCGCTGAGGCAGGCCGGCCTTCATTGGGAAGGCGGTGTCCGGAAGGTTTAGCGTGGCTTTATAGTCGGTCATTTAAGGCTCTTCATTAGCGATTGGCGCTGGTTGCGACAAGGGCACGGGCGGCGGCGATATCTGCATGGATCGCCGTCTTGAGCGCCTCCAGAGAGGCAAAACGCTGCTCTTCACGCAGCTTTTGGTGGAAAACCACCGTCAAACGCCGGTCATACAGATCGCCGGCAAAATCCAGAACATGTACTTCGAGGTGGGCCTTGCCATCCCCTTGGACCGTGGGCCGTACGCCGATATTGGCGACACCGGGCCAGGTCTTGCCGTCGATCTCGACACTCACCAGGAACACCCCGGTCAGCGGCACACGACGACGCTTGAGCTGCACGTTGGCCGTCGGCGTGCCCAATTGGCGCGCCAGCTTCTGCCCGTGCAGGATCCGCCCGGCAATCCGGTACGGCCGGCCGAGCAAGCGCTCGGCCAATTCGAAGTCGGCAGCCGCCAGGGCATTGCGGACCTGGGTGCTGCTGACGCGCAAGCCGCCCATCTCGACGGTCTGCGCCGCTTCGACGGTGAAGCCATGGACGCTACCGGCCTGTTGCAGGTAATCGAAATCCCCTGACCGGTCGCAGCCGAAACGGAAATCATCGCCGACTTCCAGATGCTTCACGTCGAGACCGTCCACCAGGATGGTCTCGACGAACTCGGCGGCACTGAGCTTGCTCAGGCGCTGGTTGAAGGCCAGGCACAGCACCCGGTCGACACCTTCGGCCGCCAGCAATTGCAGCTTGTCCCGCAACCGGGCCAGCCGGGCCGGGGCGGTGTCCGGGGCGAAAAACTCCCTGGGCTGCGGTTCGAAGATCACCACGCAGCTCGGCACGCCCAATTCCAGCGCACGCTCGCGCAACCGCGCCAGGATAGCCTGGTGGCCACGGTGAACACCGTCAAAGTTGCCAATAGTGGCGACACAGCCCCGATGTTGGGGGCGCAGGTTGTGGAGGCCTCGAACCAGCTGCATAACGCGCTTCTTGCTCATAAAGTGGCCGATTATAACCACACCCGGCGGCCGACGACAGGCAACACCGCACCCCAAAGTGATCGAACCGACAAAACCGCCGTCCGCCCCTGAATTATCGAGGGCCGCCCCTTCAGCCCAAGGCCTTGCGATTGAAGTCGCGCAGACGGAAACCCATCAGCAGCAACATACCGAAATACGCCACCACACCAGCGACGACCAATACGCCCAGACGCAGGAAACGCGCGAGCATCTGCCCTTCGCCCCAGGCCGGCATGAAATGCATCGCGCCAAGCAAAACCGCCGACATCACCGTCACGGCTACCAGCAGCTTCAGGCCAAATTTGCCCCAGCCCGGTTGCGGCTGATACATCTTCTGCTTGCGCAGTTGATAAAACAGCAGCCCGGCGTTGAGACAGGCCCCGGCGCTGATCGCCAAGGCCAGGCCGGCGTGCGCCAGCGGGCCGATCAGCAACAGGTTGAACAATTGGGTCATCACCAGGGTGAAAATGGCGATCTTCACCGGCGTGCGAATGTTCTGCTGGGCATAGAAGCCTGGCGCCAGCACCTTGATCACGATGATCCCAAGCAAGCCCACCGAGTAGGCGATCAGCGCACGCTGGGTCATCAAGGCGTCGAACGCATTGAATTGACCGTACTGGAACAGCGAAACCGTCAGTGGCTCAGCCAGGATGCCCAGCGCCAGGGCACACGGCAACACCAGCACGAAACACAGGCGCAGGCCCCAATCGAGGATGCGCGAGTATTCATGGCGATCCTGGCTGGCGTAGGTCTTGGCCAGGGTTGGCAGCAGGATCGTGCCCAGGGCCACACCCAGCACACCGGACGGCAATTCCATCAACCGATCGGCGTAATACATCCACGACACCGACCCGGCCACCAGAAACGAGGCAAAGATGGTGTTGATGATCAGGGAAATCTGGCTCACCGAAACCCCGAGGATCGCCGGCAGCATCTGCTTCATTACCCGCCACACGCCGCTGTCGCGCAGGTTCAGCCGTGGCAGCACCAGCATGCCGATCTTTTTCAGGTGCGGCAGTTGATACAGCAATTGCGCCAGGCCACCCACCAGCACCGCCCAGCCCAGGGCCATCACCGGAGGATCGAAATACGGTGTCAGGAATACCGCGAACACGATCATGCTGACGTTGAGCAGGGTTGGCACAAAGGCCGGCACCGAGAAGCGGTTCCAGGTATTGAGGATCGCCCCAGCCAGGGACGACAGGGAAATCAGCAATATATAAGGAAAGGTCACCCGCAGCAGGTCCGAGGTGAGCTGGAACTTTTCCGGCGTATCGGTGAAACCCGGCGCCGTGGCCCAGATCACCCAGGGCGCGGCGAGCATGCCGGCGGCCGTGACCAGTGCCAGCACCAAGGTCAGTAGCCCCGTGACATAGGCAATGAACGTGCGGGTCGCTTCGTCGCCCTTCTGGCTTTTATATTCCGCCAGGATCGGCACAAAGGCCTGGGAAAACGCCCCCTCGGCGAAGATCCGCCGTAACAGGTTGGGCAACTTGAAGGCGATGAAGAAGGCGTCGGTGGCCATCCCGGCGCCGAATATCCGTGCGATGAGCGTATCGCGAACGAACCCCAGGATGCGGGAAAGCATTGTGATAGAGCTGACGGCAGCCAACGATTTGAGCAGATTCATGAAAAGAGTTTTTGCCTGTCGATAAACAGCAGGCGAACAACGCGCCCACTTGTGCGATACTCCGCGCCGCTAAACAGTGCAGAGCCAAAGCCCGCGAGTTTACAGGTCGCACGCCGGAAAGAAATCCTTCGGTGCGCCGCACCTGCCATTCAGCGGAACGCGTCACCCGCCCTTGACAAGACTTCAACTCATCGGCATGATTCGCGGCCTATTTTGTTTGCTATTTCCCAAAAAGTCTTTCGAGGAGCTCGACGGTGGCCAACACACCTTCCGCCAAAAAACGTGCAAAACAGGCTGAGAAGCGTCGCAGCCACAACGCCAGCCTGCGTTCCATGGTCCGTACCTACATCAAGAACGTAGTCAAGGCCATCGACGCAAAAGACGCTGAAAAAGCTCAAGCTGCTTACGTTCTGGCTGTGCCAGTTATCGACCGCATGGCCGATAAAGGCATCATCCACAAGAACAAGGCTGCTCGCCATAAGAGCCGTTTGAATGGCCACGTAAAGGCCCTGAACGTTGCCGCTGCTGCCTAAGCGACGCGCTCGTTAAAAAACCGACCTCAGGGTCGGTTTTTGATTGCCTGCGATCTACCTCCAACCAGAGCACCTTTCTCCTGTGGGAGCGAGCTTGCTCGCGATGGCGGCGGGCCAGACGATGAAGATGGCGACTGCACTGCCCTCATCGCGAGCAGGCTCGCTCCCACACTGGATCTTCAGTGGGCATGAGCCCTGAGCTCACCCCCACATCCTCCGCGGTAACTCTATTCCCCAAAATTGAAAACCACCGGCTTGGGCGGAGGGCAACCTCCCGGCGGCGGGAAATTCTGCACGCCTGCCTCATCGTAGCCGGTGTAACACCCGACTATCTTGTCATCCTTGAAGTTCATGCGGCGCTCAACCACACCCGTCGGGTAGTAGTAGACCGTCTCGCCTTCACGCTTGGCGTATGAGTAATCCTTGTACTCCTTCCCCTCGACCGTTATCAGGCGAAAGCCCTGCTTGGCCTCGGAGAATTTCAGCTGACCGCTGGGGTAGTACTCGTTGTGAGTCACGCGATCATCAGGCCCCAGCAACACCTCCCGAACCTTGCGCCCATCCTGGCTATGGCGGGCACTTTGCTCATTGCCGAACAGGTAATCACTCTCCGAGTCGAAATGACCATTGTTGAAAGCCCCGCGTTGCTTGCCGCAAAGCTTGATACGAGTGTATTTACCATCAGGCACGTGGCAATAGTTCCGGTCCGCGATCAACACCCCATTCGCATCGAATGACTGCACGTTACCAATGGGCTCATCCGCCTCGTAGGTTGCCACCGTATCGGGCCGGCCATTGGGGTGGTAGAGACGAAAATCGCCCTCTCGCGAACCATGGCGCCACGAGATATCTGAAAGCAGCACCGCACCGTCATCGGTGTAGGTCAGCGCCCGCCCTTCGATCTGACCATTGGTGTAGTTGGCCGAATAGGTGAGTTTGCCATTGGCCGCGTAGGTTTCTTTCAAGCCATCCAGCACACCCGCGCGGTAATGCTCGACGAGCCGCAATACACCCGCGGCATCCACTTCGCGCAATTCGCCTTGCTTCTTGTCGGCGACAAAATCCACAGTCTGGATACCGCCGCCGTCCATTTTCAATGTCCAGCGACCCTCTCGCACACCTCGCACATAACGCCCCTCACCCCAGGGCATTATCCAGTCCCCGTGTTGTTGCCCCGCCACGAAATCGCCGCGCTGAACAACCACGTCCCGGCTTACGCGCTCGGATGGCCCGTCAAAATCACCATGCTTGTAGGTATCGAAGCCCGACATCTGCTCCCCATCGTCCCGCGCTTCTATCGTCCAGCGCCCCTCATAAAAATCGTCGACGATCATGCCCTTGGAAACCGCGCCCCCGTCACTGACGACCCACGGCCCCTGGCGCAATCCCTCCACATAGGCGCCGGTGGACGCGTAGCCCGACTCGTCGAATTCAGTCCACTGGCCCGACCTCTTACCCTGGACATACGAACCCAGCGCCCAGAGCCGCCCATCGCCCAAGGCCGCCCAGGCCCCATCCTCGGAGCCCTGATAGACCTTTGGATTGGACTCCCAAGCCATTCTGCTGACACGGTAGGCAGAGCCCACATCCTCATCCCGGGGAGGCACACGCCCATAAGTCAGCGTGAGCCATCGACCTTCGCGCTGCTGGAAGGTCTTTTTGTAGGTATCGCGATGAGGATCCTCTGCCGACTGCCCCGCAGACGCCGGGACACCATCAACGCCGAAGTAACCCACCAGCGTGCCACTCGCGGGCTCCAACGCGTCGAACTCGGCGATACCGGTCTTGGGTAACACAGCGCTGTAGTCGTAGGGCGGCAACTTGCCCAGCTCTTTCTGGACCAGCGCAGCAGTGAGGACCTTGCGCTCAGCGGCAATACGATCCAATACCGGTTGCAGCGTCTCCAGCCGGCGATACCCACCAGCGGCCGGCACGAAGCGATAGCCGTGAAGTGCAGATTGCCCCTTGATGCGGGACAACACGATCAACGTCTGTAGATCACTGTCGAGACTGGCGTAGAACACCGACTCGATGCTCGCATCGCCATAAGTGTCGAGCACTTGCGGGACACCGTCCGGCGAATCGCACAGGCATGAATAGCCGACGACACCCTCCGTCTCGCGGATAAACGCCAGCGTCGCCCCACTCTCCTGGGAAGTTTTTATCACCGGATGCGCCAGCGGCTTTGCACCATAAAACGGCTCGGCCAGCGCCCCGGCGCAAACGGAACAACCCAATACAAACAGCAGCAAAAACGAACGCATACGAATCCCTTCGCGCCAAAAGCACAACAAATCCATGGAAATTAAAAAGCGAGCCGATCGGCTCGCCCGTCATTCGATACTCAACGCCACGGCAAGATCGGAATAGCCGTCACCGCGTTCTGCGGGCTGCCTTCGATCACGCGGTCGCTGTAGACCAGGTACACCAGCGTATTACGCTTCTTGTCGAGGAAGCGCACCACTTGCATGGTCTTGAACACCAGCGAGGTACGCTCGCGGAACACTTCTTCGCCATCCTTGAGTTCACCCTTGAAGCTGATAGGGCCAACCTGACGACAGGCAATAGAGGCCTCGGCACGATCCTCGGCCAGGCCCAGGCCACCCTTCACGCCACCGGTCTTGGCCCGCGACAGATAACAGGTCACGCCATCCACCTTGGGATCATCGAACGCCTCGACCACGATCCGGTCGTTCGGCCCGACAAACTTGAACACCGTCGATACCTGGCCGATCTCCTCGGCCGAAGCCAGCAGCGGCACTGCCAGCAGCAAGCCAATCAATCCTTTTGCCAAACCCATGATTTTTCCTTAGACGAGGATCAGGTTGTCACGGTGAACCAATTCCGGCTCAGCCATGTAGCCCAACAGACCGACAATCGCATCAGACGACTGGCCGATGATTTTCTGCGCCTCCAGGGCGCTGTAGTTGGCCAGGCCACGAGCGATCTCACGACCGTCCGGCGCTACGCACACCACCATTTCGCCACGACGGAAA
Organism: Pseudomonas bijieensis; assembly: GCF_013347965.1. Classification (NCBI taxonomy): domain Bacteria; kingdom Pseudomonadati; phylum Pseudomonadota; class Gammaproteobacteria; order Pseudomonadales; family Pseudomonadaceae; genus Pseudomonas; species Pseudomonas bijieensis. Next base: position 5,152,336 of record NZ_CP048810.1, on the reverse strand, counting down.
CTGCCCTGGACCAGCTTCACCCCCACCGGCAGCAGGCTTTTGTTGCCTTGGGACAAAGCCGCGACCGCGCCTTCGTCCAATACCAAGGTGCCACGAGTTTGCAGGTGCCCGGCCAACCATTGCTTACGTGCCGCCAGCATGCCGCGCTCAGGGGAAAGCAAGGTGCCGATGCGCTCGCCCGCCTTCAGGCGATCCAACACCCGCTCCAACCGACCGCCGACAATGATGGTGTGCGCCCCAGAACGCGCGGCCAGACGCGCCGCACGCAACTTGGTCTGCATACCGCCACGGCCCAGCGCACCACCGGTACCGCCCGCCACCGCATCCAGTGCCGGATCATCGGCACGGGCTTCGTAGATCAACTTGGCATCCGGATTGTTGCGCGGGTCGGCGTCGAACATGCCGTCGCGATCCGTGAGAATCACCAGCAGGTCCGCTTCCACCAGGTTCGCCACCAGCGCGGCCAGTGTGTCGTTATCGCCGAAACGGATTTCGTCGGTGACGACCGTGTCGTTCTCGTTGATCACCGGGATGACCTTGAGCTCCACCAGCGCGCGCAAGGTACTGCGGGCATTGAGGTAGCGCTTGCGGTCGGACAGGTCGTCGTGGGTCAGCAGGATCTGCGCCGTATGGCGACCGTGCTCGGCAAAGCTCGATTCCCAAGCCTGCACCAATCCCATCTGGCCGATGGCGGCAGCGGCCTGCAATTCGTGCATCGCGCTGGGTCGCGACGTCCAGCCCAAACGGCTCATACCGGCTGCCACAGCCCCCGAAGAGACCAATACCAGCTCGACGCCAGCCTCATGCAAGGCCACCATCTGCTCGACCCACACCGCCATTGCCTGGCGATCCAGGCCCTTGCCATCCGCCGTCAGCAGTGCGCTGCCAATCTTCACGACCCAGCGCCGCGCACCCGTCACCTTGCTCCGCATCATCTTCAACCTTTGCCAGCGAACGGCGCGACCCAGCGCCGCCCATGGGATTATTCGTATTTGCGTTTTACAGATACCAAAACGCCGCTCGAATGAGCGGCGCCTTGGGAACCGGCTTGCCGGCGATGATAACACCGCGCAGGACCAGTTAAACCTGTCCCCAAGAATCCTTGAGGGAGTGAGCCTGTGGGAGCAAAGCTTGCTCGCGATGGCCTTGTCACATCCAACACCTTTGCTGGCTGCAAACCGCTATCGCGAGCAAGCTTTGCTCCCACAGATTCGCCCACACAGGTCTTGGCTTCAGTTGAGTGACATCAGCACACGGTCAGTCACGAACGTAGATGATTTCCGGACCGTCTTCGTCATCCACATCCTCTTCGTCCCAATCGTCATCACCGATGTCATGGACCGACTTCACGCCACTGCGACGCAGGGCACGCTGGTCGTCCAGCGCCTGCAACTGGGCACGAGCCTCGTCTTCGATGCGCTGATCGAGCTCGGCCAGCTCTTCCTTGTAGGCCGGATCGTTGGCCAGGCGGTCGGCGCGATCTTCCAGGTAACGCATGATGTCGTGACACAGGCGCTCGGTGTTTTCCTTGGCGATGGCCGAGATCACATAGACCGGACCTTCCCATTCCAAACGGTCGACGATTTCCTTGACCCGCTCCTCGTGTTCTTCTTCGAGGATCTGGTCGCACTTGTTCAGCACCAGCCAACGGTCACGCTCGGCCAGGGCAGGGCTGAACTTGGCCAGTTCGTTGACGATGACTTCGGCGGCATCGGCGGCACTGGTTTCATCCAATGGCGCCATGTCCACGAGGTGCAGCAGCAGACGGGTACGGGACAAGTGCTTGAGGAAGCGAATGCCCAGGCCCGCGCCCTCGGAAGCGCCTTCGATCAACCCCGGAATATCGGCGATCACGAAGCTCTTCCAACGATCGACACTGACCACGCCCAGGTTCGGCACCAGGGTGGTGAACGGATAATCAGCAACTTTCGGCTTGGCCGCCGACACCGAGCGAATGAAGGTACTTTTACCGGCGTTCGGCAGGCCCAGCAGGCCCACGTCGGCCAGCACTTTCATTTCCAGCTTGAGGTCACGCTGCTCGCCCGGCTTGCCTGGCGTGGTCTGGCGTGGTGCACGGTTGGTACTGGATTTGAAACGGGTGTTGCCCAGGCCGTGCCAGCCGCCATGGGCGACCAACAGACGCTGGCCAGCCTTGGTCAGGTCGCCAATCACTTCCTGGGTGGCGGAATCGATCACCGTAGTGCCGACCGGCACGCGCAGGATCAGGTCTTCACCCTTCTTGCCGGTGCAGTCGGTGCTGCCACCGTTGGAGCCACGCTCGGCATCGAAGTGCCGGGTGTAACGGTAGTCCACCAGGGTATTGAGGTTTTCGTCGGCGAGCATATAGATCGAGCCGCCGTCGCCACCATCACCGCCGTTCGGGCCACCGTTTTCAATGAATTTTTCCCGACGGAAACTCATGCAACCATTGCCGCCGTCGCCGGCCTTCACTCGAATCGATACTTCATCAACAAACTTCATGACACACGCCTCTCGCCATACGGACGAGCCAAAAAAACAAGACATAAGACTCTTGCAAAAATGAGCGCAGCGACCTGATGACACGCCCCAACCGCAGCGCCGACAGCCCATACAAACAGTTTTGCAAGAGACTCACCCCACAAACGAAAAAGCCCCGTCGCAAGACAGGGCTTTTCCAGCGGTCTCGCAATTAAGCTGCGATAACGCTTACGTAACGACGACCGAAGGCGCCTTTTACTTCGAACTTGATCACGCCTTCGACTTTAGCGAAGAGGGTGTGATCCTTGCCCATGCCAACGCCGTAGCCAGCGTGGAATTGGGTGCCGCGCTGACGCACGATGATGTTGCCTGCTTTGATAGCCTGGCCGCCATACATCTTCACGCCAAGGCGTTTGGCTTCTGAGTCGCGACCGTTACGGGTACTACCACCAGCTTTTTTGTGTGCCATGAGTTCAATTCTCCTAGTGAGGAATTAGGCTGAAATTAAGCCTGAATACCGGTGATTTTGATCTCGGTGTACCACTGGCGGTGGCCCATACGCTTCATGTGGTGCTTACGGCGACGGAACTTGATGATGCGGACTTTATCGTGACGACCTTGGGAGATCACTTCAGCCACAACGGTAGCGCCAGCAACGACTGGAGCGCCGATATTCACGTCATCGCCATTGGCGACCAACAGAACGCGATCAAAAGTCACGGATTCGCCGGTAGCGATTTCCAGTTTTTCGATCTTCAGGTATTCACCTGGGGCGACCTTGTATTGCTTGCCACCAGTAACAATTACTGCGTACGACATGGTATTTCTCCGATAATCCTGCTCACCCAGCGCTTTATAAGAAGAGGTATTGGCTGGCATGGCTGCATGGGCTGGAAGGCCCGGATGCAATTGCGTAAGGCAGGTGCTGCCCAGGAAGTTCAGGGTGCGCGATTGTACGCAAGCCAAGACAGCCTTGCAAGTAGCCGTCCATCGCGCCTTGACACCTGCGGACGTGGGTCCTAGCATGCCGCGCAACCCTTCTGGAGCACCTGTCGCTGATGCAACCCCAAGCTTTCTACCGCGCGGTGGCGGACGATTTTAGCGCCGTCGACGGCATCATCAAGAAGCAGCTGACTTCCCGAGTGCCTCTGGTATCGAAAATCGGCGACTACATCACCTCAGCCGGTGGCAAGCGCCTGCGTCCTTTGTTGGTGCTGCTGTGTGGCAAGGCCCTGGGTCGCGAAGGCGATGACATGCGCCTGTTGGCCGCCACCATCGAATTCCTGCACACCGCGACCCTGCTGCACGACGATGTGGTCGACATGTCCGGCATGCGCCGTGGCCGTTCGACCGCCAACGCCATGTGGGGCAATGCCCCGAGCGTGCTGGTGGGCGACTTCCTGTATTCGCGCTCGTTCGAAATGATGGTCGAACTGGGCTCGATGCCGGTGATGAAGATCCTGTCCCAGGCCACGCGCATCATCGCCGAAGGCGAGGTGCTGCAACTGTCCAAGGTGCGTGACGCCAGCACCACGGAAGAAACCTACATGGAAGTCATCCGCGGCAAGACCGCCATGCTCTTCGAAGCCTCGACCCACAGCGCCGCGGCCCTGGCCGGCGCCAGCGCCGAGCAGAGCGAGGCGCTGCGCACCTTCGGCGATCACCTGGGCGTGGCTTTCCAATTGGTGGACGACCTGCTGGACTACAAAGGCGACGCCGAAACCCTGGGCAAGAACGTCGGTGACGACCTGGCCGAAGGCAAGCCGACCCTGCCGCTGATCTACACCATGCGCGAGGGCACGCCGGAACAGGCGGCACTGGTACGCCAGGCGATCCAGAAAGGCGGGATCGAAGACCTGGAGAGCATCCGTACCGCGGTCGAAGCGTCTGGCTCGCTGGACTACACCGCGAAACTGGCCCGGGACTACGTCGCCCGCGCGATCAAATGCCTCGATGCCCTGCCGGCCAGCGAATACCGCGATGCTCTGGTGGAACTGAGCGAGTTCGCGGTAGCCCGTACCCACTGATACACAAGGGATTTTTTTGTGGGAGCAAGCCTTGCTCCCACAAATTCCCTCGCCACAGGATCTCCGAACGCAGCACCGTCCCTCTTTAGCCACAAATCCCTATATAATGTGCGCCCTTTTGTCCTCCTGATACCCAAGGAACCTTAGTGAGCACGTTGCCTCCCTGCCCGAAATGCAATTCCGAATACACCTACGAAGACGGTACCCAACTGGTCTGCCCGGAGTGTGCCCACGAATGGTCCGCCAGCGGCGAAGCTGAAGCGGCCTCCGACGACACCGTGAAGAAAGATTCGGTCGGCAACGTCCTGCAGGACGGCGACACCATCACCGTGATCAAGGACCTCAAGGTCAAGGGCACTTCGCTGGTGGTCAAGGTCGGCACCAAGGTCAAGAACATCCGCCTGTGCGATGGCGACCACGACATCGACTGCAAGATCGACGGCATCGGCCCGATGAAACTCAAATCCGAGTTCGTCAGAAAAGTCTGATCTTGCTGTATTCCATCCCGCACCCCGTGTGCGGGATGGTGCCCCACCCTCCCCGCTCTAGGCCCATTTCTCGGGCGCCGGCCAGGTGCCAGCCGTCTTGAGCGGCCACAACCCATCATCAGAAAAACAATCGGAACACCAATAGAGGCTTGCTATTTAGCGAATAAGAATTATTCTCATCGAATCCATCAAGGAGATGAGAACCATGACTTATTTGATCGATGCCTGGCTGGACCGCCCACATCCCTACCTCAGGATCCTGCATCGGGAAACCGGGGAAGTTTGTGCGGTGCTTGAAGAAGAAGCCTTGAGCGAGCTGCAGGACCAAGGGGATCTGGACCTCAACAGCCTCAATTCCAGCGAACCGTTGGTGCTCAAGGAGCTGGTGCGCAATCTGTTCCTGTTCTGCTACGCCCGGGCGTTGCGCCCGACTGGCGATTTCAATGCCAGGTTCCACGGATGAACGCAGACGTCATGTGGGAGCGGGCTTGCTCGCGAAAGCGGTGTGTCAGTTAACGATAATGTCGACTGACAGTCCGCATTCGCGAGCAAGCCCGCTCCCACCTATTTGCCCGACGCTAAACCAGGCAGGGTCTTACAGAACGTCCAACAGCTCGACGTCAAACACCAGTACGCTGTGCGGCGGAATGCTGCCAACGCCTTGAGCGCCGTAAGCCAGTTCGCTCGGCACGTACAGGCGCCATTTGCTGCCGGCGTTCATCAGTTGCAGTGCTTCGGTCCAGCCTGGGATCACGCCGCCTACCGGGAATTCGGCTGGCTGGCCACGATCGTAGGAGCTGTCGAATACGGTGCCGTCGATCAGGGTGCCGTGGTAATGGGTACGCACCTGGTCTTCACGGGTCGGCTTGGCGCCTTCACCCTGAGTCAGCACTTCGAATTGCAGGCCGGAAGCCAGGGTGGTGATGCCTTCACGCTTGGCGTTTTCGGCCAGGAATGCACGGCCTTCGCCAGCAGCGGCTTCAGCCTTGGCAGCGGCTTCGGCCTGCATGATTTCACGAATGACCTTGAAGCTGGCGGACATCTCTTCCTGGCCCACGCGGCTTGGCTTGCCGGCGAACGCGTCGGTCAGGCCGGCCAGGATCGCGTCCAGGCTCACGCCCGGTGGCGGGTTGTCGCGCAGTTGGTCGCCCAACTGGCGGCCAATGCCGTAGCTGACGCGGGTTTCGTCGGTGGACAGGTTAACTTCGGACATGATGCTGCTCCGCTGTGCGGACGGCTCCAGAGTTGCCGTGTGTACCACAGCGCCTCCGGGAGCGCCCGGAACCAAAAGGGCGAGCAGACTAGCACAGATGCCGGGGCGGGTGACGAGCCCCGCATCAAGGGCCGCCGCCAGAAACGACAACGCCCGCCTGCTTCTCGGCAGGCGGGCGTCGCGCCAGGGCGATGAAACGACCTCAGTGCTTGGTCAGTTTATCCAGGTAACCCATGGCAAATGCCGAGACCACGAAGGTCATATGGATGATCACGTACCACATCAAGTGTTCGGGATCGACGTTCTTGGCATCCATGAAAATGCGCAACAGGTGGATGGAGGAAATGGCCACGATCGAGGCAGCAACCTTCATCTTCAGCGATGAAGAGTCCATGGTGCCGAGCCAGTTGAGTTTTTCCTTGTCGTCACCGATGTCCAGTTGCGAGACGAAGTTCTCGTAGCCGGAAATCATCACCATCACCAGCAGGCCGCCCACCAGCGCCATGTCGATCAGCGACAGCAGCACCAGGATCAGGTCGGACTCGGCCATGGAGAACACGTTGGGGATGACGTGAAAGACTTCCTGGAAGAATTTCAGCGCCAGGGCCAGCAAGCCCAGGGACAGCCCGAAATAGATTGGCGCCAGCAGCCAACGGGAGGCATACATTGCGTTTTCGATAAAGCGTTCCATTGAGTCTCACACCAGGGCTGAAAAATCGCGGCGAGTATATCAGCCACGACTGGCCCCACAAATGCCGGGGCCCTCCGTGGTCCCTGCCCTTGTGTCAAAACTTTACTGCCAGTGTCCGCGCGGTGTTGGCCTTCAGTGCAGCGGGCGAAACTCGAAGCCACCCACGTTGCGACAACGGCCTCCATTGATTTCACGCAGTTGGGCTTGCATGTGCAGGGACCAGATCTGCGGGTCGTCGGCCAGCTCATAGCCGTGCAATGTCAGGCTCTGCACAATGGTATCGAGGATGGATTCGGCGGCAGTCGGGCCGGGGAATGGCCCCTGGGCCTTGATGGCGGAAGGTTGTTCACCGGCCATTCCGGCGGCGAAGAGCAAGGTCCACATCCCGGTATCTCCCGCCAGGGGACGGATGGCGCATTCGATACGGGTGACAAGGCCCAGGCATTGACGAGTGAGGCAAAGGTTGCGCGACATGGCGGCGCCCCTCGGTAGATCCGGTATTCAGTCTCGGGAAGAGGCTGTTTCGATCCGATGATGACTCTCGTTATCCTTGAGCAGAGGATAGAAGAAAAGTTCCGACTACAAGGGGTTTCGAGACCAGAATGCGCCGAGCGGTCACAGTGTGAATATTGACGCCAAAGTGGTGGCACCTTTCAGTAATAATCAACAAAACATTGATTGTGAGAGCAAGCCTGAGGGAGCAAAGCTTGCTCGCGATGGGGTTGTCATATGCAACATTTCTGTTGACTGGACAAACGTTATCGCGAGCAAGCTTTGCTCCCACAGGCTGTTCTCCCACAGGGGCTTGCGGCGGTCAGGAAAACATCAAGCCGGCTTGGCCTCCGCCAAGGCTTGCTGCGCCAGTTCCTTTTCCGCTTCCTTGATGTCGTCTTCGCTGATCATCTCCGCGATCACCCGCAGCCGTTCCACCACCCGGGCGTTGACGCTGCCCTCCGGGAACTCGCCGTTTTCATCCGGCTCGCCGGCAGGCTCACCCACCAGCAGGCTCAGGGCTTCATCGGCCTGACGCACTGCATAAACATGGAATTGACCGGCGCGCACGGCAGCCAGGACTTTCTCGTCGAGCATCAGGGTGGCGACGTTGGCCTGGGGAATGATCGCCCCCTGCTCACCGGTCAGCCCACGGGCTTCGCAGAGGCGGAAGAAGCCTTCGATCTTCTCGTTGACCCCGCCCACCGCCTGCACTTCACCGAACTGGTTGATCGAGCCGGTGATGGCGAAGCACTGCTTCAACGGCGTTTTCGACAGAGCCGAGATCAGCGTGCAAGCCTCGCCCAGGGACGCACTGTCGCCGTCCACGTAACCGTAGGATTGCTCAAGGGCGATGCTGGCCGAGATCGCCAACGGGAACTCCTGGGCATAACGGCTACCCAGGTAGCCGGTGAGGATCATCACGCCCTTGGAGTGGATCGGCTGGCCGAGGTTGACCTCCCGTTCGATATCGACGATGCCGCTGCCGCCCGGGTACACCGTGGCGGAAATTCGCGCCGGCACACCAAACGCCGAGTCGCCGACCTCAAGCACCGTCAGCCCGTTGCACTTGCCCACCGCCGCGCCGTCGGTGTCGATCAGGATGATCCCGGCCAGCATATCGTCGAGGATCCGTGCCGAGACGCGCCCGGTACGGGTAGCCTTGGCCTTGAGGGCCCGCTCGATGTGGCCGGCGTCGGTCATCTCGTCACCGGCCAGTTGGCGAATGAAATCCGCCTCGCTGACCAGTTGGAACAGATCGCCGATACGCGCCGACAAGCGCCCCTGGTGTTCGGCCAGCCGCGCGCTGTAGGTCGCCAGGCGCGCCACCGCGTCGGCGGTCAGCGGTGCCATGCCCTCTTCCGAAGTGCGGGTCTTGAGCAATTGGGCGAACTGCTCCAGGCTCTCGTCGCCCATCGGGATGTCTTCGTCGAAATCCACCAGCACGCGAAACATTTCCTGGAAGTCCGGATCCAGGTCCTGCAAGGCGTAATACAGCTGACGGGCGCCGATGATCACGACCTTGACCTGCAACGGGATGTGTTGCGGTGTAAGGGTGACCGTCGCCAGCCGTCCCAGCTCGCCCAGCGGCGATTCCATCTTCAGCTTGCGCGATTGCAGGGCGCGCTTGAGCGCATCCCATACGAACGGCTCGCCGAGCATTTTTTCCGCTTCGAGAATCAGGAAACCGCCATTGGCCCGGTGCAAGGCACCCGGACGCAGCTGCCGATAGGTGGTGTAGAGCGCGCCCTGGTCGGTGCTGTATTCAATCCGGCCGAACAGGTTGTCGTAGGTCGGGTGCGGCTCGAACACCACCGGCGCGCCACCGCTGGACGGATGCCCCACCACCAGGCTCGGGGCGTATTGCTCCTCCAGCAGCTTGCGGGCGATGGCGTCGGTCTTGCTGTCGTCCACCAATTGCTCGACCACGGTCTTGAGCAGATAGACCTGCATGGCCTGCAAATAACCGCAGACCGCAGCGTTCTCGGCGTACTTCTCCGACAACGGTGCCAGCAACGGTTGCAGGGCCAGAGTGATGGTTTCTTCGTTGAGCTGGCGCAGTTGATTACTGGATTCGCGCTTCCACTGCGGCAGGCTGGCGAGCTCTTCGTTCAAGCGCTCTTCCAGGCCCGAGATGTCCTCATGGAAACGCTCGCGCTCGGCTTCCGGCAACTGGGCGAATTCCGCCTCGTCCAGGGCCTTGCCTTCACTCATCGGCGTGAAAGCGATGTTGCTGCTGTCACGATACAGCGCGACATCCTTCTCCAGCGCCAGGCGCTCGATCACATCCAGGGCACGGTCGTAGCGCTGGTTGAAAGCGCGGTCGATGGCGCTTTTTTTCTGCTGGTAGGACGGGTGTTCGAACACAGCCGGGAAAGTCGCCAGCAGATTGTCGATCAGGCCGTTGATGTCGGCGATGAAAGCCCCGGCCGTGCCCGATGGCAGTTCCAGGGCACGGGGTTCGCGGGGCTCATCGAAGTTGTTGACGTAGACCCAGTCCGCCGGGGTCTGCAGGCGCTTGCCTTCGGCCTTGAGGTAGCGTTTGACGAACGAGAACCGGCCAGTGCCGGGCTCGCCCATGACGAATACGTTGTAACCGGGGCGCGGCATGGCCACGCCGAACTGCAAGGCTTCGACCGCACGTTCCTGGCCAAGCACACCGCGGAAGGGCTCCAGATCATTGGTGGTAGAGAAGCTGAACTGTTCAGCGGAAAACGGACGGGTCAGCGCTTCGGGCGCTAGACGCAAGCTGGCAGCAACAGGATCAGGCATCGGGCTTCCTTACATCAGGCGGGGCAGATAGCGGCATTCTGGCGCCGCCTGTACCTGACTGGCAAGGAGCGTCTCTGCCCAAAGCATAGTCAACGGGAAAACCTCGGGCGGGCCCGGAGAGAAGCGATCCCCCCGTAATGTTTTTGCAAAATGTCACGGAACCCTGGGATCGTGCCTAAACTCCAAATTGCGCGGCTGGAACAATAACCGGCCCACTGGCGCCTAGCCCAACAGGAACGAGGTGCCAGACCCTGTCCATCGGTATGCACATAAAGAGAACATAGCTATGAAACGGATTCTTCTCGGTACTCTCTTCACCGCTGTATCCATCAACGCCATGGCTCAGGCGCCGGGCGGCCCGGATTGCGGCTGGGGCAACATGCTGTTCGAAGGTCAGCGTGGCACCCCGGCTCACTTCCTGGCATCCACCACCAACGGCACTTCCGGTAACGCTACCTTCGGCATGACATCCGGCACCAACGGTTGCTCGACCAACGCGGCACTGACCTACGGTGGCAAGTCCTGGCTGGCCATGAATGGCATGATGAACGAGCTGTCCGAGGACATGGCCAAGGGTCAGGGCGAAGCGCTGACCACCTACGCCGTGGTACTGGGCGTAGCCCCGGAAGACCGCGCGCACTTCTCCGCCGTCACCCACGAGCACTTTCAGCAGATCTTCAGCAAGGCTGACGTGACCGCCGAAGATGTGCATACCAATACCCTGGCCGTGTTGAAAAACGATCCTCGCCTGGCCAAGTACGCCACTCAAGCTTAAGCTCGACAGCACTCGCTCCTCTCGGGGAGCGGGTTTTCTTTTTGGGGCCCCTTCGGTCTTTTTTTTCGACTTTCCAAGTAGCCGACTATGCTCAAACGCCTTGCCTGGCTGGCGCTCTGTGTGTGCGCCCCGCTGTCCGCCGCGCCTCATGTCGATCCTCAACGTTTGCAGCAACTGGCCAATGACCGCTTCTGGATTTCCCTGGGCCACTACGAAACCGCCAAACTGGGTGGCTGGCGCAGCTATATCAGCGACAAAAAATTCTTCCTCGCCCCCGACGGCAATCAACATCCTGACCGAGAACTGACCGCCACGCTGCGAGCCCTCTATGGCCCTGCCAGCGCCGGCCAGCAGCATGCCCAGTGCGTGTACCCGGCGCGAACGCGCTGGCTCAAGGCGCAGCTCAACCTGACCGACCTGCCGACCGTCGATTGCAGCGAATTCAACCAGTGGTTCAAGGACGTGTCGCCCCACAGCGCGGTGATGATCTTTCCCGCCGCCTACCTGAACAGCCCGTCCTCGATGTTCGGCCATACCCTGCTGCGCATCGACCAGGCCGACGTGCAAAGCGACAAGACCGCCCTGCTCAGCTATGCGATCAATTTCGGCGCCTACATCGAAGGTTCGGACAACAGCATCCTTTACGCCTGGAAAGGCCTGATGGGGGGCTATCCCGGCCTCTTCGCCCTGGTGCCATACCAGGAAAAACTCTCCGAGTACCGTAGCCTGGAGAACCGCGACCTGTGGGAATACCACCTGAACCTGAGCCAGGCGGAAACCGAGCGCATGGTCGAGCACGTCTGGGAACTCAAGCAGATCCAGTTCGACTATTTCTTCTTCGACGAAAACTGCTCTTATCGCCTGCTCGAGCTGCTGCAAGTGGCCCGTCCCAGCCTGCGCCTGACCGAACAATTCCCACTGACGGCGATTCCCACCGACACCGTCAAGGCAGTGAAAGAAGCCGGGTTGGTGGAAAGCATCCAGTATCGACCGTCCCGGGAACGGGAACTGCTCAGCCGCGCCGAGCCGCTCAGCGACGATGAGCAGCAATGGGTACTGAAAGTCAGCGCCGACCAGCAACAACTGCAAACGCCTGGATTCAAAGCGCTGGCGCGCGAACGCCAGGCGCTGATCATCGATGCGGCCTATCGCCTGGAACGCTATCGCGCCAATGGCCAGGAACGCGATCCGCAACGCGCCCAGCGCAGCTTCGAACTGTTACGGGCGATCAACCAGAACCCCGCGCCAGAACTCGAAATCCCGCAACCGGGCCTGCCCGAGGACGGTCATGAATCACGCACCTGGCAGGCCGGCCTCGGCACGCGGGGCGACCGGGCGTTCGGCGAATATGGCTTGCGCATGGCCTACCACGACCTCAATGACAACGCCGAGAGTTTCCCCTTGGGCGCGCAGATCGAGATCCTGCAATTGAAACTGCGCCAGTACGAAGGCAATGATTGGCAGGTGCAGCAACTCGACCTGGCAACCATTCGCTCGCTGACGCCGCGCAATGAGTTGCTGCAGCCACTGTCCTGGCAGGTCACCGGCGGCCTGGAGCGGGTACCGGGCAAACACGACGATGAAACCCTGGTCAGTCACGTCAATGGCGGCGCGGGCGGCACCTGGGCGCTGGGTGAAGATGTGCTGGGCTTTGCCCTGGGCACGGTGCGAGTCGAGCACAACAATGACTTCGCCCAATTCATCGCCCCGGCTGCCGGCTTCAACAGCGGTGTGCTGTGGAAAATTCCCCTGGGCAACCTGAGCCTGGAAGCCAAGGGCGATTATTTCGTCAACGGCGAAGTGCGCCGTAGTCTGAGCCTGAATCAGCAGTGGGAATTGTCCCGCAACCTCGGCCTGCGCCTGAGCGCCCAGCGGGAATTCAGCCAGTTGGCCTCGCCGGAGAACGAGGTGATGCTTGAGGTGAAGTGGTACCACTACTGACAACGGCGCGTGCAACGAACGGATTAATCACCGGCCTTTCACGCCTTTCTGACGAATTCACTCCTAGACTTCTTGTATGAGCGGGAATCGGCGGAAAAGCGGAATGAAGCGTGTGGCAGTGGTCCTGGGTATGTTGATGTTGCTCGGTGGCTGTGAAACCACCCACGAAGACTTGATCGCCCGGGGTTATCCACCTGCGTTCGCCGACGGCTACGACGATGGTTGCAGCAGTGGCCGGCAAGCGGCGGGAGTGATCACCGGCCAGTTCAGGAAAGACGTACCGCGCTACCTCAAGGACCCGCGCTACGCCGAAGGCTGGAGCGATGGTTTCCGTCAGTGCCAGGCCATGCGCGAGAGCGAAGAGCGTAATGCCTATCGCGAACGCCATTGGGACGAACGTGAACGGGCCTGGCAGCAACAGAAAGACCAAGACGCCGCCCGGGCTTATCGCTCGCAGTGAGTCGCGTACAGACATTCATCGAAACCAAAACCCTGCGACCATGGCCCAAACTCCAATAGAGGAGAACACCATGAGTCGCGCTTTCGTCAACGAAGACAACGCCGCAGCCCAGGCCGACCAGCCGGTCGAACGCCAGGTCAGTGCGCAACCCAACTACGTGACCCCTTCGGGACTTGCCCAGTTGCAGGCCCGCGTCGCCCAGTTACAAGCGCTACATGGCCAACACGCGGCCAAAGGCGATCAAGCAGACAAACAACGCATCGCCGACATTGAACGCGACCTGCGCTACTTCAACCAGCGTTTGCAGAGTGCGCAGGTCGTTGTACCGACATCAATGGATCAGGTGCGGATCGGACATTGGGTGACCTTCGTCGACGAGCATGATCATGAACAGCGGGTGCAACTGGTCGGTGAAGACCAGGCCGATGCGGCCAGCGGACTGATCAACTGGGGCTCGCCGCTGGGGCGAGCGTTACTGGGAGCGAAGGTCGGGGATGAGGTGATCTGGGAGCGACCGGTGGGGAATCTCGCCATTGAAATCATTGCGATAGAGCTTGATTAAGCGACTGTCATTAAGTGCACCGATAAAACATTGCAAACCACTCTCATCACCAACAGGATCGGCGTTCTAAAAGCTCTATCACTAGAAGGTGATGACAGTAGGTTACATGCCTGTAGCAACATGTAACCGCAACATAAGGTCATAACGACAAGTTGGTGTCAAATCAGGAGCATGCTACTGTTTTTCCCGCACCCCAACAGGTGCATAACAACAAAAGAGGAGAAACATAATGAGCGAACAAATACTGGCAATGTCAGGTGACTTCGACGGTGACTTCATGTCCTACCGACAAGTTAACAGTCTTGGCATTGAGTCAGCAGCGCTGACCATTGTCGAGTGCGGCACCATAGGGTGCACCGCTCTTTTGTGCTAAATCCCACCCTTTCAAAGTCGTCCATGCAACACGACTTTTAACATCCCTAATCCCATTCATAAAAAACTTCATTTCACATCCTACAGTTCGGGCGCACTGATCGGCTCCGATTGACCGCAGATTACTGTACGTGATGTTTAATAATTGATGAGGAAATACCATGAGCGAAAAAATCCTGAACATGTCCGGCGACTTCCATCTCGAATTCGACGCTTACCAAGCGCCCGCCAACAACATTGGGGGAATGCTGGCAACCACGATGGAATGCAATACTTTTGGAACGTGCACCAACCTCGAATGCTCGACAATCATGTGTTAACCCCAGTTAACCAATCATCACACAGGCAACACTTATAAACATAGAGCAGGCATCGCCTGCTCTATCCATGCCAGGAGCTACGGCATGCTTGTTAACGCTTTGAAGTTGGATCAGCGAGGGAAGCACAGAGGTTCTTCCGAAGGCGACATCGCCCTTTTTGAAAACAACCTGACCCGTCTGCATGCTGACGACCAAACCTTGCTGAATCACTTTGGGTTGAACAGGGAACAACTGGTATCTTATATCAAGGAGCCTATCAACCAGCAGTGCTTGCCCGCCGATGGCGAAACCGCCTTGAACACCCTCAAGGATAAACTTGCTCGCCTCGATAGCATTAGCATTGAAAAAGAAAGCTCAGGCGGCACGGATAATTTTTATTGGTTCAGCTATCGTTTTTTTCTTTATTTCGTCGACACCTTCAAGGCCGATGAGCGCTATTTGAATGCGTCAACGCACATTGATGAACCCGCTTTGTTTGCAAGCCT
The DNA here is from genome assembly GCF_013347965.1 of Pseudomonas bijieensis. NCBI lineage: Bacteria > Pseudomonadati > Pseudomonadota > Gammaproteobacteria > Pseudomonadales > Pseudomonadaceae > Pseudomonas > Pseudomonas bijieensis. The sequence continues at coordinate 5,137,278 of NZ_CP048810.1, read as the reverse complement.
TGAACGCTATGTCCTGGCCCGGGTTGGACGCACGGCAGAACAAAGCCTGGTCCATTATTTGAATACACGAATTGCGAACGGTGATGACATTGACCTGAACGGATTCAATGAGCATCTGCACACATTGCCGCTGCTGAAATTCTTCGAATCCTACCCAGTGCTGGCGACACTGCTGTTTGACCTGCTGGAAGACACCCTCCATTACCTTTATGCAGTCATTCACAACTTCGCCGACGATGCGGAAGCGCTGGAGCGGGAATTTTCGATCCCATCCCGGAAAATCGAGGCTATCGAGCTTGGCCTGGGTGACCCCCATGGTCGCGGCGAAACGGTTTGCCAAGTCAAAATCAGCACGACTTCATTGGTCTACAAGCCAAGAGCAAACCGGGAGGCGATTTTTTTCTATCGTCTTCTTGGACAATTGCATGAGTGGACAGGTGCGGATTGTTTTTCCATCCACACCCCAAGGATCCTCAGCCGCGAGCGACATAGCTGGGTAGAAAAAATCGACAACCTGCCTTGTGACAGCGAAGCGGAGGTTGGACTGTTCTATGAAAAATTGGGGGCACAAATAGCCATCATCCATGCGTTGAATGGGATCGACTTTCACTACGAAAACATTATCGCGTGCGGCAACAGTCCGGTCATGATTGACCTCGAGTGTTTGTTCACGGCCTCCACCAGCGACCTGCTCACTGACCTTCCCGCTGGCTGCGCACTGTCCAATAGCTTTAAATTGGTCCAGCGGTCGATATGTTCCAGCGGCTTCGTACCCTTTTCACAACAGTCCAAAAACGACCAAAGCGGTCTGACCCGGCAAGCTCTATTCATCTCGACCCGCAATTCCCTGATTTTCGACAGTGGCTTTTACCATCTGCGTAAAGTTGAATTCGAACACCACCTGACGCAAAAACACCTGCCTCTTTTGCAGGGTGAGCGCAAGGGGCCCGAAGCTTATAAAGCAGAGCTTCTCCAAGGCTTTGAATATGCCTATGGCAGACTCATGGTTCATCGGCACGCGATCATGCAAAGGCTTGAACAAGCCGCAGGCGAACTGTCGACCCGGGTGTTGCTGAAAAACTCTCAGCGCTACGCTGATTTCATCGGGCTGATCCGCCACCCACGCTTCATGCAAAACATGCTCGACAGAGAACTTCTGCTCGCGACCTTGTGGAAGGATTTGAAAGAACCCTATCGGGAAAAGGGCATTCCCCGCTATGAAATAGCCGACCTGCAAAGGTCCAGCATTCCGTGCTTTACCATGCCGCTGAACGCCAACTATTTTACGAGCGCACAGGGTGAAACAATACCGATGGCAGCCGTGGAGCCCCCGCTAGAAAGCTGCCTACAGAAAATAGCCAACCTGTCTCGCAAAGACTGGGCCTTGCAACGCACCTTGCTCGAAATCTGTTTGTTCCCAGAACAGAATGGACATCTTCCATCGCGTATCGAGCAGCCCCTGGCGAACCTTGAAAAGGAGCCCCTCGACGCGATCCTGAGGATCAGCACCCGCCTCGAGGAACTCGCAATAGTGGGCGCAGTAGAGGATGTAAGCTGGCTGTCTTTCCATACACACCCCACGACTCAGAGAAAATATCCGTCGCCAATGGATCACGGGCTGTACTCCGGTATCGCCGGGATTGGCCTGTTTTATCTGAGCCTGTTCAAGGTGAGCGGCAAACCACACTTTCTGTCACGCATGGATCAGGTCCTGGACTCACTGGAACAACGCTTCGGCTTTTTCAAAACCGATTTGACTGTCAGCGCGTATCACGGACTGGGGGCTTACCTCTATCTGCTCATCAATCGTCGCCAGATCACTGGGGACGCCAGGCATGATGAGAAAATTGCTGGCCTGCTGACCCAACTGATTGAAGTGCCTCCTGAAGACTATGATTTCGACTTCCTGGGCGGTTGTTGTGGTGCTGTGACACTGCTGGCCAATATCCATGCACTCTCTGCGCAAGAGGATGTGCGGCCGGCGATCCAACGCATGGTCGACTACATAAAGAGCCAAATCCTGATTGAAGACGGCCAGCTTCTGCGACGTGATGAGCGCTCCGTCATTTTGACAGGCTTGTCCCACGGCCTCTCGGGTGTCATCCATGCATTGTGCAAAGCCTATGAGGTGACCGGCGACGTGACCCTGGTGCCCCTGGCCGTCCAGGTGCTCGAGGGAGAAAACCGCTTGAGTCGGGATGGTTTCTGGCTGGACCTGCGCAACCTCGGGCCGCTGGACCATGCGTCCAAATGGTGCCACGGCGACGGCGGTATCCTCATCGCCAGGCGACAGCTCATGGAGTCGATGGGGGACGCCCTGGACGAAGCGACCCGGCAGACAGTGCTCGACGATATACAGCGGTGCGAAAACAATCTCTGGCAACACGGGTTTGGCGATGGCTACAACCTTTGTCATGGCGATTTTGGCAATCTGCTCTGCCTGTATGACCTGTATCGGCACTCGGATAATCCTGAGGGCATCAGCAGAGTCAGAAAAGCACTTGAGGATGTCTCCCGGCAGTTTTTCGAAGGGCCCTATCTCGACAGCGATCGGGTGCCCGATGTCAGTCTGTTGACTGGAATAACCGGTGCAGGCTATGCCTTGCTGTACGAGATGGATCCGACCCTTCCGAATATTCTTTCGCTCGATTTTGCGAAGCAGTCCACGGGATAAAAACAGCCACATACCTTGTGGGAGCGGGCTTGCTCGCGAAAGCGCTGGGTCAGTCAACCACAATGCTTGCTGATCCGACGCCTTCGCGAGCAAGCCCGCTCCCACAGGGAATATTTGCGGCGGCCATAAAAAAACGGAGCCTTTCGAAGGCTCCGTTTTTTTATGCAACTGACCGAATCAGGCCAGTTTCTTGTGCCGTACGCGATGCGGCTGGGCAGCCGCTTCGCCAAGGCGCTTCTTGCGATCGGCTTCGTACTCGGTGTAGTTGCCTTCGAAGAACACCGCTTGCGAGTCGTCTTCGTACGCCAGGATGTGAGTCGCCACGCGGTCGAGGAACCACCGATCGTGGGAGATCACAATGGCGGCGCCCGGGAAGTCCAGCAGGGCTTCTTCCAGGGAACGCAGGGTTTCGACGTCGAGGTCGTTGGACGGTTCGTCGAGCAGCAGGACGTTACCGCCCTCCTTCAGGGTCAGCGCCAGGTGCAAGCGACCACGCTCACCACCGGACAGGTCCTTGACGAACTTCTGCTGGTCGCCGCCCTTGAAGTTGAAGCGGCCCACATAAGTGCGCGACGGGATTTCATAGTTGCCGATACGGATCTGGTCGGAGCCGTCGGAGATCTGCTGGAACACGGTCTTGCTGCCGTCCAGGTCTTCGCGGCTCTGGTCGACGCAGGCCAGTTGCACGGTTTCACCGATTTCGATGCTGCCCGAATCCGGGGTTTCCTTGCCCATCAACATGCGGAACAGCGTGGATTTACCCGCACCGTTACCACCGATCACACCGACGATGGCGCCTTTGGGCATGGAGAACGACAGGTTGTCGATCAGCACGCGATCGCCATAGCCCTTGGTGACGTTCTTGAACTCGATGACCTTGTCACCCAGGCGCGGACCGGCCGGGATATAGATCTCGTTGGTTTCGCTGCGCTTCTGGAATTCCTGGGACTGCATTTCCTCGAAGCGTTGCAGGCGTGCCTTGGATTTGGACTGACGGGCCTTGGCGCCTTTGCGCACCCATTCCAGTTCTTCCTTCATGGCTTTTTCATGGGCCGACTGCTGCTTGGATTCCTGGGCCAGACGATCGGACTTGGCTTCCAGCCAGCCCGAATAATTGCCCTCATACGGAATGCCTGCACCACGGTCGAGCTCCAGGATCCAGCCGGCGACGTTGTCCAGGAAGTAACGGTCGTGCGTGATCGCGACCACGGTACCTGGGAAGTCGTGCAGGAAGTGTTCGAGCCAGGCGACGGAATCGGCGTCCAGGTGGTTGGTTGGTTCGTCGAGCAGCAGCATGTCCGGAGCCGACAGGAGCAGGCGGCACAAGGCCACGCGGCGCTTCTCACCGCCGGACAAGTGCTCGACCTTCGCGTCCCAGGCCGGCAGGCGCAGCGCATCGGCGGCGACTTCCAGCTGGCGGTCCAGGTTGTGGCCGTCGCTGGCCTGCAGGATCGCTTCGAGCTTGGCCTGTTCGGCGGCCAGCTTGTCGAAGTCGGCATCCGGGTCGGCGTAGGCGGCATAGACCTCGTCGAGGCGCGCCTGGGCGTCCTTGATCACACTGACCGCTTCCTCGACCACTTCGCGAACGGTCTTGCTCGGGTCCAACTGAGGTTCCTGCGGCAGGTAACCGATATTCAGGTCCGGCATTGGCCGGGCTTCGCCGTCGAATTCGTTATCGACGCCGGCCATGATTTTCAGCAGCGTGGATTTACCCGAGCCGTTGAGGCCCAGTACGCCGATCTTGGCGCCGGGGAAGAAGGACAGTGAAATGTTTTTCAGGATTTCCCGCTTCGGCGGAACAACTTTGCTCAGCCGATGCATGGTGAAGACGTATTGAGCCATGGTGAACCTAGCGTCAGTGACAGGTGAAAAGAACGAGCCAGGCCATGCGCGGCGCCGGCACTTGACGGTCATCAATGCCTGCGGGCGGATAGAGCCTGGGGATCTGGAGCTGGAACGCTCTTGTTTGATCGGCAAAGCTACCTCAACCGTCGGTCAAGGTCCAGCCGCCAGGGGCTGGCACTTTGCCACAAGTCAAGGCATGCTAGCCGCCCTTCGGGCGTCCGGCTTATAGTGCACGTCGCGCCAGTCCAGCAAACCGCAGGATTACAGCTTGTCCAACGTCACGCCGCCCCTGTCCCCTCGCGCACCCGCTGTCGTGCCTGGCTCGCCCCTGCGCGGGACATTGAAGGGCGCGCTGGCCACCCTCGTGCTGCTATTGCTCGGGTTGCTGTTCTGGCAATTGCTCGACCAACTGCGCGAAACCCAGCAGCAACAACGCCAATACACCATCGACTACACCGCCGATCTCGCCGCGCAGGTCAGCCTGAACATGGCCCTGAACGCGCAAATCGCCCTTAACCTGCTACCGATCGTCGAACAACCACAAACAGCCGACGAACAGCGGGCCCTGGTTCGCAAACTCCAGCAATCGCTCCCTGAATTGCGCAGCCTGGCACTGCTGAGCCCCTCCGGCCGAGTGCTCAGTGACAGCGACGCCGGCAGTCACGACGCCGATTACCTGGGTGAGCTGGTGCGACGTAGCCGGGCCCAGGCACATTATTTCAGCAATGCCGAAGACGGCTCCGTGGTGCATCTATTGCTGCACCAGGCCAGCGGTAGCAGCCGTGGCTACTGGGCCCTGCGCCTGACGCCGAGCTTTTTCTCGACCCTGACCAAGCAGGCCGATGTGGGGCTGCGCCCGCTGTGGCTGGTGGAAAACCGTCTCAACCAGCAGATCATCAGCCGCGACGAAAGCCTGCCCTCGAGCAGCCCTACCCATTTGTCGCCGGATGACCTGGAGAACACCGTACTGACCATCCCCCTGAGCAGCAGCGACTGGCAGTTGCGGGGGCTGTTCGACCGTCGCCAGGTGCTCGAGCAACTGCTGCCGGCCTTCATCGGCAAATGCCTGCTGGGCCTGGCGTTTTCGTTGTTGCCAGTGATCGCGCTGTTGAACATGCGCCGGCGGCAGCGACAGTTGCATGAAGGTCGGCGGCGCTACCAGGACATTTTCGAAGGCACCGGCGTAGCCCTGTGTGTGCTCGACCTGTCGGGGCTCAAGGCCTTTTTTGAGCGGGCCGGCCTGCACAATGGCGATCAACTGCGCGCCTGGATGAAAACCTCTCATCAACTCGAACAATTGCGCCAGGAAGTTCACGTCACCGAAGTCAACCAGATGGCGTTGAAACTGCTCAACGTCGACTCCTGCGACCAGGCCTGGCAACTGCTGGTCGGCAAGGGTGCGCAGGAACACAACCCCGTTGGTTCGAAGCTGCTCGAAGCACTGCTCGACCAACACAAGCAACTGGAACTGGAAATCAAGCTCCAGGACGCCCATGGCCGCGACCAGCACCTGTGGCTGGTCTTGCGCCTGCCGGAAAAACAGCACGACTACAACGCGGTCATCCTGAGCATCAGTGACATCACCAGCCGCAAGCTGATCGAACTCTCGCTGCTCGAACGCGAGGGTTTCTGGTCCGACGTGGTGCGCACCGTGCCGGATCATCTCTATGTGCAGGACGTCATCAGCCAGCGGATGATCTTCAGCAACCATCACCTGGGCCAGACCCTGGGATACGACCGCACCGAACTGCACCAGATGGGCGAGTACTTCTGGGAAATCCTGCTGCACAGCGAAGACGCCGATCACTACCACAACCTGCGCCAGGAACAGCGCCGGGGCGGGTACACGCAACTGTTGCAATGCCAGCTGCGCTTTCGTCATCGCAATGGCAGATGGCGCTGCTTCGACATCCGTGAACAGGCCCTGGCCCGGGACCGGCACGACCAGGTGACACGCATCATCGGCGTGGCCAAGGACGTCACAGAGCAGATCGAGGCCAGCGAATCGCTGCGCGACAGCGAGCAACGCTACCGGATGCTCGCCGAAAGCATCAGCGACGTGATCTTCTCCACCGACAACAAGCTTTCGCTCAACTATGTCAGCCCGTCGGTGCAAGCGGTGCTGGGCTACACCGCCGACTGGATTTTCCAGAACGGCTGGCAATCGATCATCGCCAATCCGCAACAACTGACCGGCATCTACAGCCTGATGGACCGGGTCAGCAAGGCCCTCGACAAGCCCGAACAACTGGCCGAGCTGCGCAACCAGATGCAGACCCAGCTGTTCCTGTTCGACTGCCTGCGTGCCGACGGGCGCAAGATCCCCATCGAGTTGCGGCTGGTGCTGGTGTGGGATGAAAGCGGCGCGTTCGAAGGCGTGCTCGGCGTCGGCCGCGACATCAGCCAGCAGCGTCGCGCCGAAAAAGACCTGCGCATGGCCGCCACGGTATTCGAGCATTCGACTTCGGCAATCCTGATCACCGACCCGGCGGGCTACATTGTCCAGGCCAACGAAGCCTTCAGTCGCGTCAGCGGTTATGCCGTGTCGCAAGTGCTGGACCAGTTGCCCAACATGCTGACCGTGGACGAGCAGCAGGAAGCCCACCTGCGCTACGTGCTCAAGCAACTGCAACAGCACAGCACCTGGGAAGGCGAAGTCTGGCTCAAGCGTCGCAATGGCGAGCATTACCCGGCCTGGGTCGGCATCACCGCCGTGCTCGATGACGAAGGCGACCTGGCCAGCTATGTGTGTTTTTTCAGCGACATCAGCGAACGCAAGGCCAGCGAGCAACGCATTCATCGCCTGGCCTATTACGACGCCCTGACTCACCTACCCAACCGCACGCTGTTCCAGGATCGCCTGCACACCGCGCTGCAATCGGCCGAGCGGCAGAAGACCTGGGTGGTGCTGATGTTCCTCGACCTGGACCGCTTCAAGCCCATCAACGACTCCCTGGGTCACGCCGCCGGTGACCGGATGCTCAAGGAAATGGCCACGCGCCTGCTCGGTTGTGTCGCCGACGACGATACCGTGGCGCGCATGGGCGGCGACGAATTCACCCTGTTGCTGCAGCCGCGCGCCAGCCGCGAAATGGCGCTGAACCGGGCCATTACCGTGGCCGAGCAGATCCTCGCCAGCCTGGTCCGGCCATTCGTGCTCGAAGGCCGGGAGTTCTTCGTCACCGCCAGTATCGGCATCGCCCTGAGTCCCCAGGATGGCAGTGAACTGAGCCAGTTGATGAAAAACGCCGACACGGCCATGTACCACGCCAAGGAACGCGGCAAGAACAACTTCCAGTTCTATCAGGCCGACATGAACGCCAGCGCCCTGGAGCGCCTGGAACTGGAAAGCGATTTGCGCCACGCCCTGGAACAGAACGAGTTCGTGTTGTACTACCAGCCGCAGTTCAGCGGCGATGGCAAACGTTTGACCGGCGCCGAAGCGCTGCTGCGCTGGCGCCATCCACGTCGCGGCCTGGTGCCGCCGGGAGACTTCATCCCGGTACTCGAAGAACTCGGGCTGGTAGTGGACGTCGGCGACTGGGTCATCACCGAAGCCTGTCGGCAGCTCAGGACGTGGCACCAGGCCAAGGTCCGGGTGCCAAAGGTCTCGGTCAACATTTCCGCCCGGCAGTTCTCCGACGGCCAATTGGGCACGCGCATCGCCAATATCCTGCGCAGCACCGGCCTGCCGCCGGCCTGCCTGGAGCTGGAACTGACCGAAAGTATCCTGATGCGCGAAGTCAGCGAGGCGATGCAGATTCTGGCCGGCTTGAAAAACCTGGGACTGAGCATCGCCGTGGATGACTTCGGCACCGGTTATTCCTCGCTCAATTACCTCAAGCAATTCCCCATCGACGTGCTGAAGATCGACCGCACGTTTGTCGACGGCCTGCCGTCCGGCGAGCAGGATGCACAGATCGCCCGGGCGATCATCGCCATGGCCCACAGCCTCAACCTGGCGGTAATCGCCGAAGGGGTCGAGACCCACGAGCAATTGGACTTTTTGCGCGAACACGGCTGCGACGAAGTCCAGGGCTACCTGTTCGGTCGGCCGATGCCGGCCAACCGGTTTGAAGCGCAGTTCAGCAATGATGCGTTGTTCATGCTCGACTGAGGCCTTGTACCATCTGGGCCGCCCTATCGCGGGCAAGCCTTGCTCCCACAGGGGAACGCAGACTTCTGTCGGAGCAAGGCTTGCCCGCGATAGGGCCTGCACAGGTGACACCCCTGTTGCGTGAAACCCATTCGTCCGCGACATGATGTCCTTTCATATGCCTTCCAAAACCGGTTGGGTTAGAATGCCCCCCTTTTCTGCCCCCGATCCTTGAGGACCGCCATGTTCAGCCGTGATTTGACTATTGCCAAGTACGACGCCGATCTCTTTGCCGCCATGGAGCAAGAAGCTCAGCGCCAGGAAGAGCACATTGAGCTGATCGCTTCGGAAAACTACACCAGCCCCGCGGTGATGGAAGCTCAAGGCTCGGTACTGACCAACAAGTACGCCGAAGGCTATCCGGGCAAGCGCTACTACGGTGGTTGCGAGTATGTCGACGTGGTCGAGCAACTGGCCATCGACCGCGCCAAGCAACTGTTCGGCGCCGATTACGCCAACGTCCAGCCGCACGCAGGCTCCCAAGCCAACGCCGCCGTGTACCTGGCGCTGCTGTCGGCCGGTGACACCATCCTGGGCATGAGCCTGGCCCACGGCGGTCACCTGACCCACGGCGCCAGCGTTTCCTCCTCCGGCAAGCTGTACAACGCCATCCAGTACGGCATCGACGGCAACGGCCTGATCGACTACGACGAAGTCGAGCGCCTGGCGCTGGAACACAAGCCGAAAATGATCGTGGCCGGTTTCTCCGCCTACTCCCAGGTCCTCGACTTCCCGCGCTTTCGCGAGATCGCCGACAAGGTCGGTGCCTACCTGTTCGTCGACATGGCTCACGTGGCCGGCCTGGTCGCCGCTGGCGTCTACCCGAACCCGGTGCCATTCGCCGACGTGGTCACTACCACCACCCACAAGACCCTGCGCGGTCCACGTGGCGGCCTGATCCTGGCTCGCGCCAACGCCGATATCGAGAAGAAGCTGAACTCCGCTGTCTTCCCAGGCGCCCAGGGTGGCCCACTGGAGCACGTGATCGCTGCCAAGGCGATCTGCTTCAAGGAAGCCCTGCAACCTGAGTTCAAGGCTTACCAGCAGCAAGTGGTGAAAAACGCCAAGGCCATGGCCGGCGTGTTCATCGAACGCGGCTTCGACGTGGTGTCCGGCGGTACCGAGAACCACCTGTTCCTGCTCTCGCTGATCAAGCAAGAGATCTCCGGAAAAGACGCCGATGCGGCGCTGGGCAAGGCGTTCATCACCGTGAACAAGAACTCGGTGCCAAACGACCCACGCTCCCCGTTCGTCACCTCGGGCCTGCGTTTCGGCACCCCGGCCGTGACCACTCGCGGCTTCAAGGAAGCCGAGTGCAAGGAACTGGCCGGCTGGATCTGCGACATCCTGGCAGACCTGAACAACGAAGCGGTGATCGACGCCGTGCGTGAGAAGGTCAAGGCTATCTGCAAGAAGCTGCCGGTGTACGGCGCTTAATCAGCTCGCCAAAACGTAACCAAAAAGGCCCGCATCGAAAGATGCGGGCCTTTTTTATTGGCGTTGTAAAACATACGACCAAACAACTAACGCCAGCCAGCATTTAACCTCCTGTAATACAGACAGCCCCACAAGGGATTAACAACTCAATAAGATCCAGTTCGCCCCATCCAAAATTTAATCAACAACTACAGGAGTCAATATTCACATGGACAGTGAAAATTCCTTTCATGCAACACTTGATATGTTTAGCGCTCACGTCAATCTACTGGAAAGGCTGCATGGCAAACCCGCGCTGGCGACCGTCAGCTCTTTCAGCGGTGGTTTTTATACCGGCAAACCCCAGACCCAGGATCATTCACACCTGCTTGGCATGCGCGCCGAAGATCCGAGGACGCGCGGTGAACCCTTGCGGTTGCACTTCCGGCATACCGCGAATGGCTATCTCCTGACCCTAAAAAACACTGGCGAGCACTACAACAAAGTGCTCAGTAAAAGCTGGTTCGAAGTACTTGGTGCAAAGGATCCCAATACTAAAAAGCCGACTCTTTTCACCCTTATCGACTTTCAACAGAATGTCATCACGCCGAAAAATATCAAATCCGGCCACACCCGCATTTCGCTCATGACCGCCAATAAAAAACATGTGGGGGGATTAAGACTGCGAGGTTCGCCTTATCTCTATCTTGCCGAGACGGAAGAACAGTCAAAAGCGACGTTCATTCTGAGTATTCTCTGAACAAAATACCCGTAGAACATTTTAATGTAAGACAGGGACAACCCATCTATCCCCTGTGGCGAGGGGATTTATCCCCGTTGGGCTGCGCAGCAGCCCCAAAAGCTTGAATGCGATTCACCTGGCACACCACAGTGGCCGGGTCAGGGCTGCTGCGCAGCCCAGCGGGGATAAATCCCCTCGCCACAATGAATCAAGCAATCCTTAAGTGAACAGCATTGCGCCACAGTCTTGTGTTCTCTCCTCACTATTTGCGTAGGCATCTGGCGGCAAAATTTTTTCCGGCCGGAAAAAGGCTCAAGCTCAAGGCTTTCACCACAACTGGTAAGACCGGTAAAGCCAAATCATCACAATCAAGCTTGCATACCCGCAAAAACAGCGCCTAGACTGTGCCTGCACTGGACAAACCGGTAAGACCACAATAATGAAGTCCTGACGCCAACAGCCCCAGCGCCGGCGGACATGGACACCGAACCAGGAATCCCTCCCATGCTCAAATGGTGCTCGCGGTCGATCTTCCTTCAAGTTGTCCTCGGACTGGTGCTCGGCATCGTCTGCGGGCTTACCCTTCCCGAATACTCTGCACAGCTCAAACCCCTCGGCGACGGCTTTATCAAGCTGATCAAGATGCTCATCGGCCTGATCGTGTTCTGCGTGGTGGTCAGCGGCATCTCCGGCGCCGGTGATCTCAAGAAGGTCGGGCGCATCGGCCTCAAGTCGGTCATCTATTTCGAAATACTCACCACCATCGCCTTGGTCATCGGCCTGGTCTTTGCCTTCACCACGGGCATCGGCAGCGGCGCGAACATCCATCTTGACCAGCTTTCCAGCGCCGACATGGGCGATATCGCCCAGCGCGGCCAGCACATGGTCACCACCACCCAGTTCCTGATGAACCTGATCCCGACGTCAGTGATCGGAGCATTCGCGGAGAACAACATCCTGCAGGTGCTGCTGTTTGCCGTGCTGTTTGGCAGCGCACTGAATCTCGTCGGTGATGCCGCGTCCGGTATTTCCCGCCTGATCAACGAACTCAGCCACGTGATCTTCCGCATCATGGGCATGATCGTGCGCCTGGCCCCTATCGGTGTCTTTGGCGCCATTGCCTTCACCACCAGCAAATACGGCCTGGATTCGCTACAGCACCTGGGCAACCTCGTCGGCCTGTTCTACCTGACCTGCATCGCTTTTGTCGCGGTGATCCTGGGCGTGGTGATGCGCGTGTCGGGCCTGCCGATGCTGCCGTTCCTCAAATACCTGCGCGAAGAGCTGCTGATCGTACTCGGCACCGCGTCGTCCGACGCCGTGTTGCCACAGATCATGCGCAAACTCGAACACCTGGGGGTCGGCAGCTCTACCGTGGGCCTGGTCATTCCCACCGGCTACTCGTTCAACCTCGATGGTTTTTCGATCTACCTGACCCTGGCCATTGTCTTCATCGCCAACGCGACCGGTACGCCCCTGGCCATGAGCGATCTGTTGACCATCCTGCTGGTCTCGCTGATCACCTCCAAGGGCGCCCATGGGATTCCCGGCTCGGCGCTGGTGATCCTGGCGGCCACGCTGACCGCGATCCCGGCAATCCCGGTGGTCGGCCTGGTGCTGGTGCTGGCCGTGGACTGGTTCATGGGCATCGGTCGCGCCCTGACCAACCTGATTGGCAATTGCGTGGCGACCGTGGCGATCGCCCGCTGGGAAAAAGACATCGACATCCCTCGTGCGCGCAAGGTGCTGTCCGGTCAACAAGGCTATACCTTCCAACCCAGAAAACCGGTGGGCAGTGCCCATCACCAGCAATTCTGAAAGACTGCGGTGCCGGCCCGCGAACCGGCACCGCCTGAGTGATTTTCAAGGAGTGACATGTGATCAGTTCATCAACCGTCGTCAATTCCGTGGTGGAGAAGCTCCGCGCCGCCCTGGCCCGGGGCCAATGGCGCTCGGGCGAGATGCTGCCCGGCCAACGCGAGCTGGCCGAACAACTGGGCATCAGCCGACCCAGCCTGCGTGAAGCGGTGATTGTGCTGGAGACCCTGGGCCTGGTGCGATCGATGCCCGGCAAGGGCGTGGTGGTGCTGGAGGCCAGTCTCAACGATGCCACCCGTGAAGGCAGCGCCATGGCCGGCGCGAGCCTGGAAGACGTGCTGCAACTGCGCTACACCCTGGAGCCCTTCATCGTTGGCCTGGTGGCCCAGTCCATCAGCAGCAAGGAGGTCGGCCAGTTGCGCCTGACCCTCATGGACATGCGCGAAGCCCTGGAAGCCAATGACAGCGATGCCTGCGCCAACGCCTACATCGCCTTCCATGAAGAATTGTTTGCCCTGACGTCCAACCCGATCTTCCAGAACGTGGTCCAGCAGACCAGCAACGCCCTCAAGCAAAGCGCCGATGTGCTGCGCAACTCACCCGAACACCTGGCCGAGCGCCTGGAAGAAAACGAAGCCGTGGTCCGTGCCATCCGGGGCAAGAACAGCGCCCAGGCCAGCGCCGAAATGCGTCGGCACATTCTCCGGGAAGGCCAGCGCATGGGCATCGAATTGAATATTCCGGACGACAACCTCGGCACCTGAGCCATTGCCTGCGGAGACCGCCATGAACACTCTCGTTTCCCATCAACATAATCGCAATATGCTTGCCGCCCTGCCTCTGCCCGGCCGGATCGGCAAACCGTCGGTGGACGATATCTACCCGCGAATCTTCGACGCCATCCTCGAACAACGCATTGCCCCGGCCAGCCGCTTCACCGAAGAAAGCCTGGGGGATGTGTTCGGTGTCAGCCGCAGCATCATTCGCCGGGTGCTGGCGCGCCTGTCCCACCAGCAAGTGGTGATCCTGCGACCGAATCACCGGCCACAAGTCGCCGCACCGGACCTGGAACAGACCCGGCAGATCCTCCACGCCCGCCGCCTGGCTGAGCAGACCCTGGTGCGCCTGGCCTGCAAGGCACCGCAACCGCAGGATCTACGGCATCTGCGGGATCTGGTGGAACAGGAGCAGCGCTGCCTGGATCGCGGTGAGCGCGGCCCGGCGATACGCCTGTCCGGCGAGTTTCACCTGCAACTGGCCGCCATGGCCGGCAACGCGCCATTGGCACAATTCCTCGGTAGCCTGGTGCCATTGACCTCGCTGGCCCTGGCGCGGCACGAGGTCAAATCCCGCCGGCACTGCGCCTGGCAGGAACACCTGGCAATCGTCGACGCGGTGGAAGGCCGTAACGTCAACGAAGCGCTGCGGCTGATGGACGAGCACCTGGACCACCTGGAGCAAAAACTGCTGCTGACCGCAGGCACGGGATCGTCAAAGTAGAGCGGCTTCGAAGCCGGCGCGGATCTTCTCTTCGGGCAGTTCGTCGGCGATGAACACGATCACGCTTTCCCGGGCTTCGCCTGGCGCCCATTCGGTGTCCCAATCGAAACCGTACAATTTGAGCACGCCCTGGAACACCAGCCGACGGGGTTCGCCCGCGATGTTCAGCACGCCTTTGTAGCGCAGCAATTGCTTGCCATGTTCTTCCAGCAACTGGTTCATGAACTCACTGAGCTTGTCGATATCCAGCGGCTTGTCTGTGCGCAGCACCAGGCTGCTGATGCGATCGCCCGGGGTCGCCTTGCCAACCGGACGCAGGCTGAACCCCGCGCCCAGGTCGGCATTGAGGTTGAAACCACGAATGTCGAGCAGCTCGGCCAGGTCGATCTTGCCGTGTTCGACCACCCTGATCGGCGCGCGCCGGTTGATCCGCGCCAGACGCTCGCCAAGGGCCTGGACCTGGGCCGCGTCCACCAGATCGGTCTTGCTCAGGAGCAGGCGATCGGCAAACCCGACCTGGGCCTGGGCGATGGCCTGGGTCAGGTGGATCTCGGCGTGCGCGGCGTCCACCAGGGTCAGGATGCCGTCGAGGATATAGCGCTCGCGCAAGTCCTCGTCGATGAAGAACGTCTGCGCCACTGGCGCCGGATCAGCCAGGCCGGTGCATTCGATCACCAGGCGGTCGAAGGCGATTTCGCCGCTGTCCAGTCGTTCGAGCAGCAGGTACAGGGCCTTGGTCAGGTCGGTGTGAATGGTGCAGCACACGCAACCGTTGGCCAGGGTCATGACTTGCACCGGCTCGTCGCCCAATAGCTGGGTATCGATGCCGGCATCGCTGAATTCATTCTCGATCACGGCGATTTTCAGGCCGTGCTCGGCCTTGAGCAGATAGCGCAAAAGCGTGGTCTTGCCTGCGCCGAGGAAGCCGCTGAGGATGGTGACCGGGATGGGAGAGGACAACATGGTTCTCCTGTTTCGAAATTAAAAGAAGACCACAAGCCAATGTGGGAGCGAGCCTGCTCGCGATCGCGGTGGGTCAGCCGCATGATCTGCTAACTGACACTACGCCTTCGCGAGCAAGCCCGCTCCCACAGGGGATTACCTCAACCCAAGCGGTGCTTCAACAGCACTTGGGCCCACCCTTGCCGCCGTAACGGGCCTCCTGGCGTTCGCGAAAGAACGCCTCGTAGTCCATCAACGGCTTGTCCGGGTGTTTGGTCTGCATGTGCTCGACGTAGTTGTCGTAGTCGGGCATGCCGACCATCAGGCGGGCGGCCTGACCGAGGTATTTACCCAGGCGACTCAAGTCATTGAACATCGTTGCAATCCTCTCAAGCGTCCGGCAGTGCCTGGAATGGCGCTTCTTTGTCCGTGCGTTCCTTGGTGCCCCAGGCGGCGATGCCGACCTTGAGCGCGTAGAACAGGATGCTGAAGACCACGAACAGGAACAACACCGTCAGCGTCGCGTTGGTGTAGGCGTTGAACACCACGTGCTGCATCTGCTCAATGCTCTTGGCCGGGGCCAGGATCTGACCGGCGGCCAGGGCATCGTTGTATTTGCGTGCCAGGGCCAGGAAGCCGATCGCCGGGTTGGCGTCGAACAGCTTGATCAGGCCCGCGGTGGTGGTGCAGATCAGCAGCCAGGACGCCGGCAGCAGCGTGACCCAGACGTAGCGCTGGCGCTTCATCTTGATCAGCACCACGGTGGCGAGCATCAGCGCGATACCGGCCAGCATCTGGTTGGAGATGCCGAACAACGGCCACAAGGTGTTGATGCCGCCCAGCGGATCGATCACGCCCTGGTACAGCAGGTAGCCCCACAGCGCCACGCAACCGGCGGTGGCGATCAGGTTGGCCGGCCAGGATTCGGTACGTTTGAGCGAAGGCACGAACGAGCCGAGCAGATCCTGCAGCATGAACCGCCCGGCACGGGTGCCGGCGTCCACCGCCGTGAGGATGAACAGCGCCTCGAACAGGATCGCGAAGTGGTACCAGAACGCCATGGTGTTTTCACCCGGCAGCACCGAGTGCAGGATCTGTGCGATCCCCACCGCCAGGGTCGGCGCACCGCCGGCACGGGCCAGCACGGTGGTCTCGCCGATGTCCTTGGCCACTGCTTGCAGCGCCTCTGGCGTGATGGCGAAGCCCCAACTGCTGACAGTCTGGGCCACGGCCACCACGTCACCGCCGACGATCGCCGCCGGGCTGTTCATGGCGAAGTACACGCCTGGCTCGATCACCGACGCGGCGACCATGGCCATGATCGCCACGAAGGATTCCATCAACATGCCGCCGTAACCGATATAGCGGGCGTTGGTTTCGTTATCCAGCAGCTTGGGCGTGGTGCCCGAGGAGATCAGCGCATGGAAGCCCGAGACCGCGCCGCAGGCGATGGTGATGAACAGGAACGGGAACAGCCCGCCCTTCCACACCGGCCCGGTGCCGTCGGTGAACTGGGTCAACGCCGGCATTTTCAGCTCGGGCATGGTCACCAGGATACCGATGGCCAGGGCGACGATGGTGCCGATCTTGAGGAAGGTCGACAGGTAGTCCCGCGGCGCCAGGATCAGCCACACCGGCAGTACCGCCGCGACAAAACCGTAGCCGATCAGCATCCAGGTGATCTGGATCCCGGTGAAGGTGAAGGCCTTGGCCCAGACCGGGTCGGCGGCGATCTGCCCGCCCAGCCAGATCGAGCCCAGCAGCAACAGCACGCCGATGAGCGAGATCTCGCCGATGCGGCCCGGGCGGATGTAGCGCATGTAGAGGCCCATGAACATCGCGATCGGGATGGTCGCCATCACCGTGAAGATGCCCCACGGGCTCTCGGCCAGGGCCTTGACCACAATCAGCGCCAGCACCGCGAGGATGATGATCATGATCAGGAAGCAGCCGAACAGCGCGATGGTGCCGGGGATGCGGCCCATTTCCTCGCGGACCATGTCGCCCAGGGAGCGCCCGTTGCGGCGGGTGGACAGGAACAGGACCATGAAGTCCTGCACCGCCCCGGCCAGCACCACGCCGGCGATCAGCCAGAGCGTACCGGGCAGGTAGCCCATCTGCGCCGCCAGCACCGGCCCGACCAGCGGCCCCGCGCCGGCAATGGCCGCGAAGTGGTGGCCGAAGAGAATGTGTTTGTTGGTCGGGACATAGTCCAGCCCATCGTTGTTGAGCACGGCGGGGGTGGCCCGGCGCGCATCGAGTTGCATCACGTTGTTGGCGATGAAGAGGCTGTAGTAGCGGTAGGCGACCAGGTAGATGGCCACGGCTGCGACGACGATCCACAAGGCGTTGATCGCCTCGCCTCGACGCAAAGCCACGACGCCCAGGGCGCACGCTCCTACGACGGCCAGCAGTAGCCAGGGTAGATGGCGCAGCAGGCTATTATTGTTTTTCATTTTTATATTCCAGCCAGGGTGGACAAGAAAGGCAGCCACTGGAGTTTAGCGCTAACCAGGGCAAAGGCCATACCCGACATTCGTCTGTCGGCGGCCGAACGGTGACGATGCTCCGCCAGCAGGGTCTATAGTCAATGAATCTTCAGAGGGAATACGTAATGAGCGATCGTCGCCGCTTCGTACGAATCGAATTCCATGCCAGGACCGAACTGAGCCAGCCCCCATACAAATGGCCGGTGGAGCTGCTGGACCTGTCCCTCAAGGGCCTGCTGATCGAAAAGCCCGAGCCCTGGCTGGGTAATCCCGAGAAAACCTTTACTGCCGACATTCACCTGAGCAATGAGGTGGAAGTGCAGATGGAGGTTCGGTTGGCTCACGACGACCACGGCCACCTGGGCTTCGTCTGCGAGCATATCGACCTGGACTCCATCGCCCACCTGCGCCGACTGGTGGAGCTGAACCTGGCCGATCATGATGAACTGGAGCGGGAGTTGGCGGCGTTGATTCATATCTGAGCTGCTCCGCCCCTTGGCACGGGGATCCATGTGGGAGCAAGGCTTGCCCGCGATGGCTGCGATGCGGTCTTTCGAAATCGAGTCGCCTGCATCGCGAGCAAGCTTTGCTCCCACATACATTTCTTCCGCAATGGCCAGTGTTATTCGAACAACGCATCCAACGCCTGTTCCAGGCGTGTCACGGCAATGATCTGCAACCCCGCCGGCGCTTCTTTCGGCGCGTTGCCCTTGGGCACGATGGCGCGTTTGAAGCCGTGCTTGGCCGCCTCCTTGAGCCGCTCCTGCCCACTGGGCACCGGCCGCACTTCGCCTGACAGCCCCACTTCGCCGAACACCAACAGATCGTGGGGCAGCGGCCGGTTGCGCAGACTGGACATGACCGCCGCCATCAACGCCAGGTCGGATGCGGTTTCCAGCACCTTGACCCCACCCACGACGTTGAGGAACACGTCCTGGTCATGAGTCGGAATCCCACCGTGTCGATGCAACACCGCCAGCAGCATGGCCAGCCGGTTCTGATCCAGGCCCAGGGTGACCCGGCGCGGGTTCGCCAAATGGCTGTCGTCCACCAGCGCCTGCACTTCCACCAGCATCGGGCGAGTCCCTTCCCACGTTGCCATGACCACACTGCCGGGGACTTCTTCCTGGGCTCGTGTCAGAAAGATCGCCGAAGGGTTCGAGACTTCTTTCAGGCCCCGGTCGGTCATGCCGAACACACCCAGTTCGTTGACGGCACCGAAGCGGTTCTTCACCGCCCGCAGCAAACGCAGGCGACCATCGGATTCGCCCTCGAAATACAAAACCGTATCGACCATGTGCTCCAGCACCCGTGGCCCCGCCAACGCACCTTCCTTGGTGACGTGGCCCACCAGGAAAATCGCCGTGCCGCTCTGCTTGGCGTAGCGCACCAGCAACGCCGCGCTTTCGCGCACCTGGGACACACCGCCGGGGGCCGATTGCAGTTGTTCGGTGAAAATCGTCTGGATCGAGTCGATCACCATCACCTTGGGTTTTTCCAGGCGTGCCGTGGCGATGATGGTTTCGATGCAGGTCTCGGTCATGACCCGCAGTTGGTCCTGGGGCAAGCCCAGGCGCCTGGCGCGCATGGCGACCTGCTGTTGGGACTCTTCGCCGGTGACATACAGCGCCGGCATGCGGGTGGCAAGGTTGCACAAGGTTTGCAACAGGATGGTGGATTTGCCGATACCCGGATCACCGCCGATCAGCACCACCGAACCGTCTACCAGGCCACCGCCCAGTACGCGGTCCAGTTCACCGGACGCGGTGGAGAAACGTGGAATTTCTTCGACGCTGACTTCGGCCAGGGTCTTGATCTGCGCCTGCTGCCCGGCCCAGCCAGTGCGACCGGTGGGCGCCGCCGCTCCGCCGCTCTCCACCATGGTTTCGGTCAGGGTGTTCCAGGCCCCGCACTCGCTGCACTGGCCGGCCCATTTGGGAAAGGTCGAGCCGCACTCGGTGCAGCCGTACATGCGCTTTGCCTTGGCCATCTGAACTCCGGGTCAAAACCGCGATGATAGCCCAGTGAAGGTTCACTGAGGGGCCGGCATTCTGATTTCACCCTTGGCCAGTCCCATCGCGGTATTGCCCAACGGATCCTTGGCCTCCAGGTCGGCGCCCTTGGCCTTCAAGGCGTCGAGCAATTCATCACGCTTGAACAGACCGGCATACATCGCTGCGGTCTGCCCGGCACCATTGCGTTGGTCCGGACTGCAATCGGTGGACAGCAGACGCCGGGCAATCTGCACTTCGCCCTTGAAAATGGCGCCCATCAACGCTGTGTTGCCGCGTTTGTCCTGGGCACAGGCATCGGCCCCTGCCGCCAGCAGCCGCTCCACCGCCGGGCCGTGGCCGTGATAGGCCGCCAGAATCAGCGCGGTGTAGCCCTTTTCATCCCGGGTATCCAACGAGTAACCGGCCTCTATAAAGGTATCGAGCATCGGCACATCGCCGCGGCGAGCGGCGTCGAAATAATAGTTTTGCAACTGTTCCTGTACGACCGCCGGCTCAGTGGGTATTGGCTGATCGGCCAGTACGCTCATTGACCAGATCGCAAGCATCGATAAAAGGAATCTGCGCATCATGATGTCTCCTCTGGCATACGACTGTGGGCGCATGCTTGCCCGCGACGCAGACAACTCGGTCTGGATTCAGACCGCAGCGCCTGCTTCGCGAGCAAGCTTTGCTCCCACAGGCTATGCACTTGCCGGACTGTGAATCAGTCGCTCAGTTTTTCCGCCAGGGCCTTGACCCGGGCCAGGTCGCCTTTGGCGACACGGGCCACGCCAGTGCCGTACTCAGGGTCAGCCTTGTAGAGGAACGACAGGATGATGTGCTTGCTCTCGTCATCGGTGGTCGCCAAAGAGCCGCCGAAGCTTTCGATCAGGTCATCACGCTCTTTCTTGCTGAACGAACGATACAAATCACCGGCCTGCTTGAAGTTCTGCTCACGCTGGATCTTCGCCTGCTGGGTACTGCCGGTCAGCGCAGTCTGGCTGTAGCGTGCCGCTTGCGGCTCTTCACGAGGGGTCAGGCGACTTGGCTGATAGTTCACGCCGGTGCTGGTGCTGCCCGGGTTCATCGCACCGTCCTGGTTACCGTTGTTCACTGCCACCTTGGGGGCATTGATCGGCAATTGCAGGGCATTGGCGCCTATCCGGTACATCTGCGTGTCGGCGTAGGAAAAGACTCGCCCCTGGAGCAGACGGTCCTCGGAAGGTTCGATACCCGGCACAAGATTGGCCGGCGCCATGGCCACCTGTTCGGTTTCCTGGAAGACATTCGCCGGATTGCGGTTCAAGACCATTTGCCCGACTTTTCGCTCAGGCACACCCGGCCAGATCTTGGTCGCGTCCAGTGGGTCGAAGTCAAACTTGGCAAGGTCCTGTGGGTTCAGTACCTGGACGTACAAGTCCCACTTCGGGAAGTCGCCCTTATTAATATGAGCCACCAGATCGTTTGTCATATGGCTGTAATCCTGACCCTGAACTTTCACAACTTCTTTCGGATCGAGGTTTTTCAGCCCCTGCAAACTTTTCCAATGAAACTTCACATAATGAATTTCGCCCTTGGCATTAACTAGTTTGTAAGCATGCACGCCGTTACCGTCCATTTCACGGTAACTGGCCGGGGTCCCGGAGTTGGAATACAACTCGGTCAGAGTGCGGGTCGATTCTGGTACATGGGAGAAGAAATCGAAACGACGTGAATCATCGTCCAGATTGGTCCGCGGGTCGGGTTTGAAGGCGTGGACCATGTCTGGAAACTTGATGGCATCACGAATGAAGAAGGTCGGAAAGTTGTTACCCACCAAGTCCCAATTACCGTCGGCGGTGTAGAACTTCGTGGCAAAACCACGGGGGTCGCGCAGGGTTTCCGGCGAATGATTGCCGTGTACCACGGCAGAAAAACGCACGAACACTGGCGTGACCTGGCCTGCGGCAAAGACCTTGGCCTTGGTCAGGTCGCTGAGATCGTCGGACACCGTGAATGTGCCATGGGCGCCGGTACCACGGGCATGCACCACGCGCTCGGGGATGCGTTCACGGTCAAAGCGCTGGAGCTTCTGGATCAACTGCACGTCTTGCAACAGGGTTGGGCCGTTGGGGCCCGCCGTTTGCGAGTTCTGGTTGTCGCCGACAGCCGCACCGTTGTCCCGGGTCAGGGTGGCCGCGTTGACCGACAAGGACAAGAGGCTCGCGGTCAGCACAAAAAAAGCGCGGCGATGGGAATAAGGCCCGTAGCCGAAGGAAGTATTCATAGGCGTGTTCCTCTGATGTTATAGAGCGCATCCATGTGCGCCATCCAGAGGCTAGTGCTCGAAAAAGGAAAACCTAAATAGAAATGCCGTACCGCATCGATAGAAAAAACGTTATGGGGGGCTATGCTAAAACCGCGTATCACGCGCGATTGATGGCACTTTGAAAACTTTTCCCCCAGGGCCGGGTCGATAACTGAAGCTTTGTAAGCCGGTGTTTCGAGCGGGACTCGCTAGGCTGATTTACACTGCCACTCATCTTTCATCTGTCACAAGGAATAACTCATGGGCGTGCTAAGCGAGTTCAAGGCCTTCGCGGTCAAGGGCAATGTCGTCGACATGGCCGTCGGGATCATCATCGGTGCCGCTTTTGGCAAGATCGTTTCGTCATTCGTTGGCGACGTGGTCATGCCTCCAATTGGCCTGCTGATCGGTGGGGTGGACTTCAGTGACCTGGCCATCACCCTCAAGGCAGCCCAAGGTGATGCACCTGCCGTGGTACTGGCCTACGGTAAATTCATCCAGAGCACCATAGACTTCATCATCGTGGCGTTCGCCATTTTCATGGGCGTCAAGGCCATCAACCGCCTCAAGCGCGAAGAAGCCGTAGCCCCTAGCGCGCCTCCCGTTCCAACCAAGGAAGAATTGCTGCTCACCGAGATTCGCGACCTGCTCAAGGCTCAGAACGAACGGCCCTGAACCAGTCGGTCACAGCCATACCCCCAACTGATCGACATCAGCCTACCAGTAGTTTTCCACCGCCACTTGGCCTGGCCGACGGGTCAGGCTCAGTTGCAGCCCCCTGGCCTTGAGCAACTTGCGCGTGTCGTCGATCATTTGCGGGTTGCCACACAACATCACTCGCGAATGCTCCGGCGTCAGCGCTACACCGGCCACTCGCTCCAGCTCACCATTTTCGATCAGCGTGGTAATCCGCCCATTGAGCGCCCCTGGATGCTGCTCGCGGGTGACGGTCGCAATGAAACGAAACTTATGAGCGTACTCGGCCAGGTAGTCGCGCTGGGTCAGGTCCTTGATCAACTCCTGATACGCCAGCTCTCGTGCTTCGCGCACGCTGTACACCAGGATGATCCGCTCGAATTTCTCCCAGACCTCAAAATCCTGGAGGATCGAAAGAAACGGCGCCACCCCCGTCCCCGTGGACAGCAGCCATAAATCCCGACCGTCGACGAAACGATCCGGTGTCAGGTAGCCGATGGCCTGCCGCTCCACCAGCAGTTCGTCACCCGGCTGCAAGCGACTGAGTTCACTGGTGAACTCACCATGGGGAACCACGATGGAAAAGAACTCGAGGAACTCGTCGAACGGCGAAGACACCATGGAATACGCCCGCCAGACGGTGCTCCCGTCCGCCTTGACAACCCCCAGCCGGGCAAACTGACCCGCCCGGAAGCGAAAGCCGCGATCCCGGGTCGTACGCAAAGTAAACAAATGAGATGTCAACGGCTGGACATCGAGCAGGGTCTGGCGGGTGAACTTCTCTGCGCTGTCGCTCATGAGCCACTCCAATGGGACAAGACTCACAGTGTCCCGCAAAGCGGGCGTCTCCACCACCAACGGTGAGCAATAGCACTTTAACCACTAATTTCGCGCCACCGGCAAAAACCTTTACCGAACCTATACAAAACCGCAGTAGCTGTAGCAATAATTAATTAAAAAGTTTATTTTTTTAAACATCTCTCAATGTAAGCAAATCAAAAAAAACTCACTACAAACTAAGAATAGTCCTACACTGAAATTTCGCATCATGGATTGGATCCGCATGGACGAATCAACCCAGGAGAGAGCGATGGAAAAGTGGAAGGACTTGCTATTGAGAAAGTTGTCTTGTGAAAAAGACCTGCAGACGGCCTATCGTCTGGTCCTGAATTTCTTTAACAATCAGGGATTTGAATATTGCGCATTTGCAGCCTATCTCGGAAGCCCCGACAAGCACACCAGCAAGGTGAACCTCAATAACTACCCTTATGGGTGGGACAGACTTTATGAACAGAATGGCTATGCATCGAACGATCCATTAGTAGCACATTGCAATCAATCACCGCTCCCTATCTTATGGGATGAGACTGTTTTCGCTCAGGCCCCCAAGTTATGGCGAGAACTTAATCGACAGGGACTCAAGTACGGCTGGACCCAAGCCGTTCATGATGACCAGGGGTCACGTTGCAGCCTGTTCAGCCTGGCCCGGAGTCATTGCCCCATTGATATCGAGGAACACTACGCAAATCTCGGCTATGCCATCTTCGCCAGTCAAAGGCTGCACGTACTCGCCAGCAAAAAATTGTCTGACGCCCTGGCAGTCAAGCCCAAATACCACCTGTCGCCCAGAGAGATCGAAGTGTTGAGGTGGTCTGCCGAAGGCAAGACAGCGTCGGAAGTGGGCAGGATTCTCTGTCTTTCCGAACGAACCGTGAACTTCCATGTGTGCAGCTGCATGCGGAAACTGAACGTCAGCAATAAAATTTCAGCGGTGGCAAAAGCGGCCCAGATCCATGTGATCTGAACAGTGGAGTGGCAGCGTCAGGCTGAAAACCTGCGAGTAATGTGCAACAAAAAAACGTACCATTTACGGTCCCACTTGAATGATGCCGCTTCTTGCACGCGACGCAGTTCATTCAGGCGGTCCCGCACAGACACCTACCTCCAGGCAGCGGGACATTCGTTGATCTCCAGAGTCCCCAGCCATGCCCCTGCTCGACAGCCCCTTCGCCCAACTCGACCTGATCCGCCAACCCGAACAGCAGAACGAACCACTGCAAGCCTTCGATGCGGCCGATGAATACCTGCTCGCGTACCTGGCCGAACAACAGCCGAGCGCGCAGACTCGGGTCCTGGTGCTCAATGACGGCTTCGGCGCCCTGGCGGCCAGCCTGGCCGGCAAGGTCCAAGTAACCAGCAGCAATGATTCCTTCCTGGCATTGCAGGCGCTGGAGAAAAACCTGGTGCGCAACGGTCGCCCCTTCGATGCGGTGCCGACGTTGCCTGCCAGCGAGCCCCCGACCGGCCCATTCGATCGTGTCCTGGTCAAAGTACCGAAAACCCTGGCCCTGCTGGAGGAACAGCTGATTCGCCTGCAAGGCCAACTGGCACCAGGCGCCCAGGTGATTGCCGGGGCCATGATCAAGCACTTGCCGCGGGCCGCCGGCGATTTGCTGGAGCGCTATATTGGCCCGGTGCAGGCCTCCCTGGCGCAGAAAAAAGCCCGCCTGTTGATCGCCACGCCGCAAGCCAAGCCGCCCAGCGTATCGCCCTACCCCACGCGTTACTGGCTGGACGAACCGAAGATCGAACTGCTCAACCATGCCAACGTGTTCTGCCGCGAAGGCCTGGACATCGGTACCCGCGCGTTCCTGCCACATCTGCCGAAAAACCTCGGGACAGCCCGTGTCGCGGACCTGGGCTGCGGCAACGGCGTGCTCGCCATCGCCAGTGCCCTGCAAAACCCCGACGCCCACTACACCCTGGTGGACGAGTCGTATATGGCCGTGCAATCGGCCGCCGAGAACTGGCGTGCGGCCTTGGGCGATAGGGAAGTGATCATCCGGGCCGGCGATGGCCTGGCGGGACAAGAGGCGCAGTCGCTGG
This sequence comes from Pseudomonas bijieensis, assembly GCF_013347965.1. Taxonomy (NCBI): domain Bacteria; kingdom Pseudomonadati; phylum Pseudomonadota; class Gammaproteobacteria; order Pseudomonadales; family Pseudomonadaceae; genus Pseudomonas; species Pseudomonas bijieensis. The sequence goes on along the minus strand of NZ_CP048810.1, from coordinate 5,111,833 downwards.
ATGTGGTGTTATGCAATCCGCCTTTCCACCAGCAGCAAGTGGTGGGCGATTTCCTCGCCTGGCGAATGTTCCAGCAGGCTCGCGAAGCGTTGGTGGTGGGTGGCGCGCTGTACATCGTCGGCAACCGGCACCTGGGCTACCACAGCAAACTGGCGCGGTTGTTCCGAGGCGTCGAACAAGTGGCCGCCACGCCGAAGTTCGTGATACTCAAAGCCCGGAAATAAATCGTCCTCTGTGGGCGCAAAGCTTGCTCCCACAGGGAAATCAGTGGGTGGTCAGCCCCGCGGCATTCATGAACATCCGCATCAGGCTGGCGACGATGAACAACGCCAGCACACTGCCGGCCCAGATCAGCGCCAGCCAGCCGAGCCGCTGCCAAAGCGGCTTGCGTTCGGCGGCCTCGATGTCCTTCAAGTCAGGTTTGGCCATGCTCAACGTCCTCAATGGTAACCATCATCATGGGTCACCTTGCCGCGGAACACGTAGTAGCTCCAGAAGGTGTACACCAGGATCAACGGAATGATGAACAGCGTGCCGACCAACATGAAGCCTTGGCTCTGGGGCGGTGACGAGGCGTCCCAGATCGAGATCGATGGCGGCACGATATTCGGCCACAGGCTGATGCCCAGGCCACTGTAGCCGAGGAAAATCAACACCAGGGTCAGGATGAATGGCGTGTAGTTGGCGTTACGCGCCACCGCGCGGAACAAGCCGTACATGGTCACCAGCACCAGGATCGGCACCGGCAGGAACCAGAACAGGTTCGGCAGGGTGAACCAGCGGGCGGCGATGTCCGCGTGGGCCAGCGGTGTCCAGATGCTGACGATACCGATCACCGCCAACACCACGAACGCCAGCGGCCGCGCCAGGTCATGCATCTGCTCTTGCAGCTTGCCCTCGGTCTTCATGATCAGCCAGGTGCAGCCAAGCAACGCATAGGCGGCGATCAACGCCAAGCCACAGAACACCGTGAATGGCGTGAACCAGTCCAAGGAGCCGCCGGCGAACTGGCGATTGACCACCTCGAAGCCATCAATGAATGCCCCCAGCGCCACCCCCTGGAAGAAAGTGGCCGTCAGCGAACCACCAATGAATGCCTTGTCCCACAGGTGGCGCTTCTCGGCCTTGGCCTTGAAGCGGAATTCGAAGGCCACGCCGCGGAAGATCAACCCGATGAGCATCAGGATCAACGGCAGGTACAGTGCCGAAAGCACTACCGAATAAGCCAGCGGAAATGCCCCGAACAGCCCGGCACCACCGAGCACCAGCCAGGTTTCGTTACCGTCCCAGACCGGCGCCACGGTGTTCATCATCACGTCGCGGTCGCGCTCACCCTTGACGAAGGGGAAGAGAATGCCGATCCCCAGGTCGAAGCCGTCCATGATCACGTACATCATGATGCCGAAGATGATGACCACGGCCCAGATCAGCGGAAGATCAATACCCATGACTCAATTCCCCTTGTTCGAGCGGTCGTTTTGGTCCACATGGTCATCGGCGGCCGACAATGGCCGGGCCGGCGTACGTTTCTGGCCCGGGCCACCATCGCTCGGCTCGGTTTCGTGGACCTGCGGCCCCTTGCGCACCAGACGCATCATGTAGCTCAAGCCCGCGCCGAACAGCGCGAAATACACCACGACGAACAGCACCAGGGTGATGCTCATCTGCGCGAAACTGTGGCCGGAGGAAGCATCGGCCGTGCGCATCAAGCCATAGACCACCCAGGGTTGGCGGCCGATCTCCGTGGTGAACCAGCCGGCCAGGATCGCGACCAGGCCGGAGGGGCCCATCCACAACACCATGTGGAGGAACGGTCGTGATTGGTAGATCCGATCGTTGCGGCGCAGCCATAGACTGCACAGGCCAGTGAAGATCATCAGCAATCCAAGGCCGACCATGACCCGGAACGACCAGAACACGATGGTCGAGTTCGGTCGGTCCTCAGGAGGGAACTCCTTGAGGGCCGGCACCTGTTTGTCCAGGCTGTGAGTCAGGATCAGGCTTCCCAGATAGGGGATTTCCACGGCGAAGCGAGTCTTCTCGGCCTGCATGTCTGGCCAGCCGAACAGGATCAGCGGGGTGGGCTCATTGCCGACGTTTTCCCAGTGGCCCTCGATGGCAGCGATCTTCGCCGGTTGATGCTTGAGGGTGTTCAGGCCATGGAAGTCGCCGATGACCGCCTGTATCGGTGCCACCAGCAAGGCCATCCACATCGCCATCGACAGCATCCGGCGGATGGCCGGGGTATCGCGACCGCGCAAGAGATGCCAGGCCGCCGATGAACCGACGAAGAACGCCGTCGCAACGAACGCCGCCGTGGACATGTGCAGCAGGCGATAGGGGAACGAGGGGTTGAACACCACCGCCAGCCAGTCCACCGGAATCACCCGGCCATCGACGATTTCGTAACCCTGCGGAGTCTGCATCCAGCTATTGGAGGACAGGATCCAGAAGGTCGAGATCAACGTACCGATCGCCACCATCACCGTGGAGAAGAAGTGCAGGCCACGGCCAACGCGATTCCAGCCAAACAGCATCACCCCCAGGAAACCCGCCTCGAGGAAGAACGCCGTGAGCACTTCGTAGGTCAGCAGCGGTCCGGTCACCGCCCCGGCGAAGTCCGAGAAACGGCTCCAGTTGGTGCCGAACTGATAGGCCATGACCAAACCGGACACCACGCCCATGCCGAAGTTGACGGCGAAGATCTTCGACCAGAAGTGGTACAAGTCGCGGTAGGTATCGTCGCGAGTCTTGAGCCACAGGCCTTCGAGTACCGCCAGGTAACTCGCCAGGCCAATGGTGATGGCCGGGAACAGGATGTGGAACGAGATGGTGAACGCGAACTGGATTCGGGCGAGATCGAGCGCCTCCAAACCGAACATAAGTCTTCCTCTGTCAGGTAAAACCGGCTGCGGGCGGGGCCTGCATCACAAGCCCCAGGGATATGGAGTGCGATGCTTTTCAAATCGTTCTTTTTTATAACCGTCACAACGCAGGACTCTGGCCGGATGGCCGCCAGCCCAACGCCCCGAGAGGTATTGACCTGGATCAAGCAATGCTCAAAGAGTAGTCGCATTATTACCGATGGACGGCGTGGTCTTTTGTCGCGTGGCAGGTTGTCTCAGTGTCGAAACCCTGCTCCAAACCAGGATTCCTTGAATCTTGAGGAGTGCACTGTTGTGGCGAGGGGATTTATCCCCGCTGGGGCGCGAAGCGGCCCCAAGCTTTTGCGAGCGCTGCGCACTCGAGCGGGGATAAATCCCCTCGCCACAAAAAAAAGCGTGCTAAGTGAAAAGTAGATGTTTGGCTAACTATTTTTCCAGCCAACGCAACTTCCTGTTACAGCTCGGTGATAATCTCGTGGTCTTCACCACCGGACCCGTCATAGATGCCCAGCCAAGCGCCGCTGCTGCTCCGTCACCATCGTCCCTTCATCGCCTTCTGGCTGGCACGGATATTCACCGCCAGCGGCTTCCAGATGCTCACCGTGGCCATTGGCTGGAACCTCTATCAACTGACCGGCAACGTCCTCGACTTGGGCCTGGTGGGGTTGGTGGAGTTTGCCCCGCGCGTGCTGTTCATGCTTCACACCGGGCATGTGGCTGACCGCTATGACCGGCGCAAGGTCGCGGCCATTTGCCAGTCATTGCAGGCAATGATTGCCCTGGCCCTGGTGATCGGCAGCGCCACCGACAATGTCACCCGGGAAATGATCTTCATCCTTGCCTTCCTCCTGGGCGCCGCCCGCTCCTTCGAGATGCCCACCACCCAGGCGCTGCTGCCCAGTATCGTGCCGGCGGGCCTGTTTCCCCGGGCCGTGGCCGCCGCGCAATCGGCCCAGCAATCGGCCACCATCGTCGCCCCGGCACTCGGCGGCCTGCTCTATGCCTTCGGCAGCATCTGGGTCTATGGACCGACCGTGGTGCTCTACCTCATCGCCTGTTGCCTGATGCTCAACCTGCCCGCTCGGCAGACGCCGCTGAACAAAGGCAAGGCGACGCTGGATTCATTGCTGGCCGGGATTCGCTTCATTCGCAGTCGCCCGGACATTCTCGGCGCGATTTCCCTGGACCTGTTCGCGGTGTTGCTCGGCGGCGCGACGGCGCTGCTGCCGGTGTTCGCCAAGGACATCCTGCTCACCGGTCCCTGGGGCCTGGGTCTGTTGCGCTCGGCGCCGGCGGTCGGGGCCTTGCTGATGTCGCTGTGGCTGGCGCGGTTTGCCGTGGAGCGCAAGGTCGGCCGAGTGATGTTCACTGCGGTGGGCGTGTTCGGCGTCGCCACCATTGCCTTCGGCCTCTCCACCTCGTTCTGGTTTTCCCTGGCGGTGCTGGTGGTGTTGGGCGCGGCGGACATGATCAGCATGGTCATCCGCGCCTCCTTCGTGCAGTTGGAAACACCGGATGAAATGCGTGGCCGGGTCAGCGCGGTGAACGGGCTGTTCATCGGCGCTTCGAACCAGTTGGGCGAGTTCGAGTCCGGCCTCACCGCCCACTGGTTCGGCACCGTGCCGGCGGTGGTCATGGGCGGCATCGGCACGCTGCTGGTGACCGGGGCCTGGATCAAACTGTTCCCGACCCTGGCCAACCGTGACCGGATGCACGAACCGGTGGACGAAGCAAAAGCCTAGAGCAACTTGTCGAGGGTGATGGGGAAGTCCCGCACCCGCTTGCCGGTGGCATGGTAAATCGCATTGGCCACCGCCGCGGCCACCCCGACGATGCCGATTTCACCCACGCCCTTGGAACCCAGCGCATTGACGATCTCGTCACGCTCCTCGACAAAGATCACCTCGATGTCGCCGATGTCGGCACTGACCGGCACGTGATACTCGGCCAGGTTGTGATTCATGTGGCGACCCAGGGTGTGATCGGTCAGGGTTTCTTCGTGCAAAGCCATGCCGACGCCCCATACCACGCCACCGAGAATCTGGCTGCGGGCGGTTTTCGGGTTGACGACCCGGCCGGCGGCGATGGTGCTCACCACGCGGTTGACCTTCACCGTCCCCAGGTCTTCATCCACCAGCACTTCAACGAACACCGCCGAGTGCGTGGCCGTGGCGTAGGCCTGGCGTTTTTCATCCGGCTTGGCCGTGACCTGGGCTTGCAACGGGGTCTCGCCGCTTTTCTGCGCCAACTCCGCTAATGCAACGCTCGCTTCGCCCAGCCGCAGTTGGCCATCCACAAACGTCACTTGTTCAAGGGTCGCGCCACCGAAGGCCGGACACGCCTGGCGAGCCACGGCCAGGAGTTTTTCCTTCAGCGCTTCACAGGCTTGCTGCACGGCGGTGCCCACCGACGAAACCGTGAACGAACCGCCCTGCAATGGCGCGGTGGGCAGCGACGAATCACCCAGGACAAACGTGACGTCCTCAAGGGCAACGCCGCACGCCTCGGCGGCGATCTGGGTCATGACCGTGTAGGTCCCGGTGCCGATATCCGTGGTGGCGCTGCTGACAGTCAGCTTGCCATCGAGGTCCAGCGAGGCCCGGGCGCTGGCTTTCTGCTGCATGGCCTCCCATACACCACCGGCCATGCCCCAACCCACCAGTTGCCGCCCCTCACGCATGCTGCGCGGCTCCGGGTTGCGCTTGTCCCAGCCGAAACGACGGGCGCCCTGGGCATAACACTCGCGCAACTCTTTGCTGGAATACGGCTTACCTTCGTTCTCGTTGCGCTCGGCGTAGTTGATCAACCGCAACTGGACCGGATCGAGCGCCAGGGCACAGGCCAGTTCATCCATGGCGCATTCCAGGCCAATCAGCCCAAGGGCGGCACCGGGCGCGCGCATGTCCAGGGGCGTGTAGACGTCCAGGGGCACGAGTTTGTAAGTCAACTGGACGTTATCGCAGTGATAGAGCATGCCGCTCCACTCCACCACGTGCTCGGTGAAGTCCTCGAAGCGCGAAGTCTGGCCGACGGCGGTGTGCGCCACGGCCAGCAAGCGACCGTTGGCCGCCGCCCCCAGTTGCACGCGCTGGAGGGTTCGCGGCCGATAGCCAAAGGTAAACATCTGTTGGCGCGTCAGGCTGACCCGCACGGAGCGCTTGAGGGCCAGTGCCGCCATCACCGCCAAAGGTAATTGGTACTGCGGGCGCAGCCCTGAACCGAAGGCGCCGCCGACAAACGCGGCGAACACTCGCACCTGCTCTTTCTCCAGCCCGAACACTTTTTGCACATAGGCCTGGCAGTTTTGCGTGCCTTGGGTCTTGTCGTGGATGTGCAGGCTGCCATCAGGCTGATACAGCACAGTGGAGGCGTGTGGCTCCATCGGGTTGTGGTGTTCAATCGGCGTGCTGTAGGACACATCCACGCTGAGCGCGGCGCTGGCGTACTCGCCCTGAAAATTCCCACGGGGCTTGGGCAGTTCGGCCGGTGCCGGATGGGCGTCGTTTTGCAGAGTGATCAGATCGGTCTGATGCTCCTGGGCCTCGTATTCGATTTCAACCAGGGAACCTGCATACCGGGCCAGCTCAAGGTTTTCCGCGACCACCAGGGCCAATGGCTGGCCGCTGTAGAGCACGTGGTCGTTGTACAGCGGCCGGAACGGCGAACCGTCCGCCGCATCGGCATCCTGGTAGGGCTCATCGTAGCTGGCGATCCTCGGCCGATTGGTGTGATCGATGACCGCGACCACACCGGGCAGCGCCAGGGCTCGGGAGGCATCGATGCGCAGCACGCGGCCGCGAGCGAGAGTGCCGGACACGACGCTGCCGTGCAGCAGGCCGTCCTCGGGGTACTCACCGGCATAACGAGCCTGGCCCGTGACCTTGAGCAGGCCATCGATGCGGTCCAGTGGCTGCCCTATGGATTTGCTCGAAGCGTTCATCAGGCGTGTCCTCCCTGCGGTACGCAACCCAATGCGGCATCACTCAAGGCGCGGACAATTGCCCGGCGCGCCAATCGGACCTTGAAGCCGTTGTGCTCCAACGGCTCGGCGTTTTGCAGCAGCGCATCGGCGGCGGCAGTGAAGGTTTCGCGACTGACGGTCTGCCCGGCCAGCCAGCTCTCCACAGCCCGGTCGCGCCAGGGTTTGTGCGCCACGCCGCCAAGGGCCAGGCGCGCCTGGCGAATCACCGGCCCGTCCAACTCCAGCGCCGCCGCTACCGAGACCAGCGCAAAAGCGTAGGAGGCGCGGTCACGGATCTTCAGGTAGTGGCTATGGTCGGCAAAACCGGCGGCAGGCAACTCAATAGCAGTGATCAGCTCATCATCGGCCAGTTGGTTATCCCGTTCCGGGGCATCACCGGGCAAGCGATGGAAGTCGGCAAACTCGATGGTCCGCGCGCCACCCCGCCCCAGGACATGGACCACCGCCTCCAAGGCCGCCAAGGCCACGCACATGTCGGAAGGATGAGTGGCGACACATTGTTCGCTGGCACCGAAGATCGCGTGGATCCGGTTCAAACCGTTGCGGGCCGGGCAACCGCTGCCGGGTCGGCGTTTATTGCACGGCACGCTGGCGTCATAGAAGTAATAGCAGCGGGTGCGTTGCAACAGGTTGCCGCCAGTGCTGGCCATGTTGCGCAACTGCGGCGAGGCGCCGGCCAGGATCGCCTGGGACAGCAGCGGATAGCGGCGTTCGATCCAGGGGTGCCAGGCCAGGTCGGCATTGCTCACCAGCGCACCGATCATCACCCCGCCGGAAGGGGTTTCGCTGAGGTCCGCCAGGGGCAGCCCGGTAATGTCGATCAGGTGTTCGGGGCGGGTGAGGTTCTCTTTCATCAGGTCCAGCAGATTGGTGCCGCCGGCGATGAAACGTGACACCGGGCTCGACAAGTCGACGGCAGCCTGCACAGTGGCGGGTTTGCTGTACTGGAAAGGATTCATTGATCACCTCCCGGTTGCTGGCAGAGCGGCAAAGCCTCTTCGATAGCATCGCGAATGTTGTTGTAGGCGCCGCACCGGCAAAGGTTGCCGCTCATCAGTTCACCGATCTCTGCGCGGGTCTGCGCCCTGCCCTCGTTGACCAGCCCCACCGCTGAACAGATCTGCCCCGGCGTGCAATAACCGCACTGGAACGCGTCATGAGTGATGAAAGCCTGCTGCATGGGATGCAAGGCATCGTCACCGGCCAGGCCTTCGACGGTGGTCAACTCGGCGCCGTCGCACATCACGGCCAGGGTCAGGCAGGCGTTGATACGCTTGCCATCGCGCAGCACCGTGCAGGCACCGCACTGGCCGTGGTCGCAGCCTTTCTTGCTGCCCACCAGGTCAAGTTGCTCGCGCAGCAGGTCCAGCAGCGTGGTCCAGGGCAACACCTGCAGTTCACGCACCAGGCCATTAAGTGTCAGACGGATAGGATGACGGGCGAAGGATGCCGGCGTCGCTTCGGACAGGGTCGCGCTCATGGAACACCTCACGGTTGGTCGTACTCGCGGCGTTTTGGGAAACCGCCGTCATAAGGGGTACGACTTCTGGGTGGGGTGAAGCGTTCAAGGCAAATGATTGACGTTGGAAGCCAGCGCCTTCAGTGGGTCAGCTTGCACTGAGGTTGAATGTGCTGACGCCATCGCGAGCAGGCTCGCTCCCACATGGGTTCTCGGGTGCTCATAGATCCTGCATCCACCATAAATCCCTGTGGGAGCGAGCCTGCTCGCGATAGCGGTACCACAGGCCGGTGTCGGCTTGACGAGTGTCAGGCCAGCAGCTCCGCCGCCACCACGCTTCTTACGCCCTTGCCGCTGAGTTGTTCCACCAGCATCAAGGCAAACGCCAGGGCGGCAGCCGAGCCTTGGGCGGTGATGCAGTTGCCGTCCACCACCACGGGTTGATCGACGAAGCTGCAACCGGACAGTTGCTGGCTCACCGCCGGCAGGCAGGTCATGCGCCGCTGGCGCAGGACGCCGAATGCCTGTAGCGCCAGGGCCGGGGCTTCGGCGATGGCGGCGAAGAAACGTCCGGTGGCGGCCTGGCCCTTGATCAGTTGTTGCAGCGGCTGATGGGCCGCCAGGTGTTGGGCACCGATGATGCCGCCCGGCAGGACGATCAGGTCAAAATCCTGCACGAGCATGTCCACCAGCATGCCATCGGCCGTCAGGCGCGTGCCGCGGGCGCAGGTGAGCATGCGCCGCCCTTCGATGCTCGCCACCACGGTTTCGATCTGCGCTCGACGCAACACGTCGATCAGGGTGACCGTCTGCAAGTCGTCGACACCCTCGGCGACGGCTATCAGGGCTCGGGGGATCTTGGTTCCAGGAATCATGGGCGCTCTCCGCTGGATGATGCTTGTAGTGTAGGAGCTGCCGAAGGCTGCGATCTTTTGATATGCGCTTGAGATTCAAGCGTGGGGTTAAAGATCGCAGCCTCGCTTCGCTCGACAGCTCCTGCATGGGGTAGCGGTTATTTGATGTACAGCTGGGTCGACATCCGGTTGCCCGGCGCGTTGATCGAGATGTTGCTGAAGCTGAAGGTCCCCTCTTGCTTACCCTTCAGGTCGAAGACGTACAAATAGCCCACGACTTTGGTCCGCACCGAGCAGTCATTGAGATTGCCATTGCTGTACGCGCACACCGGCGAGCGGGTGCCGTCGACTTCAAAGCCGTCCAGGGTGACATGGGGTTGACGGCCATAGCCGACCTCCAGCACGTAGACCTTGATATTCGGGCCACTGTGATCGCAACGCGTCTGCGCCTGCCCCAAGGCGATGTCCTCGAAGCCACAGGCCGGCGACTCGACCTTGAGCACCTTGACCTCACTCAGCGGTGGCGCCGACGCGGCATTCGCAGCCTGGCCGGGCAACCACAGGCCCAGCGTGCAGCCCACTGCCGCCATCAGCTTTTTATTCATGCGATACATAGAGATCTCCCGGAACCGCGCGCAGTATGGCCCACTTGGCGCGTTGGCAAAACATCGACGACGATCGCAGCCACAACGCTACGCTGCTGGTATGATGCGCGGCTTTTTCCGACCCACAGAAAATTCCCGGGCGCCGCTGGCGACCTGTGCTTTGCTGTTGAGGTCGATACATTCACGGCGCCGGGCGCGCCACGGGGAGCAGACATGCTGGAAAGGCTGTTTCAACTCAAGGCACACAACACCAACGTGCGGACCGAAATCCTGGCGGGCGTCACGACCTTCCTGGCCATGGCCTACATTCTGTTCGTCAACCCGAGCATCCTCGGCGAAACCGGCATGGACAAAGGCGCGGTGTTCGTCGCCACCTGCCTGGCCGCGGCCATCGGCTCCACGGTCATGGGCCTGATCGCCAACTACCCGATCGCCCTCGCCCCGGGCATGGGCCTGAATGCCTTCTTCACCTACACCGTAGTCCTGCACATGGGCCACACCTGGCAAGTGGCGCTGGGCGCAGTGTTCATCTCCGCCGTGCTGTTCTTCATTCTCTCGATCTTCCGCATCCGCGAATGGATCATCAACAGCATCCCGCTGCCCCTGCGTTCGGCCATTGCCGCCGGTATCGGCCTGTTCCTGGCGCTGATCGCCCTGAACAATGCCGGCATCGTGGTGAAAAACCCGGCGACCATGGTCGGCCTCGGCGATTTGAAACAGCCGGCGCCAATCCTCGCCACCCTTGGTTTCATCCTGATCGTCGCCCTCGAAGCACTGAAAGTCCGCGGCGCGGTACTGATCGGCATCCTGGCGGTCACCATCGTCTCGATCCTGATGGGTTTCACCCCGTTTGGCGGCATCATTTCCGCACCACCGTCCCTGGCCCCAACCTTCCTGCAACTGGACATCAAGGGCGCCCTGGACATTGGCCTGGTGAGCGTGATCTTCGCCTTCCTGTTCGTCGACCTGTTCGACAACTCCGGCACCCTGATCGGCGTCGCCAAGCGCGCCGGGCTGATGGGCAAGGACGGCCATATGCCGAAGATGGGCCGTGCGCTGATCGCCGACAGCACCGCCGCCATGGCCGGTTCGCTGCTGGGCACCTCCACCACCACCAGCTACATCGAGTCGGCAGCGGGCGTCAGCGCTGGCGGCCGCACCGGCCTGACCGCCATCGTCGTGGCGATCCTGTTCCTGCTGGCGCTGTTCTTCTCGCCACTGGCCGCCAGTGTCCCGCCTTTCGCCACCGCCCCAGCCTTGCTGTTCGTCGCCGTGCTGATGACCTCGGGCCTGGCGGAAATCGACTGGGACGACATCACCGTCGCCGCCCCCGTGGTGGTCACCGCCCTGGCGATGCCCTTCACCTATTCCATCGCCAACGGCATCGCCTTCGGCTTCATCGCCTGGACCGCCATCAAGCTGGTGTCGGGTCGTGGCCGTGAGCTGAACCCGGCGCTGGTCATTCTGTCGATCCTGTTCGTGATCAAATTGGGTTGGTTCAACGCATGACTTTTGATTCCCAGGCCTATGCCGCCCAGTTGCAGGACAAGGTCACCCGCTTGCGTGACCTGTTGGCCCCGTTCGATGCACCAGAACCTGCGGTGTTCGATTCGCCCCTGAAAAACTTTCGCCTGCGGGCCGAATTCCGCCTGTGGCGCGAGGCCGGCGAACGGCACTACGCAATGTTCTCCCAGGACGACAAGCGCACACCGATCCTCATCGAGGAATTTCCCATCGCCAGCCTGCGCATCAACCAGTTGATGCCGCAGCTCAAGGCCGCCTGGCAGGCCAGCGCGCCCTTGAGCCACAAGCTGTTCCAGGTGGAGTTCCTGACCACCCTGGCGGGCGATGCGATGATCACCCTGTGCTATCACCGCCCGCTGGATGAACACTGGCACGCGGCGGCCGCGAAACTGGCGACCGACCTGGGCGTGAGCATCATCGGTCGCTCCAAGGGCAAGCGCGAAGTGATCGGCCACGACTACGTGGTGGAGAAACTCGACGTCGGCGGCCGGACCTTCAGCTATCGCCAACCCGAAGGCGCCTTCACCCAGCCCAACGGCACGGTGAACCAGAAGATGCTCAACTGGGCCTACCAGGCCTTGGGCGATCGCAGCGACGATCTGCTGGAGTTGTACTGCGGCAACGGCAACTTCACCTTGCCCCTGGCCACTCGCGTACGCAAAGTGTTGGCCACCGAGATCAGCAAGACCTCGGTGAATGCCGCGTTGAGCAACCTCAGCGAAAACGCTGTGGATAACGTCACGCTGGTACGTCTGTCCGCCGAAGAACTGACCGAAGCCTTGAACGAAGTCCGGCCCTTCCGTCGCTTGCACGGTATCGATCTCAAGAGCTACGAATTCGGTAGCGTCTTCGTCGACCCGCCCCGCGCCGGCATGGACCCGGACACCTGCGAGCTGACCCGCCGTTTTGACAACATCCTGTACATCTCCTGCAACCCTGACACCCTCGCCGCGAATATCGCGCAACTGAACGACACCCACCGCATCACGCGCTGCGCGTTGTTCGATCAATTTCCCTGGACCCATCACATGGAATCTGGGGTGTTGTTGACTCGGCGTTAAACGCTGGGGCGTCCTCCCCTATGGGCTGGACGGAGCAAAACTCTGTGGGAGCAAGGCTTGCTCCCACAAATAAATGCCCTCGCCACAAGTGCCCTCCCTCCTCTCCCGACAAAGGTCATGTTCGATCATCGAACACTTATTGGCCGATGTCGGCTGCTTTGTTTGACCAAATTAACCATCTAGTACAATTTATCTCCAGCGGCTGAACCTGGCCGACGCCAACAATAAAAATGTGGAGAAATTGCGATGCCTCCGATCGTTCTGGTGCTCAACGGCCCGAACCTGAACCTGCTCGGCACCCGCGAGCCGGCAACTTATGGCCACGAAACCCTCGCCGACATCTCGGCACTGTGCGGCCGTGCTGCTGAAGAATTCGGCCTGGCGGTGGAGTTTCGCCAGACCAACCAGGAAAGCGAGTTGCTCGACTGGGTGCATGGCGCACGCGGCCGATGCGCCGGCATCGTCATCAACCCGGCAGCCTGGACCCACACCTCGGTGGCAATCCGCGACGCCCTGGTGGCGAGCGAAGTGCCGGTCATCGAAGTCCACCTGTCCAACGTCCACGCCCGGGAAACCTTTCGCCACCACTCCTTCGTCTCATCGGTCGCCATCGGCGTGATGTGCGGGTTTGGCAGCCATGGTTATCGCATGGCCCTGGAACATTTCAGTCAGCGTTTGAAGGGTTGATGAGCATGTCGAATATCACTGTGCTGGCCGGCCTGATCGGTGCGGGCATCCAGGCGTCTCGCACACCGGCGCTGCATGAGCGTGAAGGCGATGCCCAGGGCATGCGCTACCTCTATCGGCTGATCGACCTCGACGCGCTGAAACTCGACAGCGGCGCCCTGCCCGATTTGCTCAAGGCCGCCGAGCGCATGGACTTCACCGGCCTGAACATTACCTTTCCCTGCAAGCAGGCGATCATCCCATTGCTGGACGAACTGTCACCGGAGGCCCGGGGCATTGGCGCGGTGAATACCGTGGTGCTCAAGAATGGCAAACGCATTGGCCACAACACCGACTGCCTGGGGTTCGCCGAAGGTTTTCGGCGCGGCCTGGGAGATGTGGCGCGCCAGCGCGTGGTCCAGATGGGCGCCGGTGGCGCTGGCGCGGCGGTGGCCCATGCGCTACTGGCAGAAGGCGTGCAGACGCTGAGCATTTTTGACGTCGAAGTCAGCCGTGCCGAGGCCCTGGCTAATAACCTCAACCAACACTTCGGCGCAGGCCGCGCCCGGGCCGGGCATGACTTGGCCAGCGCCATGGCCGATGCCGACGGCCTGGTGAACACTACGCCCATGGGCATGGCAAAACTGCCGGGCATGCCGGTACCGGTCGAGCTGTTGCGGGGCGAGTTGTGGGTCGCGGAAATCGTCTACTTCCCACTGGAAACCGAACTGCTGCGCAACGCCCGTGCCCTCGGCTGCCGCACGCTGGACGGCGGCAACATGGCCGTGTTCCAGGCGGTGAAGGCGTTCGAACTGTTCAGCGGCGTGGCGCCGGATGCACAACGGATGCTGGCGCATTTCCAGAGCATGAATCATTAAGGTCTAGTGATACTCCCCCCTGTGGGAGCGAGCCTGCTCGCGATAGCGGTGGATCAGCCAGCATCGACTTGACTGGCATACCGCTATCGCGAGCAGGCTCGCTCCCACAAGGTTTCCAGAATCAGGCCTGCAAGTATCTCAACACCGACTCACAAACCATCCGCCGATGCCGCTGCTTGACCGCTTCATCCGACAGGTCGATCTGAAAGATCTCGCCGAACGTCTGGCGGTTGGACACACGGTAAAAGCAGAAAGAACTGATAAGCAAGTGCACGTCCAGGGGGTTGGAGATCAGGACGGAACACGCCCTCTTCAGCACCGCGCCGCAGGATCACGCCCAGGGAATCGAGGATGGTATTGGTCATCGCCTTGATCGCGCCTGACTGCTTCACGTATTCGGCGTTGTGGATGTTCTCGATGCAGACAATGCGCACGAAATCCACATTACGGTCATGGTGGTCGAAGGTGAACTCCACCAGGCGCCGGATCGCGTCGACCGGGGCCAGCTCGGCCAGGTGCAGGCGACTCTCGGTGGTGCGGATATCCCCGTAGAGTTTTTCCAGCACCTCGACGTACAACTGCTCCTTGCTGCCGAAGTAGTAGTAGATCATGCGCTTGGAGGTGTGGATGCGCTCGGCGATGGCGTCGACCCGGGCGCCAGCCAGGCCTTGCTGGACGAACTCGACGATGGCTTCCTGAAGAATGTTCTCCCGGGTCTTCTCCGGGTTGTTCTTGCGACTCTTGCGCGGCGTGGCGACGGGTTCGTCGAGCGCTGCGGAAAGCTCTGGATTCATAGTCATTGCGGGGCTCACGGCCATCACTGCACAGGCTGGCGATTATGGGCCGCACCGTGCAGTGAAGGAAGCCACGGCATTGCCCTTTACCGCCGCATTTACGATTTCCCTACAACTTGGCGTGCCGCAAGCCACCGCTGCGGGACTTGGCCATGGCCGCCAGGCGCACCGCGACGTTGGCCGCGCCGTAACCGGCATAACCGTTCTTGCGCTGGATGATTTCAAAGAAAAACCGCCCCTCGAACGGCTCGGTGTAGACGTGAAACAGCTCGCCACCCTGGGCGTCGCGGTCGTACAGCACGTTGAAATACGCCAGCTCGCTGAGAAACTCATCATCGAAATCGAACCGCGCCGCCAGGTCGTCGTAGTAGTTGAGCGGGATGTCCAGCAACGGCACACCAGCTTCCTTGGCACGGCTGACCTGGGCGAAGATGTCGTCGCAGTCGAAAGCGATGTGATGCACCCCCGAACCGCGATAACTCGACAGTGCGTGTGAGATCGCGGTATTGCGGTTCTCGGAAATGTTCAGCGGCAAGCGGATCGAACTGCAGCGGCTACGCAACGCACGGCTTTTTACCAGGCCATAAGGGTCGGGCAAGACGACTTCGTCATCGGCCTCGAAATCCAGCAGGCTCTTGTAGAACAGCACCCAACTGTCGAGGCTGTCGGCCGGCAGCGCCATCGCCATGTGATCGATGCGCTTGAGTCCGGCGCCAATCACGGCACCGGGCTGCAAGTTGAAATCGGTGCCATAGACATCGGCTTCCTGATCCACCAGGTAGATCAGGCTGCCGTCCGGGGCACGCACCGCCGCCAGTTCCAGTTCGTTGGGGCCCACCAACCCGCGATAAGGCTGACCCTTGTAGGCCACCGCCCGTTCCAGGGCACTGGCGCTGTTTTTCACCCGCACGGCAGTGGCGCACAACGATGGTCCATGAGCTTCGAAGAAGCTGTGGGCGAAGGAGTACGGCTCAGTGTTGAGGATCAGGTTGATATCGCCCTGGCGCAGCAGGCTCACATTCTTGGAGCGATGCTGACCGGCCTTGACGAAGCCCAGCCGCTCCAGCCAATGGGACAGTTTGGCGCCGAGGTTATCGTCCACAGCAAACTCGAGAAACTCGATGCCGTTGTATTCACTCGCCGGCGGTGTGGCGAAAAGGATATCGGCATTGCCGGTGGACGGCGCTTCTTCGGCCAGGCGCTGGCGGGTCTTTTCTTCCAGGTACAGCAGCGAGCGCAGACCGTCGGCGGCATTGGCCCGTGGCGGCGCGGCGCGGAAGCCGTCGTTGAAGATTTCCAGGGACAACGGCCCGGTGTAGCCGCTCTTGATGATCGGCGCCAGGAAGCCAGGCAAATCGAATTCACCCTGCCCGGGGAAGCAGCGGAAATGCCGACTCCACTCCAGCACATCCATCGCCAGGATCGGCGCGTCGGCCATTTGTACGAAGAAAATTTTCTCGCCGGGGATCTCGGCAATCGCACTCGGATCGCCCTTGAGGGACAAGGTGTGGAAGCTGTCGAGCAACACGCCGAGGCTGGGGTGATCGGCCTGGCGCACGATGTTCCAGACCTGTTGATACGTATTGACGTGCCGCCCCCAGGCCAGCGCTTCGTAACCGATACGCAAGCCACGCGCACCGGCGCGTTCGGCGAGCAAGCGCAGGTCATCGACCAGGATCTGTTCATCACCGACGCTGTCGGCCGAGGCGTTGCTGCACACCAGCACCAGATCGGTGCCCAGCTCCTGCATCAGGTCGAACTTGCGCTCGGCGCGCTCCAGGTTGCGCGCCAGGCGATCGCGGCGGCAGCCTTCGAAGTCACGAAACGGTTGGAACAAGGTGATGGCAATGCCCAGATCGGCGCACATCTGCCTGATTTCCCGAGGGCTGCCATCGTAATAGAGAAGGTCGTTCTCGAAGATTTCCACCCCGTCAAAACCGGCGGCGGCAATGGCTTCGAGTTTTTCCGGCAAGGTACCGCTCAAGGACACGGTGGCAATGGAACGCTGCATGACTTCGGCTCCCGGGACAGGCATCGGCTACAAAAGGTGCGCCGCTTTTTAAAGAGTCAGCCGATTATTGAGCTGCCGGTTTCTTTCAGCAATTTAATATGTACCATCCGGTTAGTTTTTTGGGCGATTATCGAACAAAATGCCGATTGTCGAATTGACGATTTTTTGCTCACTGCGCACCATCGCTTCCACATTGACGCAGGCCCTGGCCGCCGGCATCAATGGACAGACCCAGACCAACCATAAGAATTTCAAAAACGGGTACCCGCTATGATTCCTTCCCAAAGCTCCCGCCTGGCCCCCGGCCTGGGTGTCTCGACCAGTGGCATCGGTGACAAGATCCGCGGCGCCATGGCCGTAGGCAAGACCCGTTGGGGCATGCTCGCCCTGGTGTTTTTTGCCACCACCCTGAACTACATCGACCGCGCCGCCCTGGGCGTGATGCAGCCGATTCTTGCCAAGGAGATGAGCTGGACGGCGATGGATTACGCCAACATCAACTTCTGGTTCCAGGTCGGTTATGCCGTCGGCTTCGTGTTGCAAGGGCGGCTGATCGACCGGATCGGCGTCAAGCGCGTGTTCTTCTGCGCCGTGCTGCTCTGGAGCCTGGCGACCGGCGCCCACGGCCTGGCCACCTCGGCGGTGGGCTTCATGGTCTGCCGCTTTATCCTGGGCCTGACCGAAGCTGCCAACTACCCGGCCTGCGTGAAGACCACGCGGCTGTGGTTCCCGGCCGGTGAACGGGCGGTGGCCACTGGCATTTTCAACGCTGGGACCAACGTCGGCGCGATGTTCACCCCGATGCTGCTGCCGCTGGTCCTGCACGTATGGGGCTGGCAGGCCGCGTTCCTGTGCATGGCCGCGCTGGGCGGGATCTGGCTACTGTTCTGGGGCCTGAAATACTTCAACCCGGAAGATCATCCCCGCGTCAAACAGTCGGAACTGGACTACATCCAGGCCCAGGACGAGCCAGACCAGGTCCGCGTGCCGTTCTCCCGCATCCTGCGCATGCGGGGCACCTGGGCCTTCGCCCTGGCCTACTCGATCACCGCACCGGTGTTCTGGTTCTACCTGTATTGGCTGCCGCCGTTCCTGAACCAGCAATACAACCTGGGCATCAACGTGACCCAGATGGGCATCCCGTTGATCATCATCTACCTCACCGCCGACTTCGGCAGCGTGGGCGGCGGCATCCTGTCTTCGTTCCTGATCGGTCGCGGCCTCAATCCGATCAAGGCGCGACTGGTGTCCATGCTGCTGTTCGCCTGCTGCATCATCGGCGTGATCATGGCGGCCGGCGCAAGCAACCTGTGGATGGCGGTGTTTGCCATTTCCCTGGCCATCGGCGCGCACCAGGCCTGGACTGCCAACATCTGGAGCCTGGTGATGGACTACACGCCCAAGCACATGATGAGCACGGTGTTCGGCTTCGGCGGCATGTGCGCGGCCATCGGCGGGATGTTCATGACCCAACTGGTGGGCCACATCCTGACGATCACCAATAACAACTACACCGTGCTGTTCACGCTGATTCCGGCGATGTACTTCATTGCCCTGACCTGGCTGTACTTCATGGCGCCGCGCAAGGTGCCGACGCTGGAAAACTGATACCGGGCCAGTTTCGAGCAATCAAGCCGAGCACCTTTGTGGCGAGGGGATTTATCCCCTCGCCACAGGAGGTCTGTGTAGCCAGTTATTTACGCCGCTGTTGCCACGCCGCCGCCAGCCCGCTCAAGCAAATCAGAGCGATGCCCACCACCGTGGTCAGCGTCGGCGTGTGGTTGAACAGCAACCACCCCAGCAAGCCGGCAAACACGATCTGGCAGTACCCGAACGGCGCGAGCAGCGCCGGGGCGGCAAAGCGGAAGGCCTGGGTCAGCATCAGGTGCGCCGTCATCCCGCAGGCCCCCAGCGCCAGCATCATCGCCCCGTGCAACAGGCTCGGCACTTGCCAGAAGAACGGCACCAGTGCGCTCATCACCAAGGTGTTGCACAGGCCGGCGAAGAAGTTGCTGGTGGTCGGGCTGTCGATCTCACTGAGCTTGCGCGTGAGCAACTGGTAGAAGCAGAAAAACAGCGCCGAACAGAACGGCAACAACACCGCCGGCGTAAACAGATCCCCGCCCGGATGGACGATGATCAACACCCCGATAAAACCGAAGATCACCGCGATCCATTGGCCACGCGTCACATGCTCGCCCAACAATGGCACCGACAGCGCGGTGACCAGCACCGGGGCCAGGAAGTTGACCGCGGTCGCCTCGGCCAACGGGATATACATCAGGGCCGTGGTGAAGAACAGGCTGGTCCCCAGCAGGCACAGGGCCCGGGCCAGTTGCCACAGAGGGCGCTTGGTCCGCAGGACCCGCAGCCCCGAGCGCGGCAGGAAAATACCTGCCATCAGTAACGTATGCACCACGTATCGGGCCCACACCACCATGATGATCGGATAGAAACCCGAGAGATATTTCGACAGTGCGTCATGGCTGGAGAACAGGAACGTCGCACAGAGAATAAGCAGGATGCCCTTGAAGGCCTGATTGACGCCGGAAAGCGGGGTGCTGACGGTCATGTAGGAATCCTGCGTTGCGTGTGTAGGGAAGAACCAATATCTGCGACCGTGGATTCAGCTGAACAACTCCGAGGCCTGGCTGGCTTGCGACAACTCCTCCGCAAACACCAGCAAGGTCGGTGCCAGCTCATGCAGGCGTGCCCGTGTCATCCGAGCGCTGGGCCCGGCAACACTCAGCACACCTATGACCCGGCCATCCAATGGATGACGGACCACAGCGGCAATGGCCGACGTGCCGATCGCCGAGCTTTCCTCGACACAGGCATAGCCTTGCTCACGAGCCTGGTGCAGGTACTGGAGCAGTTCAGCCTTGCTGCGTGGCGCGTTCGGCCCGGCGTCCGCCGGCATTTGCACGGCCTGGCGCGCCACCAGCGCCAACGCCTCGGCATCACTCATGCACGCCAGCCAGGCATGGCCCGACGCGGTATAGAACAACGGCGTCTCACGCCCCATGTCCGGGTCGTAGCGCAAGCCGGAACGAGCCCCCTGAGACTTGGCGATCCAGGTCTGGCACTCCCCTTCGATGACACCCAGGCGCACCAGTTCACCCGTTTCCCGTGCCAGGCGATCGAGCACTGGCTGCACGATGTCGGCACCGCTTCGCGACAGATAGCGAAAACCCATGGCAACCAGGCGGGTCGACAAGTGATAACGCAGGTTCTCGGGGTTCTGGCGCACATAGCCCAGGCGCATCAGTTCGGCGAGCAAACGGTGGGTGGCACTCTTGGGGATCTGCAACTGTTCGGCCAAGCCGAGCAGCGGCCACCCGCGAGGGTCACTGGCGAGGCTTTCCAGCACATTGAAAACCCGTTCGATTTGACTGCCGGCCATGAGAGATCCAGATGTAATGTTCGCAAGTTCCAGAATATGCAAAGTGTAATTCAAATTCTGGAACCGGTGAGCCATTCATTCATGCCCTGATGAACCAAACCCCGCGATGATTGCCTGAAAGCTCAGGCGCCACGCGCATCCTGACGCCCCAAAAGCTAGACTCACCGCAACGGCAGTACAGTGACACTCCGGTCAATCAGAGGAACGCCCACATGTTATGGAAAAAAGGTCGCCGCAGTGACAACGTGGTGGACGCTCGCGGTGACGGTGGGGGCGGTGGCGGGATGCGCTTCGGCGGCGGCAAGGGCTTGAGCCTGACGGCCATCATTCTGATCGTCGGCATTGGCTGGATCACCGGCCAGGATCCGATGCAGATTCTCGGACAACTGGCCGGGCAGATGGACCAGACCTCTGCGCCCGCCTCCTCACAAACCCGCCAGGCGCCACCGGCCAACGATGAACAGGCCGAATTCGTGCGCTCGATCCTCGGCGACACCGAAGACACCTGGGGCCAGGTCTTCCAGCAAGCCGGACGCCAATACCAACAACCGAAACTGGTGTTGTTCAGCGGTCGGGTCAACTCGGCCTGCGGTCTCGCCTCTTCGGCGACCGGTCCGTTCTATTGCCCGGCCGATCGCCAGGTTTACCTGGACATGAGCTTCTTCAAGGAAATGTCCCAACGCTTCGCTGCCGCCGGGGACTTCGCCCAGGCCTACGTCATCGCCCACGAAGTCGGACACCATGTGCAGACCCTGCTCGGCGTGTCGGCGAAAATCCAGGAAGCCCGCCAACAAGGTCGGCAGATGGAAGGTGATGGAGGCTTATTGGTACGCCAGGAGTTGCAAGCCGACTGCCTGGCCGGCGTGTGGGCCAACCATGCGCAAAAACGCCTGAACTGGCTGGAGCCGGGGGACATCGAGGAGGCCTTGAACGCCGCCAATGCCATCGGTGATGACCGCTTGCAGCAACAAGGCCAGGGCCGCGTGGTACCGGACTCCTTCACCCATGGCACTTCGGCACAACGAGTGCGCTGGTTCAAGACCGGCTTCGCCCAGGGCCAGGTCAGCCAGTGCGACACGTTCGCGGCGAAAACCCTGTAGATGAAGTGGGGGGCATTGATCGGGCTGGTGCTGTGCTGCGCCGTGGCCCAGGCCGAGGAACACAGCGTCAAGGTGGTCGCCCAAGGGCGCCTGCAACTCAAAGGCGGAGCCATGGCCGTCGCCGTGAGCCCGCCCCCGGCGTCTATCCAGCGTGTGCTGATCATCCTCCACGGTCGGCTGCGCAATGCCAACACCTATCTGCACAGCGCCGAAAAGGCTGCCGGGCAGGCCGGGCAACTGGGCACCACCCTGATCATCGCCCCGCAGTTCCTCAATGAGCAGGACGTGGCTCGCCACACGCTACCCAATGACGTCCTGCGCTGGCACGGCAACGACTGGATGGCCGGAGGCCTGTCCACAGGGCCCAATCCGGTCAGTTCCTACCAGGTTCTGGACGACATCGTTGCGCGCGTCAGTGACCGGCAGCAGTTTCCCGAAGTGAAAGAAATCGTCATCGCCGGCCATTCCGGCGGCGCCCAGGTCGTGCAGCGTTATGCCCTGCTCGCCCACGGTCAATATCGGATAGAGCCACGCTTTGTCATCGCCAACCCGTCGTCCTATGCCTACTTCGATGCCCAACGCCCCATGGCTTTCGACCCTGCCAGTTGCCCTGGCTTCAACCACTGGAAATACGGCCTGCAGGATTTGCCCGCCTACGCGGCGGGACAAACACCCACGCAACTGGAAAATAACTACGTCAAGCGCGACATCGTCTATTTGCTCGGGCAACAAGACACCGATCCGGAGCAGCCGGCGCTGGATAAGGGCTGCGAAGCGCAGACCCAGGGGCCGTATCGGTTATTGCGCGGGCATTTCTTCTTTGACTACCTGACCCGGCGCCATCCCGTGGGGTTGAACCAGCGGCTGATCGAAGTGCCGGGGGTGGGGCATAACGGGAATGGGATGCTGACTTCGCCTGAGGGGTTGAGGGTGTTGTTTGGTCAGTGAGTTTTTTAGCGAATGCCAGAACCTCATCGCGAGCAGGCTCGCTCCCACAGTAGATCTGGTGTGGACACAAATTCTGCGATCAACAGAAATCCCCTTGTGGGAGCAAGCCTGCTCGCGATAACGATCGATCAGACAATACAACCCTCAAGCCAAAAGCATCCGCCGCAACTCGACACAATCGCGCGCATGCCAATCCGTCAGCTCCGGCCATGGATTGTCCGGCAGGTTCACCAGCACCGTCCGCGCCCCAGCAGCACGCCCGCAGTCCAGGTCGAAACGGTAGTCACCGACCATCACCATTGTCTCAGGTGCCACGTTCCAGGCCTCGGCCAGTTTCAACAGGCCACCGGGATGAGGCTTGGGCGGTGCTTCGTCGCGGCCCAGCACATCTTCCACGGCGAAACAGTCCGCCAGGCCGATGGCTTCAAGGGTCACGTGGGCCAGCTCGCGGGCGTTGCGGGTCAGGATCCCCAGGCGAACGCCACGCGCCGCCAGTTCGCGCACCAACTCGACCGCCCCCGGTGCGGGCTTGGAGCCCAACGCCAGGTCCCGTTCGTGCTCCAGCAGCCAGGCATGCTTGGCTGCGGCTTCATCGGCCGGCAACGCCGCCAGGTGGGTGAGGATGTCATCTTCGGCCGGAATCGCCAGAGCCACGCGGATCGCCGCGAAATCATGCACGGCGATGGTCAGCGTGCCGTCCATGTCGAATACCCAGTGTCGAACGTCGGCCAGGCTCATGCCCAGTCCTTGCGATGGCGGATCAAGCCTTCCTGGGTCACCGAGGCCACCAGTTGCCCGGCGCGATTGAACACGCTGCCACGGGAAAACCCGCGGGAATTGCCAGCCCACGGGCTGTCCATCGCGTAGAGCAACCAGTCATCGGCGCGCAGGTCGGCGTGGAACCACAAGGCGTGGTCGAGGCTGGCGACCTGCATATCCTTGTGCCACACCGATTTGCCGTGGGGCAGCAGCGAAGTGGTCAACAGGCCGAAGTCCGAGGCGTAGGCCAGCAGGTATTTGTGCAACGCTGGCGAATCGGCCAGGGCGCCATCGGCGCGGAACCACACGTACTTGATCGGATCGGCCGGTTGCGGGTTGTAAGGGTCTTTTTCGGTGACCGGGCGCACCTCGATCGGCATGGGGCACAGCAGTTTTTCGCGCATGTGCTCAGGCAACAGGTGCGCGCGCTGCTGGGTCAGCTCCAACTCGGACGGCAGGTTCTCCGGCCCGACGACTTGCGGCATGCTGCTCTGGTGCTCAAAGCCCTGTTCGTCATACTGGAACGACGCACTGCAGGTGAAAATCGGGTTGCCCTTCTGGATCGCCGTCACCCGGCGGGTGCTGAAACTGCCGCCATCACGCACCCGGTCCACCTGGTAGACCACCGGCAGTGCGGCATCACCCGGACGCAGGAAATAACCGTGCATTGAGTGCACATGACGCGCCTCCTCCACGGTCTGGCTGGCCGCCGACAACGACTGACCCAGCACCTGGCCACCGAACAACTGACGGAACCCCAGGTCCTGGCTGCGACCGCGAAACAGGTTCTCTTCGATCGGTTCCAGGGTCAGCAGGTCGACCAGATCTTCCAACACGTGGCTCATTCAGACTTTCCTCACACAGCGCAACACCGCGCAGTCTGCGCTGCGGCGGTGGATCGATTGTTGGCCCGAGCCATTGTGGCGGGCATTGTAAACGTCCGTGTCGGCTAACCGTGCAGGGTCTGTAGCCACTGTTCACGGTTGATGCGATAGAGCACATGGTGACGCAATGGATGCCCGACCGCGAGCTTTGGGTGTTCGAAGTCGTCAGCCGGATCGTGCTGCATGCCGATGGCCTGCATGACCTTTTGCGACGGCAGGTTATCCACAGCGGTGAACGCCACCACTTCGTCCAGCAACAACTGGTCGAAGGCGCAGCGCAGTGCGGTCCACGCCGCCTCGCTGGCATAGCCCAGCCCCCAGTGCTCCCGCGCCAGACGCCAGCCGATCTCGATGGCCGGTGTGAACGGCGCGTCGAACCCGACCACACCGAGCCCGGTAAAGCCAATGAAGGCCCCGGTGTCCTTGCGCTCCAGGGCCCACAAACCAAAACCATGCTCGGCGAAATGCCCACGCACGCGACCGATCAGGGCGGCGCTTTCCAGGCGGCTCAAGGGCGCGGGGAAATAACGCATCACCTGTGGGTCTGCGCACATGGCGGCAAATTCCGGCAAGTCCTCGTCACGCCACTGCCGCAACAGCAGCCGTGCGCTTTCCAGTTCCAGTATCGGCTCCATCTTCACTCCCCTTCCATGCCCCAGAGTCTACAACGCTGGTAGGATCCGTCACATAATCACCACTGAAAACACCATGCCGCTGCCACTGATCTATCACGAAGACTACAGTCCCGAATTCCCGGCCGAACATCGTTTCCCCATGGATAAGTTTCGCCTGCTGCGCGATCACCTGGTCGACAGCGGCCTGACCCGCGACGCCGACCTGCTGCGCCCGGCGCTGTGTCCGCCAGACATTCTCGCCGTGGCCCACGACCGTGGCTATATCGAACGCTACATGGGCGGCGAGTTGTCCCGCGAAGACCAACGGCGACTCGGCCTGCCCTGGAGCGAAGCCCTGGCCCGTCGAACGGTACGCGCCGTGGGCGGCTCGCTCCTGGCCGCCGAACAGGCCCTTGAGCACGGTCTGGCCTGTCACTTGGCCGGCGGCACCCATCACGCCCATTACGACCACCCGGCCGGGTTCTGCATTTTCAACGACCTGGCGGTGATCAGTCGCTATTTCCTGGCCAGCGGTCGGGTCTCGCGGGTGCTGATTTTCGATTGCGATGTACATCAGGGCGACGGCACCGCTCGAATACTCCATGACACCCCCGATGCCGTGACAGTTTCCTTGCACTGCGAAAAGAATTTTCCCGCACGCAAGGCCCAAAGCGACTGGGACATCCCCTTGCCCATGGGCATGGGCGACGCCGCTTACTTGAAGGTGGTGGACGATGCGCTCAACTATCTGCTGCCGCTCTACCAGCCCGACCTGGTGCTGTATGACGCCGGCGTCGATGTCCACAAGGACGACGCCCTCGGTTACCTGAAGCTGACCGACGAAGGCCTCGCCGCCCGGGACGAGAGCGTCATGCGCCATTGCCTGGGACGCGATATCCCGGTGGTCGGCGTGATCGGCGGCGGCTACAGCAAGGACCGCCAGGCCCTGGCCCGTCGCCATGGGATCCTGCACCACAGCGTACAAAAGGTCTGGTCGTCATCAGGTTGTCATTGAACGCTGGGCGCGTTACCCACAATGCCTGTGGGCCGGCCTGTGGATAACCTGAGCGAAACGGCCTACAGGCTGTGTTGACTATAGCTTGCGCAGTCCTGGTTGTTTTTTGATCAGCTCTCAAGAGCACCTACCTACTCCTGTGGGAGCGGGCTTGCTCGCGAATGCGGTGCGCCAGTCGATATTTATGTTACTGACACACCGCATTCGCGAGCAAGCCCGCTCCCACAGGGATCTGTGCTGGTAGAATGCCCCGCCTATTCCAGCCCCCACAGTTCAAATCATGACCTCGACCGCCAAGCCTTCCACACCGAACATCGCCATCATCGGCGGCGGCCCCGCCGGCCTGATGGCGGCCGAGGTGTTGAGCCAGGCCGGCCTTCAGGTCGACCTGTACGACGGCATGCCATCGGTAGGCAGGAAATTCCTGCTGGCTGGCGTTGGCGGCATGAACATCACCCACTCCGAAGCCTTCCCGGCCCTCCTGTCCCGCTATGGCGAGCGCGCACCGAACCTCGCGCCGCTGCTGCGGGCATTCGGTGCGGATGAGTTATGCACATGGATTCACGGGTTGGGCATCGACACCTTCGTCGGCAGTTCCGGGCGAGTGTTTCCTACCGACATGAAAGCCGCCCCGCTGTTGCGCGCCTGGCTCAAGCGCCTGCGTGATGCCGGCGTGGTGATCCACACCCGTCATCGCTGGCTCGGTTGGAACCCCGATGGCAGTTTGCGAATAGCCAGTCCGGAAGGTGAGAAAACACTACGCCCCGACGCGACACTGCTGGCACTGGGCGGCGGCAGCTGGTCACGCCTGGGCTCTGACGGCGCCTGGATGCAGGCGCTGGAACAGCACGGCGTGGCCCTGGCACCGTTGCAACCGAGCAACTGCGGGTTCGAGGTCGAGGCCTGGAGCGACCTGATGATCAGCAAATTCGCCGGCGCCCCACTGAAAAACATCGCCATCGGCCTTAACGACGATGTGCCGCGCCTCGGCGAATGCGTGATCACCACCACGGGCATCGAAGGCAGCTTGATCTATGCGTTGTCGGCAGCGATTCGCGAAGCGATCAACCAACACGGCAGCGCAACGACTCATCTGGACCTGCTGCCAGGGCGACCTGTGGACAAAATCCAGCAAGCCCTGAGCAAGCCTCGCGGTTCACGCTCATTGGCCAAGCACCTGCACAGCCAGTTGGGCATCGATGGGGTCAAGGCGGCGCTGTTGCGCGAGCTCACACCCGCCGATTGTTTCGCTGACCCGGCGCGGCTGGCCCAGGCGATCAAGGCCTTGCCGGTCACCCTGGTAAAGACCCGGCCTTTGGACGAAGCAATCAGCAGCGCCGGTGGCGTGGCGTTCGAAGCCCTGGATGAACGCCTGATGCTCAAGCAAATGCCTGGCGTGTTCTGCGCTGGGGAAATGCTCGATTGGGAAGCGCCGACCGGCGGCTACCTGCTCACGGCGTGCTTTGCCAGCGGCCGGGCGGCGGGGTTGGGCATGGTGGAGTGGTTACAGCGCCTGGATTGAAGATCGAGGCGCGGCCATCGCGAGCAGGCTCGCTCCCACAGTGATCGCATTCTTTCTGAAAGAACTCGGTCGAATGTGGGAGCGAGCCTGCTCGCGAAAGTGGTTTATCAGATAGAGCAGATCATCAAGGCTTACGCTTACGCGGCCCGGTATTGAACACCGGCACTTTTCGCACAGGCTTGACCGAGGGT
This sequence comes from Pseudomonas bijieensis, assembly GCF_013347965.1. Classification (NCBI taxonomy): domain Bacteria; kingdom Pseudomonadati; phylum Pseudomonadota; class Gammaproteobacteria; order Pseudomonadales; family Pseudomonadaceae; genus Pseudomonas; species Pseudomonas bijieensis. Next base: position 5,084,678 of record NZ_CP048810.1, on the reverse strand, counting down.
TCCACAGGCGAGGAATCGCCGCTGTCCACCCACTTGCCCAGGTTGCGCTTGCCACCACCGCCCGAGGCCTTTGGTTTCTTCGGCTTTTTCGGTTTCTTGATGACCTGGCCACTGGCATCAGTGTCCGGCACCCGATGCTCAGGCTCGAAGTCCTGCTCCATCTGCCGGGGCAATGTCTGACGGGTCAGCATCTCGATGGCCGACAGCAGATTCACTTCATCGGCGCAGACTAAAGAAATCGCCTGCCCCGTAGCGCCCGCCCGACCGGTACGACCGATACGGTGGATGTAGTCTTCGGCGACGATCGGCAGGTCGAAGTTCACCACCAACGGCAAATCCTCGATATCCAGGCCACGGGCGGCGACATCGGTGGCCACCAGGATCTGCACTTCGCTGGCCTTGAAGCGGTCCAGGGCACGCTGGCGGGTGGCCTGGGGCTTGTCACCGTGGATGCCGTCGGCGTTGACGCCCAGGCCCTGGAGTTTTTCCACCAGCGCATCGACGCCGTTGCGCGTCTTGGCAAAGACCAGCACCTGCTTCCACTTGTTCTTGCGCATCAGGTGCACGAACAATTCCGGCTTGCGCTTCTTGTCCACCGTCACCACCCATTGCTTGACGGTGTTGGCGGCCACGTTGCGCGGACTCACTTCAATGCTCAGCGGATCGTTGAGCATCTGCCCGGCCAGCAAGCGGATCGCATCGGAAAAGGTTGCCGAGAACAGCAGGGTCTGGCGCTTCTTCGGCAGGGCCTTGTAGATATTCGCCAGTTCTTCGGAGAAGCCCAGGTCGAGCATACGGTCGGCTTCGTCCAGCACCAGGGTCTGCAACTGGTTGAACTTCAGCGCGTTCTGGCGGAACAAGTCGAGCAAGCGGCCCGGCGTGGCGACCAGCAGGTCGACGCCTTTGCGCAGTTTCATCATCTGCGGGTTGATGCTGACGCCGCCGTACACAGCGTAAGTGCTCAGCGGCAAGTTTTGCGCGTACTGACGCACGCTTTCATGGACCTGTTCGGCCAGCTCGCGGGTCGGCACCAGGATCAACGCCCGCACCGAGTTGGCCGCGACTTTCGGTCCCTCGGTGGTCAGCAGTTGCAACAGCGGCACGGCGAAACCGGCGGTCTTGCCGGTACCGGTCTGGGCGGCGGCCATCAAGTCGCGACCGGCCAGCACTGCCGGCATGGCTTGGGCCTGCACCGGAGTCGGGGTCTGGTAACCAAGCGTCTCGAGGGCGCGCAGCAAGGGTTCGATCAGGCCAAGGGTGGCGAAAGTCATGGAAATACCGTAGGAAAAATCAGCGCAAGGTGTGCAATGCGCGGCAGTTTACCCTAAATCAGGATGTGGCCGGCGCAGGCTTGGGTTTGCGCCACTGGGGCAAGCCGATCAACACCACCGCACTGATGATCACCAGCATCGCCAGGGCTTCTTCGATGCCGATGGTCTCACCGGCGAACACAATGCCCAGCAACACCGCCACGGCCGGGTTGACGTAGGCATAACTGGTGGCTGCCGCCGGACGTACATGCTTGAGCAGGTACATGTAGGCGTTGAAGGCAACGATCGAGCCGAAGCAAGTCAGGTAAGCCAGGGCGAACCAACCTTCCAACGGCGGAATACTGTCCAGATGCTCACCGCTGGCCACGCTGCCGATCAACAGCACCACGCCACCCACCAGCATTTCCACGGCGCTGGCCATCGCCCCCGCCGGCAACGGCAGGTGCTTGCTCAGCACCGAACCGAAGGCCCAGGACGCTGCCGCGAACACCAGCAAGGTCGCGCCCAACGGGCTCGATTGCAGGTTCGAACCGAGATTGAGCATGGCGATGCCGATCAACCCTAGCACAATCCCCGCCCATTCCAGACGGGTATTGCGCGCGCCCCAGAAGTAGCCGCAGAGCAGGGTAAACAAAGGTACCGTCGCCACCGCCAGCGCAGCGACCCCGGATGCCACGCCCGTGTGCTCGGCCACACTCACCGCACCGTTACCGAAACTGAGCAACAGCACGCCAATGATGGCCCCGGCCTTCCATTGCGCCCAAGTCGGTGCCGGCGCTCCACGCCAGCGCAGGAAGCCGTACATCAGCGAACCGGCCAGCACGAAACGGATCCCCGCCAGCAACAGCGGCGGCCAATGCTCGACACCGATGCGAATCACCAGGTAGGTCGATCCCCAGATGACGTACAAGGCGAAAAAGGCAGCGATCAATGGCAAAGGAAAACGGCGTGGGCCAGGCATGGTCGGCTCGAAGTCAGGACAATGAGAGACGCTATTCTAGAAAGGCGACAGACGGAAAATAAGTTACAAAACCTGTTTATCCGACCCATACACTTTTCAAAACACGGAGATAAACGCTATAAACCATGCTTTCGAAAGTCATGTCATCGGAAGCCAAACCGTGGATAAATACGACCGCATGCTGCTCAGCGCTTTGTTGGAAAACGGTCGTGCGTCCTACGCCGAACTGGCCCGCAAAGTGAACCTGTCGGCCCCCGCCGTGGCCGAGCGAGTCAGCAAGCTGGAAACCAGCGGCGTGATTACCGGCTATCAAGCCAAAGTCGACATGGCGAAAATCGGCCTGCCGATCCAATGCGTCATCGAACTGCGGATGGACCAACACGGTAAACAGAAGACTTACGACGAACTGTGCAAGATCCCACAACTGACCGAATGCCATCGGGTGACCGGCGATCCGTGCGTGATCATGCAAGCGGCGGTCGGTTCTATGCCGGAGCTGGAAGAGCTGATCAACCGCATCGCCAAGTTCGGCTTCAGCAAGACCTCGATCGTGCTGTCCAGCGCCATTGAAAAGCGTGTGCCGTTGGGGCAGTTGGAAGGCAACGGGAAATAAACGACCCAACACAAATCAAAACTGTGGGAGCGAGCCTGCTCGCGATAGCGTTGGATCAGCCAACATCAATGTCGACTGACATACCGCAATCGCGAGCAGGCTCGCTCCCACAGTTTTTGTTTTGTGGTGTGCTTAGAACCCGCGATGCCGCTTGAGATGCTCGTTGATCTTCGCCGCCGGCACTTTCTGCAAGCTGCATAGCAAATCATGGGACAACTCCCGCAGCCCATGCTTTTGCCGCAGTTCCGAGGCCAGGTGCGCGGTGAGGTTGGCGGCCATTTCGGCGTCGGCCATGGCCCGGTGAGCCTGGCCGGTGTGGGGCAAGCCAGCGAACGCGTTGAGGGTGCCGAGTTTGTGGTTCGGCGCCGCCGGCATCAGGCGCCGGGCCAGCAACAGTGAACAGGCAAAATTCTGCAAGCGGGTGCGTTTGATTCGCCCCAGTTCGAAGTCCCAGAACTTCTGGTCGAACGCGGCGTTGTGGGCCAGCAGCGGCGTGATGCCGACGAACTCGTTGACCTCGTTCATCACCTTTTCCGCCGACGGTGCACTGCGCAGCATGGCATTGCTGATGCCGGTCAGTTGCTCGATAAACGCCGGGACGCGCACGCCGGCATTCATCAGGCTCTGGTAGCGGTCGACGATCCGGCCCTGCTCAAGGATCACCACGGCAATTTCGGTGGCCCGACAACTGCTGCTTGGCGTGATGCCGGTGGTTTCAAAGTCGATGACTGCGATGCGTTCCAAACCTGTCTGAGCTCCGTAAAAATCAATTCTTGAGCAGCAAGGCGCCTTCGATGGGCACGTAGCGGCTGGCGGCGCGGATCAGCGAATTGGCGGTCAGCCCCGGCACGCCATAGGCCACAGCCTGGACGCCGTGCTTTTGGATGATGCGCTCGAGCAGCATGTCGAAATCGCCGTCACCGGAGGCCAGCACCACTTCATCGACGTGGTCGGCGGCGTCCATGATGTCGAGGGTGATGCCCACATCCCAGTCGCCCTTGGCCGAGCCGTCGCTGCGCTGGATGTAGGGCTTGAGCTTCACGACAAAACCCAGGTTGCGCAGGATCTGCTGGAATTGCTGCTGTTTGCTGTCGCCGCGATCGATCGCATAGGCATAGGCCTCGACGATCTGCCCCTGCTTGCTCACATCGGCCCACAGCGCGGCATAATTGAAATGGCAACCATAGGCCTGGCGCACGGTGTAGTAGAGGTTCTGGACATCGGCGAACACTGCAATTTTTTTCACCGCGTTTCCTCTTGGATGCACACGCACGCAGACCACCTGGGCCGAAAAGTTGCCCAGTATGCCAGTCTGAAGGATTGTTCCGCGAATAATCGGCCCGAGGCGCCAGGGCGCCCCGGACGAATGGTGGGTCAGACGAAGGAGTCGTCGTCGCCGAAGAAAGAAGAATCGTCGCTGTAGTCCGCGTCGCTGAAACCACCCTGGTCGTTGCCATAGGTATCGTTATCGGCCACCCGCTGATCATCACCCCAGCCGTTGTCACTGCTGTTGGCAGTGTCGTTGACCGGTTGGGCCGGCTCTTCCTTGATGACTTCGACGATTTCCTGCGGTTGCTGGCCGCTGTGGAACAGGCTGCTGATGCCTTGGGCCAGCATCACGCCGCCGGCCACGCCCGCTGCGGTTTTCAGGGCGCCGCCCAGGAAGCTGCTCGCTGCCGGGGCCTGCTGTTGCGGTGCGCCGTAATTGCCGGGCGGCGCGCCGAAGCCCTGTTGGGGCGGAGCATTGAAGGACGACGGCGCCGGTTCGCGCCAGCCGCCCCCACTGGAGGCCGGCGGGCTCGATGGGCGTGAATCCCGCGAGCTGCCACCGAAAATACTCGAGAGAAAACCACCGCCGCCGCTGGGCGCCGACGTCTGTTTGCGGGCCTGTTGCAGCTCGGCCTGCAATTGCTCGACTTGCTGGCTCAGTTGCTTGTTCTGTTCATCGAGGCGCTTGATCGCGGCCTCCTGCACCAGAATCGCCTGGGCCATGAAATAGCCCGCCGCTGGCTGGCTGACCATGTGCTCCTTGATCCGCGCCTCGGCCTGGGCGTCACGCGGGGCTGATTCCTTTTCGGCCTGTTGCAGCCGTGAAAACAGTCCATCGATCAGGGTTTGTTCTTCGCTGTTCATGGCGACCTCGTTAGATTGCCGGGTAGAAACCATTCCGATCCCGAAGACCGGTGCCCACCAGTAATGGGGCTCGCCAAAAAGGTTTCAATGGTCTTTACCTGATGTTTACGTTTGCTTGTGCGGGCGCCTGATCGGTTAAAGTGTCGAACCGCTTTTTTGAACTGCGATACCGACTCATGAATCCGTTTGACGTGTTGCGCGACTCTTTGTATTTCTTCAAGCGCCATCTGGGCCGGATCGCCCAATTGTGCCTGCCGTTGGTCATACTCGAGGCTGTGCTGCAGCAAGGCGTGGACAACGCCGTCGGCCCCGAGGGTTTCCCCGGCTACAGCGTGATCGTCGGGCTCCTGGTCTACCCCTTGTACACCGCCGCGTTGATCCTGTTTCTCGACGCCCGCAGCCGCGGTGAAGCGCCACGCACCCGTGACTTGCTCGCAACCGCCCTCACCCTGTGGCCACGCTTTGCCTTGCTGACGGCCCTCAACACGCTGTTGATCCTGGTGGGGCTTTCGCTGTACTTCCTGCCTGGCCTGTGGCTGATGGTGACCCTGGCCTTCAGTGAATACCTGTTGGTCCTCAGGGGCCTGACACCCCTGGCCGCGATGAAGGAAAGCCTGAACCTGTCCCGCGGCAACTTCTGGCGGATCCTGCTGTGCATTCTCGCGGTGATGGGCCCGCTATGGCTGCTCAAGGGCGTCAGCGTCTCGGTGTATCCGTCGCCCCAGAACCCCGTGCTCAGCCTGCTGATCGACAGCGTCCACAGTTTCCTGCAACTGTTCACCAGCGTGGTGCTGTTCCGCATGTTCATGTTGATCGAGGCCAAGCCTGATAACCGCTGATCGCACACTGCGAAGGCCCTGGGCTTGGGCTTGAGAACCGCTCTCGGTTATGCTCGGGAGCACTTTCGCGTTTCGCCCATAAGCCGAGCCATGACCCGTCTACTGCGCTACACCTTGCTGGGCCTGCTGTTGATCCTCAGCCTGGCCGCCCTGTCGATCTACGGCCTGACCTGGCGACCACAGCCCCGGGAAACCGTGCCGGTCAGTTGCACCGCCAACGCGGCACCGCTGGTGCCCGGCCAGGCGTTGAAGGTGATGACCTGGAACGTTCAGTTCCTCGCCGGCAAGCGCTACGTGTTCTGGAACGACCTGGCCCAGGGCGACGATGAAAGCCCGACCCTGGAAGACATGGCCTTCAGCCTCGACGAAGTGGCACGGGTGATCCGCGACGAGCAACCGGACATCGTGCTGCTCCAGGAACTGGACAAGGGCGCCAAGGCCAGCGATTACCAGGACCAGCTCAAGCTGTTGCAGGAACGCCTGGCCGACCTCTACCCGTGCGGCACCAGTGCCTTCGACTGGAAGGCCGACTTCATCCCCAACCCGCATATCTTCGGCAGCGTCGGCCGGCAACTGGCGACCCTGAGCCGCTACCGCATCGAACACGCCGAACGAGTACAACTGCCGGTGGCCGACGCCAACTTCATCAGCCGTCAGTTCCAGCCGAAAAATGCCTTGTTGGTGAGCTATCTGCCACTGAGCGATGGCGGCCAACTGGCGGTGCTCAACACGCATCTGGAACGGGCCACCGAGCCGGAAGAAACCCCGCCCAGACAAATCACCGCCGTCGCCAAGACACTGGATAAATTCGAATCGGCGGGCACGCCCTGGTTGATCGGCGGCGACTTCAACCAGTTGCCCCTGGGCCAGTACCGGCGCCTGCCGTCCGAGCAACGCACGCCCTACTCCGCCGACAGCCCCTTGCACCTGTTGTGGGACAAATACCCGATGATCCCCACCAACAACGAGGCCAGCGGCATCGACCGCGAACACTGGCTGACCCACTACCCGAACGACCCCGGCCTCAACGGCCCCGACCGCACCGTCGACTACCTGTTCTACAGCCCGCGGATCAAACGGGTTGAAGCTCAGGTAAGGCAGGACGATACCTTGCGCATCTCCGATCATTTGCCGGTGATTGCGCGGTTCTTGTTGCCGGCAATGCCATGAACGGAGTGTCACCATGACGGTAATCGCCCTGATCAACCCCGAGAATGACCCGCACTTGATCGCCGACTGTTTGATCAGCGCGGACGGTCCGGACATGCGCAAATCGATGTCTGTATGGGTTCCTTCACTGGGGTTGATACCCACTGATTGGCATGACGCCGACGGTCCGTTTCATATCGCGCGAATGGGTCGAAAAACCTACATCCTGAAGAACAACAGCGGCATGCTCGCCTTTGCAGGGGATTGTCGATCGGCTTATGAATTCTGGGTGGCGCTGGCAGGGTCGATCGAGACAAAACTCAGCTATCAACCGGATGCCCTGATAGATGCCGACACGATCGACCAGGCTCTAATGGGCATGGGCAGGACCGCGGGTGCATTCCATATGCTGGGCGTTCTACTGGATGGAAAAGGTGCCAAGCGCGCCTACATCCACCGCCCCGAAGCCACGATAACCACCAAGAACTTTGGAACCTGCTATCTAGCCGGTTCCGGGACACACCATCTCAGGCACCAGATCGAAACGGAAGACGAACGCTTCGCTTCCATCGAGGAGTGGCCCTGGACGCATATCTCGCCGACTGAAGAACTGGCGGAATCACTGTGTTCCAACATGCTGTATTACGAATCCGACATCAACAACGGGCGTAAACCCAATACCCCCATTCATGACCGGTTCGGCGGATTTTATGAATGGTACAGCATTAAATCCGCCGGGATAAAACCCACGCCACCCAGGATCGACTTGAATATCCTGGTCAAGGACGATGCCCTGTACCTGACCCGGCTCCATTTCTCCGAAAGCACTCATCCGCCTGCGGGTAACCCTAATTTCAAAGGGTCGCAAGTCATCTTGAAGGTCTTGACGTTCTGCCTGAGAACACAGGAATTCGACCCACACCGACTTTTCGACAACCTGGCGTTCACATTCGAGCAGGTAGAGGGCGTACTCATCGAGCGGTTCTTCAACCACTACGATAGAGATGCAAGCTCGCCGCTAGCGGACCCCAGAATTTCAGGCATTGTCCCGGCGGACGTCCTGCAAAAGGACTTTGGCCATGGCTTGTCGGTCAAGAGAGTTCGCCTGACCGTATCGGTCAATGGATATGCCGTTGTAAAGGGCGTGACCGAAAGCGACGAATCCCTCGCACCGGCCAGGATCCAGTATGCCAACGGTCAGGTATCAGTGGCCTTCAGCGAAAAAATAGGTCTTTTGATTGCAGATATCGTCTCGAGGCATCTGAAATAGTCTTTGTGATACAGGGCACTAGGGTTTACGCGGCTTGACCCGCGCCGTCGCCTCCGCCACCAGGGGGTCGTCCGGCCAGTAATGCTTGGGATAGCGCCCCTTGAGGTCCTTCTTCACCTCGGCGTAGGTGCTGCGCCAGAAATTCGCCAGGTCCTGGGTCACCTGCACCGGTCGCCGCGCCGGTGACAACAGGTGCAACTTGACCGCCTGCCGCCCGCCGGCAATGCGCGGGGTGTCGGCCAGGCCGAAGAGCTCCTGCAAGCGCACCGCCAGGATCGGCGGGTGCTCGCTGTAGTCCAGCCGGATGGACGAGCCCGAGGGCACGCTCAAATGGTGCGGCGCCAGTTCATCCAGGCGTTGCGGCAGGGGCCAGGGCAACAGGTTGTGAACGATGCTGGACAAGTCCAGGTTGGCGAAGTGACTGAGGCGCGAGACTCGCCCCAGATACGGCATCAGCCAATGTTCGAGACTGTCCAGTAACGCCACGTCGCTGACATCCGGCCACTCGCTCTCGCCCTTGGCCTCCAGGTCCAGGCGACGCAGCAGCGCCACCCGCGCCTGCCATTGCCGCAGTTCCGGGGTCCAGGGCAACAATTCCAGGCCCTTGCGACGCACCAGGTTTACCAGGGCCTGGCTACGGGCTGACTCATCCAGGCCGATCAATGGCTCGCGGCTGAGCACCAGTTCGCCGACCTTGCGCTGGCGCTCGGCACGCAGCACACCTTCACGCTCGTCCCAATCCAGTTGATCCACAACACGGACTTGCTCGGCCAATACCGAATCGAACAACGCTGGGTCGAAATCCGTCGCCAGGTAGATCCGCTCTTCCCGCTGGCCATGGCGGCTGCCCAGGTCGACGATCACCAGCCACGCTTGTTTCATCAGGCTGTCAGCTTCGGCAAACAGCGCCGCACGGCCATTGGCCAAGCGATATTCCGCGCCGCCGGGCCGGCGCTGCTGGGCGACGCGGTCGGGGTAGGCCAGCGCCAGCAACGCACCGAGCCAGCGTGGATGATCGGGATCGGCCACCGCTTCTTCGGCCTTGCCCCGTAGATAACCGCGATACTGCCGGGCCAGTTGCCGCGCCCGCTGCACCCCGCCTTGGGCGCCACGCGCCGCTCGTTCTTCGCCGGACAACAAGGCCAGGCGACTGTGCAGATCCGCACCGGCGCCACGCAGAATATCGCGCTCGCCCAGCAGCGCAGCGACGTTACAGGCCATGTCCGCCAGCCCGAGCGCCTGGCCGCGCAGCAGCAGATGCGCGATGCGCGGGTGGGCTGGTAGTTCGGCCATGGCCTGGCCGTGGCGGGTCAGTTGCTCGCCCTCCAGCGCGCCCAGGCGTTGCAGCAGATCCTGGGCCTGGGCATATGCAGCGGCCGGCGGGACATCGAGCCAGACCAATTGCTGCGGCGCCATACCCCAGCGCCCCAGTTGCAGGGCCAACCCGGCCAAATCCGCCGAAAGAATCTCCGCACTGCCGTAAGCAGCCAGTTGTTCATGCTGGTCTTCGGACCACAATCGATAGCACACGCCCGGTTCCAATCGACCGGCCCGTCCGGCCCGCTGGGTGGCGCTGGCCCGGGAAATGCGCTGGGTGTCGAGACGGGTCATGCCGCTGCCCGGGTCGAAACGCGGCACCCGCGCCAGGCCAGCATCGATCACCACCCGCACGCCGTTGATGGTCAGGCTGGTTTCGGCGATGTTAGTGGCCAGCACCACTTTGCGCTGGCCCGGTGGCGCAGGGTCGATGGCGGCGCGTTGGGCCGCCAGGTCCAGCTCGCCATGCAGCGGGCAGAGCAGCACATCGGTGTTTTCGCCCAAGGCCTCGGCCAGTTGTTGATGGACCCTGCGGATTTCCGCCTGGCCGGGCAAGAACACCAGGACGCTGCCGGTTTCATCGTGCAGCGCTTCCAGCACGGTCTGCACCAGTCGCGGCTCGATGAATTCACCGGGTTGAAACGGCCGCCCCCAACGCACCGCCACCGGGAACATACGCCCTTCGCTGCGCAGGATCGGCGCATCGTCCAGCAACCCGGCCAGGCGCTCCCCTTCCAGGGTGGCGGACATCAGCAGGATCTTCAGCGGCTGGTCGTCACGAAACAGCTCTCGGCCGTTGAGGCTCAAGGCCAAGGCCAGGTCGGCATCGAGGCTGCGTTCGTGGAACTCATCGAAAATCAGCAGCCCCACGCCTTCCAACGCCGGATCATCCTGCAAGCGGCGAGTGAGGATGCCTTCGGTGACCACCTCGATGCGGGTCTGGGGCCCGACCTTGCTGTCGAGGCGAATCCGGTAGCCGACGGTTTCACCGACCTTTTCCCCCAGTTCACTGGCCAGTCGCTCGGCCGCCGCCCGTGCCGCCAGGCGCCGGGGCTCGAGCATCAGGATGGTCTGCCCGGCCAGCCAGGGCTCGTTCAGCAAGGCCAGGGGCACACGGGTGGTTTTACCGGCACCGGGCGGCGCTTCGAGCACGGCTTCGTGGCGCGATGCCAAGGCTTGACGCAGGGCGGGTAAAACTTCATCAATCGGCAAAGAAATCATGCTGGCTCCAAAACAGAGGGCCGAGTATAACGGCGAACTGTTTAGCGTGGTCTGGACTCCAACCAGCAACGCCTTTACCTGTTCAGGAGATTGCTATGCGTATTCCCTTTCGCGTGATCGGTGGCGTGCTGGTCGCCTCCCTGCTGACTCAGATCAGCGCCTGTGGCTCGATCTTCTACCCGGACCGTCGCGGCCAGATCGATGGCAAGATCGACCCGGCGATTGCCGCGCTCGATGCCGTCGGCCTGCTGTTCTACATCATCCCTGGCCTGATCGCCTTCGCCGTGGACTTCGCCACCGGCGCCATTTATTTCGAACCGGGCAAAAGCGTCCAGATCGAGCCAGAAAAACTCAAGCCGGCCATCAACCCCGACGGCACCGTCAATAACCACAAGTTGCAGGCAATCCTGGAACACGAACTGGGCCGCAGCTTCCCGCTGGACGATCCACGGTTGATCCAGCACAAGGGCAGCGCGCAACAACTGGCCGCGCTCGGTCTCAAACCGGCCGCATGACCGGCGCCACAGAAGGAACGACCGCGCCATGACCGCCAGCTCCGAACACGCTCGCCTGCTACGCCTGGCCACCCGGGCCTCGGTGGCCGTGGCACTTATCCTGGTCGTCGCCAAGGCGTTGGCCTGGTGGCTCAGCGGCTCGGTGAGCATGCTCGCCGGGCTGACCGACTCGGCACTGGACGGCGTCACCTCGCTGCTCAATCTGCTGGCGGTGCATTACGCCCTGCGTCCCGCCGACGATGACCATCGCTACGGTCACGGCAAGGCCGAGTCCCTGGCCGGGATGGCCCAGGCGCTGTTTATCGGCGGCAGTGCGGTATTGATCGCCTTGCAGGCCTTCGAACGCCTGAAAAACCCGGTGCCGGTGGACGCGCCCTGGCTCAGCGTCGGCGTAATCGTGTTTTCCCTCGGGCTGACCCTGGCTTTGTTGGCGTTGCAGCATCGGGTCATCCGCGCCACCGGCTCCAACGCCGTGCGCGCCGACTCGCTGCACTATCGCTCCGACTTGTTGCTCAACGGCAGCATCCTGGTCGCCCTGGTATTGGCGGGGTTCGGCTGGTATCAACTGGACGCCTGGTTCGGCCTGGGGATCGCGGCGTACATCCTGTGGAGCGCCATCCAGATCGCCCGGGAAAGCTTCGCGGTGCTGATGGATGAGGAACTGCCGCCCGACGTCAGCCAACATATGCTGGAACTGGCCTGCGCCGTGCCCGGCGTGCTCGGTGCCCACGACCTGCGCACGCGGATCTCCGGCAACCACTGGTTCGTGCAATTGCACCTGGAATTGCCAGGGGATTTGACCCTGTCAGTGGCCCACGGCATCAGCGACCAGGCCGCCGATGCTATCCACAATGCTTATCCAAAGGCCGAAGTGCTGGTGCATGCCGATCCTTCGGAAGTGGTGAAGCGCGCCAGCGCTTGATGCCCAACACCCGTGGCGAGGGAGCTTGCTCCCGCTCGGTTGCGCAGCGACCGCAAGATCCTGGGCCTGCTGCGCAGGCCAGCGGGAGCAAGCTCCCTCGCCACAGGGAACTGCTTCTATACCGTGTGATCAGTACGTCACCTGATACCCACGACTGCTCAAGCAACTGCCCTGGGCCTGCCGATAGGTCTGCACCACTTCCGGCGCCGGTGGATAGGTGTAGTTGCGCGGATCGAAACCACTCTGCTGCACCGCCCAGCGATAGCAGTCGTAGCCATCCTGATTGACCTGCTCGGGGGACTGGCCGTTGGCCGGATAGGCCACCACGTCAAAGCTGTTGCCCTGAGGCTGAGGTTGCGGGTTGGCCATAGGCGGCTCGACCACGACGTAATCCTGGGTATTGGCTTCGTAGATGTAATAGGCACCCGCGGCGAGAAAGAACAGCGAGCTGCCGATCCACACTTCCCTGGCGTAATCGGGCAGGTAACGGGTACGGATGCCCCGCGGCGGCTGCACCACCACGTAGCGCGGCCCTTGGGGACGATACCAGTAGCCGCCCGAGTAGAAATAATCCTGGCCGCGATAGGGCACGCGGTAGTTGCGATCCGGGAAACGGTCGATCACATAACCCGGCCGGTATTGCGGCCCCGGGCCCCAGCCGTTGCCATGCCCACCCGGTCGACCAGGCCAATGCTGATCGGGACGGCCATCATGGTCAGGCCGCGGACCTGCGTTCGGATAGCCGTCGTTGCGACGAGGGATGTCGCGGTAATACCCCGGTTGCGGTTCGCGGGTCTGGGTCACGCTGTCGGGCCGGCCCTGGATCGGCAGGTTGTTGCCAGGCTGCGGTTGCGGGCGGCCATGGCCGTTGGGGTCTTGAGGCCCACGATCATAATGTTGGCCGCCCTGGTACGGCGGCTGCTGCTTGACCTCGAACTGACGACTGTTGTCGCCCCGGATGATTTCGTTGCTCTGCGGCCGCGGCTGGCCCGAGTAACCCTGGCCGTTGCCGCCGCGCCCGTCCTGCCCGCGACCGCCGTCCGGGCCGCCTCGGTTTTGCTGATCGTCGGCCATTCCCTGCGCACTGACACTTGCCCACAACAGACCAACACCTGCCAAACGCCAGATGCGCGACTTCATGAAATTCCTCACAACGGTTCAGGGCCTGAAGATAAGACTGGAAAAGCCCAGGCCGGTTCTGCGACAGATTATCAGCCACGGGGTTTATTTCGCAGGCATTAAAAAAGGGAGGCCCGTCGGCCTCCCCTTGAGAATTTCGTCCGTGCTCGACGCTTATGACGTCGGCTCACCTCACGCCGTCTTCTGGACAGTGTGCAGCTCGGGGGCCTGCCAGTACCGGTGGGTACTGCGACCGCAGCCGGCCTGATTGGGCGGGCTGCACTGGACTGTTTGTCCGAGCAGTGATCTTGGTGGTAAGCATAAGCCTGGAGCGTCGACGGATGATTGCGAAGATTGCGGAAATAAACATCACTTGCGCAATTTTTAACCCCGGATAGATAATCTGCCGCAATTATCAAGATAAAGGCCCGACCGATGAGCAAACTCGACCGTTACGACCTGAGCATTCTGGCGGAATTGCAGCGCGACGCGCGCATCTCCAACCAGGAACTGGCCGAACGCATCGGCCTGTCGCCCTCCCCCTGCTCGCGACGGGTCAAGCAGTTGGAGGATGACGGCTACATCACCCGCCAGGTCGCCCTGCTCGACCGCAAGTTGCTGGGCCTGAGCCTGACGGCTTATGTGCTGATCGGCATGGACCGCCACACCCCTGAACGTTTCGAAAACTTCGAAGCCGCCATCCGCAACCTGCCGCAAGTGCTGGAATGCAGCCTGGTGACCGGGATGGACGCGGACTACCAGCTCAAGGTGGTGGTGCCGGACATGGACCATTACCAGAAGCTGTTGCTGGGGCACCTGACGCGCATCGATGGCGTCACCAGCGTGCGCTCGAGCTTTGTGCTGAACCAGGTGCTCAACAGCACTGAACTGCCGTTGACTCATCTGCGTAGCTGAACCACCGCTATCGCGAGCAGGCTCGCTCCCACAGGGGTCTATAGCGACAGCCCAGCCGATGAATAGCTGCGACACACCGCCGCAGGCCAACCCCTCGCCCGCCCCCCATGCCGTATACTCGCCGCGCCTTTTCAACCCAGCTCACGTCGGAGTGTCCTGATGGATCCTGCTGTTTTCGAAGAGTGGATGATGACCGGCCTGGTCAGCATCCTGATCATTTTCATGGGTTTCATCGTCTGGGACCTGGCGAAGAAGTCCAAGGCCGGGCGTTTCGGCTCGTTCATCCTGTTTTTCGTGCTGGGCCTCGGTGTGGCCGCATTCGTCATCAAGAGCGTGGTGATTGGCCTGATCGAATCCGGGACGCTATAAGCGCGCCGGCACTTCTTTCCACTGGCCCTGGTCGAGCCCTTCGATCGTCCAGTCGCCGATCCTGACACGCACCAGGCGCAATGTCGGCAAGCCCACGGCGGCGGTCATGCGTCGCACCTGACGGTTGCGTCCTTCGCGAATCACCAGTTCCAGCCAGCTCGTGGGCACGCTTTTACGAAAACGTACCGGCGGATTGCGCGGCCACAATTGCGGTTCGTCCAGTTGGCGGGCCTCGGCCGGCAAGGTCATGCCGTCGTTCAACTCCACCCCGGCGCGCAAACGCTGCAATTGCTCGGCACTCGGCTCGCCCTCCACTTGCACCCAGTAGGTCTTGGCCAGCTTGTGTTTGGGATCGGCAATGCGTGCCTGCAACTGCCCGTCGTTGGTCAGCAACAGCAAGCCTTCGCTGTCGCGATCCAGCCGTCCGGCCGGGTAGATGCCCGGTACGTCGATAAAATCCTTGAGCGTCGCCCGCCCCTCACCGTCACTGAATTGCGTCAGCACATCGAAAGGTTTGTTGAACAGGATCAGTTTTGGCTCGGCTGGCGGCGCCTTGGCCACACGGCGCGGCGCGGAAGCTGGAGGTTTCGCGCCAGGGCGGCGGGAAACAGGGCGTGAGGGGCGTGACATGGCGAACACAACATCTAGCGGTCAGGGCCGCTAATGCTAGTGGCCTGACCGCTAAATAACCACCGCCGTATCAGCGGAACGGCGGCTCGTCGAAGCTGCGCAGCTTGCGCGAATGCAACGAGTTGAGTTCGGTGCGCAGCAGGTCCAACGCCTCGATGCCGATCTTCAGGTGCTGGTTGACCGCGCGCTCATAGAACGCGTTGGCCGAACCCGGCAGCTTGATCTCGCTGTGCAGAGGTTTGTCCGAGACGCACAGCAACGTGCCATAGGGCACCCGCAGGCGATAACCCTGGGCGGCAATGGTGCCGCTTTCCATGTCCACCGCCACGGCGCGGGACAGGTTGATCAGCGGACGCTCCTGGGCCCAGCGCAGCTCCCAGTTGCGGTCGTCGTAAGTCAGCACGGTGCCAGTGCGCAGGCGTTTTTTCAGCTCGTCGCCCTTTTCACCGGTGATATTCGCCGCAGCCTGCTGAAGCGCCATCTGCACTTCGGCCAGGGCCGGAATCGGAATGTTCGGCGGCACCACCCGGTCGAGAATGCCATCGCGACGCATGTAGGCGTGGGCCAGCACGTAGTCACCGATGGTCTGGGACTGCCGCAGCCCGCCGCAGTGGCCGATCATCAGCCAGCAATGCGGACGCAATACGGCCAGGTGGTCGGTGATGTTCTTGGCATTGGACGGGCCGACGCCGATGTTCACCAAGGTCACGCCATGGCCATCATTGGTCTGCAGGTGATAGGCCGGCATCTGGTAGCGGTGCCAGACCACACCGGCGGCGATGGCCGACGCTTCGCCGTGGTCCATGTTCTTGTCGATGATCACGTTACCCGGCAGGACCATGCGCACAAAGCGCGGGTCGCTGCGCAGTTGCTCCAGGCCGTGAACGATGAACTGGTCGACATAGCGGTGATAGTTGGTCAGCAGGATCCACGGCTGCACATGACGCCAGTCGCTGCCGGTGTAATGCACCAACCGACGCAGGGAAAAATCCACCCGCGCGGCATCGAACAGCGCCAGGGGCAGCGGGTCGGTGTTTTCCCAATCGTAGAGACCGTCGGCGATACCGTCGGTGGCGGCCGACAGGTCGGTGCTGGGGAACACCCGCGCCAGTACCGCGGCGGTTACACCGGAGCCGGCCAGTTCATCGCCCTGCTCCACCACGTACGGGTACGGAATGTTCTGCTCGCTGACACCGACTTCCACGGTGACGGTGAAGTCGTGCATCAGCGGGACCAGCTGTTCCAGCAGGTACTTACGGAACGCGGCGGGATGGGTGACGGTGACGCTGTAGGTGCCGGGCAACTGGACCTTGGCGTAGGCACGCGTGGTTTGCGGGACTTCGCCGTGGCAGTGATAGGTCAGGCGCAAGGCCGGATAGCGAAACAACGCACGTTGCTCGGCATCCGGCTCGACGCGGTCCTTGAGATAACGCATCAGCGCCTGATTCAACGCGGTGGTCGCACGCTCGTGCAGGGCCGCCAGACGATCCACGGCTTGTTCGGCGGTTTGAACGACAATAAACGCTTCGGTCACGATCAGCTTCCTGTGTTCTGACTTGCAGGCCTTCATCTTGCCTGCATCGCCGCCCGACGGGAACAGTGGCGTATTGGCGCGCTCGATCATTCATCGACAATCCCTGTGGGAGCGAGCTTGCTCGCGATAGCGGTGCGTCAGTCACCAGAGCTGTTGGATGTGCCGACGCCATCGCGAGCAGGCTCGCTCCCACCCTTGACCTCCAGTGACTACAAACCCTTCATTCACCGCCAATCCCTTACTCGCGATGGCGGTGTGTCAGTCACCACAGATGCTGGATCAAGGGTTTCGCGGTCTTCCTAGAAACCATGGGGGGTGGAGCGGGTGACGATGGCTTCGACATTCAGGCCCCGGGGCAAGGCACCGTATACCCGGCCAGCCGAGCCAAGGCGGCTGGCAATGAAGGCGTCGCTGATGTCGCTGTTTCCCGCCTCGAGCAACAACTTGGCCTGCAGGCCGACGGCGACGTCTTCGGTCAATTGCCGGGCGCGGTACTGGATGTCGTCGGTGTCCTTGAACGCTGCGTGCAATTGGTGGATGTGCCCGGCCAGGCGCTTGTCGCCGTGGCCATCGCCCAATTCGCTGAACAATACTTCCAGCACGCCCGGCTCCTTGGACAAGGCGCGCAGCACATCAAGGCATTGCACGTTGCCGGAGCCTTCCCACGTCGAGTTGACCGGCGCTTCGCGGTACAGGCGCGGCAGGATGCTGTCTTCGACGTAGCCGGCGCCGCCCATGCATTCGGCGGCTTCGTTGATCATCGCGGGGGCGCGCTTGCAGATCCAGTACTTGCCTACCGCCGTCACCAGCCGGGCGAACTTGGCTTCGTGCTCGTCATTCAAGTGGTCCAGCGCCTGGCCCATGCGCAGGCTCAAGGCCAGGGCGGACTCGCTTTCCAACGCCAGGTCAGCCAGGACGTTCTGCATCAGCGGCTGCTCGCTCAACAGCTTGCCGCCAACCTTGCGGTGGGCACAGTGGTGACTGGCCTGGGTCAGCGCCTGGCGCATCAGGGCGCTGGAGCCGACCATGCAATCGAAGCGGGTCATGGCGACCATCTCAATGATCGTCGGCACGCCTCGGCCTTCTTCACCAACCATCCAGGCCAGTGCGCCACGGAACTCGACTTCGCTGGAGGCGTTTGAACAGTTGCCCAGCTTGTTCTTCAACCGTTGAATGTAGAACTGATTGCGCGTGTCGTCGGGGCGATGGCGCGGCAGCAGGAAACAGGTCAGGCCCTTGTCGGTCTGGGCCAACGTGAGGAAGGCGTCGCACATCGGCGCCGAACAGAACCATTTGTGGCCCACCAGTTCATAGGCCTGGCCCGGGCCACTGGCGCCCACTGGATAGGCCTTGGTGGTGTTGGCGCGCACATCGGTGCCACCCTGTTTTTCGGTCATTGCCATGCCGATGGTGACCCCGGCCTTGTGCGCCATGCCAACGTTGCGCGGGTCGTACTCGGTGGCGAGCACCTTCGGCACCCAGCGCTCGGCCAGGTCCGGCTGCAAGCGCAGCGCCGGTACGCTGGCGAAGGTCATGGTCAGCGGACAGCCGGTGCCGGCTTCGGCCTGGCTGTGCAGATAGGTCATCGAGGCCCGGGCGACATGCGCCCCGGGCTGTGGATGGGCCCAGGGCAAGCTGGGCAGGCCGTGCTCGACGGCGGTACGCATCAACTGATGATAAGCGGGATGGAATTCCACCAGGTCGATGCGATGGCCATAACGGTCATGACTGGAGAACACCGGCTTGTTCTGATTGGCCAGAAAGCCCGCTTCCATCAACGGCCCGCCGGCCAGCGCCCCATACGCATCTATCCGCGCCTGCGCCCAGCCAGCGCCGAAACGCCGCGACCATTCTTGCAACGGCAGGTCGATGCGGTACAGGTTGGCGCCATCGAGCGATGGCGGCTGATTGGTGACGTCGTGGGTTTCAGCGAACTGGTGCAGGTTCATGACAGGGCTCCTCGATCAGCCAGGAGGTTCAGTTAAGCACCGCCCCCAGGCCGAACAAAGTGTCATATCCGCCTAAATATCGGCGCTTTCACCCTGCCCATGGCAAAGCACACGGCGCTGGAGCGTCGCCTGCAGTGTCTCGAACTTCACCGGTTTGCTCAGGTAATCGATCAGCGCGCCCGACGGGCAGCGCTCTTGCCCCAGGTTCGGGCTGACCACCAGCACCGGCAGTTCCTCGCAACCGGACAAGGTACGGATCTGGCAGCAGACCGACACACCGTCCAGCGGCGGCGACTGGCAATCGAGCAGCACCGCATCGAAGCTCTCGCCGTGCAGCAGATCCAGCGCCGCACGGCCGCTGTCGGCAGTGCGCACCCGATAACCGAGCTTGAGCAACATGCCGCGCATGACCAACTGATCAATGCTGTTGTCATCCGCCAATAGCACCGTGCAATCCTGTGGCAGGCGCGAACCTTGGCGACCACCGAAGGAAAACGGCGTCGGCACAGCTGCCGGCAAGGCCAGGTCAAACTCCACGTTCAAATGAAAACGGCTGCCGCGACCGGGCTCGGAGGTATGGGTCAGGCGCCCGCCCAGCAGTTCCACCAGTTGCCGGCAGATGGCCAGGCCCACGCCGAGGCCGCCATATTCGCGGGTCATCGAACCATCGAGCTGGAAGAAACGCTGGTACAAGGTCGCCTCCCCCAGGTCGGTAAAGCCGATTCCGGTGTCGATCACGGCAAAGGACAGCATCAGTCGATCAAGCTCCGTCGGCCTGCCACTGACTCGCAGCGCCAAGCCGCCCACCCGGGTGAACTTGATGGCGTTGTCCAGCAGGCATTCCAGGCACTGGGCCAGTTTGCCGCTGTCGCCAAGCAGTCGGTCCGCCAGGCCCGGGGCCACGTCGACCTTGAAATCAAGGCCCTTGGCCGCGGCATTGGCGCCGAACTGCACCTGCAGCGCCTCGACCACCCCACGCAGGCTGAACGGCGCCGGATAGACCTTGAGCTTGCCAGCCTGCAACTCGGTAAGCGTGAGGATGCCGTTGACCATGCGCATCATGTCCCGCGCCGAACCGGCGGCGGTCTGTTGATACTGGGTCAGTTCCTCGTCCATCTCGACGGTTTCCATCAACTCCAGGGAACCGATCACACCGTTCATCGGCGTGCGCAGTTCATGGGTCAGGGTGGCGAGGAATTCATCCTTGAGCTTGTTGCCGTGGGCCAGTTGCTGGTTGAGCACTTCGAGTTTCTGCCCCGCGTCCAACAGGGTCTGGGCCTGCTGTTCGCGCATGGCATTGATACGGTCGGCCAGGGCCAGGGACAACAGCGCCACTTCGATGGCCGAGCCGATCTGGCTGGCGTACATGGTCAGGAATACATTCGGCAGGTAACCCAGCACCATCAAGGTATTGATGATGCCCCCCAGCAGAAACGCCGACCAGGCAATGATGAAATAACGTGCCACCCGCAGGCCACGCCACCAGGCAAACAACCCGGCGGCAAAGATCGCCACCGTGAATACCAGCGCCAACGCCGTTGCCAGGCGCAGCGCCAAGGCATAGCTGGTCATCAACGACAGGCCGACCACCACCGCGCTGTAGGCGATCAGTGCCAGCAGCATGCGATCCAGCCAACGGCCATGCCGGGCGGTTTGCAGGAAGCTGCGGGCGAACTGGCTGCCAAACAGGCCCGCGCAGCCGATGAAAAACGGCGTCGCGGCGTTTGCCCACCAGGGATTGTCCGGCCAGAAATACTCCACGGCCGCACCATTGACCGACAACTGATACAGGCCGAACGAGGCGATATAGAAGATGTAATAGAGGTAGCTGGTATCACGCACGCTCAGGTAGATGAACAGGTTGTACACCAGCATTCCCAGCAGCACGCCATAGATGACCCCCAACACATACAAGCGCACCGGCTGCTGTTCGAGATAGGCGGTGCTCGACCACAGCGTCAATGGCGCCTGGATCGAACCCTGGCTTTGCAGGCGCAGGTACAGGATCTGCCGCTGCTCAGGCTTGAAATCCAGGCTGAACAAGTAGTTGTTCTGGCGAATCTCGCGGCTGGCGAATGGCAACGCATCGCCGGTCTGGCGCACCAGGCGGTACCCCCCGGCGGCATCTGGCAGATACAAATCCAGGTGGTCCAGCGGCGGGTACGCCAGTTCCAGCAGCCAGGTGCGCTGGGCGTCCGGATTGCCGGGGCGGTAGTGCAGGTCGATTTTCAACCAGAAGGCTGATCGCGAGTAACCGGCATTCAGCGTGGCTTTGTCATGGGGCTTGAAGGCGCCGGTGGCAGCCTGGGCCAGGACATCATCAATGGTGGCAGTGCCACCCGCATCTTCGAACACCTGCAGGGCATGACCCAAGGGCAGGCTTTGGGTGAATTCATCGAATTCCAGAGCACTTGCCAGTGGGGACAAGCACAGCAGCAACATCAGCAAATAGCGCATTTAAGTCCCAGCGTGGCCTGTCCGGTTGAGTCAGGAAGCCCCCCATTCCCTGAGTAGACGTAAAACCGGCATTACCTGTTATGAGTTGGATCCATCTCTAGCATAGCCGTTGATGGCCAATTTGCACCATTGAAATCTTTCCTATAGAAGGCTCTAGAACGGGCGTTTCAGCGCCAAGCGTTGAGATAGAGCTGTTGCTTTGGTCAGATTGGTTAGTTGACCGGGCGCAGAACAGTGGTGAGCGATTTCCTGTGGCGAGGGAGCTTGCTCCCGCTGGGCTGCGCAGCGGCCCCATAAATCCTGGGAGCGTTGCGCACTCCAGCGGGAGCAAGCTCCCTCGCCACAAAAGCACTCACCAGCAAGTCACTCAGTACAAAACCCTCAGCGTCCGACCACCGATAAAACAGGTTTGGTGGTAAGCTCGCGCACCATGAATATCTACAGCTCCCGCCCCGTTGTCCTCTGTCTCTCCGGCCACGACCCTAGTGGCGGCGCCGGTTTGCAGGCAGATATCGAAGCCCTGCTCGCCCAGGGTTGTCATGCCGCCCCCGCCGTTACCGCGTTGACCGTGCAAGACACGGTCAACGTCAGTGATTTCCGGGTGCTCGATCGAGCGTGGGTGCTGGCACAAGCCAATGCCGTGCTCAACGACTCGCAGGTCGCGGCAGTCAAGCTGGGCATGCTCGGCTCGCTGGAGATGGTCGACACGGTGGTCGAACTGCTCCAGGCGCACCCGCATCTGCCCATGGTCTGCGACCCGGTGCTGCGTGCCGGCGGTGGCGGACGCCTGGGCAAGGATGAGGTCGGCTACGCCATGCGCGAACGCCTGCTGCCCCTGGCCGTCATCGCCACCCCCAACCTGCCGGAAGCGCGCATTCTCGCCGAACTGCCCGAAGGCAGCGCCGACGAGTGCGCGGAAAAACTGCTGCCCTTCGTCAAACACCTGTTGATCACCGGTGGTCACGGCGACGAACATGAAGTCCATAATCGCCTGTACAGCCGCGATGGCCGCCGCGAAACCTTTACCTGCCAGCGCTTGCCCGGCAGTTACCACGGTTCCGGCTGCACCCTGGCCAGCGCCCTCGCCGGTCGGCTAGCCCAGGGCGAACAGCTCGCCAGCGCCGTCAAGACTGCGCTGGACTACACCTGGCGCACCTTGCGCGATGCCGAACGACTGGGCAAAGGCCAGTTCGTACCGCGTCGCCTGCCGCTGGATTTCTGCTCGTAACACTGGAGGCCTGTGGAATGAAATTACGTGGCCTTTACGCCATCACCGATAGCCAATTGCTGGCTGGCAAGTTCCTCGCTTATGTAGAAGCGGCGTTGGAAGGTGGCGTGACCCTGCTGCAATACCGCGACAAAAGCAGCGACGAGGCCCGACGCCTGCGGGAAGCCGAGGCACTGCGTAACCTGTGCGAGCGCTACAAGACCCAATTGATCATCAACGATGACGCTGAACTGGCCGCGCGCCTGGGCGTCGGCGTGCACCTGGGCCAGACCGATGGCCCGTTGGCGCCAGTGCGGGCACTGCTCGGACACAAGGCGATCGTCGGCGCCACCTGCCACGCCAGCCTGGCACTGGCCGAACAGGCCGCCCGCGAAGGCGCCAGCTATGTCGCGTTCGGGCGCTTCTTCAATTCCAATACCAAGCCCGGCGCCCCCAGCGCAGACCTTGAACTGCTCGAACAGGCGCGCATCAAACTGCATATTCCGGTTTGCGCCATCGGCGGCATCACCCTGGAGAATGCCGCCCCGCTGGTGGCCCACGGGGTCGACCTGCTGGCGGTGGTCCACGGCCTGTTCGGTGCCGACAGCAGTGCTGAAGTGACGCGCCGCGCCCGCGCCTTAAACGAGCTGCTGCAGAACAAATAGTCTATTTTCCGTTTTCGAGAGCCCAACCATGTCCCGTTCCGAAACCCTGTTTGCCAATGCCCAGAAACACATCCCCGGCGGCGTGAACTCGCCCGTTCGTGCGTTCAAGAGCGTGGGTGGCACCCCGCTGTTCTTCAAGCACGCCGAAGGCGCGTACGTGACCGACGAAGACGACAAGCGCTATGTGGATTATGTCGGTTCCTGGGGCCCGATGATTCTCGGCCACAGCCATCCGGACGTGCTGGATGCGGTACGCAAGCAACTGGTACACGGCCTGTCCTACGGCGCCCCGACCGCGATGGAAACCGAGATGGCCGACCTGGTCTGCTCGATCGTGCCGTCGATGGAAATGGTGCGCATGGTCAGCTCCGGCACCGAGGCGACCATGAGCGCGATCCGTCTGGCCCGTGGTTTCACCGGTCGCGACAGCATTATCAAGTTCGAAGGCTGCTACCACGGCCACTCCGACAGCCTGCTGGTCAAGGCTGGCTCCGGCGCGCTGACCCAGGGCGTGCCGAGCTCGGCCGGCGTACCGGCGGCGTTCGCCAAACACACCCTGACCCTGCCGTTCAACGACCTCGAGGAAGTCGAGAAGATGCTCGGCGAAGTTGGCCAGGAAGTGGCGTGCATCATCGTCGAGCCGGTGGCGGGCAACATGAACTGCGTACCGCCGGCGCCGGGTTTCCTCGAAGGCCTGCGCAGCCTGTGCGACCAGCATGGCGTGGTGTTGATTTTCGACGAAGTGATGACCGGTTTCCGCGTGGCCCTCGGCGGCGCCCAGGCCCATTACGGCGTCACGCCGGACCTGAGCACCTTCGGCAAGATCATCGGCGGCGGCATGCCGGTGGGCTGCTTCGGCGGCAAGCGCAAGATCATGGAATGCATCGCACCGCTGGGCCCGGTCTACCAGGCCGGCACGCTGTCGGGCAACCCATTGGCCATGGCCGCCGGCCTGACCACCCTGCGCCTGATCAGCCGCCCGGGCTTCCACGCCGAACTGACCGACTACACCACCCGCCTGCTCGACGGTTTGCAGGTTCGTGCCGACGCAGCGGGCATCCCGTTCGTGACCACCCAGGCCGGCGGCATGTTCGGCCTGTACTTCAGTGGCGCCGATGACATCGTCACCTTCGAAGACGTGATGGCCAGCGACGCCAACCGGTTCAAGCGCTTCTTCCACCTGATGCTCGAGGGTGGCGTGTACCTGGCCCCGAGCGCATTTGAAGCCGGCTTCACCTCCATCGCCCACGGCGAGACCGAGCTGAAGATCACCCTCGATGCGGCCGAGCGAGCCTTCGCTGCGCTGAAGTAAGACTGTGGATAACTGACGCTGGCTGAAGCTGGCGTCAGTGATTGCCGACAACTCCCCCGCTCTTTTCCTACGTATTTATGCCCGAAGCAGCTATTAGCATTCCCGCGCAGCAGAAAAACGAGTAAAGACTTTGTAAGGATGGCCCTGCTTATTTCATAATGCGCGCTTATTGGATCCCCCGGAGGGTCCGCGCGCCCCTCAGAGGTAAGTCGATTCCCATGAACCGCACCGGCCGCACCCTTGCCTTGGGCTGCCTGTTGCTCCTTCAGCCCCTGCTGGCGAATGCACAGGCAGGCGGCAACTCGTTGTTGATCCCGGCGCTGGGCCGTTGCACGCTCAACACCCAGCCACAAGATCTCGCACCGGCACTCGACGCCTGTCAAAAAGCGGCGGATGCAGGTGATGCACAAGCGCAATACGAGTTGGGCGAGTTCTACTACGAAGGCAAGGCTGCACCGCGCGATCTCAAGCAGGCCCTCAACTACTTCGAAAAAGCCTCCCTCCAAGGCCATGCCCAGGCGCAATTCAAGCTCGGCGGCATGTTCTTTCATGGCGAAGGCGTACCGGCCAACAACGTCCAGGCCTACATTGTCCTGAAGATGGCGGCGGTCAACGGCGCCGAAGAGGCCTTGGACACCGCCGACGAAGTCGCCGAGCAAATGCCCCGCGACGAGCTGGAAGTGGCGACCCAGGTGCTGGGGCAGATCTTTCGCAAATACCTGATGGAATTGCAGAACGCCGATGGGCGTACACCTTTCTCCCCGCTGCCCTGAATCCACCGCAGCCTTGTGGCTGGGAGCTTATTGTGGCGAGGGGAGCTTGCTCCCGCTGGAGTGCGAAGCGCTCCCAGAAATCTTAGGGCCGCTACGCAGCCCAGCGGGAGCAAGCTCCCTCGCCACAAAGGGCTGCGCTCAACTTATCGACAGGTTTATTTCTCAGGCATCGGCATCGGAAACGGCATCACATTGCCGACCGCGCCGCGGGCTTCGCTGATTTTCGGGGGTGCCCAGGCGTTCGACTTCGTCGATGCGCACGATCGAATGCATCGGCACGAAGCTGCGCACCACGCCTTCGAACTGCGCCTTGAGCTTTTCTTCGCTCGGATCGACGACCACTTGCGTGCGCTCGCCAAAGACGAACTCTTCCACTTCCAGGAAGCCCCACAGATCACTTTGATAGATCTGCTTGGCGTACATTTCGAACACCTGGCCCTGGTTGAGGAAAATCACCTTGTAGATTGGAGCTTCACGTTTGGTCATGGCTGGCGAAACACATCGGCGGGTAAAAATGAGGGCGCGAACTATAGCATAGCCACTGCTCGCACAGCGGTAGGAACCGGGGGACTTGTTCCCTATAATGCGCGGTTCTTTGAATCACGTGATGATCCCGTCCATGGCCAAGAAGCTTTACATCGAAACCCACGGTTGCCAGATGAACGAGTACGACAGCTCGCGCATGGTCGACCTGCTGGGTGAACACCAGGCCCTGGAAGTCACCGCCCGCGCTGAAGATGCGGACGTGATCCTGCTCAACACCTGCTCGATCCGCGAACGCGCCCAGGACCGGGTGTACTCCCAGCTCGGCCGCTGGCGCGAGCTGAAGCTGGCCAACCCGGAAATGGTCATCGCCGTGGGCGGTTGCGTGGCCAGCCAGGAAGGCGCCGCCATCCGTGATCGCGCACCATACGTGGACGTGGTCTTCGGCCCGCAGACCCTGCACCGCCTGCCGGAGATGATCGACGCCGCGCGCAGCACCAAGCTGCCGCAAGTGGACGTCTCGTTCCCGGAGATCGAAAAATTCGACCACCTGCCCGAACCGCGCATCGACGGCCCAAGCGCCTATGTGTCGGTGATGGAAGGTTGCAGCAAGTACTGCACGTTCTGCGTGGTGCCCTACACCCGTGGCGAAGAAGTCAGCCGACCGTTCGACGACGTGATCGCCGAGATCATCCACCTGGCGGAAAACGGCGTGCGCGAAGTCACGCTGCTGGGGCAGAACGTCAACGGCTATCGCGGCCTGACCCATGACGGCCGCCTGGCGGACCTCGCCGAGCTGATCCGCGTCGTAGCGGCGGTGGACGGCATCGACCGCATCCGTTACACCACCTCGCACCCGCTGGAGTTCTCCGACAGCCTGATCCAGGCCCACGCCGACGTTCCCGAGCTGGTCAAGCACCTGCACTTGCCGGTGCAATCGGGTTCCGACCGGATCCTCGCCGCCATGAAACGCAACCATACGGCCCTGGAGTACAAATCCAAACTGCGCAAGTTGCGTGCGGCGGTGCCGGGGATCTGCATCAGTTCGGACTTTATCGTCGGCTTCCCTGGCGAAACCGAGAAAGACTTCCAGCAGACCATGAAGCTGATCGAAGACGTGGGCTTCGACTTTTCCTACTCCTTCGTCTACAGCCAGCGCCCTGGCACCCCGGCCGCCGATCTCGCCGACGAAACCCCCGAAGAAGTGAAAAAGGAACGGCTCAACGCCTTGCAACACCGCCTCAACCAGCAAGGTTTCGAGATCAGCCGACAAATGGTCGGTTCCATCCAGCGGATCCTGGTGACCGATTACTCGAAAAAAGATCCGGGCGAGTTGCAAGGCCGGACCGAGAACAACCGCATCGTCAACTTCCGCTGCGACACCCCGGCCCTGATCGGCCAGTTCGCCGACGTGCACATCGACGCCGCGCAACCGCACTCGCTGCGCGGTTCGCTGGTCCAGTAACCCCCGATCCCCTGTGAAAGCAGAACTTGTGGGAGCAAGGCTTGCCCGCGATACAGGCGCCTCAATTCTTGAGGGACCCAGTTGCATTCATCGCGGGCAAGCCTTGCTCCCACAAGCTTGCTCGGTTTATTAAGAGCTTTCGCACCCAGCCTACTGGCGTTATCCTTGATTTCACCTTAATTGCCCCTGGGCGGCTAAAAACGACCTTGAACGCACCCATCGAACCACATCGCTTTATTCTCGAGCCCTTTGAGGCTCGCCGCTTCGCCAATCTGTGCGGGCAATTCGACGAGCATCTGCGCTTGATCGAACAGCGCCTGGCCATCGAGATCCGCAATCGCGGCAACCAGTTCGAACTGATCGGCGAACCCAAGCACACCACCTCCGCGGAAAACCTGCTGCGCCGTCTCTACCGGGAAACCAAGGGGAGCGAGCTGTCGCCGGACACCGTCCACCTGTTCCTGCAGGAGTCGGCTGTCGAAGAACTCGACAACCACGCCCCGTCGGAACCTGCCGTGGCCCTGCGCACGAAAAAAGGCATGATTCGCCCTCGCGGCTTGAATCAGCAGCGCTACGTGAAGGAAATCCTCGGCAACGATATCAACTTCGGCATCGGCCCGGCCGGTACCGGCAAGACCTACCTGGCCGTGGCCTGCGCCGTCGATGCGCTGGAGCGGGAACAGGTACGACGCATCCTGCTGGTGCGACCGGCGGTCGAAGCGGGTGAGAAACTCGGCTTCCTGCCCGGCGACCTGGCCCAGAAGATCGACCCATACCTGCGCCCGCTCTATGACGCGCTTTATGAAATGCTCGGCTTCGAATACGTGGCCAAGCTGATCGAGCGCCAGGTCATCGAGGTCGCGCCGCTGGCCTACATGCGTGGCCGGACCCTGAACAATAGCTTCATCATCCTCGACGAAAGCCAGAACACCACGGTCGAACAGATGAAAATGTTCCTGACCCGGATCGGCTTCGGCTCCACCGCCGTCATCACCGGGGACATCACCCAGGTCGACCTGCCCCGTGGCACCAAGTCCGGGCTGAACCATGTGATCCAGGTCCTCAAGGATGTGCCGGGCATCAGCTTCACGCACTTCATGCCCAAGGACGTCGTGCGCCATCCGTTGGTGCAGCGCATTGTCGAAGCCTACGAGCGCTTCGAGCATCGCCAGGACGAGTCAGCGCCCGCAGACAAGGGCAATCGCCAAGATGCTTGAACTCGACCTGCAAGTGGCCTGCGAACACGCCGCCCCCAGCGAAGCCCAGTTCCGCCAATGGTGCGAACTGGCCCTGCGCCAACGCAGCGCCGACTCGGAGCTGACGATCCGCCTGGTGGACGAGCCCGAAGGCCGCGAACTGAACCACACCTGGCGGCAGAAAGACTACGCCACCAACGTGTTGTCGTTCCCGGCCGACGTCCCCGACGAACTGCTCGACATCCCGTTGCTGGGCGACCTGGTGATCTGCGTCCCGGTGGTGGAGCGTGAAGCGACGGAACAAGACAAGACCCCTGAGGCCCACTGGGCCCATCTGGTGATTCACGGCTGCTTGCATCTACTGGGTTACGACCATATAGAAGATGCCGAAGCCGAAGAAATGGAAGCACTGGAACGAACGTTGCTTGCAGAGCTGGGTCATCCCGACCCTTACGCCGGCGACGAACACTGATACATCAACCTGTAACGACAAAGGATTCAGAGTAATCGCTATGAGCGAAGATCGATCGAGCAACGGGCAGAAGTCATGGCTGGGCAAGCTCACCCAGGCTTTTGCCCATGAGCCGAAAAACCGCCAGGAGCTACTGGAGCTGCTGCGCGATGCACACCAGAACAAACTGCTGGACAGCGAAGCGCTGGCCATCGTCGAAGGCGCCATCCAGGTCGCTGACCTGCAAGTACGCGACATCATGGTCCCGCGCTCGCAGATGGTCAGCATCAAGGCGACCCAGACCCCGCGTGAATTTTTGCCCGCCGTGGTCGACTCCGCTCACTCACGCTACCCGGTCGTCGGCGAAAGCCATGACGATGTCATGGGCGTGCTGCTGGCCAAGGACCTGCTGCCGCTGATCCTTCAGGAAAACGGCGACAGCTTCAACATCAAGGACCTGTTGCGCCCGGCCACCTTCGTGCCCGAGTCCAAGCGCCTGAACGTGCTGCTGCGTGAATTCCGCGCCAATCACAACCACATGGCCATCGTCATCGACGAATACGGCGGCGTGGCCGGCCTGGTCACCATCGAGGACGTGCTCGAGCAGATCGTCGGCGACATCGAAGACGAGCATGACGTCGAGGAAGACAGCTACATCAAGCCTCTGCCCAGCGGTGACTTCCTGATCAAGGCCCTGACGCCGATCGAGAACTTCAACGAATTCTTCGACAGCCAATTCTCCGACGATGAGTTCGACACCGTCGGCGGCCTGGTGATGAGTGCTTTCGGGCATCTGCCCAAGCGCAACGAAACCACGGAAATCGGTTCCTGGCGCTTCCGCATCCTGAATGCCGACAGCCGTCGGATTCACCTGCTGCGCCTGTCCCCCATTGGCCGATAACCCCTGCGAGACCCGCTAAGGACAAAAATGCGCTGGATAACCCGCCCCGGCTGGCCCGGTAACCTGCTGGCCATGGCGGCCGGTGCGATCACCACCCTGGCCCTGGCGCCGTTCAATATCTGGCCGCTGGCATTGCTGGCGGTCGGCTTGTTCTATGCCGGGCTGCGCGAGTTGTCGCCACGCCAGGCCCTGGGCCGGGGCTGGTGTTTCGGCTTTGGTCTGTTCGGCGCCGGCACCAGTTGGATCTACGTCAGCATCCATAACTTCGGCGGCGCCTCGGTGCTGCTCGCCGGGTTGCTGATGCTGCTGTTCATCGCCGCCATCGCCTGGTTCTTCGCCCTGCCCGCCTGGCTCTGGGCGCGCTGGCTGCGGCGCAACGAGGCGCCGCTGGCCGATGCCCTGGCGTTCGCCGCGCTGTGGTTGGGCCAGGAAGCCTTCCGTGGCTGGTTCCTCACCGGGTTCCCGTGGCTCTATTCCGGCTACAGCCAACTCGACGGCCCGCTGTCCGGCCTCGCGCCGCTGGGCGGGATGTGGTTGATCTCCTTCACCCTGGCCTTGACCGCCGCGCTGCTGTACAACGCGCCCCGGTTGATCCGCAGCGGGCGCAAAGGTTTTATTGCGGCCGGCGTGATGCTGCTGATCGGCCCGTGGGTAGTCGGCATGGCTCTCAAGGGGCATGCCTGGACCAGCCCTTCGGGCGATCCGCTGAGCGTCGCGGCGATCCAGGGCAACATCGAACAAAGCATGAAGTGGGACCCCGAGCAGCTCAACGCGCAACTGGCGCTGTACCGCGACATGAGCTTCGCCTCCAAGCGCGTCGACCTGCTGATCTGGCCGGAAACCGCAGTACCGGTGCTCAAGGAGTCCGCCCAGGGCTACCTGGACATGATGGGCAACTTCGCCGCCGAGCGGCATTCGGCGTTGATCACCGGCGTGCCGATTCGCCAACTGGTCCACCACGAGAAGCGTTACTTCAATGGCATCACCGTGACCGGCGAAGGCGACGGCACCTACCTGAAACAGAAACTCGTGCCGTTCGGCGAGTACGTACCGCTACAGGACATCCTGCGCGGCCTGATCGCGTTCTTCGACCTGCCCATGTCGGACTTCGCCCGGGGCCCGGCCGACCAGCCATTGCTGCAGGCCAAGGGTTACCAGATCGCACCGTTCATTTGCTATGAGGTGGTCTACCCGGAATTTGCCGCCAGCCTCTCGGCGCGCAGCGACTTGCTGCTGACCATCAGCAACGACACCTGGTTCGGCACCTCGATCGGCCCGTTGCAGCACCTGCAAATGGCGCAGATGCGCGCCTTGGGAAGCCGGCCGCTGGATGATCCGCGCCACCAACAACGGCGTGACCGGCCTGATCAACCCTTTCGGTCAGATCACCGCACAGATCCCGCAATTCGAACGCGGCATCCTGTATGGCGAAGTGGTGCCGATGCAGGACCTGACGCCGTACCTGCAATGGCGTTCGTGGCCATTGATCATTTTGTGTGTGTTGTTGCTGGGCTGGGCGTTGATGGCGGGACGGATGGCCAAAACGGTTTGACTCGTTCCCCATGTGAATGAAAAACCCTGTGGCGAGGGAGCTTGCTCCCGCTGGGGCGCGCAGCGGCCCCAAAAACAGGGCCTGCTTCGCAGTCCAGCGGGAGCAAGCTCCCTCGCCACAACAGCGATCACTTCACTCCGCGCGGTGTTTCAGCGATAGAACAACCAATACCCCACCAGCCCCACCGCCTCATTCATCAACTGCCCGGATTGCCAGATCGCCTTGAACTCCGGCATCCAGCCGCCCAATGGCCGGGCATTGTCCTGTCCCAGGAACCCCACCGGCGCCGGCACCACGTCAAACCCCGACCGCTGGAAACTCCAGACCGCCCGTGGCATGTGCCAAGCCTGGGTGACCACCACGACCCGCTTGATGCCTTGCGGCAGCAGGATTTCGGCGCTCATCCGGGCGTTTTCCCAGGTCGTACGGCTACGCCCCTCCTGCCAGCGCACGTTGACGCCGAAATCCTCCAGCATCGAGTCCGCCATCAGCCGAGCCTCGCTGGGCGGGGTGCCATAGTGCAAGCCACCGGATGTCAGCACCGGCAAGCCTGAAGCCTTGGCCAGTCGCGCGGCATAACGCTGGCGCTCCAAGCCGACGCCGGTGGGTTGGTCGGCGCCCCAGGCCAGGTCACCGCGTTCACGGCCCGAACCGAGCACCACAATGGCGTCGGCACGTTGGGCCAGGGTCGCCCAATCACTGAGCAACAGCGGCGGTTCGCGCTCCAGCGCCCTGGCGCTCCATTGCACCACCACGGGCAGGCTCATCAGCCAGAAACCACCCAACCCAACGAAAAAGCACAGACGGGCCAGACGCGGCCGAGAGTTGCGCCACCACCAGGCAAGCGCCAACAACAGCAAAAGAATGCCGGGCGGCAATAAAAGTTGTTTGATGAAATAGCGAAACGGCATCGGGCATCTCCATAGATGCCCGAAGCCTAGGTGGGTTGACGCAAAGCGACAACAGATTCGAAAAAACCTTGAATCAAAAAGAGCGACACGCGTGAATCCGGCTTTACTTGAACTGCAGCGACCGGACCTTTACAGCATCCTTGTCAGGCGTCCGGTCCTTGAGCCATACAACCTTGGCCGAACGGGGCGCATCGAGACGCTTGAGTACCTGGGCCCCACTGGTGGGAGCTTGATGTCCGGCCTGTTCGAGGTAAGCCTTGACCAGTTCGAACTCTGCGGGGCTCAAGCCACGCAGTTCCAGCTCTGCCGGGCGTTCATCACGCAAGCGACCGGCGGTTCTTGCAGCGTCCAGGGCAACCCCGAGACGATCGATCAGTTTTTCATACAACTCAGGTGTAGCGACTTTTCGTTGTGATTCAACCATCCCTCACCTCATTGAAGATAAGACTCACTCCCCATTGAGAAGCTTAGCTTCGCTGGGCAAACCGGCAGGGCGCCGCGACCAACGGCCCTGAACACCGGTCATCGCCGATGATTGACAATGGTTTGGCAACGGTTGAGCAGCAATCAGGGTTTCCCTCGGCAGAGCGCGGTCATGTATGCTACGGCGCTTCCTGTAACTCCACTTCCAGCTTGGCTGGACATCGAAAACGCCGCATTCGGCGTCGTCTGCGTCCAGCATGGCAACGAAGAGGATTGGGCCACCCCATTCAGTACAAAAGTAGCCATGCACGAACACTACCAGCCCCGTGAAATCGAAGCCGCCGCCCAGTCGTTCTGGGACGAGCAAAAGTCCTTTGAAGTCAGTGAACAGCCAGGCAAGGAGACTTACTACTGCCTGTCGATGTTCCCTTACCCCAGCGGCAAGCTACACATGGGGCACGTGCGCAACTACACCATCGGCGACGTGATCTCCCGCTACCAGCGCATGCAAGGCAAGAACGTCCTGCAACCCATGGGTTGGGACGCCTTCGGCATGCCGGCGGAAAACGCCGCGATGAAGAACAACGTGGCCCCCGCCAAGTGGACCTACGAAAACATCGCCTACATGAAGACCCAGCTGCGCAGCCTGGGCCTGGCGGTGGACTGGTCCCGCGAGGTCACCACCTGCAAGCCCGAGTACTACCGCTGGGAACAATGGCTGTTCACCCGCCTGTTCGAAAAAGGCGTGATCTACCGCAAGAACGGCACCGTGAACTGGGACCCGGTGGACCAGACCGTACTGGCCAACGAGCAGGTGATCGACGGTCGCGGCTGGCGTTCCGGCGCGCTGATCGAAAAGCGCGAAATCCCTATGTACTACTTCAAGATCACCGCCTATGCGGATGAACTCCTGGAGAGCCTCGACGAACTGACTGGTTGGCCTGAACAGGTCAAGACCATGCAGCGCAACTGGATCGGCAAGTCCCGGGGCATGGAAGTGCAGTTCCCCTACGACGTCGCCTCCATTGGCGAAGCCGGCGCCCTGAAAGTCTTCACCACCCGTCCGGACACGCTGATGGGGGCCACCTATGTGGCCGTGGCCGCCGAGCACCCGCTGGCGACCCTGGCCGCCCGCAACAACCCCGAGCTGCAAGCGTTCATCGCCGAATGCAAGGGCGGTAGCGTTGCCGAAGCCGACGTCGCCACCCAGGAAAAGAAAGGCCTGCCAACCTCGCTGTTCGTCGAGCATCCGCTCACCGGCGAGAAACTGCCGGTATGGGTCGCCAACTACGTGCTGATGCACTATGGCGACGGTGCGGTCATGGCCGTGCCGGCCCACGACGAGCGCGATTTCGAATTCGCCCACAAGTACAACCTGCCGGTCAAAGCCGTCGTGCGCACCAGCGCCGGTGACCAGACCCCGGCTCCTTGGCAGGACGCCTACGGCGAACACGGCGAGCTGATCAACTCCGGCGAATTCGACGGCCTGGATTTCCCCGGCGCGTTCGATGCCATCGAAGTGGCCCTGATCAAGAAAAACCTCGGCGCCTCGCGCACCCAGTTCCGCCTGCGGGACTGGGGCATCAGCCGCCAGCGTTACTGGGGCTGCCCGATCCCGATCGTGCATTGCGACACCTGCGGTGACGTACCGGTGCCGGAAGACCAACTGCCCGTGGTCCTGCCGGAAGACGTCGTACCCGACGGCGCCGGTTCGCCCCTGGCACGCATGCCTGAGTTCTATGAATGCAGCTGCCCGAAATGCGGCGCACCGGCCAAGCGTGAAACCGACACCATGGACACCTTCGTCGAGTCCTCGTGGTACTACGCCCGCTACGCCTCACCGCACTATGAAGGTGGCCTGGTGGAGAAATCCGCGGCTGACCACTGGTTGCCGGTGGATCAATATATCGGCGGTATCGAACACGCCATTCTCCACCTGCTCTACGCGCGCTTCTTCCACAAGCTGATGCGTGACGAAGGCCTGGTGAGTTCCAACGAACCGTTCAAGAACCTGCTGACCCAGGGCATGGTGATCGCCGAGACTTACTATCGTCGCGAAGCCAACGGCGCCTACACCTGGTTCAACCCGAGCGACGTCGAACTCGAACGCGACAGCAAAGCCAAGGTGATCAGTGCCAAGCTGATCGCCGACGGCCTGCCGGTGGAAATCGGCGGCACCGAGAAGATGGCCAAGTCGAAGAACAACGGCGTTGACCCGCAATCGATGATCGACCAGTTCGGCGCCGACACCTGCCGCCTGTTCATGATGTTCGCCTCGCCACCTGACATGAGCGCAGAGTGGTCCGACTCGGGCGTCGAGGGCTCGCACCGCTTCCTCAAGCGTGTCTGGCGCCTGGCGCAAGCCCACGTCACCCAGGGCCTGCCGGGCAAACTGGACATCAGCCGCCTGAACGACGAACAGAAAGCCATTCGTCGCTCGATCCACCTGGCCATCAAGCAGGCCAGCCATGACGTCGGCCAGAACCACAAATTCAACACCGCCATCGCCCAGGTGATGACGCTGATGAACGTGCTGGAAAAAGCCGCGCAAGGCACCGAGCAGGATCGCGCACTGGTTCACGAAGGCCTGGAAGCCGTGACCTTGCTGCTGGCGCCAATCACACCGCACATCAGCCACGAGCTGTGGAATCGCCTGGGTCACGCCGACCCGGTGATCGACGCCAGCTGGCCGGTGGTGGACGAAACCGCGCTGGTGCAGGACAGCTTGACCCTGGTCATCCAGGTCAACGGCAAGCTGCGCGGCCAGATCGAAATGCCGGCCGCCGCCACGCGTGAAGAAGTCGGAGCCGCTGCGCGGGCCAATGACAACGTACTGCGCTTTGTCGATGGCCTGACGATCCGCAAAGTGATCGTCGTGCCCGGCAAGCTGGTCAACATCGTCGCAAGCTAATTGGATCGGGCGCAAGGCTTGAGCCTGGCGCCGAATACAACCTGCGGGGTCGCATGGTCGACCCCCATAGGGTTCAAGGGGAGCAACAAGATGATCAAACGTAATCTGCTGGTAGTGGGCCTGGCGGTCCTGTTGAGCGCCTGCGGCTTCCAACTGCGCGGCACCGGCACCACCGAGCTGGCGATCAAGGAACTGGACCTCAGCGCACGGGACGCCTATGGCGACACCGTTAAAATGCTGCGCGACAACCTGGAAAGCAGCGGCGTGAAAGTCTACAGCGGCGCCCCGTACAAGCTCGTATTGACTCGCGAACAGCAAAGCCAGCGCAGCCTGAGCTATGCCGGCGCTGGTCGTTCGGCCGAGTACGAACTGAACAACGTGCTGAGCTATGAGATTCGCGGCCATAACGACCTGGTGCTGATGGACGACAAACTGCAAGTGCAGAAGGTCTACCTGCACGACGGCAACAACATCACCGGTTCCGACCAGGAGTCCATCGAAGTGCGCGGCGAAATGCGCCGTGAACTCATACAGCGCATGATGCTGCGTCTGCAACAACTGAGCCCGGCCCAGTTGGAGCAACTGCAACAGACTGCCGATGCTCGCGCCAAGGCCGAAGCCGATGCGCTGGAAGCGGCACGCAAGGCTGAAGCGGAAACCCCGCAACAGTCGCCAATGCAGATCCCGGCTGAATAAGCCTTGCGGGGCGCTCCGGCGCCCCGCTCGCCCGCTCTTATGAAGCTCGCTCCCGCTCAACTCGGCAAACACCTGCAAGGCGCCCTCGCGCCGGTCTACATCATCAGTGGCGATGACCCACTGCTGTGCCAGGAAGCCGCCGACGCCATCCGTTCTGCGGCACGCCAGCAAGGTTTCGATGAACGCCAGGTATTCGCCGCCGACGCCAGTTTCGACTGGGGCACGCTGCTGCAAGCCGGGGCGAGCATGTCGTTGTTCGCCGAAAAACGCCTGCTGGAACTGCGTCTGCCCTCCGGCAAACCCGGTGACAAGGGTGCCGCCGCGCTGATCGAATACTGCTCGCGCCCCGCCGAAGACACGGTGCTGCTGATCAGCTTGCCGAAACTCGACGGTAGCGCGCAGAAGACCAAATGGGGCAAGGCCCTGGTCGAAGGGCCGCAAACCCAGTTCGTGCAGATCTGGCCGGTGGATGTCAGCCAGTTGCCCAGCTGGATCCGCCAGCGCCTGTCCCAGGCCGGCCTCTCGGCCAGCCAGGACGCGGTGGAGCTGATCGCCGCCCGGGTCGAAGGCAACCTGCTGGCCGCCGCCCAGGAAATCGAAAAGCTCAAACTAATGGCCGAAGGTGGGCAGATCACCGTGGAAACGGTGCAGGCTGCCGTGGCCGACAGCGCGCGCTTCGATGTCTTCGGGCTGACCGATGCGATCCTCAACGGCGAAGCCGCCCATGCCCTGCGCATGCTCGAAGGTCTACGGGGCGAAGGCGTCGAGCCGCCGGTGATCCTCTGGGCCCTGGCCCGGGAGTTGCGCCTGCTGGCCAACCTGTCCCTGCAATACAGCCAGGGTGTACCGCTGGACAAAGCCTTCAGCCAGGCCCGCCCGCCCGTCTGGGACAAACGCAAACCGCTGATGAGCAAGGCCCTGCAACGCTACTCCGCACCGCGCTGGGCGCAATTGCTACTCGAGGCCCAGCGTATCGATGCGCAGATCAAGGGCCAGGCCGCTGGCTCGCCATGGATGAGCCTCAGTCGGTTGTCGCTGTTGATGGCTGGGCAGCGACTGCCTTTGCCCGCTGAGTAGTCACTCGGCAGAAGCACACTGCATACCTGTGGCGAGGGGATTTATCCCCGCTGGGTTGCGAAGCAACCCCAAAACTAGGCGCCGTGGAGTGTCAGGCAGTTTGTAATGGGGGCGCTTCGCGCCCCAGCGGGGATAAATCCCCTCGCCACAGGTCATCTTCCACCACAAGTTGCGTGTCCGTCTGATGACACTGCTTGCACAACCCAGGGACTGGACAACCTCCCAACTCTGTCCCATGATTTGCCCCGCAAAAACCACCCCACGAGAGATCCCATCATGAGCAAAAAGCCATCCAGGCATGGCCCCAACAAGGCCAAGTCCATCGTCGCCCAACCCCTGTTCCGCAGCCGCCAGGAACGACCCACCAAGGGCAAGGGCAGCTACCGCCGTGAAGCCTTCCAGTCTGACAACTGGGAGGCTTCTTGCTTTCTGGCAGCTTGAAACAACCGGACAAGCCCTACGCCCCTTTCGCATGTTAAGGTCAGCACCTGATTTGTATTTCTGGACCCGTGCATGCCCTTCTGTCTTTCCCATCGTTGGCCATTGCGCCAAATGATTGTTGCCGCAAGCGTTGTCCTGCTTGTCGCCTGCGCCGAAAAACCCACTGCCGCCGACGCCCAACCACTCCAGACCGCCCCTGCCGTGACCGCTCCGGCCATCGTGCCACCCGTGGTGCCGACCGGTGACGAGCTGACCATTGCGCCCACCCAGACCTTCGCCGAATGGCAGGCCGGGTTTCGCAAGGAGGCACTGGCCGCCGGGATCCGTGGCGATCTGTTCGACCGTGCATTTATCGGCGTCAGCCCGGACATGAGCGTGATCAAGGCCGATCGCAGCCAGCCGGAGTTCACCCGCCCGGTGTGGGAATACCTCGATGGCGCGTTGTCGCCACTGCGAGTCAACAAGGGCAAGAGCCTGATTCAACAGAACGCCCAGGTCCTGCAAAGCATCGAGCAGCGTTATGGCGTCGATCGCGAGGCGCTGGTGGCGGTGTGGGGTATGGAGAGCAACTTTGGTCAGTTCCAAGGCACCAAGTCGGTGATCAATTCCCTGGCGACCCTCGCCTACGAAGGACGACGCCCGGGCTTTGCCCATGCGCAACTGATCGCGGCCCTGCAGATCCTGCAACAAGGCGACATCACACCGGAAAAAATGCTCGGGTCGTGGGCCGGCGCCATGGGCCAGACCCAGTTCATTCCCACCACGTACAACACCCATGCGGTGGATTTCGACGGCGACGGTCGCCGCGACATCTGGGGCAGCTCCACCGATGCCCTGGCCTCGACCGCCCATTACCTGCAAAGCTCCGGCTGGCAACGCGGCCAGCCGTGGGGCTTCGAGGTCTCGCTCAGTGAAGGCTTCGACTACACGCTGGCCGATGGCACGATCCGCAAGCCCGTTTCCGAATGGATGCGGCTGGGCGTTTCAGAATATGGCGGCCTGCCGACAGCCCCCGATCAAGCACAGCTATCGGCGGCCCTGCTGTTGCCAGCCGGCCATCGCGGCCCGGCGTTCCTGATCTTCGATAACTTCCGCGCCATTCTCAAGTACAACAACTCATCCTCCTACGCCCTGGCGGTTGGCTTGTTGTCACAGCGCTTCAGCGGTGCAGGGTTGGTCTACGGCCAGTGGCCAAAAGAAGATCTGCCCCTGAGCCGCAGCGAACGCATCGAACTGCAGACCCTGCTGGGCAAGCACAACTACGACGCGGGCAACCCCGACGGCATCATCGGCGCCAACACCCGCAAAGCCATCCGCAGCGCCCAGCAGTCGTTCGGCTGGCCGGCGGATGGGTATCCGACGCACCAGTTGCTGGAGGCGTTGCGTAGCCGCTGAATCAGCTTATGGCCACTACCGCCATCGCGAGCAGGCTCGCTCCCACAGGTATTCCGATCAACCTGTGGGAGCGAGTCTGCTCGCGATGGCTGATTCGCAGGCGCTATATGACTAGCGACTGACTACCACATCCTGCTCCAACACCAACCTCTTCTCCCCCGCATCCAACGTCACCAATGCCCCCATGGGCAACGTCAGGTTCGGATCGCAATGCCCACTGCGCCAGCCCGACAACACCGGAATGCGCAATGGCTCGAAGGTCTGCTTGAGCAAGCGGTTCAACGCCTCGACATCGACCCCAGCCACATCCCCCACCAACACGCCGCGTAGCTTGTGCAACGTGCCGGCCAAGCGTAGTTGGGTCAGCAGCCGGTCGATACGATACAGCGGCTCGTTGACGTCTTCGATGAACAGGATCACCCCGTCGGCATCGATCTGATAAGGCGTGCCCATGGTCGCGGCGATGATCGACAGGTTGCCCCCCAGCAGACGCCCGTGGGCAATGCCCGGCTCGACGGTGGTCAATGGATATGCGGCGGGATGGTCCAGTGTACTACCGGCCTTCAACTGCCCATGCAGCAGGCTGAAAAACGAGGTGACGGTTGGGGGCTCCTTGTTGCCCAGCAGATCGGCGTTGAGCAAAGGTCCGTGGAAGGTGACGAAGCCTGCGTAACGGCTGATGGCCAGATGTAGGGCGGTGATGTCGCTGTAGCCGATGAATGGCTTGGGGTTGCGTCGCAGGAGGTCGAAGTCGATGCGGTCCAGCAGGCGGGGCGTGCCGTAGCCGCCGCGCAGGCAGATGA
Source organism: Pseudomonas bijieensis (assembly GCF_013347965.1). NCBI lineage: Bacteria > Pseudomonadati > Pseudomonadota > Gammaproteobacteria > Pseudomonadales > Pseudomonadaceae > Pseudomonas > Pseudomonas bijieensis. The sequence continues at coordinate 5,044,832 of NZ_CP048810.1, read as the reverse complement.
TGGCTTTGACTTCTGGGTCGGCGAAGGCGGCGTGCAGGTCGTTGAGACGAACTTCGTCGCTGCCGGCCAGGTAGTTGTCCTTTTCGTAGACGCCTGGGAATATTCGCAGCTCATGACCCCTTGCGCGCATCCATTGGATGGCTTTGTCCGTGTCCAGCGGGGCGGGGCCGGCGGGGGCGATCACGGCGATCAGGCCTTCTGGCGGGAGTGCCGGGACGGGGTGATGGGGGGTTAAGGTGTGGGCCATGGGGTTCCCGGCTTTTTTGATCGTGTGTATATCCGTTTCTGCGGTAACGGCCACTTATGGTTCCGCTCTTACAGCGGGTCACTTTTGGAAAAGCGCCAAAAGTAACCAAAAACGCTTTGCCCCACCACTCGGTGCCTCGCCTAGGCTCGGCATGCCCTCACTCCGGCATTGCTCCGTGGGCCGCCGCGAAGGGCCATCCATGGCCCAGCGCGGCTATCCCGGCATCCATGCCGGGATGCCCACTGCGCAATGCCTGCGTTCGGCCAGCGTGGTTTAACGGGGCCTCAAGATCAAGATCAAGATCAAGATCAAGATCAAGATCCAAAGCAAAGCAAAGCAAAGCCAGATCGGGATACATCCAGCATCTTTGTAGCTGAACCACCGCTATCGCGAGCAGACTCGCTCCCACATGGGTTGTGGGTGCTCACAACATCCGCGCACGATACAAAACTTGTGGGAGCGGGCTTGCTCGCGAAGGCGTCAGCACATCCAACATCACCGCAAATTGACCCACCGCTTTCGCGAGCAAGCCCGCTCCCACAGGAGAAACGCGATCCCCCCAAACCAGGCCGGCTGCCAGGCCGCCTCGCGGTGGACGTTGATCTCGGGCGCCCCGTTAACCACGATGGCTGAACGCAGGCATTGGTTCGTGGGCAACCCGGCATGGATGCCGGGTTAGCCGCGCTGGGCCATGGATGGCCCTTCGCGGCGGCCCACGAACCAATGCCGGAGTGAAGGCATGCCGAGCCCTAGCGAGGCACCGAGTGGTGGGGCAAAAGCGTTTTGGTTACTTTTGCGCTCTTCAAAAGTGACCCGCCGTAAGGGCGGAACCCTAAGTAGCCGTTACCGAAGAAACGGATATACACACCACTCCAAAAACAAATCAGGACCCAAGCAGCTCAGCCTTGACCAACTTAGCCTGCTCATCCGCATGATACGAAGACCGCACCAACGGCCCCGAAGCAACGTTCTTGAACCCCATCTTGTACCCTTCCTCAGCAAACCAGGCAAAGGTATCCGGGTGCACAAAACGCTGCACCGGCAAGTGACTACGCGAAGGCTGCAGGTACTGCCCCAAGGTCAGCATATCGATGTCATGCTCACGCATGCGCTTCATGACCTCGATGACTTCCTCGTCGGTTTCCCCCAGGCCCAGCATCAAACCGGACTTGGTCGGGATGTGCGGCATCATCTGCTTGAAGCGTTGCAACAGGGTCAGCGACCACTGATAGTCCGAACCCGGACGCGCAGCCTTGTACAGGCGCGGCACGGTCTCCAGGTTGTGGTTGAACACATCCGGCGGCTCGGCAGCGGTGATTTCCAGGGCGATGTCCATGCGGCCACGGTAATCGGGCACCAGGGTTTCCAGCTGGACGTTCGGCGACAGCTTGCGGATCTCGCGGATGCAATCGGCGAAATGCTGGGCACCGCCATCACGCAGGTCGTCGCGGTCCACCGAGGTGATGACCACGTACTTGAGCTTCAGGTCGGCGATGGCGATGGCCAGGCTTTCTGGCTCATTCACGTCCAATGGTTTCGGACGGCCGTGGCCGACGTCACAGAACGGGCAGCGACGGGTGCAGATGTCGCCCATGATCATGAACGTGGCGGTGCCGCCAGAGAAGCATTCGCCCAGGTTCGGGCAGGAGGCTTCTTCGCAGACGCTGTGCAGCTTGTGCTTGCGCAGCAGGGCCTTGATCCGGTCGACTTCCGGGGACACCGGGATGCGCACGCGGATCCAGTCCGGTTTCTTCGGCAATTCGGTGGTCGGGATGATCTTGACCGGGATGCGTGCAACCTTCTCGGCGCCGCGCAGCTTGACGCCGGCCTCTACCTTGGCACGCGGGGCCGGACGCTCGGTGACGTCCTGCGTCGGGATAATGGTTTGCACTGCATCAGTAGTCATATCAGTCGATTCCGCCCGTGAGGGTCGTCTGCTCAGCATAGTCGAGGTGTTTGACGAGCTGCGCGCGCAGCCGGGCACTTACCTCGGCAAATTCAATCGATCCTGCGTGCTCGCTCAACTGGGTCATCGCCAGCCCCGCGTAGCCACAGGGATTAATCCGTCGAAATGGCGCAAGGTCCATGTCCACGTTCAACGCCAGGCCGTGAAACGAACAGCCGTGGCGGATCCGCAAACCCAGGGACGCGATTTTCGCCCCGTCGACGTAGACACCCGGCGCATCCGGCTTGGCCGCCGCCGTAACACCGTAGCTGGCCAGCAGCTCGATCAGGCATGTCTCCATGCGGGTGACCAGCTCGCGCACGCCAAACCCCAGCTTGCGCACATCCAGCAACAGATAGGCAACCAGTTGGCCAGGGCCATGGTAGGTCACCTGCCCGCCCCGGTCGACCTTCACCACCGGGATATCCCCCGGCAACAACAGGTGCTCGGCCTTGCCGGCCTGGCCCTGGGTGAACACCGGTGGGTGTTCCACCAGCCAGACTTCATCGTCGGCGGTGTTGCCGCGTTCGTTGGTGAAGCGTTGCATGGCATGCCAGACCGGCTCGTAGGCCATCGTGCCCAGCTCGCGAAAGCCCAGCGTGCCCGGCATCACAACACCATGTGCACGAAACCGGTCGCTCGCAGCTCGCTGTTGATGTCGTAGAGCTGTTCCTGGCCGGTGGCAATGATGTGCAACTGGATCGTCGTGTACTTGCCGTTGGTACTCTGGCGTTCGGCCAGGGTCTTGTGATCAACGGTGGCATGTTTTTCAAGGATCGCGATGATCCGGTCCTTGAAACCCACACCGGTGTCGCCAATCACCTTGATCGGATAATCCGCGCAAGGGAATTCGATTTTTGGCGCCTTTACTTCAGAGTCTGTCATGGCGTAACGGCCTCGTAAGCCGTGGTAACGCACATGGCCCCGCTCCGGATGGAAACGGGGCCATGCAGGTCAACACTTCAATCAGTTGAACAAGCCGTAGAAGAATAGACGGATGCTATCCCAGATGCGGCGGAAGATACCACCTTCCTCGACCGCGTCCAGAGCGATCAGGTCAGCGCTGTGCACCACTTTGTCGTCCAGTTTGACTTCGACTTTACCGATCACGTCGCCCTTGGCGATGGGAGCGGTCAGTTGCGGGTTCATGGTCATGCTGGCAGCGAGCTTCTTGAGCTGGCCCTTGGGCAGGGTCATGGTCAGGTCCTGGGCCAGGCCGGCCTTGACCTGGTTGCTCGAGCCTTTCCAGACCTGGGCCTGGGCCAGTTCGGTGCCCTTCTGGTAGAAGGTCTGGGTTTCGAAGAAGCGGAAGCCATAGGTCAACAGCTTCTGGGTCTCGGCGGCACGGGCCACTTCGCTGCTGGTGCCGAAGACGACGGCGATCAGGCGCATGCCGTCACGCACCGCCGAAGACACCATGCAGTAGCCGGCTTCGTCGGTGTGACCGGTCTTCAGGCCATCGACGGTCTTGTCGCGCCACAGCAGCAGGTTGCGGTTAGGCTGCTTGATGCCGTTCCAGAAGAATTCCTTCTGGGAGTAGATGGCGTAGTGCGCCGGGTCTTCATGGATGATTGCCCGGGCCAACAGCGCCATGTCGTGAGCCGAGGAATAGTGCTCAGGGTTCGGCAGGCCGGTGGGGTTCATGAAGTGGCTGTTGGTCATGCCCAGGTCGGCCACGGTTTTGTTCATCATGTCGGCGAACGCATCTTCGCTGCCGGCGATGTGCTCGGCCAGGGCGACGCTGGCGTCGTTGCCGGACTGGATGATGATGCCGTGCAGCAGGTCGCTGACGGTCACTTGCGAACCGACCTTGATGAACATCCGCGAACCGCCGGTGCGCCAGGCGTTTTCGCTGACGGTCACCGGATCGTTTTCACCGATCTGGCCGCGACGGATCTCCAGGGTGGCGATGTAGGCGGTCATCAGCTTGGTCAGGCTGGCCGGTGGCAGGCGCTGGTCACCGTTGTTCTCTACCAGCACCTCGCCGCTGCTGGCATCCATGAGCACAAAGGATTTGGCAGCCAATTGAGGCGGGGCCGGCATCATCTCGACCGCGAACGCGGCCGGTGAGAGAAGCAGCGGGACTAGCAGGCAAAGGCGTTTGGCAAAGGTGGTGATGTTCATCCGTCTCTCGAAATCGCTAATGGGACTTGCCCGAAGGCAAAACTAAAACAGGCAGCCTTCTAACGGGTTGCCGCGTATTTAAGTTGCTCACTCACACCCTTGCCGGGCTTTTATTATTCATGGAGCCAACAACCTGACCCGCTCCAACCGCAAGCGGGCCTCAATCAATCACTCGGCGGTGACCAGGCTCGGCGAACCGAGATTGGCCAGGCGCACACTGTTCTGCACTTGCTGGACTTCACCCGGAGAACCGATCGGCCCCAGGCGCACCCGATGCAGTGTCTGCTGGTTGCGCACGATCGAGCTGATGAACACCGGGGCGCTCACCATCGAGCTCAGCTTCGACCGGAGCAGTTCGGCAGCGTCCGGGTTGGCGAACGCGCCCACTTGCAGAAACTGGCCAGACGCTGGTGCAGAAGCGTTTTTTTTTGCATCGATCTGTACCGGCAGCACCGCCGCGGCGTGTTGCTGCGGCGGCGGTGTCCACTGCTCGACCGTGCCGGTGGACGCCGTCACGGTCGGCGCGGCATTTTGCGCCACTTTCGGCTCGTTGAGCATCAAAGGCGCCGGACGGCCACGCTGAGCCCACCATTCCTGCGGGTCGATGCCTTCGACCTTGACCCGGGCGGTACCGATTTCAGCGTAACCGAGTTTTTTCGCCGCCGCATACGACAGGTCGATGATACGGTCGGAATAGAACGGCCCACGGTCATTGACCCGCAGAATCACGCTCTTGTTGTTGTCCAGGTTGGTCACCCGCACATAGCTGGGCAGCGGCAAGGTCTTGTGGGCCGCGCTCATGCCATACAGGTCATACACTTCGCCATTGGCGGTGTTCTGGCCGTGGAACTTGGTGCCATACCAGGACGCCGTGCCCGAAGCCACGTAGCGCTTGGAGTCGGCCATCGGGAAATAGGTCTTGCCCAGCACCGTGTACGGGTTGGCCTTGTAGGGGCCGGTGTGCAGGGTCGGCGTGGCGTCGGGAATGCGCGAGACGTCCACGTCCCACCATGGCGCGCCGTCCTTGTGGGCCCGGTTGATGTCCAGGCCCGGCGTCGCGCGCACGGCAGTGGTGTTTTTCTGGGTCGGCGCGCGGCTGGTCGAACAACTGACGACCAACAACGACAGCGCAGCCAATGCCACGAGCTTGAGGGGCTTGGCTTTCAGGGGTTGATAGGTAGGCATTGCCCGCATTATTTGACGCCCCGTGCTTTGACCAGCTCTTCAGACAGTTGATATACAGCCATGGCGTACATCACGCTGCGGTTATAACGCGTAATCGCGTAGAAATTCTTCAGGCCCATCCAGTATTCGGGACCTTGTTCGCCTTCCAGGCGCATCGCGGTGACCGGCATGTCGTCACGCAGCGCATCATGACTCGACCAGCCCAGGGCCCGCAACTCCCCGACGGTTTTCGTCGGCTCGATGCCCTCGGTCAGGCCCTCGTCCACCTGCTCGCCACGCACGTCGGCACGGCTGACCACCGGCTGGCCGGCTTCCCAGCCGTGGCGCTTGAAATAGCTGGCGACACTGCCGATGGCGTCGGTCGGGTTGGTCCAGATATTGATGTGGCCGTCGCCGTCAAAGTCCACCGCATAGGCGCGGAAACTGCTGGGCATGAATTGCGGCAGGCCCATGGCCCCGGCATAGGAGCCCTTGAGGGTCAGCGGATCGACCTGCTCTTCGCGGGCCAGCAACAGGAACTCGCGCAGCTCCTTGCGGAAGAACTCGGCGCGCGGCGGGTAATCGAAACCCAGGGTCGACAGCGCGTCGATCACCCGGAAATTCCCGGTATTGCGGCCAAAGAAGGTCTCCACGCCAATGATCGACACAATGAACTGGGCCGGCACGCCGTATTCCTGCTCGGCCCGGGCCAGGGCCGCCTCATGCTGGCGCCAGAAGTCCACGCCCCGGGCGATACGCGCCTCGGTGATGAACATCGGCCGGTACTCGCTCCACTGCTTGACCCGCTCGGCAGGCCGAGAGATGGCGTCGAGAATCGATTGCTTGCGTTCGGCCTCGCGAAACACCCCCATCAGCTGCTCGCCGGCAAAACCGTAGTCGCGGGTCATCTCACCGACGAATTCGGCCACCTGGGGCGAACCTTCGTATTCGCCCGCCAAGGCATGCGATGCACTGCCCAGAAAGCCGACCAGGCCGATCCACGGCGCATATCGCGTCGACCAGCCACGTATTGCTTGCATTGAACTCTTCACCTTATTCAAACCTGTGCGATCCACTTGCGATGCGTATGAATCGACATCAAAACCCCAAACGCTGACAGTAGTGTCACCAGCGAAGTTCCTCCGTAGCTAATGAATGGCAACGGCACCCCCACGACCGGCAACAGGCCACTGACCATACCGATGTTGACGAAAACATAAACAAAAAACGTCATGGTCAGGCTGCCCGCCAGCAACTTGCCGAACAACGTCTGGGCCTGGGCGGTGATCACCAGCCCGCGGCCGATCAGCAGCAGGTAGATCAGCAGCAGCACGCAGATGCCCACCAGGCCGAACTCCTCGCCCATCACGGCGATGATGAAGTCGGTGTGGCTTTCCGGCAAAAAGTCCAGGTGCGACTGGGTGCCCATCAGCCAGCCCTTGCCGAACACCCCGCCGGAGCCGATGGCGGCCTTGGACTGGATGATGTTCCAGCCGGTGCCCAGCGGATCGCTCTCCGGGTCGAGGAAAGTCAGGATTCGCTGCTTCTGGTAGTCGTGCATCACGAAGTACCACATGGCCACCGACACCGGCACCGCGATGGCGATCACGCTGAGGATCCAGCGCCAGCGCAACCCGCCCATGAACAGCACGAAAGCACCGCCGGCCAGGATCAGCAGCGAAGTGCCAAGGTCCGGCTGGCGCACGATCAGGATGAACGGGATGCCGATCAGCAACAGGCTGATGCACACGTGCTTGAGCTGCGGCGGCAAGGAGCGCTTGGACAGGTACCAGGCGATGGTCGCCGGCATGATGATCTTGAGGAACTCCGAAGGCTGGAAGCGGATCACCCCGGGAATGTTGATCCAGCGGGTGGCGCCCATGGCGTTGTGGCCCATTACGTCCACCACCACCAGCAGGCTCACGCCCACTACATACGCCAGCGGCACCCAGCGGGCCATGAATCGCGGTTCGAGCTGGGCGATGACGATCATCGAAACCAGGCCGATCCCGAACGAGGTGGCCTGCTTGGCCAGCAGGTCCCAGCTCTTGCCACTGGCCGAATACAGTACGAACAGGCTGCCGGCGGCCAGGGTCAGCAGCAGGATCAGCAACGGACCGTCGATGTGCATGCGCTGCAACAAGGTGGCCCGGCGGCGCATCACATCCTCGCTGGAGAGGATCCGGTCGAAATTATTCTTCACGGGCCGTAGCCTCCGCGGTGGTGGGGCTTGCGTATTCAGGCTTGAGCTGGCCGTGCTCATCCAGCAACCAGGCGTCCATGATCTGGCGCACCACTGGCGCGGCGACCCCAGAGCCGGACTCCCCGTTCTCGACCATCACCGACACAACGATTTTCGGGTTGTCGGCGGGCGCGAAACCAACGAACAAGGCGTGGTCGCGGTGGCGTTCCTGGACCTTGGAGCGGTCGTATTTCTCGCCCTGCTTGATAGCGACGACCTGGGCCGTACCGCTCTTGCCGGCAATGCGGTATTGCGCGCCGATGGCCGCCTTGCGGGCGGTGCCCCGGGCACCGTGCATCACCTGCTGCATACCGTTATTGACCTTCTGCCAGTCCGACGGATTGCGCAGGATGATGTCCGGCATCGGATTCGGGTCTACCGGCTTCTGGCCTTCGATGGTCTTGGCCAGGTGCGGGCGATACCACTTGCCCTTGTTCGCCACCAGGGCCGTGGCCTGGGCCAGTTGCAGCGGCGTGGCCTGCATGTAGCCCTGGCCGATCCCCAGGATCAGGGTTTCACCGGGGAACCAGGCCTGGCGACGGGTCGCGCGCTTCCACTCCCGGGACGGCATCAAACCGGGGGATTCTTCGAACATGTCCAGCGAGACTTTCTGGCCGATGCCGAACTTGCCCAGGTAGGACGACAGCCGATCGATCCCCAGCTTGTGGGCCAGGTCATAGAAGTAGGTGTCGTTGGACCGCATGATCGCCGTTTCCAGGTCCACATAACCGTCGCCGGTGCGGTTCCAGTTACGGTACTTGTGGTCATAGTTGGGCAGCATGTAGTACCCGGGGTCGTAGACCCGGCTCGAAGCGTTGACCACGCCGGAGTCCAGCCCGGCAATCGCTACGGCCGGCTTGATGGTCGAGCCCGGCGGATAGAGGCCGCGCAGCACGCGGTTGAACAGCGGCCGGTCGATGGAGTCGCGCAACTCGGCGTAGGCCTTGAAGCTGATGCCGGTGACGAACAGGTTCGGGTCGAAACTCGGCTGGCTGACCATCGCCAGCACCTCGCCAGTATTCGGGTCCAGCGCCACCACGGCGCCACGACGCCCGCCCAGCGCCGCTTCGGCGGCCTCTTGCAGCTTGATGTCCAGGCTCAGGACGATGTCCTTGCCAGGAATCGGGTCGGTACGCTTGAGCACCCGCAAGACGCGGCCACGGGCGTTGGTCTCGACTTCCTCGTAACCCACCTGGCCATGCAGCTCGGGCTCGTAGAAGCGCTCGATGCCGGTCTTGCCGATGTGGTGGGTGCCGCTGTAATTCACCGGATCGAGGGTCTTGAGCTCTTTCTCGTTGATCCGCCCCATGTAGCCGACCGAGTGGGCGAAGTGCGGCCCCTGGGGATAGTGCCGCACCAGTTGCGCCACCACCTCGACGCCGGGCAGGCGGAACTGGTTCACGGCGATCAGGGCAATCTGCTCTTCGGTCAGCTCGAACAGGATCGGCACCGGCTCGAACGGCCGTCGGCCCTGGCGCATGCGCTTCTCGAAGATCGCCCGGTCCTCGGGGGTCAGTTGCAGCACTTCGACGATCACGTCGAGCACATGCTGCCAATCTCCGGAGCGCTCGCGGGTCATGCTCAGGCTGAAGCTGGGCCGGTTATCCGCCACCACCACGCCGTTGCGGTCGAAGATCAGCCCGCGGGTCGGCGGAATCGGTTGCACATGCACCCGGTTGTTTTCCGACAGGGTCGAGTGGTACTCATACTGGATCACCTGGAGGAAATACAGCCGCGCAATCAGCACGCCGATCAGCGTCACCACGGTAATGGCGCCGAACACGACGCGGCCCCGCACCAGGCGGGCGTCTTTTTCGTGGTCCTTGATGCGGATCGGCTGAGGCATGGGGCAGGATTACTTGTGGTAAGGGTGCCCGGACAGAACTGTCCAGGCACGATACAGCTGTTCGCCGATCAGGATCCGCACCAGCGGGTGTGGCAACGTCAACGGCGACAACGACCAGCGCTGATCAGCCCGGGCACAGACTTCCGGCGCCAGCCCTTCCGGGCCACCGACCATGAAATTGACCGTGCGCGAGTCCAGCCGCCAGCGATCGAGCTCCACCGCCAGTTGCTCGGTGCTCCAGGGCTTGCCGTGGACTTCGAGGGTGACAATGCGCTCGTTCGGCCCAACCTTGGCCAGCATGGCTTCGCCTTCCTGGCGGATGAAGCGCGCCACGTCGGCATTCTTGCCACGGGTGTTAAGCGGAATTTCCACCAGTTCCAGGGCCAGCTCGGACGGAAGACGCTTGGCATATTCATGCCAGCCTTCTTCCACCCACTTGGGCATGCGAGAACCGACGGCGATCAGGCGCAGTCGCACAGCGGTCCCTTATTGCTGGTCTTTGTTGAGCTTGGTGAAGTGCTCATGGGGATTTTCCGGGCTGTGGTGCGCGGCGCTGGCCGAACGGCTCTGCTCGGCACCGGCCCACAGGCGCTCCAGGTCGTAGAACTGGCGCGCCGAGGCGGTCATCATGTGCACGATGACGTCGTCCATGTCCAGCAGCACCCAGTCGCTGTCGCCCTTGCCTTCTTCACCCAGCGGCTTGACGCCCTTGGCCTTGACCGCTTCGCGGACCTTGTCCAGCATCGCGCCGATCTGGCGGTTGGAAGTACCGGTGGCGATGATCATGTAGTCCGTGATGCTCTGCTTTTCACGAACGTCGATCACCTGGATGTCCTGGGCCTTGACGTCTTCGAGGGCCGCCACGGCCACCTTGACCAGCTCTTCGCCGGCCAGTGCCACGCCGGTATGGGCTTCTACGGGCAGCGGGGCGCTTTTGAACGTGCCTTTGCGCTTTACTTTGTTTACGTCTTTGTCAGTCATATAAAACTCGTTTTGCTCGTATGTTCGGGCGCTTCGCTACACGCATTCACGTGCCTTGAAGCGCGCCTTTTTCAGTTCGACGCACGGTACAGCCCGTGCGCATCGATGTAGGCCAGGACCGCGTCGGGCACCAGGAAACGTACCGACTTACCGCTGGCCAGCAGTTGACGGATCTGGGTGGCGGATACCGCGAGCGGCGTCTGCCAGACGAATGCAATCTGTCCGCTCGGCCCTTTCAGGGCCAGCGGGTCGCTCACCGAGCGGGCCGCCAGCAGGTTGCGCAAGGCATCCGGCGGCTCGCTGTCGGCATCCGGGCGTTGCAGCACCAGGATGTGGCAATGCTGGAGCAACTCTTCCCAGCGATGCCAAGTGGGCAGGCCGCAAAATGCGTCCCAGCCCAGAAGCAGAAAAACCTGGGCATCGGCGGCCAGTTCGGCACGCATCAGCTCCAGGGTATCAATGGTGTAGGACGGTTTGTCCCGCTGCAATTCGCGGGCGTCCACCACCAACGGTGCCACACCGGCCACCGCGCACTCGACCATCGCCAAGCGGTCTTGCGCCGACACCTGTGGCGTGTCCCGGTGAGGCGGCCTGGCGCTGGGCGTCAGGCGTAGCTCATCGAGGACCAGGGCATCGGCAACTTCCAGCGCACCGCGCAAATGACCGATGTGCACCGGATCGAACGTGCCGCCCAGGATACCGATGCGCCGGGGCGCAGTTGTCGTCGTCACTGCGGCTGACGGGTCGAGGTCGCCCAAGTCAGGCCGGCTCCTGTCCGCGCAACTGGCCGTCACCGACCACGATGTACTTCTCGCAGGTCAGGCCTTCCAGGCCGACCGGGCCGCGGGCGTGCAGCTTATCAGTAGAAATGCCGATCTCGGCACCCAATCCGTATTCGAAGCCATCGGCGAAGCAGGTCGGGGTGTTGATCATCACCGACGCCGAATCCACTTCGGCCACGAACCGCCGGGTTTCGCCCTGGTGCTCACTGACGATGGAATCGGTGTGGTGCGAGCCGTGGCGATTGATGTGCTCGATGGCCTCGTCCAGCCCGTCGACCACGCGGATCGACAGGATCGGTGCCAGGTATTCGGTGTTCCAGTCTTCTTCCGTGGCAACCGCGGCTTCGATGATCGCCCGGGTGCGCTCGCAACCACGCAGTTCGACGCCTTTTTCGCGGAACTGGGCGGCCATCGATGGCAGGAAGGCCTGGGCAACGGCTTGGTCCACCAGCAGGGTTTCCATTGCACCGCAGATACCGTAGCGGTAGGTCTTGGCGTTGAAGGCAATGCGCTGGGCCTTCGGCAGTTCGGCGTGGGCACTTACATAGACATGACAGATGCCGTCCAGGTGCTTGATCACCGGCACGCGGGCGTCACGGCTGACCCGTTCGATCAGGCCCTTGCCGCCACGGGGCACGATGACATCGACGAACTCGGGCATGGTGATCAGCGCACCGACTGCGGCGCGATCGGTGGTTTCCACCACTTGCACCACGGCCGCTGGCAGATCGGCCTCGGCCAGGCCGCGCTGGATGCAGGCGGCGATGGCGCGGTTGGAGTGGATAGCCTCGGAGCCGCCACGCAGGATGGTCGCGTTGCCCGACTTCAGGCACAGGCTTGCGGCGTCGATGGTCACGTTCGGCCGCGACTCGTAGATGATCCCGACCACGCCCAGGGGCACGCGCATCTTGCCAACCTGGATGCCCGACGGCCGGTAGCTCATGTCGCGGATCGCCCCGACCGGATCCGGCAGGGCCGCGACCTGACGCAGACCGACGATCATGCCGTCGATGCGGGCCGGAGTCAGCGCCAGGCGCTCGAGCATGGCCGGCTCCAGACCATTGGCCCGACCAGCGGCCAGGTCCAGTTCGTTGGCAGCGGACAATTCGGCGCGCGCAGCGTCCAGCGCATTGGCGGCGGCCTGCAGGGCGCGGTTTTTCTGCGCGGTGCTGGCACGGCCGATGATGCGCGACGCTTCGCGAGCGGCGCGACCCAGGCGGGTCATGTAGTCAAGAACGGACTCAGTCATGGTCTGTGTGGTCTTGGCAAAGAGGAAAGCGGCAGATTATAGCTGTCGTAACCCTCGACTAACAGCATGGACTCGCAGTGGTGACCGGCGGAGGAGCAAAACAGGCGTAAACAGCCTGTTGAAGCGAGTGTTCAGCGCTGATTAAGCTTTCCATTGCTATCATCGCGCTTCCTTTGGCCTCACTTCGTCTATCGCCATGACTGATTTGCCATCGCCCAACGCCCTGCCCCACGCCTTTTTCGATCGCGACGCCCAGGTGCTTGCCAAAGACCTGCTGGGCAAAGTCATTCGCCACAAGGTCGGTGACTTGTGGCTCAGCGCGCGGATCATCGAGACCGAGGCGTACTACTTTGCCGAAAAGGGCAGCCACGCCTCGCTGGGCTACACAGAAAAACGTAAGGCTTTGTTTCTGGATGGCGGCCACATCTATATGTACTACGCCCGGGGCGGCGATTCGTTGAACTTCAGCGCTCAGGGACCCGGCAATGCGGTGCTGATCAAATCGGCGTACCCATGGGTCGACACCGTCTCCGGCCCGGCGAGCCTGGCGCAGATGCTGCTGAACAACCCCGACGCCCAGGGCCGGCCACGCACGCCGCAGAAACTCTGTGCCGGTCAGACGCTGCTGTGCAAAGCGTTGGGGCTGAAAGTGCCGGACTGGGACGCCAAACGCTTCGACCCCGAGCGCTTGCTGGTGGAAGATGTCGGCGTGCCGACGGTCAATGCGATCCAGACCACCCGCCTGGGCATTCCCCTGGGACGGGACGAACACCTGCCCTACCGCTTCGTCGACGCCGCCTATGCCCCGTGGTGCACCCGCAACCCGTTGCGGCGCAGGCAGGTCGAAGGGCGTGATTACTTTTTGCTGTCCTGATGCAATACCGCATACCCCTGTGGGAGCGGGCCTGTGGGAGCAAGGCTTGCCCGCGATGCAGGCGACACGGATCAACAATAAGGTCGCGTCATCGTTCGTCGCGAGCAAGCTTTGCTCCCACAAGCTCTCCCCACAGTAAAAAATGCATGCTAATCACTATTCAATGGAGTTGTACTTATGGGCCCATGGCTCGATAGCATCACCAGCTGGCTGACCGTCAACCCCCAGTGGCTGGCGGTGGCGGTGTTCATCGTCGCCTGTGTGGAGTGCCTGGCCATTGCCGGGTTGATCGTGCCGGGGACCGTGCTGTTGTTTGCCATAGCCGTGCTGGCCGGCAGCGGCGCGTTGTCCTTGGGCGAGACGTTGCTACTGGGCCTGCTCGGTGGCTTGCTGGGGGACCTGGTGTCGTACTTCCTCGGCCGGCATTTCCATCAGAACATCCGGCGCCTGCCGGGGCTGCGGCATCACCCTGAATGGATGAGCGCTGCGGAGAGCTATTTCCAGCGCTACGGCATCGCCAGCCTGCTGGTGGGCCGTTTTATCGGCCCGCTACGGCCAATGCTGCCGATGGTGGCCGGGATGTGCGACATGCCATTCCCGCGCTTCGCCGCCGTCAGCGTGTTGGCCGCGGCGGGCTGGACCGTGGCCTACCTGCTGCCGGGCTGGGCCACCGGGGCGGCGTTTCGCCTGCCGCTGCCCGAAGGTTTCTGGCCACAGGCCGGCGTGGTCATCGGCAGCATCGCAGTGATGATCGGGCTGAGCGTCAACAGCAGCCTGCGTCGCCATCGCCATGCCACGGCGCTGATCGCAGGCCTTGGCCTGGTGATCCTGATTGGCCTGTTCATTGGCTTCCGCTACCTGACGGCATTCGACCAGGGCCTGATGGCGCTGGTCCAGGAACATCGCAGCGCGACGCTGGATGAAATCGCCGTGACCTTCACGCTGATCGGCGAATTCCGCTACATGCTGATTGTCTGCAGCCTGCTGACCGGGCTACTGCTGTTGGCAAGGCAATGGCGGCAGGCAATCTTTGCCGGGGGCACGATGCTGCTCACATCCCTGGCCAATACCGGCAGCAAACATTTCTTCGCCCGCGTGCGCCCGGAAATCCTCACCGACCCACTGACCAGCTACAGCATGCCCAGCGGCCACTCCTCCGGGGCATTCGCGCTGTTCCTGACCCTCGCCGTCCTGGCCGGCCGCGGTCAACCACCGCGCCTGCGCCTGACCTGGTTGCTGCTGGGCTGCCTGCCGGCGCTGGCCATTGCCCTGTCGCGGGTCTACCTGGGGGCGCATTGGCCGAGCGATATCGTCGCCGGCGCCATGCTCGCCGCCTGCATCTGCGCCGCCATCCTGTGGCTGAGCCAGCGCCAGACTCCGCTGCCGGCCATGCCGCCGAAGGTCTGGTGGCTGATCCTGCCGGCGCTGGTGGCGGTGTTCAGTTTCTTCGCCCTGCGGCACTTGCCGCATGCGATGTTGCGGTATGCCTATTGAGACCTGGAGCCCCCTGTGGGAGCGAGCCTGCTCGCGATTGCGGTGCGTCAGTCGACATCAAGCATGCTGACCCGGCGCCATCGCGAGCAGGCTCGCTCCCACAAGGGTTCTGAGTCCTTCCGGTGAATGCGCGTGTTTCAGGCGAAGAGCTCGCCCTGCAACTCATCGAGCAACGCCTGGATCGCATCCAGCCGCTGCTGGGGATCATCGAGTTGCAACAGGTCGATCTTGTCCAGTTCATTGAACGGCAGCAGGTAAGCCAGCTGATTGGCCAGCGACTGCTGGCCGGTCGCTTCGGTGCCCATGTTCAAGGCCTCGACCATCGGGTGCTCGGCCAGGGCCTTGAGCAGCGCCACCAGGTCGGCGTCTTCATCCTGCAGCGGTTGCTCCGGTTCTTCTTCCAGCCACTCGACCTCGGCGACCGTCAGTTGATCCGCCTGGACGCTGCTGTCATGCACGATGAAGCGCCGCCCGCCCCGCACGCGAATGCCCAGCAGACCATTGTCCTGCTGGGAGAAGTCGGTGATACACGCTTCACAACCGACCCGCGCATAGCCTTCGGGGGCGATGCCGACTTCCTCGCCATCGAGGATGCACACCACGCCGAAGCCTTCGCCCTTTTTCATGCAGCGCCCGATCATGTCGAGGTAACGCGCCTCGAAAATCTGCAAGTCGAGGATGCAACCGGGGAACAGCACGGTGTTCAACGGGAAAAGCGGCAAGCTCATAACCAATTCCTTAAACCGTCATCGACACCACCAACGGCAGCAGCACCGCCGTGGCCACGCCCATCAGACTCATCGCCAGCGCCGCAAAGGCACCCGACTCCTCGCTTTCCTGCAACGCCACCGACGTACCCACCGCATGGGCCGCCAACCCCAGGGCCATGCCCCGGGCCTCAGGGCTATGGACACCCAAGCGGGTCAGAATACTCGGACCGAGGATCGCCCCGAGTACACCGGTAATCAACACGAACACCGCCGCCATGGCCGCCACGCCACCGATCTGCTCGGCCACCAGCATGGCGATCGGCGACGTCACCGACTTGGGCGCCATGGTCATCAGAATCATGTGCTCGGCACCGAAGGCCCAGCCCAACACCACCGCAGAGCCCGTGGCAAACACCCCGGCTATCACCAGCGTAGTAAAAATCGGCCAGAACAACTGCCGGATCCGTCGCAGGTTCAAATACAGCGGTACCGCCAGGGCGACCGTGGCCGGGCCCAGCAGGATGCTGAGGATCTCGGTGCTCTTGCGGTATTCGGCGTAACCGATGCCGCAACCGACCAACACGCCGATCAACAGCACCATGGACATCAACACCGGTTGCAGGAACACCCAGCGGGTCTTTTCGAAGGCCGCCAGCACCAATTGATAGGCGCCCAGGGTAATGCCGATGCCGAACAGCGGATGGTGGATCACCGAGTTCCAGGCGCCCTGCCAGTCGAGCATCATTGGCGGTCCTCCGGGGCGGCGACGTGACGGCGGGCCAGGCGCTGCATCAGCACCCCTGTCAGCGCCACGGACAGCACCAGAGACAAAGTCAACGCGCCAACGATGGCCCAGAAATCGGCGGCTATCGCCCCGGCGTAAACCATCACCCCCACCGCTGGCGGCACCAGCAGCAACGGCAGGTAGCGCAGCAGGCTGCCGGCGGCCAGGTTCAACGGCTCGCTGACTTCGCCGCGCACCACCAGATAGCCCAGCAACAGCAGCAGGCCAACGATTGGCCCGGGCAGCACCGGCAAGAACAAATGATTGATCGCAGTGCCCAGCAATTGGAACAGCACCAGCCAGGTCAGGCCCCGTAGCAACATCCGCTCTCTCCCCTGCAACACTTACTCAAAGAATGCGCCGGCATTATAAGCATGCCCGCGCTATGGTTCGGCATTCGTAAAAAGCATGTTCAGTGACCTTACGTGCACGCCATGTTGATCTACAGTGGTTCTCCGGGGACGCAGATCCCCGTTCCAGAAAAAGCACAACAGATGAACCCAAGGAGAGTCTCAATGCCTTACGTCCCCGTTGCAGCGCTCAAAGATTATGTCGGCAAGGAACTTGGACGTTCCGAATGGCTCACTATCGATCAGGACCGCATCAACCTGTTCGCCGAAGCCACTGGCGACTTTCAGTTCATCCACATCGATCCGGTCAAGGCCGCGCAGACCCCGTTCGGCAGCACCATCGCCCACGGTTTCCTGTCGCTGTCGCTGATGCCCAAGCTGATGGAAGACATCCTGATCCTGCCCGAGGGCGTGAAGATGGTCGTCAACTACGGCCTGGACAGCGTGCGTTTCATCCAGCCGGTGAAGGTCGACTCCAAGGTCCGGCTCAAGGTCGACCTGGTGGACGCCACCGAGAAAAAACCCGGCCAATGGCTGCTCAAGGCCACCGCCACCCTGGAGATCGAAGGCTCGGAAAAACCGGCCTACATCGCCGAGCCGCTGTCGCTCTGCTTCGTGTAAACCTGCGCGGTCGCGAAACCGCTCAGGCAGTTTCGCATCGCTTCTCTGTATCCAAGGGGCATAGCTGCGGCATACTCGTGGCCTGATGACCTGGATCCCGTTATGCGCTTATTCGTCCCACTGACCCTGACCCTGTTGCTCACCGCCTGCGGCGACGGCGAATCGCCGCTGCCTCCCGACGCGCGCCTGCCCGACGGCGGCCGCTATCGCGGCGACCTCGTGGACGGGCTGCTCCAGGGCCAGGGGCGCATCGACTACCCCAATGGCAGTTGGTATGCCGGGCAGTTCGACAAAGGCCAGTGGCACGGCACCGGGGAATGGCATGGCAGCAACGGCGAGGTCTATCGCGGCCAGTTCCAGCAAGGCCTGTTCCACGGCCAGGGCAGCCTGACCACACCGACCAGCAGCTACACCGGCGGCTTCAAGCTGGGGCGACGGGACGGTGAAGGAACGCTCAAGGAAAACGGCATGACCTACCGGGGCGAGTTCAAGGCCGACCGCTATTCCGGCCTCGGACGCCTGGAACTCGACGACGGCAGCCAGTACCAAGGCCCGTTCGCCAACGGCAAGCCCAACGGTGAAGGCCAGCGCTTCGATGCCAGCGGCAACCAGTTCACCGGGAAATTCGTCGATGGACAGCTGCAGGGCAAAGGCACTTTCAACAGCGCCGACGGCGATGTCTATGTCGGCGGCTTCAAGAACAACCAGCTCAACGGTCGCGGTCGCTACGAAAATGCCGACGGCGATGTCTGGATCGGCCAGTTCAAGGACGGCGCGCTGACCGGCAAGGGCGAATTGATCGGTGCCGACGGCAGCCACTATCTCGGTCATTTCAAGGATTGGCGCTTTACCGGCGAGGGTCGCCTGAACCTGCCCGACGGCAGCTTCTACATCGGCCAGTTCGAAAACGATAGTTACCACGGCCGTGGCACCCTGGCGCTGACCGACGGCACGGTACAAAGCGGCACCTGGGCCAACGGCCAACGGGTGCGCGACGCCGATGGACGGCTGCTGCCGGATGTACTCGAACTCGGCCTGCTGGCCCAGGGCCGCCTGCTGGAGGATGCCTTGGCCAATATCCCGGCCTCGACGCCAGCGGTGGAGCTGTACAGCCTGACCCTGGGCGGCGATGGCAAACAAAGCGTGTTCCTGCGTGAATCCGACTACGTCGCCAACATGCTCAACAGCCGTTTCGGCGCGTTCGGACAGATCCGCCTGGTGAACCACCGTGACCACCTCGGCGACCGGCCCATGGCCAGCCGCGAAAGCCTGCGCCGCGCCGCCGCCACCCTGGCCGAACGCAGTGGCCCGGAAGACCTGATCTTCATCTATCTGACCAGCCACGGCACCAGCGAACACGAACTGGTGCTCGACCAGCCGCGCATGGAACTGGCCGACCTGCCTGCCGATGAACTGGCGGTGGTGCTGGCACCGCTGAAGAACCGCGACAAGATCGTGGTGATCTCGGCGTGCTACTCCGGTGGTTTCATCCCGGCACTCAAGGATGAACGCACACTGATCATGACCGCATCCCGGGCCGACCGGGTGTCCTTCGGCTGCTCCGAGGAGGCCAACTTCACCTATTTCGGCGATGCGCTGTTCGCCCAGGCACTGAACCAGACCGATGACTTGGAGCAGGCCTTCAAACGGGCCAAGGCCACCGTCGCCGAACGGGAGCAGGCAGACAATTTCGAAGCCTCCGAACCGCAGATCTGGGCGCCCAGAACCGTCCTTTCCCATTGGCAATTGCTGCGCAAGCAGCAGGCACGAAAAGCATTGCAAAGTGCTGCATTGAACGACGGAGCCATAAAGAGCAACTAAGCTGAATCGTATCAAGGGGGAAACACCATGTACTTGACGCCTCAGCATGTTTTGCTCGCTGGAGCCACCGGGTTGACCGGTGAACACCTGCTGGATCGGCTGCTCAGCGAGCCGACCATCACCCGCGTATTGGCGCCTTCACGCCGGCCCCTGGCCGAGCATCCACACTTGGAAAACCCGGTTGGGGAACCGGCCCAGGTGCTGCCACAACTCAGCGGCCAGGTCGACATCGCCTTTTGCTGCCTCGGCACGACCATCAAGAAAGCCGGCTCCGAACAAGCCTTTCGCGCGGTGGACCTGGACCTGGTGGTGGCGTTTGCCAAACGCGCCCGGGAACTCGGGGCACGGCACTTGATCGTGATCAGCGCCTTGGGGGCCGACTCGAAGTCATCGATTTTCTATAACCGGGTCAAAGGCGAAATGGAAGCCGCGCTCAAGGCCCAGGACTGGCCGCAACTGACCATCTGCCGCCCTTCCCTGCTGCTGGGCGACCGCGTCGAACCGCGCCTGGCCGAGCAACTGGCCGGGCCGTTGTCGAAGCTGATCCCGGGCAAATACCACGGCATCGAAGCCTGCCAACTGGCCCGCGCCATGTGGCGACTGGCGCTGGAAGAGCAGAATGGAGTGCGGGTTGTGGAGTCGGATGAGTTGCGTAAGCTCGGCAAATAGCCCATAGCCCTGTGGCGAGGGGAGCTTGCTCCCGCTCGACTGCGCAGCAGTCGCCTGCAGTTTCAGAATGAAAGAAAGCTTGGGGCCGCTTCGCAGCCCAGCGGGAGCAAGCTCCCCTCGCCACAGGTTCTGAGCAGATCAAGCACTGTGGTGCTTGTTACAACCCGCCTGTCGCCTGGAACCCTACGCCTAATGCCGTGAATAACGACAACGGCAACAACAAGGTATCCAACAACGCACTGCCCGGCAGATCCAAACCCGGGTAGCTCGGGGCTTCGGCGCCGAAGCGGTCCTTGGCGCAGCAGCCACGATTGAGAGCGTAGAGGTCCAGGCGCGTGCCCGCGTACACCACCGGCGCGCCAGGCTTGGCGGCGTCGAGGGTGCGGGCGGTGGCGCAGCCGGTCAGTTGCAGCGCCAGCAGCACCACCAGGAGCCTATTCATCGCTGCTCAAATGATGCTCGCCCCAACGCGGCAGCATGTCCTGGGGGATATTCAGCAGATTGAGAATCCGCGCGACCACGAAATCGATCAGGTCGTCGATGGTCTGCGGCTGGTGATAAAACCCCGGCGAGGCCGGCAGGATGGTCACGCCCATGTTCGACAGTTTGAGCATGTGCTCCAGATGAATGCTCGAATACGGCGCTTCCCGCGGCACCAGGATCAGTTGGCGGCGCTCCTTCAGCGTCACGTCCGCGGCCCGCTCGATCAGGTTGTTGCAGGCGCCGGTGGCAATCGCCGACAGCGTCCCGGTGGAACACGGCACCACCACCATCGCCGCCGGGGCGCCGGAGCCCGATGCAACGGGCGACATCCAGTCTTCCTTGCCATACACACGAATCTGCCCCGCCGCCGCACCGGTGTATTCGGTGAGGAAGGCCTGCATCATCTGGGTCTTGGCCGGCAGGGTCACGTCGGTTTCGGTGGCGATCACCAGTTGCGCGGCCTTGGAGATCAGGAAGTGCACCTCGCGGTCTTCACGCACCAGGCAATCGAGCAGGCGCAAGCCGTACTGGGCGCCGGAGGCACCGGTCATCGCCAGCGTAATGCGGTCGGGGCCATTGCTCTCCAAGCGAGTGTTCATTTCAGCGCCTCGGCCAGTTTGCCGTGCAGGCCGCCGAAGCCGCCGTTGCTCATGATCACCACGTGGGTGCCGGGCTGAGCCTGGCTTTTCACGCGCTCGATGATGCCTTCCAGGGAATCGCTGACAATCGACGGCACCGTGCACAGCGCGGCGGTGGCGCCGAGGTCCCAGCCGAGGTTGGCCGGCGCGTACCAGATCACCTGGTCGGCATCGACCACGCTTTCCGGCAGGCCGTCGCGGTGGGCGCCAAGTTTCATGGAGTTGGAGCGTGGCTCGATGATCGCGATCAACGGTGCGTCACCGATGCGCTTGCGCAGCCCATCAAGGGTGGTGGCGATGGCGGTCGGATGGTGGGCGAAGTCGTCATAGATGGTGATGCCGCGCACCTCGGCGACTTTCTCCATGCGCCGCTTCACGCTCTTGAACGCGCTCAACGCGGCAATGCCCATGGACGGCACCACGCCGACATGCCGAGCAGCCGCCAGGGTCGCCAGGGCGTTGGCGACGTTGTGCTGGCCGGTCATGTCCCACTCGACCACGCCTTGGGACACACCTTCGAACAGCACTTCGAACTGCGAACCGTCGTCCTTGAGCAACTTCACCTGCCACTGCCCGCCCGCGCCAGTGGTTTGCACCGGGGTCCAGCAGCCCATCTCGATCACCCGCTGCAACGCCGGCTCGGTGGTCGGATGGATGACCAGGCCTTCACTCGGGATAGTGCGGACCAAATGGTGGAACTGCCGCTCGATGGCTGGCAGATCGGGGAAGATGTCCGCATGATCGAACTCAAGGTTGTTGAGGATCGCCGTGCGTGGACGGTAGTGGACGAATTTCGAGCGTTTGTCGAAAAACGCGCTGTCGTATTCGTCGGCCTCGATCACGAAGAACGGCGTGCCGCCCAGGCGCGCCGACACCGAGAAGTTCTGCGGCACGCCGCCGATCAGGAAGCCCGGGCTCATGCCGGCGTGCTCCAGCACCCAGGCGAGCATGCTGCTGGTGGTGGTCTTGCCGTGGGTGCCGGCCACGGCCAGGACCCAACGGCCCTGCAACACGTGATCGGCCAGCCACTGCGGGCCGGACACGTAGGGCAGGCCTTTGTTGAGCACGTACTCCACCGCCGGGTTGCCACGGGACATGGCGTTGCCGATGACCACCAGGTCTGGCGCCGGGTCCAGCTGCGCCGGGTCGTAGCCTTGGGTCAGCTCAATGCCCTGGGCCTCCAGCTGTGTGCTCATCGGCGGGTAGACGTTGGCGTCGGAACCGGTCACGTGATGACCCAGCTCCTTGGCCAGGACCGCCATCGAACCCATGAAAGTGCCGCAAATACCGAGAATATGGATGTGCATAGTCGACCTCGTAAAACATGGCCGCAGGTTAGCGTAGGGAGGGGGAAATCGCACCTTGTGTTTCGACTTCACCTCGCCTTTACGGGTGGCCGCCAGACTTGCAAACAGCACACAATCCCTGTGGGAGCGAGCCTGCTCGCGATAGCGGTGGGTCAACTTGCATTGATATTGGATGTACCGCCGCCATCGCGAGCAGGCTCGCTCCCACAGTTGATCGCATTCCTTCAGGACGACCGCGACACGGTTCAGCGGGCAATGGCGTGCTTGCGCAGCTTTCGGTAGAGGGTATTGCGGCTGATGCCCAGTTGTTCGGCAGTGTGGGTCATGTGCCAGCGCTGGCGCTCCAGCACATCGAGCAACGCCACACGCTCGGCATCTTCAAGCGGCCGTTCTGCCACGGTTTCAACCAGCGCCACCGGACGCTGGCGAATCATCGCCGGCAAGTCCTCCAGACCAATCCGCCCGCCGTCGCACAACGCAGCAAGGGTCCGCAATACATTACGCAGTTGCCGCACGTTGCCCGGCCAATCGAAGCCCAGCAACGCCTGGCGCGCCGGTTCGTCGATGATCACCGTCTCGCCGCCGCTCTCCTCGGCCAGCAGGAAATCCAACAGCTGCGATTTGTCACTGCGCTCGCGCAACGCCGGCAAGGGGATTTCCAACCCATTGAGGCGGTAATACAAATCCTCGCGGAAGCTGCCGTCCTGCACCCGCTCCAGCAATTGCCGGTGGGTGGCGCTGATGATGCGCACGTTGACCGTCTCGGGCTCGCCGCCGATGGGCACCACCTGGCGATCTTCCAGCACCCGCAGCAAACGGGTCTGCAAGGCCAGGGGCATGTCGCCGATTTCATCGAGGAACAACGTGCCGCCGTCGGCCTGTTGCAGCTTGCCGCGCATACCTTCCTTGCGTGCGCCGGTGAAGCTGCCGCCGCGATAGCCGAACAACTCGCTCTCGATCAGGCTTTCCGGGATGGCCGCGCAGTTGAGGGCGACGAATTGCTTACCGGCGCGCTGGCTGGCGTGGTGCACGGCCTTGGCGAAGGCTTCTTTGCCAGAGCCGGTTTCGCCGTGGATCAGCAGCGGCACATCGCGCTCGAACACCCGCAGCGCCTTGCGAAAATGCTCCTGCAACGCCGCATCCCCCAGGCAGATGCCCGGCAGCCGCGCAGGCTCGATGGCCTTAAGCAACGGAGCGATCGGCACCGGCACGCTGCGCGGCTGGCCACGCAGCACGGCGAACAAAGGCCGACCGTCACGGGTCCGCAACGGCCAGCTCGCACTGGCATTGACGCTCGCGCGGCCGAGCAACTCGTCCAGCGAACAATCGAAGAAGTCTTCCACCCGCTGGCCCAGCAAGCTGCCGCGAATATGCCCCAAGAGGTTGAGCGCGCTCTGGTTGACCGCGCTGATCCGCCCTTCGCCGTCGAACGCCAGCAACCCTTCGCTGAACAGCCCCACGGACTCGGCCTGCAGGTGAAAGCGCAGCAGCCATTGATTGTCGAAGCAACGCAGGAAATAGCAGCTCTCGATCATCTTCGCCGAGAGATTGACCAGGGCCATGGTGTGGAACTGGCTCTGGCGCGACACGTCCGGGCGGGCCGAGGACACGTCGAGCACCGCCAACAGTTCGCCCTGAGGGTCGAAGACCGGGCTGGCCGAGCAGGTCAGGCCGGTGTGGCGGCCACGGAAATGTTCTTCCTGGTGGATGGTCAGGGCCTGACGTTCTACCAGGCAGGTGCCAATACCGTTGGTGCCTTCGCAGGCTTCACTCCAGTCAGCGCCGAGCCAGAGCCCGGCCCGTTCGAAAATCTTGCGTTCGCTGGGGGCGGTGACGCAATTGAGGATCACGCCCCGGGCATCGGTGAGCAGCACCGCGTGGCCGGCGCCGGAGAGTTGCTGATGGAGGCTGGTCATTTCGGTGCCGGCGATGTGCAGCACCTGTTGCAGGCGTTCGCGGCTTTCCAGCACCCGGCCATGTTCGAGCACCGTCGGCGCGAGGTTCTGGGCCGGGTCGAGGTGATAGTCCTCGAGGCAGCGCAGCCAGGAACGGGCAATCGACGGATCGCTGCCGGGGCCCTGCAGGTGGGCCTTGCCCTGGGTGACCGTCAGGACTTGTTGGGCATGGCGACTCAAGTGGTTGCTGTGCATTTCTTATTGTTCTCTGTGGTGAGGGGATTTATCCCCGTTGGGCTGCTTAGCAGCCCTCCCGCCAACTCGCGTCAGCATCCTCCAGCCCAACAACCTTTGCAATGCTGGCGCGACCTGTCAGTCACAGACTGTCTCGCCGATGGCACAAACTGTCACACCGGCTGTATCGCAATCGTCACGCACGGCATCCGTTTGTCCGGCGAACCCCTCCTAAAGTCTTGATTTACGGGCCTTGCAAGGCAATGGCCCAACCTTTGCTCTAGGCTTAATTACCGGCGCTCAATTTTGCGCGGCCTCCCGTATAAGCACAAAAGCCAAGGAGAACTCATCATGCGTTACGCTCACCCCGGTACTGAAGGCGCTATCGTTTCGTTCAAGAGCAAATACGGTAACTACATCGGCGGCGAGTTCGTCGCGCCTGTCAAAGGTCAGTACTTCACCAATACTTCCCCGGTCAATGGCCAGCCCATTGCCGAATTCCCGCGTTCCACGGCCGAAGACATCGACAAAGCCCTGGACGCCGCCCACGCCGCCGCGGATGCCTGGGGCGCCACGTCGGCCCAGGCCCGTTCGCTGATCCTGCTGAAAATCGCCGACCGCATCGAAGCCAACCTCGAAGTGCTGGCGATCACCGAATCCTGGGACAACGGCAAGGCCGTGCGCGAAACCCTCAATGCCGACATCCCCCTGGCCGCCGACCACTTCCGCTACTTCGCCGGTTGCCTGCGGGCCCAGGAAGGCAGCGCCGCCGAGATCGACGGCAACACCGTGGCCTATCACATCCATGAACCGCTGGGCGTGGTCGGGCAGATCATCCCGTGGAACTTCCCGCTGCTGATGGCCGCCTGGAAACTCGCCCCGGCCCTGGCCGCCGGTAACTGCGTGGTGCTCAAGCCAGCCGAGCAAACCCCGCTGGGCATCTGCGTGCTCATGGAGCTGATCGGCGACCTGCTGCCACCCGGCGTGTTGAACGTGGTGCAAGGCTTCGGTAAAGAAGCCGGTGAAGCCCTGGCGACCAGCAAGCGCATCGCCAAAATCGCCTTTACCGGTTCCACCCCGGTCGGCTCGCACATCATGAAATGCGCCGCCGAGAACATCATCCCGTCCACCGTGGAACTGGGCGGCAAGTCGCCGAACATCTTCTTCGAAGACATCATGCAGGCCGAGCCGAGCTTCATCGAGAAAGCCGCCGAAGGCCTGGTGCTGGCGTTCTTCAACCAAGGCGAAGTCTGCACCTGCCCATCCCGCGCCCTGGTGCAAGAATCGATCTACGACGAGTTCATGAAAGTGGTGATGAACAAAGTCCTGCAGATCAAACGCGGCGACCCGCTGGACACCGACACCATGGTCGGCGCCCAGGCGTCCGAGCAGCAATTCGACAAGATTCTTTCGTACCTGGAAATCGCCAAGGGCGAAGGCGCCGAGCTGCTGACCGGCGGCAAGGTGGAAAAACTCGAAGGCAACCTGGCCAGCGGTTATTACATCCAGCCGACCCTGCTCAAGGGCACCAACAAAATGCGCGTGTTCCAGGAAGAAATCTTCGGCCCAGTGGTGAGCATCACCACCTTCAAGGACGAAGCCGAAGCCCTGGCCATCGCCAACGACACCGAGTTCGGCCTCGGCGCCGGTCTGTGGACCCGCGACATCAACCGCGCCTACCGCATGGGCCGGGCGATCAAGGCCGGTCGCGTCTGGACCAACTGCTACCACCTCTACCCGGCGCACGCCGCGTTCGGTGGCTACAAGAAGTCCGGCGTGGGTCGTGAGACGCACAAGATGATGCTCGATCACTATCAGCAGACCAAAAACCTGCTGGTGAGCTACGACATCAATCCGTTGGGGTTCTTCTAAGCCTTCGGGGCGAGGCAGGTGGTTCTGCTTCGCCCTTTAGATAGCTATCGCGAGCAGGCTCGCTCCCACAGGGACTGTGGGTGACCCTTTTTTTCTGTGGGTTGGCCCAAATCCCCTGTGGGAGCGAGCCTGCTCGCGATGGCGCCCTCACTGACAACATCAAATTGCCGCCCCACTGCTCTGGCATGAGCCTTGCGTGCCCGCTCCACAACAAACCCGAAAGTCCAACAGATCAAACAATAAAAAAAGACAGAGAGGACTTATGACTTCTACCACTCAACTCAAACCCACACTCGGCACCCTGCATTTATGGGGCATCGCCGTCGGCCTGGTGATTTCCGGCGAGTACTTCGGCTGGAGTTACGGCTGGGGCACCGCTGGGACCCTGGGGTTTCTCGTCACCGCCCTCATGGTGGCGTTGATGTACACCTGCTTCATCTTCAGTTTCACCGAATTGACCACCGCGATTCCCCACGCTGGCGGGCCGTTTGCCTACAGCCGACGGGCCTTTGGTGAGAAAGGCGGGTTGATCGCCGGGATCGCCACGCTGATCGAATTTGTCTTCGCGCCCCCGGCCATCGCCATGGCGATTGGCGCCTACCTCAATGTGCAGTTTCCAGAGCTGGACCCCAAGCTCGCGGCGGTTGGCGCGTACATCGTGTTCATGACCCTGAACATCCTCGGCGTCAGCATCGCCGCCGCGTTCGAGCTGGTGGTCACCGTGCTGGCGGTCGCCGAATTGCTGGTGTTCATGGGCGTGGTCGCGCCGGGCTTCAGCTTCAGCAACTTCGTGCTCAACGGCTGGGCCGGCTCCAATGAGTTCACCCTCGCCTCGATCCCGGGCATTTTCGCCGCAATCCCCTTCGCGATCTGGTTCTTCCTTGCCATCGAAGGTGCGGCCATGGCCGCCGAAGAAGCCAAGGACCCGAAACGCACGATTCCCCGCGCTTACGTCAGCGGCATCCTGACCCTGGTGTTCCTGGCCATTGGCGTGATGATCATGGCCGGCGGCGTCGGTGACTGGCGCACCCTGTCAAACATCAACGACCCGCTGCCCCAAGCGATGAAGGCCGTGGTCGGCAACAATTCCACGTGGATGCACATGCTGGTGTGGATCGGCCTGTTCGGCCTGGTGGCGAGTTTCCACGGGATCATCCTCGGCTACTCGCGGCAGTTCTTCGCCCTGGCCCGGGCCGGCTACCTGCCCCGTGGCCTGGCGAAACTCTCGCGCTTCCAGACCCCGCACCGGGCAATCCTGGCCGGCGGCGTGATCGGCATCGCGGCGATCTACAGCGATGGCCTGGTCAACCTGCAAGGCATGAGCCTGACCGCCGCGATGATCACCATGTCGGTGTTCGGCGCCATCGTGATGTACATCATCAGCATGCTCAGCCTGTTCAGATTGCGTAAGACCGAACCGAACCTGGAACGCACCTTCCGTGCCCCGGGCTACCCGATCGTGCCGGGCATCGCGTTGTTCCTGGCGGTGGTGTGCCTGGTGGCGATGGCGTGGTTCAACATGCTGATCGGCCTGGTGTTCCTGGCGTTCATGGTTGTCGGCTACCTGTATTTCCAACTGACCGCCAAGCAACGCTCCGATGCCCCGGCGGACGCTATGCTCACAGGTATCTGAAGTTGCACCGGTGCCGGGCTGAGGGCCCGGTGCCTGCCTTATAGAAGTGCACGCAGTTTCCTCCCTGTGCGGGAGAGCCCTGTTTTTAGGGTTAGCCCTGTGTGGGGAAACTCTGTGGGAGCAGGGCTACTCCACAGGGGTTGGGTCTGCGCTGTAGTTGAATTATTTAGAGATTCAGGAGGACACCGCCCCATGGCCGCATTCGCCCATTCCGTCGGCGCCCAGACCTATCGCTTCGACAGTCTCAAAGAGCTGATGGCCAAGGCCAGCCCGGCGCGTTCCGGGGATTTTTTGGCCGAAGTCGCGGCGCTCAACGATGGTGAGCGGGTAGCCGCGCAAATGGCCCTGGCTGACCTGCCCCTCAGCCATTTCCTGCAAGAAATGCTGATTCCTTACGAGGCCGACGAAGTCACCCGGCTGATCGTCGACACTCACGACAAACAGGCCTTCGCCGTTGTCAGCCACCTCACCGTCGGCGGTTTTCGCGACTGGCTGCTCAGCGACGCCGCCGATGAACAGAGCCTGCGGGCACTGGCTCCGGGGCTGACGCCGGAAATGGTCGCCGCCGTGTCGAAGATCATGCGCGTGCAGGATCTGGTGCTGGTGGCACAGAAAATCCGCGTGGTGACCAAGTTCCGCGGCACCCTCGGCCTGCGCGGGCGCCTGTCCACCCGCCTGCAACCCAACCACCCCACCGACGAACCGGCCGGGATCGCGGCGAGCATCCTCGACGGCCTGCTCTACGGCAACGGCGACGCCATGATCGGCATCAACCCGGCCACCGACAGCACCGCGTCGATCTGCGCGATGCTGGAAATGCTCGACGCCATCATCCAGCGCTACGACATCCCCACCCAAGGCTGCGTGCTGACCCACGTCACTACCTCCATCGAAGCGGCGAACCGTGGCGTGCCCCTGGACCTGGTGTTCCAGTCCATCGCCGGCACCGAAGCGGCCAACGCCAGTTTCGGCATCAACCTCAACGTGTTGAAGGAAGGCTACGACGCCGGGCTCAGCCTGAATCGCGGCACCTTGGGCAACAACCTGATGTACTTCGAAACCGGCCAGGGCAGCGCGCTGTCGGCCAACGCCCACCACGGCGTCGATCAACAGACCTGCGAAACCCGAGCCTACGCCGTGGCACGCCATTTCAAGCCGTTTTTGGTGAACACGGTTGTAGGTTTCATCGGCCCGGAATACCTGTACAACGGCAAACAGATCATCCGCGCCGGCCTCGAAGACCACTTCTGCGGCAAGCTCTTGGGCGTGCCGATGGGCTGCGACATCTGCTACACCAACCACGCCGAAGCCGACCAGGACGACATGGACACCCTGCTGACCCTGCTGGGCGTGGCCGGGATCAACTTCATCATGGGCATCCCCGGCTCCGACGACATCATGCTCAACTACCAGACCACCTCGTTCCACGACGCCCTCTACGCCCGCCAGACCCTGGGCCTGAAGCCGGCGCCGGAATTCGAGACTTGGCTGGCGAACATGGGCATCTTCACCCAGGCCGATGGCCGGGTGCGGTTCGGCGACAACCTGCCACCGGCGTTCCGTCACGCCCTGGCGCATTTGGGATAAGTGAGCTGCCGATGGATAACAAACCTGTCGATCCACAAAACCCTTGGCTGGAACTGCGCCGCCTGACCCCGGCGCGCATCGCCCTGGGTCGCACCGGCACCAGCCTGCCGACCCAGGCGCAACTGGACTTCCAATACGCCCACGCCCAGGCCCGCGATGCGGTGCACCTGGCGTTCGATCACCAAGGGATTCGTGCACAACTGGCCGAGCGCGGCCGCGAAAGCCTGCTGCTCCATAGCGCCGCCGCCGACCGCCATAGCTACCTGCAACGCCCGGACCTGGGCCGACGGCTCGACGAGGCCTCTGCAAAAATCCTGGATGACTACGCAGCGGCTCACCCCGGCGGCGTGGACCTGGCCATCGTCGTCGCTGATGGCTTGTCGGCGCTGGCGGTGCATCGGCATACGCTGCCGTTCCTCGCACGATTGGAAGAACAGATCGCCGCTGACGGCTGGTCGGTGTCACCCGTGATCCTGGTGGAGCAAGGCCGGGTCGCGGTGGCCGATGAAGTAGCCCAGCGGCTCGGCGCAAAAATGTCGGTGATCCTGATCGGCGAACGCCCCGGCCTCAGCTCCCCCGACAGCCTGGGGCTGTATTTCACCTACAACCCCAAGGTCGGCCTGACCGATGCCTATCGCAACTGCATCTCCAACGTCCGCCTCGAAGGCTTGAGCTACGGCATGGCCGCCCACCGCCTGATCTACCTGATGCGCGAGGCCTGTCGCCGCCAGCTCTCGGGGGTCAATCTGAAGGACGAAGCCCAGGTTCAAACTCTAGACTCGGAAAATACCGCCGATATGAAAGGTAACTTCCTACTCATGCCGCCCCAAAGCTGATCCGTTTATCCGTTGCGTTTTTGATCCGCTTTCAGGCAGCATCAAAAGCACGGCAGCGCGAAGTTGTTGTCTGAATATCTGTCGACCCTTGCAGACGAGACCTACCATGCGGATTATCCAAGCGACCCTGGAACACCTGGACCTGCTGACCCCATTGTTCGTCAAGTATCGGGAATTCTACGGCTCACTGCCCTACCCGGACTCGTCCCGAGCCTTCCTCGAAAAACGCCTGCGCCGCAAGGAATCGGTGATCTACCTGGCCTTGCCCGATGACGACGACAACAAACTGCTGGGCTTCTGCCAGCTCTACCCAAGCTTCTCGTCGCTGTCGCTCAAGCGCGTGTGGATCCTCAACGACATCTACGTCGCCGAAGACGCTCGCCGCCAACTGGTGGCCGACAACCTGATCCGCACCGCGAAAAAAAATGGCCAAGGAAACCAACGCCGTACGCATGCGCGTCTCCACCAGCAGCAACAACGAAGTGGCGCAGAAAACCTACGAATCGATCGGCTTCAAGGAAGACACCGAGTTCAAGAACTACGTGTTGCCGATCAGCGACGGGATCTGACCCCCTGGTGGCTGGGTGAAACCTCTGTGGCTGAGTGCACCCCTTGTGGCGAGGGAGCTTGCTCCCGCTTGGGTGCGCAGCACCCACAACCCAGCCAACCAAATCCCAATGACACACCACCAACCCTGTGTGGCTAGGTGAAACCTTGTGGCGAGGGGATTTATCCCCGCTGGGCTGCACAGCAGACCCAAAACCTGAGCACGCGGTACACCAGACTGACCTAGTCAGCCTTTAGGGGACCGCTTCGCGCTCCAGCGGGAGCAAGCTCCCTCGCCACAAAAGCGGTCCGAGCCGATGCCTCATCCAACCGCCCCCCTCAGAAATCCCCAGCTACAAACTCAACACGCGCTTCACAATCCTCACCGTATAATGCCGCTCTTCCCAGCTTGTAAGAAAAAGCTACACACTCTGTAGCCATACTCAAAGCCAGCCCCACCAGCCTGCCGAGTCGGGCCGCCACCACAGGTGTTTTGCATGGATTTCAACCCCCTCGACCTCATTCTGCATCTCGACGTCTACCTCGACATGCTGGTGACCAACTACGGCACCTGGGTCTACGCCATCCTGTTCCTGGTGATCTTCTGTGAAACCGGCCTGGTGGTGACGCCCTTCCTGCCGGGCGACTCCCTGCTGTTCATCGCCGGCGCCGTAGCCGCGGGTGGTGCCATGGACCCACTGCTGTTGGCCGGCCTGTTGATGCTGGCGGCGATCCTCGGCGACAGCACCAACTACCTGATCGGCCGCACCGCCGGCGAAAAACTGTTCAGCAACCCCGACTCGAAAATCTTCCGCCGCGACTACCTGCAGCAAACCCACGACTTCTACGACAAACACGGCGGCAAAACCGTGACCCTGGCGCGCTTCCTGCCGATCATCCGCACCTTCGCCCCCTTCGTCGCCGGCGTGGGCAAAATGAACTACCTGCGCTTCTTCGGCTTCAGCGTCCTCGGTACCGTCCTCTGGGTCGGCGGCCTGGTCACCCTCGGCTACTTCTTCGGCAACGTGCCGTTCATCAAGCAGAACCTGTCACTGCTGGTGGTGGGCATCATCCTGGTGTCGCTGCTGCCGATGATCATCAGCCTGGTGCGCAGCAAAATGAGCCAGCGCGCCTCGAAAGCCTGATCGCCCATGTGGTCCCTGAGCAACTGGCGCCGCCAACGCACCCTCGCCAAACACCCTGTCACCGAGGAAACCTGGCAGCGCGTGCGTCATCAGTTGAGTTTCCTCGACGGCATCAGCGCCGCCGAGGACCAGTGGCTGCGCGAAGCCTGCGTGCTGTTCCTGCATGACAAACACCTCACCGCCCTGCCCGGCGTCGAACTGCACCAGGAACAACGCCTGCTGCTCGCCGCCCAGGCGCAACTACCACTGATGCACCTCGGCGAACTGAACTGGTACCAGGGCTTCCACGAAATCGTCCTCTACCCCGACGACTTCCTCAGCCCCCAGCGCTACCGCGACGCCAGCGGCATCGAGCACGAATGGGACGGCGAACACAGCGGCGAAGCCTGGCCCCAGGGCCCGATCATCCTGGCCTGGGACGGCGTGCTCGCCAGCGGCGGTTGGGACGGCTACAACCTGGTGATCCACGAACTGGCACACAAACTCGACATGCTCAACGGCGACGCCAACGGCCTGCCGCCGCTGCACGCCGACATGCGCGTCCAGGATTGGGCCGACGCCATGCAACAGGCCTTCGATGACCTCAACCGGCAACTGGACCACAACCCCGACGCAGAAACCATCATCGACCCCTACGCCGCCGAAAACCCGGCGGAATTCTTCGCCGTCACCAGCGAATACTTCTTCAGCGCCCCGGACCTGCTGCACCAGGCCTATCCCAAGGTCTATGAACAGCTCCAGGCGTTCTACCGCCAGGATCCTTTGGCCCGGCTGCGGCAACTTCAAGCCGAAGATCCGGTCTATCAGGCGTCATACTAAGGTCTCTAAGACCCTGCCAACGTGGCAACAGCGGCCGAATATGCCTATAATCGCCGCCACTTTTTGGTCAATCCGACCAGTCATTTGGTCAACTAACGGGGGCACCGCCCAATGAGCTACAGCAAGATTCCGGCTGGCAAAGACCTGCCGAACGACATCTACGTCGCGATCGAAATCCCGGCCAACCACGCCCCGATCAAATACGAAATCGACAAAGACAGCGACTGCCTGTTCGTTGACCGTTTCATGGCCACCCCGATGTTCTACCCGGCCAACTACGGTTACATCCCCAACACCCTGGCCGACGACGGCGACCCCCTCGACGTGCTGGTCGTGACCCCATACCCAGTGGCCCCAGGCTCGGTCATCCGCGCCCGTCCGGTCGGCATCCTGAACATGACCGACGACGGCGGCGGCGATGCCAAAGTCATCGCAGTGCCACACGACAAACTGTCGCAACTGTACGTCGACGTGAAGGAATACACCGACCTGCCACCGCTGCTGATCCAGCAGATCGAGCACTTCTTCGCGAACTACAAAGACCTCGAAAAAGGCAAGTGGGTCAAGATCGAAGGCTGGGCCGGTGCAGACGCCGCCCGCGAAGCGATCACCAAATCGGTTGCCGCCTACAAAGGCTGAAACTGAATTTGCAGAAGAACCCCGGTTTGCACCGGGGTTTTTTTATGCCTTAATGGCGCTTAATACCAACTTGTATTAATACTGTTTAACAGCGTTTAGCCCGCCCCTTTCAGATCCTGCAAACGGAAAGATCGTCTTATATATTTGAACGACATGTTTATTGCCGAAAACACAGTCGCCCCTAAACTTTCCGTTTATGAAAAAGATCTCCAGTGGCGACCGCTTCAGAGCCCTTCTAAAAGAAGCCCATATCCGTTCCGCCGACTTCGCGAAGTTATACGGCGTGAAATCCCAGCACGTGAACAACTGGTTCAACCGTGGCATCCCGCCCGGGCGCATCCACTCCATCGCCAGCCTGCTGACGGTCAGCCCGGAGTGGCTCGCCCACGGCGAAGGCCCGCAGACCCCATTGGGCCTCGGCCCCGGCACCACCTATGAGGCGGCCGAAAACGACGGCGTCTACAGCGTGGTGGAACCCACGGACATCGAACTGCCTTTCTACAAGGAAGTCCCCATCGCCCCCGGCGAAACCAAAACCCACATCGTCGAAGTCCCCGACCAATCCATCCGCCTGCCCCGCAGCCACCTCGAATCCCTGGAAATCGACCCCAGCGACGCCATCTGCATCACCATGGTCGGCGACAGCATGGCCGAACGCATCGAAGACGGCTCCACCCTCGCCATCGACCGCGGCCTGACGCAAATCGTTGATGGCCAGATCTATGCGCTTGAGCATGATGGGATGCTGCGTATCAAATACCTGCACCGAATTCCCGGCAACCGACTGCGCCTGCGCAGCCACAACAGCGCTGCGTATCCTGATGAGGTGTTCAGTGCTGAACAAATCGACGCGCAACACATCCACGTGATCGGCTGGGTGTTCTGGTGGTCCACCCTCAACAAACAGAGACCGCCGGTATTCGATTGACCCACCCAAGACCAGAAACCGTGGCGGGAATTGTGGCAGGAGCTGCGGCAGAGGCTGTGGCAGAAGCTTTTGTGGCGAGGGAGCTTGCTCCCGCTGGGCTGCGCAGCAGCCCCCTGCTTTCCCCCTGAATCACCGATAACCCAATGATTCCACACCACTTACCACTGGGATTCTGAACCAAACCCGCGTATCCTCCGCCCCACATTTGCGAGCCCACGCCTCGCACCGACAAGGCAGATCACTTTCTGACCAAGTCCCACAGCCGGCCGCAAGAGCCGGATGTACGTTTTGAAGGCTGGTGAGGTTTGTCAAAAACGAACTGAGTTAGTCAACGAGAAGCCGGCCATAAGCCGGCTTTTTAATGTCTGAATTTATCCCATCCCCATGCAAAATTCCGCCTGATGGCCAAACAACGCTGCGCGTGAGCATCCCCTGTGCTCGACAGCGAAGCCCATCGAACCTCGTATGATTCCCAAACGCCATCAGAAGAGAATATTCTGACGACATATTGCGCTGCGTCCTACAGCGAAACGGGAAACCTACGGATAGCCCCCGCCATGTCCTCTTCACCTACCAGCAATCAATCCAATCCGCCTTGGAGCCGTGACGAACTCGTCCTAGCTCTGAACCTGTACCTGCTTTACCGCAATGGCTTACCTGGCGTTAACCATCCAGAAGTCCGAGCCCTATCACAGAGCCTCAATCTCATTGGCAACGCCACCGGTGCGAGCAAGAACCAGAGTTTTCGTAACACCAATGGTGTCTGCATGAAGCTCAACAATTTCCGTCGTTGGGATCCGAGCTATACCAACACTGGTCGCACAGGTCTTGCAAAAGGCAATAAAGACGAGGAGTTGGTATGGCTGGAATTCGCGGATAACCCCGAGCGTCTAGCCGAAGTCGTAGCCGCCATCAAGGCGAACGTCGGAACCACTTCTTCTGCTACGCCAATAGATCTAAGCGCGGAGGAAGAGCCGGGCTTCTTCGAAGCAGAGGAAGGAAAAGTGTTAACCCACGTACACCGTGTACGGGAAAGGGACAAAAAACTCGTCAAACGAAAAAAGGACGAAGCCCTCAAGAACCACGGTGTTCTCCAGTGCGAAGCCTGTGGCTTCAACTTCAGCAAAACATACGGCCCAGACGTCGATGGCGTTATCGATGTGCACCACACTAAGCCACTGCATACGCTCCAACCTGGCGATAAAACCAAGCTCGCGGACCTCGCATTGTTATGTGCCAATTGTCATCGTGTGGTGCATTCACGCCGCAAATGGCTAAGCGTTGCAGAGGTCAAGGATCGCTATCAAGCAGCCAAAAACAAAGCCTGAGCTGGATCTACTGTCGAAGGGTCAGTGAAAAGCCCACTACCCCAAAAGAAAACTCTTACAATCCATCCCTAAATTTCTGACGTGGCTGTTGGTCACGTTTCTGTCGGCAAACAAGAGGCAAATCTGTGAGCAAGGCAGATGGCACATCCAAACAATTAATCGACGTGGAAAATCTTGCAGCTTCGCTCCAGCGCTTTGCAGATGATCGCGACTGGCATCAATTCCACTCGCCCAAAAACCTTCTGCTAGCGCTGACAGGCGAGGTGGGTGAGCTTTGCGAAGTTTTCCAGTGGATGAGCGAAGCCGATTCACTGGCTGCTGCTAACCATCCGACGACCGCCCAATCAGTGAGGGACGAGTTAGCCGACGTACTCATGTACTTGGTTCGCCTGAGTAGCGTGCTTGGCGTCGATCTCAACGAAGCGGTTACAAGCAAGCTTGCTCTGAACGGCCAGAAATACCCCGTCGACAAAGCCAAAAGCACCAGCAAAAAGTACGACCAACTCTGACCTTCAGTGCTCTAAGGATCTCTTGTGATCGTTTACGCGGCGACCAAACAGCAATTCC
The DNA here is from genome assembly GCF_013347965.1 of Pseudomonas bijieensis. NCBI lineage: Bacteria > Pseudomonadati > Pseudomonadota > Gammaproteobacteria > Pseudomonadales > Pseudomonadaceae > Pseudomonas > Pseudomonas bijieensis. Next base: position 5,008,472 of record NZ_CP048810.1, on the reverse strand, counting down.
TGAAAGACAATGATAACGACGACATTGAAGAAGTGATCCTGCGGCACTTCAAAGAGGCCACCGGTAAGAAGGTGGGCGTATCAGAGATCAGGTCGTGGCAGGGATCCTTGACCTACATGGCCAAGGTGCTTCGAGATGATGACCTGCCTAGCAATGCTGGCCTGGCTATTGAGCTGCACATCCCTCAGTCCTCGAAGCGTATCGACTTTTTGCTCACAGGTCGTGATGAGAACCAAGCCAAAAAAGCCGTATTGATCGAGCTGAAGCAATGGAGCAAGGCGAGCGCAACCACCAAGGACGCAATTGTCAAAACTGCCTTAGGTGGCGGTCTCGTTGAAACCATTCACCCGTCCTATCAGGTATGGTCATACGCGGCACTGTTAGAAGGCTTCAACGAAGCGGTCTACGACAAAAGCATCGAAATTCGCCCCTGTGCCTATCTGCATAACTATGTCAGCGATGGCGTCATCGACTCCGCTCACTACCAAGCCCATACCAGTAAAGCTCCGTTGTTCCTCAAAGGCCCTGAGGAACTGACGAAACTACGAAGTTTCCTGAAAAAGCACATCACTCACGGTGACAACAAAGAGGTGCTTTACGAACTCTCCAACGGAAAAATTCGGCCATCCAAAGCACTAGCCGAAGCGCTTACCGGGCTCATGGATGGCAAACCTGAGTTTGTGTTGATCGATGACCAGAAAGAAGTCTTCGAGTCAGCACTTGTTGCGGCAGGTGAAGCGTCTATAGCAGCGCCAAAGGTACTGATCATTGAGGGCGGTCCAGGGACCGGAAAAACCGTTCTGGCGATCAACTTGCTGGTAAGACTCACCGCGTTAAAGCTGCTTAGCAAATACGTCTCGAAAAACGCAGCGCCTCGCAAGGTGTATGAAAGCAAGCTCGTTGGTACGATCAAACGCAGCCATTTTTCCAATTTCTTTTCTGGCTCGGGTGCGTTTATTGAAACTGAGCCCAACACGTTCGACGCTCTGATCGTTGACGAAGCTCACCGGCTCAATGAAAAAAGCGGTCTGTATGGAAACCTGGGCGAGAACCAAATTAAGGAACTGATCAACTCTTCGAAATGCTCGATTTTCTTCATCGACGAAGATCAGCGCGTGACCTTGAGCGACATTGGCAGCAAACAGGCTATTCGTACCTTTGCGAAATCCAAAGGCGCAACCGTGGAGGAATACACACTGTCCTCTCAGTTTCGTTGCAGCGGGTCTGATGGTTATCTAGCGTGGCTGGATGACGTATTGGCTATTCGACTGACCGCCAATCAGCTACTCGATACTAGCGAGTACGAATTTAAAGTGTTCAACACTCCGCAGGCAATGCACGCGGCCATTGAGCAGAAAAACCACGGAAACAAAGCTCGCGTAGTCGCGGGTTACTGCTGGCCTTGGCTCAGCAAAAAAGACTCCAAGGCTTCCGATATCGTGATCGGCGATGACTATGCGCGCCAATGGAACCTGGATCAGGACGGCAGTTTGTGGATCATCGCGGAAAACTCCATCGAACAGGTTGGTTGCATTCATACCTGCCAAGGGCTGGAAGTTGACTATATAGGGGTGATCATCGGCCCGGATTTGATCGTCCGTGATGGGAAAGTGCTGACATCGCCGCACAAGCGTGACAAGCACGACAAATCGATTCGTGGCTGGAAGAAACTGATGAAAGAGCAACCTGATTTCGCGCAGAAAGAGACGGACCTGATCATCAAAAACACGTACCGAACACTGATGACCCGTGGAATGAAAGGGTGCTACCTGTACTGTACTGATCAGGAAACGGCACAGTACTTTGAGAGTCGGCTTGCCGAGTACCGCCCCCGCTGATGCCCTGCTGATTGGACAATTATCCAACAGGTTGTTGGACAATTTGGGCATTCGTCGTTTCGGAGCTTTTTATATGAAAGGTCTTGCCAAGCAAGACCTTTTTTCGCCAGAAAGGCAGCCAACGCCCCGCCCTATCTCACCTCAACAATATCCAAAGCCCGATTAGCCAACAGTTCACTCACCTCAATCACCTGCAAAATCCCCATCGCAACACGCCTTCGCGATCCCTCAAGATCAAACGCCAAATCACTGATCATGGCATTGGCTGCAGCCAGTTTTTCACTGAGACTGGCGAGCAAACATTCCGAATCAACATCAGGCGCGATACGAAAGATGCTGTTGGGATTGTCAGACGTTTCTTTCTTCGGCGTAGGCTTCAGATAGAAATCCAACGCTCGGTTGGCCGCAGCATCAAGTTTCTTGTTACGAGCCGACTGAACGCGGGACACGGTTTCGTCGGTAGCTGGCGGGTTCGGTGTAATTTTGACCATGGTAAAGCTCCTAGAGTCTGTTGGAGCTGCCACCATTCGCTGCGAAACGAAGTTGGGGTGGCAGCTGTACGCGGGTTCGCAGACCGGGACTCTAGGGACCGGCAGACCCGAAGGTCTCCCACGCACAGCCACCTCTGACGAAATCACAGACATGGGCGATCTGCTTTCGAAGGTGACGTTGTGCGCCTATAGAGTCCGGGCTGCGAAACCCGATCACTGATGAGCAGTGACGGATTCAAACTACCGAGGGGCCCCAAGACGCACAAGCCGGCGGATTCTGGCGTAGTTGTAGGCAATGGCGCAAGGCGACGTCAGCCCCTCCTAAATCCCGCCCACCCCAATAAACACCGCGTCGCCTCACCCGTATTCAAACAAACCACCTTCGCCTGAGTCGCCTCCATCTTCATTCGGTTCAACGATAAAGGGTCCAGGCACCAAGCAATGTCAGAGCCCAGAGCAAAACTCCAGCCACCATGAAGAGGTAATTCCATGCGGTGAAACGCGAATTGCTCGACGCTTGAGGATCATTGGCGGCGAAGTTGATCATCGGTTGACTCCGGCTCACCACATAGGCCCGCAGTGGAATCGCCAGCAGTAACCAACCGGCCAGGAATGCAAAGCCATCGACGCGCTTCGCCACTGCATCCAACAGATTGGCACCGACCGTCAGCACAACGAATACGGTTGCCCACTGTTCATAATCCCACTCAAATGTACGACCACTGCTGCGAATTTTCTCATTCGCTCGGCGATACAGTTGGTGAATGAAAAATATGCATAGCAGGCCGCGGGCCCACGGCCAGATATCGGCCTGGGTAGATTGCTTGTAGAGGCTCCAGTTTTTGTATGACCAGTAATAGAAATAGAAGCCAAACGTCAGAATCGCCAGTGTCAGAAGCTTTGCTGGCGACACCACATAAAACTCGGATGGCTGTTCAGCGATGGTCTCCAGTTGAGCCAAAGGCGGTGCGTAAACATTTTCGGACACGGCTACTTCCTTGATAAGAGAGGACAGAAGGCTAACGACCTGCTGGGCGAAATGTTGAGCGAAAAATTGAGTGTCATCATCACAATCAATCATGTTTCGTGGCTGGCCGCTGCCGGGCGAACGGCCACAAAAAAGGCCTTGCCATGCAAGACCTTTTTTTCACAATCCGGGGTAAGCGCGGCCCCTTGTTACCTCACCTCAACAATATCCAAAGCCCGATTCGCCAACAGCTCACTCACCTCAATTACCTGCAAGATCCCCAACGCAAAATGCCGTCGTGATCCCTCAAGACCAAACGCCAAATCACTGATCATGGCATTCGCCGAAGCCAGGTTTTCACTGAGATTGGCAAGCAGGCATTCCGAATCAACATCCGGTGCGATACGGAAGATGGTGTTGGGTTTGTCAGACGTTTCGCTCTTCGGCGTAGGCTTCAGGTAGTAATCCAACGCCCGGTTGGCAGCATCATCAAGCTTATTGTTACGAGCAGACTGAGCGCGAGACACATGCTCATCTGTGGTCGGAGGGTTCGGTGTAATTTTTGCCATCGACTTAGGTTCCTTAAGTGATGCTGCAACCACCTCGCGACTAAACGAGAGGGCGGCAGCTGTGCGCAGGTTAGTCGACCGGTGAACCTAAGAATCCCGGCGCGCCCGGGGGCGCCCTGCGCACAGCCACCATCAATACAGGAACAGCACAGCCTGTCCGACGGGACTTGGTACGCCTTAGGTTGAGACGGGCGACTAAACCCGATCACTGATGCTCAGTGACAGGACTCAAACTACCGACGCCCTCCAAGACGCACAAGCCGGCGGATTCTGGCGTAGTTGTAGGCAATGGCGCAAGGCGATGTCGGTCGTGGCTAGTCTCGTGGAGTCACGATAAACAGCGGGCCGGAATGTGGCTGATGCACCGCTATCGCGAGCAAGTTCGCTCCCACAGAGGAGCTTGTGTACATACGTCGCGGGGAAATGCATTCGCAACCGACTGCATCCTTGCAGCCAGTCGCGAAGAGGGTTACGACTCGTTATTCAGTGGGGCTTGCGAGCAACATCGCAATGAATCAGGCGGGATATCTCGATCATATCCACGACGGTTTTGTCATCGACCTCAAACCCGCTACCTGAACCCCCTGCGTCGCTATTACTTGAGTGTGACGTCGAGCATCGGCGGGATGTAGCCGTAGTCGTACTCGGCCACTACGAAGGTCTGCTGCCCTTTGATTTTCATGCCCACCGTGGGTGCTTCAGTGCCGCCCACACGAATCTGCGTGCCGGTTTCGTCGGTCGGTACGCTGTCGATGAAGGAGGTCACCAGGCCGTTTGGCATTACATAGTGCGAGTAGGTCTGGAATGGCTGGGAGGACGGGTTGCCCAGCACCAGGCCGGATCCGTTCAGCGGCACGTAAGGGCCGAAGAGCGAGTCCGCGACGAAACCGTACACGCCGTCCGGCCCGGTTACACCGTCGGCATAGGTGAAGGTATGGCTGATCGTGAACAGGTAGTACTTGCCATCCTGGAACACGAAGTGCGGGCGTTCGGTCTGGTCGTTTACGCCCACGGCGGTCAGCAGTGGCGGCAACATTTCCCAGTCGTCACCGTCCGCGTCGCGGGCCACGGCGATGCCGACACAGGCGGTCTGGTAGCGCGAGTTGCCGACATCTTCATAACCTGGCGGCACATCGCCGATTTCTGCCTCTCCCACTTTGTGCGAGCCGCGCTCACCGGCCACGTTGCCCTCGAACAGCATGTACAGCTTGCCATCTTTCGGGTCGCGGAAAGGCCATGGGTCGCGGAAACCCCAGAAAGCGTTTTGTGCTTCGGTCTGGTACATGTTGCCGTCGGCCTCGAACAGCGGCTTGACCTTCTCGAAGCCGACCATGCTGACACCGTGTTCAGTGGTCACCACCCGACCGCGCACCTTGACGATGGTCGCGCCCGGAGTGACGGCGGTGTAATACAGGTCCACTTCGCCTCGGTCGTTCAACAGGATCGGCGTACCGGCCCATTCGCGAGCGGTCGGCGAAACGCCTTCGGCCATCACACGGCCACCGAATTCCCAGTTCTTGCCGGTACGAGAAAACCAGTAGTACATCTTTGCTCGACCGTGACGATCGTTCCAATCGCGGAGGATGTCGTAGTTACCGTCCTCGTCGAGGTACTGCGGGTCGTTTGGATGACGATCGGCCGTCAGGGTGAAGATCACCGACCAGCCATCGACGGACGTCACGTTACCGTCCAAGTCGCGCAGGGGCATGGTGTCCCAGATGAATACGTCGTTGTTCAGTACCGGGAAATCAGCGCGGACCAGCGGCTGCGTGGTGGTGGGATCATCCGCCCGGACTTTCAACGCATCAGCGCGGGTCCAAAGGCTGGGTTGATGGGGGGTTGCACCGAATTTTTCAGGGTTGGTTTTCATGAGTTATTGCCTCGTCCATGAATGGATTCAAATAAATGACGCTTTAGAAACACTGTACGTACATACAGTGAAGCCACCTTATAGAGGCTCATGCATGCGGGTCAAGCAAAAAAATGCATTTGTGCATAATTTGGTTTTTTGTTGTAGCTGATACGTTTCAGCTTCGGACGTTTGCAGAAGTTTATTCATGAGGAGATCGCCGACGTTGGCTGCACGCTCGGCGCACGGAACGTTACTCGGTGGAAAGCGCGCGTAACGGGGCAACGGGCGGAAGCAGTGCATAGAAGGATGGGGCAACTGAGCTGCGCGTTTTGCGCAAAGGCCAATGCAAGGTGGGGAGCCGAAAAAAGCTTTGATTTGTCGCCGTCGGCGATAAGAAAGGAAGCGGGTCGTCGTGAGCTATTCGTGAGGTGGAGAGTCAGCGGTAGTGATGTTGACCGGTGCGCCGCCATCGCGGGCAAGCCTTGCTCCCACAAGGGTTTGACTTGGTTACGGGGTTGGGTTTACTGGCCTTTTCGTGAACAAGCTCGCTTCCACAGAGGGCTGACACAACGTGTCGCTGTTTTTTGATTTCTGCGACACGTTCTCTTCTCATGTTGCTGTCGGCGACATGAGAAGAGAACGTATCGTCAAAATGGCGTTTTAGCGACATGAAAGGTAAAGCGACTCCTTCGGACTGACTCGCCCCTCACCCCAACGTATTCAAACAAACCACCTTCGGCTGGGTCATTTCCTCATAGGCAAACCGCACCCCTTCCCTGCCCAAACTGCCGTATTTGGAACCGCCAAACGGCATTGCATCGAACCGGAAATCCGAGGAGTCATTGATCATCACGCCCCCTGCTTCGATCCGTCGTGCAGCGCTCATCGCGGTGTTGAGGTCGTTGGTGAAAATCCCGGCGTGAAGCGCGTATTCAGGTTCGTTCGCCAACGCGATGGCCTCATCAAACGTGTCGAACGGCTGCAACACCACCACCGGCGCAAAGGCTTCGTTGCGCCAGAGTCGGCTGGAATGATCGACGTTTTCCAGGACGGTGGCGGCGTAGCAGGTGCCGTGGCGGCGGTGGCCGCAGAGTAAGGTGGCGCCTTGTTGCAGGGCTTCGTTCACCACTTGCTCGGCGTTCTGCGCGGCCTGTTGGGTGATCATAGGGCCGATGTCGGTGCCTGCGAGCAGAGGGTTGCCGACGACGAGGGCTTGGGCCTGGTTGACGAAGCGTTCGCGGAAGGCGGCGTAGATCGGTGCGTGGATGAGCAGGCGTTGGGTGCCGATGCAGTTTTGCCCGGCGGCCCAGAAGGCGCCGGAGACGCAGCTTTCGACAGCGGCGTCGAGGTTGCAGTCGGCCATGACGATAACCGGGGCATTGCCGCCGAGGTCCATGGCGAGTTTTTTCAGGCCGGCGCTGCGGGCGATTTGTTCGCCGGTGACGAAGCCGCCGGTGAAGGAGATCATGCGTACGTCGCGGGCGGCGACCAGGGCTTTGCCCAGTTCGGCGCCGCCGGTGGCGACGGTGACCACGGTTTGTGGCAGGCCGGCGGCGACCAGGTACGAGACCAGTTTGAGGGCCGACAACGGCGCCAGCTCGGACGGTTTGAGGATCACCGCGTTGCCGCCGGCGATGGCCGGGCCGAGTTTGTGCGCCACCAGGTTCAACGGGTCGTTGTAGGGGGTGATCGCGACGATCAGGCCCAGGGGTTCGCGGGTGAACCAGCCCTGGCGTGATTCGGCGCCTTCGTAGGCGTCGAACGGCACGATTTCGCCGGCGTTGCGCTTGGCTTCTTCGGCGGAGAGCTTGAGGGTGTTGACGCAGCGTTTGACTTCTTTTTCGGCCTGTTTGAGGGTCTTGCCGGCTTCGTCGACGATCAGGCGGGCGAAGGCTTTGGCGTCGCGCTCGATGTTCAAGGCAGCCTGTTCGAGGATGCTTGCGCGGCGATGACGCGGCAGTGCGGCGCAGGCTTGTACGCCGCTGCGTCCGGTCTCCAGAAGGTGTGGGACTTCTGAGGCGCACACATCGGCGACGGTGCCGACGACGCTGCCGTCAAACGGGTTGAGGACTTCGATGTGCGGCTCGACGACCGCCAGGGCCAGGCGCGATACGTTCACAGGTTGTGCTCCTGTTTGCGGGTTGCCGATTGGTGGATGTGGATGATGTCCGAGAGCAATGCGAAGGCGGTTTCGGTGCGGCCTGCGCCCGGACCGGAGACGGTGACGGCGCCGAGCAGTTCGCTGGTGAAGGACACGGCGTTGGTGGCGCCGCTGATGCTCGCCAGTGGGTGGTCGTTGCTCAGCAGGCGCGGTTCGACGCTGGCGCTGATGGAGCCGTCGGCTTTGCGGGTGGCGGCGCCGATGAGTTTCCAACGTGCGCCGTTTTGCCGGGCTTTTTCGATGTCGTCGAGGCCGAGGGAGGAGATGCCGCGGCAGGTGACGTCGTTGACGGTGAGTTTGGCGTCGAGCAGTTCGTTGGCGAGGATCACCACTTTCAGGCGCACGTCATGGCCTTCGACGTCTGCCGTGGGGTCGGCTTCGGCGTAGCCCAGGGCTTGGGCCTGGCTGACGGCTTCGGCGAACCCGAGGCCGCCTTCCATGGAGGTGAGGACGAAGTTGGAGGTGCCGTTGAGGATGCCTTCGAAACCGCTGATCGAGCTGCCGGCCAGAGATTGTTTGGCGAGGCGAATGACCGGGGTGCCGCTCATCACTGAGCCTTCGTATTCGAAGGCGACGTTGTTGCGCTGGGCCAGGGCCTTGAGCTCGGCGCCGTGCAGGGCGATGGGGCCTTTGTTGGTGGTGACCACGTGCTTGCCGCGCTCCAGCGCCCAGCGGCAGAACGAAGTGGCGGGCTCGCCGTCCACCGGGTTGGTGAAGGTGGCTTCGGCGATGATGTCGGCGCCGCAGTCTTTGATCACCGCTTCGTTGAGGGCGTCGACGGTGCCGCCGGGGAGTTGGGCCATGGCACCTTTGACGGCCGGTAGTTTGGCCAGTGAGGCGGCGTCGAGGCCGTGGCGGTCCATCACCGAACCGAGGAACAGATCGGTCACGCCGACGATTTTCAGGGTGAAGCCGAGTTCGGTTTTCCACTGTGGGTTGCGCTCGGCAATCAGTTGAGCCAATGCCCGATTCACACCGCCGAAGCCGACCAGCGCCAGTTTGTATTCAGTCATTTTTGTTATGTCCTTGATCCGGGTGATGAGGTTGTTGGGATCTAGGTTAGGGGGGGGTGGGCTGGGCAGTGAAATATGCCAATTTGCTCTATTTTCTGGGCGTTTTGACCAGAGAGGTGGGCGAAGCGGCAGGCATGGAAAAAAGCCAACAGCTTGGCTGACATCTCAGGCTAGTGAGATTGATTTGTGGCGAGGGGATTTATCCCCGTTGGGCTGCGAAGCAGCCCCGAAACCATCCGGCACGGTGTGTCAGGTTGATTGAGTTCGATCTGCTTGGGGCTGCTGCGCAGCCCAGCGGGGATAAATCCCCTCGCCACAGGGTTTGGGGTGGCTGGAGCATCTGCGGGCACCCTCAGCGGTGGCAAGCATGCTGGGCCCCACTGGCAGGACACATGACCCTGTGGGAGCGGGCTTGCTCGCGAAGGCGGCGGCACAGTCAACATTGATGTTGCTTGATACACCGCCTTCGCGAGCAAGCCCGCTCCCACAGGATTTACACTTTAGGCAGGCTGCGTGCCTAGACCACCGACGACAACACAAACGACGTCACCGTGTTCTCCACCCCCGGCAACGCAGATATCTCCTTCCAAACCTTGTGCACCCGCTCCGGATTCGCCGCCCCCCACCCGCAGCATCAAATCAAACTCGCCACTCATCACATCGCACTGCTGCACTTCCGGCATCGCGCGCAGGGCTTGCAACACTTCCGCGCCGCGCATGCGGTCGTAGCGGTAGACGAAGATCACGGCGTTGATGTTCGAGGAGGCTTGCCCGCCCTCGCCGGTGCGTACGGTGTAGCCCTGGATCGCGCCGTCGCGTTCGAGGCGTTCGATGCGTTGGCGCACGGCGTTGCGTGAGAGGTTGACCTTGGCCGCTAGTTCGGCGTGGGCGGCCCGGGCGTTGAGGCGTAGTTCGGCGATGATGCGTTCGTCGAGGGGGTCGAGAATTCGCTTCACGGGAGCCTCCTGTTAGAGAGCAGCGAGCAGTTGTTGGAGGGCACCGAGGTCGTCGGGCTGGATGCGCTGGATCTGCGCCGGGCGATGGTCGGACATGGGACGCGGTTGCGCCGCAATGTTGATCCCCAACTCGCCGAGCAGCACCGCCGACTTGGCCGGTGAAATCTCGCCCAAGGTCACCATCGGCGCCACCAGGCTGCGGCGGTACAAGCGCGCCGCGAGCACGCCCGTGGCGGTATGCGGATCAATGACGTAGCCGGTGTCGCGATACAGCGAAGTGATTTCCTCCAAGGTCTGTTCATCCGTGACCGCGTAGGAGTCGATGATCATCCGCGCCTGCAGCCAGAACTCGTTGGCGATGGTCATCTCGCCAGTGGTTTCGAAGGTTGCCATCAGCGCGCTCACCGCCTGGTCGTCGTGGCCGTAGAGCTCCCAGAGAAACCGCTCCAGGTTGGAAAAGATCGACAGGTCCATGGCTGGCGACAAGGTCTTGTTGGCGCGCAAGCGGGAGTAGTGGTTCTTCAGGAACAACTGGTGCAGCGCGTCATTCTGGTTGGTCGCGACGATCATCTGCGTGATCGGCAGGCCCATTTTCTGCGCGATGTAGCCGGCGTAGACCTCGGCAAAACTCGCCGCCGGCACGCTGAAACCAATCGGGCGCTGACCTCCGCCCAGTTGCAGCACGGCGTGGAAGTAAAACACCAACTGCGCCATGACGCTGACCCAGTTGCTGGAGTTGAAACTGATCGCCTCGCGCCCGGTGCACGGCCACTGCCGGAACAAGCGGGTGACGAGGGTCTGGCATTCGTCGAAGCTGCCATTGACGGCGAACTGATGAACCCGCGGATGGGCCGCCGCTTGCAGCTGTTGAAGTTGTTCCTGCGGGACGCCTGCCTCCGGGTAAATCACCACCACGTCGGTTTCGTCGCAGTGCTTGAAGGCTTCGATGGCGGCCAACCCGGTGTCGCCATTGGTGGCGCCAATCACCACGGCGCGGCGCTGGCGTTTGCGCAGGAAGTATTGCACCAGTTGCGCCTGTAACTGCGCGGCAAAATCCTTCGAGGAATGGGTCGGGCCATGGAACAGTTCCAGGACCCATTCGTTGCGATCCACCTGATGCAACGGCGCCAGGGAGCGATGGCTGAACGGGCTGCCGGCGTCCTTGAGCACGCGCTTGAAGTCGGCCTCGGGGATGGCCTCGCCCACGAACGGACGCATCACTCGATAGGCCAGTTCGTCATAGGCCAGGGTCGACCAATTGGCGATGTCCTGGGGTTCGAACTGCGGCAGCTCAAGCGGGACGAACAGCCCGCCGTCTTCAGCGATGCCCGACAACACGACCTTTTCGAAATCGACCTGCACGGCTGCATTCCGGGTACTTACATAGCGCATGGTTGGCTCCGGCCATTTATTTAAAACGATGTGCCTGCTCGACCAGCCAGGTGGAAAACATCACCGCGTCGGGGTGCTGGTCGGCCCCGGAACTGCGTACCAGGTAGAACGACTCGCTGGCTTCGATGCGCTGGGTGAAGGGCTCGACCAGCCGCCCTTCTTCAAGCAGGTCAGCCACCATCGACGAGCGAGCCAGGGCAATGCCCTGCCCCAGTTCGGCCATGCGCAAGGTGCAAACCAGCGTGTCGAACTGCATGCCGGTCGAAGAATCGACGCCGTCCGCGCCGACCATGTTCAACCAATAGCCCCAACCTTCTTCGTAACCCAGCACGTGCAGCAGCGGATGCTTGGCCACGTCCGCCGGCACCTGCAGTGGCGAACGCGCCATCAGCGCTGGCGAGCACACCGGAAACAAGGTGTCCCAGGTCAGTCGTTGCGATACCAGGCCTGGCCATTGACCGTGGCCCCAGCGGATTTCCATGTCGTCTTCGCCGTCCAGCTCCTTGACCCAGATGTTGCTGATGTAGCGGATATCGACCTGGGGATGGGCCTGGCGAAAACTCACCAACTTGGGCGCCAGCCAGTGCACGAAAAACGCCAGGCTGCCGCGCACCTTGATCGGCCGGCGTTTGTGCTGACCAAAAATCTCGTTGGTGCCGACCGCCAGCCGGGTAATCGCATCCTGCACCACCGGCAGGTAGGCCTGGCCTTCCTCGGTCAAGCCCAGGCCACGGGGCAAGCGCTTGAACAGCGCCACTCCCAGATGACTCTCCAATTGACGGATCTGCTGGCTGACCGCGCCTTGGGTCAAGCACAACTCTTCGGCCGCGTGGGTGAAGTTCAGGCAACGGGCAGACACCTCGAATGCCCGCAGCCAGTTCAATGGGGGTAACGGCTTTTGCTTCATGATCGGACCTCGCTGACACCCCTTCCACCGAGCGCACCGGCCACGCCTCAGCGCTGGCTAGAACGCGTCGGACGGCTGTGCCAAGGGGGCGACCGACAAGCGTTGCTCGCGGCTTTTGCGGGTAATGAAATACACGAAATAGCACCAGGCAATGAAGGGCAAGCCGAAGTACAGGGCCACCCGCTGTTCAGGATCGAACGCGATCCCGACACACGCCAGGCTGCAGCATACCAGCGCCCCCAGCGGCACCCACGGATAACCCCGAACGCGGAACTTGAGGTGGCGAATGTCGCCGCCATTGGCTACGTAGTGACGGCGGAAGGCAATCTGGCTGGCGGCAATGCTCATCCACACCACCACCACGGCCAGGCCGGAGATCGACACCAGCGCCAGGTAGATGGTGTCGGCGGCAAACACGCTGCTGAGCAACGAAGCGGCGCCACCGGCCATGCTCACGATGATCGCGTTGAGCGGCGTGCCCATGCGGGTCAGGGCCGAGAACTGCTTGGGCAAGTGCCCTTGGTCACTGAGGGTCCACAGCATCCGTGAGGCGGCGTACAGCCCGGAGTTGGCCGCCGAGAGCAAGGCGCTGATGATCACGAAGTTCATGATGTCGGCTGAATACGGAATGCCGATGTAGGTGAAGACGGTGACGAAGGGGCTTTCAACCAGACCGGCCTGGTCGCGGGGCAACAAGGTCGCCAGGACAAAAATGGTCCCGACGAAAAACACCGCCAGGCGCAGCACGGTGGTGCGAATGGCGCGCGGCACATTGCGTTGCGGATCCTTGGTTTCACCGGCGGCGATGCCGATCAGTTCCGTGCCGGAGAACGCGAAGGCGACCGCCAGCAGCGTCATCGCAATCGGCATGAAACCGGTGGGGAACAGCCCTTCGCGAGTGAAGTTGCTCAGCCCGATGCTGTGCGCCTGGTCGATGTTCAACAGGCCGAGAATCGCACCGCCGCCAATCAGCAGGAACACCACCACCGTGACCACTTTGATCAACGATAACCAGAACTCGGTCTCGGCGAACAGACGCACCGAGATCACGTTGGTGAGGAACACCACGCCGGCGAACAGCGCACTCCAGATCCACACGGGCGTGTCCGGAAACCAGCGCGTCATCAAGATACCGGCGGCGGTGAATTCAGAACCGATTGCCACGGTCCAGGTCAGCCAGTACAGCCAGGCCACGGTGTAGCCGGTGCCCGGGCCGAGAAACCGTGTGGCGTAGGTGCTGAACGAACCGGTTTCCGGCATCTGCACCGCCAGTTCCCCCAGGCACATCATCACCATGTAGACCATGAGCGCGCCGATGATGTAGGCGATCACCGCGCCCAAGGGGCCGGCCTGGTTGACGGTGTAGCCGGAGGTCAGGAACAGCCCGGTACCGATCACGCCGCCCAAGGCCAGCATGACGATATGGCGCGTCTGCATTTCCTGCTTGAAGCCGGCCCGCGTATGAGTGTGTTGTTCTGTTATGGACATGGTTGTTCTCATGAAATGTCAGGGCGCGCATCTACGTCTGCGCGAGTAAGACAAGCGCCACTGAGCTTTTATTATTATTCCTATTCATGAACGCCCCATTCACAGCCTTGTTATGGGGTACCAACTTTCAAACTTCAGTTTGCGGCTTCGATGTGGACTTCATTGAGGTGCGGATTGAGGGTCTTTTTGACGAAGGCGAATGCCTGTTTCAGATCGTCCAATAGATCGTCGGTGTCTTCGATGCCCACCGAAACCCGCACCAAGCCTTCGGAGATGCCCAGGGCCAGGCGTTCCTCCAGGGTGTTTTCGACATGGCTGGTGGTGCGGGCCGGGCCGTAGATGGTTTCCACCGCGCCCAGGTTGCCCGCGCAATGGGCGAAGCGCAGGCGCGGCAAGAGCAGCTTGACCGTGTCCATGCCACCGACCAGGACAAAGCTGACAATGGCGCCGAAGCCGGACATTTGCGCGCAGGCCACCGCGTGGTTCGGATGGCTGGGCAGGCCGGGATAATTCACCGATTCCACCAAGGGTTCGGTGCCGAGGTATTCCGCCAGGGCCCGGGCACTGCATTGCTGCTGACGCATGCGCAGCACCAGGGTTTTCATGCCGCGAATGATCATGTAGGCCGAGAACGGGTCGAGCGATGCGCCGTTGATTTCCCGATAGTGCCGAACCTTGGCCATCAAGGCGGCGCTGCCGCAGACCAGGCCGCCGAGCACATCGCCATGGCCGCTGAGGAATTTGGTCGCGCTGTGGATCACCACGTCCACGCCCAAGGCCAGCGGGTTCTGGTTGAGAGGCGTGGCGAAGGTATTGTCCGCCACCACCACGGCACCAACGCGCTTGGCTGCTGCCACCAAGCGTGGGATGTCGAGGATTTTCAGGGTCGGGTTGGTCGGCGTTTCCAGGTACACCAACTGGCAACCCTTGGCGATTTCCCGCTCGATTTCTTCGTGATCGAACGTCTCGCACAAGGTCACGTCCACGCCCATGCGCGGCAGGAATTCTTCGAAAATCTTGTTGGTGCCGCCGTAACTGTCCTTGGTCGACACCACTCGATCGCCGTGGGCCAGGAAGGTATAAAGCACGCTGCTGATCGCCGCCATGCCACTGCTGAACGCCACGGCGGACTCGGCCATTTCCAACTCGCAGATCTTGGCTTCGAGGGTCTCGACGGTGGGGTTGCTCATGCGGCTGTAGATAAAGCCTGGTGCCTTGCCCAGCGCGACGTCGTACCAGACGTCGATGTCGTCATAGCCATACGCGGCGCTGACCACGATTGGGGTTTGCGTGGCGTTATAGGGATGCCTGACTTGCTCCCCGCCCCACACCGCCCGGGTTGCCGCACCCGCATTTTCAAGCCCTGTGTTGTCAGGTTTATTGTTCATTGGGACTACTCGCACTCAAGGGGTGAACGTTGAGCCATTCACCGGATCTGGGGGCCAATATAGGGAAAAGCCGCCGGCCCGAGAAACGATGTTATCGGTGCCAAAGGGGTGGTTTTTTTAATGGCTGAGTACGAAGTAGCGACGTGTAAGTCAGTGATGAACCTGTGGGAGCGAGTTTGCTCGCGATGGCGGTGGATCGGCTGCCATTGATGGTGACTGACACTCCGCTATCGCGAGCAAGCTCGCACACACTGGGGGCGGCGTTGATTTTTTGCTGTGCGGGCGGGCGCGAGGGTCCAGCAGCCCCTTCTGAACAGCGCCTGGGTGTGTCGATCGTTCCCACGCTCCTGCGTGGGAATGTCGCCAGGGACGCTCCGCGTTCCGCTTCTGGAAGGTGATGCAGAGCGTCACGGGATGCATTCCCACGCAGAGCGTGGGAACGATCAATCTAGCGCTCGTCAAAGTCAACATTATCGCTATTAAGGATTTTAAGAATATGGTTCAGCCAAGCTTCAGCGGACTCCCATTCCATCCAATAACAATAGTTGCAAGGCATCTCATCCATAAGAAACTCCCGAAACGCGTCCTCACTAAAATTCATCGTTAATAATGTTGAAATTTCTTTTTTTACCGCCTCAATAGTTTGCGGTACCGAGTCTGAAACAAAAGCCCTTACCACCCCATCAGGCTCCGTTGACTCACACATCCAATCTTGATGAAAGTAACAGCCAAAAAACTGAAAGAGTTCTGGATACTTATTTTCCATTTTTTTCAACATACCCCGTAAGCAAATTGTATCCAACAGGTGATTCCTTGGATTTTCTAAGCACCAACGTCACGACCGATAGAGGCTCTAACTTCCCACTTTTCCGGATAACCCCGACTCCCACTGGAGAAGGAAAGGTTTGTTGTAAAAGAAGTCTCTTTTCATTTTTTTCCGCAAGAAACTCATCAATGTCTTTTGCTTTTGCTCTTAGTACGCTGGAGACCGTTGATTCTGCCGCTGCTCTATCTGGGAATGTCGACGCGGTAGGCACATGAGGCTCTGAATGAAGGCGCTTTCTTAACTGAGCTTCAGAGCGACCTATATGCTTTTCTATCAAATGCCCACCGCGAGCCTCATGCGCAGCCAAACCTCCTCCCGGCACAATCTCGCTGAACGGCCCATCAGCCTCAATATCACCAGGACACTGACAGGCCAACCCCAACGGATCCACCCACCCCGTCGGGTTCAGGGTGTACCGATACCCATTGAGCCCTCCCGCCAGTTTGCTCGGGTCGGGTGTGAGGTAGCGGCCGGTCTCGGGATTGTAGTAGCGGTGGCGGTTGTAGTGCAGGCCGCTTTCCGGGTCGAAGTACTGGCCCTGGAAGCGCAGGGGTTGCTCCAGTTGTTCGCCGCCGCCGTGCTTGAGTTCAGTGAGTTTGCCGTAGCCGTTGTAGCGCGCCGACCAGACGATCTGTCCGCTGTAACTGGTCAGTTCCTGGGGCGTGCCCAGGTGGTCGAGGTGGTAGTAGAACGGGCAGGCGTTCAGGCCTTCGCCGTCGAGCATCGCCAGTGGGCGGAAGGTGCCTGGTTCGTAGACGTAGCTGCGGTGGTGGCGCGGGCTGTTTTCGGCGACCAACTGATCGCCCTGCCAGAAAAACTCCGTGGTCAGGCCGTCCACGGTTTTGCTGATGCGTCGGCCGAAGGCGTCGTAGCGGTAGGACGTTTCGCGGCCGTCCGCCGTGGTGACGCCGATCAGGCGGTGTTGGCTGTCGTAGCGGTAGGCGCTGACCAGGGCCTGGCCGCGGCGCTCGCGAATCAGGTTGCCGAAGGCGTCGTAGTCGTAGTGGCGGTCGCCTTCCTTGAGCAGGCGGTTGCCCTTGAGGGTGGTCGGGCCGGGGCGGTCCTGCATCATCAGGTTGCCGGCCGGGTCATGGCAGAAGTGTTCCGGCGGCTCGCTGTGGGAAAAGTCGATGCGGGTCAGGCGATCCAGCGGGTCGTACTGGTAGCAACGCCGGCTGCGGTTGTCGGAAAGGGTTTGCAGGTTGCCCCGGGGGCTGTAGGCATAATCGCGCCAGAACAGTTGCTGCTGTGGGTTCTGCCACACGGTCTGGGCCTTGAGGCGGCCCTGTTCGTCGTACGCGTAGTCACTGAGCAGCCGGCCCTGCTGGCGTTGCCGTTCGCGACCGCCGTCAAATCGGTGTTCGGTCAAGCGCGAACCGTTGAGGTCGATGGCGGTCAGCGCGCCACCGGGGGCATGGTGGTAGTCGAGCTGGCTGTCGTCCGGCAAGCGCAGGTGGTTGAGGCGCCCGCAGGCGTCGTAGCGATAACGCAGGGTGCCCCAGCCCTGATGCTCGCCGACCAGCCGGTCCTGGGCGTCGTACTCGAAGGCCAGCGGACGATTGCTGCCGTCGTTGACGTGGACCAACCGGCCCAGTTCGTCGTAGCGGTACTCGATGGCCTGGCCGTCGGGCAAGGTCTTGACCCGCAACCGCCCGGCCGCGTCACGCTGGTAGCGGGTGACCCACTGCGAACCGTCCTCGCCGTGTTCGGTTTTCTCCCGCAAGTGGCCGTTGAGGTCGTAAGCGTAGGTGGTGCGTTGGCCGTCGAAGCCGACTTGCTGTCGGATCAAGCCGTTGGGCGTGTAGTCCAGCTGATATTTTTCGCCGGATTCGTTTTCGATCTCGGTCAGCAGCAGCCGCGCCGAGTCGTAGCGGTATTTCAGTTCGCTGCCATCGGGGTTCAGGCGACGGCTGACCAGGTGCAGGTCGTCGGCGTATTCGTAGCGAGTGAGGCGGCCCTGTTCATCGCGCTCGGCGGTGACCTTGCCGTAGGCGTTGTAGCTCCAGGTCCGGGTGGCGCCGCTGGGCAAGGTCACTTGCAGCAGTCGGCCGACGGCGTCCCATCGGTAATGCGTGAGGGCGCCGTGTTCGTCCTTGCGGCTGAGCAAACGTCCCAGGGCGTCGTAGGAAAAACACCGACGCCCGCCATCGGGCAGGATCTCTTCGGTCAGTTGGCCCAGGCGACTCCAGGCGAACCGATGTTCGCCGCCGTCCGGGTCATACCTCGCCAGCAGTTGCCCGTGGCCGTCGTAGGCATATTCCGTGCGTCGGCCATCCGGATCGATGCTCACGATCACATCGCCCCGGGCATTGCGCCGGTAGGTCCACACGGCCTGGCCACGGGAACGGGCGTGCAGGAAACCGTTGCGGTATTCGTAGGACGTCGGCACTTCGTCCGCCGGCATCAGCGCCACTAGCCGTCCGACTTCGTCGTAGCGGTATTCGCTGACCGCCCCCAGCGGGTCCTGTTCGGCGATCAACCGGCCCTGTTCGTCATAGGCCTTGAGGTGCTCGCCACCGTCGGGCTCGACCTTGCGCAGCAGCCGCGCCCGGTCGTCGTGGACGTAAACTTCCTGGCTGCCATCCAGGTGCCGGACCGTGACGCTGCCGTCCTTGCCCCAGGTGTAGCGGCTGTCCATCTGCGCAAACGAGGCCCAATGCCGGACACAGCGGGACGCCGCCCCGAGGCCTTGCCATTCCCAGTAGAAACTCGCCCCGCCGGCCAGTTGCCGCTGGAGGATGACGTGTCGGTCGTCGTAGTCGTAGCGTTCGCTTTCGCCGGCGGCATTGGTCGCTTCGATCAGTCGGAAACGTCCGTCGTAGCGGTAGGTCACCAGCGTCTGCTCGGTCCGCCAGGCTTCGTCGAGGGTGATGGCCGGGTGGAAGCTCTGGTAGTCGACGGCGACCAGGTGACGCTGCTCGTAACGCAGGCGCAGGGCGCGGCCGGCGCCGTTGTCCAGGCGGCTGATGTCGCCATGGATGTTGCGCTGGACCGTCAGGCGGTTGTCGTGGCGGTCGCTGAGGGCCACCAGGTGGCCGTCGCGAAAGTGCAGGAACGCGGCGTCCGCACCGGCTTGGGCAACGATCAGTTCGTCCGGCTCGGTACCGAGGTAGATCGCCGCCCGGGCCAGGCTGTTGTGGATCGCCGGACGCTGGGCGTTGGGCAGTGGAAAGGTGGTGCGCCGGTTCTCCTGGTCGACCCAGATGACCTGCTCGCCGTCGAGCTCCAGGCGATGGGCCAGGGCATGGCTCCAGCCGCGCCCGAGCCCGACGTCCAGGTCGGCGGCGCTGGTGCGGTACAAACGGGTGAAGACGAACGGCAAGCGGCCATCGAGGGTACCGTCGTCGAGGGTCAGCAGTTCTTCGCCGGTGACCATCGACACCGGGCAGCCGCTGGTCTGGGTCTGGGCCGCGGTATCGGCGCTGTCGCCATTGGGGTTTTTCGATTGGGTTGGGGCGTCGTCGTGGGGTTCGTATTTGCTTAGCCGGGTGGCCCCTTGAGACTTTTCCCGCGCTACAGCGGCCGGGTTGCTGACGGACAGTGGTGCAGAATGTTCAGGGGTGATGTGCAAGGGTCCGACAGGTGTCGGTTTTAAAGGCGCACGCTGGCTGACCACCAATGGTTTGAGCACATCGGCATGTTGATTGAGCCGGTCGGGGCTGAGTTGACCCAATCTCAGGCTCGACGCCAGCAACCACTCCCGGGCCCGCTCCGAGCGAACCTGGCCCAAGACTTTACCGCTCATGCGAAGACCCAGGCCCAGCCCCCCGGTCAAACGCATCAGCAGGAAATTGATCAATACCGAAGCGCGCAGCTCCCCGACGATTTCAGCCAGGTACTGGGGTGGCAACATCCGTAGCCAACTGGCGAACGCCGCCATGTGGATGAAGAGCAACGGCTCGTCGCTCAACACCATCAACCCTCTGGCGATTGCCTCAGAGGAAGCCTTCAGTAATTGTTCAAGCTCGACGCGGGTCAGGTACTCCAACAGCTTTTCGCTGTTGGCCTGCAGATCGGCCAGCAGCTCGAAAACCTGTTTAACGTCGTCCCACAGCTGATGCAGGGCGTTTTCGAAGCCGCGCCAATCGGCTCGCTGCAATACGCCGTAGCGTTCAAGAAAGCCGGCGTCGGAAAACTCCGCCCACAGCGGTTGAAATTGCTCCCACTCCGCTTTCAGCCAACCCTCGAGTTCATCGATCACGCCTTGGTAAGACGCGTACAACGCCTTGACGTGATCGGCCGTTACATGGGGAAAAAAGGTGATGCGATAACGCTGGCCCCGCCAACACTCAGGAACTTCCAGGATGCCGCTGGGGCCGATCACGTGGTGGATCGGCTCGCCGAAGGTTTCCTGCCCCGGCGCGCCTTCGATGACCGGCTCCAGCATCACCGGTGTATCGCCGATCGGCACAAAGCGCACCGCCTGGAACATGTGCACCAGCGTCAGCGGCCCACCCGCCGGGCAGGTCACCACCGTGGCGCTGACGGGTGTGTGCTGGTTTTTCGGTGCCGCGAGAGACACCTCGTTACCAACCTTGAACACTTGCTCAAGATCCAGCGCCCAACCGGCCCAGAAGCTTTCAGCCCAGGCGTCGTAGTCGTTCAGGCAGGCCCGAAAATCCTGGAAAACCGCATCGACATCCGGCTGTTCGGGGTCCATGGCCGCCACCACCAGCAAGCCAATGGTGTTGTTCAGGGCCAGGAGCTTGTCGGGGGCAAACATGCAGGAATCTCGCGATGCGGGGACGAACGCGAGACTCTGCCGGGGATGACAGGGGAATTAAGTCAGGGAAAGGGGATAAAGCATGTAGGGCGATTCGCTAAATTTAAACGCTTGGCGTGGGAACCCCGTCGATGACTATAAACACCGCGCCATCAGCCATTGCTCTTTCCCCCAAGCCTCAAAACGCTCCAACACGTCCCAACCCAGCCTTGCGTAATAATCACGCTGGCTGTGGGTGTGCAGGAACAAGGTGATGATTCCCACCTCCCGCGCATGGCTGCAGACACCTTCGATCAACTGCGCTGCAATCCCTCTGCGTCGGGCACTGGGGGCGACGAGCACGCAAGCCAGCCACGGCCCCAGCTCTGGCCGATCCGGCAGGTCGTGACTGGCCAGTGAAGCACCACCGAGCAACTGGCCGTGTTCCATGGCGATCAGGCACTTCCAGCGCCCATCGCGCTGCCCTGCGGCGAACTCCTGCTGCCAACTGGCGAGGGATTGCTGGGCAAATTCATAGCTGAATTCACGATGGAGCCACTCGGCCATCTGGTCGCATTTATCCATGTGGTTGGCGAGCCAATCCATTTGTGGCATTTGAAACACTCCTTATTTGTCCTGGGGGAGGGTTGGGGGATCAGCAGGCTGCTGGCCTGTTCTGGTGTGCCGCTATCGCGAGCAGGCTCGCTCCCACAGGATTTTCGTAGTTTGATCCTGAATGGACACACCACCAACCACTCCTGTGGTATCGGCCAATGTGAATCAGTTGAAACACAGAACCTGTGGGAGCGGGCTTGCTCGCGAATGCGGTAGACCAGCCACCATGGATGTTGACTGAAACCCCGCATTCGCGAGCAAGCCCGCTCCCACATTGGTTGTTTTTTTGTTCAGGCAATTTCGTTTTAGATGCCTACCCGCGCTCATTCTCAAGAAATACCCGCCAGCAACCCCTCAACCTATCGTAATCTCGCACCTGTATAAGCCCTAGCCCCGCAACCGGCCGAGATCTCACCCCGATGCCCTCCATCTACCAACTCAAGCCCGCCTTTCAAAACCTGCTGCGCCCCATGGTTCAACGCCTTTACAACAACGGCGTCACCGCCAACCAGATCACGGTGCTCGCAGGCATCGTTTCAGTCTTGGTCGGTGCGGTGATCGCGTGGTTCGCCAGCCATCCGTGGATCTTCGTCCTGGTGCCGATCTGGATGTTCCTGCGCATGGCGTTGAATGCGGTAGATGGTATGTTGGCGCGGGAGTTTGGTCAGCAATCGCATCTGGGCGCCTACCTCAATGAGCTATGCGATATCATCGCCGACGCTGCCCTGATCCTGCCTTTTGCCCTGATTCCCGATGCCAGTCTGTTGCTCGTGTTGTTGGTCACGCTGTTGGCGCTGTTCAGCGAATACGCAGGCGTGCTGGGGGCGATGGTCGGGGCTTCGCGGCGCTATGACGGGCCGATGGGCAAAAGTGATCGCGCCTTCGTGTTGGGCGTGTTGGCGACCGGTATTGCCCTGGGTTGGCTCGGGGCGCTGTGGGTTGATGGTGTGATGGCGGTGGTTGCCGCCCTGCTGGTTTATACCTTGGTCAATCGGGTCCGTCATGGCCTGAGCCAAGTGAAGGAAAACGCTCCCTCAGCATAAAGGAACTTGCAATGCGCGAAGCCCAGGAACTGACGTTCACCACCCACGATGGCGTGGAGTTGTTCTACCGGCACTGGCCGGCTGTCAATGCCTCTGCGGGTGAACCCCGCCAGGCCGTGTTGTTGTTTCACCGCGGGCATGAACACTCCGGGCGCATTGCGCACCTGGTGGATGAGCTGGATTTGCCCGGCTTCGACTTTTTTGCCTGGGACGCACGGGGCCATGGCCAGTCGCCGGGCGCGCGCGGCGACAGCCCGAGCTTTGCCACCAGTGCGCGGGATGTGCAGACCTTCTGCGATCACATCGGCGCCACGCATCAGATCGACGAGTCGAACATCGCCGTGGTCGCGCAAAGCGTCGGGGCGGTGATCGCATCGACCTGGGTCCACGATTACGCACCGCGCATCCGTTCGCTGGTGCTGGCCTCGCCGGCGTTCAAGGTCAAGCTCTACGTGCCGTTCGCTCGTCCGGGCCTGGCACTGATGCGCAAGTTTCGCGGCAATTTTTTCGTCAACAGTTACGTCAAGGCGAAGTTCCTCAGCCATGACCCGGAACGGGTGGCGTCCTACGACAGCGATCCGCTGATCACCAAGGCGATTTCGGTGAACGTACTGCTGGGCCTGTACGAAGCCGCCGACCGCGTGGTGGCCGACGCCCAGGCGATCCAGGTGCCGACGCAGCTGTTGATCTCCGGCTCGGACTTTGTCGTGCACCGCAAACCCCAGGAACAGTTCTTCGATCGCCTGGGCAGTTTGCACAAGGAGAAGCACATCCTGCCGGGGTTCTTCCACGACACCCTCGGCGAGAAGAACCGCGCGCCGGCCATCGCCAGTGCCCGCCGCTTCATCCTGCAAAACTTCGCCCGCCCGCTGGAGCGCCCTTCCCTGCTGGACGCCGATCGCCTGGGCGTGACCTGCGCCGAAGCCGAAACCCTGGCGACGCCGCTGCCGCACAACTCGTTGCGCGACCTGTACTGGCGCATGACCCGCGCCAGCATGCGCTTTGGCAGCAAATTGTCTGCGGGCGTGAAATTGGGCTTCGACACCGGGTTCGACTCCGGCAGTACCCTGGACTACGTCTACCGCAATCGCCCCACCGGCACCTCGGCCGTGGGCAAGATGATTGACCAGAACTACCTGAACTCCATCGGCTGGCGCGGCATTCGTCAGCGCAAAGTGCACGTTGAAGAACTGCTGCGCCTGGCCATGGGCGAGTTGCGCGCCCAAGACCGCGAAGTGCGCATCGTCGATATCGCCGCCGGTCATGGCCGCTACATTCTCGAAGCGCTGCAAGGCGTCAGCCCGTTGCCGGAGTCGATCCTGCTGCGCGACTACAGCGACATCAACGTGCGCGATGGCAGCGCCTTGATCCTCGAAAAGGGCTTGGGTGATATCGCCCGGTTCGTCAAAGGCGACGCGTTTGATCGCCAGGACCTGGCGGCGCTGCAGCCAAAACCGACCCTGGCCGTGGTGTCCGGCTTGTATGAGCTGTTTGCCGATAACCAGATGGTCGGCGGCTCCCTCGCCGGATTGGCCGAAGCGGTAGAGCCTGGCGGTTTCCTGGTCTACACCGGCCAGCCGTGGCACCCGCAACTGGAACTGATCGCCCGCGCCCTCACCAGCCACCGTGCCGGGCAGGCTTGGGTGATGCGTCGGCGTACGCAGGCGGAAATGGATCAACTGGTCGAGGCGGCGGGCTTTCGCAAGATCACCCTGCGGGTCGATGAATGGGGCATCTTCAGCGTTTCGCTGGCCCAGCGAGTGCAGTAATGAGCGCCGTCATCGCTCCGGCCCGCGAGCCCGCACTGCTGAAACCGGCAGTGCTGTGGCTGCTGTTGCTGGCGCCGCTGTTCTTCAGCACCTATGGCTTCGCCACCTGGGTCACCTCCCAGCGTGACGACGTCGGCACGCTGGTGTTCGCCTGGGAAAGCCACATGCCGTTCATGGCCTGGACCATCGTGCCGTACTGGTCGATCGATCTGCTGTACGGCCTGTCCCTGCTGTTGCCCACCAGCCGTGTCGAACTCAAGCGCCACGCCTTGCGCCTGCTCACGGCCCAGGTGATTGCGGTCAGCTGCTTTCTGCTCTGGCCGCTGCGCTTTACCTTCCCCCGGCCGGAAATGGACGGGGTGTTCGGTTGGTTGTTCGAGGTGCTGGCGGGGTTCGACAAGCCGTTCAACCAGGCGCCATCGCTGCACATCGCGTTGCTGGTGGTGCTGTGGGTCTGTTATCAGCGGCATCTACAGGGGTTCTGGCGCTGGCTGATGCACGGGTGGTTCGCACTGATTGGTGTGTCGGTGCTGACCACTTATCAACATCACTTCATTGACCTGCCCACGGGGGCGTTGGCCGGTTGGTTGTGTGTGTGGTTATGGCCGTTGGATCGGCCGAGCCCGCTGCTGAGTGCGCGTCTGGCGACAGACCCTGCCCGCCGGCGATTGGCGCTGCGTTATGGCTTGGGCGCGGCGGCGCTGTTCATCCCGGCGTTTGCCTTGGGCGGCGCGTGGCTCTGGTTGATCTGGCCGGCGGTGGCGGTGCTCATGGTGGCGCTGAATTACCTGGTGTTCGGTGCCGACGGTTTCCAGAAGCGTGTCGATGGCCGCTTGAGCCCGGCGGCGCGCTGGTTGCTGGCGCCTTATCTGGCGGCGGCGTGGATCAATTCCCGCTGGTGGACGCGCCAACATCCGCAACCGGATCAAGTAGCGGATAACGTCTGGCTCGGGCGCATTCCCACGCCGATGGAGCTGAAGGACAGCGCGTTTAGCGGGGTGCTCGACCTCTGCGCAGAACTGTCCATGGACAGCACGGGGGTTGCCTATCGCTCGCTACCGGTGCTCGACCTGACGGCGCCGACCACCGAGCAATGCCTGAAAGCGGCGGAGGCCATCGAAAGCCTTCGTCAGCGCGGGCCGGTGCTGGTCTGCTGCGCCTTGGGCTATTCCCGTAGCGCAACTGCCGTGGTCGCCTGGTTGTTGCACAGTGGTCGGGCAGCGAATGTTGATGCGGCTATCGTGCAAATCCAGCGCGTTCGCCCGCGCATTGTCTTGCATGCGGCGCATCGTCGGGCGTTGGAGCCGTTATCCACAAGCCGGGAGAATGTCCATGATCACTGATATGGAACTGCACACCGTGGCAAGTCTGTTGCGCCGCGGTCAATCGCTGGATCAGTTGTCCACCGGGCTGACGCTGCTGGCGGTGCTGCTGGGGTTGGGGCAGTGGTTGGTGGGGGTCATCGATCCGTGGTTGCTGCTGTTGAGCGCCGTACTGATCGTGCTCGGTGTGCTGGAAAAATACTGGGCGTTGCGCGTGGCATTTGATGCCGATCTGTTTCAGCGCATGGCTGACAGCACTCAATCCCTGGCCGAGCGCACCTACACCTTGGATCAGGCCCTCACCTCCCTGGGCCTGCAACCGGCCGAACGCGCCGGCCGTCTCTGGACCGAACGCCGGCACGGCGCGTTGTTGCTGCTGCGTCGACAGTCGCGATTGCTGGCCGCACAAGTTGTCTTGACGCTGGGCTTCATCCTGGCCAGTCCCTGGCTAGCCTTTTCAGGATAAGGAATCCTCATGTTCGAATCCGTGGTCGCCAACCTCATCACCTCCGCCGCCCGCATGGTCACCGGTGCTCGCAGCCTGTGGCTCGGCTGTGCGCCGACGCAGGTGCAGCGGATCTACTTCGCCAACCACAGCAGCCACGGTGACTTCGTGTTGCTCTGGGCCTCGCTGCCGCCGGCGTTGCGCAAGCTGACCCGGCCGGTCGCCGGTGCCGACTATTGGCAGACCAGCCCGGTGCGGCGCTACATCATCAACCGAGTGTTCAACGGTGTGCTGGTGGACCGCGAACGCAAGGATCCTTCGTACAACCCATTGCAGCCAATGCTCGAAGCCCTGGAGAACGGCGACTCGCTGATCATCTTCCCCGAGGGCACGCGCAACCCCGACGAAGGCTTGCTGCCGTTCAAGAGCGGGATCTATCACTTGATGAAGGCTCATCCCGAGGTCGAGGTGATCCCGGTGTGGATCGCCAACCTCAACCGCGTCATGCCCAAAGGCCGGGTCTTGCCTCTGCCGCTGTTATGCACCACCAGTTTCGGCGCGCCGCTGTGCATCGAAGAAGGTGAAAGCAAAGAGCAATTTCTTGAACGCAGCCGCGCCGCGCTGCTGGCACTGGCCCCGGAGCACGTCTGACATGGATCGATATACCCTGATGTTATTTGGCGGGATCGGCGCGATTCTGGTGCTGGCTTCGCTGATTGGTTTCATTCTCAAGCTGCGCACCAAAGGCGCGCCAAACTCGGTCATCGACAACCTCAACGCGCGGATCAACGCCTGGTGGATCATGGTGCTGGTGATCGGCATTGCGTTCTGGCTCGGCAACGCGGCGGTGATTCTGTTGTTCTACGCGGTGTCGTTCTACGCCCTGCGCGAGTTCCTCACCCTGACGCCGACCCGGCGCAGTGATTATCCGGCCCTGGTGGCAGCGTTCTACCTGGCGCTGCCGCTGCAATACCTGCTGATCTACTACGACTGGTACGGGCTGTTTTCGATCTTCATCCCGGTGTACGTGTTCCTGCTGCTGCCGATCCTGGCGTCCTTGGGTGGCGACAGTACGCACTTCCTGGAGCGCGCTTCCAAGGTCCAGTGGGGGCTGATGATCGCGGTGTTCTGCATCTCCTTCGTGCCCGCCCTGCTGACGCTGGACATCGCCGGTTTCGAAGGGCGCAACCTGTTGCTGATCGCGTACCTGGTGATCGTGGTGCAGCTGTCGGATGTGTTGCAGTACGTGTGCGGCAAGCTGTTCGGCAAACACAAGATCGCGCCGAACCTGTCGCCCTCGAAAACCGTGGAGGGGTTTGCCGGCGGCATTTTCCTGGCCTCGCTGATCGGTGGCGCGCTGTGGTGGATCACGCCGTTCAATCCGTGGCAGTCGTTCCTCATCGCCTTGCTGATCAACCTGCTGGGCTTTGCCGGCGGCATCGTCATGTCAGCGATCAAACGCGACCGCGGTGTGAAGGACTGGGGCCACATGATCGAAGGCCACGGTGGCATGCTCGACCGGTTGGACTCGGTGTGCTTCGCCGCGCCGATCTTCTTCCATCTGGTTCGGTACTGGTGGACCTGAAAAAGTCTGCGGCGAACACCCAACCTGTGAGAGCGAGCCTGCTCGCGATAGCGGTGAATCAGCCAACATCGATGTTGACTGACATGCCCCTATCGCGAGCAGGCTCGCTCCCACAGGGGTTCAGTGCTTAGTGTCAGACAATCAGTCGAGGATCAGATGCGGCAAGAACCGGCTCGAATCCTTGGTGATCAAGCTGTTGTCTTCCCGCACGCCAATGCCCGCCGCCTGGTCGCCGATGACCCAGGAACCGATCAGCGTGTAGCTGTCGTCGAACTTCGGCAGCGGCGCGAATTCCTGGAGAATGAACGGCGCGTCGGTGTAGGGCCCGTCTTCTTTGACGATCAGGCCATCCGCTGTTTGCAGCTCGATGTTGGCGCCTTCCCGGGAAAAGAACGGCTTGCGCACCCAGCCCTTGGGCACGGCTTTGCTGGTGTCGGTATCCAGGTGGGCCGCGAGCAGGTTCGGGTGGCCTTTGTTGAATTCCCACAGCAACGGCAGGATGCCTTTGTTGGAGATGATCGACTTCCAGGCCGGCTCGAAAAACTGCGTATCACAGTGGGCAATCGCTTCACCAAACGGCTCGTGGAAGATGAACTCCCAGGCGTGCAGCTTGAACAGGTGCGGAATCCAGCGTTCCTCCAGGTCGACGAAACGCCCGTCACTGTTGAGGCCGATGTCTTCGATATCGATGTGCCGCGATTCGATACCGACTTTCTCCGCGATCAGCCGCAAGTAATCCGTGGTGCCTTTGTCCTCCACCGAGCCTTTCATCGAAGCGAAGTAAAACGGTTCCTTGAGCTGCAACTGGGCAAAGGCCTGGTGCAGCTTGGTGTCGATGCTGTTGAACTGGTCGGCATGCTTGGGCAGCAAGCCGCGCTCGATGCATTGCTCCAGCCAGCCCCACTGAAACGCCGCGGCTTCATAGAGGCTGGTCGGCGTGTCGTAGTTGAGCTCCAGCAACTTGGCCGGGCCGCTGCCGTTGTAGGAGAAATCCATGCGCCCATACAGGTGCGGGTGGCCTTCGAGCCATGAAGTGCGCACCAGGTCGAAGAACGGCGCGGGAATGCTCAGGCGCTCCAACAGCTCTTCGCTTTGTACCACGCGGGCCACGAGGTCCATGCACATGTCATGGATCTCGGTGGTCGGGTCTTCCAGGTCGTCCTCGATCTGCCTGAGGGTGAACTGGTAGTACGCGCTTTCGTCCCAATAGGGTTCGTTATCGATGGTGTGGAACAGAAAGCCGAGCTGTTCGGCGGTCTGTTTCCAGTCATGACGTTCGGCGCAATGGATCTTCTTCA
This sequence comes from Pseudomonas bijieensis, assembly GCF_013347965.1. NCBI lineage: Bacteria > Pseudomonadati > Pseudomonadota > Gammaproteobacteria > Pseudomonadales > Pseudomonadaceae > Pseudomonas > Pseudomonas bijieensis. Next base: position 4,979,845 of record NZ_CP048810.1, on the reverse strand, counting down.
TGGCGCTGGTTCCTCAACCGCCGGAGCTGCTCGAACCACCCCAACCGCTGCGGGCGCTGGACTTGCTACCGAAGCCACCGCGAGACGTGGAGGAAGCGACGGACATCGCTTTGCTGCTCTTGATGGAATCGGTATAGCTGCCATACCGCGCCTGGTTGGACTTGGTGAAGGTCGAGCCGCTGGAAACCCGCTGGCTGAGCGTCGAGGAACCGTAGTCGCCACGATCATCGCGGTAACGGTAGACCGGTTCGGAGTAATAGCTGTTGCGGTTGCCGCTCAGCATGTTGCCGATCAACAGCCCGGTCAGCAGGTTGCTGAAGCCCGAACCACCGACGTTCGCTTCCGAAGCCGGCAATTGGGCCCGGGCGGCGTCGACCTGGGATTGCGTGACCTCGCCATCGGCGCTCAGCTCAAATCCACCCAGCTTGGGGATGAACTGGCCGGCCGAGTCCTGCTGGCACCAATCGGGGACAAAGTCGGCATCGCAATCAGCCTGGCTGGCGTACGTCGGCGCGATGCGACGATGCTCGCTCATGGCGGTCATGTAGGCGTCGGCGCAAATGTCCACCGGCAGCTTTTCATCGACACATTGCTGCACGGACTGGAAGTTGTACTTCTTCTGCAACTTGTAGGTTTTTTCCGTCGGCCCGCAGCCGGATATCGCCAGGGCGACCGACGCGGCCAGCGAAAGCTGAACGTACTTGCTTCGTTTCATCGGGTTCTCCGTGGCGCGATCAGTTCGTGGAAGGCGTCATGCACGCGGCGTTCAACATGCCGACGCTGATGGCCACGGCGGCGATGTAGATACCGGCGGCGATTTCACCGTTCTTGATGCGCGCCGAAGCGCCCTTGAGCACCAGGCTGGTCACCAGGAACGCCAACAACTGAACGACAGCGGCGATCACCGCCCAGACGACGAAGTCCAGCATGCTGATCGAGTAGGCAATCACGTTGCTGGCCGGGATGGCAAAACCGATGAGGGCACCGCTCAGGGCGATGGCCGCAGCCACGTTGCCCGAGCGGATCAGTTCGAACTCTTTGTGCGGCGTGACATGGATGTAGATGAACTGAAACAGTGCGAACAGCACGGCGGCGCCGAGGATATACAAAACGAAGCCGAACACGGCGGCCTTGTTCAGGGAAATGGAGAGCGCTTCAAGCATGGACTTCTTCCTTATTCAAAGAGTGTTCAGGTCAGTGGTGTACAGCGAAATACCCAGCGAAGTGCTCAGACTGACGGAGCCTTCGGCGTCCTCTTCGACGGAGAACAGCAGGAACTCCCGGCGATCCGTCAGGCCGGTATCGCGGGCGTACAGCATCGAACGGTGCTCGACACTGTAGGACTCGTCCGGATTGCTCACGCGTTCGCTCAACCCCACCAGTTCGGTCTGGCCCGCCTCGGTGCCCCATTCGCGGGTGTACTCGACGCCGTTGTGGGTGTAGGTCGGCAGGCCGATCAGGCTTTCAGGGCCGGCCAGCCGGCGCAATTCCGCTTCACTGTTGAGGGTGACGTAGCTGAGGTAGTTGAACAGGATCACCGACTCGACCTGCCCGGCGATGTCGCCGCTGGTGTGCACTTGCAGCCAGTAGTCTTCGTCGTTCATGTAACAGCGTGTCAACCAGTTCGATTGCCCGAGGTCGACGATGCCCAGGCTCCAGATCTGTTGAGAACCGGGAATGACCACGGTGCTGTTGCCATCGAGCAACAACTTGAGTGTGGAATCGAACATGACCTGTTTGCCGGAGGCCAGGCCCAGCGGCCCGCTGATCGGCGCGCCATGGCTAGCTGTCGTGTTCGCGTTCGGGGCCTCGAGCCCCATCAATTGTTTAAACCACCCCATGGGAAATTTCCTTCAGACGCGTGGAGGCGATGTAGAAGAGTTCTCCGCCCACGACACGCGTAGCGCCGGGCGGGTTGATCGACGGGTGTCGGGCGCCCTTGGCGCGGTAGCCGATAAGCGTAGCGTTGTGCTGCTCTTTCATCCGGTTATAGAGCTCGCCGAACGTCGCCTCGAACGCCTCGGGCAGCTTCATCAGGTACTGGGTAGCGCCTTGACCTACGCAGAGCAATTCATTGATGACCACTGACGAGCCCGGATCCTGGGAGGCACGCACCAACATTTCGATGGCCATGCTGGAGGTGCATTCCAGGCTCGGCGCGTAGGCGCTGGCGAGGGCGGCGATTTCGCTGTCATTGAAGTGGGCGACCACATGCCCGACGGGGCCCAATTGATTGACCGCCAGTACGGTGGCCAAGGTCAGGTCGTCGGAATGGGTTCGCACCAGCACGCGTTCGGCGCCAGGCACGCCGGCACGCTGTAGCAGTGCGACGGAGGACAAGCTGTCGCCCTTGATGAACGAGGTCTTGCCGGGCATGGGGTTTTCTTCGAGATCGCAATCGCAGATGACGATCAGGTTGTCATTGGAGGTTTCGTCCTGCAGCAGCAATTCAATGACCCGCTCGCTGGAGGCGCCCTCCCAACCGATGAGAACCGTGTGGCCGACCTTGCCGGTGAAATCGCCCTTTCCCTTCATGCCTTTTCTCCATACATCGATGACGCTGCTGGTGGTTTTGCCGATGGCTGCCGTCAGCAGCGCGATACCCCCGAGCATGACCCAGGTAGCCACGAACACCCGTCCCGCTGCTGTCTGTGGCGCGAGATCGCCATAGCCGACGGTGAGCGTGGTGGTGAGATAGAAGTAGGTAAACGTGGCGGCGGCGATCAGGTGTTGCTCGCCTATCAGCACCAGCCCGATCCAGGCCGTAGACAGGTGCACGCCCAACGCAATGGCCAGTCCCGCCCAGCCGAACCGATGGAAGAAGGACGAAGCGTACGAGCGCAACAAAAGGAAAATCGACATTTCGTCCCTGACTCCGTGGGGCTTGGTTCCTGGCGGGCTCATCGCTCTGGCGTCTGAGGGCTCGAGCGTAGTGGCCGGACAGCATTAAACCTGTTGCGGCGCTTGGATAAAAGTACCTGAACCACAATTAAATCCATGGCGTGCCGGACACTATTGTGGCGAGGGAGCTTGCTCCCGCTGGACTGCGCAGCAGGCCCCATTTCTGGAGCCGCTTCGCGTCTCAGCGGGAGCAAGCTCCCTCGCCACGGGTTCGGTGCGCTCAGCGATTACTCAGCCGATTTTTTCTTCAAGCGTTCCAGGATCGCATTGGCGCTGCCTTCGTTCGGCGTGATGCCGGCATCGCGCAGCTTGCGCTCCAGGTCGGAGCCGGTCGAAGCCTCGGCCAGTTCGTCCTGGGCTTGCAGCTCAGCGGCGCGTTGCTGTTGCTTGGCTTGCAGACGGTTGAGCGTACCGACGGCGGTTTCCAGCTTGCCATTGGCGCCACCACTGGCGATCGAAGCACTGACCTGGGCCTTCTGCACGCTTTCGCGCGCCTTGGCCATGTCCACTTGCTGACGCAGGCTCTTGATGCGGCTTTCGGCCTTGGTGATGTCTTTACGCATGTTGTCCGCGTAACCGCCGAATTCGGTCGCGTGCTTTTGCTCGGCGTCCAGTTCGTTGGTCAGGGTCGAAATGGCTTCAGCCACTTCCAGCGCCAGGTCCTCGCGGTTGGCCTGGATCGCGGCCAGGGCCTTGGCTTCCAGGTCCTTGATCTTGGCGTTGTATTCACCCACGCGATCAGTCGCCAGCTTGTGCTTGGCCATGATGGTGACCAGCTCACGCTTGGCATTGGCCAGCGCGCTGTCGGCGTCGCGAATTTCCTGGTCGAGGATGCGCAGGGCCTGTTGGTCGACGATCGATTCGCCGACTTCGTTGGCGCCGCCACGCAGTGCGGTGAACAACTTGCTCCAGATGGACTGAGTCATTGGATGGTTCCTATTCGGCGAATTAAATGAAGAAGCGTTCGAAGGCTTCGCTGGCGCGCTGGACGTTGTCGACGAGGGTTTTGACCTCGGTCACGACGTTGGTCAGGCTGGAATCGGAGCTCAACGCGCCGAACATGTTGTAGACCACCTGGCCGTTGGGCATGGTCTCGATGCCGATGGACGACAGCGGGAACATTTCCCGGCTGCGCAGCACGGCGTCGTTGAAGGCCGCGACGTCGCTGATCGACTCAACGTCCACCAGGACGGTATCGACGATGATCTGATCACCCACCACGGCGATGTAGATCGGCAAGCCACCGAAGTCATTCATTTCCAGCTTGATGCTGGACTCGGAGCCTTGGACGAGGGAAAGAGTGATGTCGTTCGCGACCACTTCATCCAGGGCCTGGAGGGCGCTGTAGAGGCGATCGATGTTCCAGTTATTACCTGCGCTCATGTAATTCTCCGACATGAATGAGCCAGCCAGAATCGGTTGGCGTAGCTGTTTCTCCATTTGCTTGAGCAGGCTTCGGTTTTCGGGAAGCACCCAAGTCTCGTGTTTCACATACCCGGCGGCACTCAGGCCCGCGCGCATCTGCTTCATGTAAAAGCTCGATGGTTTTTTCGCGGCGGGCTTGGAGCGCTCTCCCGTGCTGCTCATTGAATCGTCATCAGGCCCGCCTGGCGGATCCGATGGAGAGCTGGTTTGCATGGTACTGACCCCACTGTGAAAAACTCACGCGTGAGAAACACTACAGGTAGTTTCCAAACCTCACAATAGCTCACGCGTGAGATTTCTTCGGAGCAATTGACGACCCCTGTGGGAGCGAGCCTGCTCGCTCCCACAGGGTTTTCGAGCGTTCACAGATCAGGCATCCACCATAGATCCTCTGTGGGAGCTGAGCTTGCTCGCGATGGCGGTGGGTCAGCTTGCATTGATGTTGGATGCTAGACCGTCATCGCGAGCAAGCTCGGCTCCCACAGGGGATCTCCACAGGCTGTAAATTCAGTTGTGGCTGCGACGATGCCTTACGGATAGCTGAAGCTTTTGACCAACGTCAGTTCCCCCACCGCCCGCATCGGCACCACGAAGGTTTCCATTTTCTCGTTTGGCGTGCCTTCTTCGGTGATCACGGTGACTTGTGCCGTGGTCAGGGCCTGTTGCGCTTGTTCACCACCGCCCTCGCCTTCCTCGCTGTCTTCTTCACTGCGATAACCGCCGCCGTAGTAGTTCACGTACACCAGGTATTGGCCTTTGATCGGCGCGGGCATGGAGAAGATCTCCGGGCCGTAGCCGGTGGTGACGTCGACATCGAGGGCCGCGCCGTTGGGGGCGACGCGGTCGCCGTACCAGATGTGGGCGCCGTCCGGGGTGACGAGGTGCAGGTCCAGGTCGGTGCCGTCGCTGTCCCAGTTCAGTAACACCCGTAGCTTGGCCGGAGTGGCGCCGCCGCTGGTGTTAAGGAACTGTGTGCGGTGGCGCTGCTGGCCGTCGGCGCTGCGCACTTCGACGCTGTTGCTGCCGTTGGGGAACGAGAACGGCCGGTCGAAGCGTCCCTCGTCATCCAGCTTCAGCGGCAGGCTCACACCGTTGACGATGAGTTGGCCCGGCGCGTTGCCATCCTTGGGCGCGCTTTTGATCTGGCCGCTGATGCGGGCGGTGTCGGCCTGGCCTGGGGGCGTATTGACTGACGAGGCCGGGTAGTTGACGGTCTGGCTGTAGTTTTCGCCTTCGCCACCCGGCGCACCGCTGCGCCAGCCGCCGACCGGGGTGTCGAGCCTGATGGAGTCGGCGGCCATGGCCGGTGGCAACGCGGTCAGGGCGCAGAGCAACAGCAAGACCTGTGGATAACGGAGTGTCATGGTCTATTCCAGCAAGAGGTGACGGGCGAGCCCTTCGATATAGTTTTCGTCCTGGCCATTGGGATGAGCTTCGAAGGCCAGGTGCAGATATTCATGAGTCAGGTCGAGGCGGTCTTGCAGCGACAGCACGCCGCGCACGTAGATGCGCTGGCGTTCGCGGTCGACGTAAGGCCGGCCGAAGGCGACGCGGCAGACGGCGAAAGCGCTGATTTCGTTGTAGCCCACTTCACTTTCCAGCCGCTCACGCCAGCCGCGCCGCTGTTTCAGCAGCCAGTCCTGGGCGGCCGGCAGTGCTTCGCAGGACGCCACCGGATTGTCCCAGCGGCTGAGGCTGGCACGCGGGTAGGCGTGCAGCAGAATGGCGTCGTAGCGTTGGCCGGCATTGGCTTGCTCCACGGCTTGAGCCCAGGACAGTTTGTCCGGGCCGGGCTGATCGGAGTGGTAGGTGACATCGGTGCCGGCCAGCACCAGGTCGCTGGTCCAGGCGGCAATGGCGCGGGTTTCAGGCGCCGCCGGGCGCGGGGCGACGCGCTGGCGATGGCTGCTGTCGTCGATGCTCAGGCAGTCGCCGTTGCGTTGGGCGTTTTGCAGCAGGTAGGTGCGGATCGCCACGGCCAAGGCCTTGGCCGCTTCGGCGGGTTCGGCCTTGGCTTCGCGCTGCAGAACCCGGGCGACGTACTCTTCCCGGTCCAACCGCGCCACCAACTTGCCGGGCATCAGGAACAACTCGCCGTCGCTGTGGATATCCAACTGGTTGCCGTTGCTGAACTCGACGCGATAATCGCCGCGCAGTTGGCCCGGTGTAGCCGGGCGGTCGCCGGCCATCACCCGTTGCCAGGGATAACGGGCAAACAGCCCCACCTCCACGCAACGCCCGGTTTCCGCCGGCCAGCGCGAGGGCAATGCCGCCGCCAACCCGTCGCCGTACACCTTCAATACCTGCTGGCTGGTACCGCGTCCGCCAGCCCACACCGGGGTGCCATCGGCCAGCCAACCGGCGAAACCGCCCTGTCGAGAGGAAGGTCCCTGGTCACCCAGCCAGCTCCAGGTCTTGACCCGTAGGCGACTACCCAACTCACCCACCAGCCGCCCGTCCGCCGCGCTGAGCACCACGTCCAGCAGCACCCGGCGCGCCTGGTCCTGGGCCGGCAAGGTAGCCAAGGCCTTGAGCAGTTCCGCGACCGGCACCTGCGTCTGCGGTTGCAACGCAGGCAAATTCAACAGCCACGCTGGCGCCTGACGGGCCTGCCAGTAATCGCGCCAGTTCGAGGCCGAAAGCCCGAGCCGCTGCGGCTCGAAATACAAGCCGCAGGATTTCACCAGCGCCTGGTCGCGAGCGATGCTCTGCCCGGCATTGCAGCAATAGACCTCTTCCTTCGATTCACCGCGACACTCGTAAACCGGCTCGCGGGCGTCGGTGTCCACCAGCCAGGCGTAGACGAACAGTTTCCACAGGCTGCCCAGCGGCGCCTGCAAGGAATCGGGCAACGGCTGGCGGTCCAGCACCTGGGTCTGGCTCACTCGCAGCAACTGACCATCGAAGGCCAGGCGCAACGGCTCGTCCTGCGCCGTTGCCAGCGCAGGGATCAAGCACAACAGCCAGCCAAACCACCGCCTGCGCATGTCAGTTGACCGTCACCTGACCGAGCGCCGGTTTCTGTTCCCGCGCCTGATGCTGCGGTGCGTAGACCTGGGTGAAACGTACGGGAGGCAAGGTGAACTGGCCCTTCTGGGAGAAGCGCACCAAGTGCCGCAGGCGCAGCTCGCCGCTGAGGGCGTCCACCGGCACTGCGTAGGCCATCTGGCCTGGCTCGAAGCGGGCTTTTTCCAGGGAAGTCGGTTCGCTGTCGGCTTTGCCCTGCAGTTGGATGCCCCAGGTGGTGCGTTCCACATCGGCGCCCGGCGGCAGCGGCACTTCGAGCATGCCGTAGCGCAGCGGCGTCGACGCCTTGCTGTTGATGATCACCTCATCCAGGTAGAGGCTGTCACTGGACAACGGCTTGTTACCCACGGCCTCGAGCTTGAAGGTGAAGGCCTCGTCGCCCGGCACCAGACGCGACAGGCGACGAGTGATGGACACGGCCATCGGCGCCAGCGACGGTTGCTGGCTCTGGAAGCTCAGGGCCGCTTGCAATGGACGCTCCTGGGCACCGCTGAGAGTCAGCTGGGTCGGAAGCTGCGCGCCCTGCCACTGCCAGTAGGTTTCACCGGTCGCACCCTGCTTGGCGACCCAGCCTTCACCCGGCGCCAGCGCCACAGCCGGCGCGGCCTGTTCGATGCTGCGCTGCAACCAGGTCAGGGCCAAGGCCCGTTCCAGGGTGGACTGCTGCGGCAACACGCGTTCCAGCAATGCAGTGGCGCGGGCTTGATCGAAGCTCTGCAACGATAACACCAGGGCCTCGACGAACGGCTGCGAGCTCAGTTCGAGTTGCTGTTGCGCGGCCTCCGCTTGACGACTGAAAGCCGCCGGCAGCGGCACCTTCGCCTGTTTCGCCAGGGACGCGGTCAGCACGCGAGCGCTGGCCAAGCCCAGGGCAGAGTCCGGCGCATTCATGACCAGGCTGTCTTCGCCGCTGTCCAAAACGCTCTCGGTGCTGTCTTCACTGGCCTTCGCCAAATCATCCATCAGGCCGCTGAGCAAGGTGTTCACCGGCAGTTGCATCTGCTTGGCGAACGACAGGATCAGCGCCCGTTGCAGCAGCGGCGTATCACCGGCCTGCTTGGCGTAGACCTCCAGCACCCGCTGCCAGTGTTCCGGTGGCAGGCTCAGGTCCAGGGCCTTGCTGGCGTGCCAGTCGGCGTAATAGGCATAGGCGGTGAGGAATGCATCCGGCTCACCGTCCTGGCCCCACCAGGTGAAGCTCGCCGACGGGCCGGCCATCTGCACCAGGCGCAAGCGGCTGTTTTGCATGATCAACCGCAGGCGGTCGCGGATTTGCGGGTTCGACGCCAGGGTCGGGTAGGCGATGCTCAACGGCAGCAGGCGACTGGCGGTCTGCTCGACGCCGCCGTAGGGGTAACTCAGCAGGTCATCCAGGGCCGAACGGAACAACGCTTGCGGGCTGTCATCCAGGCGCAGGCGAATATCGCTGGCGTCGGCCGGCAGGGTCAGCGGGGTGTCGCCGCTGGCCACGTCGAAGCGCTGGTTCTGGGTGACTTGCCAGCCATTGCCGCTGGCGTTCAAGCGCATCGCCAGGGCGTCCTGGGTTTCGCCATTCAATTGCAACTGCACGTTCAAGTCGCCACTGCTCAGTTCCAGGGCCGGCAGCGCCACATAGTTGATGCCGTTTTTCAGGTCCGCGACCACGCGCTGTTCAGCGCCGGCGTAACGGATCAACAGCTCGGCCTTCAGTGGTTTTTCCGACTGGCTGAACACGAACAGGCCCAGTTGCGGCTTGTCGCCCGTGCGGAAGCGCGTCGGGCCGCTCCATTTCAGGTACAGCGGTTTTTCCGAAGCGATGAACTGCTTCTTCTGGCCCACTTGGCCATCGTCGGCGATGGCCTTGGCAGTGATGCGCCAGCGGGTCAGGGAGTCCGGCATCTTGAAGGTGAAGCGCGCCTTGCCGTTGGTATCGGTGACCAGTTCCGGTTGCCATGCAGCGGTGTCGACGTCTTCACGCCGCGGCCGCTCCAGCACCTTGACCCCACGCTCGCTGCGGTTGGCCTTGCCCGGCGCGCCGGGGCTGCCCGGCAGTGCTACGTCGTAACTGATGAACGACAGGCTGGCACTGGTGCGCACGTTGTTGCGGCGCGGGTGATAGAAGAACTGGTCAATGGTCGGCGCCACTTCCGGTTGCAGGGCGTAGACCATTTCGTCCACCACGCTGACCGTCAGGTGCGCCGGGATCGCCTTGCCGGCGAACTGGGTGCTCAGGTCCACGGTCACCGTGTCGCCAGGGCGATAGGTGGCTTTGTCCGTAACGACAGCAACGTCGATCTGCGGCGTCACCACCTTGATGCCGGCATTCTGGAAGCTGTACTGGCCGCCCTTGGTGTACAGCACCGAGAAGGTCAGGTTGGGCGCGAAGTTATCCTTCACGGCAATGCGCGCGCGGTACTGGGTGTCGCTGAGTTTTTCCATCTTCAGCCAGTCGCCGCCCTTGGATAGCAGCGCCGTGGCTTCGACCTTGTCCCGTTCCAGCGACAGCAGCGCATCGCTGACCGGTTCCGGGAAGGTGATCAGCGCCAGCGCTTCGTCACCTGTCTTGTATTCGGTTTTATCGAGGACGATCTCGACGGTGCCCGGTACGGCCTTGATGCCTTCGCCGGTCACCGCATGGGCGGCGGCGCCAATGACCCGGCCGTGGTCATCCTTGAGCGTCAGGTTGTAGGTGCCGGGGCGGTCGAAGGTCAGGCTGAAACCCTTGTCCTTGGCCGCCAGTTTGCCCTCGCCGGTGCTCTGATCTTCCAGGCGCACCCAGGCGTAACTGCCCGGCGTCACGGCCTTGGCTTGTTCGTTGCCGCCTTCGTTGGCGTAGCTGAACGAGACCTTCTGGCCGACGGCGCTGAATCGCTGGGGCGCGCTCAGGCGGAAATTCGCCGCGCCACGGTCGATGAGGATTTCCTTGGTGGTCTTGACCCGATACGCCGCGCCATCGCTGGCGAACACCGTGAGGGTGTAGCGACTCGGCTTGTCGGCGGCCGGCAGGTCGAGGGACGCGTTGCCCTTGTCGTCGGTGGTCACTTCGCTGCTGGTCAGCTCCACCGGGAATTGCCCCAGGTATTGCAGCTCGTTATCCACCATCGACAGTTGCTGGGCGCGCAGGCTCAGGCTCACCGTGGCGTTGACCACCGGCTTGCCATCCGGGTACAGCAACACCAGGTTGCCCTTGACCGGCTCGCCGGTGCGGTAATCCTGCTTGGCCAGGTTGAGCGCGATTTCGAAGTGCGGCTTGATGTACTCGGCCACACGGAAGGCGCTGCTGTAGAGCTGGTCCTTGTAGCTGAAGCGCAACTCATAGCCGCCGGCCACGGCGTTTTCCGGCAGTTGGAAACGGCCTTGGGTACCGGCCTTGGAATCGAGTTTCAGGGCCAGGGTTTGCAGGGCGGTGCCGGTGGCATCCAGCACGCTGACATTGACGTCGGCGGCGGTCGGTTGCACCGAATCACGGGCATTCTTGAATTCACGGCCGACGATTTTCAGCGAGACCCAATCCCCCGGCCGGTACAGCGGCCGGTCGGTGAAGGCGTAGAGCTTGGTGTCGTAGATTTCGCTGTCGTAGTAGAAGTTTTCCGAGACGAATACCCCGCCCTCCTCGTCCTCGCCGATGACGAACGAACGCTCCGGGCTGACGTGTTTGAGGCGCAACAGACCGTCTTCATCGGTGGCACCGCTGCTCATCACGCCCAGGCCATCGGTCCACAGCACGTTGACCTTGGGCACCGAACGCCCTTCGTGCTTGCGTGCGGCCCAGACCAGCAGCTCGTCACCGGCAATCTTGCTGACCGCCACAGTGTTGGAGACGAAGACCATGGTGGTCGCGCGGTATTTACCGATCAGCGCCTCCACCAGGTACAGGCCCGGTTTCAACTGACCCAGCGGCACATAAACGTTGCCCGGCGCGACGCTGACGAACTCACTGGACGAGCCGGCCAGGTTGACGCCCGCAGGCGGCTGGATCGGCTTGGCTTGCCACAGCGGATAACGGAACTGGCTGACCACCGGCAGGCCCGGGATCAAGGCGAATTGTGCCGGCGCGTCGTACGGCGTCGGCGCGACCAGGGCGTCGCCGATCTTCAGCTCCGGCACTTCTTCGGTCACTTGCTGGCGGGACTCGTAGGAGAACGCCCGCTGCATCACCCGACGGGACTTGCGATACCAGTTGTCCCACAGGTACGCCAGGGTGTTCGACAGGCCTTCGCCCTTGAACTGCCCATCGCTGACTACGCGGTGCAGGTTTTTCTGGCGCTTGAGGAAATCCAACGGCTTGTCGATGCGATAGACACGGATATCGGCGCCGCCATAGGGCTCCATGCGGAACCGGCGATAGTCGCGGCCCGGCGCTTCGAGGCGAACCATGGCCTGCTCGTCGCTGGCAAAGCTGCTGTCGGCCAGCAGGAAGAAGCTTTCACCGGACACCGGCGTGTAGCCGCTGGGTTCCACGGTGTCTTCGGCATTAACCACGGGTGCCAGCAACAAGGCAAACAGCAGGGGCAGTTTTGAACACAAGCGCAGCATGCGGGCACCGGTCATTGGGAGAGAAAGTTGAGTCGATAGACGCCGATGAAGTTGGGGTTGGCTGCGTCGGGTATCCATCGGGTGTCCTTCCAGTTCATGAGTTGTTGCAGGCTTGCGGAGCGCATGCCGTTGTCGGTAGGGGTTGTAGTGCCGGTGTGATAGGCGATGTAGCGGCCCATCCAGATCATCAGGTGCTGGTCGTCGCCCTGATCGAAGAACATCAGGTCGCCGGGACGGGCCTGGGCCACATCGCGGCCCACCAGGTGACTGTTGAACTGGATCAGCTTGATGGCGTTGACGTAAGGCCCGACCTTGCCGCCGCCCTGCTGCCATTGCTGGGCGAGGCGCCGTTGCGCATCGCTGAGGGGCAGTTCCGGTGGCAGGTAGCGATTGGACAGGCCATTGCTGCGCAGCCATTTTTCATCATGGACCTTGAGCGCTTCGTTGGCGGCAAAGCGCACCAGCCCGGCGCAGTCCTGCTGATACCAGCGCGGGCTCGGACCTCTGGTCAGCTGTTCCTGGGCGATGCGCACGAACCAGGCGCGAAAGACCTGGGACTGCTGCACATCCAGCGCCGGCGTCTCGCCAGCACGCGCGGGCCCACCGAGCAGCAAGGCCAGCAGCAGCGTCAACGCAGGGGTGCGGATCAGTCCTGTCACAGCGCTTTCCATTCCAGCGGCAGCCACTGCCAGTGGCCGTCCGGCTCGCTGCCTTCCGGCAAGGTCAGGGCGTATTTGCCATAGCCGCCGAGGGTGCGCAGTTTCGGGATCAGGTAGGTTTGCGCGGCGTTGTAGAACACCGGCTCCATGTCCTGGGGCAAGCTGTCGAGGGTTTCGCGCTGCATCAGTTGTGCGATGGAATCCGGGCCGAAGTAGACCGGCATCAGCAGGTCCTTGGGTACCACGTCGGCCATGGGCGGGAAGCGTTTGTCGAGAGTACCGAGGGCCTTGTCCACCAACTTGTCGTCGAGGGAGAACAGCAAGGTCGAACCGTGGCGCGCCAGGCTCACCCGCAGGAAAGCCTTGCCGGTGATCGCGTCGGGTTGCTCGGCTTCCTTGGCCAGGTACGGGCCGAAATTGGAACTGACCTGACGCAGCCACTGGTGCGTCGAGCCCTGCTGCTTCTCGACCACCGGGAAGGCATGTTCGGCGACGTTGTTTTCATAGGCGCCCACCATCGAACCGAACAGGCTGCCCAGGTCGGCGTCGAGCTTGCCGTCGTCTTCATTCAGGCTCGCCACCAACAGCGGCGTGTACAGGCGCGAATCGGCGTACCAGCACAGGCCCGCCGCGCCGGCCACATGGTCGACCATGGCCTGGGCGGCTTTTTCGTCGGCACCGAGTTTGACCAGCAACGGTTTCTGCTGCTCGGCAGCCAGGGGCAAGGCTACGCAGGCACTGGCGCCCATGGGCATGGCTTGCCAGATCGGCTTGAAGTCGAAGTCCGGTTGGTTTTCCAGTTCGTCCATGGCCAGGAAGCTGTGCCAGCCCTTGTCATCCATGTCGAAGCGCAAGCCGGCGAAGTTCGGGATGAAACGCTGGTAGCCCATGGCGAGCACGCTGGCGTTGACCGAGATGCGCTGCTTGACCTCTGGTGCCTTGGGCGGCAGGCCGAAGGCTTCGGGGAACAGTTTGTCGCCATTGAGCAAGGCGGCCAGGGCGGTGGTCGAAACGCTGCCCCGTTCAACCGCGGCGCCACTGGCCGGGTCATACAGCTTGGTCGGGTTGGACAGCACCACCAGTTTGTCGCCATGGGAGGCGAAAAGCAGGGATTTGCTGGCGTTGTAGCTGAGCTGGTAGAGCGCGACGTCATCGCCACCGACTTTCAGGTCGCTGAGCTTGCTCAACTGCGTATCGTCCAAGGCGACCTTGGCCAACGGTTCCAGCACCTTGGCCAGCCCGCCGCGATCCATCACCAACAGGAAATCCTTGAGGCGACCATCGGCACCGCGCCACAGCGCCACATCGGCCGGTTGGTCGAACAGCTCTTCGATCAGGCTGTCCTGCAACTTGAGGTCATGCTCATAGATGATCCGGCGCAGGCTGCCGATCAGCCCGAGACGGTCGGCATGGGCCTCGTAATAGAAGACAAAGTCCTCGGTGAGCGTGGCCTTGAGGAACGGCACCGCCAACAGGTCCTTGGGCAACTGGCTCAGGGAATGGGCCTCGAGCAAGCCGTCGGGGCGGCTCAGTCCGAGTTTTTCCAACGCCAGCTCCATGGGCGGCGCCTTGGGCTTGGTCATGAACCAGCCCATCCCGGCGACGACACCCGCCACCAGGCACAGCCCGATCAGCAGCGCCGGCCAGCGGCGTCCAGGTTTGGCGACAGGTGTCGGCGTGGTCGGGGAAGCAGTGTTGTCGCTCATATTCACAAGGGCCTGTTCATCCGTGGAGCGGATACTTAGTAGTTGAAAGTCTTGACCAGCAACAGATCGCCAATGGCACGCAGGGGCACGACAAAGGTTTCGCGTTTTTCATTGACGGTGTTTTCGTTGAGCACCAGGTTGATTTGCGAGGTGATCACCTCGTTCTGGTTGCTGGTCTCATCGAAGTTGTAGCCGCCGCTGCCGTAGTTGCCCCAATAGTTCACGTAGACCAGGTAGGTGCCGTGCATCGGCGCGGTCATGGTGAACATTTCCGGGCCGGGGCCGTCGACGCCATCGGGGTCGAGGCCGCCGCCGTTGCTCAGCGCCGGCTGGCCGAAGAACGCATGTTGGCCGTCGGGTGTGACGATATGCAGGTCGAGTTCGGCCTTGGGATCGTCCCAGCCGAGCACCACGCGGATCTGCGCCGGGGTGCGCAGGTTGTTGGCTTCATAGAATTGCACGCGCTTGAGGGACTGGCCTTCGGAGCTGCGCACCTCGACGCTGTTGGAGCCGGCGCCGAACGCATACGGCCGGGCGAAACGCCCCTCGTCGTCGGTATAGAGATTCAGTGGGTTGCCGTTGACCGCCAGGCTGTGGGGCTGGCGAGCCGTGCCCATGGCCTTGAGCCGGCCCTCGATCATCGTGCGATTACGCTGCACGCCCCGATCGATGGGCGGCGTGGGATAGGCGACCTGGGGGTTTTCAGTGCGATCGAGCAAGCCGCTGTAGCGCCAGCCGCCCACCGGCTCCGACATCTCGGCAGAAGGCTGCGCCCACGCCAGCGGCGCGCCGAGCAACACGATCAATAAAGAAAGAAAACGCACGTATGCCTCCTGCCATGCACGACGCAACCCGGCGCCAATCCTCAGCGCGCTTGTCATTATTCAGGTTTCGTCTGAAGGCCCCGTCGCAAGGGGGCCGTAGATGGCGCGAAGGTTAGCGATTCGGCGGATTATTAACAATCGGGGAACGCGCGATTCTGTGTGGGAAATCACGTACTGAGGGTTGCGAGAGCCGAATAGAAGATCTATTCGGCTCACAAAATGAGCCGAATAGCGTTATTATTCAGCTCATTCATCTTTGGACAGGCGCATGGCATTCCATTGGATCTGGCAACAGCCCGACTGGCCCGGTTTTCACTGGCAAGCTGAAGCATTGGCACCGCTGCTGCGCGAATGCGTGCAGGCCCAGGGTCAATTGCTCGGCATGACCGGCGCGGTCACGACTTCGATCAGCGTCCAGAACGAACTGGATGCCTTGCTGCAAAACATCGTGACCTCCTCGGCTATCGAAGGAGAGCAATTGAATGTCGGCTCGGTGCGCTCTTCCCTGGCCCGGCGCCTGGGCCTCGAACAAGTCGATGACACGCCGGTCAGCCACCGCAGCGAAGGCTTGGCGAACCTGTTGCTGGACGCGACCCGGCACTTCAACCAGCCCCTGACCATCGAGCGCTTGCTGGAATGGCACGAGTGGTTGTTTCCTGATCAAGCGAGCGACCTTGCCCATAGGCAGATCCGCGTAGGTGCGTTGCGCGGTGCCGAACCGATGCAAGTGGTCTCAGGCCGACTGGACCGACCTACCGTTCACTTCGAGGCGCCGCCTCGTCAGGGCCTTGAACAGCAATTGCAAACGTTCGTCGACTGGTTCGAGGCCAGTCGTCATCAGGCCGAGCTCGATCCGTTGTTGCGTGCCGGTATTGCTCACTTCTGGTTTGTCACCCTGCATCCGTTCGACGATGGCAATGGTCGCCTCACCCGTACCCTGACCGACCTCGCACTGGCCCAGGGCGAAGCCCAAGCGATCCGTTTCTATGCCATGTCGGTGAGTATCCTGGAAGACCGCGCCGGCTATTACCGAATCCTCGAAAGCAGTCAGAAAGCCACACTGGATATCACGGCCTGGTTGACCTGGTTCCTGCAGACCCTGTTACGCAGCCTGCACAAAGCGATGACGCAGATCGAAAGCGTGTTGGGTAAGACGCGGTTCTGGCAAGCCCATCGCGCTTCGGCACTCACGCCTGAACAGACCAAAGTGCTGAATCGGTTGCTCGATGGCGGTGAAAAAGGCTTTGAGCACGGGATCAGCGCTGCTCAATACCAGGCCGTGACCAAGGTCTCCAAGGCGACGGCCACCCGGCATCTGACGGAACTGCTGGAGAAAGGCTGCCTGGAGCGAATGCCTGGCGGAGGGCGCAGCACGCGGTACCGAATCAACTATCCAGCCAACTGAATACCCGACAAGCCGACGGAACACCTTGTGGCGAGGGAGCTTGCTCCCGCTCGACTGCGCAGCAGTCGCAAAGTCTTTGCAGGTTTGGGTCTGCTTCGCAGCCCAGCGGGAGCAAGCTCCCTCGCCACAAAAGCCGGTCGGCCGTAGCCTGTATCAGCTCATCCGTTGCGCTTCGATTCACCCCGCCCTGATTTGCCCCAAAACCCCATGTCTGCTAGTGTCGCGCCGGTTTAACAGTCAACCGGAATAGCCGCCATGGCCCGCAAAAAAGCTGCACTGGATTTCGAACAATCCCTGGCCGACCTGCAAACGCTGGTCGAGCGCCTGGAGAACGGCGAATTGTCGCTGGAAGACTCGCTGACCGCCTTCGAGCAAGGCATCGGCTTGACTCGCGACTGCCAGGCGGCGCTGGCCCAGGCCGAGCAGAAGGTGCAGTTGCTGCTCGAGCGCGATGGCGAGCTGACCGAAGAGCCTTTCGACGCGGACCAGCCTGAATGATCGGCGCCTATCAAGCCAGCAGCCAGGCCCGGGTCAATGCTGCACTGGATAGTTTGTTCAGCGCTCCAAGCCCGGAACTGGCGCGCCTGTACGAAGCCATGCGCTACAGCGTGATGAACGGCGGCAAGCGCGTGCGTCCATTGTTGGCCTATGCCGCGTGCGAAGCCCTGGGCGGCCAGGCCGAGCAGGCCAATGGCGCGGCCTGCGCGGTGGAGCTGATCCACGCGTATTCGCTGGTTCACGATGACTTGCCGGCCATGGACGACGATGACCTGCGTCGCGGCCAGCCAACCACCCACAAAAAATTCGACGAAGCCTGCGCGATCCTGGCTGGCGACGGCTTGCAGAGCCTGGCCTTCAGCGCCCTGCTGGACCCGGCCCTGAGCGATTGCCCGGCGCAGACTCGCCTGGACATGGTCACTGCCCTGGCGCTGGCGGCCGGCCCCGCCGGAATGGTCGGCGGCCAGGCCATCGACCTCGGCTCGGTGGGCTTGAAGCTGGACCAGAGCGCGCTGGAATACATGCACCGGCACAAGACCGGTGCCTTGATCGAGGCCAGCGTCAAACTCGGCGCCCTCGCCAGCGGTCGAGCCGCACCCGCACAGCTACAAGCCTTGCAGACCTACGCCCGGGCCATTGGCCTGGCGTTCCAGGTGCAGGACGACATCCTCGACGTCGAAAGCGATACCCAGACCCTGGGCAAACGCCAGGGCGCCGACATCGCCCGCGACAAGCCGACCTACCCGGCCCTGCTCGGCCTCGACGCCGCCAAGGCCTATGCCCTGGAGTTGCGTGACCAGGCCCTGGCCGCGCTGCGACCCTTTGACGCGGCGGCCGAACCGTTGCGTGACTTGGCGCGATATATCGTCGAACGCCGCAGTTGATACGGGGTCAACCCCTTTAGACTGCGTATCGGCCAAGTTCCGGCCAACGCGTGGGCAGCTTGCGATGCATAAGGTAAACTGCCGCCTCTTTCTATACCTATAACGATTCGCCTGATGCCCACGACGTTCCAAGAGATTCCCCGCAAGCGCCCGACCACGCCCCTGCTGGACCGCGCCAACACGCCGGACGGCCTGCGTCGCCTGGGTGAAGCCGAGCTGGAAACCCTGGCCGATGAGTTGCGCCTGGAATTGCTCTACACGGTCGGCCAGACCGGTGGGCACTTCGGCGCGGGCCTGGGCGTCATCGAGCTGACGATCGCATTGCATTACGTGTTCGATACCCCGGACGACCGGCTGGTATGGGACGTCGGGCACCAGGCCTACCCGCACAAGATCCTCACCGGGCGTCGCCAGCGCATGGGCACCCTGCGCCAGAAGGACGGCATCGCCGCCTTCCCGCGTCGCTCCGAGAGCGAATACGACACCTTTGGCGTCGGCCACTCCAGCACGTCCATCAGCGCCGCCCTGGGCATGGCGATTGCCGCCCGCCTGCAAAACAGCGAGCGCAAGGCCATTGCCGTGATCGGCGACGGCGCTCTGACGGCGGGCATGGCCTTCGAAGCGCTGAACCACGCGCCGGAAGTCAACGCCAACATGCTGGTGATCCTCAACGACAACGACATGTCGATCTCGCGCAATGTCGGCGGGCTGTCCAACTACCTGGCGAAGATCCTCTCCAGCCGCACTTACGCCAGCATGCGCGAAGGCAGCAAGAAAGTACTGTCACGCCTGCCCGGTGCCTGGGAAATCGCCCGCCGTACCGAAGAATACGCCAAGGGCATGCTGGTTCCCGGCACGCTGTTCGAAGAGCTGGGCTGGAACTACATCGGCCCCATCGACGGCCACGACCTGCCCACGTTGATCGCCACCCTGCGCAACATGCGCGACCTCAAGGGCCCGCAATTCCTGCACGTGGTCACCAAGAAAGGCAAAGGCTTCGCCCCGGCGGAAGTCGACCCGATCGGTTACCACGCCATCACCAAGCTCGAACCCCTGGACGCCCCGGCGGCCGCGCCGAAAAAGGCCGGCGGACCGAAGTATTCCGGCGTGTTCGGCCAATGGCTGTGCGACATGGCCGCCGCCGACCCGCGCCTGGTGGGCATCACCCCGGCGATGAAGGAAGGCTCGGACCTGGTGGCGTTCAGCGAACGCTATCCACAGCGCTATTTCGACGTGGCGATTGCCGAGCAGCACGCCGTGACCCTCGCCGCCGGCATGGCGTGCGAAGGCGCCAAACCGGTGGTGGCGATCTATTCGACGTTCCTGCAACGCGCCTATGACCAGTTGATCCATGACGTCGCGGTGCAGAACCTCGACGTGCTGTTCGCCATCGACCGCGCCGGCCTGGTGGGCGAAGACGGCCCGACCCATGCTGGCAGTTTCGACCTGTCGTTCCTGCGCTGCATCCCCGGCATGCTGGTGATGACCCCGAGCGATGAAAACGAGCTGCGCAAGATGCTCACCACCGGGCACCTGTTCAATGGCCCGGCGGCAGTGCGCTACCCTCGTGGCACCGGCCCGAACGCAACGATCGAAGCCGACCTGGAGCCGATCGAGATCGGCAAGGGCGTGATCCGCCGCCAAGGTAAGCAAACCGCGCTGCTGGTGTTCGGCGTACAACTGGCCGAAGCCTTGAAAGTTGCACAAGCCCTGGACGCCACCGTGGTGGACATGCGTTTCGTCAAACCTCTGGACGAAGCCTTGGTGCGCAAGATCGCTGCCAGTCATGAGCTGCTGGTGACCATCGAGGAAAACGCCATCATGGGCGGCGCCGGTGCGGCGGTCAGCGAATTCCTGGCCCGGGAGAACATCCTCAAGTCGGTGCTGCACCTGGGCTTGCCGGACAGCTATGTCGAACATGCCAAGCCGGCACAGATGCTGGCTGAGTGCGGGCTGGATGAGGCCGGGATCGAAACGTCGGTGCGCCAGCGGTTGCAACTGCTGGGCCTGTAATTTTCAGACCACACATATCCTCCTGTGGGAGCGAGCCTGCTCGCGATAGCGGTAGACCAGTCGGCATCCGTATTGCCTGACACACTGCTATCGTGAGCAGGCTCGCTCCCACATTGGTTTTGTGCGGACCAAGTAGTCACGGAACACCCATGAAACTGCGCCTAGCCCTCACTCTTTCCCTGCTCCCCACCCCTGATCTGCTGGCCGACACCTTCGAACGCGACCAAGCCCTGAAGCTGCCCGACATCGTGATCAGCGCCAACCGCCAGGTCGAGGCCCGCAACGACAGCAGCGCCGCCAACACGGTGTTCACCCGCGACGACATCGAGCGCCTGCAACCAGCCAGCGTCACTGACCTGCTCAGCCGCGTGCCGGGAGTGCAGGTGGCGCCGTTGGGTGGGCGCGGTAGCCTGCCAGGGATCTACATTCGCGGCACCAAATCGGCCCAGAGCCTGGTGCTGGTGGACGGCCAGCGCATCGGCAACGCCACCTCCGGCGACAGCAACCTGCAACGCCTGAACATCCACCAGATAGAACGGGTGGAAGTGCTGCGCGGCTCGCGCTCGGTGATCTACGGCGCCGATGCGGTGGGCGGGGTGATCCAGATTTTCACCCGTCGCGGCAACGAACAAGGCCTGCAACCACGCCTGCACCTGGGCTTCGGCAGCCAACAGACCTGGGAGCGTAGCCTGAGCCTGTCCGGTGGCGATGAGCAGACGCGCTTCAATCTCGGGGCCAGCCTCGACGACAGCGCCGGCGATAATCGAACCCACGAGTCCTACGCCAGCGACCGCGACGAGGACGCCAACCGCAACCAGTCCTTCAGCCTCAGCCTGAGCCATGCCGCCAGCGATGACCTGGAAGTTGGCTTGAACCTGTTGGATAACCGCGGCAAAAGCGAATACGACAACCCGTTCGGCCGCTTCGACCCGACCACCTTCGAATCCCTGCCCCAGCAACCCCATAGCGAGTTTGCGGTGAGCAGCTTCAGCACCTATGTGGACGGACGGCTCAACGACACCTGGAAATCGCGCCTGGAACTGGGCCACAGCGAAAACCGTGAAAAGACTTTCGACAAGCTCAGTGACGTCCGCGAAGTGTTCAACACCTACCGCGATTCCGTGACCTGGCAGAACGACGTGAAGCTGGACGAGCGCAACAGCCTGATCGTCGGCGGCGACTGGTATCAGGACCGGGTCAACAGCAGCACGCCGTTCGACGAAGACAGCCGTTGGAACCGTGCAGCGTTCATCCAGCACCGCTTCCAGGCCGAAACCTTCTCCACCGAACTGGGCCTGCGTCGCGACCAGAACCAGCAGTTTGGCGGCCAGAACAGTTGGAGCGGCACGCTCACCCTGCCGATCAACCCGGACAACGACGTGTTGCTGACCTACAGCGAAAGCTTCCGCGCGCCGACCTTCAACGACCTGTACTACCCGGACTACAGCAACCCGGACCTGAAACCCGAGACGGCCAAAAGCTACGAGTTGCAATGGCGCAGCCAACTGAGCGACAGCGCCCGCCTGGAGACCTCGCTGTACCGCACGGACCTGGAAGACGCGATCATCTTTGGCAGCAACTCACGCCCACAGAACGTCGCCTCGGCGCGGATCAACGGGTTTGAGATGGCTCTGATGCAGGAACTGTTCGGCTGGCAGAGCAACCTTGGCCTGGCCATCATCGACCCGCGCGACCGCGACAGCGGCCACACCCTCGCCCGCCGCGCCCGGCGGACCTTGAGCCTGGACCTGGATCGGCAATTCGACCGCCTGGGCCTGGGTGCCACCTGGCAAGCGGTGAGCGGCAGCTACGACGACGAGAACAACCGCAATGCCCTGGGCGGTTATGCCTTGCTCGGGTTGCGCGGCAGTTGGGCGTTGACCCGGGAAGTGAAGCTGGAGATGAAGGTGGATAACCTGCTGGACAAGGGTTACAGCCGGGCGCTGTATAGCCATGATGGTCAGCAGTATGGGTATCGGGAAGATGGGCGGGCCTGGTTGTTTGGGGTGACTTGGACACCGGATATCTGATCCGAGACTTGTGAAGTTTGCGCTGGCCTCATCGCGAGCAGGCTCGCTCCCACAGGGAATTTTTGGTGAATTCGGATTTTGTATCCGCCGTCGATCAACGGTGGGAGCGAGCCTGCTCGCGATTGCAGACGCCGCGGCCTACCTGTCCGGCGCAATCAACTCACACAACCGTGCCGTCGCCTCGATCATCTGCCCACTGGGTCGCTCCAGCCCCTTGTCACGCACTAACAGCAACCGTCCCTGCGTCACCGCCGGCAACTGCGGCCAGGCTTTCCAGGCATCAAGCTGCGCCTGCTCCGTGGCGAGGAGAACCTGTGGATTGCGCTGCAGCACCGACTCCACGCTCACCTGCGGCGCCGGCACGCTCAGGTCGGCGAAGACGTTCCGCGCCCCGCACACTGCCAATGCATCACTGATGATCTGCCCGCCACCAACGGTGTACAGCGGCCGATCCCAGACCTGATAGAACACCGGCAATGGCGTGGCGCGCCGGTAACGCTGGCGCAGTTCCTCAAGACGCACGCGCAACTGCGCCGCTCGCTGCACACCCCGCTCCGGGCGGCCGAGCTGCATGGCGATGGCTTCGATTTGCGTGATGAGTTGGTCGAGACTGTGGGGGTCAGCGATATAGAGGGGAATGCCCAGGCCCTTGAGCTGCTGGCGCTGGGCCGGGCCAACGCTGCCGGGCCAGAGCAGGAGCAGATCGGGCTTGAGGCTGAGCAGGTGCTCCATGTCCAGTTGCCCGTAACGGCCGACCGAGGGCAGGTCTTGCAGCATCGGCGGACGGTCACCGCCATCCAGCACGCCCACGAGCAGGTCAGCGGACTCCAGTTCAACGACGATTTCCGAGAGTGACGGTGCCAGGCTGACGACACGCGGGGCCGCCACCGTCGAGGCACTGACGGCCAGCAGCAGGACCGCCAGCCAGCGGCTCATCAGCCGAGCTGACGCGGGATGCGATACAGGTAGAACAGTACCGTGGAGGACAAGGCCAGCAACATCAGCGGCACCGCCTCCAGGCCCACGAACACGGCAAGGGCGCCGATCCAGGCTGGCAGCCCCGCGACAAGAAAGGCTGCACGACGGCGAGCCGCCAGAGCAATCCAGGCCTGGGGTTCTTCCGGTGTATCGAGGGCTTTCTGGGTTGCAACCAAGGCGTGTTTATAAGGCCCGAAGAATCGCAGGCTGACGAACATCGACGCCACGCCAGCAATGAACAGCGGCATCGCCAACACCGGCAGGATCGCTTCGCCCTGGCCAAACACCAGGTTGATCACGAACAGCGGTACCAGGGCCAGTGCCAGGTATTTCCACCAACTGACGGCCAGTCGCCGCCGAACCTGACCACGCGTCACGCCCGGTCAACCTCGCCCTGGTGCTCGTTGCCCATCATGTGGTCGAGCTTGCTGGCCTTGGTCGCCAGATAAAGTTTGTTATGCGGATTATGGCCGGTGTGCAGCGGCACACGCTCGGCGACCACGATGCCCATGTCGGTCAGCGCCTTGACCTTGCGCGGGTTGTTAGTCATCAGCCGCAAGGACTTCACACCCAGGTGTTGGAGCATCGGCAGGCAGATGCTGTAGTCACGCAGGTCGGCGGCAAAGCCCAGGCGCTCGTTGGCTTCGACGGTATCGGCGCCGCCATCTTGAAGTTCATAGGCGCGGATCTTGTTCAACAAGCCAATCCCACGCCCTTCCTGGCGCAGGTACAGCAACACACCACGGCCTTCACGGGCGATGGCTTGCAGCGCGGCTTCGAGTTGCGAACCGCAATCGCAGCGCTGGCTGAACAGGGCGTCGCCCGTCAGGCATTCGGAGTGCAGGCGACCCAGTACCGGGCTGCCGTCGGCGAAATCACCCAGGCTCAGCACAACGTGCTCGCGGCCGGTGGCTTCATCGAGAAAACCATGCATGGTGAATTGCGCAAAAGGCGTCGGCAGCTTGGAAGCGGCAACAAAAACGACAGGCACCGGTGTGCTCCTGATCTAGTACTGGAGTTTCGCAGAGGCGGGCATTGTAACAGCACGTCCCGACCGACGCTTAGGCTGAATTGTCGGCCATAACCATCGAAAAGTTTGATTACGGCTTCGGTGGCTTGCCATTCTCGTCGAAAGGATAGGGTTGCTTCCAACGTTCGAAAATCGGTTTGAGCTGGCCAGTTTTCACCAGTACCTCCATGCGCCGGTCGAACAGATCAAGCAGCGCCTTTCCGTTTGCGGTGTTGGCAAAGCCCAGGTACAGCGGCAAATTGATCAGCGGTGAGAGTTTGAACTGCTTGGGATCGTCGGCCTTGGCGAGCACTTCTTCGATTTCCATCGATGCATCGATGTAGAAATCCGCTCGTTCATGAATCAGCATGGGCAAGATCCCCACCGCCCGGTGGATTTCGTTGAAACGGCGGATGTTGGGCAGGTAGTTGTTGTATTCGTAGCCGCGCATCCATACCAGTCGATAGTTACCAATCGTCGCCAGGGTCGGCGTTGGCTTGGACGCCAGCCCCAGGGCATAGATGTGATCGACGTCGTAGTGCCACTTGGGATAAAGCACGCCTTCGGACTCATCCCGATAGGCGCCGACCTGCACGTCGACCTCACCACGCTGCACCAACCCGATCGAGCGAGTGTAGGGCACGCTGCGGATCTCCAGCTTGACGCCTTCTGGCTCGAACACCGCGCGCAAGATGTCCCAGCCCATGCCCTGGCCGTCGGCCTGGGTGTAATCGGCCCACTCCTCGCTGGCTGCGCGGACCTTGTCGGGAAGCGACGCCGACTCGGCAACCCCAACCCCCACACAGGCTCCCAGACACAGCAACAGCAACAGTGCGCGACTTACGCCCATGCCCAGCTCCTTCAGGTGAAACACCACACCAATCCTTGCATTGCCAGCCAGGCGAAAACCCCGGCCAACACATCATCGAGCATGATACCGACACCGCCGTGCACATGCCGGTCGATCCAGCGAATGGGCCACGGCTTGAGAATATCGAAGAAACGGAACACCAGAAAACCCGTCAGCAACCAGTACCAGCCTTCTGGTACCAGCCACAAGGTGATCCACATGCCGACCATTTCGTCCCAGACGATGCCTTCATGGTCGTGCACCCGCAAATCGTCCGCCACTTTGCCACACAGCCAGAAGCCAAACAGCATGGTGATGCCCAGCATCAGCCAATAGCCCCAATCCGGCAACATCTGCCACAACGGTATGAAGGGTAGCGCAACCAGCGAGCCCCAGGTGCCAGGGGCTTTAGGCAAAGTACCCGAACCGAAGCCAAATGCCAGGAAATGCCAGGGATTGCGCCAGACCGAAGGCGGAACGAACTCCGCCGGGACCTGGTTGGGATGATCTGTCACGGTGTCTCCCGAAAATGTTGATAGCCGCGGATTTGCGGGGTGATGTCCTGCCCGGTGTTGTCGACCAGCGTGACGCCTTGCCCGGCCTGTACGCGACCGATCACGTGGATCGGCCAGCCTTCGGCCTGTAATGCCGCCAATCGGCCCGGTGCCACGGTGAACAGCAGCACGTAGTCATCACCGCCGCTCAGGGCCGCGCGGGCGGCATCCGTGCGGCCCAGAAAGGCTACTAGAGCGTTGGACAGCGGCAGTCGATCGCGTTCAACCTGTAAGGCCACCCCGGACGCCAGGGCGATATGCCCGCAATCGGCCAGCAGGCCGTCGGAAATATCCATCGCCGCGCTGGCCTTGCCACGTAGCGCCAGGCCCAGGTCGATCTGCGGACATGGTGACCAGTAATGGGCCAGCAGTGGCTCGGCGACGACAGGTTCGGCGCTACGCTGGCCGAGTACCAGCGGCAATGCACCGGCGGCATTGCCCAGCTCACCGCCAACACACAGCCAATCGCCAGGCTGCGCGCCGCTACGGGTCAAGGCCTGGCCGGACGGCACGCGACCGAACACGGTCATGGTCAGGCTCAGTGGTCCACGCGTGGTATCTCCGCCCACCAGCGCCACGCCACAGGCCCGGGCCATCTGGTTCAAACCGCGGGCATAGGCTTGCAGCCAATCGGCAGTCACCGTCGGCAGGGTCAAGGCAAGGGTAAAGGCCACAGGCGTGGCGCCCATGGCCGCCAGGTCGCTGACCGCCACGGCCAGCGAGCGCTGGCCGAGCAGGAACGGGTCGCACGGGTCTGGGAAATGCA
This sequence comes from Pseudomonas bijieensis, assembly GCF_013347965.1. NCBI lineage: Bacteria > Pseudomonadati > Pseudomonadota > Gammaproteobacteria > Pseudomonadales > Pseudomonadaceae > Pseudomonas > Pseudomonas bijieensis. The sequence continues at coordinate 4,953,801 of NZ_CP048810.1, read as the reverse complement.
CGCCGGCCACGAGTGTGTCGGTGGACACCGCCAGCTGTTCCCCGGGAGGAACGGCCAGCAAGGCGCAGTCGTCGCCGATCCCCAGCGCAACGCCCTCGCCGCCTTGCGCGCAGGGCGCGGCGGCGAAGTAATTACGGATCAGCTCAAATTCGCCCATAGCGTCGCTGCAAGCGCCAATCAGCGCTTGAACGCCTTCACTTCAGCTTCACGCAGACGCGGGGCGAGTTTGTCGAGCACACCGTTGACGAACTTGTGGCCATCGGTGGAACCGAAGACTTTCGCCAACTCGATCCCTTCGTTGATCACCACGCGGTACGGGACGTCGACGCGCTTGAGCAGTTCCCAGGTGGACAGGCGCAGGACCGCCAGTTCGACCGGGTCCAGCTCTTCGATGGTCAGGTCCAGGCATGGCGTGAGCGCGGTGTCGATTTCGGTCTTGAACTGCGGGACCCCGTGCAGGATCTCGCGGAAGTAAGCACCGTCGACATCACTGAAATCGTTATCGACCCGAAACTGCGCTTCGATCTCGTTCAGCGATTGCTTGGCCATGTGCCATTGATACAGCGCCTGGGTCGCGAGCTGACGGGCTTCGCGACGCTTGGCGCTTTTCGACGGCTTGCCGGCATCGGCTGGCTTGGGATCGCGCGGGTTGAAACGATCGCTTTCGTCGCTAATCACTTGGCCTCCAACTGCGCCAGCAGGCTGACCATTTCCAGGGCGGACAAGGCAGCTTCGGCACCTTTGTTACCGGCCTTGGTGCCGGAACGTTCGATGGCTTGCTCGATGGAATCAACGGTCAGAACGCCGAAGGCGACTGGCACGCCGAACTCCATGGACACCTGGGCCAGGCCCTTGGTGCATTCGCCGGCCACGTATTCGAAGTGCGGAGTACCGCCACGAATGACCGCGCCCAGGGCGATGATTGCCGCATATTCGCCCTTTTGAGCGACTTTCTGCGCAACCAGCGGAATCTCGAAGGCGCCAGGGGCACGGATGATGGTGATGTCGCTTTCGCTCACGCCATGGCGAACCAGGGCATCGACCGCACCGCCAACCAGGCTCTCGACCACGAAACTGTTGAAGCGGCCCACTACCAGAGCGTAGCGGCCTTTAGGGGCGATGAAGGTACCTTCGATGGTCTTCAGGGTCATTCGTCAGATCTCTTAAAGAGCCAGAGCGCGTTCTATACGCGCTCCTTCAGTGATATTAGCCACGAATACAGCATCGCAAATCCCGCCATGTCGTTCACTTTCAAGCTTTTGTGGCGAGGGAGCTTGCTCCCGCCGGGCTGCGCAGCGGCCCTGTTGTGGGTGCTTCGCACCCAAGCGGGAGCAAGCTCCCTCGCCACAATGAATCTAACAAGCCTTAAGTGAACAACAATGCCGAAATCTCCGGGCTATTATTCGGAGGGCACGTATTCTACAACTTCCAGATCGAAACCGGATATCGCATTAAATTTCATCGGTGCGCTCATCAGGCGCATTTTACGCACGCCCAGGTCACGAAGGATCTGCGAACCGGCACCGACGATGCTGTAGGTGGTCGGTTTTTTCACCGCTGCCTGGTCGCCGGTTTCACGGATGTGCGCCAGCAGCACGTCGCCATCGAGCGGGTGTCCGAGCAGCAATACCACGCCACTGCCGGCCTCGGCCACCGCGGCCATGGCGGCCCGCAGGCTCCAGCGGCCGGGTTGCTTGACCATCAGCAGGTCGCGCAGTGGGTCCATGTTGTGCACGCGCACCAGGGTCGGTTCTTCGGCACACACGGTGCCCAGGGTCAGCGCCATGTGCACGTCGCCTTCCACCGAGTCGCGGTAGGTCACCAGGTTGAACTGGCCCAGTTCGCTGTCCAGGGGCTGTTCGGCAATCCGCTGAACGGTACGTTCGTGGATCATCCGGTAGTGGATCAGGTCGGCGATGGTACCGATCTTGATATTGTGTTCGGCGGCAAAGGTTTCCAGCTCCGCGCGACGGGACATGGTGCCGTCGTCGTTCATCACTTCGCAGATCACACCGCTGGGCTCGAAACCGGCCATGCGCGCCAGGTCGCACGCGGCTTCGGTGTGGCCGGCGCGGGCCAGGGTGCCGCCGGCCTGGGCCATCAGCGGGAAGATGTGGCCGGGGCTGACGATGTCTTCGGCCTTGGCGTCCCGGGCGGCAGCGGCCTGCACGGTGCGCGCGCGGTCAGCGGCGGAGATCCCGGTGGTCACGCCTTCGGCGGCCTCGATGGACACGGTGAACTTGGTGCCGAAGCCCGAGCCGTTGCGCGGCGCCATCAGCGGCAACTTCAGCAGCTCGCAGCGCTCGCGGGTCATCGGCATGCAGATCAACCCGCGGGCATGCTTGGCCATGAAGTTGATGTGTTCGGCCTTGCAGCACTCGGCGGCCATGATCAGGTCGCCTTCGTTCTCGCGGTCTTCGTCATCCATGAGGATGACCATCTTGCCTTGGCGGATGTCTTCAACCAGTTCTTCGATGCTATTGAGCGCCACGCGGCACCCCCTTGGGTCAGGATTTGAGGTAGCCGTTGGCGGCCAGAAAGCTTTCAGTGATATTACCGGCTGCAGGCTCTGCGGCCTTTTCGCCCAACAGCAGGCGCTCCAGGTACCGGGCCAGCAAGTCGACTTCCAGGTTGACCCGGCGCCCCGGCCGGTACGAAGCCATGATGGTTTCGCTCAGGGTATGGGGAATGATCGTCAGCAGGAACTCGGCGCCATCCACCGCATTGACCGTCAGGCTGGTGCCGTCGACGGTGATCGAGCCTTTGTGGGCGATGTACTTGGCCAGTTCCTTGGGCGCGCGGATGCGAAACTCCACGGCGCGGGCGTTATCGGTGCGCGAAACCACTTCGCCGACGCCATCGACGTGGCCGCTGACCAAGTGGCCGCCCAAGCGGGTGGTCGGCGTCAGGGCTTTTTCCAGGTTGACCGGGCTACCACTCTTGAGGTCGTTCATGGCGGTGCAGTCGAGGGTTTCGCGGCTGACATCCGCCAGGAAACCGTTGCCCGGCAACTCGACGGCGGTCAGGCACACGCCGTTGACCGCAATGCTGTCGCCCAACTTGACGTCGCTCAGGTCGAGCTTGCCGGTTTCGACGTAGACCCGCACATCGCCGCCCTTGGGGGTCAGTGCGCGGATGCTGCCGATGGATTCGATGATGCCGGTAAACATGGAGTCCTCCTCGAGAACGGGCCGCCGCTTGGGCGAAAGCCGGGAATTATACGCTCGCCTGGGGAACGGGGACGGCGGTGACTCGCCAGTCATCGCCCACGGCGCGGATTTCAGTGATTTTCAGTTCCGGGGCATCTTTCATCTGCGCCAGCGGCCAGTCCAACAGCGGCCGAGCCGAAGACCCGAGGAACTTGCCGGCGATGAAAATCTGGAATTCGTCCACCAAGCCTTGCCGTGCGAAAGCCCCCGCCAGACGCGGACCGGCCTCCACCAACACCTCGTTGACGCCCCGCCCCGCCAGCTCCACCAGCAGCCGACGCAGATCGACCTGTCCGTCCTCGCCCGCCACGATCATGCATTCGGGGCCGTTGGCGTACTGTTCTTCCACCGCCATGCAGGTAGCGACCAGCGCCGGGCCGGCCTTGAAGAACGCTGCGTCGAGCGGCACCCGCAAACGACCGTCCACCAGCACCCGCAGCGGCGGACGGCTCATGGCCAACGCGGTCTGCTCCGGGTCCAGCCCGAGTTCATCGGCGCGCACGGTCAGCCGGGCATTGTCCGCCAGCACCGTATCGGCGCCGGTCAGCACCACACTGGCCTGGGCGCGCAGGCGTTGTACCGCCGAACGTGCGGCCGGACCGGTGATCCACTGGCTTTCGCCGCTTTCCATGGCCGTGCGGCCATCGAGGCTCATGGCAAGCTTGACCCGCACGAACGGCAGGCCGTGTTCCATGCGCTTGAGGAAACCTTCATTGAGCTTGCGCGCCTCGCCTTCCAGTACGCCGCTTTCAGTAGCGATACCGGCCTGGGCCAGCCGTTGCAGGCCTCGCCCGGCCACTTCCGGGTTGGGGTCCTGCATCGCTGCCACCACCCGTGCCACGCCGGCATTGACCAGCGCGTCGGCACACGGCGGCGTACGACCGTGATGGCTGCACGGTTCGAGGGTCACGTAGGCCGTGGCGCCCCGGGCCTGTTCAGCGGCAGCGCGCAGGGCGTGGACTTCGGCATGGGGCTCGCCAGCGCGGATGTGCCAGCCTTCGCCGACAATCTGCCCGTCGCGCACGATCACGCAACCGACCCGGGGATTGGGGTGGGTGGTGTAGTGACCGCGCCGCGCCAACTCCAGGGCACGGGCCATGTAGTGGGCGTCGAGGACGGCCTGCTGCGCCGGAACGGTCATTCTTTCACCGGTTCGCGGGCCAGGCGGTCGATTTCTTCGCGGAACTCGTTCAGGTCCTGGAAGCGCCGGTACACCGAGGCGAAACGGATGTAGGCGACTTCATCGAGCTTCTGCAGCTCGGCCATCACCAGCTCACCGACCACCAGGGACTTGACCTCGCGCTCGCCAGTGGCCCGCAGCTTGTGCTTGATGTGCACCAGCGCCGCTTCCAGGCGCTCGACGCTCACCGGGCGTTTTTCCAGGGCGCGCTGCATGCCGGCGCGCAGTTTTTCTTCGTCGAACGGCTGGCGGCTGCCGTCGGTTTTGATCAGGCGCGGCAACACCAGTTCAGCGGTCTCGAACGTCGTGAAACGCTCACCGCAAGCCAGGCATTCGCGGCGGCGGCGGACTTGTTCGCCCTCGGCGACCAGTCGCGAGTCGATGACCTTGGTGTCGTTGGCACCGCAGAAGGGACAGTGCATGGTGGCAGGCAACAAAAAAAGGGAGGGCCATGGTAGCGCATCCCACTGGCAAGACAAGCCATAGGGTTTACGGTATACAGACGGGCTTACCGTCAGATCCATGGAATTTACCTTGCTGGAGCCACACATGCCGCTACGATCGCTCGTTTTGCTCAGTTTTTTCAGCCTGCTGATGGCGTGCAGCAGCGATGCCCCCAAACCGGCTGCGCCCGCACCGGCCCCGGCGCCGAAACAGGCTCAGGAAAAGGCTCGCCAGGCTGCCGAGCTGGGACCACTGCCGGCTTATCAGCGGGAATTGAGCGGCACCCTGCAAGGCGTACCGGCCGGGGCCGAGGTCGAATTGGCGCTGCTGGTGATCGATGACAAGGACCGTCCGCAGCAACTGCTCGCCAGTTCCAGCCTGATCGGCACCAACCAGGCCCTGCCCTTCCGCTTGCGTTTCAACCCCGATGCCTTTCCGGTCGGCGCCCGGGTGGAACTGCGCGGCCGTGCCAGCCAGTCCGGCCAATTGATCCTGCACCTGCCGGAACAACGCATCAGCCAACCGACCACCCAGGCGTTGGGCACCCTGCAATTCGTCAAAGCGCCATGAATGCACCGCAAGACCTGCAACGGGCGTTGGGCGAGTTACTGGGCGACGCGCGCCTGGTGGCCTGCCCGCTGCCCGACACTGACTTGAAATTGTGGCTGATCGACGGCGACAACATGGACCGCGCCTTCAGCCCGGAAGAAACCCGCCGCATCCTCCACGAACCGCCTTACTGGAGCTTCTGCTGGGCCAGCGGCCTGGCGATGGCGCGCTACCTGGCCGAACAGCCGCAGTGGGTCGAGGGCAAGCGGGTATTGGATTTTGGCGCCGGTTCCGGCGTGGCGGGCATTGCGGCGGTCAAGGCCGGGGCGCTGGAGGTGGTGGCCTGCGACCTGGACCCACTGGCGATTGCCGCGTGCCAGGCCAATGCCGCGCTCAATGACGTAGAGCTGGGTTATTCGACGGATTTCTTTGCCGAGGCCGATCGCTTCGACCTGATCCTGGTCGCCGACGTGCTCTACGACCGGGCCAACCTGCCGCTGCTCGATCAGTTCCTCAGCCGTGGCCGCGAGGCCCTGGTGGCCGATTCCCGGGTGCGGGATTTCCAGCATCCGCTTTACCGGCGCATCGAAATGCTGGAAGCCATGACTTTGCCGGACCTGGCTGAGCCGGAAGAGTTTCGGCATGTGAGCCTGTACCACGCGCGGCGCGAGCTTTAAAAGCATCGCGAGCAGGCTCGCTCCCACAGTTGTTTTGTGGTGCCGGCAAATTCTGTGACCTGAACAAATCCCCTGTGGGAGCGAGCCTGCTCGCGATAGCGGCCTATCAGGCACCACAAGCCCGGCTTTCAGCCACCCCCACCAAGCCGTATAGTTGCCCCATTCAAGCGCTCTACGAGATTCCCATGACTCAGGAAACGCCCTACATCTTCGACGCCACCACGGCCGACTTCGACCAATCGGTGATCGCCAACTCTTTCCACAAACCGGTGCTGGTGGATTTCTGGGCCGAGTGGTGTGCGCCGTGCAAGGCGCTGATGCCGATGCTGCAAACCATCGCCGAGAGCTATCGGGGTGAGCTGCTGCTGGCCAAGGTCAACTGCGATATCGAGCAGGACATCGTCGCCCGCTTCGGTATTCGCAGCCTGCCCACGGTGGTGTTGTTCAAGGATGGCCAGCCGGTTGACGGCTTTGCCGGTGCCCAGCCGGAATCGGCGGTGCGGGCGATGCTCGAGCCCCATGTGCAGATGCCGCCGCCGGCCGCCGCCGATCCGTTCGAACAGGCCCAGGCGCTGTTCGACGACGGGCGTTTCGCCGATGCCGAAGCCGTGCTCACGGTGTTGCTGGGTGAAGACAACACCAACGCCAAGGCCCTGATCCTGTATGCCCGCTGCCTGACCGAGCGCGGCGAGCTGGACGAAGCCCAGACCGTGCTCGACGCGGTGAAAAGCGACGAGCACAAGGCCGCCCTTGCCGGAGCCAAGGCGCAGATCCAGTTCCTCGGCCTGGCCAAGCATCTACCGGACGCCGCCGACCTCAAGGCCCGCCTGGCGAAAGACCCGCAGGACGACGAAGCGGTGTACCAGTTGGCGATCCAGCAACTGGCGCGCCAGCAGTACGAAGCGGCCCTCGATGCGCTGCTCAAGCTGTTCGTACGTAACCGCAGCTACAGCGAAGGCCTGCCCCACAAGACCTTGCTGCAAGTGTTCGAACTGCTGGGCAACGATCATCCGCTGGTGACGACCTATCGTCGCAAGCTGTTCGCGGCGTTGTACTAGTGGCCTGTACGGTTAATTCGAGTACTCAAATTCGAGTGCCAGGGCTTGCCCGGCAAGGCGCCATGACGAGTCGTAGCCCGCTACGGCGAGGAATGGCAACGCAGACTGGCAAGTTCTGGCGCCGAAGTTGAGTGCACGAATTAGCCACACAGGCCACTAGGCCCCGACCCAACTGTAGAGCGGCGTATCGGCGCCGCTCAGCACCTTGACCTCGGCACAGTGGCGCAGGCGCACCAACAGGCGCTTGCCCGCCGAGGCGCTGCCGGTCAGGCCTTCAAGCTGTTCCAGCAGGTCCGGGCCACTCAGTTGCCCGGCCTTGCGCAGCAGTTCCTTGGCGATCTGCCACTGGGCATCGTCCTGATTGGCCGGTTTGGCCGCAGGCGTTGCCGTGCTGTCGAGCTTGGCCGCTTGCAACTGCGCGCCGAGCTGCGCCCAGTCGCCCTCATCCATTTCGATCGACAAGTCCACCGGCCAATCGCCGACGGTTCCGCGTATCCGCAACATCACCGTGCTCCTGAATATTTCATGTACGCATGCTCCCATGGGCCTTGCGCGACGCCAAGCAGACGGTCAAACTCTGCGCACTTTCGTTATAAGATTACATAACACAATTTGTACTTTCTGGAGACTCGTCATGCGTCGTCTGCTTCTCGCTTTGCCGTTCGCCCTGCTGCCATTGGCTGTCGCTCACGCGGCTGCCGAGCATGACCACGATCATGAGCACGGCAGTCTCGGCGCCCATGAGCACGGGGTCGCCCGCCTCAACGCCTCGCTGGACGGCGAGATCCTGGAGCTGGAACTGGAAAGCCCGGCGATGAATCTGGTGGGCTTCGAACACGCCGCCACCAGCGCCGCCGACAAAGCCAAGGTGGCCGCTGTCCGGGCGAAGCTGGAGAAGCCGGCGGCGCTGATCAATCTGGCCGATGCCAAATGCACCCTGGAGCAGAAGGTGCTAAAAAGCCCATTGTTCGGTGACGAACCGGACCACGAAGAGCCTGCCGACGAGGATGGCGACGAGCACCACGAACACAGCGAAATCCACGCTCAATACCGGTTCCGCTGCGTCGCGCCTGGTTCCTTGACCCATCTGGACCTGGCACCACTGTTCAAGGAATTCCCCGCCACCCAGAAAATCCTGGTGCAACTGATCGGCCCGAGCGGCCAGCAAGGCGGGGAAATGACGGCCCAGGCACCTGCCCTGAAGTTCTGACTCCACCGAAGCCCACACCGTTGACCGGTTGCGAGCACAAATGTGGGCAACATAGATCCAGTGTGGGAGCGAGCCTGCTCGCGATGAGGCCGGCACATTCAGCCCAGATGTCGCCTGACACACCGCTTCGCGAGCAGGCTCGCTCCCACAGGTGCTCCATTACCTTGAAATCACAACCATGACCCAAGCACTCATCGAACTTTCCGACCTGGGCTTCAGTTGGCCCGGGCATCCGCCGTTGCTGGATATCCCGGCGTTTCGCCTGGAAGCGGGTGAAACCTTGTTCCTCAAGGGCCCGAGCGGCAGCGGCAAGACCACGCTGCTGGGGCTTCTGGGCGGAGTGCAAACGCCGGATCGCGGCAGCATCCGCCTGCTCGGCCAGGAGCTCAGCGAACTGGGCGCCGGCCGCCGCGACCGCTTTCGCGTCGACCACACCGGCTACATCTTCCAGCAATTCAACCTGCTGCCGTTTCTCTCCGTACGGGAGAACGTCGAGCTGCCCTGCCACTTTTCCAAGCTCCGTGCAGAACGGGCCATCCAGCGTCACGGCAGCGTCGATCAAGCCGCCGCCACACTGCTGGCGCACCTGGGGCTGACCGATCCAAGCCTGCTGGGGCGCCGCGCCGACTCGTTGTCCATCGGCCAGCAACAACGGGTCGCCGCCGCCCGGGCATTGATCGGCCAACCGGAACTGGTGATCGCCGACGAACCAACCTCGGCCCTGGACTACGACGCCCGGGAAAACTTCCTGCGGTTGTTGTTCGCCGAATGCCGCGAGGCCGGCTCGAGCCTGTTGTTCGTCAGCCACGACCAGAGCCTGGCACCGCTGTTCGACCGCAACCTGTCGCTGGCCGATCTCAATCGCGCCGCCACGCCACTCGAGGTCTGAGATGTATTTGTTCCGTCTAGCCATGGCCAGCCTGGCGAACCGCCGCTTCACTGCGATCCTCACCGCTTTCGCCATCGCCCTGTCGGTGTGCCTGCTGCTGGCGGTGGAACGGGTGCGCACCGAGGCGCGGGCCAGTTTCGCCAGCACCATCAGCGGCACCGACCTGATCGTCGGTGCGCGCTCCGGTTCGGTAAACCTGCTGCTGTATTCGGTGTTTCGCATCGGCAACGCCACCAACAATATCCGCTGGGACAGCTTCGAACACTTCGCCAGCAACCCGAAAGTGAAGTGGGCGATCCCCATGTCTCTCGGCGATTCTCATCGTGGTTATCGAGTGATGGGCACCACCGAGGCCTACTTCGAACACTACCAGTACGGTCGCCAGCAACACCTGGAATTGGCCGATGGCCGGGCTTTCGCCAGCGACCCTTTCGAAGTGGTGCTCGGCGCCGAAGTGGCCGAGGCACTGCATTACAAGCTCGGCGACAAACTGGTGCTGGCCCACGGCGTGGCGGCGATCAGCCTGGTCAAGCATGACGACAAGCCCTTCACCGTGGTCGGCATCCTCAAGCGCACCGGTACGCCGGTGGACCGTACGCTGCACATCAGCCTCGGTGGCATGGAGGCGATCCACATCGACTGGAAGAACGGCGTGCCGGCCCAGGGCAATGGCCGCATCAGCGCCGACCAGGCCCGCAACATGGACCTTACGCCCCAAGCGATCACGGCATTCATGCTCGGCCTCAACAGCAAGATTTCCACCTTTGCCTTGCAGCGCGAGATCAACGAGTTCCGCGGCGAACCGTTGCTGGCGATCCTGCCGGGCGTGGCGCTGCAAGAGTTGTGGAGCCTGATGGGCACGGCGGAAAAAGCCTTGTTCGTGATTTCGTTGTTCGTGGTGCTGACCGGGTTGATCGGCATGCTCACGGCGATCCTCACCAGCCTCAACGAACGCCGCCGGGAAATGGCGATCCTGCGTTCGGTGGGCGCGCGACCGTGGCACATCGCGACGCTGCTGGTGCTCGAAGCCTTTGCCCTGGCCCTGGCCGGGGTCGTCTCCGGACTGGCCTTGCTGTACATCGGCATCGCCGCCGCCCAGGGTTACGTGCAGTCGGCCTACGGTTTGTACTTGCCGCTGGGTTGGCCCAGCGAATATGAATGGACGCTCATGGCTGGCATCCTGCTCGCCGCCCTGCTGATGGGCAGCGTGCCCGCCTGGCGCGCCTATCGCCAATCGTTGGCCGATGGCCTGTCGATCCGTTTATGAGGACAGTGAAAATGCCCCGCGCCCTGCTTGCGCTGTTGTTGATAGTCGCCCTGCCGCTGTGGGCGGCCGAGCCGAGGGACTTGGCCTGGTCGGAAATGATCCCGCCAGACGCGCCGCCGGAAGTGCCGAACATGACCCCGCTGCACGACCTGTCGAAGATGGGTGACGCGTTGGCCGCCGAATCCGCGCCAGCGGCCAAGCAGGACCTGCCCAACGCCCCGGTGGTCAAGGCTCTCGACGGCCAGCAGATTCGTCTGCCGGGCTACATCGTGCCGCTGGAAGTCAGCGAGGAAGGCCGCACCACGGACTTCTTGCTGGTGCCGTACTTCGGCGCCTGCATCCACGTACCGCCACCGCCGTCCAATCAGATCGTGCATGTGAAAAGCGAGGTCGGGGTCAAGCTCGACGAGTTGTACCAGCCGTACTGGGTCGAGGGGCCGATGCAGGTCAAGCCGTCCACCAGCGAACTGGCGGATGCCGGGTATCAGATGGAGGCGCAGAAGATTTATGTGTATGAGCTGCCGGAGTGAATCTGGTGGTGATGTGTTGGCAATGAAATAGCTATCGCGAGCAGGCTCGCTCCCACATTGGACCGGATTGCTTCTGAAAAAACTCGGTCGACTGTGGGAGCGAGCCTGCTCGCGATGGGGCCCTTGAATGCTCATCACACTTTCATTGAGCTGAGTCAAAAGACCTGCCCAGACGGCTTCGTACCATAGGACATCAATTTTGAAATGTCCTCTGGAGCCCCCATGCACAAGTCCTTGCTCAGCGCTTCCCTCGTCGCCCTCGCGCTCGCCGTCCCACTCGCCCAGGCCCACACCGCTGGCGACATCATCGTTCGCGCCGGTGCCATTACCGTCAATCCAGAGGCCGACAGTTCCAGCGTCAAAGTCGACCGTGGCCCGCTGGCCGGTGCCGACCTGGGCGGCAAGGCGACCATGAGCAGCGACACGCAACTGGGCCTGAACTTCGCCTACATGATCACCAACAACCTGGGGATCGAACTGCTGGCGGCCTCGCCGTTCGAGCACGACGTGAAGATCAAAGGCACCGCCTTGGGCGCGGCCAACAACAAGCTCGGCACCCTCAAGCACCTGCCGCCAACCCTGAGCCTGGTCTACTATCCGCTCGACGCCAAGTCGGCGTTCCAGCCTTATGTCGGCGCCGGCATCAACTACACCTGGATCTACGACGAACACGTCGGCAGCGAAGCCAGCGCCAACGGCTTCAGCAACTTTCGCGCAAGCAACAGCTGGGGCATGGCGTGGCAAGTGGGCGCGGACTACATGTTGACCGACAACATCATGATCAACGGCCAGGTTCGCTACATCGACATCGACACCACTGCATATGTGGACAACAACGCCGTGGCCGGCGGGACCCGGGCCAAGGTGAATGTCGATGTGGATCCGTGGATCTACATGGTGGGGTTGGGCTACAAGTTCTAAGCCCGCGCACCATCGCAAAGAGACAACACACCCTGTGGCGAGGGAGCTTGCTCCCGCTCGAGCGCGAAGCGGTCGCAAATGCTTTGGGCCTGCTTCGCAGTCCAGCGGGAGCAAGCTCCCTCGCCACAGAGGCGATGCATGACTCACGAAAAAGGCGCCCCGAAAGGCGCCTTATTTGTGGGACTGTGAAACTCAGCGTCCCAGCAGCCGCGCCAGCCCCACGCTCATCGGCGTTTGCGCTGGAAAGCTGAAGCGTTCCAAGAGGCGGCGATTGTCAGCCCGCGAATGACGGATGTCGCCGGAGCGCGCCGGGCCGTAGCTGATCGGTGGCAGGTCGCCCACCACGGCGGCCAGGGCCTGGAGCATCTGCTTGAGGGTCGTGGCCTGGTTCCAGCCGACGTTCACCGCGCCCACTTCCACCTCGGGCTTCTCGATGGCCTGCACCAGCAAGTCCACCAAATCTTCGACATAGACAAAATCCCGGGTTTGCTCGCCGTCGCCGAACACAGTGATCGGCAGGCCTTTCTGTGCCCGTTCGCTGAAGATGCTGATGACCCCGGAGTACGGCGAGGACGGATCCTGGCGCGGGCCGTAGATGTTGAAGAAGCGAAACACCACCGGCTCCAGGGCGTGCTGGCGGCGATAGAAGTCCAGGTAGAACTCGCTGGCCAGCTTGTCCGAGGCATACGGCGTGAGCGGGGCCTTGGGCGTGTCCTCGTCGATGGACTCGCCTTCGCCGTTGTTGCCATAAACCGCTGCGCTGGAGGCGAACAGCACCCGTTTCACGCCGGCCTGGCGCATGGCCTCGCAAACGTTCAGGGTGCCGATGAAGTTGCTCTGGTGGGTGCGCACCGGGTCGTCCACCGAAGCCTGCACCGAGGCCACCGCCGCCAGGTGCGCCACCGCGCTGCAACCGGCCATGGCCCGGGCCACGAGTGCGGCATCGGCGACATCGCCCTCGATCAGTTCGACCGCCGGGTTGTCCAGCGGCAGGTTGCTGCGCTTGCCGGTGGACAGGTCATCGAGGATGCGTACCGAATGTCCCTTGGCGAGCAAGGCGTCGGTCAGGTGCGAACCAATGAAACCCGCGCCGCCAGTGATTAAAACAGGGCCTTCAGCCATGACGATAAAACCTATCCAGTAAGCCCGGGAGTGCCGCGCGCCAGGCGCGGGGCTTGATCCCGAAAGTGTGCAGAATTTTCTTGCAGGCCAGGACCGCGTGCTGCGGTTCTTCCGCCGCGTCCGGCCGTGCGGCGTGGGCCTGGGGGGTGGGCGACTCAATTGCCAGGGGATGCAGGGCGCGGGCTTCGGTGAGGATCGCCTGGCCCAGTGCCAGCGGCGTGGTCGCCTCGTGGCCGGCGTAATGGTAGGTGCCCCACAGCGGCGCGGCGCAATCGAGTTGCTTGAGCACCGAGATGATCACCCGCGCGGCATCGTCCACCGGCGTTGGATTACCCCGCCGGTCATCCGCCAGCAGTAGCTCTTCAGGCTGCTCGGCCCGGGCCAGGAAACGTCCGAGGATGCCGTCGGCGCTGTCGTCCAGCAGCCAGCCGAAACGCAGCAGCACATGCTGCGGGCAGGTGGCGCGCACACTTTGCTCGATCCGCCACAACGCCTGGCCGCGTAGGCCCAAAGGCACGGGCTCGTCCTTTTCGCTGTAGGCGGTGGCGCGGGAGCCGTCGAACACCCGATAGCTCGACGGTTGCAACAAGATGATGTTGTGATGCTGGCACAGCCCGGCCAGGCGCTCGACCGCGCGCTCCTGGCCGGCCAGGCGCTGCTCGCTGACGGCCTCGGCCTGAAACCAGTCGAAGTAGTACGCCAGGTTGATCAAGGCGTCCGGGCGGGTGTCGTCGAGCAGTTGCGTCAGGCTCGCGGCATCCCAACCGTCTTCGGGCGGGCGGGGGGCAAGAAAACCGATGTCTTCTTCTGCACCGAGGCGAATCAGCGCCTGCCCAAGGGCATTTCCGCCGCCCAGTAACATAAGGCGCATTCGCATAAAGTCAGCAGGCCCAGTCTGTTGGCACAAGAATTTGGTCGACAACGCCCACAGGCGTTGCCGGAATCGTTGCATTTTTGCGGGTTTAGTGCGCAACCGTCATCCGTAAAGTGCAGATCATCAGGTTTGACGGTCTTTCAAGGCTGGTCGCTGACTTGTGGCGAGGGGATTTATCCCCGCTGGGCTGCGTAGCAGCCCCAACCAAGCAAATGAGGTGAATCTGACCCACCCAGGTGGCAATTACAGGGACTGCTGCGCAGTCCAGCGGGGATAAATCCCCTCGCCACAGGGACAGTATCAACTTCAAAGTTATGCACAGGTCCCGGACGGTACTTGCATCTTCCCCCTCCCACCCGCATAACTGCCCCATGAATCTGCCTCTTCCAGCCGACCACGCCATGGCAGGCTTTCACCCCGCCGTGCGCGCCTGGTTCAGCCAGACTTTCCCGGCGGTCACGGCCGCCCAGGCCCAGGCATGGCCGTTGATCGGCCAGCGGCGTTCGACCCTGGTGGCGGCGCCCACCGGTTCGGGCAAGACCCCTGACGGCGTTTCTCGCGGTGCTCGACGAGCTGGTGCATCGCGGCCTGGAACAAGGTGGCCTGCCGGACCAGACCCTGGTGGTCTATGTCTCGCCGCTCAAGGCCTTGAGCAACGATATCCAGATCAACCTGCAAACCCCACTGGCCGGCATCACCGAGCAGTTGCAGAAAATGGGCTTGCCGCCCTTGCCTATCAGCACCGCCGTGCGCACCGGCGACACGCCGCAAAAAGACCGCTCGGCAATGCGCAAGACCGCGCCGCACATTCTGGTGACCACGCCCGAATCGCTCTACGTGCTGCTCGGCTCCGACTCCGGCCGGCAAATGCTCGCCAGCACGCGCACGGTGATTGTCGACGAAATCCATGCCATCGCCGCCAGCAAGCGCGGCAGTCACTTGGCCTTGAGCCTGGAGCGCCTGCAAGCCCTGTGCGCCGAACCGCTGGTGCGCATCGGCCTGTCCGCCACGCAAAAGCCCATCGAAGCGGTGTCACGTTTTCTCGTCGGCGAAGGACGCACATGTGAAATCGTCGACATCGGCCACGCCCGCCCCCGGGACCTGGATATCGAGGTGCCGCCCGTACCGCTCTCGGCGGTGATGGCCAATGACGTCTGGGAGCTGGTCTACAACCGTCTCGCCGAGCTGGCCCGGGAACATCGCACCACCCTGGTGTTCGTCAACACCCGGCGCCTGGCCGAACGCCTGAGCCGGCACCTGAGCGAGCGCCTGGGCAAAGACGCCGTAGCCGCCCATCACGGTAGCCTGGCCAAGGAGTTTCGCCTCGACGCCGAACAGCGCCTCAAGCGCGGCCAATTGCAGGTGCTGATCGCCACCGCGTCCCTGGAGCTAGGCATCGATATTGGCGATGTCGACCTGGTGTGCCAGATCGCTTCGCCCCGTTCGATCTCGGCGTTCCTGCAACGGGTCGGTCGCTCCGGACACCAGGTGGGCGGCACGCCCAAGGGACGGTTGTTCGCCACCAGCCGTGACGACTTGATCGAATGCGCCGCCCTGCTCGATTGCGTGCGCCGTGGCGAGCTGGACATTTTACATATCCCCAAGGCGCCCCTGGATGTACTGGCCCAGCAGATCGTCGCCGAAGTCAGTTGCCAGGAATGGCCGGAACAGGCGTTGCTGGAGACCTTCCGCCGCGCCTCGCCCTACGCCGAACTGGACGACGACCACTACCAGGCGTTGCTGCACATGCTCGCCGAAGGCCTTAACGGTCGCCAGGGCGTGCGCAGCGCCTACCTGCACCGCGATGCCGTCAGCCGCACCTTGCGCGGGCGCCGGGGCAGCAAGCTCACCGCAGTGACCAGCGGCGGCACCATCCCGGACAACGCCGACTACAGCGTACTGCTCGAACCCCAAGGGCTGAACATCGGCAGCGTCAACGAAGATTTCGCCGTGGAAAGCATCGCTGGCGATGTGTTCCAGTTGGGCAATACGTCGTACCGCATCATTCGCGTCGAGACCGGTCGCGTGCGGGTCGAGGACGCCCAGGGCCAACCGCCGACCATCCCGTTCTGGCTCGGCGAAGCCCCGGGGCGCAGCGCCGAACTGTCCCAGGCCGTGGCCCGCCTGCAAGCCCAGCTCGATCAACTGCTCGGCGCCACGCCAGGCGATCTGCAACCAGCCCTCGACTGGCTCACCGGCACCTTGCAACTGAACCTGGCCAGCGCCGAGCAACTGGTGGATTACCTGGCCCCGGCGCGCCGGGCCTTCGGCGCCCTGCCGTCCCAGGACACGTTGCTGATGGAGCGGTTTTTCGACGAGTCCGGCGGCACGCAACTGATCATCCACACACCGTTCGGCAGCCGTATCAACCGCGCCTGGGGCCTGGCCTTGCGCAAGCGCTTCTGCCGCACCTTCAATTTCGAATTGCAGGCTGCCGCCAGTGAAGACGCCATCGTGCTCTCGCTGTCCACCAGCCACAGCTTCGAGCTGGACGAAGTCTGGCGCTACCTCAACAGCCACAGCGCCGAGCAGATCCTGGTCCAGGCGGTGCTGGATGCGCCGTTGTTCGGCGTGCGCTGGCGCTGGAATGCCGGCGTGGCCCTGGCCTTGCCGCGCTACAGCGGCGGGCGCAAAGTCGCCCCGCAGATCCAGCGGATGAAAAGCGAAGACCTGATCGCCAGCGTGTTCCCGGACCAGATCGCCTGCCTGGAGAACCTGGCCGGCGAGCGCGAGATCCCCGACCACCCGCTGGTGGAGCAGACCCTCGACGATTGCCTGCACGAAGCCATGGACAGCGAAGGCTGGCTGACGCTGTTGCGGCGCATGGAAGCGGGCGAGATTCGCCTGGTCAGTCGCGACCTGCCGGCGCCCTCGCCCCTGGCGGCAGAAATCCTCAGTGCCCGGCCCTACACCTTCCTCGACGACGCGCCGTTGGAAGAACGGCGAACCCAGGCGGTGATCAACCGGCGCTGGAGCGATCCACAGTCCACCGACGACCTTGGCGCCCTGGACGCCGAGGCCATCCAGTCAGTCCGCGAAGAAGCCTGGCCGACGCCGGCCAATCTCGATGAAATGCACGAAGCGCTGATGAGCCTGGCCTGTATCGCCGACAGCGAAGCCAGCGCCCAGCCGCCGTGGCTGGCCTGGTTGCAGACCCTGGCCGAACGCGGTCGCGCCAGCCACGTGCAGATCAGCGCCGAACGCGGGCTGTGGGTGGCGCTGGAACGGCTGACGTGTCTGCAAGCGGTTTATCCACAGGTCCAATGGCAACCGCCACTGACGCCCCTGGCCGGTTTCGATGAAGCCTGGGACAGCGACGCAGCCGTGGTGGAAATGCTTCGCGCCCGGCTCAGTGCCTTTGGTCCGCTGCCGTTGAAGGCCATCGCCTACCCACTGGGGTTGTCCACCCCGCAGGTCACCCAGGCCCTGGCACAACTGGAACAGCAAGGCTACGTGCTGCGCGGCCGGTTCACGCCGGGCACCGGGCAGGAGGAGTGGTGCGAGCGGCATTTGCTGGCGCGCATCCATCGCTATACGGTCAAACGTCTGCGCCGGGAAATCGAACCGGTGATGTTGCAGGATTTCATGCGTTTTCTGTTCGACTGGCAGCATTTGTCGCCGTCGACCCAAGGCCGCGGAAATGCCGTGCTGCCATCGATCCTGAGTCAATTCGAAGGCTACCCTGGCGCCGCGTCAGCCTGGGACAGTGACCTGCTGCCAGCGCGAATCAAGGACTATTCGCCCGGTTGGCTCGATGAACTTTGCCGCAGTGGCAAATGGGTATGGATGCGCCTGAGCGCGCGCCAGAAACCTTCCGCCAGCGCCCTGCGCAGTACGCCGGTGGTATTGCTGCCGCGCAATCAGGTGGCGTTGTGGAGCAGCCTGGCCGGGCAAACAGCCCTCGATGAGCTTTCGCCCAAGACCCAAAAAGTCCATCAGGCCCTCAGCGAACACGGCGCGCTGTTTTTTGATGAACTGGCCCACGAAGCCCACCTGCTGCGCAGCGAACTGGAAATCGCCTTGCAGGAACTGGTGGGCGCCGGGCTGGTGAATGCCGACAGCTTTGCCGGCTTGCGCGCGCTGATCACCCCGGCCAGCAAACGCCAGGCCCGTAGCAGCCGGCGCGGGCGCGGCGCGTTTGTCGGTGGCATGGACGACGCCGGGCGCTGGGCCCTGTTGCGTCGCAGTTCGCCGCAACCCCAGGCAACCCCTATAGCGCCAGAGACCCTGGAACACATCGCCATGACCTTGCTGCGCCGTTATGGCGTGGTGTTCTGGCGCCTGCTGGAGCGGGAGGCCGATTGGTTGCCGAGCTGGCGTGAGCTGCTGCGCACCTTTCATCGCCTGGAGGCGCGGGGCGAGATTCGTGGCGGCAGGTTCGTCAGTGGCCTGGCGGGCGAACAATTCGCCCTGCCCGAGGCCATCCCGCTGCTGCGCGAAACCCGCCGCCGTCCCGCCGATGGCAGCCTGGTGGTGGTGTGTGGCGTCGACCCGCTGAACCTGGCCGGCACCCTGTTGCCGGGGGCGAAAGTGCCGGCACTGGCGAGTAATCGGTTGGTGTATCGCGATGGCTTGCCGGTGGCGGCGCAGATTGCTGGCAAGCAGCATCTTTGGGTGGAGTTGGATGGGCAGGGGATGGCTGAGCTGAGGAACAAGCTCATTCAGAAAGGTTGAGGTGGTTGCACTGGCCTCATCGCGAGCAGGCTCGCTCCCACAGTCGATTTGTGGTGAACGCAAATTCCGAATCCACTAAAGATCCATTGTGGGAGCGAGCCTGCTCGCGATGAGGCCAGCAGCCCGCCACAAAACCTTCCCAACTACTGAGGTTGATTGGGCACCTCATCTCGCTCTTCTTGCAACTCCTCGACAAACCGCTTCGGCATCACCACCTGCTGTGGATAAGTCTGCGCGAAATGCACCGCCGGGTGGTTATCCACAAGCTTCTTCAGGTGTTGGTTGAACGCCCGGCTCACCGCATATTGCCCACCGGACACGGTGCGGAACTGCGCCGTGAGCACCACGCCATTGAGGTCCATCTTGTCCACGCCGAACACATCCAGCGGCCCTTGCAGGTTGAACTTGAGGAACGGGTCTTCGGAGATCGCGCGCCCGGCTTCGCGGATCAGCTCGATGGCCTGGTCGACATCGGTGTCGTAAGTGAATTGCACGGAGAAAAACGCAAAGGCAAATTGCCGCGATTGGTTGGTCACGGCCTTGATCTGGCCGAACGGCACCGAATGCACGAAGCCCTTGCCGTCGCGCAGGCGCAAAGTGCGGATGGTCAGGCCTTCGACCGTGCCGGCGTGACCGGAGCTGAGCACCACCCAGTCGCCGATGGACAGCGTGTCTTCGATGATGATGAACAGCCCGGTGATCACGTCCTGCACCAGTTGCTGCGAACCGAAACCGATCGCCAGCCCCACCACTCCGGCACCGGCCAGCAACGGCGCGACGTTGATGCCCAGGTTGGCCATGGTGGTGATTGCGCAAATCACTACCAGGATGATTTTTGCCGCGTTGCGCAACAGCGGCAGGATGGTCTTGACCCGGGTGCTGGGCTGGCGGGCCCCGCGCTTGTTCAGCGGCGGTTTCAAGGCTTCCTGGATCGCCGTGTCGAGCACCACCCAGGTGAGCCAGGTCATCAGGAAGATCAGCCCGATGCGGCTCAAGGAATCGCTGATCGCCCGACCCACGGCATTGCGTGAGGCGAACTCGAACAGGGAAATACCCCAGATCCGCCCGAGAATCTCGATGAACGCCACCGCCATGACGATCCTCAGCAAGGCATGCAGCAGGCTCAGCAGACGCCCCTTGTAGGCGCTGTTGCGCTGGATGGCTTCGGCCTTGGGCGATTTGAAGACATGTTGGAACACGGTGCTGAGAAACACCGTCGCGATCAGCAGGATGGTGGTGAACAAGGCACAACGCAGGGCTTTCTGGTTGTCCTCGCCAACACCGATCAGGCTCACCGCCGACACCAGTACCATCAACAGGATCGGCCAATACCAGAGCCCGGAGAAAATCCGCAGCGACTCCTGCAAGGCTGGCTGCTTCAAGCGCTGGGCCAGCGGGCGGTTGCGGATCAGGTGCGCCACGGGCCTGCGCATGCGAATCACCAGCCAGCCAAAGATCACCGAGGCGAACAAACCCGTGAATACCGCGATGCTGCTGGTGATGTTGCCACCCAGTTGCCGGGCGATCTGCGGGCTGGTCAGGGCATCGCTGAGGGCGGCGAGAAAGCCGATCATGAACAACGGCCGGGGACAGAAACGGCGGATCATCGCCACCGCCCGACGTTTGTGCCCGGCATTGAACATCACGATTACGCAAAGAAATACCGACGTGGAGAAAATGCCGCTGCTGGTGGCGTAGGCGAAGCACAGCGCCAGGGCCCGGCCAACCGAAACCTGCAGGAAGTGGCTGACGTACAGGGTCAGCGGCAGGCAGATCACCGCCGCAGCGGTGTATGGCAGCAGATAACCGAGCAAGTCACGCAGGCGCTGGCGGGTACGCAGCCAGCGGCGCCGCCCCAGGTGTCGCAACAACAGCCGCGCCCCCGACCAGATCAACGCAAAAGCGCCGATCCAGACGCCCGACAACAACAGGAAATCCCCCGCCACGCGCCAGGAGGAACGGGACGTCTGGTCTACCAGCCGGTCCATCTCATCCGCCGCCCGATCCGCCCGCAAACGCCAGGCGTCCACCAGGCTCTGGTTGAGGTCGAGCTTGTCCTGGACGTCATCGATGCTCGAACTGATCGCCCCCCAGCAAACCGCCCTGTACCAGCGGCGCGGGCTCGGCGGGCGGTTCGTCGGGCTTGGAGGTGCCGGGGACAGCGGCGGTCCCGTAGGCGCTGGTGCCGCTCATCGCCAGCAAGAACAGCAGCAATACAGTGCTCAATCGAGACAAAACGCGAGGCTCCTTCACACGGGATCGGTAAGGAACTGATCAATAACCGGCCGGCAAGTTCGCTCGAAGGGTCAATACAACACCTGTGGCGAGGGAGCTTGCTCCCGCTGGGCTGCGCAGCAGCCCCAAAACACAGGGCCGCTGCGCGCCCCAGCGGGAGCAAGCTCCCTCGCCACAAGTTCACTGCCGCCGGGCACTCCATCGAAACTTTCCAGCGCGCGCGGCGGTCATCAAAAGACACAGGCTGCACGAGGTCATTGGCACGGGAGGGATACATGACGGCGATCCACATTGGTATTTCCGGCTGGCGCTACACGCCTTGGCGGGGGGACTTCTACCCCAAAGGGGCTGACCCAGAAACGGGAATTGCAATTCGCCTCGCGCGCGGTCAACAGCATCGAAATCAATGGATCGTTCTACGCCCTGCAACGTCCCGAACGGTATGCCCAGTGGTACGCCGAAACGCCGCCCGGCTTCGTGTTCAGCGTCAAGGCCCCGCGGTTCATTACCCACATCAAGCGCCTGCGAGATATCCACAAGCCGTTGGCCAATTTCTTCGCCTCCGGCGTGTTGGAGCTCAAGGAAAAACTCGGCGCGATTCTCTGGCAGTTTCCCCCCAGCTTCAAATTCGACCCCGAGCTGTTCGAAGACTTCCTCAAGCAACTGCCCCACGACACCGAAAGCGCCGCCGCCCTGGCCCGCGAGCACGAACCACGCCTGGACGGCCACGCCAGCACCACGACGGACAAAAAGCGCCCGCTGCGCCACGCCGTGGAAATCCGCCACGAGAGCTTCATCGACCGGCACTTCGTCACGTTGCTCAAGCGCTACGACGTGGCCCTGGTGATCGCCGACACCGCCGGCAAGTGGCCCTATCGCGAAGACGTCACCAGCGATTTCGTCTACCTGCGCCTGCACGGTGCCGAGGAACTGTACGCCAGTGGCTACACCGACGCAGCGTTGAAACGCTGGGGCGAGCGGATCGCGGCCTGGAGTCATGGCAAACAACCTGCCGACGCCCACTTGATCGACCCAAACAAGAAACCCCGGGCACGCAAGCACCGGGAAGTGTTCTGCTATTTCGACAACGACATCAAAGTCCGCGCGCCCTACGACGCACGGCACTTGCTGGAGCACTTCGACCTGGACAAAGACCTCGCTACCGCGCCCGGCGTGCGCCCGGCCGAGGGAGTATTGCCATGAGCATTCCGGAATCCACCGAAGCGAGCCGCGACCCGATCCAGCACTTGGGCCAGGACCTTGACCGGGTCAGCCGTTTTACCGTCCTGACGGTCAATACCCACAAGGGCTTCACCGCCCTGAATCGCCGCTTCATCCTGCCGGAACTGCGCGAGGCGGTGCGCAGCGTGTCCGCCGACGTGGTGTTTTTGCAGGAAGTGCATGGCACCCACGAACATCACCCCCAGCGCTACAGCAACTGGCCGAGCATGCCGCAGTACGAGTTCCTCGCCGACAGTCTCTGGCCGCAGTTCGCCTATGGGCGCAACGCGGTCTATCCGGCGGGCGACCACGGCAATGCGCTGTTGTCGAAATTCCAGATCATCCGCCACGACAATATCGACGTGTCCATCAGCGGCCACGAAAGCCGCGGCATGCTCCACAGCGTGCTGCGCCTGCCGGGCGCCGACGGCCCGCAAGTCCACGCCATTTGCGTCCACCTGGGGCTGCGCGAAGGGCATCGGGTCGAGCAATTGCAACTGCTTTGCCAGCGCTTGAGCGAGCTGCCGCCCGAGGCTCCCGTGATCGTCGCCGGGGACTTCAACGACTGGCGCGGCAAGGCCAGCGAGCTGCTCAAGCCCTGCGGCCTGCGCGAAGTGTTCGCCGAGCGGTTGGGCAAGCCAGCCCGCAGCTTTCCGGCCCGCCTGCCCATCCTGCGCCTGGACCGCATCTACGTGCGTAACCTCAAGGCCCATCATCCCAAGGTGTTGAGCGTACGACCCTGGTCGCACCTCTCCGACCATGCACCGCTGTCGGTGGAGATCGAATTATGAGCGCGACGGTGAACAAGGCGACGGTGGAGCAAATTGAAGTTCCGCCCACCGAGCGCAACCCGGCACTGGCCGATATCGAATACGGCTGGCACGGCAACAATCGCGTCAAGCTGCTGGAAAACGGCGAGGAATATTTCCCCAGGGTTTTCGAAGCCATTCGCCGGGCCGAGACAGAAATCCTTCTGGAGACCTTCATTCTGTTCGAGGACAAGGTCGGCTGCGAACTGCGGGACCTGCTGGTGGAGGCCGCCCAGCGTGGCGTGCGCATCACCGTCAGCCTCGATGGCTTCGGCTGCGGTGAGCTGACCACCGAATTCCTCGCCTCGTTGAGCGATGCCGGGGTGCGCTTGCAGATGTTCGACCCGGCGCCCCGCTACTTGGGGATCCGCACCAACTGGTTCCGTCGCCTGCACCGCAAGATCGTGGTGGTGGACGGGGTGATTGCGTTTATCGGCGGGATCAATTTTTCCGCCGACCACCTGGGCGATTTCGGTCCCGAGGCCAAGCAGGACTATTCCGTGGAGGTCAAAGGCCCGGCGGTGGTGGACATCCATCACTTCGCGCTGTTGCAGAGCGGCCGGCCCGCCCGGGCCAAATACTGGTGGCAACGCCGCCGCAGCCGCCGCAACGAGCTGGCGTTCAGCGACCATGACGGCCAGGTGCGCCTGGTCTATCGGGACAATCACGAACACCAGACCGATATCGAAGAGGTCTACCTGCAAGTGCTGCGCAGTGCCCAGCGGCGGGTGGTGATCGCCAATGCCTATTTCTTCCCCGGCTACCGGTTGCTGCGCGAGATCCGCAACGCGGCGCGGCGTGGCGTGCAGGTGCGGCTGATCCTGCAGGGCCAGCCGGACATGATGATCGCCAAGCTCGCCGCGCGCATGCTCTACAGCTACCTGCTCAAGGCCGGCGTGGTGATCTACGAATA
Organism: Pseudomonas bijieensis; assembly: GCF_013347965.1. NCBI lineage: Bacteria > Pseudomonadati > Pseudomonadota > Gammaproteobacteria > Pseudomonadales > Pseudomonadaceae > Pseudomonas > Pseudomonas bijieensis. The sequence goes on along the minus strand of NZ_CP048810.1, from coordinate 4,930,019 downwards.
TTGCGAGCGACCGCTGCACGGCAAGGTCGCCCTGGTGGATGAGGACTGGAGCACGGTGGGGTCGAGCAACCTCGACCCGCTGAGCCTGTCCCTGAACCTGGAAGCCAATGTGCTGATCCGCGACCGGGCGTTCAACCGCGAGCTGTTCGAGCGCCTCGATTACCTGAGCCGCAACCATTGCACCGTCATGCCGGAAAACCACGCGCCCCGGGGCCTGTTGTGGCGCATGACCATCGGTTTCATGGTGTTCCACTTTTTGCGCCACTTCCCGGCCTGGGCCGGCTGGCTGCCGGCCCATAAACCGCGTCTGAAACCTTTTTCGCCGCCGACAGCGGTCCGGAGCGAACCCCATGAACCACTCTGAAGCGCATGCTGCGCCGAGAGATGCCCATGCGCCGGAGCAGGCCAAGCCCAAATCCCGCTGGAACCGCTGGAAAAGACCGCTGACCCTGGCGTTTTTCCTGCTGTTGATCGTGCTGTTCACCACCCTGGCCCGACGTATCGATTGGTCCGAAGTATTCGCCACCCTGGCCGACTTCAAGGTACGCACCTTGATCATTGCCGCCGCGCTGACCATCACCAGCTTCATCACTTATGCCTGCTTCGACCTGATCGGTCGCACTTACATCCGCCAGAAACTGGGTTGGCGGCAGATCTTGCCAGTGGGGGTGATCAGTTACGCGTTCAACCTCAACCTCAGTGCCTGGGTCGGCGGCATCGCCATGCGCTATCGGCTGTATTCGCGGCTGGGGGTCAGCACCGGCAACATCGCCAAGATCCTTGGCCTGAGCCTGGCCACCAACTGGTTCGGCTATATGACCCTGGCCGGGGCGGTGTTCAGCAGCGGCCTGGTGACAATGCCGCCGGGCTGGAAACTCAGCAGCGATGCGCTGCAAGGCGTCGGCGTGCTGTTATTGCTGGCGAGTGCCGGTTACCTGGCGGCCTGTCGGTTTTCCAAGCGTCGGGCCTGGACCGTTCGCGGCATGGAAATCAATCTGCCGTCCCTGCGCATGGCGGTGCTGCAACTGGCGTTGGGCGCGCTGAACTGGTCGTTGATGGCGGCGGTGATTTTCACTTTGCTGCCCAGCAAACTGGATTATCCAATGGTGCTCGGCGTATTGCTGATCAGCAGCATTGCCGGGGTCATCACCCATATTCCGGCGGGGCTTGGGGTACTGGAGGCAGTGTTCATCGCGCTGCTGCAGCACGAGGTGTCGCGGGGTAGTCTGCTGGCGGGGCTGATCGCTTACCGGGCGATCTACTTCATCTTGCCGTTGTTGATCACAGTCGTGATGTACCTGGTGATCGAGGCGAAGGCCAAGGCGTTGCGGGTCAAGCCGGGGCTTAAATGATTGGGTGCCTAGTCGGGCCCCATCGCGAGCAGGCTCGCTCCCACAAGGGATAGGTGGTGATCATCAATTTTGTGCTCACCGCTGATCCAACGTGGGAGCGAGCCTGCTCGCGATGACGCCCGCCTGAACGCCACACATCTACCGTTCCTGGATAATGCTCAACCGCTCTCCCACCACCATTTCCGTGATCCAGCCCACCAGGATCGAGGTGTAGGCCTGTTGTGACACAGGGTCGCTCAGCGCATGGTCGGCGCCGTCGATGATGCGGTGGGTCAGCGAATGGGTCTGCTGGCACGCCGCCCGGTAGCTCATGATCGTGGCATGGGGCACATGGTCGTCGGTCTCCGATTCCACCAGCAACACATCGCCGGTGAACTGCGAACACGCCTGCAAGGCACGATTGGTGCTGGCGTGTACCAGGGTGCTGCGGTAATCGAGCAGGTCGCTCTTGTCCAGGTCGCGCTTGGGCGTGTGCCATTGCTCGTCGCGGTACAGCGCCGGCACCCGCAGGGCCAGCCAGCGCACCGGGCGCAGCGAGGTCAGGATCGAGGCCAGGTAACCGCCATAACTGGTGCCCACCACGGCAATCGCCGAGGTATCCAAGGCTGGGTGGGCGAGCAAGCGGTCGTATGCCGCCAGCAGATCCCGCAGGTTGTCCTCGCGGGTGACCCGTGACAATGGGATCCCCGCCCCGCCGGTGTGCCCGCGCAGGTCGAAGGTCAGGCACACGCAACCGAGGCCGGCGATGCCTTTGGCCCGTTCCAGGTCCCGCTCCTGGCTGCCACCCCAACCGTGCACGAATAACACGCCAGGGACTTTCGACTTGGGGCTCAGGAACGTCCCGTTCATGCGTTCATCGTCGATCTCGATCTGAATGGTTTCACTTCTAGCCGTCATAGGATTGAACCGTTACATATTTGAGAAGGAAGTCGCTGTTGTGTGCCGCGCCGCGATAGACCTCCCTGGCGCCGGTCGGCAGCGCTTGGTCGAGATAGGTTTCCACCGAGGACACTCGCACCGCGCTGGTTTCAGGCGTTTCGACGAACACCTGCAACGCCGCCAGTTCGGCGCTGCTGGCGCCGCCCATGCGCCACGACTGCTCCAACACACCGCCACGAGGCTGGCCGGCAGCATCCAGGCCCTGGGCGATGTCGTAATTGCGCCGCGACGCAAAAAAACTCGGATAGGCCTGGTTGGCGGCGTCATCGAACACTTGCGCCAGGCGCACCGCCTCGCGCACATCGTCGGGCAGTTCGAGCCTGAGCAACTCGATATAGCCGCCCTGCACCACTAGCAAATCCGACCCGCCGTACACCTCCAACCCTTCGCTGTCGTGGGTCAGGTGCTGCACGCCGCAATAGCTCAGGACCTTGCCGTTGATGAAGCTCTGGCCGACGCTCTGGGTCTTGACCTCGTTGAGGTGCTGTTCCAGCACCACCCCTTCGCGAAACAGCGCCTGGGCGTCCGGCGCGGCGGCTATTTCATCGAACTGGGCCAGGCTCTTGATCAGCCGTTGGCCACGTCCGGCACAAGCATGGATAGGCTTGAGGCGGATGGGCCCGGTGTACAGCAAGTGCTCAGCGGCCGGGCGCGCATCCTTGAGCGAAAAAACCGTCACGCCATCGAGCACCGCGCCTCGGGTGAGCTTGGCAAACAGAGGCGACCAGCCTTTGGGTGCCACGGCGTCCTTATTCAACAGACCATGGGTAATCGCCTTGGTGCAGATAAAATCGTGCTCGACATATCCACCCCACACATCCTCCGGCCCCTTGACCGCCAGGCGCATCAAGGCCTCGGGCCCGATCAGGGTTTGCGTGGGCAATAGGTATGGATCATGACCGCCATCGGGGTCATGACTGTCGCCATACTCCCACCCCAGGATCTGTGCCAGCCACTGGGCCAGTGCACGATTGGTCTCGACCTCATGGCGCGGCGCTTGTGGATTGACCGAATAGGCCACGACTTGTTTGTTGCGATTGACTGGTGTCATGCGTTGCCCTTTTTCCTGCGCTCGATGGCTGTAGATAAGGGAGGGTGCAGAGATCAGGCCAACGGGGGCATGGACAGCGGCGGGTCAGCCAAGCGGGCGTATCGTGCGCAGTTGATAGCACCTGGCCCGTTTCATTCTGCACGACATACGGTCGGCATCCCGCAAATTGCACGATGCCCAGCAGCAGACGTCACCCCCTGTGGCAAGGGAATTTATGTGGGAGCAAGGCTTGCCCGCGATGCAGGCGCTGCGGTCTTTCAGAAATTGAGGCGCCTGTTCGCGGGCAAGCCTTGCTCCCACATAGCGGGGATAAATCCCCTCGCCACAAAGGAGTCACTGCTGTTTGGGAGAACCCAGCGGGGTCACCCCAAACCTCGCCCGATAATCACTCGGCGCCAACCCGGTGATTTTCTTGAATGTCGTGCGAAAGGCACTCGGGTCCTGGTAACCGACGGTCCAGGCAATGTGGTCGATGGTGCCATTGGTGAACTCGAGCATTTCCCGGGCCTTGCCGACTCGAAGGTGCTGGCAGTATTCGGTGGGCTTGAGCCCGGTGGCGGCGCGGAACCTGCGCAGGAAGGTACGTTCCTCCAGCCCGGCCCGTTCGGCCATCGCCCCGAGGGAAACCTCTACCGCGCCGCTGCTTTGCAGCCAATGCTGGACCTTGAGAATCGCCCCGTCGCCATGGCCGAGGATAGGCGCAAAGTTGCTGCCGCACTGGCTCGCACTGTCGCTGTGCTCGATCACCAGGAACTGCGCCGTACGCGTGGCGATGCTGGGCCCGAGCAGGCGGTCCACCAGGCGTAGCCCCAGTTCCGACCAGGCCATCAGCCCGGCGGTGGTGATCAGGTCGCCGTCGTCGACGATGGGTTTGTCGGCGTTGAGCTTGATCTTCGGGTAACGGGCGGCGAAGGACTTGGCCGAGGTCCAATGGGTGGTGGCGCTGCGCCCATCGAGCAGGCCGCTTTCGGCCAGCAGGATCGAGCCGACGCACACCCCGCCCAGCACGGTGCCGCCCGCATGCTGCGCCCGCAGCCAATCCATCAGCGTTGGCGATGCCAGGTCGTCGTCGAAACCAGCGATGGAGGGCGGAATCAGCAACGCCACCAACGGACCCGCCGGGCCGGTTTCGCTGTCGAAGACCCGCCGCGGCGCCTCGTCGCTGCCGGCCTGCCAATGACTGACCCGCAGCCGCGGCAACTGCACGCTGGCGTGCTCGGCCGCGATCCGCTGGGCCACACCGAACAGATCGGTCAAGCCATGCACCGCCGCCAGTTGGGCGCCGGGGTAGATGAGCACCCCAAGTTCGGCAACTGCCCTTTGCTGCGTCATTGTCAGTTTTCCCTCGCTTATTGTCGTTGCGGCCAATCCTCGAAGCGGCGACAAAAGCCAATACTGGCTTCACACCCAATCTGATCGAGGAAGCCCCCATGTCCAAGCAAGCGCTCATCGTAGTCGATATCCAGAACGACTACTTCCCCCAGGGCAAATGGCCGTTGGTCGGTGCCCAAGCCGCCGCCGATAACGCCGCCCGCCTGATTGAAGCCTTTCGCCAGACCGGCGACAGCGTGGTGCACATCCGCCACGAATTCACCTCCGACGACGCGCCATTCTTCACCCCTGGCTCCGAAGGTGCACAGTTGCACCCCAAGGTGCTCAACCGCGCCGACGAGCCGGTGGTGCTCAAACATTTCGTCAATTCGTTTCGCGAAACCGAACTGCAAGCCATCCTCGATCATCAGGGCATCGAGCAACTGGTGGTGGTCGGCAGCATGAGCCACATGTGCGTCGATGGCGTGGTTCGGGCGGCGGCGGACCTGGGCTACGGCGTCACCGTGATCCATGATGCCTGCGCCACCCTCGACCTGGAGTTCAACGGCGTCGTCGTGCCTGCGGCCCAGGTGCATGCGGCGTTCATGGCCGCGCTGGGGTTTGCCTACGCGAGTGTGGTGAGCACCGAGCAATTCCTGGCGGCCAATGGCTAAACACACGGCCCCTCTAAGAAATCGCAAAAAAACCGCGCTTCGACGAAGTGCGGTTTTTGTCTCGAGTCTCTACGGTGTGCAGGGAAACGATCAAACATCCAGTACCTGCAACAACCTCGGCATCGTCGCCACGAATCCCATCTGCTGCGCTTCGCGCGCCACCCCTTTCAACTTCTCGCCGCTGGCTCGATCGGCGCTGCGCAGCCACTGCCCCGCCACATCGATCAACCGCACGTGATGGTTGATCCAGGCGCACGACGCCGACTCGGGCAACGCCGCCATCTGTTGCCCATGCCAGATCGCTTGTTCGGTATTGCCCGCCAACAGGCAGGTTTCAGCAGCGGCCACCCGAAAGCGCAAGGCATTATGGGCCAGGCAGGCCAGGGTGAGTTGGGCTTCGCCCGTCGCCAAGGCCTGTTGGCTGAGCTGCACATCCTCGCTGATCATCGCCAGGCTGCCGTAGACCCAGGGCCCGATGTAACGCTGCAGCTCGAAGCGTTCCACCAGGCTCGCCGCCTCCATGATCAAAGTCTGCGCCAGCCCGCGTTCGCCCTGGCGCAACGCCACCCGCGCCAACCCTTCCAGCAGGATCGCTTCGAAACGGCTGGCACCAAGGTTGCGCGCCAGCGCCAAAGCGCAGGTCAGCTCTTGTTCCGCCAAGGCATCCTGGCCGCCCGCCACCAGCACCCAGGCCGAAGTGAGTCGCGAGAACACCTGTGCCCGATGATTGCCCAGGCGGGTGCTGCATTCGATGGCCTCCATGGCATCGCGCAAGGCTTGCTCCGGCTGGCCCAGGTAGAGCTGCGCCGAGCCACGGGCGCTGCGATTGCCCGCCTCCACGTGTGCCCAGCCATTGCGCTCGCACAGGCGTACGCATTGATCGAAAACCTCGTAGGCGGTCTGCATGCGCCCTTGTGCGTAATAGGAGTCGCCAATGCCACTCAAGGCCTTGGCCTCGGTTTGCAGGTCCCGGCCGATGCGGGCAAAGGACAAGGCCTCTTCATGGAGCCGGCGACATTCGGCGTAATCGCCCCGTGGAAAATAGATGTTCCCGCGCAAGTGATTCAGCCGCGCCAGCGCTGTATGGGCCTGCATGGCTTGGGCGATGGGCAGCATGGCCTCGATCAGGCGCTCCTCCTCGTCCAGGCAATCGAGGGTATTGAGGACAGCTGCCAACCCCAGCGCGGCCTCGATCTGATCCTGTGGTTGCTCGGCCAATGCCAATGCCCGCTGCAAATGCGCCCGTGCCTCCACGGTCTGGCCCAGGCCCGAGCACGCCTGGCCGCATAACAACGCAAAGGAAAAATTGCCCTGGGCACGCTCGGCATACGCCGAGCCTTGCCGGGCCAGGGCAAGAACGCTGTCGTACTGGCAGGCCAAGCGCTTTTCGGCCATGGCGAGCAACAGCGCGTCGAACGCCGCCGGATCGTTGGCTCGCAGCAAATGCTGGGCATAAAGCACCCGATCACGCTCGCGGTAGAGGCTCGCCACCTCACCGTGCAATTGCTCGCGAAGCAGCGTGGGCATCGCGTCGTAGAGACAGTGCATGACCAGGTCGTGAACGAACAGATAGCTGCCTGGCTCGACTTCCCGCAGCAAGCCCTGGCGCATGTCCGTCGTTGGCAGATAACCAGGCTGCCCCAGCGCTTCGCGCCACAGCGTCAGCTCGAAGCGATTGCCCAGCACGGCGGCGTAATGCAGGGCGCGACGTTGCTCGGGGGCCAGTTTGTCAAAGCGGGTCTGGACGAGATGCCGCAGACTGTCGGGAAAAACACCTTGCTGGCTGGATAACAGTTGCGTCAGGTACAGCGGATTGCCTTGGGCGCGGGCGACACATTCGGCCCGGTAGCACGGCTCGACCTCGGTAAATTGCTCCGCCAGGAGCGTGGCCTCCCGCGCCCGGATCGGCGCGATGTCGAGCAGGCTCATGGGGCTGGAGGAATGCGCACGAATCTCACCGTCCAGCGGATCACCTTCAGGGCGGGACGTCAGCAGCCAGACGACCGGTGCTTCGTCAGTAGCATCGAGCAGCTTGCCCAACAGCGTAAACAGCGCGGTATCGCCCCAGTGCAAGTCTTCGAGGCAGATCAACAAGGGCTGTTGCACCGCGACGCGCAGCAACACTTCGAGCAAAGCCTGGAACAGCCCCTGGGTACGGGCCTGGTTGCTCATCGCGCCATACAGGATCGGAGGCTCGACAGACGACACGCCCGTCAGCACTTGCAAGAACATTCGATGTTCGGCGGCCACTTTCAGGCGCGACAAGGCAGCGTCCAACAGTGACGCGCTGATGGGCGGCGCGCTCCCCAGGTTGAGCAGGCTGGCCACCAGTTGGCCCAAAGGCCACAGGCTGTTGTCCATGCCGAAATCCAGCACATCGCCGCGATGGCAGGCGAAACCACGCTGCCGGGCCATTTCGAAAAACTCGCTGACCAGGCGAGTCTTGCCAATGCCCGCCATGCCGCGCACATAGACGATGTGCCCATCCTGGCATTCCTGGGTGGCCTCGATCACCGCCTTGAACTGCAATAATTCGATGGCCCGTCCCACCAAGGGGCGTGGCGCGTTTTCGTCGAGGCTGCGCGGGCGCAGGCATTTACGATAGGCCCGAAACTCATCGTCACTGGACGAAAATTCAAACCGTGCTGCGAGTTGTTCCAGCAGGTTCTGCGCAACATACACCGGCGCGTGCCCATGACGATCCAGCAGCGGCTTTTGCGCGAGCAAGGCCGGCACGGCCGCAGGCTCCGTGGTTTCGGCACTCAGGCGCACAAGCCGCAGCAACAAGGCATGACCGGGCGTGACGAAGTGTTCCCGGCTCAGCGCCAACGCGCAGAGCAGGCCCCGCTCGCTATCACTGCGATACGCTTGTGGAGAGCCGAACTGGGCGATCATCACCTCCTGCGTAATCCCCAGTGGAACGCCTCCGAACTGACGCACCAGACGCTCGATTTCCTCCGTCAACGCCGCTGCGGGCAGCCCATCGATCCGAAAGGACAGTTCAAGCACATAGCGGATAACGCTGTCATCGACCTGTTTCAGCGCCTGTTGCGCAAAGGCGGCCTGGTGCAACTCGCTCATCGTCTGTTGGATGTGCGCCAAAGCCGCCGAGGCGGGATCGCCCAGCAGCGCGCTCACATCGACCCCGAAGGCCGTCGCCAGGTGCCGAGCGGTGCGGTAAAGCACTGGCTTGCCGGTTTCGGCGCGTTTGATGGAAGCGATCGAGACGCACAAATGCCGGTTCAGGCACGCCTCGGCCAGGGTTTCCTGGCTCAGGCCATGCTGTTTGCGCAGGCCTTTCAACGACACGCCGTCCAGCAGGACACGACCATCGGATATCGAGGCATCGCGCTTGGGCAGGGCAGCAAAGGTGTTGTGTCGGGTGTCCATGTCGATAGCCCTCTACCCTGGGACAACGGCAGCCGATCGAGTGTACTCCAGCGTCTCCTCCGGATTCACGAAAAGATGGCATTTGGCCTGATACCAAACTGATACCGGACTGACACCGCTCTGGACTGTCCGGTTATCCCGCGCCTCCAGATACTCGCTCCCATCAATTGGCACCCAGTTGACACAAACCTGAACGATGAGAGAAAGGCGATGAACGATGGACTGAAGGGCAACGCAGGCGACGAATTGCGGGATATCGGCGGTTCGCAACTGCTGGGGCGTGGACTGAACCGGCTCGACTGGGCCGACGACAGCAAGGAGTGCCAGAAGGTTGGTGATACCGAGTCAGGCAAACGCGCCGTGCCGTACCGGAAAACGGCCTACAACGTGGGGAAAAACGTCACCATGTCCACGGTCGTGGCCAACGACAATTTCTCGACCGAGACGTTTTCCTCCCGCGACGAATACGAAAAGCATACCCGGACCAGTGTCGAGGCCTCCGGCAAATATGGCGCCTTTTCCGCCGGCTTCAAAGCCACCTTCGGCAGCGACATCAAGACGCTCGAAGAACGCGAAGCCGCGCTCTACAGCCACACGGTGCGGTTATGGAAACTGACCTTCGAAGTCAACCCCGCCAATGCCACTGAAGCGTTCAAGAAGCGTGTCGATGACCTGCCCAAGACCTTCGATCCAGGCAACCCGACGCCGTTCTTCAATTTTCTCGTCGATTTTGGCGTCGATATCATCAGCGAAGTGACCGTCGGCGGCTCGCTGAACTATGCGATGACTGCCCTCAAGCACTTCCTCAGCCAGGCCAACACCCTCGATGCGATGGTCAAGGCCGAATACGGCGCATTCGTCAGTGGTAGCGCGACGACGTCGATCTCGGAAACGGTCAAGAAAAACATCGCCCATCGCAACGCCAACCTGACCACCCAGGGAGGCACGCACGCTATCGCTTTCAACGCAGTGGACCCCAGCAATTGCAACGCGGAGTTCGGCAAATGGCGTGAATCGCTGCCCGACGATCCGACGGTGGTGGAGTTGAAAATCGCGCCGGTCTATCGCTTCGTCAAGGAAGGCGAGACCCGTTCAGCCCTGGAGCAAGCCTACCAGTGGTACACCAGCTACAAAGCGGAAATTGAAGGGACTTGGCAAGAGTCGGTGGTTGTCCTCGGCCGCTCCGGACGGCAAACCACCCCCAAGGGCACGGCAACCGGCCCGGCATTGCGAATGGTGTTCGTCGACAACAAAAGCAAGGAAACCAGCGATAGCTTTCACTACCCACCTGCAGCGACTGCGTCTGCCACGGAGTTTGACCAGTTCTGGGATGCACTGGCCCTGCTGCTGAGACAAAAAAGCGGGCATAAATTGCTCCTGGCCACCGAGCGCTGGCCGCGCGACTCACGCTACTACCCGGGGTACGCCATGCGTGAAGCCCTGCTGTCCAATGGCGCCAGTGAGGTTTCACTCAAGCGCTGGGAAACGCTGACCAAGCACATGCAACCCAACCCGTTGTCCGGCCTGACCTATGTACTGGCGGGCAATGACGTCGAGGCGCCCGGTGTCGATGGACTCATTGCCGGTTTTGGCCAGGCGGGCAAGGATCTCAACCCGACGGTGAAGATCAAGGCGCGTCTTGCCCACGACTCGTTCGGCAAGGTCAAGCTGGTCAAAATGGATAAGACCGAGGAAGACCCTCGCACCGCCTTGTACATCGTGCGTAACAATACCGGCGACAAACCGGCACTGGCGGTCGATTCGCAAAACAAAACCCGTATTGCCATGCAAACGCCCGACAGGCACAACCCCGGGCAATTCTGGTACATGCCCGAGCTGGAAAAACCTTATCCGGAAATCAACCACCCGGTCCTGTTGATCAATTACGAGACGGGGGCCTGTTTGCAGGGCATGCACGACCAGGGCGACTGCCGGCTCAAGCCCATCGAGCCGGGTCGCCAACAGGACGATGTCATTTGGGACCGGCGCGGCGATGAGGTGTTTCACCTGTTGATGGTCTACTACTGGATGGACGCTTTGTGCCTGACCCAGGTTGAAAAGCGCGCCGCCGTCCGGCCTTGGCGCCAGCCTCACGGCATGGATTGGTTACGCGAGCCGCATCGTCCGTATAGTTGATAGCCGATAGTTACCCCCTGTAGGAGCGAGCTTGCTCGCGATAGCGGTGGTTCAGCGTGCTTCAATGTTGAATGTGCCGCCGCCATCGCGAGCAAGCTCGCTCCCACAGATTCATGATTTGATTGACTGGTATTGGGCGACAGAACGCCCTTCCTCTAGCCCTCTTGCGTGCGTGGTCCCTATCCGATGCAAGTCTTCAACTGTGTCCCCTTTATCGGCGACGGCGTGGAAACAGCGCTCGATCCCCGTCGCTTCCCCTATCTGTTCAACGATCATGGGTTGGCACAGCCGAGTGCCCAGGTGCGTGGCAACCTGATCCCGCTCAACCCCGAGAACCCGGCCCTGTCCCTGGGCACTCGCTACTCCGGCATCAGTTGGAGGGACCGTGAGGTTCCCACGAGCACCGGTTCCTACTGGATCAAGACGTTCGATTTCCACGCCAGCGAAGTGCACTACGAACCGATCTGGGCAACCCGGGAAACGGCGCAAGCCTTCGGCATGACCCTGCTCGGCAACGGCGAATGCCTGCACTTCGAGTACGACCAACTGATCCTGGGCCAATACACCTACGGCAAATGGGCCGGCCACCAATCGCCCTACCTGGGCCCGGCGCGCCAGCGCGAACTGCTGACCTACAACCCGACCGACCTTGAATACCACAACTTTCCCCACGCGTTTTTTTCCCGCTACGGGCGCTTGCCGCTGGTGATCAGCGTCGCCCGCTGGCGGCCCGCGTCGAGGGAGATTCATTTGGCCGACCTATGGGTCAAGCCCGGCGATGCGCTGGTCCTGCCGCCCAAGCATTACCCTGACATTGCTCCCAGTGACGCCCTTGGCGTCGAAAACTGGCCGGCCGTCGTGGACATGCATGGCAATCGAAACTCGGCATTGGCCTGCTGGTTCGGGGACGGTGAGGACTGTTTGCTGACGGAGACGATCCTGGCCAATTCAACCTTGATGAACTCCCCCCAGGGCAAACCGCACTATCACGAAGAGAAGACGCCGACGCGGCATGAGTTGCCAGCCAATTATCGTCCTTGAAAGGCGTGGGCATGGGACAAAACAGCCCCCGGGGCTTACGCGCCCTGGGGCCATGGTGATTTTTACTAGGCATATTTGAGCAATAACGATAAGAATGGCCAGGTAGCGTCCCCCCAAGAGCCAGCCGCATGAAACGCACTCCCCCGTCGCGCCTGGTCTGCTCCCCGGGCCCGACCGACACCGTCGCATCGGCACCACCGCATCCCCCCACCTGGGATTACCCAAGCGAAATCCCCAGGACGGGATACCTGGGTACCATGTTGTACACCGTGGCGTTATTGCTTGCCTTGCCGCTCTACGGGTTGGCGGTGTTATCGATCAACCTGTTCTACGACGGACGAGGCCTGCCGAGCATTCATACAAAAGTGCTTGAAGACCCTCTGGTCTTGACGCTCATGTTCGTCAGCGCATTGGTGGCCATGGGCGTCATTCGCTGGCTCGCCGCCGGGCCTGAAGTGCTCGGCTTCTGTTTTGACGAAGACCAGCAATGCCTCACCTTCACCCAACGGCGCCCGGCCCGAGAAGCCAGCGAAGTATGTGTGCCATACAGCGCCATCCACTCCATCAGGCCCTACATGGCGAATGCTTTCGCCAATGGCTGTCACTTTGAGGTGTGCTTCGCCGGGGACAATGGCAAGCCGATCGAACGTCGATTTTGGGTGCATGTACCGGTGCAGGACATGGCGTTCCATGCCGCGTGGTTGAGGCAATCAGTTGGCGAGAGGATGCATGAAGTCGTGGTCTTGGATTTGTGAGCGGCCGAAGTTGCCCATTTCTCAAACCACGAACATACCTGCCTGTGCCAAATGCCCAATAAAAAGCCCCAAGCGCAGAACGCTTGGGGCTTTTCAGGAAACTACCTGGGCAATTCCCAAGTAGGAATCAGAACGGAATATCGTCATCAAAGCTGTCGAAATCCGGAGCCGGTTGCGGCGCGGCCTGTTGTGGGGCCGGGCGTTCGCGTTGTGGCTGTGGAGCGGACTGCGGACGAGGCGCCTGCTGACGCGGAGCCGACTGCTGGTAGTTGTTGCCACCTTGTTGCTGGTCGCCCTGTGGACGGCCACCCAGCAGTTGCATGGTGCCTTGCATGTCGACCACGATTTCGGTGGTGTAGCGCTTGATGCCGTCTTTTTCCCACTCGCGGGTCTGCAGCTTGCCTTCGATGTACACCTGCGAACCCTTGCGCAGGTATTCGCCGGCGATCTCGGCCACCTTGCCGAACATCGACACGCGGTGCCACTCGGTCTTCTCGACCTTCTGGCCGGTCTGCTTGTCGGTCCACTGTTCGCTGGTCGCCAGACTCAGGTTGGTCACGGCGTTGCCGTTGGGCAGGTAGCGAACTTCAGGATCCTGGCCGCAAGTACCGACCAATATGACTTTGTTAACCCCACGGGCCATAACGTTCTCCTAGGCTTCGCACGTGGTCGGGGCCGGGTTGTTCACCAGGCGCTCGAGCGTCGCGCGATCCAATAATTCGGTGTCGAGTTTGATATACACGGCCGCCTCGTCGGCGACCACCACTGCATCGGTTACTCCAACGACGGCCTTCAGACGCTCGGTCAGGCCAGCCTCACGAATCGCCTCGGGCGATAAGGGCAAGCGCAGGCTCGTCACATAGGGAGGTTCGCGCATGGTAACAGCAAAGGCCAGCCAAAGTGCAGCCAGCGCGGCACATCCCAGGAACACAACCGACAAACCGCCATGCTGGAACAGCCAGCCACCGAGGATCCCGCCCAGTGCCGAGCCGAGGAACTGGCTCGTGGAGTAGACCCCCATCGCCGTACCCTTGCCGCCCGCCGGGGAAACCTTGCTGATCAGCGAAGGCAGCGAAGCCTCCAGCAGATTGAACGCGGTGAAGAACACTACGGTGCCAATCACCAGGGCCCGCAGGCTATCGCCGAACTGCCAGAAGAATAGCTCAGTGAGCATCAGCGTCACGACGGCGCCGAGCAAAACTCGTTTCATTTTGCGTCGTTTCTCGCCATAGATGATGAAGGGAATCATGGCGAAGAACGAAATCAGCAGCGCGGTCAGGTAGACCCACCAGTGCTGCTCCTTGGGCAGGCCGGCCTTCTCGACCAGGGCCAGCGGCAGGGCTACGAAGCTGGACATCAGCATGGCGTGGAGCACAAAAATACCCAGGTCCAGGCGCAACAGGTCCGGGTGCTTGAGCGTCGGGATCAACGCCTGGCGCGCCACCCCGGATTCCCGGTGCTGCAACGGCCCGGTGGCACGCGGCACCATGAACGCGACGATCAGGATCCCTACCAGCGCCATGGCCCCGGTCGCCAGGAACAGGCCCGACAGGCCAAAGGCACGGGTCAGCAAGGGACCGACCACCATGGCCACGGCGAACGACAGGCCGATGGTCATGCCGATCATGGCCATGGCCTTGGTCCGATGTTGTTCGCGGGTCAAGTCTGACAACAGCGCCATGACGGCCGCGGAAATGGCCCCGGCGCCTTGCAGGATTCGTCCGGCGATCACGCCCCAGATCGAATCGGCATTGGCCGCCAGCACACTGCCGAGGGCGAAGACGATCAGCCCCAGGTAGATGACCGGACGTCGGCCGATGCGGTCGGAAATGATCCCGAACGGGATCTGGAAGATCGCCTGGGTCAGGCCATATGCGCCAATCGCCAACCCGATGAGGGCCGGGGTCGCGCCCGCCAGGTCCATCCCATAGGTCGCCAGCACCGGCAACACCATAAACATGCCCAGCATACGGAAGGCGAACACCAGGGCCAGACCGCTTGCTGCGCGCGTCTCGCCGCTACTCATGCGTTCGCTGTGGGGATCTTGCATGGAAAAACCTCATGTGAACCGGCGGCGATTCTACCAGTCCCATCGATTGAGAGGGTATATGGCGACCGTTTGCCGCGCAGTCTTCATGTATGGCTGCAAACTCACTTTCAATAGTGTGCATCCATCCAGTATTTGCCCGTATACTCCTACGTTTTCGACGCCCGCCGAGCGAGGCCACTTTGGACAAGATCCTGATTCGTGGGGCCCGTACCCACAACCTGAAGAACATCGACCTGACCCTGCCACGGGACAAGCTGATCGTCATCACCGGCCTGTCCGGATCCGGCAAATCATCCCTGGCCTTCGACACCTTGTATGCCGAAGGCCAGCGACGTTATGTCGAATCGCTGTCGGCCTACGCCCGGCAGTTCCTGTCGATGATGGAAAAACCCGACGTCGATACCATCGAAGGCCTGTCGCCGGCGATTTCCATCGAACAGAAGTCGACCTCCCATAACCCCCGGTCGACGGTCGGTACCATCACCGAGATCTACGACTACTTGCGCCTGCTGTATGCGCGCGTCGGTATTCCCCGTTGCCCCGATCACGACATTCCCCTGGAAGCCCAGACCGTCAGCCAGATGGTCGACCTGGTGCTGGCCCAGCCGGAAGGCAGCAAGCTGATGCTGCTGGCCCCGGTGGTTCGCGAGCGCAAGGGCGAACACCTGATGGTCTTCGAAGAACTGCGCGCCCAGGGTTTCGTGCGGGCCCGGGTCAACGGCAAGCTCTGCGAGCTGGACGAACTGCCGAAGCTGGATAAACAGAAGAAGCATTCGATCGATGTGGTGGTCGACCGCTTCAAGGTCCGGGCCGATCTGCAACAGCGGCTGGCCGAGTCCTTCGAGACCGCGTTGAAGCTGGCCGACGGCATCGCCCTGGTCGCACCGATGGACGACGAGCCTGGCGAAGAAATCATCTTCTCCGCACGCTTCGCCTGTCCGATCTGCGGCCACGCCATCAGCGAACTGGAACCCAAGCTGTTCTCCTTCAACAACCCGGCCGGCGCCTGCCCGACCTGCGATGGCCTGGGGGTCAAGCAGTTCTTCGACACCAAGCGGCTGGTCAACGGCGAGCTGACCCTGGC
This sequence comes from Pseudomonas bijieensis, assembly GCF_013347965.1. Taxonomy (NCBI): domain Bacteria; kingdom Pseudomonadati; phylum Pseudomonadota; class Gammaproteobacteria; order Pseudomonadales; family Pseudomonadaceae; genus Pseudomonas; species Pseudomonas bijieensis. Next base: position 4,914,236 of record NZ_CP048810.1, on the reverse strand, counting down.
CGAAGGGGCGATTCGCGGCTGGGACAGGCGCAACGTCTATTACTTCCAGATGCTCGGTTCGCTGGCGGCCCACTACAAGTTCAGCCTGGACAAGCCGTTCAACGAGCTGCCCGCCGACCAGCAGAAATTCATCCTGCAGGGCAGCGGCTCGCAGAATGTCGACTTCAAATACCTCAACGACCGCGGCGATATCGTCAAACGCTCCCATCCGTTCGAAGGCATCGTGCCGAACCTGGAACGACGCTACCGCGAGACCGAGTCGGCCAGCGTGCGCGAAGAACTGGCCAAGTTCCTCAGCACCCAGCCCTGCCCCGATTGCCGAGGCACCCGTCTGCGCCGCGAGGCGCGGCATGTGTGGGTCGGTGAAAAGACCCTGCCGGCGGTGACCAACCTGCCGATTGGCGACGCCACCGATTATTTCGGCGGCCTGAAACTGACCGGTCGTCGTGGCGAAATCGCTGACAAGATCCTCAAGGAAATCCGCGAACGCTTGCAGTTCCTGGTGAACGTCGGCCTGGACTACCTGACCCTCGATCGCAGCGCCGACACTTTGTCCGGCGGCGAAGCCCAGCGCATCCGCCTCGCCAGCCAGATCGGCGCCGGCCTGGTGGGGGTGATGTACATCCTCGACGAACCGTCCATCGGCTTGCACCAGCGGGACAACGACCGGCTGCTCGGGACTTTGAAGCACTTGCGGGACATCGGCAACACGGTGATCGTGGTCGAGCACGACGAGGACGCCATCCGCCTGGCCGACTATGTGGTGGACATCGGCCCGGGCGCTGGCGTGCATGGCGGGCATATCGTTGCCCAGGGCACCGCTGCCGAAGTCATGGCGCATCCTGATTCGCTGACGGGCAAGTACCTGTCGGGCCGGGTCAAGATCAAGGTCCCGGCCAAGCGCACGCCGCGCAACAAGAAGCTGTCGCTGACCCTCAAGGGTGCTCGCGGCAACAACTTGCGCAATGTCGACCTGGAAATCCCGATCGGCCTGCTGACCTGCGTTACCGGAGTGTCCGGCTCCGGCAAGTCGACACTGATCAACAACACCCTGTTCCCCCTCAGCGCCACGGCCCTGAACGGCGCCACCACCCTGGAAGCTGCCGCCCACGACAGCATCAAGGGCCTGGAGCACCTGGACAAGGTGGTCGACATCGACCAGAGCCCGATTGGCCGCACGCCGCGCTCCAATCCGGCGACCTACACCGGGTTGTTCACGCCGATCCGCGAACTGTTCGCCGGCGTGCCGGAGTCCCGTTCAAGAGGCTACGGGCCGGGGCGGTTCTCGTTCAACGTCAAGGGCGGGCGCTGCGAAGCCTGCCAGGGCGATGGCTTGATCAAGGTGGAAATGCACTTCCTGCCAGACATCTACGTACCGTGCGATGTGTGCAAGAGCAAGCGCTACAACCGCGAAACCCTGGAGATCAAGTACAAGGGCAAGAACATCCACGAAACCCTCGAGATGACCATCGAGGAAGCCCGGGTGTTCTTCGACGCGGTGCCGGCCCTGGCGCGCAAGCTCCAGACGCTGATGGATGTGGGCTTGTCGTACATCAAGCTGGGGCAGTCGGCGACGACGCTGTCTGGCGGCGAGGCCCAGCGGGTCAAGTTGTCCCGCGAGCTGTCCAAGCGCGACACCGGCAAGACCCTGTATATCCTCGATGAGCCGACCACGGGCCTGCACTTCGCCGATATCCAGCAGTTACTCGATGTGCTGCACCGCCTGCGCGACCATGGCAATACCGTGGTGGTGATCGAACACAACCTGGATGTGATCAAGACCGCTGACTGGCTAGTGGACCTGGGACCGGAAGGCGGCTCCAAGGGCGGTCAGATCATCGCGGTAGGGACGCCGGAACAAGTGGCCGAAATGAAGCAGTCCCACACCGGGCACTACCTCAAGCCGCTGTTGGAGCGTGATCGGGACTGATTTCACCCGAGCACGAAAAAGCCCCTGTCATCTCACCGATGACAGGGGCTTTTGGTTTTTCGGTGGGAGCGTCAGAACTGCGATTGCAGGTAGTTTACCAACCCGATCAGCTTGATCAGGCCCAACTGCTTCTCCAGCCAGTAGGTATGGTCTTCTTCGGTGTCGTTGAGCTGGATCCGCAGGATCTCGCGAGTCACGTAGTCATTGTGCTGCTCGCAGAGCTCGATGCCTTTGCACAGCGCAGCGCGGACTTTGTACTCCAGGCGCAGGTCGGCGGCGAGCATGTCGGGCACCGTGGTACCGACATCCAGGTCATCGGCACGCATGCGTGGTGTGCCTTCGAGCATCAGGATCCGACGCATGAGTGCATCGGCGTGTTGGGTTTCTTCTTCCATCTCGTGGTTGATACGTTCGTAGAGCTCGGTAAAACCCCAATCCTCGTACATCCGCGAATGGATGAAATATTGATCACGGGCTGCCAGTTCGCCTGTCAGCAACGTGTTGAGGTAATCGATTACGTCTGGGTGACCTTGCATCGCCCTACATCTCCACAAGCTTTTAAAGGTTGTAGTTTGAACCAAGCTGACCGCAAGGTCACGACCTCAACGCAATAAAAGCGAAGAAAATCCGAGAAAACCGGGCTAAATAACGCAAAAACCGCCCTAATGAGGGCGGTTCTGCTTCTCGTTTAGACTTAGTTCAGCGCTACGCCCAAGGCTTTTGCGATGCCTTCCCCATAGGCGACATCCGCCTTGAAGAAATGCTGCAACTGACGGTCAACGACATCAGCCGATACACCGGCCATCGCACCGGCGATATTACTGATCAGCAGGGCTTTCTGCTCATCGTTCATCAGGCGGAACAACGCACCGGCGTAGCTGTAGTAATCGGTGTCTTCACGATGATCGTAACGGTCCGCAGCGCCACTGAGGGCCAGTGCCGGCTCCGCGTAACGCGGGGCCTGCTTCGGCGTCTCCACATAGCTATTAGGCTCGTAGTTCGGTGCCGCCCCGCCATTGCTGCCAAACGCCATCGCGCCGTCGCGCTGGTAGGTATTGACCGGGCTGCGCGGCGCATTCACCGGCAATTGCTGGTGATTGGTGCCCACACGGTAGCGGTGCGCATCGGCGTAGGCGAAGACACGACCCTGCAACATGCGATCCGGCGAGAGGCCAACCCCTGGCACCATATTGCTAGGGCCAAACGCCGCCTGCTCGACTTCGGCAAAGTAGTTCAGCGGGTTCCGGTTGAGTTCGAGCTCACCGACTTCGATCAACGGAAACTCTTTCTGCGACCAGGTCTTGGTGACATCGAACGGATTTTCGTAATGCGCGGCGGCTTGGGCCTCTGTCATGACCTGGATGCAGACGCTCCATTTCGGGAAATCGCCGCGCTCGATGGCATTGAACAAGTCACGCTGGGCGTAATCCGGGTCGGTACCCGCCAGGCGTGCCGCTTCAGCCGGAGCCAGGTTCTTGATCCCTTGCTTGGTCTTGTAGTGCCACTTCACCCAGTGGCGCTCACCCTGTGCATTGATCAGGCTGTAGGTGTGACTGCCGAAGCCATGCATGTGGCGGTAGCCATCTGGAATGCCGCGATCAGAGAACAGAATGGTGACCTGATGCAGCGCCTCAGGAGAGTGCGACCAGAAATCCCACATCGCCTGGGCGCTTTTCAGGTTGCTTTGCGGCAGACGTTTCTGGGTATGGATGAAGTCCGGAAACTTCAACGGATCACGGATGAAGAAAACCGGCGTGTTGTTGCCGACGATGTCCCAGTTGCCTTCCTCGGTGTAGAACTTCAGGGCGAAACCGCGCGGATCGCGTTCAGTGTCGGCCGAACCACGCTCGCCACCCACGGTGGAAAACCGCAGGAAGGTGGGTGTCTGCTTGCCGATCGACTCGAACAACTTGGCGCTGGTGTACTGGGTGATGTCCCGGGTAACGGTAAACGTGCCGTAGGCGCCCGATCCCTTGGCGTGTACGCGACGCTCGGGAATGTTCTCGCGGTTGAAGTGAGCAAGCTTCTCGATCAGGTGAAAGTCGTCGAGCAGCAACGGGCCACGCGGGCCGGCGGAACGAGAATTCTGGTTATCGGCGACAGGAGCGCCGCTGGCGGTCGTAAGCGTTTTGGTCTGGCTCATGCTCAATCTTCCTAGGTCGGTCTTCAAACTGCCGGCTAATCGGCTGGAAAGGAGTATTGATCATGTTAGTGACAGTATCCAAATTCATTAAATCATGGACATCGATAGTCATTATCTAATGCTGAATACTTGCTGATAGCCAAGCCAGGCGAAACGGCTGCCTACTTTTCTATCGGGCACAAAAAACCGGGCACTAGGCCCGGTTCTTCGTTACAGACTGTCGTCTTACTCGGCGCTTACAGCTTCGCCAGCAGTAGCACGATCAACCAACTCGACGTACGCCATAGGCGCGTTGTCGCCAGCGCGGAAACCGCACTTGAGGATGCGCAGGTAGCCACCCTCACGGGTAGCGTAGCGCTTGCCCAGGTCGTTGAAGAGCTTACCAACGATAGCTTTCGAACGAGTACGGTCGAAAGCCAGACGGCGGTTAGCCAGGCTATCTGTCTTGGCCAGAGTGATCAGCGGCTCAGCAACGCGACGCAGTTCTTTGGCTTTTGGCAGAGTAGTTTTGATCAGCTCGTGCTCGAACAGCGACACCGCCATGTTTTGGAACATGGCCTTGCGGTGCGAGCTGGTGCGGCTCAGGTGACGACCACTTTTACGATGACGCATGGTTCATTCCTTACCAAACACAACGTTCGGTGATTACGACGATCAGGCAGTCGCCTTGTCGTCCTTCTTAAGACTTGCAGGCGGCCAGTTGTCGAGGCGCATGCCGAGGGACAGACCGCGGGAGGCCAGAACGTCCTTGATTTCAGTCAAGGATTTCTTGCCAAGGTTCGGAGTCTTCAACAGCTCTACTTCGGTACGCTGAATCAGGTCACCGATGTAGTAGATGTTTTCCGCCTTAAGGCAGTTAGCCGAACGTACAGTCAGTTCCAGATCGTCAACCGGGCGAAGCAGGATCGGATCGATCTCGTCTTCCTGCTCGACAACCACTGGCTCACTGTCACCCTTGAGGTCGACGAACGCAGCCAACTGCTGTTGCAGGATGGTTGCAGCGCGGCGAATAGCCTCTTCAGGATCCAGGGTACCGTTGGTTTCCAGATCAATAACCAGCTTGTCCAGGTTGGTACGCTGTTCGACACGGGCGTTTTCCACCACGTATGCGATACGGCGAACCGGGCTGAACGAAGAGTCAAGCTGCAAGCGACCGATGCTGCGGCTTTCGTCTTCATCGCTCTGACGCGAGTCGGCCGGTTCATAACCACGACCACGAGCTACGGTGAGCTTCATGTTCAGGGCGCCGTTAGACGCCAGGTTAGCGATTACGTGATCGGGGTTAACGATCTCGACATCATGATCCAGCTGAATATCGGCAGCGGTAACCACCCCCGAACCCTTCTTCGACAAGGTCAGCGTAACTTCGTCACGACCGTGCAGCTTGATAGCCAGACCTTTAAGGTTCAACAGGATTTCAATTACGTCTTCCTGTACACCTTCGATGGCGCTGTACTCGTGGAGCACACCGTCAATCTCGGCCTCGACTACTGCACAGCCGGGCATTGAGGACAACAGGATGCGGCGCAGCGCGTTGCCCAGGGTGTGGCCGAAACCACGCTCGAGAGGCTCGAGTGTGATCTTGGCGCGGGTTGGACTGACAACCTGCACATCAATATGGCGGGGTGTCAGGAACTCATTTACCGAAATCTGCATGGATGCACCTATTTTCTAGCCCTTACTTGGAGTAGAGCTCGACAATCAGGCTTTCGTTGATGTCGGCGGACAGATCACTGCGAGCAGGAACGTTCTTGAAAACGCCCGACTTCTTCTCAGTGTCTACTTCTACCCATTCTACGCGGCCACGTTGGGCACACAGATCGAGAGCTTGGACAATGCGAAGTTGGTTCTTTGCTTTCTCGCGAACAGCAACCACGTCACCAGCACGAACCTGGTAGGACGGAACGTTTACGGTCTGACCGTTAACGCTGATCGACTTGTGCGATACCAGCTGACGGGATTCGGCACGAGTAGAACCGAAACCCATACGGTATACAACGTTGTCCAGACGGCATTCGAGCAGTTGCAACAGGTTTTCGCCGGTTGCGCCTTTCTTGCCAGCTGCTTCTTTGTAGTAGCCGCTGAATTGACGCTCGAGAACGCCGTAGATACGACGGACCTTCTGCTTTTCACGCAGTTGGGTGCCGTAGTCGGACTGGCGACCGCGGCGTTGGCCGTGGATACCAGGTGCTGCTTCAATGTTGCACTTCGATTCGATCGCGCGCACGCCGCTCTTCAGAAAAAGATCGGTGCCTTCGCGACGAGCGAGTTTGCATTTTGGACCAATGTAACGAGCCATTCTTTACAATCTCCTGGATTACACGCGGCGCTTCTTCGGCGGACGGCACCCGTTGTGCGGGATTGGCGTCACGTCGGTGATGCTGGCGATCTTGTAGCCACAGCCGTTCAAAGCGCGGACTGCGGATTCACGACCTGGACCTGGACCCTTGACGTTAACGTCGAGGTTTTTCAGGCCGTATTCCAGCGCAGCTTGACCAGCACGCTCAGCAGCTACTTGAGCAGCGAACGGGGTGGACTTGCGGGAACCGCGGAAACCCGAACCACCGGAGGTAGCCCAGGAAAGAGCGTTACCTTGACGGTCGGTAATGGTCACGATGGTGTTGTTAAAAGAAGCATGGATGTGGGCGATGCCATCAACCACTGTCTTTTTAACTTTTTTACGAGGACGAGCAGCAGGTTTTGCCATGATTAAATTCCTGTCGATTCGCTGGGGCGATTACTTGCGGATCGGCTTACGCGGACCTTTACGGGTACGCGCGTTGGTCTTGGTACGCTGACCGCGTACTGGCAGACCACGACGATGACGCAGACCGCGATAGCAACCGAGGTCCATCAAGCGCTTGATTTTCATGTTGATTTCGCGACGCAGGTCACCTTCAGTGGTGAACTTCGCCACTTCGCCACGCAGCTGTTCAATTTGCTCGTCGCTCAGATCCTTGATCTTTGCCGCTGGGTTGACCCCAGTCACTGCACAAATTTTCTGTGCAGTAGTGCGACCAACACCATAGATGTAGGTCAGCGAGATAACAGTATGCTTGTTATCTGGAATGTTGACGCCTGCAATACGGGCCATTCAGTGGGACTCCAATTGACAGCTACCTACGCCCCGGAAGCCAAGAAATAGGGCGCGAGATAATATCGCTGTAATAACAAATAATCAACCCGGCAGCGCACTAGCTGCCGGGCTTAAAGCACAATCACACTCAGCCTTGGCGCTGTTTGTGACGCGGTTCCGCGCTGCAAATTACCCGAACAACACCTTCGCGGCGAATAATCTTGCAGTTGCGGCACAGCTTTTTCACCGATGCACGAACTTTCATCACCAACTCCTCGAACCTTATGGACGCTACTCAGCGCAACATGCCGCTGCCGTAGCCCTTCAGGTTGGCTTTCTTCATCAGGGATTCGTACTGGTGCGAAACGAGGTGCGATTGTACTTGGGACATGAAGTCCATCACAACCACGACCACGATCAGCAACGAGGTCCCGCCAAGGTAGAACGGTACGTTTGCCGCAACCACCAGGAACTGGGGCAACAGACAGACGGCCGTCATGTAAAGAGCACCGAACATGGTCAAGCGAGTCAGAACGCCATCAATGTAGCGCGCAGACTGCTCACCTGGACGGATGCCCGGAATAAAGGCACCGGACTTCTTCAGGTTTTCCGCTACGTCTTTCGGATTGAACATCAACGCCGTATAGAAGAAGCAGAAGAAAATAATCCCTGCACTAAACAGCAGAATATTCAACGGCTGACCAGGAGCGATCGACTGCGAGATGTCCTGCAACCAGCCCATACCTTCAGACTGGCCGAACCAGGCACCCAACGAAGCCGGGAACAGCAAGATGCTGCTCGCGAAAATAGCCGGAATTACACCGGCCATGTTCACCTTCAACGGCAAGTGGCTGGTCTGCGCAGCAAACACCTTGCGGCCCTGCTGACGCTTGGCGTAGTGAACAGCAATACGACGCTGACCACGCTCGATGAACACCACGAAACCGATAATCGCTACTGCCAGCAGACCGATGGCAACCAGGGCGAAGATATTGATATCACCCTGACGCGCAGACTCGAAAGACTGCCCGATCGCTCTCGGAAGACCGGCGACGATACCTGCGAAGATCAACATCGAGATACCGTTGCCTACACCACGCTCAGTGATCTGCTCACCCAGCCACATCATGAACATCGCGCCCGCCACAAAAGTGGTTACCGCAACGAAATGAAAGCTGAAGTCAGCAGTGAACGAAACGCCCTGCCCCGCCAAACCAATGGACATGCCAATGGCCTGGACGAGAGCGAGGACGACAGTGCCGTAGCGGGTGTACTGGCTGATCTTGCGACGGCCAGCTTCACCTTCCTTCTTCAACTGCTCCAGCTGCGGGCTGACGGCGCTCATCAGTTGCATGATGATCGATGCCGAAATGTACGGCATGATCCCCAGTGCAAAGATGCTCATCCGCTCCAGCGCGCCGCCGGAAAACATGTTGAACAAGCTAAGAATGGTCCCCTCATTCTGTCGAAACAGGTCCGCGAGTCGGTCCGGGTTGATACCTGGAACCGGGATGTGTGCGCCTATTCGGTAGACGATAATCGCCAGGAACAGAAAACGCAGACGAGCCCAGAGTTCAGACATACCGCCTTTGCCGAGCGCAGAGAGAGCACCTTGCTTAGCCATTTATTCCTCGAACTTGCCGCCAGCTGCTTCGATAGCCGCACGCGCACCTTTGGTGGCGCCGATTCCCTTTCCGATGGTGACAGCACGAGCAACTTCGCCCGACAGCATGATTTTCACACGCTGAACGTTCTGGTTGATCACGTTGGCATCCTTCAGGGACTGCACGGTGACGATGTCGCCATCCACTTTGGCCAGCTCGGACAGACGCACTTCTGCGCGGTCCATGGCTTTCAGGGAAACGAAACCGAACTTCGGCAGGCGACGATGCAGCGGCTGTTGACCGCCTTCAAAGCCTGGAGCAATAGTGCCACCGGAGCGGGAGGTCTGACCTTTGTGGCCACGGCCACCGGTCTTGCCCAAACCACTACCGATACCACGGCCCGGACGATGCTTTTCGCGACGGGAACCCGGCGCTGGACTCAGATCATTGAGTTTCATCGATTAACCCTCGACACGCAGCATGTAGTAAGCCTTGTTGATCATCCCGCGATTCTCGGGAGTATCCAGGACTTCTACAGTGTGACCGATGCGACGCAGACCCAGACCCTTAACGCACAGTTTGTGGTTAGGGATGCGGCCGGTCATGCTTTTGATCAGCGTAACTTTTACGGTAGCCATGATCAGAAGATCTCCTTGACGCTTTTGCCACGCTTGGCGGCAATGGATTCAGGAGACTGCATTGCCTTCAAACCCTTGAAAGTGGCGTGAACCACGTTTACTGGGTTAGTCGAGCCGTAGCACTTGGCCAGAACGTTCTGAACGCCAGCAACTTCGAGGACAGCACGCATAGCGCCGCCAGCGATGATACCGGTACCTTCAGAAGCAGGCTGCATGTACACCTTCGAAGCGCCATGGGCGGACTTCATTGCGTACTGCAGAGTGGTGCCGTTCAGATCAACCTGGATCATATTGCGGCGAGCAGCTTCCATTGCCTTCTGGATCGCAGCAGGCACTTCACGCGACTTGCCACGGCCGAAGCCAACACGGCCTTTACCATCACCCACTACGGTCAACGCAGTGAAAGTGAAGATACGGCCGCCTTTAACGGTTTTGGCTACGCGGTTAACTTGAACCAGCTTCTCGATGTAGCCTTCGTCGCGCTTTTGGTCGTTATTTGACATAACTTAGAACTCCAGCCCAGCTTCACGAGCAGCATCAGCCAGCGCCTTGACGCGGCCGTGGTACTTGAAGCCAGAGCGGTCGAAAGCCACCTGCGAGACGCCAGCGGCTTTAGCACGCGTAGCGACCAGCTGGCCAACCTTAGTGGCCGCGTCGATGTTGCCAGTGGCGCCATCACGCAGTTCTTTATCCAAAGTCGAGGCACTTGCCAGGACTTTGTTGCCGTCGGCCGAAATGACCTGGGCGTAGATGTGCTGCGACGAGCGGAACACGCAGAGACGCACGACTTCGAGTTCGTGCATTTTCAGGCGTGCTTTGCGAGCGCGACGCAGTCGAGTAACTTTTTTGTCGGTCATTTGCTATGCCCTACTTCTTCTTGGCTTCTTTACGACGGACGACTTCGTCCGCGTAGCGCACACCTTTGCCTTTGTACGGCTCTGGTGGACGGAAGTCGCGGATCTCGGCGGCCACTTGACCTACCAGCTGCTTGTCGATGCCCCGGATCAGGATATCGGTCTGGCTAGGAGTCTCAGCGGTGATGCCTTCCGGCAGTTCATAATCCACTGGGTGCGAGAAGCCAAGAGCCAGGTTCAGCACTGTGCCTTTTGCTTGCGCTTTGTAACCAACACCGACCAGCTGGAGCTTGCGCTCGAAGCCTTGGCTCACGCCTTGGACCATGTTGTTTACCAACGCACGAGTGGTACCAGCCATTGCGCGAGTCTGTTGATCGCCATTGCGAGCAGCGAAACGCAGCTCACCAGCTTCTTCAACGATCTCAACGGACGAATGGATGTTCAGTTGCAGAGTGCCCTTGGCACCCTTCACCGAAAGCTGTTGGCCTGCGAATTTGACTTCGACACCGGCTGGCAGCTTAACGGGGTTCTTAGCGACGCGTGACATGCTTATCCCCCCTTAGAACACAGTGCAAAGAACTTCGCCGCCGACACCGGCAGCGCGCGCAGCACGATCCGTCATCACACCTTTGTTGGTGGAGACGATAGACACGCCCAGGCCGCCACGAACTTTCGGCAGATCCTCAACGGACTTGTACTGACGCAGGCCAGGACGGCTAACGCGCTTCACTTCCTCGATGACCGGACGGCCTTCGAAGTACTTCAGCTCGATGGACAGCAGTGGCTTGATTTCGCTGCTGATCTGATAACCCGCAATGTAACCTTCGTCCTTCAGGACTTTGGCAACAGCTACCTTCAAAGTAGAAGATGGCATGCTTACGACGGACTTTTCAGCCATCTGGGCATTACGGATACGAGTTAGCATGTCCGCTAACGGGTCCTGCATACTCATGGGCTAGACGCTCCTAATACACAAAAAATTAGCCTTTCGGCTAGTACGTGTCGCCGAGCGCATCCGTGCAATAAAAACACGGGCTCAGGCGAGCCGGGTATTCTAGACACACCCCACAAATGAATCAAGCCCCAAAAGGGGCTTGATTCAAGTTCAAGGTCACCGACGGTCAGGATCTTGCGATCCCGAGCGCCGCGACTTTGACAGTGCTTACCAGCTGGCTTTAACCAGGCCTGGAACGTCACCACGCATTGCAGCTTGACGCAGCATGTTACGGCCGAGGCCGAACTTGCGGTACACGCCGTGCGGACGACCAGTCAGGCGGCAGCGGTTACGCATGCGCGAGGCACTTGCGTCACGTGGCTGCTTCTGCAGGGCTACGGTAGCTTCCCAACGCGCTTCTGGACTTGCGTTCAGATCAACGATGATAGCTTTCAGCGCTGCACGCTTGGTGGCGTACTTGGCAACGGTGAGCTGACGCTTCAGCTCACGGTTCTTCATGCTCTTCTTGGCCATTTTCCTACTCCAATCAGTTGCGGAACGGGAATTTGAAAGCGCGCAGCAGTGCGCGACCTTCGTCATCCGTCCGAGCAGTGGTGGTCAGGGTAATGTCCAGACCGCGGAGAGCGTCGATCTTGTCGTAATCGATTTCCGGGAAAATGATCTGCTCTTTAACGCCCATGCTGTAGTTACCACGACCATCGAAGGACTTGGCATTCAGGCCGCGGAAGTCGCGAACCCGAGGCAGGGAGATCGACAGCAGACGATCCAGGAACTCGTACATACGCTCACGGCGCAGGGTCACTTTGACGCCGATCGGCCAACCTTCACGGACTTTGAAGCCAGCGATGGATTTCCGAGCGTAAGTCACGACGACTTTCTGACCGGTGATCTTTTCCAGGTCAGCAACAGCGTGCTCGATGACTTTTTTGTCGCCGATCGCTTCGCCCAGACCCATGTTCAGGGTGATTTTGGTAACGCGCGGAACTTCCATCACGTTCGAAAGCTTAAGTTCTTCCTTAAGTTTCGGTGCGATTTCCTTCCGGTAAATCTCTTTTAGTCGTGCCATGGTCTTCTACCTAGCAGTGTTCAAGCATCAACCGCTTTTTGGGTCGACTTGAAGACACGAATTTTCTTACCGTCTTCTACTTTGAAACCAACGCGGTCAGCCTTGTTGGTTTCGCCGTTGAAGATGGCGACGTTGGAAGCGTGCAGTGGCGCTTCTTTCTCGACGATACCGCCCTGTACGCCCGACATCGGGTTAGGCTTGGTATGACGCTTGACCAGGTTCAGACCACCAACAACCAGACGGTTGTCAGCAAGAACCTTCAGCACCTTACCGCGCTTACCTTTGTCTTTGCCGGCGATCACGATGATCTCGTCGTCACGACGAATCTTTTGCATGTCGGATCTCCTTACAGCACTTCTGGGGCGAGCGAGACGATCTTCATGAACTTCTCAGTACGAAGTTCACGGGTCACTGGCCCAAAGATACGGGTGCCGATCGGCTCTTGCTTGTTGTTCAACAGAACAGCAGCGTTGCCATCAAAGCGGATGATGGAGCCGTCAGCACGACGGACGCCATGGCGAGTGCGGACTACGACAGCAGTCATCACTTGGCCTTTTTTCACCTTACCGCGAGGAATTGCTTCCTTGACGGTAACTTTGATGATGTCACCGATACCAGCGTAACGACGATGGGAGCCACCCAGCACCTTGATGCACATAACACGGCGAGCGCCGCTGTTATCGGCCACATCGAGCATGGATTGAGTCTGAATCATATAATTTCTCCGACCCCTAGCCCTTAGACTTCCACAGCGCGTTCGAGAACATCAACCAGCGCCCAAGACTTGGTCTTGGCCATCGGACGAGTTTCACGAATAGTGACTTTGTCGCCGATGTGGCACTGATTGGTTTCGTCGTGCGCGTGCAGCTTAGTCGAACGCTTAACGTATTTACCGTAGATCGGGTGCTTAACGCGACGCTCGATCAGAACGGTGATGGTTTTGTCCATCTTGTCGCTGACAACACGGCCAGTCAGCGTACGGACAGTTTTTTCGGCTTCAGCCATGATTACTTACCTGCCTGCTGGTTGAGCACAGTTTTCACGCGAGCGATGTCACGCTTAACTTGCGAGAGCAGATGAGACTGCCCCAACTGGCCAGTTGCTTTCTGCATACGCAGATTGAACTGGTCGCGCAGCAGGCCGAGCAGTTGCTCGTTCAGCTGCTGTGCTGATTTTTCACGAAGTTCATTCGCTTTCATCACATCACCGTCCGTTTAACAAAGGAGGTGGCGAGCGGCAGCTTTGCAGCAGCCAGGGCGAAAGCCTCACGCGCCAGCTCTTCAGAAACACCCTCGATTTCATACAGGACTTTGCCTGGCTGAATCTGGGCAACCCAGTACTCCACGTTACCCTTACCTTTACCCATCCGAACTTCGAGTGGCTTCTTGGTGACAGGCTTGTCCGGGAATACACGGATCCAGATCTTGCCGCCACGTTTTACGTGACGGGTCAGAGCACGACGCGCTGACTCGATCTGACGAGCGGTGAGACGACCACGAGCAACAGACTTCAGCGCGAACTCGCCGAAGCTGACTTTGCTACCGCGCAATGCCAGGCCACGGTTGTGACCGGTCATTTGCTTGCGGAACTTCGTACGCTTTGGTTGCAACATTTGGCGTACCCCTTACTTAGCAGCTTTTTTACGAGGCGCTGGTGCTTGTGGCTTCAGTTCTTCTTGGCGACCACCAATTACTTCGCCTTTGAAGATCCAAACCTTTACACCGATCACACCGTAGGTGGTGTGAGCTTCGTAGTTGGCATAGTCGATGTCGGCACGCAGGGTGTGCAGTGGCACACGACCTTCGCGATACCATTCAGTACGTGCGATTTCAGCACCGCCGAGACGACCGCTCACTTGGATTTTGATGCCTTTGGCACCAATGCGCATTGCGTTCTGTACAGCGCGCTTCATAGCGCGACGGAACATTACGCGACGCTCCAGCTGCTGAGCTACGCTCTGCGCAACCAGCATACCGTCGAGCTCCGGCTTGCGGATCTCTTCGATATTGATGTGCACAGGCACACCCATTTGCTTGGTCAGGTCCTGACGCAGTTTCTCAACATCTTCACCTTTCTTCCCGATAACGATACCTGGACGAGCGGTGTGGATGGTGATACGTGCAGTCTGCGCCGGACGATGGATATCGATACGGCTTACGGACGCGCTTTTTAGTTTGTCTTGGAGATACTCACGCACCTTCAGATCAGCGAACAAGTAGTCCGCATAAGTCCGACCGTCTGCGTACCAGACGGAGGTGTGCTCCTTGACGATTCCCAGGCGAATGCCAATGGGATGTACTTTCTGACCCATCTCTTCGACTCCGTTACTTGTCAGCAACCTTGACAGTGATATGGCAAGACCGCTTGACGATGCGATCAGCACGGCCTTTGGCACGTGGCATGATGCGCTTCAGCGAACGCCCTTCGTTGACGAAAACGGTGCTGACCTTCAGGTCATCAACGTCTGCGCCTTCGTTATGCTCGGCGTTGGCTACGGCCGACTCCAGCACTTTCTTCATGATCTCGGCGGCTTTCTTACTGCTGAAAGCCAACAGGTTGAGCGCTTCGCCCACCTTCTTCCCGCGGATCTGGTCGGCGACCAAGCGGGCTTTCTGGGCGGAGATTCGAGCGCCCGACAACTTAGCGGCTACTTCCATTTCCTTACCCCTTAACGCTTGGCTTTCTTGTCAGCCACGTGCCCACGGTATGTGCGGGTACCGGCGAACTCGCCCAGTTTGTGGCCGACCATGTCTTCGTTCACGAGAACTGGGACGTGTTGGCGACCGTTGTGTACTGCGATGGTCAGACCGACCATTTGTGGCAGGATCATCGAGCGACGCGACCAGGTCTTAACTGGTTTGCGATCGTTCTTTTCCGCCGCCACTTCGATCTTCTTCAGTAGGTGAAGATCAATAAAAGGACCTTTTTTCAGAGAACGTGGCACTGTCGTATCCCTCTATTTACTTGCGACGACGGACGATCATTTTGTCGGTACGCTTATTACCACGAGTCTTCGCGCCCTTAGTCGGGAAGCCCCATGGCGATACCGGATGACGACCACCAGAGGTACGACCTTCACCACCACCATGTGGGTGGTCAACCGGGTTCATGGCAACACCACGAACGGTTGGGCGAACGCCACGCCAGCGCTTGGCACCAGCTTTACCCAACGAACGCAGGCTGTGCTCGGAGTTCGAGACTTCGCCCAGGGTCGCACGGCATTCAGCCAGTACTTTACGCATCTCACCAGAACGCAGACGCAGGGTCACGTAGACACCTTCACGAGCGATCAGCTGAGCCGAAGCACCAGCGGAACGAGCGATCTGTGCGCCTTTACCTGGCTTCAATTCGATGCCGTGTACGGTGCTACCAACTGGAATGTTACGCAGTTGCAGAGCGTTGCCCGGCTTGATCGGTGCCAGGGCACCTGCGATCAGCTGGTCGCCAGCACTCACGCCTTTAGGGGCGATGATGTAGCGGCGCTCGCCATCTGCGTACAGCAGCAGAGCGATGTGAGCAGTACGGTTTGGATCGTATTCGATACGCTCGACGGTGGCAGCGATGCCATCCTTGTCGTTGCGACGGAAGTCGACCAGACGATAATGCTGCTTATGACCACCACCGATGTGACGAGTGGTAATACGGCCATTGTTGTTACGACCACCAGACTTCGATTTTTTCTCGAGCAGCGGTGCGTGAGGAGCGCCTTTATGCAGCTCCTGGTTGACCACCTTGACCACAAAACGGCGGCCAGGGGAAGTCGGTTTGCATTTAACGATTGCCATGATGCACCCCTTCCTTACTCAGCACTGCTGCTGAAATCGAGATCTTGGCCTGGCTGAAGGGAGATAACTGCCTTCTTCCAGTCATTACGCTTGCCCAGACCGCGAGCAGTGCGCTTGCTTTTACCCAGAACGTTCAGGGTAGTCACGCGCTCTACTTTCACGCTGAACAGGCTTTCGACGGCCTTCTTGATTTCCAGCTTGGTTGCGTCGGTCGCAACCTTGAAAACGAACTGGCCTTTCTTGTCTGCCAGAACCGTAGCCTTCTCGGAAACGTGCGGGCCAAGCAGAACTTTAAATACGCGTTCCTGGTTCATCCCAGCAGCTCCTCGAATTTCTTCACGGCCGACACGGTGATCAACACCTTGTCGTATGCGATCAGACTGACCGGATCGGAACCTTGCACGTCACGAACGTCGACGTGTGGCAGGTTGCGAGCAGCCAGGTACAGGTTCTGATCAACAGCGTCAGACACGATCAGGACGTCAGTCAGGCCCATGCCGTTCAGCTTGTTCAGCAGATCTTTGGTTTTCGGTGCTTCAACAGCGAAGTCCTGAACCACGACCAGACGATCAGTACGCACCAGCTCAGCAAGGATGGAACGCATTGCTGCGCGATACATCTTCTTGTTCAGCTTCTGGGAGTGATCCTGAGGACGAGCTGCGAAAGTGGTACCGCCGCCACGCCAGATTGGGCTACGGATAGTACCGGCACGAGCACGGCCAGTACCTTTCTGACGCCATGGGCGCTTGCCGCCACCGGAAACGTCGGAACGGGTCTTTTGCTGCTTGCTACCTTGACGGCCGCCAGCCATGTAGGCCACGACTGCTTGGTGAACCAGCGTCTCGTTGAATTCGCCGCCAAATGTCAGTTCGGAAACTTCGATCGCTTGAGCGTCATTTACATTTAATTGCATGTCAGCTTCCCCTTAACCGCGAGCCTTGGCTGCTGGACGTACAACCAAGTTGCCGCCAGTAGCGCCAGGAACAGCGCCCTTGACCAACAACAGATTGCGTTCAGCGTCCACGCGCACTACTTCGAGGGACTGCACGGTCACGCGCTCAGCGCCCATATGACCGGACATTTTTTTGCCCTTGAATACACGACCAGGAGTCTGGCACTGGCCGATAGAGCCTGGAACGCGGTGGGATACGGAGTTACCGTGGGTGTTATCTTGCCCGCGGAAGTTCCAACGCTTGATCGTACCCTGGAAGCCTTTACCCTTGGACTGACCGGTTACATCAACCAGTTGGCCAGCGGCGAAGATTTCAGCGTTGATCAGATCGCCGGCCTGGTACTCGCCTTCTTCAAGGCGGAATTCCATTACGGTACGACCAGCGGCAACGTTCGCCTTGGCGAAGTGGCCAGCCTGAGCTGCTGTTACACGCGAAGCGCGACGCTCGCCGACAGTGACTTGCACTGCACGATAGCCATCGGTCTCTTCAGTTTTGAACTGGGTGACGCGATTCGGCTCGATCTCAATGACCGTGACCGGAATGGAGACACCTTCTTCGGTGAAAATACGGGTCATACCGCATTTACGACCGACTACACCAATAGTCATGTTGTAAACCTCATGAGTGTACGGGGCTTTCACCCGCTATGGCCGCCCATTTCAGAGCGTTACACGACTAAGACCGAGTCTTAGCCGAGGCTGATCTGCACTTCCACACCGGCCGCAAGATCGAGCTTCATAAGTGCATCAACGGTTTTATCCGTTGGCTGGACGATGTCCAGAACGCGCTTATGAGTACGGATCTCGTACTGGTCACGCGCGTCTTTGTTGACGTGCGGGGAGACCAGAACGGTGAACCGCTCTTTACGGGTAGGCAGTGGAATTGGACCACGCACTTGAGCACCAGTACGTTTCGCGGTTTCCACGATTTCCTGGGTGGATTGGTCGATCAGGCGATGGTCAAAAGCCTTCAACCTGATACGGATTTGCTGATTTTGCATTGGATTTCAGACTCCGGCTGCTATTCCCACCGGGCGCAATACGCCCGTTAAAAGGAGGCGCAATTCTATAGACGCCCCTGATAGGTGTCAACCCAATAAAAAGGCCCCCGCTAAGCGGGGGCTTTTTCAACTCATCAAGCTGACTCTATATTAGAGACTTACTCGATGACTTTGGCTACGACGCCGGCGCCGACGGTACGACCGCCTTCACGGATAGCGAAACGCAGACCGTCTTCCATCGCGATGGTCTTGATCAGGGTAACAGTCATCTGAATGTTGTCACCTGGCATTACCATTTCAACGCCTTCTGGCAGCTCGCAGTTACCAGTCACGTCAGTAGTACGGAAGTAGAACTGTGGACGGTAGCCTTTGAAGAACGGAGTGTGACGACCGCCTTCTTCCTTGCTCAGAACGTAAACTTCTGCGGTGAACTTGGTGTGCGGCTTGACGGTGCCTGGCTTGACCAGAACCTGGCCACGCTCAACGTCGTCACGCTTGGTGCCGCGCAGCAGCACGCCGCAGTTCTCGCCAGCACGACCTTCGTCGAGCAGCTTGCGGAACATTTCAACGCCGGTGCAGGTAGTTTTCTGAGTGTCGCGCAGACCGACGATCTCAACTTCTTCCTGGATACGGACGATGCCACGCTCAACACGACCAGTCACAACAGTACCGCGACCGGAGATCGAGAATACGTCTTCGATTGGCATCAGGAACGGCTTGTCGATAGCACGCTCTGGCTCTGGGATGTAGCTGTCCAGAGTTTCCACCAGCTTCTTGACAGCAGTGGTGCCCATTTCGTTGTCGTCTTGGCCGTTCAGAGCCATCAGAGCCGAACCGATGATGATCGGAGTGTCATCACCTGGGAAGTCGTAAGTGCTCAGCAGGTCGCGCACTTCCATCTCAACCAGTTCCAGCAGCTCAGCGTCGTCAACCATGTCAGCCTTGTTCAGGAAGACAACGATGTACGGAACGCCTACCTGACGGGACAGCAGGATGTGCTCACGGGTTTGCGGCATCGGACCATCAGCGGCCGAGCAAACCAGGATCGCGCCGTCCATCTGGGCAGCACCGGTGATCATGTTTTTTACGTAGTCGGCGTGACCTGGGCAGTCAACGTGTGCGTAGTGACGCACGGCCGAATCGTATTCAACGTGAGCGGTGTTGATGGTGATACCACGAGCTTTCTCTTCCGGGGCGCTGTCGATCTTGTCGAAGTCAACCTTGGCCGAACCGAAAACTTCGGAGCAGACACGGGTCAGAGCAGCGGTCAGCGTGGTTTTACCGTGGTCAACGTGACCGATGGTGCCAACGTTGACGTGCGGTTTGTTCCGTTCAAATTTTTCTTTAGCCACGACAATTAACTCCTAGCTTAAAGGGGCTGAATCAGCCTTGCTTTTTGGTAACAGTCTCGACGATATGCGACGGAGCTGTATTGTATTTTTTGAATTCCATAGAGTAGCTTGCGCGACCCTGAGACATGGAACGAACGTCGGTTGCGTAACCGAACATTTCACCCAACGGAACCTCGGCACGAATCACCTTGCCGGAAACCGTATCTTCCATACCCAGAATCATGCCACGACGACGGTTAAGGTCGCCCATGACATCACCCATGTAGTCTTCAGGCGTAACGACCTCTACCGCCATGATCGGCTCAAGCAACTCACCACCGCCCTTCTGGGCCAGTTGCTTGGTTGCCATGGAGGCAGCCACCTTAAACGCCATCTCGTTGGAGTCGACGTCATGGTAAGAACCATCGAACACGGTCGCCTTCAGGCCGATCAGCGGATAGCCGGCGACAACGCCGTTCTTCATCTGCTCTTCGATACCCTTCTGGATCGCCGGGATGTATTCCTTAGGAACCACACCACCTACGACTTCGTTCAAGAATTGCAGACCTTCCTGACCTTCGTCAGCTGGTGCAAAACGAATCCAGCAATGACCGAACTGGCCACGACCACCGGACTGGCGAACGAACTTGCCTTCGATTTCGCAGCTCTTCGTGATGCGCTCACGATAGGAAACCTGAGGCTTACCAATGTTGGCTTCGACGTTGAACTCACGGCGCATCCGGTCAACCAGGATGTCCAGGTGCAACTCGCCCATGCCGGAGATGATCGTTTGACCGGTCTCTTCATCAGTCTTGACGCGGAAAGACGGGTCTTCCTGAGCGAGCTTGCCCAGAGCGATACCCATTTTTTCCTGGTCATCCTTGGTCTTAGGCTCAACGGCAACCGAAATAACCGGCTCCGGGAAGTCCATGCGAACCAGGATGATTGGCTTGTCAGCGTTGCACAAGGTTTCACCAGTGGTGACATCCTTCATGCCGATCAAGGCCGCGATGTCGCCAGCGCGCACTTCCTTGATTTCTTCGCGGGCGTTTGCGTGCATTTGCACCATACGACCCACACGCTCTTTCTTGCCTTTTACCGAGTTGATCACGCCGTCGCCGGAAGCCAACACGCCCGAGTAAACTCGAACAAAGGTCAAGGTACCCACGAATGGGTCGGTAGCGATCTTGAACGCCAAGGCCGCGAACGGCTCGTCGTCGCTTGCGTGACGCTCCATTTCCTCTTCCTCGTTATCAGGGTTGGAACCCTTGATAGCAGGAATGTCGGTAGGAGCAGGCAGGAAGTCGATAACGGCGTCGAGAACCAGGGGAACGCCCTTGTTCTTGAAGGAAGAACCGCAAACAGCCAGGACGATCTCACCAGCGATGGTACGCTGACGCAGAGCAGCCTTGATTTCCTCGTTGGTGAGTTCTTCACCCTCGAGGTACTTGTTCATCAGCTCTTCGTTGGCTTCGGCCGCAGCCTCAACCATGTTGCCACGCCACTTCTCGGCTTCTTCCAGCAACTCAGCAGGAATATCCTTGCGAACAGGGACCATACCTTTGTCAGAGTCGTTCCAGTAGACCGCTTGCATGTTGATCAGATCGATCTGACCCTGGAAGTTGTCTTCGGAACCGATAGCCAGCTGGATAGGCACCGGAGTGTGACCCAGACGCTGCTTGATCTGACCGATCACGCGCAGGAAGTTGGCACCAGCACGGTCCATCTTGTTTACGTAAACAAGACGCGGGACACCGTATTTGTTGGCCTGACGCCATACGGTTTCCGACTGAGGCTCAACACCCGAAGTACCGCAGAACACAACGACAGCGCCGTCGAGTACACGCAGGGAACGTTCAACTTCAATGGTGAAGTCTACGTGGCCCGGGGTATCGATAACGTTGAAGCGATGCTCGTGCGGGTACTGCTTCTCGGAACCCTTCCAGAAGGCGGTGATGGCAGCAGAAGTAATGGTAATACCACGCTCCTGCTCCTGGACCATCCAGTCGGTGGTCGCGGCGCCATCATGCACCTCGCCCATCTTGTGACTTTTGCCAGTGTAAAAAAGGACGCGCTCGGTGGTGGTGGTTTTACCAGCATCCACGTGAGCAACGATACCGATGTTACGGTAGCGGTTAATCGGTGTAGTACGAGCCATAAAGCCCTCGCAAATTGAGTGACGCTAAAATTAGAAGCGGTAGTGCGAGAAAGCCTTGTTGGCTTCAGCCATACGGTGCACGTCTTCACGCTTCTTAACTGCAGCACCTTTACCTTCAGCAGCGTCCAACAGTTCGCCAGCCAAACGCAGAGCCATGGACTTCTCGCCGCGCTTGCGGGCGAAGTCTACCAACCAGCGCATTGCCAGGGCGTTACGACGGGACGGACGAACTTCGACCGGAACCTGGTAAGTAGCACCGCCTACACGGCGCGACTTCACTTCGACCAGCGGAGCGATGGCGTCGAGAGCTTTCTCGAAGATTTCCAGGGGATCGCTGTTCTTGCGTTCCTTAACTTTGTCCAGTGCGCCATAAACAATACGCTCGGCAACGGCTTTCTTGCCGCTTTCCATTACGTGGTTCATGAACTTGGCGAGAATCTGGCTTCCGTATTTCGGATCGTCCAGAATCTCACGTTTGGCTGCTACGCGACGTCTTGGCATTGATAAGCCCTCAAACGGTCTTCAGGTTAGCCCGGGACAGCAGATGCGTGCCCGACCTTACTCTTATCGACTCAATAAAATTAAAAACTGCAAAACGGCCGATTATTTCGGACGCTTGGTACCGTACTTCGAACGACCTTGGTTACGACCTTTAACGCCGGAGGTATCCAAAGAGCCGCGAACGGTGTGGTAACGAACACCTGGCAAGTCTTTTACACGACCGCCGCGGATCAGTACCACGCTGTGTTCTTGCAGGTTGTGGCCTTCACCGCCGATGTACGAGGAAACCTCGAAACCGTTGGTCAGACGCACACGGCATACTTTACGCAGTGCCGAGTTAGGTTTTTTCGGCGTAGTGGTATACACACGGGTGCATACGCCACGACGTTGCGGGCAGTTCTGCAGCGCAGGTACGTCGGATTTCTCGACGATACGCTTACGCGGCTGACGTACCAGCTGGTTGATAGTTGCCATCTACTAGCTCCACTGTTGTCTTGCGACGCTATTGTCTTACAAGAAAAGCAAAATGGCAGGAACGAATTCCCGCCAAATTTAGGGGATCAAGAGTCTAAAGAGGATCTTGTCCCCAGTCAAGGCAAGGCCCCGACCTCCCCGCCCGCCGGATCTCGACAATTTGTCTCGATCCGCCGAACGGGGTGACCAGGGCCAGGCACTCAATTACCGCAGAACTCAGTTACCACTCGAGTTCAGTGCTTCGGTCAGTGCAGCTTCCACTTCACTGGCGCTTACGCGCAACGGCTTGTCAGCATCACGGCGACGCTTGCGCTCGCTGTGATAGGCCAAACCGGTACCGGCCGGGATCAGACGACCCACAACCACGTTTTCTTTCAGGCCGCGCAGGTAATCGCGCTTGCCGGTTACCGCCGCTTCGGTCAGTACGCGGGTGGTTTCCTGGAAGGAAGCCGCCGAGATGAACGATTCGGTGGACAACGACGCCTTGGTGATACCCAGCAGCACGCGAGTGAACTTGGAGACGAACTTGTCTTCGGTCGCCAGGCGCTCGTTTTCCACCAGCACGTGAGTCAGTTCCATCTGGTCGCCCTTGATGAAACTCGAGTCGCCGGATTCAGCGATCTCGACCTTACGCAGCATCTGACGCAGGATGGTCTCGATGTGCTTGTCGTTGATCTTCACGCCTTGCAGACGGTAAACGTCCTGGATCTCGTTCACGATGTACTTGGCCAGCGCACTCACACCCAGCAGACGCAGGATGTCGTGTGGATCGCTCGGGCCGTCGGAGATAACTTCGCCGCGGTTTACCTGTTCGCCTTCGAAGACGTTCAGGTGACGCCACTTCGGAATCAGCTCTTCGTACGGATCGCTACCGTCGTTCGGGGTAATGACCAGGCGGCGCTTGCCCTTGGTCTCTTTACCGAACGCGATGGTGCCGCTGACTTCAGCCAGAATCGAGGCTTCTTTCGGACGACGGGCTTCGAACAAGTCGGCAACACGCGGCAGACCACCGGTGATGTCGCGGGTTTTCGAAGTTTCCTGCGGGATACGGGCGATAACATCACCGATCGCGATCCGCGCACCGTCCGCAACACCGACCAGGGCGTTGGCTGGCAGGAAGTACTGAGCGATTACGTCAGTGCCTGGCAGCAACAGATCCTTGCCGTTGTCGTCGACCATCTTCACGGCTGGACGGATGTCCTTGCCGGCAGCTGGACGATCTTTTGCATCGAGTACTTCAATGTTGGTCATACCGGTCAATTCGTCAGTCTGACGCTTGATCGTGATGCCTTCTTCCATGCCCACGTAGGTCACGGTACCTTTCATCTCGGTCACGATCGGGTGGGTGTGCGGGTCCCACTTGGCCACGATTGCGCCAGCGTCGACCTTGTCACCTTCCTTGACCGAAATCACAGCACCGTAAGGCAGCTTGTAACGCTCGCGCTCACGACCGAAGTCGTCAGCGATCGCCAGCTCACCGGAACGCGATACTGCCACCAGGTGACCGTCCACGCGCTCTACGTGCTTGAGGTTGTGCAGACGGACAGTACCGCCATTCTTCACCTGGACGCTGTCGGCCGCGGAGGTCCGGCTTGCAGCACCACCGATGTGGAACGTACGCATCGTCAGCTGGGTACCCGGCTCACCGATGGACTGGGCAGCGATAACGCCGACCGCTTCACCGATGTTCACCTGGTGACCACGAGCCAGGTCGCGACCGTAGCACTTGGCGCAGATGCCGTAGCGGGTTTCGCAGCTGATCGGCGAACGTACGATCACTTCGTCGATGCTGTTGAGCTCGATGAACTCGACCCACTTCTCGTCAACCAGGGTACCGGCAGGAACAATCACGTCCTCGGTGCCAGGCTTGAATACGTCACGGGCGATGACACGACCCAATACGCGCTCACCCAACGGCTCTACAACGTCACCGCC
The DNA here is from genome assembly GCF_013347965.1 of Pseudomonas bijieensis. Classification (NCBI taxonomy): domain Bacteria; kingdom Pseudomonadati; phylum Pseudomonadota; class Gammaproteobacteria; order Pseudomonadales; family Pseudomonadaceae; genus Pseudomonas; species Pseudomonas bijieensis. Next base: position 4,889,833 of record NZ_CP048810.1, on the reverse strand, counting down.
TTCAATGTGCGGAGTCATTACCAGGCCATGTTCGGTGCCGCAATCGATCTCGGTCACGACCAGATCCTGGGCAACGTCTACCAGACGACGAGTCAGGTAACCGGAGTTCGCCGTTTTCAACGCGGTATCCGCAAGACCCTTACGAGCACCGTGAGTGGAGATGAAGTACTGGAGTACGCTCAAACCTTCACGGAAGTTCGCGGTAATCGGGGTCTCGATGATGGAGCCGTCCGGCTTGGCCATCAGGCCACGCATACCGGCGAGCTGACGGATCTGCGCAGCAGAACCCCGTGCGCCCGAGTCGGCCATCATGTACATCGAGTTGAAGGATTCCTGGTCGACTTCGTTGCCATGACGGTCGATGACTTTCTCTTTCGAGAGGTTGGCCATCATCGCCTTGGATACTTCGTCGTTCGCCTTGGACCAGAGGTCGATCACCTTGTTGTACTTCTCGCCCTGGGTTACCAGGCCGGAGGCGTACTGACTTTCGATCTCTTTCACTTCTTCGGTGGCAGCACCGATGATGCGGGCTTTTTCATCCGGGATAACGAAGTCGTTAACACCGATGGAAACGCCGGAAATGGTCGAATAGGCAAAACCGGTGTACATCAACTGGTCAGCGAAGATCACGGTCTCTTTCAGACCAACCACGCGGTAGCACTGGTTGATCAGCTTGGAGATCGCCTTCTTCTTCATCGGCAGGTTGACGACGTCGTACGACAGACCTTTTGGCACAACCTGGAACAACAGCGCACGGCCGACAGTGGTGTCGACGATACGAGTGTTGGTCACACTGCCGCCATCACGATCGTTGACGGTTTCGGTGATCCGCACCTTGACCTTGGCATGCAGTGCGGCTTCGCCAGCACGGAACACACGGTCAACTTCCTGCAGATCCGCGAACACGCGACCTTCGCCCTTGGCGTTGATCGCTTCACGAGTCATGTAGTACAGACCCAATACAACGTCCTGCGACGGAACGATGATTGGCTCACCGTTGGCTGGCGACAGGATGTTGTTGGTCGACATCATCAACGCACGAGCTTCCAGCTGGGCTTCCAGTGTCAGCGGTACGTGCACGGCCATTTGGTCGCCGTCGAAGTCGGCGTTGTACGCAGCACAGACCAGCGGGTGCAGCTGGATAGCCTTACCTTCGATCAGTACCGGTTCAAACGCCTGGATACCCAGACGGTGAAGGGTCGGTGCACGGTTGAGCAGCACTGGGTGTTCGCGAATCACTTCAGCGAGAACGTCCCAGACCTCTGGCAGCTCGCGCTCGACCATTTTCTTGGCCGCTTTGATGGTGGTCGCCAGACCACGCATTTCCAGCTTGCCGAAAATGAACGGCTTGAACAGTTCCAGAGCCATTTTCTTAGGCAGACCGCACTGGTGCAGACGCAGGGTCGGGCCTACGGTAATTACCGAACGACCGGAGTAGTCAACACGCTTACCGAGCAAGTTCTGACGGAAACGACCCTGCTTACCCTTGATCATGTCAGCCAGGGATTTCAGAGGACGCTTGTTGGAACCGGTGATAGCGCGGCCACGACGACCGTTGTCGAGCAGTGCGTCGACCGCTTCCTGCAACATACGCTTTTCGTTGCGCACGATGATGTCCGGAGCGGACAGATCGAGCAGGCGCTTCAAGCGGTTGTTACGGTTGATCACTCGACGATACAGATCGTTGAGGTCGGAAGTCGCGAAACGACCGCCATCGAGCGGAACCAGTGGACGCAGGTCTGGCGGCAGAACCGGCAGAACGGTCAGCACCATCCACTCTGGCAGGTTGCCGGAGCCCTGGAAGGCTTCCATCAACTTCAGACGCTTGGACAGCTTCTTGATCTTGGTTTCGGAGTTGGTTTGCGGAATTTCTTCGCGCAGGCGGCCAATCTCGTGTTCCAGGTCGATAGCGTGCAGCAGTTCGCGGACAGCTTCGGCACCCATGCGGGCATCGAAATCGTCGCCGAACTCTTCCAGCGCTTCGAAGTACTGCTCGTCGTTGAGCAGCTGACCTTTTTCAAGGGTGGTCATGCCTGGATCGATAACGACATAGCTCTCGAAGTAGAGAACACGTTCGATATCGCGCAGGGTCATGTCCATCAGCAGGCCGATACGGGACGGCAGCGATTTCAGGAACCATATGTGGGCAACTGGCGAGGCCAGTTCGATGTGCGCCATGCGCTCACGACGAACTTTTGCCAGCGCAACTTCAACGCCGCACTTCTCGCAGATCACACCACGATGCTTCAAGCGCTTGTACTTACCGCACAGGCACTCGTAATCCTTTACCGGGCCAAAGATCTTGGCGCAGAACAGGCCGTCACGCTCAGGTTTGAACGTACGGTAGTTGATGGTTTCCGGCTTTTTAACTTCACCGAACGACCACGAACGGATCATCTCAGGCGAGGCCAATCCAATACGGATAGCGTCGAACTCTTCGACTTGACCCTGGTTTTTCAGCAAATTCAGTAGGTCTTTCAAGGCCTTTCCTCCTGGCGGAGCAGAGAGCGGGCAAACAGCCCCGCTCTCGATTCGCGTCACGTGTTATTCGGTTTCCAGATCGATATCGATGCCGAGGGAACGAATTTCCTTGATCAACACGTTGAAAGACTCGGGCATGCCCGGCTCCATACGGTGATCGCCGTCCACGATGTTTTTGTACATCTTGGTCCGGCCGTTCACATCGTCCGACTTCACTGTGAGCATTTCTTGCAGAGTGTATGCAGCACCGTACGCTTCCAGTGCCCAGACCTCCATCTCCCCGAAACGCTGACCACCGAACTGCGCCTTACCACCCAGCGGTTGCTGGGTAACCAGGCTGTAAGAACCGGTAGAACGAGCGTGCATCTTGTCGTCCACCAAGTGGTTCAGCTTCAGCATGTACATGTAGCCAACGGTAACCGGGCGCTCGAACTTGTTGCCGGTACGGCCGTCGAACAGCTGCATCTGGCCGCTTTCCGGCAGGTCTGCCAGTTTCAGCATGGCCTTGATTTCGCTTTCCTTGGCACCGTCGAACACCGGAGTAGCCATTGGAACGCCACCGCGCAGGTTCTTCGCCAGATCCAGGATTTCCTGGTCGGAGAAGGTGTCCAGCTCTTCGTTGCGGCCGCCGATCTCGTTGTAGATCTCGTGCAGGAACTTACGCAGGTCAGCAACCTTGCGCTGCTCTTCGATCATACGGTTGATCTTCTCGCCCAAGCCCTTGGCCGCGAGGCCCAGGTGGGTTTCAAGGATCTGACCGACGTTCATACGCGAAGGTACGCCCAATGGGTTGAGGACCACGTCGACCGGGGTGCCATTGGCATCGTGCGGCATGTCTTCAACCGGCATGATCACAGAGACCACACCCTTGTTACCGTGACGACCGGCCATCTTGTCGCCCGGCTGGATGCGACGACGGATTGCCAGGTAAACCTTGACGATTTTCAGCACGCCTGGAGCCAGGTCATCGCCCTGCTGCAGTTTGCGCTTCTTGTCTTCGAACTTGTCGTCCAGCAGACGGCGGCGATCAACGATATAGGCCTGGGCCTTCTCGAGCTGCTCGTTCAGAGCATCTTCAGCCATGCGCAGTTTGAACCACTGGCCATGCTCAAGACCGTCGAGGACTTCGTCGGTGATTTCCTGACCTTTCTTCAGGCCGGCGCCGCCTTCGGCTTTGTGGCCGACCAGGGCGGAACGCAGACGCTCGAAAGTTGCGCCTTCGACGATACGGAACTCTTCGTTCAGGTCCTTGCGGATCTCGTCGAGTTGAGTCTTCTCGATCGACAGTGCACGAGCATCACGCTCGACGCCGTCACGGGTGAAGACCTGTACGTCGATGACGGTACCCTTGGTGCCAGTAGGCACGCGCAGGGAGGTGTCTTTAACGTCGCTGGCTTTTTCACCGAAAATGGCACGCAGCAGTTTTTCTTCCGGAGTCAGCTGGGTCTCGCCTTTCGGAGTGACCTTGCCCACCAGGATGTCGCCTGCGCCTACTTCAGCACCTACGTAAACGATACCGGCTTCGTCCAGTTTGTTCAGTGCAGCTTCACCCACGTTCGGGATGTCCGCAGTGATTTCCTCTGGGCCAAGCTTGGTGTCACGGGCCACACAGGTCAGTTCCTGGATGTGGATCGTGGTGAAACGGTCTTCCTGGACCACACGCTCGGACAGGCAGATGGAGTCTTCGAAGTTGAAGCCGTTCCATGCCATGAACGCGATGCGCATGTTCTGACCCAACGCCAGTTCACCCATATCGGTGGACGGACCGTCGGCCATGATGTCGCTACGCTGAACCCGATCACCCTTGCTTACCAGCGGACGCTGGTTGATGCAGGTGTTCTGGTTGGAGCGGGTGTATTTGGTCAGGTTGTAGATGTCGACACCGGCTTCGCCAGTTTCAACTTCGTCATCGGCAACACGAACCACGATACGGCTGGCGTCGACGGAGTCGATCACGCCACCACGACGAGCCACGACGCAAACGCCGGAGTCACGGGCAACGTTACGCTCCATGCCGGTACCTACCAGCGGCTTGTCGGCACGCAGGGTCGGTACAGCTTGACGCTGCATGTTCGAACCCATCAACGCACGGTTGGCGTCGTCGTGCTCGAGGAACGGGATCAGCGACGCTGCAACCGAAACTACCTGCTTCGGCGATACGTCCATCAAGGTGACGTCTTCCGGCGCCTTGACGGTGAACTCGTTCAGGTGACGAACAGCTACCAATTCATCGGTCAGGACTTTCTTGTCGTTCATCGTGGCCGAAGCCTGGGCGATCACGTGATCGGCTTCTTCGATGGCGGACAGGAACACGATCTCGTCGGTGACCAGGGCGTCTTTCACCACACGATACGGGCTCTCGAGGAAACCGTACTGGTTGGTGCGCGCATAGGCAGCCAGGGAGTTGATCAGACCGATGTTCGGACCTTCCGGCGTTTCGATCGGGCATACACGACCGTAGTGCGTCGGGTGCACGTCACGAACTTCGAAGCCTGCACGCTCACGGGTCAGACCGCCTGGGCCCAGTGCGGAAACACGACGCTTGTGGGTGATCTCGGACAGCGGGTTGTTCTGGTCCATGAACTGGGACAGCTGGCTCGAACCGAAGAACTCTTTCACCGCCGCAGCCACAGGCTTGGCGTTGATCAGGTCTTGCGGCATCAGGCCTTCGCTTTCAGCCATCGACAGGCGTTCCTTGACCGCACGCTCTACGCGCACCAGGCCAACACGGAACTGGTTCTCGGCCATTTCGCCTACACAGCGAACACGACGGTTACCCAGGTGGTCGATGTCATCGACGATGCCTTTGCCGTTACGGATGTCGACCAGGGTCTTGAGGACCGCAACGATGTCGTCCTTGTTCAGAACACCCGAACCTTCGATCTCGGTACGACCGATACGACGGTTGAACTTCATCCGGCCGACCGCAGACAGGTCATAGCGCTCAGGGCTGAAGAACAGGTTGTTGAAAAGGGTCTCGGCTGCATCCTTGGTTGGCGGCTCGCCAGGACGCATCATGCGATAGATTTCGACCAGGGCTTCCAGCTGGTTGCCGGTGGAGTCGATCTTCAGCGTGTCGGAGATGAACGGACCGCAGTCGATGTCGTTGGTGTACAACGTTTCGATACGAACGACCTGGGCCTTGGCGATTTTCGCCAGGATCTCGGTGGTCAGCTCGGTATTGCACTCTGCCAGGATTTCGCCAGTGGCCGGATGCACGATGACCTTGGCCGTGGTGCGACCCAGGACGTAGTCGATCGGCACCTGCAGCTCTTTGATCCCGGCTTTTTCCAGCTGGTTGATGTGGCGAGCGGTGATACGGCGACCCTGCTCGACAATAACCTTGCCTTTGTCATCCTGGATATCGAGGACAGCGATTTCACCGCGCAGGCGCTGAGGCACCAGTTCCAGGCTGAGGTTTTCACCTTGCACGTGGAAGACGTTGGTGGTGTAGAACGCGTCCAGCACTTCTTCGGTGGTATAGCCGAGCGCGCGCAGCAGTACCGATGCAGGCAGCTTGCGACGACGGTCGATACGCACGAATACGCAGTCTTTCGGGTCGAACTCGAAGTCCAGCCACGAACCGCGGTAAGGAATGATGCGCGCGGAGTACAGCAGTTTGCCGGAGCTGTGCGTCTTGCCACGGTCGTGGTCGAAGAACACGCCTGGAGAACGGTGCAGCTGGGAAACGATTACACGCTCGGTACCGTTGATTACGAAGGTACCGTTCTCAGTCATCAGGGGGATTTCACCCATGTAGACTTCTTGCTCTTTGATGTCCTTGATCGCTTTGTTCGACGATTCTTTGTCGAAAATGATCAGGCGCACTTTTACCCGCAAAGGTACGGCGTAAGTAACACCGCGCAATACGCATTCTTTGACATCAAATGCCGGTTCGCCCAGGCGATAACCGACGTACTCCAGCGCAGCATTGCCGGAGTAGCTGATGATCGGGAAAACGGATTTGAAGGCCGCATGCAGGCCCACGTCGCGGAACTGATCTTTAGTCGCTCCCGCTTGCAAGAATTCACGATACGAATCCAGCTGGATGGCCAGGAGGTACGGCACATCCATGACGTCCGGCAACTTGCTAAAGTCCTTGCGGATACGTTTTTTCTCAGTATATGAGTAAGCCATCAGCGTTCCCCAGCTTGGTCACCTGCTTGTTTGGCCCCTCCCGACGGGAGCAGCCAGAAAATCGTGCAAACCCCATGGTTTGCGCCACCACATCGGGTGGTTACAGCTCGCTATCGGCACCGACCCAGTCGGCTGCCAATAACGGAAAAAGGCCGGTGGCAAGAGCCACCAGCCATCAGCCTGTCGCTTAACGCTCGGGCTGGAGACGCAAAGTCGATGCTTACTTCAGCTCGACTTTAGCGCCTGCTTCTTCCAGAGCGGCCTTGGCTTTGTCAGCTGCGTCTTTGGCAACAGCTTCCAGAACCATGGCAGGAGCGCCGTCAACTACAGCCTTGGCTTCTTTCAGGCCCAGACCGGTCAGTTCACGTACTGCCTTGATCACGTTTACTTTCTTCTCGCCAGCTTCGGTCAGCATGACGTTGAATTCGGTTTGCTCTTCAGCAACGGCAGCAGCAACAGCTGGACCAGCGGAAGCAGCGGCAGCGGTAACGCCGAATTTTTCTTCGAAAGCTTTGATCAGCTCAACAACTTCCATTACGGACATGTTGCCAACGGCTTCGAGGATATCGTTTTGAGAGATAGACATGACTCTAAATTCCTGGATTGGGGGACGGCCTACGCGACCATCGAAATAAACAAAAAACGCGAAAAGGAGTGTCGAGCCTTAGGCTGCGGCAGCTTCTTTCTGGTCGCGCAGTGCCGCCAGAGTACGAGCCAATTTGCTGGTTGCGCCTTGAATCACGCTCATCAGCTGGGAAATTGCTTCGTCACGGGTCGGCAGAGTTGCCAGTACGTCGATCTGGTTAGCTGCGAGGAACTTGCCCTCGAACGCAGCTGCCTTAATCTCGAACTTGTCCTGACCTTTGGCGAATTCCTTGAACAAACGGGCAGCAGCGCCAGGATGTTGGGTGGAGAACGCGATCAAGGTCGGGCCGGTGAACACGTCGTTGAGGACACTGTATTCAGTGTCAGCAACAGCGCGCTTGAGCAGGGTGTTACGTACAACACGTACGTAAACGCCAGCTTCACGGGCCTCTTTACGGAGTCCGGTCATAGCGCCTACTGTTACGCCACGGGCATCAGCCACGACAGCGGACAGAGCAGCTTTGGCAGCCTCGTTGACTTCAGCGACGATGGCCTTCTTGTCTTCGAGTTTAATTGCCACGGGTTTAACTCCTGCTTGTTACCGTTTCATTCGGTCGAAACCGAATGTCGTTTTGGTGTCTGATTCGGTAAGGAACCGGGAGCACCATCTGCGTAGGCTTGTGGTTTAAGACTTGCGTCGCCTACGGTCTTGGACAGCCCCCGCCAGGCAGGGACCCCAATTTTTTGATTGGCGCAATTACTTGCGCCAACCTGAGTCTTACGCGTCGAGCGAGCTCTGATCGATGACCAGACCTGGGCCCATAGTGGTGCTCAGGGTAACGCGCTTGACGTAGATACCTTTCGAAGAGGCTGGCTTGATACGCTTCAGATCAGCGATCAGGGCTTCAACGTTTTCCTTCAGCTTGACGGCGTCGAAGCCGATCTTGCCAACGGAAGTGTGGATGATGCCGTTTTTGTCGGTGCGATAACGAACCTGACCAGCCTTGGCGTTTTTAACCGCGGTGGCTACGTCTGGCGTTACGGTGCCGACTTTAGGGTTAGGCATCAGACCACGTGGACCGAGGATCTGACCCAACTGGCCTACAACGCGCATGGCATCCGGGGATGCGATCACTACGTCATAGTTCAGGTCGCCGCCCTTCATTTCAGCAGCCAGATCGTCCATGCCAACGCGATCAGCACCAGCAGCCAGAGCAGCTTCAGCTGCTGGGCCCTGGGTGAAGACAGCTACACGAACGGTCTTGCCAGTGCCGTGTGGCAGCACGGTAGCGCTACGAACGACCTGGTCGGATTTACGTGGGTCAACGCCCAGGTTTACAGCAACGTCGAACGACTCGCTGAACTTGACAGTCGACAGCTCAGCCAGCAGAGCGGCGGCGTCTACAAAGTTGTAGGCCTTGCCTGCTTCGATTTTGCCGGCGATAGCCTTTTGACGCTTGGTCAGCTTAGCCATTACACACCCTCCACGTTAAGGCCCATGCTACGAGCAGAACCGGCGATAGTACGCACGGCTGCATCCATATCAGCTGCAGTCAGATCCGCGTTTTTGGTTTTCGCGATTTCTTCCAGCTGAGCACGGGTAACGGTGCCAACCTTAACGGTGTTTGGACGAGCGGAACCGCTGGTCAAACCTGCAGCCTTCTTCAGCAGAACCGAAGCTGGGGTGCTTTTTGTTTCGAAGGTGAAGCTACGGTCGCTGTAGACAGTGATGATCACTGGAGTCGGCAGACCTGGCTCAAGACCCTGAGTACGGGCGTTGAAGGCCTTGCAGAATTCCATGATGTTCACGCCGTGCTGACCCAGAGCAGGACCAACGGGTGGGCTTGGGTTAGCCTGAGCGGCCTTCACTTGCAGCTTGATGTAAGCGGTAATTTTCTTGGCCATGAGGCACTCCAATTACGGGTTCGAACGCCTCGAAAGGCTCCCCGGTTACTTGCGCGTTTATCCCAGTGACGACAAAACCCCACAGCCTTGGGCTGCGGGGTTGGGATGCCTGCTCAATCAGACCTTTTCGACCTGACTGAACTCTAGCTCTACCGGAGTAGAGCGACCGAAAATGAGCACTGCCACTTGGATCCGGCTCTTTTCGTAGTTAACTTCTTCAACCGTGCCATTGAAATCAGCGAATGGACCGTCGGTGACGCGTACAACCTCACCTGGCTCAAACAATGTCTTCGGCTTCGGCTTGTCGCTACCATCAGCGACGCGACGCAGAATCGCTTCCGCCTCTTTATCCGTGATCGGCGCAGGCTTGTCGGCGGTACCGCCAATGAAGCCCATCACCCGAGGGGTATCCTTGACCAAGTGCCAAGTCCCTTCGTTCATATCCATCTGCACCAGCACGTAGCCTGGAAAGAACTTTCGTTCACTTTTGCGCTTCTGGCCATTACGCATTTCAACCACTTCTTCAGTGGGGACCAGAATCTCGCCAAAGCCATCTTCCATGCCAGCCAGCTTTACGCGCTCTATCAGCGAGCGCATGACATGCTTCTCGTAACCCGAGTAAGCATGCACAACGTACCAACGCTTAGCCACGGGACACCCTTAGCCAACAATCAAGGAAACAAGCCAGCCGAGCAGGGAATCAAGCCCCCACAACAGCAACGCCATTACCAGAACAACAGCCACAACGATCAACGTGGTCTGCGTGGTTTCTTGGCGAGTCGGCCATACGACTTTACGAATCTCGGTGCGAGCTTCCTTAGCGAGTACAAAGAAAGACTTGCCCTTGGCTGTCTGCAGGCCTACAAAGGCAGCAACAGCAGCAATGGCGAGCAATGCAAGTACGCGGTACAGGATCGGCGAAGCAGAATAATACTGATTGCCAACAACGCCAATAACCACCAAAGCGACTACCACTAGCCACTTGAGCAGATCGAAGCGAGAGCCTTGAGCTTCAGCTTTAGGAGTCATCTATGAAGATCCTGTGAAAAGAAAGCCAGACACACTGAGTGAATCTGGCAGGTCAGGAGGGAATCGAACCCCCAACCTACGGTTTTGGAGACCGTCGCTCTGCCAATTGAGCTACTGACCTAAAACAAAATCAGGCCGACCATTATGCCGGCCCGAAAAAGACATTACAACTGTTTACTCGATGACTTTGGCTACGACGCCGGCGCCGACGGTACGACCGCCTTCACGGATAGCGAAACGCAGACCGTCTTCCATCGCGATGGTCTTGATCAGGGTAACAGTCATCTGAATGTTGTCACCTGGCATTACCATTTCAACGCCTTCTGGCAGCTCGCAGTTACCAGTCACGTCAGTAGTACGGAAGTAGAACTGTGGACGGTAGCCTTTGAAGAACGGAGTGTGACGACCGCCTTCTTCCTTGCTCAGAACGTAAACTTCTGCGGTGAACTTGGTGTGCGGCTTGACGGTACCTGGCTTGACCAGAACCTGGCCACGCTCAACGTCGTCACGCTTGGTGCCGCGCAGCAGCACGCCGCAGTTCTCGCCAGCACGACCTTCGTCGAGCAGCTTGCGGAACATTTCAACGCCGGTGCAGGTGGTTTTCTGAGTGTCGCGCAGACCGACGATCTCAACTTCTTCCTGGATACGGACGATGCCACGCTCAACACGACCAGTCACAACAGTACCGCGACCGGAGATCGAGAATACGTCTTCGATTGGCATCAGGAACGGCTTGTCGATAGCACGCTCTGGCTCTGGGATGTAGCTGTCCAGAGTTTCCACCAGCTTCTTGACAGCAGTGGTGCCCATTTCGTTGTCGTCTTGGCCGTTCAGAGCCATCAGAGCCGAACCGATGATGATCGGAGTGTCATCACCTGGGAAGTCGTAAGTGCTCAGCAGGTCGCGCACTTCCATCTCAACCAGTTCCAGCAGCTCAGCGTCGTCAACCATGTCAGCCTTGTTCAGGAAGACAACGATGTACGGAACGCCTACCTGACGGGACAGCAGGATGTGCTCACGGGTTTGTGGCATCGGACCATCAGCGGCCGAGCAAACCAGGATCGCGCCGTCCATCTGGGCAGCACCGGTGATCATGTTTTTTACGTAGTCGGCGTGACCTGGGCAGTCAACGTGTGCGTAGTGACGCACGGCCGAATCGTATTCAACGTGAGCGGTGTTGATGGTGATACCACGAGCTTTCTCTTCCGGGGCGCTGTCGATCTTGTCGAAGTCAACCTTGGCCGAACCGAAAACTTCGGAGCAGACACGAGTCAGAGCAGCGGTCAGCGTGGTTTTACCGTGGTCAACGTGACCAATGGTACCGACGTTGACGTGCGGCTTATTACGTTCGAACTTTTCCTTAGCCATCGAAATCACCCCCAGGAGAAGAATTTAGCGAGTCACACAAGCCATTAAAACAAAGGCAGATATTTTCATATCTGCCTTGTAATATGGAGCTCTTGAGCGGATTTGAACCGCTGACCTCACCCTTACCAAGGGTGTGCTCTACCAACTGAGCTACAAGAGCGAAACACTTTGCACAATCTGCAAACTTGGAGCGGGTAGCGGGAATCGAACCCGCATCATCAGCTTGGAAGGCTGAGGTTCTACCACTAAACTATACCCGCGGAGCTTGCAGCTCACGCTAAAAATGGTGGAGGGGGAAGGATTCGAACCTTCGAAGTCGTAGACGTCAGATTTACAGTCTGATCCCTTTGGCCGCTCGGGAACCCCTCCTAAGCGAGCCGGCATTCTATATCATGCCAGCCTTCTGTCAAGCATTTTCTCATTAAAAACCTGAGGTTAGCTGCGTTGACGTCGCTTCGTATCGCTTACCTTTAAAGGTCTTCGCTGCGAAGCGGGCGCCATTCTATGCAAACTACCCTGCGGGTGCAACCCCTTCGCATGGCATTATTTTATGTTTTAACTCATTGAATTCTTTAGAAAGGTTTTGAAGCAACGATTCATTCACCTTCCCTGCGCTTTCCTGGGAAACCTGAATCCAGAATCCCCCACCCTCAGGGAGATTCGGCGAGCTCGATGCAGCAGGACGACCTACGACGCCCAAGGCAGCCAAACGCAGCTCCAACTGCCTGGTCAGCTCCGGACGAATGAAACCACCCAGGTAAACACAGTTTTTTTGCGCTTCACTCGATTTACCCAAGTCACGCCTGACCAGTGCATCCGCCGTTTCGCTCAAAAGATGAATATCCTGCTGCGAGCCGCGGTACAAACTCAGCGGAGTCACATCCTTGGCACGAAGCGGGGCCTCCTGCTGATGCCAGATGTAATAGAAGACATTCAAAACCAGCAACAACAGGAACAGCCACCGCATAGAAACCTCAAGACAAAGGACAGGCCATCGCCAAACCGACAAAAACCAGGTCGGGCACTACCCTGGCATCAGGAACAACCCCCGAGACCAGATTGGCGTCCCCTCCGGTGAGAAACACCACGAAATCCTTTCCCCAATACTGCCGTGCCAATTCAAGTTGAGTCAGGACAAACCCTCGGAGCATCAGCATGCAACCACGTTCAACCGCCTCGACAGTCGTACGACCTGGAGCGAGACTCTCATGGGCTCGCTCCGCCGCTATATCGTCATAGCGAATTCTTCGCGTATGGGTACGCAATTGGTTACGCATCAGGGGCATGCCTGGGCAAATAAATCCACCGAGATGTTCACCGTCCGCCGCCACAAAATCAGCGGTAATGGCAGTACCAAAATCAAGCACCAGGCACGCGCCCGAAGCGAGACGGAACCCACCAAGCAGGGCCAGCCACCGATCGAGCCCCAACCGCTCGTAATCCTCGTAGCCATTTCTTACCCCGGCCATTTCCCGGGCAGGCACAGCACGCGCCACCGACAGCCCAAACACATCCACCAAAGAGGCGACCAAGGAGTCTGTCTCCTCCAGGGTTCTCACACTAACGAGACGGCATTTCTTGAGCTGGAACTTGTCGGCATTGCTCAAACTTGCCAACAGATCGCTGTCAGAGCTGACCACACCACCTTCGACCGGCGTCACTCCGTCAGCCTGAAGAACACGCCATTTGATAAAGCTATTGCCGCAGTCAAGCTCAAGAATCATTACGCAACCTCAGACTGAGCTCACCACCGCTAAAGTTTTTTTCCACACCCTCTACCTTCAAACGCAACGCACCCTGGTGATCGATACCCAGCACAATACCGTCAATTTTGTTAACACCAGCAATCAGGGATACAGCCCGCCCCTGCCAAAGATGGTATTGCTCCCACTCCGACTGTATTGCGGAAAATCCCGACGCATGATGAAGCCTTAGATAGTGCTGAAGCGTCGCACCCAATCGTGCCACCAACTCATTTCGATCAAAATCCCTTCTCGCTTCAAGACACATGGACGTCCATTGCTGGTCGACCTCATCGGTCGATTGCATATTCACATTTATCCCCACGCCCAGGACAACATGGCAAACGTCCGCAGGATCCCCCACCAATTCAAGCAAAATGCCAGCGATCTTCTTCTCTCCCACCAGGACATCATTGGGCCATTTCAGCCCCGCCTCGGCGATGCCCATATCGCGCAGGGCGTGCATGACAGCAAGTCCGACGACCAGGCTTAGCCCTTCGATCTGGCGCATGCCGCCGTCAATGCGTAACACCAGGCTGTGGTAGAGATTTTCGGCAAATGGGCTGACCCACTTACGACCACGACGACCACGGCCAGCCATCTGTCGTTCCGCCAAAACCATGAATGGCGCCGCCACCCCGCGCTCGATGAAACGCAGCGCCTCGGCGTTAGTAGAGTCGATAGAGTCAAAGATATGGACAGGCCACTCCTGAAGACCTTTTGCACAGATCTCAGCGGCATCCAGAAGCAACAGGGGCTTGGCCAACTGATACCCCCTACCTCGAACCTTATGAACAGACAGCCCTAATTCTGCCTCCAAGTGCTGCAATTGCTTCCATACAGCACTACGACTGATACCCAACGCAGCACCCAGCGCCTGCCCTGAATGAAAGCGACCATCCTTCAGAAGTTTTAGCAACGTGAGCATGCGGACTGAGCCCTGATAATGAGGCCCGCATGATAGCTATGCGCAAGACCGTTGCATAGAAACACAAAATGACTTTCCTGCGGGCAAAACAAAACCCCTACCTGCGTCAGCAGATAGGGGTTTCGGAATTTAATCTTGACGATGACCTACTCTCACATGGGGAAACCCCACACTACCATCGGCGATGCATCGTTTCACTTCTGAGTTCGGGATGGGATCAGGTGGTTCCAATGCTCTATGGTCGTCAAGAAATTCGGTAGCCGGTGCGTGCCTTGCGGTCACGTACCAGCGAATGGGTATGCGATAGATTTGTGTGTTGCGTTCGTGAGCGATGCGAACTTTCGGTTCGTGTCGTCTTCACACACCGCAATCTGGTCTCTTTGCCTTTGGCTTGGAGGATACAAATTGCTTGGGTGTTATATGGTCAAGCCTCACGGGCAATTAGTACAGGTTAGCTCAACGCCTCACAGCGCTTACACACCCTGCCTATCAACGTCGTAGTCTTCGACGGCCCTTCAGGGGACTCAAGGTCCCAGTGAGATCTCATCTTGAGGCAAGTTTCCCGCTTAGATGCTTTCAGCGGTTATCTTTTCCGAACATAGCTACCCGGCAATGCCACTGGCGTGACAACCGGAACACCAGAGGTTCGTCCACTCCGGTCCTCTCGTACTAGGAGCAGCCCCTCTCAAATCTCAAACGTCCACGGCAGATAGGGACCGAACTGTCTCACGACGTTCTAAACCCAGCTCGCGTACCACTTTAAATGGCGAACAGCCATACCCTTGGGACCGGCTTCAGCCCCAGGATGTGATGAGCCGACATCGAGGTGCCAAACACCGCCGTCGATATGAACTCTTGGGCGGTATCAGCCTGTTATCCCCGGAGTACCTTTTATCCGTTGAGCGATGGCCCTTCCATACAGAACCACCGGATCACTAAGACCTACTTTCGTACCTGCTCGACGTGTCTGTCTCGCAGTCAAGCGCGCTTTTGCCTTTATACTCTACGACCGATTTCCGACCGGTCTGAGCGCACCTTCGTACTCCTCCGTTACTCTTTAGGAGGAGACCGCCCCAGTCAAACTACCCACCATACACTGTCCTCGATCCGGATAACGGACCTGAGTTAGAACCTCAAAGTTGCCAGGGTGGTATTTCAAGGATGGCTCCACGCGAACTGGCGTCCACGCTTCAAAGCCTCCCACCTATCCTACACAAGCAAATTCAAAGTCCAGTGCAAAGCTATAGTAAAGGTTCACGGGGTCTTTCCGTCTAGCCGCGGATACACTGCATCTTCACAGCGATTTCAATTTCACTGAGTCTCGGGTGGAGACAGCGCCGCCATCGTTACGCCATTCGTGCAGGTCGGAACTTACCCGACAAGGAATTTCGCTACCTTAGGACCGTTATAGTTACGGCCGCCGTTTACCGGGGCTTCGATCAAGAGCTTCGCGTTAGCTAACCCCATCAATTAACCTTCCGGCACCGGGCAGGCGTCACACCCTATACGTCCACTTTCGTGTTTGCAGAGTGCTGTGTTTTTAATAAACAGTCGCAGCGGCCTGGTATCTTCGACCGGCGTGGGCTTACGCAGCAAGTGCTTCACCCTCACCGGCGCACCTTCTCCCGAAGTTACGGTGCCATTTTGCCTAGTTCCTTCACCCGAGTTCTCTCAAGCGCCTTGGTATTCTCTACCCAACCACCTGTGTCGGTTTGGGGTACGGTTCCTGGTTACCTGAAGCTTAGAAGCTTTTCTTGGAAGCATGGCATCAACCACTTCGTCACCCAAAGGGTAACTCGTCATCAGCTCTCGGCCTTAGAATCCCGGATTTACCTAAGATTCCAGCCTACCACCTTAAACTTGGACAACCAACGCCAAGCTGGCCTAGCCTTCTCCGTCCCTCCATCGCAATAACCAGAAGTACAGGAATATTAACCTGTTTTCCATCGACTACGCTTTTCAGCCTCGCCTTAGGGACCGACTAACCCTGCGTCGATTAACGTTGCGCAGGAAACCTTGGTCTTTCGGCGTGGGTGTTTTCACACCATTGTCGTTACTCATGTCAGCATTCGCACTTCTGATACCTCCAGCAAGCTTCTCAACTCACCTTCACAGGCTTACAGAACGCTCCTCTACCGCATCACTTGCGTGATACCCGTAGCTTCGGTGTATGGTTTGAGCCCCGTTACATCTTCCGCGCAGGCCGACTCGACTAGTGAGCTATTACGCTTTCTTTAAAGGGTGGCTGCTTCTAAGCCAACCTCCTAGCTGTCTAAGCCTTCCCACATCGTTTCCCACTTAACCATAACTTTGGGACCTTAGCTGACGGTCTGGGTTGTTTCCCTTTTCACGACGGACGTTAGCACCCGCCGTGTGTCTCCCATGCTCGGCACTTGTAGGTATTCGGAGTTTGCATCGGTTTGGTAAGTCGGGATGACCCCCTAGCCGAAACAGTGCTCTACCCCCTACAGTGATACATGAGGCGCTACCTAAATAGCTTTCGAGGAGAACCAGCTATCTCCGAGCTTGATTAGCCTTTCACTCCGATCCACAGGTCATCCGCTAACTTTTCAACGGTAGTCGGTTCGGTCCTCCAGTCAGTGTTACCTAACCTTCAACCTGCCCATGGATAGATCGCCCGGTTTCGGGTCTATTCCCAGCGACTAGACGCCCTATTAAGACTCGCTTTCGCTACGCCTCCCCTATTCGGTTAAGCTCGCCACTGAAAATAAGTCGCTGACCCATTATACAAAGGTACGCAGTCACCCAACAAAGTGGGCTCCCACTGCTTGTACGCATACGGTTTCAGGATCTATTTCACTCCTCTCCGGGGTTCTTTTCGCCTTTCCCTCACGGTACTAGTTCACTATCGGTCAGTCAGTAGTATTTAGCCTTGGAGGATGGTCCCCCCATATTCAGACAAAGTTTCTCGTGCTCCGTCCTACTCGATTTCACTTCTAAGATCCTTTCGCGTACAGGGCTATCACCCACTATGGCCGCACTTTCCAGAGCGTTCCGCTAAAATCAAAGAAGCTTAGGGCTAGTCCCCGTTCGCTCGCCACTACTAAGGGAATCTCGGTTGATTTCTTTTCCTCAGGGTACTTAGATGTTTCAGTTCCCCTGGTTCGCCTCTTGCACCTATGTATTCAGTACAAGATAACCATCTTATGATGGCTGGGTTCCCCCATTCAGACATCTCCGGATCAAAGTCTGTTTGCCGACTCCCGAAGCTTTTCGCAGGCTACCACGTCTTTCATCGCCTCTGACTGCCAAGGCATCCACCGTATGCGCTTCTTCACTTGACCATATAACCCCAAGCAATCTGGTTATACTGTGAAGACGACATTCGCCGAAAATTCGATCTTGCTCATGAGAGCAACTCACAAATTTTACCTTAGCCTGAGCCGTTGCCAGTGAAAGCAACGTTCAGTCTATCTTTCTATCACATACCCAAATTTTTAAAGAACGATCTAATCAAAAGACTAGAAATCAACATTCACCATCACCTTGATGGAATGCTCATTTCTAAGCTTTCAGAAGCAGTTTATGGTGGAGCCAAGCGGGATCGAACCGCTGACCTCCTGCGTGCAAGGCAGGCGCTCTCCCAGCTGAGCTATGGCCCCATTACAAAATTGGTGGGTCTGGGCAGATTCGAACTGCCGACCTCACCCTTATCAGGGGTGCGCTCTAACCAACTGAGCTACAGACCCAATTTCGAGCTTGTAACTGTTAGCTATGAGCTATCAGCTTGGAGCTTAAAGCTGCTTCTATCGTCTTCTTCAATGAATCAAGCAATTCGTGTGGGAGCTCATGAAGCAGCTGCGGTCGTCGATTAAGGAGGTGATCCAGCCGCAGGTTCCCCTACGGCTACCTTGTTACGACTTCACCCCAGTCATGAATCACACCGTGGTAACCGTCCCCCCGAAGGTTAGACTAGCTACTTCTGGTGCAACCCACTCCCATGGTGTGACGGGCGGTGTGTACAAGGCCCGGGAACGTATTCACCGCGACATTCTGATTCGCGATTACTAGCGATTCCGACTTCACGCAGTCGAGTTGCAGACTGCGATCCGGACTACGATCGGTTTTGTGGGATTAGCTCCACCTCGCGGCTTGGCAACCCTCTGTACCGACCATTGTAGCACGTGTGTAGCCCAGGCCGTAAGGGCCATGATGACTTGACGTCATCCCCACCTTCCTCCGGTTTGTCACCGGCAGTCTCCTTAGAGTGCCCACCATAACGTGCTGGTAACTAAGGACAAGGGTTGCGCTCGTTACGGGACTTAACCCAACATCTCACGACACGAGCTGACGACAGCCATGCAGCACCTGTCTCAATGTTCCCGAAGGCACCAATCCATCTCTGGAAAGTTCATTGGATGTCAAGGCCTGGTAAGGTTCTTCGCGTTGCTTCGAATTAAACCACATGCTCCACCGCTTGTGCGGGCCCCGTCAATTCATTTGAGTTTTAACCTTGCGGCCGTACTCCCCAGGCGGTCAACTTAATGCGTTAGCTGCGCCACTAAGAGCTCAAGGCTCCCAACGGCTAGTTGACATCGTTTACGGCGTGGACTACCAGGGTATCTAATCCTGTTTGCTCCCCACGCTTTCGCACCTCAGTGTCAGTATCAGTCCAGGTGGTCGCCTTCGCCACTGGTGTTCCTTCCTATATCTACGCATTTCACCGCTACACAGGAAATTCCACCACCCTCTACCATACTCTAGCTCGACAGTTTTGAATGCAGTTCCCAGGTTGAGCCCGGGGCTCACATCCAACTTAACGAACCACCTACGCGCGCTTTACGCCCAGTAATTCCGATTAACGCTTGCACCCTCTGTATTACCGCGGCTGCTGGCACAGAGTTAGCCGGTGCTTATTCTGTCGGTAACGTCAAAACACTAACGTATTAGGTTAATGCCCTTCCTCCCAACTTAAAGTGCTTTACAATCCGAAGACCTTCTTCACACACGCGGCATGGCTGGATCAGGCTTTCGCCCATTGTCCAATATTCCCACTGCTGCCTCCGTAGGAGTCTGGACCGTGTCTCAGTTCCAGTGTGACTGATCATCCTCTCAGACCAGTTACGGATCGTCGCCTTGGTGAGCCATTACCTCACCAACTAGCTAATCCGACCTAGGCTCATCTGATAGCGCAAGGCCCGAAGGTCCCCTGCTTTCTCCCGTAGGACGTATGCGGTATTAGCGTCCGTTTCCGAGCGTTATCCCCACTACCAGGCAGATTCCTAGGCATTACTCACCCGTCCGCCGCTCTCAAGAGGTGCAAGCACCTCTCTACCGCTCGACTTGCATGTGTTAGGCCTGCCGCCAGCGTTCAATCTGAGCCATGATCAAACTCTTCAGTTCAAACATCTTTGGGTTTTGAAAACCCTAAACTTGGCTCAGCAATCGTTGGTTACATCTTTGATTTCTCGCGGAGTAACTTGTGATGCTGATAATCTGTTGACTAGCAGTCTGACTTCACAAGCACCCACACGAATTGCTTGATTCAGTTGTTAAAGAGCGGTTGGTTAAGAGCTTTCGTCTCAACCGAGGCGCGCATTCTACAGCGCCCGGTGTATCTGTCAAGCGGTTATTTTCAGAAGTTTTCAAAGTTTCCTTTTCAACTTCAACCACTTGCGCTTCCGATCTCTCGTTAGCGGGAGGCGAATTCTACAGCGTTACTCGCTGCTGTCAACACCTCTTTTTCACCGCTTTCGACCGAGAAGATCGAACCGCTGAAAAGACCAAACCCACACAGCCTTATCAGCTACTTCCTGGCTTCGATGAGCTGAAGCCCGACCCCTTCGAAACCTACTTAACTCATTGAATCTCAAGGAGTTTTCCGTTTCTACTGCGCCAGAAGTGGGGCGAATTATAGACGTCCAGAATTTGCCGTCAACACCTATTTTCAGCTTTATTCGGATTTCAGCGTAATTCGCGCGAAAGCTTTCTTGCCGGCCTGGCAAACATGGGTAGAACCCAACGCATATATATAGGTGCGATCCACCACCCCACCATCTATACGCACGCCACCCGAACCCAGGAGATCTCGCGCCACCGCAGCATTCTTGACCAGGCCCGCCTTATTAAGGACTGCCGCAATCGGCATATCCTCGGCAGCAGTCAACTCGATCTCAGGCAGATCATCTGGCAGCTCGCCATCCTTCATACGATTACCCGCCGCACGATGGGCATTGGCCGCAGCCTCCTCACCATGGAAGCGAGCAACGATCTCTTCGGCCAACTTGATCTTGATGTCCCGCGGATTGGCCCCCGCCTCGACATCGGCACGGAAGGCATTGATCTCTTCCATGGACCGGAAACTCAACAGCTCGAAGTAACGCCACATCAGCACATCAGGAATGGAAACCAGCTTGCTGTACATGACCCCCGGGGCTTCCTGGATACCTACGTAGTTGCCCAACGACTTGGACATCTTTTTCACGCCATCCAGACCTTCCAGCAAAGGCATGGTGAGAATGCACTGCGCCTCCTGACCATAACCGCGCTGCAACTCACGCCCCATCAACAGATTGAACTTCTGGTCGGTGCCGCCGAGCTCAACATCCGCGCGCAACGCGACCGAGTCATAACCCTGTACAAGCGGGTAAAGGAACTCATGAATGGCAATTGGCTGATTGGTTTTATAGCGCTTGTCGAAGTCATCGCGCTCGAGCATGCGAGCCACGGTGTATTGGGACGTCAGGCGAATGAAATCCGCCGGCCCCATTTGATCCATCCACGTGGAGTTGAAAGCCACTTCAGTCTTGGCCGGATCAAGAATCTTGAAAACCTGAGTCTTGTAGGTCTCGGCGTTATCGAGAACCTGCTCACGGGTCAGCGGTGGGCGCGTGGCACTCTTGCCGCTCGGATCACCGATCATCCCGGTGAAGTCACCTATAAGGAAGATGACCTGGTGCCCCAGTTCCTGAAACTGGCGCAGCTTATTAATAAGCACGGTATGACCCAAGTGCAGATCGGGCGCCGTCGGATCGAAACCGGCCTTGATACGCAGCGGCTGCCCGCGCTTGAGCTTTTCGATCAGCTCGGACTCGACCAACAGTTCTTCCGCACCACGTTTGATCAGCGCTAGCTGCTCTTCAACCGACTTCATAACAGACCCGTAAGGCTCAGATTCAAAGGGCCCCAACCATACAAGATCGCGCACCAAATACAAGGTTTGCCCGGCGCGCGGACGCCAATCCACAGAACAGAGCGTCCGCGGGCTTGCTTCGCAGGGGTTTTGGTTATATTTTATACAGTTATTTCATCTTCATCATGTCATTCATCTTTTCCAATTCATCTTTTCAAAAGTCAAAATTACTTATGACCACAGAACCGTCTAAAGCGCCACCGCTTTACCCAAAGACCCACCTGCTTGCCGCAAGCGGCATCGCAGCCCTCCTTAGCCTGGCGCTCCTGGTGTTTCCCTCCAGCGATGTTGAAGCCAAAAAGACGACTCTGAGTCTGGAACTGGAAAGTCCTGCTGAACAACTGACACAAGAACAAGACGCCCCCGAAGCCGTTCAAGCCACAAACGAACCAGCCGCTTCCCCTTTTGCGCAGATTGAAAACAGCCCGCAAGACAACACCGAGGCCGCCGCTCAGGCACAAGCGCCTGTTGCAGAAGAAAAGAAAGGACCAGACCATCGCGAAGTGATCGTTGCCAAGGGCGACACGCTTTCCACCCTCTTCGAAAAGGTTGGCCTGCCCTCGACTTCGGTCCATGAAATCCTGGCCAGCGACAAGCAAGCCAAGCAATTCACGCAACTACAACGTGGCCAGAAACTCGAATTCGAACTCAATCCAGACGGACAGCTGACCAATCTGCACACCAAGCTGAGCGACCTGGAAAGCATCACCCTGACCAAAAACGACAAGGGTTATGTATTCAACCGCGTCACCGCCAAGCCCACTGTTCGCTCGGCCTATGTTCATGGCGTGATCAATAGTTCATTGTCTCAGTCAGCTGCACGCGCCGGCCTTTCCCATAGCCTCACCATGGACATGGCCAGCGTATTTGGCTACGACATCGACTTCGCCCAGGACATTCGCCAGGGTGACGAATTCGACGTCATCTATGAGCAGAAAGTGGTCAACGGCAAGAGCGTCGGCAATGGCCCGATTCTTTCCGCGCGCTTCACCAACCGCGGCAAGACGTACACCGCGGTGCGCTACACCAACAAGCAAGGCAACAGCAGCTACTACACCGCCGACGGCAACAGCATGCGCAAGGCGTTCATCCGTACACCGGTTGATTTTGCTCGCATCAGCTCGAAGTTCTCCGCCGGCCGCAAGCATCCGATTCTGAACAAGATCCGCGCCCATAAAGGTGTCGACTACGCAGCTCCCCGTGGCACGCCAATCAAGGCTGCCGGCGACGGCAAGGTATTGCTGGCCGGACGTCGCGGCGGTTATGGCAACACCGTGATCATCCAGCACGGCAATACCTACCGCACGCTGTATGGCCACATGCAGGGCTTCGCCAAAGGCGTGAAGACGGGTGGTACCGTCAAGCAAGGCCAGGTGATCGGATACATCGGCACTACCGGCCTGTCCACCGGCCCGCACTTGCACTATGAATTCCAGGTCAACGGTGTCCACGTCGATCCGCTAGGCCAGAAATTGCCGATGGCCGATCCGATCGCCAAGGCCGAGCGCGCGCGCTTCCTGGCTCAAAGCCAACCGTTGATGGCTCGCATGGATCAAGAGAAAGCCACCATGCTGGCCTCGAGCAAGCGCTAAGCATGGCGCTCTATATCGGTGTGATGTCCGGGACCAGCCTGGATGGCTTGGATATCGCACTGGTCGAACTGACTCCGGCGATCAAATTGATCGCCACGCACTACATTCCGATGCCCACCGCCCTGCGCACCGAGCTGCTTGGACTGTGCAGCAGCGGGCCCGATGAGATCGCCCGCTCCGCCATCGCCCAGCAAAGTTGGGTAAAGCTGGCCGCACAGGGCATCCATACCCTGCTCGGCGAACAGAAACTCAAGCCTGAGGACATCACGGCGGTTGGCAGCCACGGCCAGACCATCCGCCATGAACCGGCCCGTGGATTTACCGTACAGATTGGCAATCCGGCCCTGTTGAGCGAGTTGACGGGCATCGCCGTCGTCAGCGATTTCCGCAGCCGTGATGTTGCCGCCGGAGGACAAGGCGCCCCGCTGGTTCCGGCATTTCACGAAGCACTGTTCGAAGAACGAATCGGCAATCGCGCCGTGCTGAATGTCGGCGGTTTCAGCAATCTCAGCCTGATAGAGCCGGCAAAACCCGTCGCCGGTTTCGACTGTGGCCCAGGCAACGTATTGCTCGATGCCTGGATACATCAACAACGAGGCGAGCATTTCGATCGCGATGGCCAATGGGCTGCCAGCGGAAAAGTCGAGCCTGTCCTGCTCAAGACACTGCTGAGCGACCCTTTCTTCGTCACCAAAGGCCCGAAGAGTACCGGGCGTGAAGTATTCAACCTGCCTTGGCTGAGCCAGCATCTGTCGCAGTTGCCAGCCTTCGCTCCGGAAGACGTGCAGGCGACGTTGCTCGAACTGACAGCCCTGACCATCGTCGAATCACTCCGACATGCCCAGCCCACTACTCAGGAATTGCTGGTCTGTGGCGGCGGTGCGCACAACCAGACGCTCATGACGCGCCTGTCTGACTTGCTGCCGGATGCCAAAGTCAGCAGTACCGCCGTGTACGGCGTAGACCCGGATTGGGTTGAAGCCATGGCTTTCGCCTGGCTTGCCCATTGTTGCCTTGAAGGTATCCCGGGCAACCGCCCAAGTGTCACCGGCGCTCGTGGCCTGCGCGTGCTCGGCGCCATCTATCCGGCCTGAATCCAATAATCACGGACAAAAAAACGCCGCAGGGCCTAAGGCACTGCGGCGTTTTTTATTGAAGCACTCAGATCGAGAACGAAGAACCGCACCCACAGGTCGTGGTCGCGTTAGGGTTCTTGATCACGAAGCGCGAGCCTTCCAGACCTTCCTGATAATCCACCTCGGCACCTGCCAGGTACTGGAAGCTCATCGGATCGACCACCAGGCTGACCCCTTCGCGCTCGACGATGGTGTCATCTTCGGCCACTTCTTCATCAAAAGTGAAGCCGTACTGAAAACCTGAACAACCGCCGCCCGTCACAAATACGCGCAGCTTCAAACGATCATTACCCTCTTCATCGACCAGGCTCTTCACCTTGTGCGCGGCACCGTGGGTGAATTGCAAAGCCGTGGGGGTGAAGGTTTCGACGCTCATGCTGAATATCTCCCGGCGTTTACGCCGCCATAATGCGTGATGGCGGGCATTATCCGCTTCTCCTAGAAAATTGGTCAACTATTTAGAAGAGCAGCGGCGAGCTACAAGCCTCAAGCTTGTAGCTGCCAACCTGAAGCTTGTGCTGCCGTTACGGCAACATCCCGGCATGGGACAACCCCAGGCGCTCATCCAGCCCGAACAGAATGTTCAGGTTCTGAACGGCCTGGCCGGACGCGCCCTTGACCAGGTTATCGATAACCGACAACACCACTACCAGATCACCGTCCTGCGGACGATGCACGGCAATCCGGCAAACGTTCGCACCGCGCACACTGCGGGTTTCCGGGTGGCTGCCGGCCGGCATTACGTCGACGAACGGTTCGTTGGCATAACGTTTTTCAAACAACGCCTGCAGGTCTACCGAACGATCGACGACGGTTGCATACAGGGTGGAGTGGATACCACGAATCATCGGCGTCAGGTGTGGCACGAAGGTCAGGCCGACATCCTTGCCCGCTGCCCGGCGCAACCCCTGGCGAATTTCCGGCAGGTGCCGATGCCCCTTGACCGCGTACGCCTTCATGCTTTCCGAGGTTTCGCTATACAGCGAGCCGACACTGGCTCCGCGCCCGGCACCGCTGACACCGGATTTGCAGTCGGCAATCAGACGCGAGGCATCGGCAAGGCCCGCTTCAAGCAGCGGCAAGAACCCCAGCTGTGTGGCCGTCGGATAGCAACCCGGTACGGCGATCAACCGTGCCTGCTTGATTTTCTCGCGATTGACTTCCGGCAAGCCGTAGACCGCTTCATCGAGCAGTTCCGGTGCACCGTGGGGCTGGCCGTACCATTTGGCCCATTCGTCGGCGTCCTGCAGGCGGAAATCCGCCGACAGGTCGATGACCTTGGTCCCGGCGGCCAGCAGCTCACCCGCCAGGGCGTGAGCGACACCATGGGGCGTGGCGAAGAACACCACATCGCAGGCGCCGAGGGTCTTGATGTCCGGGACGCTGAACGCCAGGCCGTCGTAATGGCCCCGCAGGTTCGGATACATGTCGGCGACGGCCAGGCCGGCCTCGGATCGGGAGGTGATGACCACCACCTCAGCCTGCGGATGCTGTGCCAGCAGACGCAGCAGTTCGACACCGGTGTAACCCGTGCCGCCGACAATACCGACCTTGACCATAAACCTGCCCTCAACGAACCCACTGGAAAGCCGTCGATGATAGGGGCCGCAAGGCGCGGCGACAACCGTCAAGGTGACGTGTGGCCGCTCCAACCTCTACTATCGGGCTACCGTGAATTCCTGGAATAACTAAAAATGCTCTATCTGTGGCTCAAAGCACTTCACATCGTCAGCATGGTCTGCTGGTTCGCCGGCCTGTTCTACCTGCCTCGCCTGTTTGTCTACCACGCCCAAAGCGAGGACAGCGTCAGCAAAGAACGCTTCAGCGTCATGGAGCGCAAGTTGTACCGCGGCATCATGGGCCCGGCAATGATCGCTACCCTGGTATTTGGCATCTGGCTGCTCAGTCTCAACGCCGGTGCCTACTTCACCCAGGGTGCCTGGATGCATGCCAAGTTGACCTTGGTCGTGCTGCTGATCGGTTACCACCATATGTGCGGCGCCCAGGTGAAGCGCTTCGCCCGCGGCGAAAACACCCGCAGCCATGTCTTTTATCGCTGGTTCAATGAAGTGCCGGTTCTGATATTGCTGGCTATTGTAATTCTGGTGGTCGTCCGACCGTTCTAATCTCCAATCAGCATTTATTATCCGGGGTACTTCCAATGTCGTTGCCCGCTCTGCTTGAACAACGCTTGCGTCTGCCCGTCGTGGCGGCACCGATGTTCCTGATTTCCAATCCGCAACTGGTACTGGCCTGCTGCCGCAACGGCATCGTCGGCAGCTTTCCGGCGTTGAACCAGCGTGAAAGCAGTGGCTTGAAGGCCTGGCTGGAGGAAATCGAAGCGGGTCTGGCAGCCTTGGAAAATCCGGCGCCCTACGCCGTAAACCTGATCGTCCATCACAGCAACCCGCGACTTCAGGCCGACCTGGCTATCTGCATCGAACACAAGGTGCCGATTGTCATCACTAGCCTGGGCGCGGTGAAGGAACTGGTGGATGCCGTCCACAGCTATGGCGGGCTGGTATTCCACGACGTGACTACCCGGCGTCACGCCGAAAAAGCCGCCGAAGCCGGTGTCGATGGCTTGATCGCCGTTGCCGCCGGCGCAGGCGGGCACGCCGGGACCTGGAGCCCGTTTTCATTGATTGCCGAAATCCGGCAGTTTTTCGATAAGACCTTGCTGCTTGCGGGATGCCTGAATCACGGCCATCAGATTTTGGCCGCCCAACTGCTTGGTGCGGATCTGGCGTACTTCGGTACGCGCTTTATCGGGACAAGCGAAAGCCAAGCCCCTGACGCTTATAAAGAGATGTTGCTCACATCCAGAGCCGCAGACATCGTGCATACTCCCGCTGTGTCCGGGGTACCGGCCAGTTTCATGCGCCAGAGCCTGGAGAATGCCGGGTTCGATCTGGCCGCCCTGCAGAACAAGGGCGAGGTGGATTTCGGCTCGAAACTCAAGCCGCTGAACGATGAAGCCAAGGCCTGGAAAACCGTATGGTCGGCAGGCCAAGGCGTGGGTGAAATCGATGATTTGCCCAGCGTCGATCAGTTGGTGGCGCGCCTGGATGAAGAATATCGTCAGGCACAAACACGGGCGGCACAGCTTGGCAGGCAATGGCCCCGCTGAAGCCACCCCATAAAAACAGTTAATTAACTTTCAGAGACAAGGATGCCGGGCATGAGCGAAACCCGTTTCAACATCGTATTCGACGGAGGCCTGATGCCTGGCGTCGATACCACCACAGCCAAACTCAACCTCGCCGAGCTGTTCAAAAGCGATATCAGCGCCATTGAACGGCTGTTCACTGGTCGCAAGGTAGCCCTTAAAAGCAACTTGTCCCAGAGCGAAGCGCAGCAATACCTGGAAGCACTCAACAAGAGCGGCATCGATGCCAGGATCGAAGCCGAACCCGCCCTCCAGCTGAGCCTTGGCGAAGTACAGGAGTCGCCACGACAGCCGGAGGTACGCCACCCAGAGTCGATCGTCGATCCCGTCTCGCCGTACGCGCCTCCCCGGGCCGAAGTGGGTGAAACGCTCGCCGAGTACGGCACGCTCAAGCCCTTCAGCTTCGATGGGCGTATCGGGCGTTTGCGCTACCTGGCCTGGACCATGGTGTTGACCCTGGCCATGCTGCCCCTGGTCGGCTTGGGCTTCTGGCTTGCCACGGCCTGGCTGATGGCTTCCGACTCGATAGCCGCACTGGTCGTCGGCGGTCTGCTCGGCGCAGCCGTCGTGCTTGCCTTTGCCTTCGTGAGTATCCAGTTCAACGTCCAGCGCCTGCACGATCTGGGCTGGTCGGGGTGGCTGTGGCTGATTAACCTGGTTCCATTCGTGGGCAGCATCTTCCCGTTCATCCTCATCATCGCTCCGGGCAATACCGGCGCAAACCAGTACGGCCCGCCACCACCGCGCAATACCACGGCGGTCAAATTGCTGGCGTCGCTTTGGCTTGTGATGATCGTCTTGATTTTCATGGCCACCTTTGCCGGCATCTTCGGAGCCCTCCAGGAGGACTACGACAGCAGCAGCCTGAGCAGCTATGAAAGCAGCGAGTCCAGCAACGAAACCAGCGAAGAACCCGCCGTCGAGGCAGCCGAGCCCGCCCCGCCTTCTGTAGACTATGAAGAAGAAGAGGAACAATAAGCGCGCTTCATGCCGGTGACAGCCCAGTCGACTGGCGGCGGGCTGTTGCGATGGAGAACTGCATGACCCGTTACGCACTGATCACTGGCGCTTCCAGCGGCATTGGCCTGGCCATGGCCGAAGCGCTGGCCCGGCGCGGCCGCAACCTGATACTGGTGGCTCGACAGCGTGATCGGCTGGAAAGTATTGCAATCGAACTGACTCAGCGGTTTGGCGTGGAGGTGTTGTTCCGGGCCTGTGACCTGGGCGAACCGCTGAGGCTTTCAGGCTTTCTCCTGGAACTGGAGGAAGGTGAGCGGCAGATCGACCTGCTGGTCAATTGCGCCGGCATCGGTACCAGCGGGCCGTTCCTGGGGCAGGACTGGATGACCGAACAGGACCTGATCGAAGTCAACATCCTCGCCCTGACACGTCTTTGTCACGCTATCGGTAACAGCATGGCGCTGCTGGGCGGCGGCCAGATCCTCAACGTCGCCTCGATCGCCGCGTTCCAACCCGGCCCCTGGATGAGCACCTATTACGCCAGCAAGGCCTATGTACTGCACTTCTCCGAAGCCCTGCGGGTCGAGCTGAAGAAATGCGCGATCAAGGTTTCGGTACTCTGCCCTGGCCCCACCCACACCGGCTTTTTTTCCAGGGCACAGATGGACGAACAGAAACTCATCGACAGCAAACTGCTGATGAGCCCGGAAGAAGTCGCCCTGTACGCCGTACGCGCGCTGGACCGCAACCGCGCCATCATCATTCCCGGACGCCGTAACCGCTGGCTGGCCACACTGCCGCGGCTGGGATCGCGATGGCTGGTGCGAACCATCACCGGCATGATCAACAAGGCTTATTGCCCACGCTGACCCCTTAGAATTGAACAACCAGGCGCCTCTACCGGTGCCTTCATGACACTCGACCTCGACGAACCCAACGGAGAAAACAGCTGTGGATACTCTGTTTACCAAGATCATCAACCGGGAAATCCCGGCGAAGATCATTTACGAGGATGACCAGGTACTGGCCTTCCACGACATTGCGCCACAGGCGCCCGTGCATTTCCTGGTCATCCCGAAAAAACCGATCCGCACGCTCAACGACCTGACCGAAGAAGACAAAGGCCTGGCTGGACACATTCTGTTCACGGCCCAACGCCTGGCGCTTGAATTGGGCTGTGAAGAAGGTTTTCGCGTGGTGATGAATTGCAATGAACTGGGTGGGCAAACGGTCTATCACATTCATATGCATGTGCTAGGGCAGCGCCAGATGAACTGGCCGCCGGGCTGATCCCCCTGACCCAGCGCAAATCTTCGGCGGTCGATTGAGTTAAACTGGCCGCTGTGATTTTTCCCGGAGGTAAGCATGACTACCCAACGTCACTACTCGCCGATTGACCGTTTGTTGCTGCAAGCCGATACAGCGCTGCGCACGCTGCTGCCCTTCAGTGGTCAGCCGTACCGCCCATCACCGGCTATCGTGCAGCCGGACGCGCAACTGAGTGACGAGCAAACCCGCCATGTCGCTGGACTGATGCGTATCAACCATACCGGCGAAGTCTGTGCCCAGGCGCTGTATCAGGGCCAGGCGCTGACAGCGAAGCTACCGCAAGTGCGTGAGGCAATGGAGCATGCCGCCGAGGAAGAAGTCGACCATCTGGTCTGGTGCGAACAACGCATTCGCCAGCTGGGCAGCCATACCAGCGTCCTGAACCCGCTGTTCTATGGGATGTCATTCGGGATCGGCGCCGTTGCCGGGCTGATCAGTGACAAAGTCAGTCTCGGCTTCGTTGCGGCGACCGAACATCAAGTGTGCAAGCACTTGAATGAACACCTCGAACAACTACCGGCCGAGGACGAAAAATCCCGGGCGATCCTCGAGCAGATGCGCGTGGATGAGGAACACCATGCCGAGAGTGCCCTTGAGGCCGGAGGCTTCCGTTTCCCGGCTCCGGTGAGATTCGGCATGAGCCTGCTGGCCAAGGTCATGACCAAGAGCACTTATCGGATTTGACGGCGATTGGGGATTGGATGACTCATCCGCATTCCCAGGGAAATTAAAAAAGGCGACTGCCCATTGGGAGTCGCCTTTTTTTCACCGAAAACTTCAGTACGGCATGTTGCAGGCCGTCACCATTGGATCGACTCAACCCAATTCGATGATTTCATAGTCGTGGGTGATTTCGACCCCGGCGGCACCGAGCATGATCGAAGCCGAGCAATATTTCTCGGCGGACAGCTCAATGGCGCGCTTGACCTGGGCCTCCTTCAGGGCTCGCCCCTTCACCACGAAGTGCATGTGGATCTTGGTAAACACTTTGGGATCTTCTGTGGCGCGCTCTGCCTCCAGGAAGGCTTCGCAGCTTTCGACGGCCTGGCGGGACTTTTTAAGAATGCTGACCACGTCGAAGTTACTGCAACCGCCTACGCCCAGCAGGAGCATTTCCATCGGCCGAACACCCAGGTTCCGCCCGCCGGCTTCTGGCGGGCCGTCCATGACGACCACATGACCACTGCCTGACTCACCGAGGAACATGGCTTCGCCAGCCCATTGGATGCGTGCCTTCATCGCCAAGACTCCACTGTTAAAAAAGGGTCGCCAGCTTAGCACAGCGCTGCGGAATGACTGCTCTGCGTCTCAGGAAACCTGACCCGCCAGCACGTAGGTAAATTCTCCAATTAATTAGGGACGCCTCTGTTAAGCTGGCGCCAACTCGCTGGCGTATGGCCAGCTTTTTAGCGATGCCATTCGCGCCTATAAAAAAACCAAACCACTACACTGCGCAGTCTTTCGGGATACAACCATGGTTGCCATTACTCCCACGTTCAAGATCAAGAATCTCGACAAACTCTTGATGCATTGTCAGCGCCGCCGCTATCCAGCCAAACACAACATCATTTGTGCCGGAGATCGTTCCGACACGCTGTTTTTCATCATCAAGGGTTCGGTCACTATCCTGATAGAAGATGATGACGGTCGGGAAATGATCATCGCCTACCTCAATTCCGGGAATTTTTTCGGCGAGCTGGGGTTGTTCGAACAGGCGGGCAAGGAACAGCAACGCAGTGCCTGGGTGCGGACCAAGATTGAATGTGAAGTTGCGGAAATCAGCTACGCCAAATTCCGAGAACTGTCCCTGCAAGACCCGGACATTCTTTACGTCCTGAGCGGACAAATCGCACAGCGCCTGCGTAATACCACCCGCAAGGTCGGCGATCTCGCCTTCTTCGACGTCACCGGACGTGTCGCACGTTGCCTGCTGGAGTTGTGCAAGCAGCCCGATGCCATGACTCACCCGGACGGCATGCAGATCAAGGTGACCCGCCAGGAGATTGGTCGGATAGTCGGGTGCTCG
Organism: Pseudomonas bijieensis; assembly: GCF_013347965.1. NCBI lineage: Bacteria > Pseudomonadati > Pseudomonadota > Gammaproteobacteria > Pseudomonadales > Pseudomonadaceae > Pseudomonas > Pseudomonas bijieensis. The sequence goes on along the minus strand of NZ_CP048810.1, from coordinate 4,858,293 downwards.
CGTGAAATGGTCGGTCGCGTACTCAAGGATCTGGAGGAGCGCAACCTGGTCAGCGTCAAAGGCAAGACCATGGTGGTGTTCGGAACGCGTTAAACGCCCAATAGTTCGATCAGCAGTTTCCGGTACAGCGCCTCGAGCCGCTCCAGCACGTGAGGCGCCGGGAATTTTTCATGCAGGGCAATATGGCTCTCGGCACGCACTCGCTGCTCCAGGCCACAGGCCTCATTGAAGCGGTTGACTGCTGCGACCATGGACTCGCGCTCGTTCTCCAGCAAAAGTGCGCCATGCACCAGCCCCACCGGACGTTGACCGCCCTTGCTCTGGCGCCAGCGCTGAGCGGTACCGACCATTTTCCGACCGTCGAGGTTGACGTTGAAGCGCCCGTCGCAAAAGGCCCCCTCCACTTCTCCCAGCGAAGCCACCCCGCCCAGTTCATCCAGCAACTGGCAGATGGGATCGCACAAGCGGCGGTACCCGGTTTCGATACGGCCGTGATCGCCTTCGCTGCGCGGTGGCGCGTAGACCAGGGCGATGTTGACGGTAGCGGTCGACTGCGGCACCGGTTCACCACCGGTTTCGCGCAACAGGACCGGCCAGCCATGGGCAGCCGATACGTCACTGGCGTGTTCGAACCCCGCAAGGCGACTCAAGCGGCGCGGCATGACCAGCGCACGATCATTGGGCTGCCAGAACAGCAGACCGAACTCGGCGTCGCCCGCGCAGATGCTGGCCAACAGATCCTGTTCGGCTTGCAGGCCAGCTTCGACAGCGAGGGAAATCACAGGCGACATGGATCAGTCCAGCGTCGAGCCGCTCACCGGCAGGCCTCGTTCAGGAAAGAACAGTCGTTGCAATTCCGTGCCCGGGCTCTCCGCCCGCATGAACGCCTCACCCACCAGGAACGAGTACACATCGCTGACTTCCATCAGCTCGACATCGGCCCGGTTGAGGATGCCGCTTTCGGTGATGACCAGGCGATCGCGCGGAATGCGCGGCAACAGGTCCAGGGTGGTTTCCAGGCTCACTTCAAAAGTGTGCAGGTTGCGATTGTTCACGCCGACCAGTTTGGTATCGAGGGTTTTCAGGGCTCGCTCCAACTCGTCACCGTCATGGACTTCCACCAGGACATCCAGCCCGACGCTTTTGGCAACAGCCGCCAGCTCGGCCATTTTTACGTCGTCCAGAGCGGACACGATCAACAACACGCAGTCGGCGCCCAGCGCCCGCGCCTCGACGATCTGGTATGGGTCGATCATGAAGTCCTTGCGAATCACTGGCAACTTGCACGCCGCCCGCGCCTGCTTCAGGTAGTCGTCGGCCCCTTGGAAAAAGTCGATGTCGGTCAACACCGAGAGGCAGGTCGCCCCGCCCTTCTCGTAGCTGCGGGCGATGTCGGCCGGGACGAAATGTTCGCGAATCACGCCCTTGCTGGGGGAGGCCTTCTTGATTTCGGCAATCACCGCCGGCTGTTTTTTCTTGGCCTGATCGATCAGTGCCTTGGCAAAGCCGCGCGGCGCATCCGCTGAACGCGCCAGGTTTTCCAGCTCGGCCAGACTGACGCGAGCGCTGCGCTCAGCCACTTCCTCAGCCTTGCGAGCCAGAATTTTTTCCAGAACCGTTGGCACGCTCATCCTTCGTTCTCCACTTTGAATACGGCGGTAAATGCACCCAACTCTTCGAGCTTTTCCCGGGCCAGGCCAGTGTGCAGTGCATCATGGGCCAGCTCCACGCCCTGCTTGAGGCTGCTGGCGTGGTCGGCGGCGTACAACGCAGCACCGGCATTGAGCACGATCATCTCAGCGGCTTTCTGGCCGTTCTCGGTCTTGCGCCGCCCCAGGGCATCGCGTATCAATTCCAGCGATTGGGCCGGGCCGTCGACCGCCAGGCCGTGCAAGCTCTGGCTTTTCATGCCGAGGTCTTCAGGTTCGACCCAATACTCGCTGATCTGATCATTTTTTAGTTCGGCCACGAATGTGGGCGCCGCCAGGCTGAATTCATCCAGGCCATCCTTGGAGTGGACCACCAGCACGTGCTTGCTGCCCAGGCGTTGCAGGACTTCGGCCAACGGCCGGCACAACGCCTGGCTGAACACCCCAACCACTTGGTGCTTCACGCCGGCCGGATTCGTAAGCGGGCCGAGCATGTTGAACAGCGTACGCAATCCCAGGTCACGGCGCGGCGCGGCAGCGTGTTTCATGGCGCTGTGATGGGTCTGGGCAAACATGAAACCAATGCCGACATTGTCGATACAGCGCGCGACCTGGATCGGCGTCAGGTTCAGGTAGATGCCAGCCGCCTCCAGCAGGTCGGCACTGCCGCTCTTGCCTGAGACTGCGCGGTTGCCGTGCTTGGCAACGGTGCAACCGGCCGCCGCGACCACGAACGCTGACGCGGTGGAAACGTTGAAGATATTGGCGCCGTCACCACCGGTGCCGACCACATCGACCACACCGTCCAGCGTCTTGAGCTCGACCTTGTCCGCCAGCTCGCGCATCACCGACACGGCGCCGACGATTTCATCGATGCTCTCGCTTTTCATGCGCATGGCCATCATGAACGCGCCGATCTGCGCATCCGTGCATTGGCCAGTCATGATTTCGCGCATCACGTCGCGCATCTCGTCGGTGCTCAGGTCGAGATGGCCGACGATACGGCTCAGGGCTGTCTTGATATCCATGGAAAGTCCTTAGCGCGTGCCGCCGATTTGTTTGAGGAAGTTGGCGAACAGTTCGTGACCCTGTTCGGTGAGAATAGACTCGGGATGAAATTGCACACCCTCGATATTCAATGTCTTGTGGCGCAGCCCCATGATCTCATCGACAGAGCCGTCTTCAAGCTGGGTCCAGGCCGTCAACTCCAGGCAGTCAGGCAGCGTTTCACGCTTGACGATCAGGGAGTGATAGCGAGTTACGGTAAGCGGATGATTCAGGCCCTCGAACACCCCCTTGTCCTCATGGAATACCGGGCTAGTCTTACCGTGCATGACTTGTCGAGCGCGCACGACATCGCCGCCGAACGCCTGGCCAATCGACTGATGCCCCAGGCAAACACCGAGGATCGGCAGCTTGCCGGCGAAATACTTGATGGCGTCGATGGAAATGCCCGCTTCGGTCGGCGTGCACGGGCCGGGTGAAACCACGATGCGCTCAGGCTTGAGGGCTTCGATTTCGGCGATGGTCAATTCGTCGTTGCGCACGACCTTGACCTCGGAGCCCAGCTCGCCGAGGTACTGCACAACGTTGTAGGTAAAAGAGTCGTAGTTATCGATCATCAGCAACATGGCGTAAGCAACCTATTGAATTCACTGACTTTAAATACAGCCTTCGGAGAGTAACCCGCACACTGCTGCGCTTGGCGAGGCGAGTGATGCCCCTGCGAAGCGGCTCTACAAGCGGGTAAAGAAGGCAAATCGGTACAGGTCCGGGCGAGGCCGGCGGAGAATATTCAGGCGCGCCAACGCCAGCGGGCGTGTGCCTTGATCATTTGATCCAGAAGTTTGCTGACAATCGACACAGGAAAAGTCTCGTTCATACGTCCCGGCACAGTAGCTTAGCTGGGCGGAGCACGCAATATGACCGATCCCGAAGGGCCTTGAAACAATCGCGATGTTCCGGAGAGATGGCAAAACGCCGAAAGTTTTTGGTACTGTCGTTTCGTTTTCTAACAAAAATAAGATAAAAACGGATTTTCCCATGATCAAAAAGACGTTGTTCGTACCGATTGCCAGTTGTTTGCTAGCGATGGCCTGCGCCCAGGCGAGCGCCGCTCCCAACCCTTATTCCAAGTTCATCGTGTTCGGCGACAGCCTCAACGACGCCGGCCAGTTCGCCGACCCGAATGGTCCGCCCGGCGCGACCGAGCGCTATACCAACCGAACCGGGCCGATCTACACCGACGGCAGCGGTGAAGCCTACTCCGCCAATTCCACCCAGTTGCTCGGTGGGCGCCTGGGTTACTCCGCCGACGAGACCGCCGCCTCCACTTCAGCGGTCCGCGCCAGCGAGGGGCTGGCAGACGGCAACAACTGGGCGGTAGGCGGTTATCGTACCGACCAGATCCTCGAATCGATTACCGGCGTGTCCGACACTGGCGAGCGCAGCCGTCCCGGCTACCTGCAGTCCAATGGGCTGCGCGCCGATCCGAATGCGCTGTATTACATTTCCGGTGGTGGTAACGATTTCCTTCAAGGCCGGGTGCTGACCCCCGAGCAAGCAAACGCCGCCGCGGACCGCCTCGCCGACAGCGTCCAGGTGCTGCAAACGGCCGGCGCCCGCTATGTGATGGTCTGGCTGTTGCCTGACCTGGGCTTGACCCCTGCCCTCAACGGAGGCCCTTTGCAAGATACCTTTTCGCAACTGGGCAATCAGTTCAACCAACAACTGATCACGCGCCTGCAAGGCATCGACGCTGAAATCATTCCGTTGAATATTCCGCTTTTGCTGAAGGAAAGCTTCGCCGACCCGGCAAGATTCGGCCTCGCCACCGGTGAGAACCTCACTGCCACCTGCTTCAGCGGCAACGGCTGCACGGAAAACGCCACCTACGGCATCAACAGTGCCACGCCTGATCCCAGCAAGCTGATCTACAACGACGCGGTTCATCCAACCGAAACCGGGCAGAAGCTGATCGCCGACTACGCCTATTCCCTGCTCGCGGCGCCATGGGAGCTGACATTGCTGCCGGAAATGGCCCACTCGACCCTCCGTGCTCACCAGGACGAGTTGCGCAGCCAGTGGCAATCTGACTGGGAGAACTGGCAGGCCGTGGGCCAGTGGCGAGCCATCGTCGCCGGCGGCGGCCAGCACCTGGACATGGACAGCCAGGACAGCGGCGCCAGCGCCGACGGCAGCGGCTATAGCCTGAACATCGGCGGCAGCTATCGCCTCAATGAGGCTTGGCGCGTAGGTGTCGCCGCCGGCCTCTACCGCCAGGACATGGAGGCAGGCCACAACGATTCGCAGTACAAGCTAAACAGCTACCTGGCGACCGCTTTCGCCCAGTTCCAGCAAAACCGCTGGTGGGCCGATGCGGCACTGACCGGCGGCAAGCTCGACTACGACAATCTGGAGCGCAAGTTCGACCTGGGCGTCAACGAAGCCCAGGAGAAAGGCGACACTGACGGCCATCTATGGGCATTCAGTACCCGTGTAGGCTACGACATCGCCCAGCCGGGCAGCCAATGGCATCTCTCACCGTTTATCAGCGCTGACTATGCGAAGGTGGAAGTCGATGGCTATTCGGAAAAGAGCAGCCGCTCCACGGCCCTGACCTTCGATGACCAGACCCGCGACTCGAAACGCCTGGGCATTGGCTTGCAGGGTAAATACAACTTCACCCGCCAGACCCAGGTGTTTGGCGAATATGCCCATGAACGCGAGTACGAGGACGACACGCAAAAGGTCAACATCGCCCTCAACAGCCTGCCAGCCAATGACTTCACGCTGGAAGGCTACACGCCACAGAGCCACCTGAATCGCCTGAGCCTGGGGGGTCAGCCACAAGTTGACCAACGACTTGGCGCTGCGTGGCGGTTATACATTGCGCAAGGATGATGACTCCACCCTGCAGGGGGTGAGCCTGGGCGTCAGCCTGGATTTCTGACCGAGAGAGAGCTATGTGGGAGCGAGCCTGCTCGCGATGAGGCCGTCATGTCCGACAAATGCATCGGCTGACAGGCCGCTATCGCGAGCAGGCTCGCTCCCCACATTTTGATCGAGTTGCCACAGTTGTTTGTTGAAGGGCTTCAGTCTTCTGAGGTCTGCTCGGCCAGCGCCACGGCGCGGAACATGGCCCGGCGCTTGTTCAGGGTTTCTTCCCACTCCAGCGCCGGCACCGAGTCGGCGACAATGCCACCGCCGGCCTGTACATGCAGTTCGCCGTTCTTGATGACAGCGGTGCGAATGGCAATGGCGGTGTCCATGTTGCCGTTCCAGGCGAAGTAACCCACAGCCCCGCCGTACACGCCCCGCTTGACCGGCTCCAGTTCGTCGATGATTTCCATCGCGCGGATTTTCGGCGCGCCGGACAAGGTGCCCGCCGGCAGGATCGCCCGCAAGGCGTCCATCGCCGTCAGTCCGTCCTTCAACTGGCCGGTGACGTTGGAAACGATGTGCATCACGTTGGAATAGCGCTCGATGACCATCTTCTCGGTGAGTTTCACCGAACCGACTTCCGAGACTCGTCCAGTGTCATTGCGCCCCAGGTCAATCAGCATGAGGTGCTCGGCGATTTCCTTGTCATCCGACAGCAGGTCCTCTTCCAGCGCCCGATCAGCCTCTTCCGTAGCGCCACGTGGGCGAGTGCCGGCAATCGGCCGTACCGTGATGAGGTTATCCTCGACCCGCACCAGCACTTCCGGCGAACTGCCGACGACGTGGAAGTCGCCGAAGTTGAAGAAGTACATATAGGGCGTCGGGTTGAAGCAGCGCAGGGCCCGGTACAGGTCAATGGGCGCCGCCTTGAAGTCGATGGACATCCGCTGCGACGGCACGACCTGCATGCAGTCACCGGCGAGGATGTACTCCTTGATGGTATCGACGGCTCTTTCGTAATCGTCCTGGGTGAAACTGGAACGGAACACCGGGTCGGCCGCCGACTGCTTGCTGAAGTCCAGCCCGGGACGCGGGGTGATCGGTTGACGAAGCTTTTCCAGCAGTGCCTGCAGGCTTTGTTGGCCCTGCTCGTAGGCATCTTCCTGGGCCGGATCGGCCAGGACGATGGCGTGCATCTTGCCGGCGAGGTTATCGAAGACCACGACCGCGTCGGACACCATCAGCAAAATATCCGGCACGCCCAACGGATCGGGGTTCGGACAGGTGCCCAGGCGCTTTTCCACGTAGCGCACGCAGTCGTAGCCGAAATAACCCACCAGGCCACCGTTGAAGCGTGGCAGACCGGGGATGGTCGGCACGTTGTAGCGGGCCTTGAAGGTTTCGACGAAGGCCAGCGGGTCCTCGACTTCGAGACTTTCGATCTCGACGCCGTCGTGGGTCACGCTGATGCGATGGTCATGGACCCGCAGCACGGTGCGGCACGGCAGGCCGATAATGGAGTAACGGCCCCATTTCTCACCGCCCTGCACCGATTCGAGCAGGTAGGAATTGGGCTGGTCGGCCAGCTTGAGATAGATCGACAACGGCGTGTCGAAGTCGGCCAGGGTTTCGCAGGCAAGCGGGATGCGGTTATAGCCGGCAGCGGCTAGACGCAGGAATTCTTCACGGTTCATGGGGTGCCTCGTGGCAAGAGGAGCTGACAGTCAGGTATGCAAACGCGCCGGATAACCGGCCAGGATCACGTCAGGCGCGCCAACGCCAGCGGGCCAGGGCCTTCATGACTTTCATCCAGAGTTTGCGAGTGACCACCACGATGGCGTTTCCAGAAGAGGATTGAACAGCGTCGGGCAACGTTATCTCAGCGGCAGGGTCCAGGCAACCGGGAATTAACAGACGTAAATCGTCGATCACCAGCGTGGGAAACTCTTCGGCGATCGGCCGGCCATGGTTATAGCCGTAACTCAGCGCCACGCATTTGACTCCAGCCGCTTTCGCCGCCAGCACATCGCTGCGCGAGTCGCCGACGAACAACGATTGGGAGGCTGGGATGTTGGCCATTTTCATCACGAAAAACAGCGCGGCCGGATCGGGCTTTTTCTGTGGCAAGGTATCGCCGCCAATGATCCAGCGGAAATAACGGCCGATTTTCATCTGATCCAACAGCGGCGCGACGAAGCGCTCCGGCTTGTTGGTGATCAGCGCCATTTCCACGCCTTGCTTTTGCAGCCATTTGAGGGTGGAGCGCACACCGGGGTAGACCACCGTCAATTCGTGATTGCCCTCATAGGCTTCATTGAACAGCTCCAGCGCCCGCTCAGCCTCGACCTCATCGACGCCTTGGGCATCGATGTGATTGGCCAGGGCCCGGCGCACCAACATGGGCGCACCATTGCCGACCCACTGACGCACAGCGTCGAGACCGGCCGGCGGGCGGCCGAGCTTAAGCAGCATGTGGTCCACGGCCGCCGCAAGGTCCGGGACCGAATCGACCAGAGTGCCATCGAGATCGAACATCACCAGACGCGGCAGGCTGCCGGGGAACAGCTGCTCGAAGCCGCTCATGGGCGAGCCAGTGCCAATTCGGCGCGCATCTTTTCAATGACCTCTTTGTAATCCGGGGCATTGAAGATCGCCGAGCCTGCGACAAAGGTATCAGCACCCGCCGCAGCGATCTCGCGGATGTTGTTCACGTTCACGCCACCGTCGATCTCCAGGCGGATATCCCGGCCCGAGGCATCGATCAGCGCCCGGGCCTTGCGCAGTTTATCGAGGGTGCCGGGGATGAATTTCTGCCCACCGAAGCCAGGGTTGACGCTCATCAGCAAGATCATGTCGACCTTGTCCATCACGTACTCGAGCACGTCCAGCGGTGTCGCGGGGTTGAACACCAGACCAGACTTGCAACCGCCTTCGCGGATCAACTGCAGGGAGCGATCGATGTGCAGCGTGGCTTCAGGGTGGAAAGTGATGTAGGTGGCGCCGGCTTCGATGAAGTCCCCGACAATGCGGTCCACCGGGCTGACCATCAAGTGCGCGTCGATCGGCGCGGTGACGCCGTACTTGCGCAGCGCCGCGCAGACCATCGGGCCGATGGTCAGGTTGGGCACGTAGTGGTTGTCCATCACATCGAAGTGCACGATGTCGGCCCCGGCGGCCAGAACGTTGTCCACTTCCTCGCCCAGACGGGCGAAGTCGGCGGAGAGAATCGACGGAGCAATAGCGAAGGGCTGCATGACGCACCTGTTTTGAGCGAAATCACGATGGCGCGCATTGTATACCTCAAGATTTGGCGCGCCCACCGTGACAGTCGATCAATACGCCGCGCGGTAGATCTCCTCGATATCGGCGGCGCTCAGTTGGCGCGGATTGTTGCGCATCAAGCGCTCGATCCCAGCGGCTTCCACCGCCATGGCGGGGATGACATCCACGGTCACACCCAGACTGCTCAGGCCATTGGGGATTTGCACCGCGGCGCATAGCGCGACCATGGCCTCCACAGCTTCGTCGGCAGCTTCAAGATCGCTCAGGTGTGCGGTCTTGAGCCCCATGGCCTCGGCGATGTCGCGCATGCGCTCCACGCACGCCATTTTGTTCCACGCCATGACATACGGCAGCAACAAGGCGTTTGCGACGCCATGGGAAACGTGGAAGCGCCCGCCCAACGGATAGGCCAGCGCATGCACCGCCCCGACCCCGGCATTACCGAATGCCATGCCGGCCATCAGGCTGGCGGTGGCCATGTCCTCACGGGCTTGCAGATGAGACGGGTTGGCATAGGCCTTGGGCAATGCCCGGGTGATCAGTTTGATCGCGCCAATGGCCAGGGCATCGGTGATTGGCGAGGCATTGAGCGACAGGTAAGCCTCGATGGCGTGCACCAACGCATCGACGCCACTGGCAGCCGTTACGCTGCGCGGACAGGTGAGGGTCATCTGCGGGCTGACCAGCGCCACGTCCGGCAACAGGTAATCGCTGACGATGCCTTTTTTCAGCTGTGCGGCCTTATCGGAAAGGATCGCCACGTTGGTGACTTCCGAACCGGTCCCGGCCGTGGTGGGGATGGCAATCATGGGCGGGCCTTTGCGCGGCACCTGATCGACGCCGAACATGTCCTGCAGCTCGCCGTGGTAACCGGCATAGACCCCGACGCACTTGGCGATGTCGATGGCACTGCCGCCACCCAGGCCGATCAGCCCATCATGGCCGCCGTCGCGGTAGGCTTGCATGCAGTCTTCGACAATGGCGATTTCCGGGTCCGGCATGACCCTGTCGAAAATCTCGTAGTCCCGTCCGCCCAGGTGTTGCAGGGCCAGCTCCACGGTGCCGGACTTGACCAACGCCGCATCGGTCACGATCAGTGGGTTGTCGACGTCCAGCCGCGTCAACTCGGCGGCCAGTTGCTCGATGGCAGCGGCGCCGGTGATCAGTTTATGGGCGATCTTGAATGAGGAAAGACTCATGTGCGCGGCCTCTTATTCGAGTATGGGCTGGCACAAGGATAGCTCGGTATTCAAGGTTGTCTGCCATTCAGCCCATGAATACAGCGCAAATTCCCCTGTGGGAGCGGGCTTGCTCGCGAATGCGGCGGAACATTCAATATGTATGTCGACTGATACACCGCTTTCGCGAGCAAGCCCGCTCCCACATTGGTTTTGCGTTGGGCCTCAGACTTGCGCAGTACGCAACTTCTCGCTACGCCCACGCAACCACTCCAGGGTCAGCAGCAAAATCACCGAGAAGGCGATCAGCAGCGTCGCGGCGGCGGCAATGGTAGGGCTGAGGTTTTCGCGGATACCACTGAACATCTGCCGTGGCAGGGTTGCCTGCTCGGGACCGGCCAGGAACAGGGTCACTACCACTTCATCGAACGACGTCGCGAAGGCGAACAACGCACCGGAGATCACACCGGGGGGCGATCAACGGCAAGGTCACCCGACGAAACGCTGTCAGCGGCGATGCGCCAAGGCTGGCAGCGGCCCGAACCAAATTGTGGTTGAAACCCTGAAGGGTCGCCGACACCGTGATGATCACGAACGGCACACCCAGCACGGCGTGGACCACGATCAGCGAGACGAAACTGTTGCCCATCCCCAGTGGCGCGAAAAACAGGTAGCTGGCGACGCCGATGATCACCACCGGCACCACCATCGGCGAGATCACCAGGGCCATCACCAACGCCTTGCCCGGGAAGTCGCCACGGGTCAGGCCGATGGCCGCCAGCGTGCCGAAGATCATCGCCAGCAACGTCGCCGCCGGGGCCACGATGATGCTGTTCTTCAGCGCCCGCATCCATTCGGCCGAAGCGAAGAAATCGTGATACCACTGCAGCGAAAAACCTTGCAGCGGGTACACCAGGAAGCTGCCGGAGTTGAACGACAGCGGAATGATCACCAGCACCGGCAGGATCAGGAACAACAGGATCAGCCCACAGAGGGTGCGCAAGGTGTAGAACCACACCCGTTCGACGGGAGACATGTAAGGACTCAGCATTTCGATCTCCCCTTAGCTCAGGCGCAGGCGACTGGCGCCCACCAGCCGGTTGTAAATCAGGTAAAGCACGACGGTCGCCAACAACAGCAGCCCGCCGAGCGCCGTGGCCATGCCCCAGTTAATGCTGGTGTTGGTGTAGAACGCGACGAAGTAGCTGACCATCTGATCGTTCGGGCTACCCAGCAACGCCGGCGTGATGTAGTAGCCGATGGCAAGGATGAACACCAACAGGCAACCGGCGCCGACACCGGCATAGGTCTGCGGGAAGTACACCCGCCAGAAACTGGCGAACGGATGACACCCCAGGGAAATCGCCGCCCGCATATAAGTAGGCGAGATACCTTTCATCACGCTGTAGATCGGCAGGATCATGAATGGCAGCAGAATGTGGACCATGGAGATGTAGACACCGGTGCGGTTGAACACCAGTTCCAGGGGCTTATCGATGACGCCCATGGCCATCAGGGCACTATTGATCAAGCCGCCCGATTGCAGCAGCACGATCCACGCCGCCACCCGCACCAGGATCGAGGTCCAGAACGGCAGCAGCACCAGGATCATCAACAGGTTGCTTTGGCGTGATGGCAGATTCGCCAGCAAGTAGGCCAACGGATAAGCCAGCACCAGGCAGATCGCGGTAATCACCAGGCCCATCCAGAACGTGCGGGTGAAGATATCCAGGTAAATCGCCTGGTCGGGAGTGGCCGGTGCCAGCTCGCCGAGGTCATCGATGCGGTGATCGACGGCCGCCAGCAGGTAATACGGGGTGACGTCGCTGGTGTTACGGCGGATCACCTGCCAGTACGCCGGGTCGCCCCAACGCTCATCGAGGTTTTCCAAGGCTTCTTTATAAGAGGTCGGCTCGGTGGCGAACGGCAACGCCCGAGCGGTCTTGGTCAGCAGGCTGCGATAGCCGGCCAGTTCCATGTTCAGGCGCTTGGACAAGTCGCCCAGGGTCTGATTCTTGCGGGCTTCGGCCAGGTCTTCACTGGCAGCCTTGTACACCGGCTCGCCCGGCAACCCGCGTCCGTCCCATGTAGCGACGGCAGCGACGGTACGCGGCATGGCACCCACCACTTCCGGGTTGCTGACACTTTTGAACAGCAGCGCCACGATCGGCACCAGGAACACCAGCAACAGAAACAGCACCAGCGGCGCGATCAAGGCCTGGGCCTTCCAGCGGTTGACCCGCTCGGCGTGCTTGAGCCGCTGCTTCAGGGTGGGGCTGGTGCCCGCGTTCAGTGGAACGGCGATGGCCATGGCGAACTCCGCAAATCTTTTTGATCGTTACAGGGGGCGGCGGGCCGCCTCTGTTCTTTTGAAACATCCAACTGAGGCAAGAACCTGTGTGGGAGCGGGCTTGCTCGCGAAAGCGGTATGTCAGCCAACATTCATGTTGAAAGTGATGACGCCTTCGCGAGCAAGCCCGCTCCCACACAAGCTCTTCTACAACCGTCAGTGGTTACTTCGCAGCCCAGGAATTGAAGCGCTGCTCCAGTTGCTCACCGTTGTCAGCCCAGAAGCTGACGTCGATCTGCACCTGATTGGCGATGTTTTCCGGGGTGGTCGGCATGTTGGTCAGGACATCCTTGGCCAACAACGGGACTGCCTGGGTGTTGGCCGGGCCGTAGGCGATGTTTTCCGAGTAGGTCTTCTGCTGCTGCGGTGCTACGGAGAAGGCGATGAATTTCTTCGCCGCTTCTGCGCGAGTCTTGTCCAGGCCGCGCGGAATAGCCCAAGCGTCGAAGTCGTAGATGCCGCCGTTCCACACCACTTTCAGGTTGCTTTCTTTCTGGACCGCAGCGATCCGGCCGTTGTAGGCCGAGCTCATGACCACGTCACCGGAGGCCAGGTACTGCGGCGGCTGAGCGCCGGCCTCCCACCACTGGATGTTCGGCTTGAGTTCGTCGAGCTTCTTGAACGCACGGTCCTGGCCGTCTTTGCCGGCCAGCACTTTGTAGACGTCTTTCGGCGCGACACCGTCGGCCATCAAGGCGAATTCCAGGGTGTACTTGGCGCCTTTGCGCAGGCCGCGCTTGCCTGGGAATTGCTTGGTGTCCCAGAAGTCTGCCCAACTGGTCGGTGCGGTTTTCAGTTTGTCGGCGTTGTAGGCCAACACGGTCGACCACACGAAGAAACCTACGCCGCAAGGCTGGATGGCGCCCTTGACGTAGTCTTCGGCCTTGCCGAACAGGGCCGGATCGAGTTGTTCGAACATGTCTTCGTCACAACCACGGGACAATTCCGGAGACTCGACTTCCACCAAATCCCAGGAAACGCTCTTGGTGTCGACCATGGCCTTGACCTTGGCCATTTCACCGTTGTACTCGCCAGCTACGATCTTGCCATTACCGGCCGCTTCCCACGGTGCGTAGAAGGCTTTGACCTGAGCCGCCTTGTTCGCCCCGCCGAAAGACACCACGGTCAGGTCCGGGCCCGCCGCCATCGCGCTTGCCGCACCCATCATGCCCAGGGTCAGGGCTGTGAACTTCAGGGATCTCAACATTTATTGTTCTCTCCACGTGCAGGGTTGGTGTTGGTACAGCAGGGGGCGATCAATTCGCCTCTAGAAGGGGATCGAGCGCACGCACGTGCTCGACTTGCCAGCCAAGCGGAACCACGTCCCCGACGGCGAGCCCGGGATCGAGCTCGGCAATCGGTTGTTTCACGAAGAAGTCGTTCTTGCCGCAGACTTCCAGGCGAACGCGGACGTGGTCGCCCAGATAGATGAATTCCGCCACCCTCCCTGAGAAGCGGTTGACACATTGTTCGCTTGCGCCGTTGAGGCTCACCCGCTCCGGGCGGATCGACAGGGTTACCGGCTCGCCGGGCTTGCCGACATTCACCGCCAGCGCCTCGACCTTCTCGCCGCGCCCCAGCTCAACCATGCAACGGTCGCCGGTGTGGCTGTGCAGGCGGCCGTTGAGGCGGTTGTTCTCGCCGATGAAGTTGGCAACGAAGGTGTTTTTCGGCTCTTCATACAGTGTGCGTGGTGGAGCGATCTGCTGGATTTCGCCCTGGTGGAATACCGCCACGCGGTCGGACATGGTCAGGGCTTCGCCCTGGTCATGGGTCACGTAGACCACGGTCACGCCAAGGCGCTGGTGCAGGTGCTTGATTTCCATCTGCATGTGTTCGCGCAGTTGCTTGTCCAACGCACCGAGGGGTTCATCCATCAGCACCAATTGCGGCTCGAATACCAATGCCCGGGCCAGCGCCACCCGTTGTTGCTGGCCGCCGGACAATTGCGCCGGGTAGCGCTGGGCGAAGCTGTCCAGTTGGACCATGCTCAGGACACGCTTGACCCGATCGCTCACGTCACTCTTGTTCAGGCCGCGCACGGTCAGCGGGAACGCGAGGTTCTCGGCGACGGTCATGTGGGGGAACAAGGCGTAGTTCTGGAACACCATGCCGATGTCACGCTTGTGCGGCGGCACATTATTGATCGAACGCCCGGCCAGTTGGATCTCACCGGCGGTTGGGGTTTCAAACCCGGCGAGCATCATCAGGCTGGTGGTCTTGCCGGAACCGGACGGCCCGAGCAGGGTCAGGAATTCGCCTTTGCGAATATCCAGGTTGAGGTCTTTGACGATCAGGTTCTCGCCATCGTAGCTCTTTTGCACACCACGAAAGCTGACCAGCACATCACTGGCCCCCGCGCTTGAATCGACCTGGCTCATACCCGCACCTTTTGTATTGATGACTGCTTGTGAATCAAGCCTAGTGGAGCCTGGGGCCCGCGCAAATCGGGACGCAGGAGAGAATCGCCTCAGCCGGATGGAAGAGTCGGGGTAGGGATCGCCCTACAAGGATGGCGGGATTGGGTAAATGCAGTGGCGAGTTTTAAGCGGCAAGCTGCAAGCAGGGGTGAAAAGCGGTGTTGGGGCGTGTCGCAAATAGGTATGTCAGTGCATTCCCCTGTGGGAGCGAGCCTGCTCGCGATAGCGGCGTGTCAGCCAACATCGATACTGAATGGTCCGACGCCATCGCGAGCAGGCTCGCTCCCACAGGAGATTGCGGCGAGTTTAGAGCAGCTTGTGCTCCATCGCGTATTTCACCAGCTCCGCCAATGATGTGATGTTGAGCTTCTGCATCAACCGCGCCTTGTGGGTACTGATGGTCTTGCTGCTCAGGGCCAGTTGCTGGGCGATGTCGTTGACGTTGGCGCCCTGGGCCAAGCGCTCGAAGACCGAGAATTCACGCTCGGACAATAGCGAGTGCAACGGGCGGGTGTCGGTCAGGCCGACCTCGAAGACCATTCGGTCGGCCAGGTCCGGGTCGATGTAACGCCCGCCGGCCGCGACCTTGCGAATCGCCATGAGCAGCAGGGCCGGGTCGCTGTCCTTGGTCGCGTAGCCAGCTGCACCGACCTTCAGCGCACGGGCGGCCATTTGCGCCTCGTCATGCATCGACAGCACCAGAATGGCTGGCGGATTATTCAGCGCCCGGATCCGCGGGATCGCCTCCAGGCCGTTGACACCCGGCATGGAAATGTCCAGCAGCACCACTTCGCAGGGCACCTGGCGCAAGGTCTCGAGCAACTGTTCGCCATTGCTCGCCTCCCCGACCACCACCAGATCCTTGGCCAGGCCGATCAACTGCTTGATGCCTTCGCGGACGATGGTGTGGTCTTCGGCTACCAGTACACGGATCACATTGTTCTCCAGATTCAGAATCTCATCGCGAGCAGGCTCGCTCCCACAGGGTTATATGTACATCTCAATCAATGTAGGAGCGAGCCTGCTCGCGATAGGGCCCGCCCAGGCGGCCCACCGATCAGGCCTCATGCAACGGCACCCGCACCGACAGGGTCGTCCCCTCCCCGGGCTCACTGTCCAGGGTCAACCGCCCCCCCATGATCAGCACCCGTTCACGCATGCCGACCAGGCCAAAGGAGGTTGACCGACCTGTATTGGCAATGAAGCCTACACCGTCATCGCTGACTGTCAGACACAATTCGTCGCCTTCCTGAACCAGCGTCAGCTCCACAGTATGTGCTTGGGCATGGCGCATCACATTGGTCAGCGCCTCCTGGAGAATCCGAAACAGGCCGATGGCCTTGGCGTCGCTCAGGGCTGGCAAGTTGTCCGGCACCTGCACCAGGCACGGGATCTGCGTACGCGCCTCGAAGCGCCGGGCCTGCCATTCGATGGCCGAGGCGATACCGGCATCGAGGATCGGCGGGCGCAACGCCGTCGCCACGTCCCGCACCAGTTGGAACAACTGGGCAATCAGGCGCTTCATGCTGTTAAGCCGCTCATGCAGGCCAGGGTCGAGTTGTGCGTAGGCCAATTCACACATGGATGTTTCAAGTTTCAACACCGTCAGCATCTGACCCAGCTCGTCGTGGACTTCCCGGGCAATACGCGCCTTTTCCTCTTCCCGCACGCTTTCCAGGTGCGCCGACAACTCGCGCAACTGCTCCCGGGAGCTGGCCAGTTCCAGTTCGATACGTTTGCTTGCGGTGATGTCCCAGACGATACCGTCCCAGACGTAGGCGCCATCTTCGAGACGACGGGTGATCGCCTTGATCTCGGCCCAGCGCTCCTGGCCTTCACGGGTCAGGATGCGGCCCTGCCATGACCAGTCGCTGTCGGTGTCCAGCGCCTGGTCCTGGGTACGGTGATAGTCGGCCTTGTCCTGCGGATGCACCAGGCTGCGCAGCCCGGTGTCGCTGCGGGCCAGGGTCGCGGGGGAATAGCCCACCAGGCTTTCGCTGCCTTCGCTGATGTAGGCAAAATCGATCTGGCCGGTCACGGGTGCCCGCTCCAGGCGAAAGACCAGGCCTGGCACGTTGGCAGCGATGCCTTGCAAGCGCGCCTCGCTTTCACGCAGCGCCGCCAACGCACGCCGGCGTTCGGTCACGTCGTTGAGGTAAACCACCAGGTATTCGGCGTCGCGAAAGCGCAAAAAACTCAAGGAAACGTCGGCCGGCAGGATGCTGCCGTCGGCACGCACGCATTCGGTCTCGAAACTTTGCGGCCCTTCGTCACTGGCCCGGGCGCGCTTCCACAAATTGAGCCAGCGATCCATGTGCAGGCCGGGCTCGAAGTCGATCAAGGGCCGATCGATGATGGCACCCGGCGCATAGCCGAGCATGGTCTCCGCCGCTCGGTTGGCATAACGCACGTGGCTGTCCCAATTGACCCATAGGATACCGACCGTGCTTTGATCGATGGAAAACTGCGTCAGGCGCAAGGCTTCCTCGCTGGCCGTACGCTGGGCAATGTCCTCCCGCGCGGCACGCAGGCGGCGCTCCAGTGCGCGTTGCTGGCGGCGCTGCCAGAACACGATGGCAACGCTGCTGAGCAACAGGGCCAGCATCAGCAGGGTCAGGTTCTGCCAGAAACCCGGAGTCTCGGTCAGACGCGGGTATTTCGGCTTGAGCCAACGGCTGTGCAGTTGCTCCAGCTCCTTGGCGGGGATCGCCTGCAAACCGCTGTCGATGATCTCGGCCAGTTCCGGCCAGTCCCGGCGCGTGGCCACCCGTAGCAACTGCGGCAGGCCGATGTCGCCCACCACCGCCAGCTCGGCGAATTCGGGCTCGACCATCAACCGCCCGAGCTGTGCCTCATCGACCACCGCATATCGCGCCTGCTGGGTCAGCAACAATTGCAGGGCCTCGCGCTCCATCGGCACACCTTGCAGATTCAGCGTCGGGTAGTTGCTGCGCAGGTAATCGGCCGTGGCGCTGGGCATGCGTACCGCGACCCGGGCCTGGGTGTCGAGCTTTTCCAACTCCACCCCCTCGGCGCCTTTCTGCCCGCCGACGATCAATTGCGGCACGCGCATGTAGGGATCGGAAAACTGCCAGAGCTTGAGCCCACTCGGGGACTGGGTCAGGCCCGGAGCGACGTCCACCTCGCCGGCGCGCACCGCCGCTTCCAGTTGCGCCACGTCCTGGAAATTGCGCCAGGTCAGCTCGACGTTCAGCGCCTTGCCCAGCCATTGCATCAACTCGACGTTGGTGCCGGACAAACGCTGCAAACGCCGGTCGTATTGCGCATAGGGTGCCTGCAATACCAGGCCGACCCGCCATTGCGGATGTTGCACCAGCCATTGGCGCTGCCCGGCATTCAATTGCACCCCGTGCGCCGACGGCGCGGGCGCAGCCCACGCCATCAAGGGAAGCCATAAACAGCCGATAACCCACAGGCAGCAAAAACGCATCATCGAAGTCTCATGCACTGACAAATACTGACCAACCCATTAGGCTGCCGGAAATACTTCTGGTCATGGAATATCCGATGCCCTCTGTTTATCGCCTGGCGTTGCCAGCATTGTGCCTGTCGCTGATCCTGCCAAGTGCCTTTTCTGTGCAGGCCAGCGAAGCCGCACCCGCCGCCGCGGAACAACCTGCCGAGGAAAAGCCCGTCGAGCGCCAGCCTTTGCTTGAGCGTAGCCAGGAAGAAGCGACCGCACTTGAACGAAAAGTCCCGGCCCAGGAACAGCAACAATTACAGACCGGCAGCGATGCCTTCCTGGCGCTGTGGAAACCGGCCAATACCAGCGACCCCAAGGGCGCAGTCATCATAATCCCCGGCGCCGGTGAAACAGCTGACTGGCCTCAAGTTATCGGCCCTTTGCGTAAAAAGTTGCCCGATGTTGAGTGGAGCAGCCTGAGTATCACCCTGCCAGACCTGCAAAGCGACGTCATTGCAGCGCGCGTGGTGGAAACGCCACCGGAGACCAAACCGGCCGACACCGCAGCCGCAGCACCTGACGCCACCACCGCAGCACCGATCGAGCAGGTGGCGGGAGGAGAAGCCGACGCGACCGATCCGGTCGTCGCCCAAACCGATGAAGAACACGCCAAGGCCGATGCCGAGCGTATTTTCACCCGCATCGACGCGGCACTGGCCTACGCCGAACAGCAAAGTGCCCGCCGCATCGTACTGCTGGGCCATGGCACCGGCGCTTATTGGGCTGCGCGCTACTTGAGCGAAAAACAGCCCTCGCAAGTCGAACGCTTCGTGATGGTCGCCGCCCAGACTCCGGTCACCGCCAAGCCTGCCCTGGCCGAACTGACCCCGACCTTGAAACTGGCGACCGCCGACATTTTCTACATGGACAAGGCGCTGGATCGCAACGCGGCGCTGGAGCGCTTGCAGGCAAGCAAACGCTTGAAGGGTTCGACTTTCAGCCAGGTGTCCCTCAAGGCCTTGCCGAACCCGTCGGCAGAGCAGGAGCAGCTGTTTCGTCGGGTTCGGGGTTGGTTGAATCCGCAGAAACCGGGTGAATGAGAATCACGGCAGACATCAGGCCGGAAACAGAATGTGGCGAGGGGATTTATCCCCTCGCCACATTTGCTCCCCCGCAGGGCTAGCGAAAATCCCGCCGTTCGCGAATCAAGCGATAGGCGTTATGCAGCTCCCGAGTCTTGTCGGTGGCCTCGCGAACCTGCAATGGCGTCGCCCCGCTGCCAGCAATCTTGTCCGGGTGGTGACGACTGAGCAGGCGTCGGTAGGCCCGCTTGATCTGCGACGGCTCACTGGTAGCAGAAACCCCCAGCAAACGCATCGCCTCCTGATACGTTATGCCACTGCTGGGCGGCGCCAGTTTCTGCGGTTCGTATTCGCCCGCCAATGCCTGGACCTGTTGCTGCGTCCAGCCCAGCCACTTGCCCCACCGGGCAATCAATTCACGCTCACCTGGCCCCGCCCGCCCATCGGCCCAGACCATCCGCCAGCAGGCCCGCAGCACACCTTCCGCCGCATGCGGCTGAGTGCTGAGGCGACGTAGATAACCGCGTAAGTGATCGTTCCCGGATTTGCCTCGGTTGAACGCCGCGATCGCCCGGCGTTGCGCCGACTCGCTCAAGTCCAGGGCTCGCATTTCCTGGCGAGCCTGCTGAATGTGACCGTCGACCACGCGCCCATCGCATTTGGCCAGGCGCCCCAGCAATACAAACAACAACTCATCGTTGCGCAGTGCCGGGCGTCCACCCAGACGCTCCCGTACCTGCGCCCAGCCCTGCAGGTTCAGGCGCCGATCCAGGGCCTGTCCCAACAACGCCCCAAGCATGGCCCCCGGAATGCTGGCTATGGCAAAGCCCGCCCCGGCTCCAATCAGAGTCCCTGGCCACCACATATCAACCGCTCGCTTCTATCAAGGTTTCGACCTGCGCCAAACGTTCGTGGGTACCGACATCGACCCAATGCCCTTTCAGGTGCTCGCCACTGACGCGCTCCTCGGCCATGGCCGCGCGCAACAGCGGTGCGAGCTTGAACGCACCGCCCGTGCAACCGTCGAACAAACGCGGATGCAGGACGGCAATGCCGCTATAGGTCAGGTTGTCGGCAGGCGTTCGCCCATCGTGAACCTTTCCGTCGGCCAGGATGAAATCGCCGTCTGGGTGATGCTCCGGATTATCGACCAACACCAGATGCGCCAGCCCTTTTAGCGGCCTGCGCAACGCGCTGAAATCGTAGTCGGTCCAGATATCGCCGTTTACCACCACGAACGCTTCATCGCCCAACAGCGGCAAGGCCCGGAAGATTCCACCGCCGGTCTCCAGCGGCTCGCCTTCGGGCGAAAACCGAATACTCACGCCAAACCGTGAACCGTCTCCCAGGTGATCTTCGATCTGCTGGCCGAGCCAGGCGTGATTGATCACGATCTCGGTGAAGCCGGCCCTGGCGAGGGCGCGCAGGTGGTATTCGATCAAGGGAATGCCACCCACGCGAATCAACGGCTTTGGCGTGGTCAGGGTCAGGGGGCGCATGCGCTCGCCCTTGCCCGCCGCCAGGATCATCGCCTTCATGCCGTCGCTCCAGCCGATTGCCGCAGGCTGCCAAGCAGTTCATCGAGCGGAGCCAGTTCCGGACGACGGGCGATGACCGCTTCTATATAAGCAAAGAACCGCGGCACATCACCGAGGTAACGTGGCTTGCCATCACGATGGCAAATACGCGCGAAGATCCCGATGACCTTGAGGTGGCGCTGCACACCCATCAAGTCGCTGGCCCGCAGGAAATCCTCGAAATCCGGCTGGACTGGAATGCCGAGGGCGCCGGCCTGTTGCCAGTAATTCTCCAGCCAGCCCCGCACGCGGGCCTCGGGCCAACTGAGGAAAGCATCCTTGAACAGGCAGGTCACGTCGTAGGTAACCGGGCCATAGACCGCATCCTGAAAGTCCAGCACGCCAGGATTCGGTGCGCTGAGCATCAGGTTGCGCGGCATGTAGTCGCGGTGCACCAGCACTTTGGGCTGGGCCAGGGCGCTGTCGATCAGAAGCTCGGAGGCCTGTTGCCAGAGTTGCTGCTGGGTCGAGTCGAACTCGATGCCCAACTCGCGCTTGACGTACCACTCGGGGAACAATTCCAGCTCCCGACGCAGCAACGCGACATCGTAGCTCGGCAGCGGCGCGACCATCGGCAATTGCTGGAAAGCCAGCAAGGCTTGCAGGGCATCGCCGAATAAATCGTCGGCATTTTCGCCGTTGATCACGTCCAGATAGGTCTGATTGCCCAGGTCATTGAGCAAAAGAAAGCCGCGCTCGAGGTCTTCGGCATAAATTTTCGGCACGTTAATGCCGGATTTAGCCAGCAAAAAAGCAATATCCACGAAGGGTTTGCAGTTTTCCTGGGGCGGTGGCGCATCCATTACGATCAAGCTACGGCCCTCGCCTTCCCAGCGGAAATAACGCCGGAAACTCGCGTCACTGCTGGCGGCGGTCAACGTGGCCGGGGGTACGGTGCCCCAGCCCTGTTGAGTGAAAAGGATCGGCAGTTGTTCATCGAGCCAAACTTTCAGGTGTTGCAAGCGTACATCTTGGTCGGGCATTGCAAGGGTCTCCGACGGCGCTAGCCGTCAAGCGGGTCATGCTTTATTATCCAGCATCTTTTTCAGACCATCGAGAGGCGTGCGGCCCACACCGCGGGCAGATGGCACGCAGGAAGCCCGGACTAATAAGATGGCATTGAAATCCCCCGCGTTTCGTAAAAAATTTCCGTTGCTGGTCACCGGCAGTCTGCTGGCTCTGCAACCCCTGGCCTCTTCATTCGTCGTCGCGGCGCAGCAGTATGACTGCTCCGTCTCCGCTTCGGGTGCCTGGGACTGTGCGCCCAAGACACCGGCCGCCGCGTTGCCGCCGCGTCCCGTGCATGACGGCAGTGCGGTTTCCGACAGCGGCGCGGCTCCAGCCGACAGCAGCTCGGGCGAGGAAGTCGGCGAAAAGCCGATGCTCGTTACCGAAGCCAAGGGCCGCGGCCTGAAGTCGCGCAGTGCAGACTACAGTCACCTCGACTGGGTTCCGCGCGAGAACCTCACGCCTGCGCAATTGGCTGAGACCGGCCCTTACTGCTCGGGCGCCTACATCGAACCGACTCGTCCTGGCATGAACGACAAGACGGCCAAGAGCGACGCCCCTACCTTCCTTGGCGCCAAGGCGTCACGCTATCAGCAGGAAGAACAGGTGGCGACCCTGGCCGGTGACGTGGTCATGCGCCAGGGCAGCATGCAGGTCGAAGCCGACGAGGCGAGCCTGTACCAGGCCGAGAACCGTGGTGAGCTGAGCGGCAACGTGCGGGTTCGCGACAACGGCGCGCTGATCGTCGGCGACCACGCCGATGTGCAACTGGACACCGGCGAAGCCAAGGTCGACAACGCCGAATACGTGATGCACAAGTCGCGCATCCGCGGTAACGCGCTGTACGCCAAGCGCGCCGAGAACGCGATCATCCGCCTCAAGGACGGTACGTACACCACGTGTGAACCGAACAGCAACGCCTGGACGCTCAAGGGCAATAACATCACCCTGAACCCGGCCACCGGCTTCGGTACCGCGACCAACGTGACGTTGCGGGTCAAGGATTTCCCGGTCCTGTACACGCCGTACATCTATTTCCCGATCGACGACCGTCGCCAGTCCGGCTTCCTGCCACCGACCATCGGCAGCGGCAGCGACACCGGCTTCCTGCTGGTCACCCCGTACTACTTCAACCTGGCGCCGAACTACGATGCCACGTTGTATCCACGCTACATGGCCAAGCGCGGCCTGTTGATGGAAGGCGAGTTCCGCTACCTGACCAAATCCAGCGAAGGCCAGTTCGGCGCGGCGTACCTCAACGACGAAGACGATGAACGTAGCGGGCAGAGCGACTACGACAAGACCCGTTACATGTACAACTGGCAGCACAAGGGCGGCCTCGATTCACGCGTGCTGACGGAAGTCGACTACACCAAGATCAGCGACCCTTACTACTTCCAGGATCTGCAGACCGACCAGATCGGTGTCGAGTCCAGGGACTTCGTGAACCAGCAAGGCGTGGTCAGCTATCGCGGTGATAATTATGTCGCCCGCTTGAATGCCCAGGCTTATCAGATGGCGACGATTTCGAAGATCACGCCTTATAACCGTCTGCCTCAGATCACGTTCGACGGTGAGCTGCCTCAGCATCCATATGGCCTGGACTTCGCTTACAAGACGGAGTTGGTGCGTTTCGATCGTGATTTGCGGACTGGTAACTACACCGATGAAGACGGTAACACCGAGCCTTTCCTCGATACTCGCGTCGCCGGTTTGGCACGGGCTAACGGCGACCGCCTGAACTTGGCGCCTGTCATGAGTTTGCCGATGGAAGCGAGCTATGGCTACATCAAACCATCTCTGAAATACCAGTACACCCAATATGACCTGGATCTGGATAGCAGAGGCAAATCGCAGGTTGCTTCGCAGAGCGCCGAGGCCGATCGCCTGCGCGGAACCTATAGCAGCAGCCAGAGCCGTGGCGTTCCGATCGCCAGCATCGACAGCGGCCTGTACTTCGACCGCGACACGCAATGGTTCGGCACCAACTATCGCCAGACCCTGGAACCACGCCTGTTCTATCTCTATGTACCGGAGAAGGACCAGAGCGATATCCCGGTCTTCGATACCAGCGAGTCGACCTTTAGCTATTCTTCGTTGTTCCGCGATAACCGCTTCACTGGTTCTGACCGTGTCGGGGACGAGAACAAGCTGTCCTTGGGCGTGACCAGCCGCTGGATTGAAGAGAACGGCTTCGAACGCCAACGTCTCGCCGTCGGCCAGGCGTTCTACTTCAAGGATCGCAAGGTCCAACTTCCTGGTATCGACTTTGAGACCCGAGAAGACGCCAAATCGGACGTCTCCCCGTACGCGTTGGAATACGAGTACCGCTGGAACCGCGACTGGCGCACCACCGCCACCTACAACTGGGATCCGGATACCCGCAGCCCTCGTTCGGGCAGCGCGATGTTCCACTACCAGCCGGAAGACAATCCGAACAAGGTTATCAACGCCGGTTATCGCTATCGCAACGACCAGGTCCGTTACGACGAAACCACTGGCCAATGGCAAGTGGGCGGCGGCGACTACGGCAGGCCGGGCGATCCGAACTACGTGAAGGACTACTACAAGATCAAGCAGCACGACTTCTCGGTCATCTGGCCGATCGTGCCGCAGTGGAACGCCATCAGCCGCTGGCAGTATGACTACAACCGCAACCGTACCCTGGAAGCCTTCGGTGGTTTCGAATACGACAACTGCTGCTGGAAACTGCGCCTGATCAACCGTTACTGGGTCGACTATGAAGAGTTCAGTCAAGCCGCCCCGGAAAACGAAAAAGGCGACCACGGCATCTTCCTCCAAATTGTTCTGAAGGGACTCGGCGGCCTCACCGGCGCCAAGGTAGAGAGCTTCCTCGACAAAGGCATCCAAGGTTATCGTGAACGTGAAGATCAAGCTTTCTGATTGTCTGCGCCCGCTGATGCTGGGCGCGCTGTTCCTGGGTACCGCGGCCAACGCCGCGGTGCAGTCCATCGATAAAGTAGTGGCCATCGTCGACAACGACGTGGTCATGCAGAGCCAGTTGGACCAGCGCGTCCATGAAGTGCAGCAAACCATCGCCAAGCGCGGCGGTGGCTTGCCGCCAGCGGGTGTACTGGACCAGCAAGTGCTCGAACGCCTGATCGTCGAAAACCTGCAACTGCAGATCGGCGAACGCTCCGGCATTCGTATCACCGATGAAGAACTGAACCAGGCCGTCGGCACCATTGCCCAGCGCAATAACATGAGCATCGACCAGTTCCGCGCCGCCCTGGCTCGCGACGGCCTCTCCTACGAGGACGCCCGCGATCAGATCCGCCGCGAGATGGTCATCAGCCGTGTGCGCCAGCGCCGTGTCGCCGAACGCATCCAGGTGTCCGAGCAGGAAGTGAAGAATTTCCTCGCGTCCGACCTGGGCAAAATGCAGCTTTCCGAAGAACTGCACCTGACGAACATCCTGATTCCTACCCCGGAAAGCGCTAACTCCGAAGCGATCCAGAGTGCTTATCGCCAGGCGATGGATGTCTACCAGCAGCTCAAGCAAGGCGCTGACTTCGGCCAGATGGCCATTGCCAAGTCGGGCAGCGACAATGCCCTGGAAGGCGGCGACATGGGTTGGCGCAAGCCTGCTCAACTGCCGCCTCCGTTCGACCGTGAACTGAGCGCCATGGCCGTGGGCGACATCACCCAGCCAGCTCGTACGCCCGGCGGTTTCATCATCCTGAAAGTGCTGGAAAAACGCGGTGGCGGAACCCAGGTCCGTGACGAAGTGCATGTTCGCCACATCCTGATCAAGCCAAGTGAAATCCGCAGCGAAGCCGAGACCAAGCGTCTGGCGGAGAAACTCTACGACCGCATCGAAGCGGGCGAAGACTTCGCCGAACTGGCGAAGAGTTTCTCGGAAGACCCGGGATCGGCCCTCAACGGCGGCGACCTGAACTGGGTCGACCCGAATGCACTGGTTCCGGAGTTCCGCCAAGTCATGGCCGACACCCCGCAAGGCCAGCTGTCCAAACCGTTCAAGAGCCCTTATGGCTGGCACGTGCTGGAAGTCCTTGGCCGCCGCGCCACCGACAGCACCACCCAGGCTCGCGAACAACAGGCGATGACCGTGTTGCGCAACCGCAAATACGACGAAGAGCTGCAAACCTGGCTGCGTCAGATTCGCGACGAAGCCTACGTTGAAATCAAACTCCCTGGTGCAGACCAGGCAGCGCAGTGAAACCCAAGCGTTTCGCGCTGACACCCGGCGAACCAGCCGGCATCGGTCCCGACCTGTGCCTGCTGCTCGCCTCGCAACCCCAGCCGTATCCCCTGATTGCCATTACCAGTCGCGACCTGCTCCTTGAGCGGGCCGCGCAGCTGGGGGTGGTCGTCGACCTGCTGCCGGTAACACCGCAAGCCTGGCCGAATGTCCCGGCGCCCGCCAACAGCCTGTACGTCTGGGATACGTCCCTGGGCGCGCCGGTCGTCACCGGGCAGCTGGACAAGGCCAACGCCGCGTTCGTCCTGCAAACTCTGACCCGCGCAGGCGAAGGCTGCCTGGACGGGACTTTCGCAGGCATGATCACCGCTCCGGTGCACAAGGGCGTGATCAACGAATCCGGGATTGCCTTTTCCGGCCACACCGAATTCCTGGCCGACCTGACCCACACCGCGCAAGTGGTGATGATGCTCGCGACCCGCGGCCTGCGTGTGGCCTTGGTGACCACTCACCTGCCCTTGCGGGACATCGCCGACGCCATCACCCCGGAACGCCTTGAGCGGGTCACGCGCATCCTGCACGCCGACCTCCAGGAAAAATTCGGCATCGCCCGGCCACGCATCCTGGTCTGCGGGCTCAATCCCCATGCCGGTGAAGGCGGACACCTGGGCCGTGAAGAAATCGACATCATCGAACCCACCTTGGAGCGCTTGCGCAGCGAGGGCATGGACCTGCGTGGCCCGCTGCCTGCCGACACTCTGTTTACCCCAAAATATCTGGAGCACTGCGACGCGGTGCTGGCGATGTACCACGACCAGGGCCTGCCCGTGCTGAAGTACAAAGGCTTCGGCGCAGCGGTCAACATAACGTTGGGCCTGCCGATCATCCGCACCTCCGTGGACCACGGTACCGCCCTGGACCTGGCCGGCAGCGGCAAGATCGATACCGGCAGCCTGCAAGTCGCGCTGGAAACCGCCTACCAGATGGCCGAGACCCATTTATGACCGAGCAATACCAACACCGCGCGCGCAAGCGCTTCGGCCAGAACTTCCTGCATGACGCCGGCGTGATCGATCGCATCTTGCGTTCCATCCGGGCCAAGCCCGACGATCGCCTGCTGGAAATCGGACCGGGCCAGGGCGCCCTGACCGAAGGCCTGCTCGACAGCGGCGCACAACTGGACGTGGTGGAACTGGACAAGGACCTGGTCCCGATCCTCAACCAGCAGTTCGCCGGCAGGAGCAATTTCAACCTGCACCAGGGCGACGCACTGAAGTTCGACTTCAATAGCCTGGACGCCGCGCCGAGCAGCCTGCGGGTGGTGGGAAACCTGCCATACAACATCTCCACGCCGCTGATTTTCCACCTGCTGAGCAACGCCAGCCTGATCCGCGACATGCACTTCATGCTGCAGAAAGAAGTGGTCGAGCGCCTCGCCGCCGGCCCGGGTGGTGGCGATTGGGGTCGGCTGTCGATCATGGTCCAGTACCATTGCCGGGTCGAACATCTGTTCAACGTCGGCCCGGGCGCATTCAACCCGCCGCCGAAGGTCGACTCGGCCATCGTCCGCCTGGTACCCCATGCCATCCTGCCGCACCCGGCCAAGGATCATCGCCTGCTGGAGCGGGTGGTGCGCGAAGCGTTCAACCAACGACGCAAAACCTTGCGCAACACCTTGAAACTTTTGCTCAGCAGCGCTGAAATCGAAGCCGCCGGCGTCGATGGCAGCCTGCGCCCCGAGCAACTGGACCTGGCAGCTTTCGTGCGCCTGGCCGACAAGCTCAGCGAACAGGTCGCCCCGCAAGTCGACGCCAACTGAGCGGACGACGATCGCTATCGGGCAGTACGCCAGTCTGGCCTACTACCCGATACTTGGCCTAGACTGATCGTCTGAGTCGCGCCCGCGTCCCGCTTCGCTTTTAAGGCCTTTTTGCATGTCCGATCCTCGTTACCAGGTCGACGTCAGCGTCACCACACGTTTTCTGGCAGAACAGTCGCAACCCGAGCATGACCGCTTCGCCTTCGCCTACAGCATTACCGTGCGCAATAACGGCTCCTTGCCCGCCAGGCTGCTGTCGCGGCACTGGATCATCACCGACGGCGATGGCCATGTCGAAGAAGTGCGTGGCGAAGGCGTGGTTGGCCAACAGCCGTTGATCGACGCCGGCAAAAGCCACAGCTACAGCAGCGGAACGGTGATGACGACCAAGGTCGGTACCATGCAGGGCACCTACCAGATGCTGGCCGAGGACGGCAAACGCTTCGACGCCGTCATCAAGCCCTTTCGCCTGGCCGTGCCCGGAGCCCTGCACTAATGGCCACGTACGCGGTCGGTGACCTGCAAGGCTGCCTCGACCCGCTCAAATGCCTGCTGGAGCGCGTCGAGTTCGATCCGCAAAAAGACACGCTGTGGCTGGTGGGTGACCTGGTCAACCGCGGCCCGCAGTCCCTCGAGACGTTGCGTTTTCTCTACAGCATCCGCCAGTCGCTGGTGTGCGTGCTCGGCAACCACGACCTGCATCTGCTGGCCGCCTGGCAGAACATCGAACGCCTGAAAAAATCCGATACCCTGAACGAAATACTCGCGGCCCCCGATTGCGTCGAGCTGCTGGAGTGGTTGCGCCAGCAAAAGCTCATGCACTACGACGAAGCGCGCAACCTGGCGCTGGTCCATGCTGGCATCCCGCCCCAATGGTCCCTGCGCAAGGCACTCAAATGCGCTGGCGAGGTCGAGCAGGCATTGCGCGACGACAATCTGTTCGCCCCCTACCTGGATGGCATGTACGGTAACGAGCCGGTCAAGTGGGACAACGACCTCACCGGTAGCGCCCGTCTTCGGGTCATCACCAATTACTTCACGCGCATGCGTTTCTGCACCCGCGACGGCAAGCTCGATCTCAAGGGCAAGGAAGGCATCGAGACCGCACCGCCTGGCTACGCCCCCTGGTTCAAGCACAGCGAGCGCAAGACCCGTCACCTGAAGATCATTTTCGGGCACTGGGCGGCACTGGGAGGCCAATCCGACGAGCCCGGCGTCTTCGCGCTCGATACCGGTTGCGTGTGGGGCAGTGCCATGACGCTGATGAACGTCGATACTTTCGAGCAACTGCGTTGCGATTGCGACGAGCAGGGCCACGCTAAAATCCACCACCCGACCACTGCACCATTGCCGGCCGGCACTGCCGTTTGACCGGCGTTGCGTTTCAGCGCTACAGGAGTCCTCATGACCGAATTCAAACGCATCCCCCCGGAACAGGCCCAGGCCCTGCGCGAGCAAGGCGCAGTCGTCGTCGACGTCCGCGACCCAGCCACTTTTGCGGCTGCGCATATCAGTGGTTCCAGGCATCTGGATAACCACTCCATCGCCGACTTCATCCGGGCCGCCGACCTCGACGCACCTACCGTGGTGGTCTGCTATCACGGCAACTCCAGCCAGAGCGCAGCCGCCTACCTGGTCAGCCAGGGCTTCAGTGACGTCTACAGCATGGACGGCGGTTTTGAGTTGTGGCGTACGACTTATCCTTCAGAAATAGCGAAAGGCACTCACGAATAATTTTTTATGCCGTCCCAAGCCCGCGAGAACCGTGGGCTTGAGCACTGGCAGACGAACGGTCTGCCACAACTAATTACGTATTCCACCTTTACCTCTCCGATTCCGAACTATCCTTAGCCTCAGGCCATCCAAAACAGGGGAGAGCCGGTACACCGGCGCACGGGTCATCGGGAGTAAGCTTTCAAGAGCCTGCATTCTTGAAAGCATTCTGGGGGGTAAACAGCAGCTGGGTTCCACCAGCGGCTGACCAGCATCGACTGATTGATCCGCCACCGGCTCCACGTATCGAGCGAGGTGACGTCATGAGTATTTTTAGCCACTTCCAGCAACGTTTCGAGTCCACGCGGCAGGAGGAATACTCGCTGCAGGAATACCTCGAACTCTGCAAACAGGACCGTAGCGCCTACGCATCGGCTGCGGAGCGTCTGTTGCTGGCAATCGGAGAACCGGAACTGCTGGATACCTCGACCAACTCGAGGCTCTCGCGAATCTTTTCCAACAAGGTGATTCGCCGCTATCCGGCCTTTGCAGACTTCCATGGGATGGAAGAATGCATCGAACAGATCGTGTCCTATTTCCGCCATGCCGCCCAAGGCCTGGAAGAGAAGAAGCAAATCCTTTATCTGCTCGGCCCCGTGGGTGGCGGTAAATCGTCCCTGGCCGAAAAACTCAAGCAACTGATCGAAAAAGTGCCCTTCTACGCGATCAAGGGCTCGCCGGTGTTCGAATCGCCCCTGGGCCTCTTCAACGCCACAGAGGACGGCGCGATCCTCGAGGAAGACTTCGGCATTCCACGCCGCTACCTCAATACCATCATGTCGCCATGGGCCACCAAGCGCCTCGCCGAATTCGGTGGTGACATCAGCCAGTTCCGTGTGGTCAAGCTCTACCCTTCGATCCTTAACCAGATCGCAGTGGCCAAGACCGAGCCGGGCGACGAAAACAACCAGGATATTTCGGCCCTGGTGGGCAAGGTCGATATCCGCAAGCTGGAAGAATTCCCACAGAACGACGCCGATGCCTACAGCTACTCGGGTGCGCTGTGCCGGGCCAACCAGGGCCTGATGGAGTTCGTCGAAATGTTCAAGGCGCCCATCAAGGTGCTGCACCCCCTGCTGACCGCCACCCAGGAAGGCAACTACAACAGCACCGAGGGCCTGGGGGCCATTCCGTTCACCGGCATCCTGCTGGCTCACTCCAACGAGTCGGAATGGCATACCTTCCGCAACAACAAGAACAACGAGGCCTTCATCGACCGGATCTACATCGTCAAGGTGCCGTACTGCCTGCGGGTGACCGACGAAGTGAAGATCTACGACAAGCTGCTGTTCAACAGCTCGCTGTCCAAGGCCCATTGCGCCCCTGACACGCTGAAGATGCTGGCCCAGTTCACGGTGCTGTCGCGCCTCAAGGAGCCGGAAAACTCCAACATCTATTCGAAGATGCGTGTGTACGACGGTGAAAACCTCAAGGACACCGATCCGAAGGCCAAGTCGATCCAGGAATACCGCGACAACGCGGGGGTCGATGAAGGCATGAACGGTCTGTCCACACGCTTCGCGTTCAAGATCCTGTCCAAGGTGTTCAACTTCGACCCTCACGAGATCGCGGCCAACCCGGTTCACTTGCTGTATGTGCTGGAACAGCAGATCGAGCAGGAGCAATTCCAGGCCGAAACCCGCGAGCGTTACCTGCGCTTCCTCAAGGAGTACCTGGCCCCGCGCTACATCGAGTTCATCGGCAAGGAAATCCAGACCGCATACCTGGAGTCCTACAGCGAATACGGCCAGAACATCTTCGACCGCTACGTTCTGTACGCAGACTTCTGGATCCAGGACCAGGAATACCGCGACCCGGAAACCGGCGAAATACTCAATCGCGTGGCCCTCAACGAAGAGCTGGAGAAAATCGAGAAACCGGCAGGCATCAGCAATCCGAAGGACTTCCGCAACGAGATCGTCAACTTCGTGCTGCGCGCCCGAGCCAACAACAACGGCAAGAACCCAACCTGGCTCAGCTATGAAAAGCTGCGGGTGGTCATCGAGAAGAAAATGTTCTCCAACACCGAAGACCTGCTGCCAGTCATCAGCTTCAACGCCAAGGCCAGCAAGGAGGACCAGCAAAAAACACAACGACTTCGTTACACGCATGGTCGAACGTGGCTACACCGACAAACAGGTACGGCTGCTCTCCGAGTGGTACCTGCGGGTCCGGAAATCGCAGTAAGCAGCGGCAAGCTTCTAGCTACAAGCTGCAAGGAACGGCGTTGAGCCCAAGGCTCGACGCCACTCCTCTTGCAGCCTGAGGCTTACGACTTGAAGCTCCCCCGGAGGGGCCTATGAGCTATGTGATCGACCGACGCCTTAATGGCAAGAACAAGAGCACGGTGAACCGCCAGCGGTTTCTGCGGCGCTACCGTGACCACATCAAGAAGGCCGTCGAAGAGGCGGTCAGCCGGCGCTCCATTACCGACATGGAGCACGGCGAACAGATCAGCATCCCCGGCCGCGATATCGACGAGCCGGTGCTTCATCATGGCCGCGGCGGCAAACAGACCGTCGTGCACCCAGGCAACAAGGAATTCACCAGTGGCGAGCACATCCCCCCGTCCCCAGGGTGGTGGTGGCGGCAAAGGGCCCGGTAAAGCCGGCAACTCCGGCGAAGGCATGGATGAGTTCGTGTTCCAGATCACCCAGGAGGAATTCCTGGAGTTCATGTTCGAGGACCTGGAACTGCCGAACCTGGTCAAGCGCAACCTGACCGGCACCGACACCTTCAAGACCGTGCGGGCCGGTATCAGCAATGAAGGCAATCCGTCACGCATCAATATCATCCGCACCCTCCGCTCCGCCCACGCACGGCGTATCGCGCTGTCGGGCAGCAGCCGGGCAAAACTGCGCGAGGCCAAGGAAGAACTGGCCCGCCTGAAACGCGAAGAACCCGACAATTTTGGCGATATTCAGGACCTGGAAGCGGAAATCGAGAAACTCAGCGCACGCATCCACCGCGTACCGTTCCTCGACACCTTCGACCTCAAGTACAACCTGCTGGTGAAACAGCCAAACCCCAGCTCCAAGGCGGTGATGTTCTGCCTGATGGACGTATCCGGCTCCATGACCCAGGCCACCAAGGACATCGCCAAACGCTTCTTCATCCTGTTGTACCTGTTCCTGAAGCGGAACTATGACAAGATCGATGTAGTGTTCATCCGCCACCACACCAGCGCCAGGGAAGTGGACGAAGAGGAATTCTTCTACTCCAGGGAGACCGGCGGCACCATTGTCTCCAGCGCCCTGAAGCTGATGCAGGAGATCATGGCCGAACGCTACCCCGCCAACGAATGGAACATCTATGCAGCCCAGGCGTCGGACGGCGACAACTGGAATGACGACTCACCGATCTGTCGCGACATCCTGATCAACCAGATCATGCCATTCGTCCAGTACTACACTTATGTGGAGATTACTCCACGCGAACATCAGGCCCTGTGGTACGAATACGAACGGATAGCCGAAGCTTTTTCCGACACATTTGCCCAACAGCAACTGGTCTCGGCCGGGGATATCTACCCGGTCTTCCGTGAACTCTTCCAGCGCAGGTTAGTGACATGACCGCCAAAAAAGAGCAGAAGCGCCAGCCCATTTCCACCGGCTCCGAATGGACGTTCGAGCTGATCAAGGCCTACGACCGCGAAATCAGCCGTATCGCGGACCGCTACGCCCTCGACACCTACCCGAACCAGATCGAGGTGATCACCGCCGAGCAAATGATGGACGCCTATGCGTCGGTCGGCATGCCGCTGGGCTATCACCACTGGTCCTACGGCAAGCACTTCCTCAGTACCGAGAAATCCTACAGTCGAGGCCAGATGGGACTGGCCTATGAGATCGTCATCAACTCCGACCCCTGCATCGCCTACCTGATGGAGGAAAACACCATCTGCATGCAGGCCCTGGTGGTGGCGCATGCCTGCTATGGGCACAACAGCTTCTTCAAGGGCAACTACCTGTTCCGCACCTGGACCGATGCCAGCTCGATCATCGATTACCTGGTGTTTGCCAAGCAGTACATCATGCAGTGCGAGGAGCGCCATGGCATCGACGCGGTGGAGGACCTCCTGGACTCCTGCCACGCCCTGATGAACTACGGCGTGGACCGCTACAAACGGCCGTATCCGATTTCCGCCGAAGAAGAACGCCGGCGCCAAAAGGACCGCGAAGAGCACCTGCAAAAACAGATCAACGATCTGTGGCGCACCATTCCCAAGGGTGCAGA
Organism: Pseudomonas bijieensis; assembly: GCF_013347965.1. Lineage (NCBI taxonomy): Bacteria > Pseudomonadati > Pseudomonadota > Gammaproteobacteria > Pseudomonadales > Pseudomonadaceae > Pseudomonas > Pseudomonas bijieensis. The sequence goes on along the minus strand of NZ_CP048810.1, from coordinate 4,824,430 downwards.
CAAGTACAACGAAAAAGACAATGCTCGTTTTCCTGCCGAGCCCCAGGAGAACATTCTCTATTTCATTGAAAAACATGCGCCCCTGTTGGAACCGTGGCAGCGGGAAATCGTGCGTATCGTGCGTAAGATCGCCCAGTATTTCTATCCACAACGCCAAACCCAGGTCATGAACGAGGGATGGGCCACGTTCTGGCACTACACGCTGATGAACGACCTGTACGACGAGGGCCTGGTTACCGACGGCTTCATGATGGAGTTCCTGACGTCCCACACCAGCGTGGTGTTCCAACCTGGTTTCGACAGCCCGTACTACAGCGGCATCAACCCTTACGCACTGGGTTTCGCCATGTACCGCGACATCCGCCGCATGTGCGAAAACCCTACCGAGGAAGATCGTCGCTGGTTCCCGGAAATCGCCGGTTCGGACTGGTTGTCCGCCATTAAATTCGCCATGAGCAGTTTCAAGGACGAAAGCTTCATCTTGCAGTACCTCTCGCCCAAGGTGATCCGCGACCTGAAATTGTTCAGCATTCTGGATGATGACCAGAAAGATGACTTGGTAGTGCCCGCCATTCACGATGAGAGCGGCTATCGCATCATCCGCGAAACCCTGGCGGCGCAGTACAACCTGGGCAATCGCGAGCCCAACGTGCAGATCTACAGCATCGACCGCCGCGGCGATCGCTCGCTGACCCTGCGGCACCAGGCGCACAACCGCAAACCACTGGGTGACTCCACCGATGAAGTGCTCAAGCACCTGCACCGGCTCTGGGGTTTCGACATCCACCTGGAAACCCTGCAAGGCGACCAAGTGATGAAAACCCATCATGTACCTCCCAAAGGCGAACAAGCCGAAGGAGACTATGGCCGCCTGGACCTGGCGGTCATTCATCTTTGATCCCGTTTTCGCCTCCGGAGGTCCGACGCAAAGGTTATCCTGTCGGATCAACGGAGGTTTTTTATGCAGATCTATAAAGTTGGCGGCGCCGTTCGCGATCGCCTGCTGGGCATTCCCGTCACCGACATCGATCGGGTCGTCGTGGGGGCCACCGCCGAGGAAATGCTCGCCAAAGGTTTTCGCCCCGTGGGGGCTGACTTTCCGGTATTCCTCGACCCGAAGACCGGCGAGGAATACGCCCTCGCCCGTACCGAACGCAAGAGCGGTCGAGGCTATGGCGGCTTCGTGTTCCATGCCAGCCCTGAAGTGACCTTGGAGGAGGACCTGGTTCGCCGGGACTTGACCATCAACGCCATGGCTGAAGATGACCATGGCAACCTGACCGATCCGTACCACGGCCAACGCGATCTGGAAGCCCGCGTTCTGCGTCACGTATCCCCCGCTTTCGCCGAAGATCCCCTCCGAGTTTTGCGAGTTGCCCGCTTTGCCGCACGCTATGCACCGCTGGGCTTCAAGGTGGCGGACGAAACCCTTGGACTGATGCGCCAGCTCAGTGAGTCCGGCGAATTGGAAGCATTGACGGCCGAGCGCAGTTGGAAAGAAATTTCCCGCGCCCTCATGGAAAAACAGCCACAGGTATTTATCCAGGTCCTACGCGACTGCACGGCCCTCAAGGTCCTGATGCCCGAGGTCGATGCGCTGTTCGGCGTGCCTCAGCCTGAAGCCCACCACCCGGAAATCGACACGGGCTTGCACACCCTGAGCGTGCTGGAACAGGCGGCACTGCACCAGCAACCCCTGACCGTCCGCTGGGCTTGCCTGCTCCATGACCTGGGCAAAGGCCTGACACCCGAACACGAATGGCCGCGGCACATCGCCCATGAGCACAAAGGCTTGAAGCTGATCAAAGCGGTCAATGAGCGCTTCAAGGTACCGCGCGATTGTCAGGAACTGGCACTGTTGGTCGGCCAGTATCACACCCATGCTCATCGTGCGCTTGAGCTGAAGGCGTCCACCTTGCTTGAGCTGTTGCAGAGTTTTGACGTGTACCGTCGGCCTCAGCGCTTCGAGGAGTTCATCGCGGCGTGCGAGATGGATGCCCGTGGTCGCAAAGGCCTGGAAAATCGAAGTTATCCACAGGCGGATTATCTGCGCGGCGCAGCAGCGGCGGCCCGCGCAGTGGCAGTGCAGCCTTTGCTGGAGAAAGGCTTCAAGGGTCCGGAGCTGGGTGAGGCGATCAAACGGGAGCGACTCAGGGTATTGAAAGCGTATAAGGAATCAGCGGGCTGACACCCCGTTTGCAGCTCAGGTGAGTGCGCCGATCTGATCGCGAGCAGGCTCGCTCCCACAGGGCTCGTGGCAGACATGGCCTCTGCGTTCGCATAGATCAAATGTGGGAGCGAGCCTGCTCGCGATGACGTTATGAAAGTCGCAGCAGGTCCAAAGGCGTAAGTTGCTCCCCCCGCCATTCGAAAGCCACCGGCGCCAGTACCTGATCAATCTGCGCTTCTTCCCACAACGCGGCAAAGCTCTTGCCCACACCAGGATGAATCCGATCCGGCGCGATCAACGACAACGGCCACAACACGAAGGCGTTCTTGAGGATCTCCGCGCGAGGCAGGATCAGCCCGTCGAAGTTGCCAACCTGTTCGCCATATAACAGCACGTCGATATCCAGCGGCAGCCCCTTGCGGTCCGGCGCATAGCGACCGTTGTCCGCCTCGATGAACTTGAGGCGACGATCCAGCTCCATCAGCGGCAGATCCGTGAAGGCCGAAACGACAAAATTGAAGAAAGGCCCGCTTTTGATACCCACCGGCTGGCTCTCGAACACGGCCGAACAGCGCATGTCCACCAGGAATCCGGCCAAGGCCTCCAGACCGGCGCATAGATGGGTTTCGCGCTCGATGTTGCTGCCGAGCCCGAGAAAAACCTGAGTCAGCGGCATCCGCGCTCGATCTCCACGCCAACGCCGCTGGCCGCCGGTACGGCGCCGGGCTTGGTCACTTTCAGACGCAACCAGGTGATCTTGAACTCATCCATGAGTTCCTGGGCCAGTCGCTCGGCGAAGGTCTCGACCAATTGGAACTGCGCCTGCTCGGCAAACGCCTGGATGCGCGAGGAGACGCTGGCGTAGTCGAGCGCCAGGGTCAGGTCGTCGCCCGCGGCAGCCGGGCGGTTGTCCCAGGCGAAGCTCAGGTCAAGCCGCAGGCACTGTCGGATGCCTCGCTCCCAGTCGTAGGCACCGATTACCGTGTCGACTTCCAGTCCCTCGATAAACACTCTGTCCAAGCACTCTTCTCCGCAGCACGACAAGGGCGCAATGCGCCGTTAGAATCAGGGCGTCCTCGCCCGGAATAGTTAGCATGTTTTGGTTACTGGCGATTCTCGCCTACCTGCTCGGCTCGCTGTCCTTCGCCATTTTGCTCAGCCGCCTGACCGGTCGCCCGGATCCGCGAATGAGTGGCTCAGGCAATGCCGGAGCCACCAACATGCTGCGCCTGGCCGGACGCAAACTCGCGATCCTGACCCTGCTGGGCGACCTCTGCAAAGGCCTTGTCCCGGTATTGATCGCCAGCCTTGCAGGGCTCTCGTTGCAGCAACAGGCCTGGATCGGCGTCTGCGCCGTCATCGGCCATCTATTCCCGCTGTACTTTCGCTTTCGGGGCGGCAAGGGTGTCGCCACCGCCGCCGGCATGCTGCTGGGCCTGTACCCGCCCGCCGCCCTGCTGGCTGTCTGTGCCTGGCTGCTGACCTTCTACCTGACCCGCACCAGCTCCCTGGCCGCGCTGATCGCCACGCCGTTGACCCTACCATTGCTGGCCTGGCAGGAACCGGCGGCCTTGCTACCAATGACCGCCCTGGTCGCACTGATCGTCTGGCGTCACCGGGGCAATCTACGCGACCTGTTCGCCGGGCGCGAACGGCATTTTTAAATGACGCCTCACAGCGGCGCCAACTGCTCCATCGGCCAGCGCGCCTGCACACTTATCGCCAGGCTTTCCTGCTGGCCGGCCTGCAATCGCTGGCAGCCGGCAAAGGCAATCATTGCGCCGTTATCTGTACAGAACTCCGGTCGGGCGTAGTAAACGTCGCCCTTCATGTCGCCGAGCATTTTCTCCAGCGATGTGCGCAGGGCCTTGTTCGCGCTCACACCACCGGCGATCACCAGGCGCTTGAGCCCGGCCTGCTTGAGGGCACGCTTGCACTTGATGGTCAAAGTCTCCACCACGGCCTGCTGGAACGCCAGCGAGATGTCGCAACGGGCTTGTTCACTGTCGTCCCCGGCGCTGACGCACTGCTGCCAGGTGTTCAGCGCGAAGGTCTTCAATCCGCTGAAACTGAAATCCAGGCCCGGGCGGTCGCACATCGGTCGCGGGAACACGAAGCGCCCATCGACCCCTTGCGTTGCAAGCCGGGAGATTTCCGGCCCGCCTGGATAATTGAGGCCCATCATTTTTGCAGTTTTGTCGAACGCTTCGCCGGCGGCATCGTCGAGGGTTTCGCCGAGCAACTCGTATTGGCCGATGCCATCGACCCGGATGAGCTGCGTATGGCCGCCCGATACCAACAAAGCGACGAACGGAAACTGTGGCGGTTGCGACTCCAGCATCGGCGCAAGCAAGTGGCCTTCCATGTGATGCACACCCAAGGCCGGGATACCCCAGGCAAAGGCCAGCGCCTGGGCACAGGAAGCGCCCACCAGCAACGCGCCCACCAGGCCCGGGCCGGCGGTGTAGGCGATGCCGTCGATCTCGGTCGGCACGCAGCCAGCTTCGGCCAGAACCTGACGGATCAAGGGCAGCATGCGCTTGACGTGATCACGGGAGGCCAACTCGGGCACCACCCCGCCATAGGCGCGATGCAGGTCGATCTGGCTGAACAGCGCATCGGCCAGCAGGCCGCGTTCACTGTCGTAAAGTGCGACACCGGTTTCGTCGCAAGAGGTTTCTAATCCCAGTACTAGCATGGGTTTGCGCCTTGTAGAGGCTGAATTCGAAGGCGCGCATAATAGTCGCCACGTTGTGCCCCGACCAGCGGTTTTCGATCAGAGGCTTTGCATTCCGAGCGTTGAGGGGTTAACATCCGCAACCCTTAAAAACCGACGTCTTCAAGTGCTCTTTTGCCGCGAGGATGTTGACCCCGGTAATGAATGAAGGTAGCTCTGGATGCCAGCCGTCAAAGTAAAAGAGAACGAACCCTTCGACGTAGCTCTGCGTCGTTTCAAGCGCTCCTGCGAAAAAGCCGGTGTTCTGGCTGAAGTTCGTAGCCGCGAATTCTACGAGAAGCCGACTTCTGAGCGTAAGCGCAAGGCAGCAGCCGCTGTTAAGCGTCACGCCAAGAAAGTTCAGCGCGAACAGCGCCGCGCCGTACGTCTGTACTAATACACAGACGTCCGTAGCAAGCTTCTGCCAAGCCCGGCCCTCAAGCCGGGCTTATGGCATTTGCGGAATAATGCTTGATGCTTCACCGTCAAAGCCGCAGACGCGACCAAGACAACCTGCTTCACCGCGTCAGACCTGGCTCTTTTGCCAGCGGTGCACGTCTTTCCTGACGAGCCTTCCAAGGCTACCGACGAGCACACCCTGATTCCTCTAACGACGATCAGCCCAAGGCACCTGCCTGCGTGCCCGCTTCATGAGCTATCCGAGGCCTGAACAGCCGTTACCGGACTCAGCGCAACACATTCAAACAGTCGAATACTGATAGTTATTAACGTCAGTGGATTATCGGCAGATACACTTCCCGACAGCGATGATGCAGACGACCCGGTCGAGCCACCGATTTAGCGTGCCTCAAACCCAGACCCGGTTACGCCTGCCGATTTCGGGCCCATATTTCGCGCAGTGATGATGAGAACGCCATGGCCGGGCTGATTCCCCAGAGCTTTATTGACGACCTCCTGAACCGCACCGACATCGTCGACGTGGTCAGCTCTCGCCTGCAAATGAAGAAAGCGGGCAAGAACTACACAGCCTGCTGCCCGTTCCACAAAGAGAAAACGCCTTCTTTCAGCGTCAGCCCCGACAAGCAGTTCTACTATTGCTTCGGCTGTGGCGCTGGCGGCAACGCCCTCGGCTTCATCATGGACCACGACAACCTGGACTTCCCCCAGGCGGTCGAAGAACTGGCCAAAGCCGCCGGCATGGAAGTACCCCGCGAGGAAAGCGGTCGACAGCACAAGCCACGCCAACCGACCGATTCTCCGCTTTACCCACTGCTGACCGCGGCAGCGGATTTTTATCGCCAGGCCCTAAAAAGCCACCCGGCACGCAAGGCCGCGGTGGACTATCTAAAGGGCCGCGGCCTGACCGGCGAAATCGCCCGGGACTTCGGCCTCGGCTTCGCACCGCCCGGCTGGGACAATCTGTACAAGCACCTGAGCAGCGATACGTTGCAGCAGCGCGCCATGATCGACGCCGGCCTGCTGATTGAAAATGCCGAAACCGGCAAGCGCTACGACCGCTTCCGCGACCGGGTCATGTTTCCGATCCGCGACACGCGCGGGCGGATCATTGCCTTTGGTGGCCGGGTGCTGGGCGACGACAAGCCGAAATACCTGAACTCCCCGGAAACCCCGGTGTTCCATAAGGGACAAGAACTCTACGGCTTGTATGAAGCGCGCAAGAACAACCGCAACCTCGATGAAATCATTGTCGTCGAAGGCTACATGGACGTTATTGCCCTGGCCCAACAAGGCCTGCGCAACGCTGTGGCGACCCTGGGCACAGCCACCAGCGAAGAACACATGAAACGCCTGTTTCGCGTCGTGCCCAACGTGCTGTTTTGCTTCGACGGTGACCAGGCCGGTCGCAACGCCGCCTGGCGCGCCCTGGAAGCTACCTTGCCGTGCCTGCAGGACGGCCGCCGGGCACGCTTTCTGTTCCTGCCCGAGGGCGAAGACCCGGACACCCTGGTGCGCTCCGAAGGTACCGACGCGTTCCGGGCACGAATCAACCAGCACGCCCAACCATTGGCCGATTATTTCTTCCAGCAGTTGACCGAGGAAGCCGACCCGCGCTCCCTCGAAGGCAAGGCCCACATGGCCACCCTCGCGGCACCACTGATCGACAAGGTGCCCGGTGCCAACCTGCGCACACTGATGCGCCAGCGCCTGACCGAAATCACCGGCTTGAACAGCGAAGCGGTCAATCAACTGGTGCACAGCGCGCCCCAGGAGGCGCCGCCGGCTTATGACCCGGGCATCGATTACGACGCGATGCCGGATTTCGCCGACTATCATCAACCTCAGCAGGATTACGCCCCCCAGCAGGAATGGACGCCGAAAAAACCCGGTAGCGGCGGCAAGAAATGGGACAAGAAACCCTGGGACAAGAACGGCAAGCGTGGCGATCGCGACCAACCACGTGCCCCGCGCGTACCGGCCGCCGTCGAACCACCAACACTGGCCGCCTTGCGCACCTTGCTGCATCACCCGCAACTGGCGGAAAAAGTCGAGGACGCAGGGCACTTCGCCGCCGAGGACCACAGCAATACGCAATTGCTGGTGGCACTCCTTGAAGCCGTGCAGAAGAACCCCAAGCTAAACTCTTTCCAGTTGATCGCGCGGTGGCACGGTACCGAGCAGGGACGTCTTTTGAAGGCCCTGGCCGAGAAGGAATGGCTGATTGATGGAGACAACCTTGAACAACAGTTTTTCGACACCATTACTAGCTTGTCCGCCCGCCAACGCGAGCGAAATCTGGAACAACTTCTGCGAAAAGCTCGCCAGAGCGAGTTGACCAGCGAAGAGAAAAACCAATTGCGCGACTTACTTAGCCGCAATGTTTGCGCATCAAACCCGACCTCAACTGGCGCGTGAGGTCACAGCTCAGGTATAATCCTCGGCTTGTTTTTTGCCCGCCAAGACCTTCAGTGGATAGGGTGTTATGTCCGGAAAAGCGCAACAGCAGTCTCGTATCAAAGAGTTGATCCTATTGGGTCGTGAGCAGGGCTACCTGACTTACGCGGAGGTCAACGACCACCTGCCGGAGGATATTTCAGATCCGGAACAGGTGGAAGACATCATCCGCATGATCAACGACATGGGGATCAACGTATTCGAGGTTGCTCCAGATAAGGATGCCCTTATGCTGGCCGACGCCGATACCGACGAGGCGGCCGCTGAAGAAGCGGCCGCAGCGTTGGCAGCGGTCGAGACCGACATTGGTCGCACCACCGACCCCGTGCGCATGTATATGCGTGAAATGGGCACGGTAGAGCTCCTCACACGCGAAGGCGAAATCGAAATCGCCAAGCGTATTGAAGAAGGCATCCGTGAAGTGATGGGCGCAATCGCGCACTTCCCTGGCACGGTTGACCATATTCTCTCCGAGTACACCCGCGTCACCACCGAAGGTGGCCGCCTGTCCGACGTCTTGAGCGGTTATATCGACCCGGACGACGGCATTGCGCCGCCTGCTGCCGAAGTGCCGCCGCCAATCGACGCGAAAGCCGTCAAGGCCGACGACGACACCGATGACGAAGACGCCGAAGCGAGCGACGACGAGGAAGAAGCCGAAAGCGGTCCGGATCCGATCATCGCAGCGCAGCGTTTCGGTGCTGTGGCCGACCAGATGGAAATCACCCGCAAGGCGCTGAAAAAGCACGGCCGCAACAACAAGCAGGCAATTGCCGAGCTGTTGGCACTGGCCGAGCTGTTCATGCCGATCAAGCTGGTACCGAAGCAATTCGAAGGCCTGGTCGAACGTGTGCGCAGTGCCCTGGATCGCTTGCGCCAGCAAGAGCGCGCGATCATGCAGCTTTGCGTGCGTGATGCCCGCATGCCGCGCGCCGACTTCCTGCGTCAGTTCCCTGGTAACGAAGTCGACGAAAGCTGGACCGATGCACTGGCCAAGGGCAAGAGCAAATACGCTGAAGCCATTGCCCGCCTGCAACCGGACATCATTCGTTGCCAGCAGAAGCTGAGCGCGCTGGAAGCCGAGACCGGCCTGAGCATCGCCGAGATCAAGGACATCAACCGTCGCATGTCGATCGGCGAGGCCAAGGCCCGTCGCGCGAAGAAAGAGATGGTCGAAGCGAACTTGCGTCTGGTGATCTCCATCGCCAAGAAATACACCAACCGCGGCCTGCAATTCCTCGACCTGATCCAGGAAGGCAACATCGGCCTGATGAAGGCGGTGGACAAGTTCGAATACCGTCGCGGCTACAAGTTCTCGACTTATGCCACCTGGTGGATCCGTCAGGCGATCACTCGCTCGATCGCCGACCAGGCCCGCACCATCCGTATCCCGGTGCACATGATCGAGACGATCAACAAGCTCAACCGTATTTCCCGGCAGATGCTGCAGGAAATGGGTCGCGAACCGACGCCGGAAGAGCTGGGCGAACGCATGGAAATGCCTGAGGACAAGATCCGCAAGGTATTGAAGATCGCCAAGGAGCCGATCTCCATGGAAACCCCGATCGGCGATGACGAAGACTCCCATCTGGGTGACTTCATCGAAGACTCCACCATGCAGTCTCCGATCGATGTCGCCACTGTCGAGAGTCTCAAGGAAGCGACTCGCGAAGTGCTTTCCGGCCTCACTGCCCGTGAAGCCAAGGTACTGCGCATGCGTTTCGGCATCGACATGAATACCGACCACACCCTCGAGGAAGTCGGTAAGCAGTTCGATGTCACCCGTGAGCGCATTCGTCAGATCGAAGCCAAGGCGTTGCGCAAACTGCGCCACCCGACGCGAAGCGAGCATCTGCGCTCCTTCCTCGACGAGTGACCTTCAAAACCCCCGGCCCTGCCGGGGGTTTTGTTATGTGCAACAGATAAAATCCCCCTCGTTACGCTCCTCACCACCCTGTGGCCCGTCTACACTCGAATCATCCTCCCCAAGCCATGACGAGACAGTGATGCCCAGACTGACGGCCGCGCTTTTGCTGTCATTGATGACCTGGACCGCAACAGCTGGCGCGTTGACGCTCACCGACGAGGAGCTCCGCTGGCTCAAGGACCACCCCGACCTGCGCCTGGGCGTCGATGCCTCATGGCCGCCGTTTGAGTTCCGCGATGACCAGGGCCGCTATCAGGGCCTGGCCGCCGACTACGTCGACATCATTCGTGAGCGGCTGGCCATCAGGCTCACCCCCATCGAGCCCGCTAGCTGGACCGCCGTGCTGGAGCAGGTCGTACAGGGCAAGATAGACCTCCTGCCGGGCATCATGTCCACGCCGGAGCGCCAGAACTACCTGGCGTTTACCCGGCCTTACCTGGACTTCCCCATTGTCATCCTGGCCCATCGCGGTGGCGCCCAGCCCCACAACCTCAAGGAGCTGTACGGGCTGAAAATAGCCGTGGTAGAGAACTATGCCCCCCATGAACTGCTGCGCAACCACCATCCCGACCTGAATCTCGTGGCGCTGCCCAACGTCAGCTCAGCCCTGCAAGCACTGGCAACCGACGAGGTGGATGCGGTGGTCGGCGACCTGGCTTCCAGTGTCTGGAGCCTGCGCCAACTCAAGCTCGAAGGTCTTTATGTCAGCGGGGAAACGCCTTATCGCTATCAGTTGGCAATGGCCGTCCCTCGAGACAACAAGATATTGGTGGGTATCCTGGACAAGGTCATGGCCGACATGAGCCCGGCCGAAGTTGCCGAGATCCAGCAGAAGTGGGTCGGCAATGTGCATGACTACCGCCAGCTCTGGTCAGATTTGCTGGTCTACGGCCTGCCTGCACTATTGCTCCTGGTCGGGATACTGGCGGTAGTGATTCGCATCAACCGCCGACTCAGCTCGGAAATCGCCCGACGGGTCGAGCTGGAACAGGAGCTGCGCAGCAGCGAATACCATTACCGTGGGCTGGTGGAGAGCCTGTCGGCCATTGCCTGGGAGGCAAGGGTCAGCGACTTCACCTACAGCTACGTGTCGCCCCATGCCGAAGACCTGCTGGGTTATCCCCTTTCCCATTGGCTGATCCCAGGCTTCTGGCGCAACATCATTCATCCGGCCGACCTGATCCGTGCCCAGACCTACTGTGATCATGAAGTGCTGGCCGGGCGCGATCACTGCATCGATTATCGCGTGATCACCGCCGATGGCCGCTGCCTGTGGGTGCGCGACATTGTCAGTCTGATCGAACACGGTCACGAACCGGTGATGCGCGGGCTGATGATAGATATCAGCGAAGCCAAGCGCACCGAGGAAGCACTGCGCCTTTCGGAGCAGAAATTTGGCTCAGTGTTCCGCCAATGCCCGGACATCCTGGTGATCGCACGGCTGATGGACGGTTGTCTGCTGGAGGTCAACAAGGCCTTCGAGGAGCAGATCGGCCTGAGTGCCGCCGAGGTGGTGGGGCGCAGCGCAACCGAATTGAATATCTGGGGCATCCAAGGCGTGGGGCCGGGCCTGTTGCAGCGCTTGCAGGCCGGCAGCATTCGCAACCTGGAAATGCCCTTTCGCCGTAGCAATGGCCAGGTGTTCACCGGACTGATCTCCGCCGAACCCTTCGACCTCGACACGACGCCAGCCCTGGTCGTGGTAGTGCGGGACATCAGCCAGCTCAAGGAAACCCAGCAGCAATTGCAGACCTCCGAAGAGAAGTTTGCCAAGGCATTCCACGCCTCGCCCGATGGCTTGCTACTGTCCCGGCAAAGCGATGGTTTGCTGATTGAAGTCAACGAAGGTTTCAGCCGCATTACCGGTTTCAACAGCGCCCTGTCGGTGGACCGCTCTACCCTGGACCTGGGCATCTGGGTCAACCTCAACGAGCGCAAGCAGATGCTCAACCTGCTGAAACGGGACGGCTTCGTGAAGGACTTCAGCTGCCATATCCGTCGCAACGACGGGCAGGTACGGCTCTGCGAAGTCTCCAGTCGCCCTCTGCCCATCGGCAACGAAGACTGCATGCTGACCATCGCCCGGGACATCACCGAACGCCATCTCATGCAGGAGAAACTGCAACAAGCCGCCACCGTGTTCGAAAGCACGGCCGAAGGCGTGCTGATCACCGATACGCAACAGCACATCAGCGCGGTGAACCGAGCCTTCACCGAAATCACCGGCTACAGCGAAACCGAAGCCTTGGGCCATACACCTCGGTTACTGGCTTCCGGCCTGCATGACAGCGCGTTCTATGCCGCGATGTGGCACCAGTTGACGGCGGAAGGTCACTGGCAGGGCGAGATTTCCAATCGGCGCAAGAACGGCGAGCTGTACCCCAGTTGGCTGACCATCAGCGCGGTGCGCAATCGGGATCAACAGATCACCCATTTCGTTGCGGTCTTCGCCGATATCTCCAGCCTCAAACATGCCCAGGCCCGGCTCGATTACCAGGCTCACCACGATCCACTGACCGGCCTGCCGAATCGCACGCTGTTCGAAAGCCGCTTGCTGACGGCCCTCAACAGCCAGCAGGAAAACGGCGGCCAGGGCGCGGTGCTGTTCTTGGACCTGGACCGCTTCAAGCACATCAACGACAGCCTCGGACACCCGGTCGGCGACCTGCTGCTCAAAGGCATTGCCGTGCGCTTGCGCGAGCAACTTCGCGACATCGACACCGTGGCGCGCCTGGGCGGCGACGAGTTCATCATCCTGCTGCCTGGCTTGCAGCAGCCCAGCGACGCCGAGCACATCGCCCAGAAACTATTGAACTGCTTTGCCGCGCCATTCCAGGCCGGCGAGCACGAGTTTTTCATCAGCGCCAGCATTGGCACCAGCCTCTACCCACAGGATGGCTGCGACGTCGCCACGCTGGTCAAGAATGCTGACGCTGCGATGTACCGCTCCAAGGCCAAGGGGCGCAACCGGGTGGAAAGCTACACCCGCGACCTCACCGCCCAGGCCAGCGAGCGCGTAGCCCTGGAACACGAGCTGCGACGGGCGATCGAGCGCAACGAACTGTCATTATCCTTCCAACCAAAAATCAGCCTCGTCGACAACCGCCTGGTGGGCGCCGAGGCGCTGATTCGCTGGACCCACCCGACATTTGGCGACGTACCGCCGGAGCATTTCATCCCCCTGGCGGAAGAAAACGGCATGATCCTGCAAATTGGCGACTGGGTACTGGAACATGCCTGCCAGCAGTTAAGTGAGTGGAACAGCACCCATGACAGCCTGGGCCCTCTGTCGGTCAACCTCGCCGGCGCCCAATTGCGCCAGCCCAACCTGTTGGGACGTATCGAACAACTGCTGCGCGAACACCATCTCAAGCCAGGCTTGTTGCAACTGGAAATTACCGAAAACTTCATCATGAGCCAGGCCGAAGAGGCCCTGACGGTGCTGCACCAGTTGAAAAAGCTCGGTGTGCAATTGGCCATTGACGACTTCGGCACGGGTTACTCTTCCCTCAGCTACCTCAAGCGCCTGCCACTGGACATCCTCAAGATCGACCAATCCTTCGTCCGCGGCCTGCCCGACGACCCCCACGACGCGGCCATCGTGCGGGCAATCATCGCCCTGGGCCGCAGCATGCAATTCACCATCATCGCCGAGGGCGTCGAAACCCTGGCCCAGCAGCAATTCCTGAGCGAAGAAGGTTGCGAACAGATCCAGGGCTACATCGTCAGCCTGCCCCTGGGCGCCGACGAGTTTGCCGCCACGTTTCTTCGTGTGACCGTATCGGATTTTTCGGATAGCACAGCCGAGAAACCGTCGCTATAATCCGCGACCTACTGAGGGCCTATAGCTCAGTTGGTTAGAGCAGAGGACTCATAATCCTTTGGTCCACGGTTCAAGTCCGTGTGGGCCCACCATCTTGAAAGCCGCGCATTGCGCGGCTTTTGCGTATCTAGCGTCCTCCCGCTAGCATCCTTCCCTCCGATACAATAAAAATCCCATCCCTCACCGAGATGCCCATCATCGCCAGCCCCAGCCTCCCGCGACTGTTTCTTGAACTGTTCTGGCAACTTGGCATCCTTCTGGTGCCGGCCTTTTTCGTCACCGTGCTGCCGCCCCCACTGGCTTTGCTGGCGGTGGTATTCCTCGGGCTGCTGATGGGCCTTGCTGCTCGCCTGGGCTTTTTGGCGATGGGCCGAGGCATTGCCCGGGTGACGGTCGGTGCCGTGTTTGGCCTGGGTTTCAGCCTCGGCCGGGCGCTGCCCGAGTGGTGGGGCATCTTGGTGGCGATCGTCGGCATCGTTGTTGGGCTCGCCTGCGTCAGTAGCTGGGAACGGCGCCTTGGGTTGGCGCCCGTTTCCAGCAAAGGGCCGAGTGCCTGGGGTGGAAACGAGCCGATGCTGACCCCTGAAGGCGAGCCAATCCGGGTCTTCAACCACGGCGAAATCGCCATGGGTGGCCCGACTTATTGCGACTATCTGTTCCCTGACGGTGTGCTTCTACAAGGCATTGGCTCCTCGGCAGTGTTCTCCAGCGACGGGCGCTACTTCGCCGCACCGGTACCGTCCCGGCAGGCATGGGGGCTGGTGGTCCTCGACCGTCAGCAACGCCAGCTGTACCGCTGCGCCGACAGCGAGCTCTGGGAGTTGGACGCTTTTGATCTCGACCTGCTGAGCGGACGACATAGCCCACTGGTGGATAACAGCGCCCGCAAAACCCGGCTCGATGAGCTGTTGCAAACCGCCAGCGTCACCCACCTGGTGCCTGTCGCCGATCTGTGGCTGGAAGCCGACTGGCATCCTGAGCTGACCTTCGAGCGGCGCTCCGCTGATGGCCAGCAGTGCCTTCAGGGCAATATTTCTTTGCCTTCGACTTTTCGCGACTTGCCCCAGCCACTGGATCCCCTGCATTCACCGCGCTATACCATCAGCATCAATGGACAACCGTCCGACCTGTTGATGGCGGCAGACGCGCCGTTGATATGGAGCACCGATCAACGCGCGCTAGTGTGCCTGGCTCAGGAGCAAAGCGGTGACGCGGAGGGCGACCAGTATTGGTTGTGGCAGCTCGACATCGGCTGGCGCGTCCTGCCATCGCCCTGGGTGAGGAGTGTCGCGGAACCGTCCTTCTACTGGCATCAATTGCTGAGCCTCGACGCGGACCATGTACGTATCGGCGCGTACCTCGATTATCCGCGCCCAGGTTCCGGCCGTTACGGCTATCGCCTGGACAGCATCCACGGCGATACCGAAACCCAGGCCGGCCATGACGCCCAAGGCCGCGTACAGGTCGCTGAATTCAAACTGACCCGCATGGCCATTGCGTTGCCGTTGGACAGTCGAGGAGCACGCGGTGATGCGTTTATCGAGACACAGCCGATGCTAGATGGTGCCTGCGCTCAGTTGAGCTGGCTTGGCGACAATCGCGAAGGGCTTGGGGGCTATCGCTGTCAGATCGGTGACTGGCACTTGCCGGGAAGTTGGTTGTTGGACCACCGTGTCTCAGACTGCGGACGTTACCTCGCACTACTGCCCTTCGAAAACTCAACGACCGTGACCACCCATGGCGTGATTGCGGACACGAAGGATCGACGCCTGCTGGAAGGGCCGGCGATGTGGGTGGAACGCATCCTCGATTTTCGTGATGGCCGGCTGAGCCTGGCAGTGGTTGCCGGTCGACTTGACCAGGACCTGGAGGGCAGCGCGCTGCAACGTTTCAATGTCCAGGCGCCGCAGAACGGTAGCGCCAACGCCACTTCGTTCTTTCATCCCGACGAGCGATCCCGGTTGTTCTACGACACCGTGGAACTGCAGGTAGTCGATTCACAGCTTCAGAGAATGCCACCCTGGCGCCTGGTGGATCGTCCGCAAGCCGCCAACGCCGAAGGGGACTTCATCCAGCCTGCACCCGACCACCGGGACGCCGCCTGGTTGTTCGGCAGCGAGACGGAATATGCAGACAGTTGGGTACGCGCGCAGACGCCCCGGCTCGGAGGACACCTGCTGACAGCTTCAGGCTGCGCGCTGGTCGACCTGGCACCGTCGATGATCTGGTCGACGGATAGCCGTTATCTGGCCCTGACCTGCATGGCGACCGATGTGACAGAACAGTGTGGAAACTATCGAGGCTGGCAATTGCTGCTCCTGGATATCCAGGAGCACACGTTGCGGGTGCATCCGCAGTGGCTGGGCAAGCGGCCGCTGTTTGAGAGTTTCGACGACGAACAGCTGCATGTACGCTGCTTTGAGCGTGATTGGGAAGCGCCAGACGATGACGACCCAGGCTCTGTGCAGTCGTTCCCGCGGGCTCTACTGTTGCAGTTGCCCACCGAACAATTGGTTTGCCAGGACGGTTTATGGCTCAGGCCGTCACAGATGCACCTGGCCCATGCCTGGCGAACGCTGGCTTTACCTGCCATTGGCTATTTCCCACGTGAGAGCCTGTAACATGTTCGCTATCGAATGCCCGCGCCGGAGCCCACTTTGACTGACACCCGCCCTCCCGTTCTCGACGAAATCGACCGACAACTGATCGCGGCGCTGCAAATCAATGCACGGGAAAGCGTCGCCATGCTTGCCCGGCAGCTAGGCATCGCCCGCACGACCGTGACCTCACGGTTGGCGCGGCTGGAAAAAACCAAGGTGATCACTGGATACGGCGTGCGCCTGGGGCAGCGGGTGATAGACGGCGGTTTGCAGGCCTATGTCGGTATCAAGGTTCAACCGCGCTCCGGCAAGGACGTGCTGCGGCGCTTGAGCGCCATGGCCCAGGTCCAGCAGTTGTGCGCGGTCAGCGGTGAGTTCGACTATGTCGCCTGGCTGCGCACGGACTCGCCGGAGCAGCTGGACCAGTTGCTGGACCAGATCGGCAGCGTGGACGGTGTGGAGAAGACCACTACGTCGATCATCCTCAGCAGCAAGATCGATCGGGGCCAGCCCGTCTAAGCCCAGCAGGGAACAACGTCAGTTACTGTGTTTGATGGGCGAAGTTTTCGATCCTGACCTGCCCCTCCGGGAAGGTCGCGATAATCTCCAATTCCCCCCCCATGGCGCGGATGTAATTTCGTAGCGTACTGATGTACATGTCGGTACGGCGTTCCATTTTCGAGACTGCCGCCTGGTTGATATGCAGCGTCTTGGCCAAAGCATCCTGGCTCAGCTCCTGCGCCTGACGCAACTCGTGCAACGGCATTTCTGCACGCAGTTTCTGATACAGAGTCTCTGCACGAGCCCGGGAGTCAGGCGAACGACGTGCAATCAAGTCGGAAAATTTCTTAGCCATTGTCAAAGCCCTCTCTCTTCAATGCTTCCAGATGCTCGTCATAGAGACGTTCAGCCAAAGGCACACATTCCTGATACCAACGGTCCTGGCCGGTTTTGTCTCCCCCGATCAGCAGGATGGCGCAACGGCGTGGATCAAACGCATGGAGCACACGATAAGGCCTACCTGCGTGTTGTACTCGTAACTCACGAAGGTTGCCATGACGCGAGCCCTTGATATCACTGGTGTGAGGAAAACCCAGATGCGGCCCGGCATCGCCAAGCAGCATCACCGAGGCCTGCACAGAATCTTGCTCGGTCTCACTGAGACAGCTCCACCACATCTCAAATTCGTCGGTATATTCAACGTCCCATTTCATTCAAATATGCCACCCAGGATATATAACCTCAAGGGAATAATCTTAGGAGATTCGCTGGTAGCTGCTCCTGTTGATCGCACAGACAATTGTTAAGGTAAGTTTCCGCGGGAGCGAGCGTGCTCGCGATGGCGCTGGTTCAGCCACATCTTCATGACTGACAGGCCGCTAGCGCGAGCAAGCTCGCTCCCACAGAGAACCTGTTTCGTCATTACGATTCATCAATACGTCAAAGCGACTGAAAACCGCTCAAAACGACGACATATTGTGTCTTATTAACGTGTTCCACCCTCCCTAGAATGGCTGGCATCTTTCCTATACTCAGACGCGAAGGCCGCGTCGAGTCGCCCATCAAGGTCAGCCATGAACAAGAACAATCGCCACCCAGCAGACGGTAAGAAACCCATTACCATTTTTGGCCCGGACTTTCCTTTCGCCTTTGACGACTGGATCGAGCATCCGGCTGGCCTGGGCAGAATTCCCCCCCACAACCACGGTACGGAAGTGGCGATTGTCGGTGCCGGGATCGCTGGTCTGGTGGCGGCTTACGAGCTGATGAAGCTCGGCCTCAAGCCCGTGGTCTACGAAGCGTCGAAGATGGGTGGGCGCCTGCGCTCACAGGCGTTCAACGGTGCCGAAGGGGTGATTGCCGAGCTGGGCGGCATGCGTTTTCCGGTGTCATCCACTGCGTTCTACCATTACGTCGACAAGTTGGGCCTGGAGACCAAACCGTTTCCCAACCCGTTGACCCCGGCGTCCGGCAGCACGGTCATCGACCTGGAAGGCCAGACCTATTACGCACAGAAGCTGGCGGATCTTCCAGCCCTGTTCCAGGAAGTTGCCGATGCCTGGGCCGATGCCCTGGAAGATGGTGCGCGCTTCGGCGATATCCAGCAGGCGATCCGCGACCGCGACGTGCCGCGCCTGAAGGAACTGTGGAATACCTTGGTACCCTTGTGGGATGACCGCACGTTCTACGACTTCGTCGCCACATCCAAGGCATTCGCCAAGCTCTCGTTCCAGCACCGCGAAGTGTTCGGCCAGGTCGGTTTCGGCACGGGCGGCTGGGATTCGGACTTCCCCAATTCGATGCTGGAAATCTTCCGCGTCGTGATGACCAACTGCGACGACCACCAGCATCTGGTAGTCGGTGGCGTCGAACAGGTGCCCCACGGTATCTGGAACCACGTGCCGGAACGCTGTGCACACTGGCCAGAAGGTACCAGCCTGAATTCTCTGCACCTGGGCGCCCCACGCAGCGGTGTGAAGCGCATTGCCCGCGCCACCGATGGACGTTTCAGCGTGACCGACGTCTGGGAAAACACCCGCGAATACGCCGCCGTGCTGGTCACCTGCCAGAGCTGGCTGCTGACCACCCAGATCGAATGCGAAGAGGCGCTGTTCTCGCAAAAAATGTGGATGGCCCTGGACCGCACCCGCTACATGCAATCGTCGAAGACGTTCGTGATGGTCGACCGGCCGTTCTGGAAGGACAAGGACCCGGAAACCGGCCGCGACCTGATGAGCATGACCCTGACCGACCGCCTGACCCGTGGCACCTATCTGTTCGACAACGGGGATGACAAACCGGGGGTGATTTGCCTGTCGTATTCCTGGATGAGCGACGCGTTGAAAATGCTGCCCCATCCGGTGGAAAAACGCGTGAAGCTGGCCCTCGATGCCCTGAAGAAGATCTACCCCAAGGTGGACATCGCCGCGCGCATCATCGGCGACCCGATCACCGTGTCCTGGGAAGCCGACCCGCATTTCCTCGGCGCCTTCAAGGGCGCCCTGCCTGGCCACTATCGCTACAACCAGCGCATGTATGCGCATTTCATGCAGGACGACATGCCGGCCGAACAACGCGGGATCTTTATCGCCGGTGATGACGTCTCATGGACACCGGCCTGGGTCGAAGGCGCGGTACAGACCTCGCTCAATGCCGTGTGGGGGATCATGAATCACTTCGGCGGTGAAACTCACGCCGAGAACCCGGGTCCAGGCGATGTATTCCATGAGATCGGTCCGATCGCCCTGCCCGAATAAAAGGAGTTGTTGATGCGTGTAGCCCTCTATCAATGCCCACCGCTGCCACTGGATCCGGCCGGCAACCTGCAACGCCTGCATCAGGTGGCGCTGGAAGCCAGGGGCGCCGATATACTGGTGCTGCCGGAGATGTTCATGACCGGCTACAACATCGGCGTCGACGCGGTGAATGTATTGGCCGAGGTCTACAACGGCGAGTGGGCGCAACAGATCGCCCGCATTGCCAAGGCCGCCAGCCTGGCGATTGTCTATGGCTACCCTGAACGCGGCGAAGACGGCCAGATCTACAACGCGGTGCAACTGATCGACGCCCAAGGCGAACGACTGGCCAACTACCGCAAGAGCCACCTGTTCGGTGACCTCGATCACGCCATGTTCAGCGCCGGCGACTCGGCGCTGCCTATCGTCGAGTTCAACGGCTGGAAGCTCGGCCTGCTGATCTGCTATGACCTGGAGTTCCCGGAAAATGCCCGACGCCTGGCCCTGGCCGGTGCCGAGCTGATCCTGGTGCCAACCGCCAATATGCAACCCTACGAATTCATCGCCGACGTCACCGTGCGTGCCCGAGCCATCGAGAACCAGTGCTTCGTGGCGTACGCCAACTACTGCGGCCACGAAGGTGAATTGCAGTATTGCGGCCAAAGCAGCGTCGCCGCACCGAATGGCAGCCGCCCGGCGCTTGCCGGGCTGGATGAGGCCTTGATCGTCGCTGAACTGGACCGCCAACTGATGGAAGACTCCCGCGCCGCCTACAACTACCTGCACGATCGCCGCCCTGAGCTTTACGGCGAGCTGCACAAACATTGATAGAGGATTGAGAAAGGCCCCTGATCCGCTAGCATGAGCGCATCTTTGTCCTGGAAGCGCTCATGCCGGCCCCCGACTCCCTCCGCCCCCACACTGAAACCCTGGCCAATGGCTTGCGGGTGACGTTGCGTCATGACCCCGCCCTCAAGCGCAGCGCTGCGGTACTGCGAGTCGCAGCTGGCAGCCATGATGCGCCCCTGGCCTGGCCGGGATTGGCGCATTTGCTCGAGCATCTGTTCTTCCTCGGCACCGAGCGGTTTCCCGTCGGGGAGAACCTGATGGCCTACGTGCATCGCCACGGCGGTCAGCTCAATGCGCGCACCAGCGAACGCACCACGGATTTTTTCTTCGAATTGCCACCCGCAACCTTCGCCGACGGACTGGAACGACTGGGGGACATGCTCGCCCAGCCACGCCTGGACGAAGCCGATCAGTTGCGCGAACGAGAAGTGCTGCACGCAGAGTTCATTGCCTGGTCCCAGGATACGGCAGCCCAGCGACAGCTCGCCCTGCATGACGGCGTGTCGGCGACCCATCCGCTGCGGGGGTTCCATGCCGGCAATCGCGACAGTCTCGCGGTGGCGCAAGCCGAATTCCAAACGGCATTGCATGACTTCTACCGCAGCTTTTACCGCAGTGGTCAGATGACCCTGAGCCTGGCCGGCCCGCAAAGCATCGACGCCTTGAAAGCCTTGGCGGAACAGTTCGACAGCCACATACCTGCCGGCGAAGCGGTTGCCAGGCCAGCACCGCCAAAGCTTATGGCGTCGTCCCAGACGAGTTATCAACTGGCCCGCGAAGGTTGTCTCGACCTGCTGTTCGCCTGCGAAGATTTGCCCGTCGCCTCGCCTCAAGCCTTGGATTTTCTCTGTACGTCACTGAACTCCAGCAAACCGGGAGGCCTGCTCGACACATTGCGTCAGCGCAACCTGGCTGACAGCCTCAAGGCCAACGCGTTGTATGAATTTGCCGGGCAAGCGCTGCTGCACATTGAAATCAAGCACGACAATGTTCAAGCAGCGGCGCAAATCCAGCCGTTGTTGCACGACTGGCTGGGGTTCTTTGCCGCCCAGGACGACTGGGCGCCGTTGCGCCAGGAGTTCACCGCACTGCTGCTGCGTCGCCAGGAAACAGGATCAGCCTTGCAGTTGGCCCGCTGGGACTGCGAAGGGCGTGACGGACCGCTGCTGGCAAACGACCTCGTGAGGCTCAGGGAAATCCTCAAGCAACTGCACCCCGCCGATCAGGTCACGCAGCAATGGCAACTGCCCGCGCCCAACCCGTTCCTGCACACCCCAAGCCAAGCACCTCGCGCCGGGCTGATACGCGGCCAGACCAGCGCCCATCGCGGCTTGCGAACTTTTGCCCAGGACCGCTCCCGAGGCCGACGGGAACGCTCGCCCATGCAGTTCAGCCGGGCGCTGCCGGATAACGGTCGTGAAGGCGCAGTGTACCTGCGCTGGCAACTGACGACCCAGGCACCGCTCGACTTTCAAGCCAGGCTCGACCGACACCTGCAGGACGTGCGTGAGGATGCTGGCCAGGCCGGTGTGGACGTCAGCTTCGAGTCCTGCGCCAATCAATGGCTACTGAAACTGGTCGGCTTGCAGACTCCGATACCGTTGGTGCTTGAACACGTTCTGACGAAGCTCGCGCAACCGCTACCAATGGCCCTGGCCGCTCATGAGCCCCCGCCGATACCGATTCGACATTTGTTGAAGGCATTGCCGAATCACTGCCGGCGCAACCGGCAATCGCCAGCGCTGCCATTGCCCGACAGCGATCAAAGTGTGTGGACAACGGCCCGATGGGATGGGCTGTCTATCGGTCTGTCGGCGGCCACCCAAGGGGCATTGGGCCCCGCATTGGCCAGGGTGCCGGGCATCGCGGGCGAGGAAATCAGCCTGGCGACGGAATCTCGCGGGCAACGCATCTGGAATACGCTCAAGACTCACGGGGAAGAACCGGCCGTGCTGCTGTTTTGCCCGACGCCCACCCCGGCGCTGGCCGACGAAGCCGCCTGGCGGTGGCTGGCACAGCTGTGTCAGACGCCGTTCTACCAGCGCCTGCGAGTCGAGTTGCAGTTGGGCTATGCGGTGTTCAGCGGGCTGAAGCAGATCGACGGGCAAACCGGGATGTTATTCGGCGTCCAATCACCCAACCTCTCGGCGACGCAACTGAGTGCCCACATCGAGCAATTCCTGGCTGGGTTACCGGCGCTGATCCAGCAGCTCGACGATTCATCCCTGGCCCGCCAGCGGCAAGCGCTTGCCGCCCAACTCCAGAGTACCGCCCTGCCCTTCGCCCAGGCCGCCGAACTGCTCTGGCAAGGCAGGCTGACAGGCCGCCCGTCGGATTATCTCGAGCAACTGTCCGATGCGATCGTGAGCCTGGATCGCGCCCAGCTAAAGGCAGCCGCCCAGTGTCTGATCGATGCGCAAGGAGGATGGTGCTGCCTGAGCAACGGAGCCTGCCCGGGGGAAGGTTGGCAATCGGCGCAGTGATCATTGCAGCCGCTGTAATGAGCTTTCTTTGAGAATCGCGGCGAACGAATATGTCAGATTTAGTAACATAGGCGCCTAAGCATCTGAACATCTCCGAACGGAGGTGGACTATATGTATAGGTCTCACCCGTTCCATCTAACGAAAGCAGCCCAACCAAAGGAGTATTTCCATGTCCTGGTCCAAACCCGCATATATCGACCTGCGTATCGGTTTCGAAGTCACCATGTACTTCGCCAGCCGTTGAATGCTGCAGGCGCTTAAGCACGCAGCACTACGCCTCGGTCAGCCGAGGCGTTTTTATTTCGGTTTGCAGATGGAGCAGCCATGTTCGTCCAGATTCTAGGTTCTGCCGCCGGTGGCGGTTTCCCCCAGTGGAACTGCAACTGCGCCAATTGCGCAGGTTTTCGCAACGGCAGCCTACGGGCCCAGGCGCGCACCCAATCGTCCATAGCCCTTTCCGATGACGGCGTGAACTGGGTGCTGTGCAACGCCTCTCCGGACATTCGCGCCCAGCTCCAGGGCTTCGCCCCGATGCAGCCAGGCCGGGCGCTGCGCGACACCGGCATTGGCGCCATCATTCTGATGGACAGTCAGATCGACCACACCACCGGCCTGCTCAGCCTGCGTGAGGGCTGCCCACATCAAGTCTGGTGCACCGACATGGTCCATGAGGACCTGAGCACCGGCTTTCCGCTGTTCAACATGCTGACCCACTGGAACGGTGGGTTGAGCTGGAATCGCATCGAGCTCGACCAGAGCTTCACCATCCCGGCCTGTCCGAACCTGCGTTTCACGCCGTTGCCATTACGCAGCGCCGCCCCACCCTATTCACCGCACCGCTTCGATCCGCACCCGGGCGACAACATCGGCCTGATCGTCGAAGACCTGCGCACCGGCGGCAAGCTGTTCTATGCCCCGGGCCTGGGCAAGGTCGACGGACAGTTGCTGGAGATTATGGCCGGCAGCGATTGCCTGTTGGTGGACGGCACGATGTGGGACGACGATGAAATGCAGCGCCGTGGCGTCGGCACGCGCACCGGTCGGGAAATGGGCCACCTGGCACAAAACGGTCCCGGCGGGATGATCGAAGTGCTGGAGCAGTTGCCCTTGCCGCGCAAGATCCTTATCCATATCAACAACACCAACCCGATTCTGGATGAAGACTCACCCGAGCGGGCTGAACTGGTACGCCGAAAGATTGAAGTGGCTTACGACGGAATGAGTATTGAGTTGTAGGAAAGGCGGAACCAATGTGGGGGTGAGCTTGCAGTGTGCCAGTCAAGATTGACGCTGGCTGACAGAACGCTATCGCGAGCAGGCTCGCTCCCACAGTAGTCCGAGTCGTACTGGATATCTGACTCACAGCAAAACCAGTGTGGGAGCGAGCTTGCTCGCGATGGGGCCAACCCTGACGCCACAGAACCCACGGGCATTTCCCGGAGACCGAAATGACTGACACCCCCCTGTCCCCCACCGAGTTCGAAGCGGCCCTGCGCGCCAAGGGCGCGTATTACCACATCCATCACCCGTATCACGTGGCGATGTATGAAGGCCGCGCCACTCGCGAGCAGATCCAGGGTTGGGTCGCCAACCGGTTTTACTATCAGGTGAACATCCCGCTCAAGGATGCCGCGATCCTGGCCAACTGCCCGGATCGGGAGATCCGTCGCGAGTGGATCCAGCGCCTGCTCGACCATGACGGCGCGCCCGGCGAGGACGGTGGTATCGAAGCCTGGCTGCGGCTGGGCCAGGCGGTGGGCCTGGATCCCGATCAACTGCGTTCCCAGGAACTGGTGCTCCCGGGTGTGCGTTTCGCGGTGGATGCTTATGTCAACTTCGCCCGCCGGGCCTGTTGGCAGGAAGCCGCCAGCAGCTCGCTGACCGAACTGTTCGCCCCGCAGATCCACCAGTCGCGCCTCGACACTTGGCCGCAGCACTACCCGTGGATCGACCCGACCGGCTACCAATACTTTCGCACCCGTCTGAGCCAGGCCCGGCGCGATGTGGAACATGGCCTGGCGATTACCTTGCAGCACTACACCACCCGCGCCGGGCAGGAGCGCATGCTGGAGATTCTCCAGTTCAAACTGGACATCCTTTGGAGCATGCTCGACGCCATGAGCATGGCCTACGAATTGAACCGTCCGCCCTACCACAGCGTGACCGCGCAACGGGTGTGGCACAAAGGGATCGCCTTATGAGTTTCGACCGCAGTAAAACCCCGCGCTGGCGCCCCGGCTATCGCTTCCAGTACGAACCGGCACAGAAGGGCCACGTGCTGCTCTATCCTGAAGGCATGATCAAGCTGAACGACAGCGCGTCGCTGATCGGCGGTCTGATCGACGGCGAACGGGATGTCGCGGCCATCATCGACGAGTTGGCCAAGCAGTTCCCGGACGTGCCGGAACTCGGTGACGACATCGAGCAATTCATGGAGGTCGCCCGTGCACAGCACTGGATCGAACTTGCCTGAGACCACCGGGCTGCCACCCAAGCCTGAAGTCGGCCTGCCGCTGTGGCTGCTGGCGGAGCTGACCTATCGCTGCCCGTTGCAATGCCCGTACTGCTCCAACCCGCTGGACTTCGCCGAACAGGGCAAGGAGCTGAGCACCGAGCAGTGGTTCAAGGTCTTTCGCGAGGCCCGAGAGATGGGCGCCGCGCAGCTGGGTTTTTCCGGTGGCGAGCCGTTGGTGCGCCAGGACCTGGCCGAGTTGATCGGTGAGGCGCGCAGGCTGGGTTTCTATACCAACCTGATCACCTCCGGCATCGGTTTGACCGAACAGAAAATCAGCGACTTCAAAAAGGCCGGCCTGGACCATATCCAGATCAGCTTCCAGGCCAGCGACGAGCAGGTGAACAACCTCTTGGCCGGTTCGAAGAAAGCCTTCGCGCAAAAACTGGAAATGGCCCGGGCGGTGAAGGCTCACGGCTATCCGATGGTGCTGAACTTCGTGACCCATCGGCACAACATCGACAAGATCGACCGTATCATCGAGCTGTGCATCGCCCTGGAAGCCGACTTCGTCGAGCTCGCCACCTGCCAGTTCTACGGCTGGGCACAGCTCAACCGCGTCGGCCTGCTGCCCACGCGGGAGCAATTGGTGCGGGCCGAGCGCGTCACCAACGAATACCGCGCCAAGCTGGAAGCTGAAGGTAATCCGTGCAAGCTGATCTTCGTCACGCCGGACTACTATGAAGAACGCCCCAAGGGCTGCATGAACGGCTGGGGCAGCATTTTCCTCACCGTCACGCCGGACGGCACGGCATTGCCCTGTCACGGCGCCCGACAGCTGCCGGTGCAGTTTCCCAACGTGCGCGACCACAGCATGCAGCACATCTGGTACGACTCGTTCGGCTTCAACCGTTTCCGCGGTTATGACTGGATGCCCGAACCGTGTCGCTCTTGCGACGAAAAAGAAAAGGACTTCGGCGGCTGTCGCTGCCAGGCGTTCATGCTGACGGGGGACGCGAGCAACGCCGACCCGGTGTGCAGCAAGTCCGAACACCACGGAGTGATCCTTAAGGCGCGCGAAGACGCCGAGCACGCTACGCAAACCATTGAGCAACTGGCCTTCCGCAATGAACGAAACTCGCGCCTCATCGCCAAAGGCTGACCCTTTCAGCGCCGCCCAGGCCGTGGCCGCCGGCACCGACTTCGCCGAACTGCAGGTCGGGCCCCTCGGCTTGTTCTGGAATGAATACCGTCCCGAAGACGGCGCCTGCCGGATCTGGCATTGGCAAGATGCCAAGGCCCGCCGCCTGACACCGGACGGGTTCAGCGTACGCAGCCGGGTCTATGAATACGGCGGTGGATCGTTCTGCCTGAGCCATGACGGTGTGTTGTTCGTCAATGAAGCTGACCAGCAGCTGTACCACCAATCCCTGAATGACGAGCAGCCTGTGGCGCTGACCTCGGGTGACTGCCGCTATGGGGATCTTGGCTTCGCCGACGGCCAGGTATTGGCGGTGGAAGAACAGGCCAACCAGCATCGCCTGGTGTCGATCGGGTTGGCGGATCATCAGCGACATCTGCTGGCAGAAGGCGCGGATTTCTATGCATCGCCGACCGTGAGCCCGGACGGCCGGCGGCTCGCCTGGATTGAATGGAGCCGCCCGCACCAACCCTGGACAGCAACGCGGTTGATGCTGGCCGAGCGCACTGCCCAGGGTTGGGGTGAGCCGCGCTGTGTGGCGGGCAACGATGGCGAGGAGTCCATCCAGCAGCCGCGCTTCGACGCGTCCAGTCGCCTTTACTGCCTGACTGATCGCGGTGGTTACTGGCAACCCTGGATGGAATCGCCTCAAGGCCTGCAAGCACTGCCCTCCGCCCAAGCCGATCACGCCCCGGCGCCATGGCAACTGGGTGGCCGTACCTGGCTGCCGCTGGACGAACACACCTACCTGGCGAGTTGGACCGACGCGGGTTTCGGACGTCTGGGCCTGTGCCACAGCGACGATGCCGATGAGGACTTCACCGGCACCTACACCCGCTTTCGCAGCCTGGCGCTGGATGAACGGTTCATCTACGCCGTTGCCGCCTCACCGACCAGCCCATCGGCGGTCATCAGCATTGAGCGCCATAACCACGCAGTGGCAGTGCTGGCCGGCGGCGTCGCGCCGTTGCCCCTCGAACAGATCAGCCCCCCTCGAACCCTGCGCTATCCATCCGCGTCGGGTGACGCCCACGGGTTCTTTTACCCGGCCATGAATGCACCCGCGAAGCCACCATTGGTCGTGTTCATTCACGGCGGCCCCACCTCGGCCTGTTATCCGCTGTTCGATCCGCGTATCCAGTATTGGACCCAACGTGGCTTTGCCGTCGCCGACCTCAACTACCGTGGCAGCAGCGGCTATGGCCGGGCGTATCGACAGGCGTTGCATTTGAATTGGGGCGTGGTAGATGTCGAGGACGCTTGCGCGGTGGTCGCATATCTCGACGGACAAGGCCTGATCGACGGTCGTCGCGCATTCATTCGGGGCGGCAGTGCCGGTGGCTACACGACCCTTTGCGCCTTGGCGTTCCACGATGTGTTCCGCGCCGGCGCAAGCCTCTATGGTGTCAGCGACCCTGTCGCCCTGGGGCGTGCCACGCACAAGTTCGAAGGGGATTACCTGGATTGGCTGATCGGCGACCCACAACAGGACGCCGAACGCTACCGCGCGCGTACGCCGCTGCTGCATGCCGATCGAATTCGCGTACCAGTGATCTTTTTCCAGGGCGAGCTGGATGCCGTAGTCGTGCCGCAGCAGACCCGCGATATGGTCAGTGCGTTACAGGCGAACGGCGTTACGGTCGAGGCGCATTACTATCCCGATGAGCGTCACGGCTTTCGCAAGGCTGCGAACCAGGCGCATGCGCTGGAGCATGAATGGTTGTTCTATCGCAGGGTGATGGATAGCCCCACATAGGGGAAATGCAAAATCAATGTGGGAGCGAGCCTGCTCGCGATAGCAATGGTTCAGTCAACATCTCCGAGACTGATAAACCGATATCGCGAGCAGGCTCGCTCCCACAGGGTTTCCAACCAGCCTATTAATCATGCCGGTTCAGCGCTTGGCGATGATGTACACCGCATGCACGATGCCGGGGATGTAACCCAACAGGGTCAGCAGGATATTCAGCCAGAAGGCCCCGCCAAAACCGACCTGCAGGAAAACCCCCAACGGCGGCAGCAGAATGGCGATGATGATTCGAATGATATCCATGGATGACTCCTGATTGGCGATGGCTACGTTGCCATATAGCTCATTGACCCACGACCGCTCGTCAGGGTTCAGTGAAAAACAATCAGGCTGGCGGCCGAACGGCCAAATCCACTCACGACAAAAAACGCAGGCAAAAGAAAACCCCGCCGAAGCGGGGCTTTGCAGACTGTTTCCCTGACATCCCTTTCACTCCGCCTTCCTGGCAGAATCCTACGTGTCCGTGTTGTTGCTCTGCGCATCCTGCGCGACGTCCATGTGAAGTAGATTAGCCCTGGATCCAATCTACTGATAGAGGGAAAATGCCAGCACATTGTGTAAGCGTTTGCTTACACAATGTCAGCTTTTAGAACTGCCCGGGCTCCAACAGGAACAGCGACTCGCTGCCCGCTTTCACCGAAGCACTCAGCGAGTGGATACGTGGCAGCAGACGGGCGAAGTAGAACCGTGCCGTGCCCAGTTTGCTCGTGTAGAAATCATCCTGGCTTTCTTTGCCCAAGGCAGCCTTGGCCATCAGTGCCCACATGTAGGCATAGGCGGTGTAGCCAAATGCCTGGAGATACTCCACCGACGCCGCGCCGATTTCGTTCGGGTTGCTCTTCGCCCGATCCAGCAGCCATTCAGTCAGTTCATCCAACGTACCGACCGCATCGTTCAGCTGCGTGGTGAACTCCGCCAGGTCGCTGCTAGCGGTGGCGGTGAAGTGGCGGATTTCATCGGCAAACAACTTGTAGAACGCACCGCCGCTGCCGACGATCTTGCGCCCTACCAGGTCCAGCGCCTGGATACCGTTGGTGCCTTCGTAGATCTGGGTGATACGCACATCGCGCACCAGTTGTTCTTGCCCCCATTCACGGATATAGCCGTGGCCGCCGAAAATCTGTTGGCCGTGGACCGTGGTTTCCAAGCCCAGGTCGGTCAGGAAAGCCTTCGCCACCGGCGTCAGCAACGCCACCAAGTCCTCGGCGCGCTTACGGGTGGCAGGGTCCTCACTGAACTTGGCGGTATCCAATTGCATCGCCACGTAAGTGGAGAATGCCCGGCCACCTTCGTTCGAGGCTTTCATGGTCAGCAACATCCGGCGCACGTCGGGATGGACGATGATCGGGTCGGCGACCTTGTCCTTGTTTTGCGCACCGGTTGGCGAGCGGCTTTGCAGGCGATCACGGGCGTATTCGACGGCGTTCTGGTAGGAACGCTCACCGGAGGCCAGGCCTTGGATACCCACGCCCAGGCGCTCGTAGTTCATCATGGTGAACATCGCCGCCAGGCCTTTGTTCGGTTCGCCTACCAGGTAACCCACGGCTTCGTCGAAGTTCATCACGCAAGTGGCGGATGCCTGGATACCCATCTTGTGTTCGATCGAGCCGCAGTTGGCCGGGTTGCGCGCGCCCAGGCTGCCGTCGGCATTGACCATGAACTTGGGCACCAGGAACAAGGAAATGCCTTTCGGGCCTGCCGGCGCGTCCGGCAGTTTCGCCAACACCAGGTGGATGATGTTCTCGGTGAGATCGTGTTCGCCGCCAGTGATGAAAATCTTCGTGCCGCTGACCTTGTAGGAGCCGTCGGCCTGGGGTTCGGCCTTGGTGCGGATGATTCCCAGGTCTGTACCAGCATGAGGCTCGGTCAGGCACATGGAACCGGCCCAGATACCGGCGTACATGTTCGGCAGGTACGCCGCCTTCAGCTCTTCGCTGGCATGGGCATTGATCGACAGGCAAGCGCCGGCGGTCAGCATCGGGTACAGACCGAAGGACAGGCTGGCGGAGTTGACCATTTCCTCGACCTGGGCCGAAACGGCCTTGGGCATGCCCATGCCGCCGTACGTCGGATCACCGCCGACACCGACCCAGCCGCCTTCGGCGTAAGTCTTGTAGGCCTGTGGGAAACCTGCCGGCGTGGTGACAGCGCCGTCGGCCCAGTGGCAGCCTTCTTCGTCAGCGGCGCGACTGAGGGGAGCGATGCTTTTGCTGGTGACTTTGCCAGCTTCTTCAAGGATCGCTTCGACCGTCTCGGCATCTACGGTGTCGGCCAGCGCCGGCAGTTGGGCCCAGAGTTTCGCGACCTCGAACACTTCATTGAGGACGAAGCGCATATCGCGCAGGGGCGCTTTGTAGTCAGCCATGGCAAACCTCGCAGGATCTAAACAGTTGGTTCGTATGAAAACGGTTTTTGCAGTGGCTGGAGTGTACCTCAACAACTTTTAAGACACATAGGGTCAACCCATGACCGTTTTGTTATTTTTAGTCACCGCATATGCTGAGGGATTTGCCGTGGCGAGGAAGCATGCTTCCACTGGGATGGAGCAGCTCTCTCGCCACGGTTCAGTCAGAGAGCAAACAACTCCGCTGGCATCTTCATCAAGCAGTCACTTCCAGCCTCGATGGCGGCCCGATGGGCGGTCGTGCGTGGCAGCAGGCGCTTGAAGTAAAACTCGCAGGTGACCAGTTTGCCCCGGCAGAAATCCCCATCGCCATTGCCACCGTCGAGTTGCGCCTGGGCCACCAAGGCCATGCGCAGCCACAGGTAGGCCAGGATGATGTAACCGCTGTACATCAGATAATCCACGGAGGCGGCACCCACTTCGTCCGGGTTCTTCATGGCCGCCATGCCGACCCGGGTAGTCAGCTCGCCCCATTGCTGGTTGAGGCCGTCGAGTTGCGCGACGTAATCCTTGAGCTGCGGATGTCCGGCATTCGCAGCGCAGAATTTGTGGACGATTTTAGTGAAGCCACGCAGCAGCTTGCCCTGGCTGCCCAGCACCTTGCGCCCCAATAGATCCAAGGCCTGGATGCCGTTGGTGCCTTCATAGATCGGCGCAATGCGACAGTCACGCACCAACTGCTCCATACCCCACTCGCGAATGAAGCCGTGGCCGCCAAATATCTGCATGCCGTGGTTGGTCACCTCCAGCCCGGTGTCGGTCATGAAGGCTTTGCAGATCGGGGTGAGGAACGCCAGCAGGTCCTCGGCGTCCTGGCGGGCTGCTTCGTCTTGGCTCAGGTGCGCGGTGTCCAACAGTTGCGCGGTGAAATACGTCAACGCCCGGTTGCCTTCGTTGAAGGCCTTCATGGTCAGTAACATCCTGCGCACATCGGGATGGACGATGATCGGGTCGGCGACTTTTTCCGGCGCCTTGGGACCGGTCAGCGCGCGCATCTGCAAACGTTCGTTGGCGTATTTGATCGCGCCCTGGAAGCTCGCTTCTCCCAGGCACAGGCCCTGCATGCCAGTGCCGAGCCGGGCATGATTCATCATGGTGAACATGCAGTTGAGGCCTTTGTTCGGCTCGCCGATCAGGAACCCCTTGGCTCCATCGAAATTCAGCACGCAAGTGGCCGACGCCTTGATGCCCATCTTGTGTTCGATCGAGCCACAGGAAACGCCATTGCGCGCCCCCGCCTCACCCGTGGCGTCGGGCAGGAACTTGGGCACGATGAACAACGAGATGCCTTTGGTCCCAGCGGGGGCGTCCGGCAACTTGGCAAGCACCAGGTGGATGATGTTATCGCTCATGTCGTGTTCGCCGGCGGAAATGAAGATCTTGCTGCCGGAGATCGCGTAGCTGCCGTCGGCCTGGGGCGCGGCCCGGGTCTTGATGATGCCCAGGTCGGTGCCGCAGTGGGCTTCGGTCAGGCACATGGTGCCGGTCCACTGGCCGGCGGTGAGTTTGCTCAAGTAGGTCTGTTTCTGTTCTTCGGTGCCATGGGCGTGAATCGCCGACATGGCGCCGTGGGTCAGGCCCGGGTACATGCCCCAGGAGGTGTTGCTGGAGCCGATCATCTCGCTGATGACCAGGCCCAGGGAACTGGGCAGGCCCTGGCCGCCATACACCGGGTCCGCCGCCAGCCCATGCCAGCCGCCCTCCACGTACTGTGCGAAAGCCTGCTTGAAGCCTGTAGGCGTAGTGACTACGCCGTTGTCGAAATGGCAACCTTCTTCGTCACCAGAGCGATTGAGCGGCGCCAGCACGTTCTCACAGAATCGGGCGCCTTCCTCGAGGATCGCGCTGACCATGTCCGGGCTGGCATCGCTGGCACCCAGCTCGGCATAACGGCCATGGAAATCGAAGACGTGATCGATCAGAAAGCGCATGTCGCGCAGGGGGGCTTTGTACTCGGGCATGGTGGTTTTCTCCGGTAGCAGATCGTTTCCAACCTACTGCCGGCCACCCAAGCCCACAATCACAGTCCAGACGCTGAATGCGCCGTCATCACTCAACCCGCGGCGGCGTCCATGCGCACCGCGCCACGGCGGTTCTGCCCGAAGGCGATCACACAGTTACGCCCCGCGCCCTTGGCGTTATAGAGCGCCTGGTCGGCGGACTTGAGCACTTCTTCGGGTGTACGTTGTTCAACGCGTTCGGCCACGCCGATGCTGACGGTCACCGATACGCTGGACGCACCGGCGCCAGAGCGACGCTGACGGCCTTGTTGATCGTCCTGGGGACGGCTGTCGGGATTGCGCAGCTGGATGGCGTACGTCTCGATGGACTGGCGGATGACTTCCAGATGGGGCATGCACTCGTCGATGGTCTTGCCCGCGAACACCAGGGCAAATTCCTCCCCGCCATAGCGATACGCCCTGCCGCCACCGCCGATCTTCGACAGTTTGCTGGCGACCAGGCGCAGCACCTGGTCACCCACATCGTGACCATGGGTGTCGTTGAATTTCTTGAAGTGGTCTACGTCACTCATCGCC
Source organism: Pseudomonas bijieensis (assembly GCF_013347965.1). NCBI lineage: Bacteria > Pseudomonadati > Pseudomonadota > Gammaproteobacteria > Pseudomonadales > Pseudomonadaceae > Pseudomonas > Pseudomonas bijieensis. The sequence continues at coordinate 4,791,347 of NZ_CP048810.1, read as the reverse complement.
AACACATAGTTGCGCCCCAGGCGCTGCATGCGCTCGTTCAGCGCCCGACGCCCCGGCAGGCCGGTGAGCTCGTCACGGAAGGCCATTTGGTAGGCCTCGTGAGCGACCGCAGCGGCGATCATCAACATCACCTGGCTGCACATGATGTTCAGGGTGAACGGCAGGATGAAAGTTTTCGGCAACATCCAGAACAACCCGAGCAACCCCACCAATTGCGCGGCATGCAATGGCCGGGGGTTGCGCCAGTATTGCCAGGCCAACAGCAGGAACACGGCGGCGAACATTGGGTAGGACAATTGGATCAGGCTCATCCAGGCGCCGTGCAACGCGGGCCAGCGGATCTCCGAAAGCCACAACAGCAAGGCCTGGGGAAAACTCTGCTCCAGGGCCAATGCCACGCTGCCAAAGACCAGCAACACCGCGAACCGCGCCACCATGTCCTGGAACAGATGAGTGCGCTCCTGCCACGCCGCGAACAACCCGAACAACAGTGGCAACAACAGGCAGACAAGATGGAATACCACAGCGGCGTCTTCGCGCACCTTGCCGTTATCGCGGTAGAAGTCGGTCTGGGTATCCAGGAGGAAATAAGCGATGTATACCGTGACCATCAGAAACAGTTCACGTTGACGTCGGTAGACGGCGCAGTACGCCCCGCCCAGCAATAACACCAGCGTCGGAAGAACGTTGAACAACGAGGTGAAGAAAACGTTGAGATCCTTGACGTAGGCAGCCGCAAGTCCCGCCAGCAAAAGCAGTAACGATGGTAGGAAATGGCTTAGACGTACAGCGGAAGAACGCGGCAAGGGTAAAGCTCCGACCCGGCTGAGCAAAGATGGCATTGTGCCTGCAACTGGAGCAGTAAGGCACGCTGGATGTGACAGATGTCACACTGCCACCCCTGTAACGGCAGGAGGGAATGTTTTCTTAGGTGCTGTTTGATGAATGTTTTTCGAAATATCTCAAGATCCCACAGGGAGATTTAGGCGAACATGAAAAAGCCGCTGCTCCCGAAGAAGCAGCGGCTTTTGGAAGAACCGCGTGAGGCTTAGTAGCCCAACGCGAAGTCCTCTTCTTTCATGTCCATCAGGTTGTTGGCGCCCGACAGCATGGCTGCCACGTGGGTACGGGTGCGCGGCAGGATACGCTGGAAGTAGAAGCGCGCGGTCTGCAGCTTGGCGGTGTAGAAGGCTTCTTCGGTAGTACCGGCGGCGAGTTTCTCCGCAGCCAGGCGTGCCATGTCGGCCCAGAAATAGGCCAGGCAGGCGTAACCGGAGTACATCAGGTAGTCCACCGATGCCGCACCGACTTCCTCGCGATCCTTCATGGCCGCCATGCCGACCTTCATGGTCAGCTCGCCCCATTCCTTGTTCAGCGCAGCCAGGGGTTCTACGAACTCCTTGACCGCTTCGTTGCCTTCGTTGCTCTGGCAGAACTTGTGGACGATCTTGGTGAAGCCCTTGAGTGCCTCGCCCTGGGTCATCAGCACTTTACGGCCCAGCAGGTCGAGGGCCTGGATGCCGGTGGTGCCTTCGTACAGCATCGAGATACGGCTGTCGCGAACGTTCTGCTCCATGCCCCACTCAGCGATGAAGCCGTGGCCGCCGTAGATCTGCACGCCATGGTTGGCCGATTCGAAGCCGACTTCAGTCATGAAGGCCTTGGCGATCGGCGTCATGAACGCCAGCAGCGCATCGGCTTTTTTCTTCTCTTCTTCATCTACGCCGTACTTGACGATGTCGACCTGCTTGGCGGTGAAGTAGACCATCGCCCGATTACCTTCGGCGAAAGCCTTCATGGTCAGCAGCATGCGACGCACATCAGGGTGCACGATGATCGGGTCGGCAGCCTTTTCCGGTGCTTTCGGGCCAGTCAGGGAGCGCATTTGCAGACGATCGCGGGCATATTTCAGGCCGCCCTGGAAACCGATTTCGGCGTGGGCCAGGCCTTGCAGCGCGGTGCCCAGGCGTGCGGTGTTCATGAAGGTGAACATGCAGTTCAGGCCTTTGTTCGCCGGGCCGATCAGGTAACCGGTGGCCGCGTCGAAGTTCATCACGCAAGTGGCGTTGCCGTGGATGCCCATCTTGTGTTCCAGGGAACCACAGCTCACTGCGTTGCGCTGACCGATGGAGCCATCGGCGTTAGGCAGGAATTTGGGAACGATGAACAGCGAAATGCCCTTGGTGCCGGCGGGAGCGTCCGGCAGGCGAGCCAACACGATGTGGACGATGTTGTCGGCCATGTCGTGTTCACCGGCCGAAATGAAGATCTTGGTGCCACTGACCTTGTAGGAACCATCGGCCTGAGGCTCGGCCTTGGTGCGCAGCATGCCCAGGTCGGTGCCGCAGTGCGGTTCGGTCAGGCACATGGTGCCGGTCCATTCGCCGGAAACCAGCTTGGTCAGGTAAGCCTCTTGCTGCTCAGGCGTGCCGTGTTCGGAAATGGTGTTCATCGCGCCATGGGACAGGCCTGGGTACATGCCCCAGGACCAGTTGGCTTCGCCGACCATTTCGCTGACCGCCAGGCCCAGAGACTCCGGCAGGCCTTGCCCGCCGTGCTCGACGTCGTGGGCCAGGCTTGGCCAGCCGCCTTCGACGAATTGCTTGTAGGCTTCCTTGAAACCGGTCGGGGTCTTCACGCCGGACTCGCTCCAGGTACAGCCTTCGATGTCGCCCACGCGGTTCAGCGGAGCTAATACCTGCTCACAAAACTTGGCGCCTTCTTCGAGAATGGCGTCAACCATGTCCGGAGTTGCATCCTGGCAAGCCGGAAGGCTCTGATAATGCGCTTCGTAGCCAAGCAGTTCGTCACGAACGAAGCGAATATCACGCAAGGGGGCCTTGTAGTCAGGCATAGCGATAAACCTCTGCTGATGTAACCGGGAATGAACGACCGCGTGGATTTGTTGTAGCGGTCAAACAGTTGTTTGAAACATACGTTTACGCCCAAATCTTGTCAAGCGCCGATCTTTTGCCATTCGTCATCAGCATGGGAAAAATGTCGGACACGGAGAATCCATCGCACTGAAGAACTCGCGGTGTGCGTAGGAAATATTAGTTGAGCAATAAGACGTTAGAGACAAGAACGCCGCGAATAATCGCGGCGTTTTCGTAAATCTGAAGAACAGGATCAGGCGAAGGTATCGATCAACGTACCGAGCATTTCGTCGGATGCCTTGGCCACGCTCACACCCAGTTGCACCTGGAACTTGCCTTGGGACAGTTCGACCACGTTTGCGGCCTGGTCCGACTGTTGGCTGCGATCCACCGAACGCAGGCGATCAACCTGCACTTCGGACGACTGACTGGTGACCGAGCGCTCGATCGTGGTGTTGGCAATCTGGCCGGCCGCCTGATCGACACGGTTCTGCCCTGTCTGAATCGTACTCAGACCGGCATAGAACGCGGTGTTTCCTGAGATTTCCATGGCAGAGCTCGTCTTCTTGAAGGGTCGACAGTGGCCATTGAACCAGAAGCCTGCGGAAAAGGCCCGACAAAAACACTAATGGCACAGTGCCGCGTCATAGGCAAAACCTTGGCGTGGTTTCAGTCCAGCAGGTCCAATTGAAGGTGTTCGGCCACGGCTTCGGCCGTCACGCCTTGGATTCGTGCCACCCGGCCCAGGCAAGGCGCCGGAAGTCGCTCGGCCAAGGTTGCCAGGTTTTCTTCCAGGCGCGAGGTGGCCGGGTCGATGATGTTCGCGACCCAACCAGCAAGCTGCAAGCCATCACGGGCGATCGCCTCGGCGGTCAACAACGCATGGCTGATGCAGCCCAGGCGCACGCCCACCACCAGAATCACCGGCAAGCCCAGCGCTATCGCCAGGTCGGAAAGATTGTCCTGGCCGGCCAGCGGCACTCGCCAACCGCCCGCACCTTCGATCAAGGTGAAATCGGCGCCCAGCGCCAGCACTTCGCGCATCGGGCCTAGCAACGACTGCACCGTCAACGCAACGCCCGCCTCCCGGGCAGCCAAGTGCGGCGCTATTGCCGGTTCGAACGCCACCGGATTGACCTGTGCATAAGTCAACGGTATCGAGCATTCGGCTAGCAAGGCCAAGGCATCGGCATTGCGCAGGCCCTTGGGTGTCACCTCGCAACCGGAGGCCACGGGTTTGCCAGCGGCGGTACTCATGCCAGCCTGCCGCGCAGCATGCAGCAGGCCTGCCGCGACGGTGGTCTTGCCTACATCGGTGTCGGTGCCGGTAATGAAATAGGCCTGGCTCATAGCGGTTTCTCCAAGACGGCGTAGACCACCTGATAGGTCGCGGGCAACCCCTGCGCCTGTCGAAACTGTTCGTAGGCTTCAACCAACGCCAGGATCCTCGCCCTGCCCGTCAACCCACCGGGCCGGCCAGGGTTCAGATTGTGGGCGCCCAAGGCTTTCAGCTCGTGGGTCAGGCTGCGCACATCGGAGTAATGCAACACATGGGGACAATTTTCAAGACTGAGAACATGCAGCCCGCTGGCCGCGCACAACTGTCGATACGTCTCGAATGCGCGGAAACGGTTGACGTGTACCAGGCCATCCACCTGACGCCAACTGTCGCGCAATTCGTACAAAGTGCCCACACAAAGGCTGGTAAAGGCAAAAACCCCACCCGGTTTCAATACACGATGAGCCTCACTCAGCACCGAGGCAAAATCCGCGCACCACTGCACCGCCAGGCTGGAGAACACCAAATCGCAACTCGACGCCTGCAAGGGCAGTCGCTCCGCGTCGCCGGCGACAAAATGCGCAGCTCCGCCCTGGGGACGAGCATGGTTGAGCATGCCTTCGGCGATATCCAGTGCCAGGCCGGTCGTCTCGCCGAAACGCGCGCCGAGGGCCCGGGTGAAATAACCGGTGCCGCAACCCAAGTCCAGCCAACGTTGTGGGATAAACGAAGACGGCAAGCGCCCGAGCAACTGTTGGCCCACGTCGCGCTGCAACTCGGCCACGCTGTCATAACTGGCTGCAGCCCGGGAAAACGAAGCCGCCACCTGGCGCTTGTCGGGCAAGGCACCGGGTAATTTGGGAAGAGACAAATCAGTCATCACCGGACTCATGCAAAAAAGCCTGGATCGCCCCCGCCACACCGTGGGGGTCATCCAGAAGAAATCCGTGACCGGCCTGTTCGATCAGACCGATTTCGACATCCGGCAGCAAGACCAACAATTCACTCGCGGCTTCAGCCGGTACCAGGGCATCGAGCCCGGCAAACAGATGCAGTTGCGGACCGCGAAAGCTTTGCAATGCCTGACGGGTGTCCAGTTGCACCAGCAGTTCGAGCCCGGCCATCAATACCTCGGGCGAAGTACTCGGTGCACCGGCCAATAGCAATCGCGACAATCCACGCGGATCACTGCAGCCCTGGGCGCATAGCAAACTGAAACGCTTGAGGGTCTGGCGTGGATCGGCGGCACACCCGGCGAGAAAGCCATCGAAGGTTTCAGCGGCCATTGCACTCGGCCATTGCGCATGGGCGACGAACGAGGGATTGCTCGCCAAGGTCAGCAAGCCGCAGCAGCGCTCACCGCGCCGCGCCGCCAGCGCCGAAGCCAGCATGCCCCCCAGGGACCAACCGCCCAGCCAGACATCCTGGGGCACGGCGGCGTCCAACTCCTCGAGCCATTCATCGAGGTCGCTCGATGTCAGTGCCGGCAACGGCTCGATTTCCACCCGCAGATGTTCGTCGAGACCTTGCAGCGCCGCCGCCAATGGCTCAAGCGGCGAAATACCCAAGCCCCAACCGGGCAGCAGTATCAGTCGATCACGCATGGCTTGGCTCCGGTCCCAGTTGGGCAAAACACTCGGCCAGTGCATTCAGCAATAGCTGCACCTGGGCTTCGCTGTGGGCGGCGGTCAGGGTCACGCGCAAACGGGCGCTGCCGGCCGGTACGGTGGGCGGACGGATCGCCGTGACCATCAGCCCGCGCTCACGCAGCATCTGCGACAAACGCATCGCCCGCCCCGCATCACCGATCAGGATCGGCTGGATCGGCGTGAAGCTGTCCATCAATTGCAGGCCGATCTGTTCGGCGCCGTGACGGAACTGGCGGATCAGCACCTGCAAATGTTCACGCCGCCAATGCTCGCTGCGCAGCAGTTCGAGGCTCTTGAGCGTGGCACAGGCCAGGGCCGGCGGTTGGCTGGTGGTGTAGATATAGGGACGCGCGAACTGGATCAGGCTCTCGATCAGTTCCTCACTGCCGGCCACAAAAGCGCCGGCGGTGCCGAAGGCCTTGCCCAAGGTGCCAACCAGCACCGGCACGTCATCCTGGCTCAAGCCAAAATGCTCGACGATACCGCCACCATTGGCACCCAGCGGGCCAAAACCGTGGGCATCGTCGACCATCAGCCAGGCGCCCTTGGCCTTGGCCGCACGGGCCAGTGCCGGCAGGTCGGCGATGTCGCCGTCCATGCTGAATACGCCATCGGTGACCACCAGGGTATTGCCAGTGGCTTTCTCCAGGCGATTGGCCAGGCTTTGGGCATCGTTGTGCAGGTAACGATTGAAGCGCGCACCAGACAACAGCCCGGCGTCGAGCAACGAAGCATGGTTGAGGCGGTCTTCCAGCACGGTATCGCCCTGCCCCACCAGCGCGGTGACCGCGCCGAGGTTGGCCATGTAGCCGGTGGTGAATAGCAGCGCCCGTGGGCGGCCGGTCAAGTCGGCCAAGGCTTCTTCCAAGGCGTGATGTGGGCCGCTGTGGCCAATCACCAGATGGGAAGCACCGCCACCGACGCCCCACCGAGCCGCCCCGGCGCGCCAAGCTTCGATCACCTGCGGGTGATTGGCCAGGCCCAGGTAATCGTTATTGCAGAAAGCCAGCAACGGCTGGCCGTCCACCACCACTTCCGGGCCCTGCGGGCTTTCGAGCAACGGGCGCTGGCGATAGAGGTTTTCGGCACGACGGGCAGCCAGGCGTGCGGCGAGATCGAAGGGCATGCAGGCCTCAACTATTTAAAGACTGGCCAAAAACCTTGTGGGAGCGAGCCTGCTCGCGATAGCGGTGTACCAGTCGACACAAATGTTGAAGGTTCCATCGCCATCGCGAGCAGGCTCGCTCCCACAGTTTCTTGCATTCCAATCAGGGAATCGGTGAGCAATCAAACAGCGGCGTTGTAGAACTGCTCGCTACTCTTCTGCTCCACCAGCGCCTGCTCAATCGCCGCCTGGTGCACTTCATCGGCATGTTCTTCCCGGGCTTCGGGCTGGATACCCAGGCGGGCGAACAACTGCATGTCCTTGTCGGCTTGCGGGTTGGCGGTGGTCAGCAGCTTGTCACCGTAGAAAATCGAGTTCGCACCGGCCAGGAACGCCAAGGCCTGCATCTGCTCGTTCATCGCTTCACGGCCAGCGGACAGGCGTACATGGGATTGGGGCATCATGATCCGCGCCACGGCGAGCATGCGGATGAAATCGAACGGATCGACATCCTCGGCATTCTCCAGTGGCGTACCGGCGACTTTGACCAGCATGTTGATCGGCACCGATTCCGGGTGCTCCGGCAGGTTCGCCAGTTGGATCAGCAGGTTGGCGCGGTCGTCCAGGGACTCGCCCATGCCGAGGATGCCGCCGGAGCAGATCTTCATCCCCGAATCACGCACATAGGCCAGGGTTTGCAGGCGCTCGCTGTAGGTGCGGGTGGTGATGATGCTGCCGTAGAACTCCGGCGATGTGTCGAGGTTGTGGTTGTAGTAGTCCAGGCCGGCCTGGGCCAGCGCTTGGGTCTGGTCCTGGTCGAGGCGGCCGAGGGTCATGCAGGTTTCCAGGCCCATGGCCTTCACGCCTTTGACCATCTCCAGCACATACGGCATGTCCTTGGCCGACGGATGCTTCCAGGCCGCGCCCATGCAGAAACGGGTCGAACCGATGGCCTTGGCACGCGCGGCCTCTTCGAGGACCTTCTGCACTTCCAGCAATTTCTCTTTATCCAGCCCGGTGTTGTAGTGACCGGACTGCGGACAATATTTGCAATCTTCCGGGCAAGCGCCGGTCTTGATCGACAGCAGCGTGGAAACCTGGACGCGGTTGGCGTCGAAGTGCGCGCGGTGCACGGTCTGCGCCTGGAACAGCAGGTCATTGAATGGCTGGACGAAGAGTGCTTTGACTTCGGCCAAAGACCAGTCATGACGCAGGTTGGCAGTGGTGCTGGCGCTCATGGGCATTTCCTTGATTATGCTTGGCTGGCGCCTGGGGGATGGAATACCCACAGGCGCGACACGGATGTTCGGCATATTTAAGGAAGAGTCATGCGCTGTCAACCACGTTACAACGGACCGGTTTACATCTGGTTAAAAAACAAACAATTCTGCTTATTGTGCGGCGAAAGCACCGACACACCACAGCCTATCTGCACACCGTGTGAAAGCGAACTGCCCTGGCTTGGCGATCAATGCCGCGTCTGCGCATTGCCGCTGCCCATGGCCGGACTGCGTTGCGGACAATGTGCCTCGCAACCGCCGGCCTTCGAGCGGGTCCTGGCCCCCTGGGCCTACGACTTCCCGGTGGACAGCCTGATCACCCGTTTCAAGCATCAGGCGAAGTGGCCCCTGGGCCGGCTACTGGGCGAACTGCTGGCCCAATCGCTGCAGCATCATTTCGACGAAGGCCTGGAACGGCCCGACGCACTGGTACCGGTGCCAATGGCGACCCGGCGCTTGCGCCAGCGCGGTTTCAATCAGGCGGCGCTACTGGCCCGCTGGCTCAGTGGACCGTTGGCGATCCCTTGCCAAGAAAACCTGCTGCGACGCACCCAGGACACCCCCGCCCAACAGGCCCTCGACGCCAAGGCACGACGGCGAAACCTGCGCCAGGCCTTTGCCCTGGCGCCCGAGGCCGCGTTGCGCAACCGTCACCTGGCGTTGGTCGACGATGTGCTCACCACCGGTGCCACTGCCCAAGCACTGGCGGCCCTGTTGCGCGATGCCGGCGCTGCGCGGGTCGATGTGTACTGCCTGGCCCGCACGCCGAAACCCGGTGAGCCGGCTTGACGTGCCGCGCCCAAGGCGCCAACGTCCGCTCATAGCCCCTTGCATGCAGTTTTCCGTCATGTCCTTGTCCACACTTCTGACCCAGCACATCGTTCGGCGACCTCAACGCATCGCCCTGTTGCAGCACATCGCCGAACAGGGCTCGATCACCCGCGCCGCCAAGAGCGCGGGCCTGAGCTACAAGGCGGCCTGGGATGCCATCGATGAATTGAACAACCTGGCGGACCAACCGTTGGTAGAGCGCAGCGTCGGCGGCAAGGGCGGTGGCGGCGCCAAGTTGTCGGAGGAAGGCCTGCGCGTGCTGCGCCTGTATCAGCGCTTGCAAGCGCTGCAGGCCCAACTGCTGGAAGCGAGCGAGGACGCCGGCGACCTGGGCCTGCTCAGTCGCCTGATGCTGCGCACCAGTGCCCGCAATCAATTGCATGGCAAGGTCCTGGGCATCGAGGCGCAAGGGCACAACGACCGGGTACGCCTGGAGCTGGCCCGGGGCCTGGTCATCGAAGCCCAGATCACCCACGACAGCACCCTGCGCCTGGAGCTGGATACCGGCACCGAAGTGGTGGCGCTGATCAAGGCCGGCTGGCTGGAATTGCACCCTATCGAGCAAGCGGAAAAACCGGGGACCAATACACTGCGCGGCATGATCGAGCAGATCGACGCCGCCCAGGACGGCCCCAGCGAAGTGCGCATAGGCCTGCCCAATGGCCAGACGCTGTGCGCCCTGGCCGAGCCGCTTCAGTTACAAGCGCAGAAACTGGCAGCCGGCTCACTGGTGCAAGTAACGTTTTCGCCAACAAATGTGCTGCTCGGCACACCGCTGTAGCACGCTGCAACAATAGTTTCATCGACCCGCTTTAAGGTGACTGCCAAAACCAGCAGGGAGCCTGAGATGAGCCTATTAGAAGAAAACCAATCCACCGACCTGGAAAAGATCGTCGGCCTGAGCCGTCGCAGTTTCATCAGTGCCGGCGCCCTGTGCGGCGCGGCGATGTTTTTGGGCGGCAACCTGCTGAGCCGCAGCGTCCTGGCCGCCGCCGTGAGCGAAGGCAACAGCAAGCTGCTGGGCTTTAACAGCATCGCCGCCGCCACGGCCGACACCATCACCTTGCCGCCGGGCTACAAATCCTCGGTGCTGATCAGTTGGGGCCAGCCGCTGCAGAAAAATGCCCCGGCCTTCGACCCCAGTGGCAACGGTACTGCCCGCGCACAGGAAGTGCAGTTCGGCGACAACAACGACGGCATGAGCCTGTTCCCGTTCCCCGGCGACAATAACCGGGCGCTGATGGCGATCAACAACGAATACACCAATTACCGCTACCTCTTCCCCCACGGCGGCCAGCCGCAGTCGGCCGAAGACGTGCACAAGGCCCAGGCCAGCGAAGGGGTCTCGGTGATCGAGGTCCAGCGTCGTCGCGGCCAGTGGCAGTTTGTCCAGGAATCGCGCTACAACCGCCGCATCCACGGCAACACGCCGATTCGCCTGCGCGGCCCGGCCGCCGGCCATGACCTGCTGAAAACCAGCGCCGACAAGAGCGGCAAGAAAGTGCTGGGGACTTTCCAGAACTGCGCCAACGGCATGACACCCTGGGGCACCTACCTGACCTGCGAAGAAAACTTCACCGACTGCTTCGGCAGCAGCAAGTCCGATTTGCAGTTTGATGAAGCGCAAAAACGCTACGGCGCCACCGTCACCAGCCGTGAGATCAACTGGCACCTGTTTGATCCGCGCTTCGACCTGGCAAAGAACCCCAACGAACTCAATCGCCACGGCTGGGTGGTCGAGATCGACCCGTTCGATCCGCAATCCACCCCGGTAAAACGTACCGCCCTGGGCCGCTTCAAACACGAAAACGCCGCCCTGGCGCAGACCAATGACGGTCGCGCCGTGGTGTACATGGGCGACGATGAGCGCGGCGAGTTCATCTACAAGTTCGTCAGCCGCGAACGCATCAACCCGCGTAATGCCAAGGCCAACCGTAACCTGCTGGACCATGGCACCTTGTACGTGGCGCGTTTCGATGCCGGCGACGGCAACCCGGACCATCCCAAAGGCAAGGGCCAGTGGATCGAGCTGACCCATGGCAAGAACGGTCTCGACGCCAGCAGCGGCTTCGCCGACCAGGCCGAAGTGCTGATCCATGCGCGCCTGGCCGCCAGCGCCGTGGGTGCCACCCGCATGGACCGCCCGGAGTGGATCGTGGTCAGCCCGAAAGACGGCCAGGTCTATTGCACCCTGACCAACAACTCCAAGCGCGGCGAAGACGGTCAGCCGGTGGACGGGCCGAACCCTCGGGCCAAGAACGTCTACGGGCAGATCCTGCGCTGGCGCACCGACCGCGACGACCACGCCTCCAAGTCCTTCTCCTGGGACCTGTTCGTGGTCGCCGGCAACCCAACGGTACACGCTGGCACGCCGAAAGCCGGGTCGTCCAACATCAACGCGCAGAATATGTTCAACAGCCCCGATGGCCTGGGCTTCGACAAAGCCGGGCGGCTGTGGATCCTCACCGACGGTGACTCCAGCAACGCCGGGGACTTCGCTGGCATGGGCAACAACCAGATGCTCTGCGCCGACCCCAACAGTGGCGAAATTCGCCGCTTCATGGTCGGGCCGGTGGGCTGCGAAGTCACTGGGATCAGTTTTGCGCCGGACCAGAAGGCCTTGTTCGTCGGGATCCAGCATCCGGGGGAAAACGGCGGCTCGACCTTCCCTGAGCACCTGCCCAACGGCAAGCCACGGTCATCGGTGATGGTGATTACCCGGGAAGATGGCGGGGTCATCGGCGCCTGATAGGACCTCATCGCGAGCAAGCTCCCACAGGGATCGGCGGTACAACCGAAGATCCACTGTGGGAGCGAGCCTGCTCACGATAGCGTCAGCACAGCCACCACCTATCTGCCTCCGTCTGCGCTACCATGCTGGGTCGGACGCGGCAGCCCTGCCGCTGCGCAGGAGTCAGCATGTCCCATCCGTTTGAAACCCTCACGCCCGACCTGGTACTCGATGCCGTTGAAAGCATCGGCTTTCTCAGCGACGCCCGCGTGTTGGCCCTCAACAGCTACGAGAACCGTGTCTATCAGGTCGGCATCGAAGATGCCGAGCCGCTGATCGCCAAGTTCTATCGCCCCCAGCGCTGGACCAACGAAGCGATCCTGGAAGAGCACAGTTTTACCTTCGAGTTGGCCGAGTACGAAGTGCCCGTGGTAGCGCCGCTGATCCACAACGGCACCAGCCTGCACGAACACGCCGGGTTTCGTTTCACCCTGTTTCCCCGTCGCGGTGGCCGGGCGCCGGAGCCGGGCAATCTGGATCAACTCTATCGCCTGGGGCAACTGCTCGGGCGCCTGCACGCGCTCGGGGCGACCCGCCCGTTCGAGCATCGTGAAGCCTTGGGCGTGAAGAATTTCGGCCATGACTCGCTGGCTACCGTGCTGCAAAGTGGTTTCGTCCCCCGCGCCCTGCTGCCGGCCTACGAGTCGGTCGCCAGGGACCTGCTCAAGCGTGTCGAAGAGGTCTACGCCGCCACGCCCCATAAGAACATCCGCATGCACGGTGACTGCCACCCCGGCAACATGATGTGCCGTGACGAGGTCTTCCACATCGTCGACCTCGACGACTGCCGCATGGGTCCGGCGGTGCAGGACTTGTGGATGATGCTCGCCGGCGATCGCCAGGAATGCCTGGGGCAGTTGTCGGAATTGATGGATGGCTACCGTGAGTTCCACGACTTCGACCCGCGTGAACTGGCGCTGATCGAACCGCTGCGCGCCCTGCGCCTGATGCATTACAGCGCCTGGCTGGCGCGACGCTGGGACGACCCGGCCTTCCCGCGCAGCTTCCCCGTGGTTCGGCAGCGAACGTTACTGGGGCGACCAGGTACTGGCACTGCGCGAGCAACTGGCGGCGCTCAATGAAGAGCCGTTGAAGTTGTTCTGATGGACTGCAGAATCACCCTGTGGGAGCGGGCTTGCTCGCGAAAGCGCTGGGTCAGGCAAAGTTGTACTGCCAGGCACGCCGCCTTCGCGAGCAAGCCCGCTCCCACAGGGGACTTTCGGTGATTGTGCACAAGGTTCACAGCACAACCAGACAAATCTCCTTACAATCACCCCCCTTTGTTCGCTGCCTAAGCAAGGATTCTGCATGCAAGCCGCCAACCCGCGTCGCGGGTACATCCTGGGCCTGAGTGCCTACATCATCTGGGGACTGTTCCCGATCTACTTCAAGGCCATCGCCAGCGTGCCGTCGGTGGAAATCATCATCCACCGCGTGCTGTGGTCGGCCTTGTTCGGCGCGGCGTTGCTGATGGTCTGGAAACACCCCGGCTGGTGGCGCGAACTGCGGGACAATCCACGACGACTGGCGATCCTCGCCTTGAGCGGGACGTTGATCGCGGCCAACTGGCTGACTTACGTCTGGGCGGTGAACAACGAGCGCATGCTCGAAGCCAGCCTGGGTTACTACATCAACCCACTGGTGAACGTACTGCTGGGCATGCTGATCCTCGGCGAGCGCCTGCGCCGCATGCAATGGCTGGCGGTAGGGTTGGCGGCGGTCGGCGTGGCGCAGCAGGTCTGGCAAGTGGGCAGCCTGCCGTGGGTATCCCTGGTGCTGGCGCTGACCTTCGGCTTTTATGGATTGATCCGCAAACAGGCACCGGTCAAGGCATTGCCGGGGCTGGTGGTGGAAACCTGGATGCTGGTGCCGATCGCCATCGCCTGGTTGCTGTTCAACCCCACGGCCACCAGTGCCCAGGCCGCGTTCTGGACCACCTCCGAAGCCTGGTGGCTGGTGGCGGCAGGCCCCGTGACGCTGGTTCCGCTGGTGTGCTTCAACGCCGCGGCGCGGCATTTGCCCTACACCACCCTCGGGTTCCTCCAGTACATCGCACCGACGCTGGTGTTGTTGCTCGCCGTGCTGCTGTTCGGTGAGCACCTGTCGTCCAGCACACTGGTGGCGTTTCTGTTTATCTGGGCTGGGCTTGCGGTGTATAGCGTCGATGCCGTGATCAGCATGCGCCGGCGCAGCTGATCAAAAAACGTACAAACCTCCACAGGCCACGCCCCGCGTGGCCTGCGCTCATCCGTCCCAAGGTTATCCACAGCGTGATCCCCGCCGTTTGTGCACAAGCCCTTGAAAACTGATGATTTTTTGACCACTCTCCGCAGAACCCCGGCGACCCTGGGCTGGAGCCGGGTCTCTACAGGTTATCCACAGGCAGGCGCAGTTTTTTCTTGGATAACCTTTATTGCGCTTCGTCGCTGAGCTTGAGTTCCACCATCAACTCATCGGCCAGGGTCTCCAGGCGTTCCTGCAAGGTGTCCAGCGACAGGGTCAAGGGCACCCCAAGGGTCGCTTCGGCGTGGAACAGCAACTCGTTGCTCATCGGCGCCGGACGAACCTGCGTCACCAGGCGTTCGACGTTTACCCCCTGTTCACTCAGCAATCGGGTGATATCACGCACGATGCCGGGACGATCATTGCCCACCAGTTCCATGGTGATGGGTTTCCAGCTACAGGTTTCTTCCAGGCTGCTTTCGGCAATCAATACGCGGATGCCATGGGCCGACAGCCCCTGCAAGGCTTCGATCAACTCTTCGTGGACTTCGGCCGGGGCGCTGAGCCGCAGGATCCCGGCAAATTGCCCCGCCAGTCGCGACATACGGCTTTCCAGCCAGTTACCGCCGTGCTCGGCGATGCAATCGGCAATGCGCTCGACCTGCCCGGGCTTGTCCGGGGCGAAAACAGTGATGACCAGATGGTCCATGGCGCGGCCCTCTTGTTGTGGAAGAAACAGTATAGGCAGCAGACCGTGAGCCTGAGGATTTATACCTGACCACTGTGGGAGCAAAACATCGTGTACAAACATTAAGATTTATCTGGAACAATCTGTCTGTTTTTTGAGAACATCCTGTGCCTCGTCGTGACCGTACTGCTTTAGTCGGTCGCGGAACGACGCAATTAGTCTAATTTTCACAAGCGCAATTGATCATGTAGTATGCCGCAGCAAGCACTACATAATGTTGTACCGATGTCTGCTTAAGGCCAGTCGCATCCCTGAAAAGCCCCGTCAGCAAGGCTTAACACCCAGCCGCCAGCGATGGCATGTACTGGTTCCGGGGTTTGTGGTTTAAATGTCCCGAGGCTTCATTGTCAAAATCGAAGAGCTGAAAAGCGAAATAGCTGAGCAGAGTGAGGCAAGCAATGACTGAACACGTTCAAGTCGGTGGCCTTAAGGTCGCCAAAGTCCTGTTCGACTTCGTGAATAACGAAGCCATTCCCGGAACCGGCCTCACCGCCGACGCGTTCTGGGCCGGTGCCGACAAGGTCATCCACGACCTGGCGCCGAAGAACCAAGCCCTACTCGCCAAACGCGACGATTTCCAGGCGCGGATCGACGCCTGGCACCAGGCTCGTGCCGGCCAGGCCCACGACGCCGTGGCTTACAAAGCCTTCCTGCAAGACATTGGATACCTGCTGCCAGAAGCGGCGGATTTCCAGGCCACGACGCAAAACGTCGATGACGAAATCGCCCGCATGGCCGGCCCGCAACTGGTGGTGCCGGTGATGAACGCCCGCTTCGCCCTCAACGCATCGAACGCCCGCTGGGGTTCGCTGTATGACGCGCTGTACGGCACCGACGCCATCAGCGAAGCCGACGGCGCGGAAAAAGGCAAAGGCTACAACAAGGTTCGCGGCGACAAGGTCATCGCCTTCGCCCGCGCCTTCCTCGACGAAGCGGCGCCCCTGGCGGCCGGCTCCCATGTCGATTCCACCGCGTACAAAATCGTCGACGGCAAACTGGTGGTCACCCTCAAGGGTGGCAGCAACAGCGGCCTGCGTGACGATGCCCAGTTGATCGGCTTCCAGGGCGATGCCTCGGCACCGACCGCCGTGCTGCTGAAGCACAACGGCCTGCACTTCGAAATCCAGATCGACGCCACCACCCCGGTCGGCCAGACCGACGCCGCCGGCGTCAAAGACATCCTGATGGAAGCCGCCCTGACCACCATCATGGATTGCGAAGACTCGGTCGCCGCCGTCGATGCCGATGACAAAGTGGTGATCTACCGTAACTGGCTCGGCCTGATGAAGGGCGACCTGGCTGAAGAAGTCGCCAAGGGCGGCCAGACGTTTACCCGGACCATGAACCCCGACCGCGTCTACACCACCGTCGACGGTTCGAGCGTGACCCTGCACGGCCGCTCGCTGTTGTTCGTACGCAACGTCGGCCACCTGATGACCATCGATGCGATCCTGGACAAGCATGGCAACGAAGTGCCGGAAGGCATCCTCGATGGCCTGGTCACCAGCCTGGCGGCGATTCACAGCCTCAACGGCAACACCTCGCGGCGCAACAGCCGCACCGGCTCGGTGTACATCGTCAAGCCAAAGATGCATGGCCCGGAAGAAGCCGCGTTCACCAACGAGCTGTTCGGTCGCGTCGAAGACGTACTGAACCTGCCACGCAACACCCTCAAGGTCGGAATCATGGACGAGGAGCGCCGTACCACGGTCAACCTCAAGGCCTGCATCAAGGCCGCCAGCGAGCGCGTGGTGTTCATCAACACCGGTTTCCTCGACCGCACCGGCGACGAAATCCACACCTCCATGGAAGCCGGCCCGATGGTGCGCAAGGCGGATATGAAAGCCGAGAAGTGGATCGCCGCGTATGAAAACTGGAACGTCGATATCGGCTTGAGCACCGGACTGCAAGGTCGCGCGCAAATCGGCAAGGGTATGTGGGCGATGCCGGACCTGATGGCGGCGATGCTCGAACAGAAAATCGCCCATCCGATGGCCGGTGCCAACACCGCGTGGGTTCCGTCGCCGACCGCGGCCGCGTTGCACGCGCTGCATTACCACAAGGTCGACGTGTTCGCTCGCCAGGCCGAACTGGCCAAGCGCGCCCGCGCTTCGGTGGACGACATCCTGACCATCCCGTTGGCGGTCAATCCGAACTGGACGCCGGAGCAGATCAAGAACGAACTGGACAACAATGCCCAGGGCATCCTTGGCTACGTGGTGCGCTGGATCGACCAGGGCGTTGGCTGCTCCAAAGTGCCGGACATCAACGACATCGGCCTGATGGAAGACCGTGCGACGCTGCGTATCTCCAGCCAGCACATCGCCAACTGGCTGCGTCACGGCATCGTCACCCAGGACCAGGTGATGGAAAGCCTCAAGCGCATGGCGCCGGTGGTAGACCGTCAGAACGCCAGCGACCCGCTGTACCGTCCGTTGGCACCAGGCTTCGACAACAACATCGCCTTCCAGGCGGCGGTCGAACTGGTGATCGAAGGCACGAAGCAGCCTAACGGCTACACCGAGCCGGTGCTGCACCGTCGCCGTCGTGAGTTCAAGGCAGCCAATGGGTTGTGATTGAGCGATAGACACGCGACACACAAAAGCCCTGATCTCTCGATCAGGGCTTTTTTCATTGCTAATCACCAAGCCTTGGCTGATGAAGGGGTTTAACTGTGGGAGCAAGGCTTGCCCGCGATAAAGACGGCGCGGTCCTTGGTAAACCGAGGCGCCTGCATCGCGGGCAAGCCTTGCTCCCCACAGACGATCTTAAAGATCCATCCCCAACTCATGCTTGACCAACCCCAACAGCTTGTCGGTATCGATCGGCTTGAGCAGAAAGTCCACCACGCTCAAGTGCATGGCTTCAATGGCATCCTTCACGTCGGCATCGCCCGACACGATGATAATCGGCAGCGCCGCCCGCTCCGACTCGCGCACCAGGCGGACCAACTCCAGGCCATCGACATTGCCCATGCGCAGATCGGTGATCAGCAGGCCTATCGATGGCTTGGTTTCCAGCATCTTGAGCGCCGTTTCGCCACTGGCGGCGGTCATGCAGTGAATCCCGTCCAACGCCAGGATCTCCGACAGCAGCTCACGAGCGTCCTTGTCGTCATCGACGATCAAGACGCGCTGCGGCGGCAGGTCAGGTTCCAGCATGACGGCACTCAGCGCCTCGCGCTCGGCGTCACTCAAAATATCGTGGTCGGACATGGTGCTCTCTACGTTCTTTAAATCGATCCCCTGGCACAGTGGTCAGACATCGTTCTGCGGCGCTTCAATGTGCACTTCGTCGGATTTTTTTCCAAGAACATTTAATGAAGATTTTTCCGACGCCTGGCGTAGGACTTTTCCGTAAGCCTGCCCCGTATGCAGCGACCTAGACTTACGTCCAATGGGCACCCCGCGCTGAGGGGCCGACCATGGCAGAACAGATCCGACCACAACAATTCGAAAAAGACTGCGTAATGGTTATGAAAAAAGCGGACGCCTTCATCCAGGCAGGGAAAACCGCGGTGTTGCAAAACATCCAGGGGACGCTGCAATTTCTCCAACGCTTTCCCCCGTTCAACCAGATGGAAAACGCCCACCTGGCCTATCTGGTAGAGCAATGCCTGCTGCGCTTCTACGCGCCGGGCGAAACCATCATCAAACCCGCCGACGGCCCGGTGGAGCATTTCTACATCGTCAAGCAAGGCCGGGTGGTAGGCGAACGTCCGCACACGGCCAAAGGTGGCACCGAAACCACCTTCGAAATCACCACCGGCGAATGTTTCCCCCTCGCCGCGCTGCTGGGCGAACGGGCCACGCGCACCGAGCATCGGGCCGGCGAAGACACGTTCTGCCTGCAACTGAACAAACAAGCCTTCATCAAGTTGTTCGCCCTGTCCGGCCCGTTTCGCGACTTCGCCCTGCGCGGGGTCAGCAGCCTGCTCGATCAGGTCAACCAACAAGTCCAGCAAAAGTCCGCACAAACCCTGGGCACGCAATATTCCCTCAATACGCGGTTGGGTGAACTGGCGATGCGTCATCCGGTGAGTTGCAGCCCGGACACCCCGCTGCGCGAAGCCGTGAAGCTGATGCACGAGCAACAAGTCGGCAGCATCGTGGTGGTGAATGAGCAGAAAACCCCGGTGGGAATTTTCACCTTGCGCGACCTGCGACAGGTGGTGGCCGATGGCTCCGGGGATTTTTCCCAGGCCATCGTCGGACACATGACCCAGGCACCGTTTTTTCTCTCGCCGGACCACAGCGCGTTCGACGCGGCCATCGCCATGACCGAGCGCCACATCGCCCACGTCTGTCTGGTCAAGGACCATCGCCTGTGTGGCGTGGTATCGGAGCGCGATCTGTTTTCCTTGCAGCGCGTCGACCTGGTGCACCTGGCCCGAACCATTCGCAGCGCTCCCAGGGTAGAGAACCTCGTGGCCCTGCGCGGCGAAATCGGCCAGTTGGTGGAGCGCATGCTGGCCCACGGCGCCTCGTCGACCCAGATCACCCACATCATCACCTTGCTCAACGATCACACCGTGTGCCGCGTCATCGAGTTGACCCTGGCTGACAAAGGCGACCCGGGGGTGCCGTTCAGTTGGCTGTGTTTCGGCAGTGAAGGCCGGCGCGAGCAGACCCTGCACACCGACCAGGACAACGGCATTTTGTTCGAAGCGCGGGACGCCGCCCATGCCGCGCAGATCCGCGGCCTGCTGCTGCCCATCGCCCAGCAGATCAACCAGAGCCTGGCCCTGTGCGGCTTCACCTTGTGCAAGGGCAACATCATGGCCGGCAACGCCGAGCTGTGCCTGTCCCGCGCCGAATGGGCCCGGCGCTTTGCGGCATTCATTCGCGAAGCGACGCCGGAGAACTTGCTGGGCTCGAGTATTTATTTCGATCTGCGGGTGGTCTGGGGCGACGAGCAGGGCTGCGAGCAGTTGCGCCGGCAGATCCTCGATCAAGTGGCCGATAACCGCTTGTTCCAGCGCATGATGGCCGAGAACGCGTTGCGCCATCGCCCGCCGGTAGGACGCTTCAGGGATTTCGTGCTGAGCCGCAAGAATGGCGAAAAGGCCACCCTGGACTTGAAAGTGCAAGGCCTGACGCCCTTCGTCGATGGCGCCCGTCTGCTGGCCCTGGCCAACGGCATCGAAGTCAACAATACCCTGGAACGCTTGCGGCAACTGGTCGTCAAGGAAGTGATCGAACCGCTCGATGGCGCGGCCTATGAAGAGGCCTATCACTTCATCCAGCAGACCCGCATGCAACAACATCAATTGCAAACCCGCGAGAACCTGCCCTATTCCAATCGCGTCGACCCTGACAGCCTCAATCACCTGGACCGGCGCATCCTGCGCGAATCCCTGCGCCAGGCCCAACGCCTGCAAAGCAGCCTGGCGCTGAGGTATCAGTTGTGAGCATTTTTTCCTGGCTACGCCCGGCTCAGCCGCTGTTGCCGCAGATGTTGCAGCAGCGCCTGGAGCGCCTGCCCGCCTCCTCGCCGTTGGATGAACGCAGCTTACGGGAACAGCGCTGGGTGGTGCTGGACCTGGAAACCACCGGCCTGAACCTGAACAAGGATCAGGTTCTGTCCATCGGTGCGGTGGTCATCGAAGACGGCGCGATCGACTTCAGCCAGCAGTTCGAACGCACCCTGCAATGCGACAAGCAGAAACTCGGGCCGAGTGTGTTGATCCACGGTCTGGCGCCCAGCGCCATTGCCGCCGGCAGCGACCCGGCCGAGGCGCTGCTGGCGTTCATGGAGTTCGTGGGCGACAGTCCGCTGCTGGCCTTTCACGCGCCATTCGACTCCCACATGCTCGGGCGCGCCTTGAAAGACTACCTGGGCTATCGCCTGCAGCATCCGTTTCTCGATGTGGCCGACCTGGCGCCGATGCTTTGCCCCCAGGCCAATCTGCGCAAGGCGGGTCTGGATGAATGGATCGACTGGTTCAAGCTGCAAGTCTTCGACCGCCACAACGCCAGTGCCGACGCCCTGGCCACCGCCGAACTGGCGCTGATCCTGTTCAGCCGTGCCCGCCAGCAGCAGATCCACAGCCCGCTTGAACTGCAACAGCGCCTGGGCCAGTGGAAACGGCGCCAGCAGGCGCCTTCGCTCTAAATCCTCTGCTCCGAGGGTGGTTTACCTGTGGGGAGCAAGGCTTGCCCGCGATGCAGGCGACTCGGTTTGGCTCTCAAACCAGGCGATACCATCGCGGGCAAGCCTTGCTCCCACAGACTCATTAGACCCACAGATCAGGTCCCGACCAGCACCAATTGCTTTCCCGCCCCCGCCTCTGCCACAATCGCGAACAATTCTCGTTACTTAAAACATCGGTGATGCTTCGTGTCGTCAGTCCCTAGTGTCCGGTCTCGCAAGTACCGTCCCTTTTTTGACGAGTGGCGGCTGTCGTCAGGCAAGGCGCCGCGACGAGTCATAGCCTGCTATGGCGAGGAGCGGCAACGCAGCATGACGGCAGCCGACGCCGTCAAAAAGGAACGGTACTTGTGAGACCGGACACGACTCCTCCTCATAGTGATTTGGTTGGTGCGTTGTACCGTGACCATCGCGCTTGGCTATTGGGATGGCTGCGCCGCAACGTGGCGTGTGCGCAACGGGCCGAGGACCTGAGCCAGGACACCTTTGTGCGCTTGCTGGGTCGCGAGGAGCTGAAGGCACCTCGCGAACCGCGGGCGTTTCTGGTAGCCATCGCCAAGGGCCTGTTGTTCGATTACTTCCGTCGAGCGGCATTGGAGCAGGCTTACCTCACCGAATTGATGCTAATCCCCGAGGCCGAGCAGCCCTCGGTGGAAGAACAGCAAATCATCCTGGAAGACCTCAAGGCCATCGACCGCCTGCTGGGCAAACTGTCGAGCAAGGCTCGCGCAGCCTTCCTCTATAACCGCCTCGACGGTCTCGGCCACGCCGAAATCGCCGAACGCCTGGGGGTTTCGGTACCGCGGGTGCGGCAGTACCTGGCCCAAGGCATTCGCCAGTGCTACATCGCACTTTATGGTGAGCCGACATGAGCCAGGCCCACGCCAAACCGGTCTCGGCCAGCGTGCTGGACGCCGCCATTGCCTGGCAATTGTCGCTGGACTCGAGCAGCGCCCAGGAGCGCGAAGCCTTCGCCCGCTGGCATGCCGCCGACGAAGAACACGCCCGGGCCTGGCGGCAACTGGGCATGCTCGACCAGCGCTTCAGTGTGGCCAGTGGGCCGGCGCGGGCCGCACTGCTGCAATCGCGGGTCAGCATTCGCCGGCGGATCCGCAAGGTGGGCAGCGGCCTGGCCAGTGTTATCGCGGTCATCGGCCTGGCGTTGTTTGCCGGAGATCGTTACCTGCCGCTGGATTACTGGCTGGCCGACCAGCGCACCGCCACTGGCGAACAACGCACCCTGCGCCTGGTCGATGGCACGCTGATCAACCTCAACACCCACAGTGCGCTGGATGTGCGGTTCGATGACAAGCAGCGCCGCATCGTCCTGCAGGAAGGCGAGATCCTGGTAGAAACCGGCCACGGCGACCCGCGCCCGTTCATCGTCGAGACCCGCGAAGGCAACCTGCGCGCCTTGGGCACACGGTTCCTGGTCAGGCGTGAAGACGAAGGCACGCGCCTGAGCGTGTTGAAGTCCGCCGTGGCGGCACACCCGCAGGCCGCGGACACGGAACAGATCCTGCGCGAAGGCCAACAAGTACTGATGCGCCGCGACGGCCTCGGACCGACCATTGCCTTGCCCCCCGGTGCCGATGCCTGGACCCGCGGCATGTTGGTGGTGGACAACGCGCGCCTCGAAGATCTGGTCCATGAACTGGGGCGCTACCGACGCGGCTACTTGGGTGTCGCCCCCCAAGTGGCAGACCTGCGCATCACCGGCAGCTTTCCATTGCATGACACCGACCTGGCCCTGACCGCGCTGCTGCCGAGCTTGCCGGTGCAGATCGAGCATCACACGCGATGGTGGGTGGTGGTGGGACCGAGGGCCGAGGCCAAGCCTTGAGGAATCTTGCGTCAGTGGTGACCTAATCGCGAGCAGGCTCGCTCCCACAGTGGAGCGGTGTTGTACACAAAGCAGCGGCTCACTGAAGATCAACGGTGGGAGCGAGCCTGCTCGCGATGAGGCCAGTAGCCTCAACACAAGGCCAGGCAGGACACCGGGCCCCAAGCTGAATCTAAATTATTTTCATCCAGCCCTATCACTTTTCAATTTTCATCCGGCACCCAGGCAATTGAGAAATATTTCCATTCAGGAGCCGCCGTATGTCCCGCCCGCTAGACACCCTGTTGCGCCCCAGCCTGCTGGCCGTTGCCATTGCCTTTGCCGTTCCTCTCGCCAGCGGCCCGCTGCTGGCCGCCGAACAGGCCACGAGCGTGCGCACCTACAACCTGCCCGCCGCGCCACTGGCCAGCACCCTGAACCAGATCGCCAGCCAGGCCGGCCTCGCGCTGAGCCTGAATCCGTCCCTGGCTTCGGGCAAGACCTCGGCTCCGGTCCAGGGCCAGTTCGACGCCACCGGCGCATTGCGCGAGGCCTTGCGCGGTACCGGCCTGCAATTGGAGCAAAGCAGCGCCGGCACCTACAGCCTGGTGGCCGTGCCTGAAGGCGTGATGGCCTTGCCGGAAACCAGCGTGATCGGTGCCGGTGTCAGCGAAACCGCGTGGGGCCCGACCGAAGGTTACGTCGCCACCCGCACCGCCGCCGGTACCAAGACCGATACGCCGATCGTCGAACTGCCGCGCTCAGTCTCGGTGGTCACGCGCCAACAAATGGAGGACCGTTCTGTCCTCAACCTCAATGACGCCCTGCGCTACACCGCTGGCGTGCAGAGCAGCGGCTACGGCTCGGATTCGCGCAATGACTGGCTGCTGGTTCGCGGCTTCGTGCCGACTCAGTTCCTCGATGGCCTGCCGCTACCCAGGGGCAACTACATCACGCCGAAAATCGAGCCCTGGAACCTTGAACGCATCGCCGTACTGCGTGGCCCGGCCTCTTCGGTCTACGGCCAGACGCCACCTGGCGGCATGTTGGACATGGTCAGCCGTCGCCCACAGGCCGAAAGCAGCAACGAGGTCGAGTTGCAGGCCGGCAGCTACGAACACAAGCAGATCAACTTCGACAGCACCGGCAAGGTCGATGACGAAGGCCAGTTCCTCTATCGGCTCAGCGGCACCGTGCGCGACAGCAATTCCCAGGTCGATCACATCCCCGACAAGCGCTACAACCTCGCACCGAGCCTGACCTGGAACATCAACGACGACACGCGCCTGACCTTCCTGTCCCAATACACCCGCGACGACACTGGAATCACCGGGCAATTCCTGCCGCTGCAAGGCACCAAGCTGTCCTCGCCGGCGGGCAAGATTTCCCACCACAAGAACCTCGGCGACCCGGACTGGGAATTCTACGACCGTACCTACTACGCCCTCGGCTATGCGTTCGAACATCGCCTGAACGACACCTGGCAGTTCCGCCAGAACCTGCGCTACACCAAGAGCGACCTGGAAACCCAGGGCATCTCCGCCGGCGGGCAATTCTGGCCGGCGGGTCCTGATGAAGCGGTGAGCGCCGATGGCACGGTCAAGCGCAGCGCCAGTGTCGTCGACGAAGACATCAGCCAGTTCGCCGTGGACAACAACTTCCAGGCCGATTTCCAGACCGGCGCCCTCAGCCACACTTTGCTGCTGGGCCTGGACCACCAGCGCTCCAACAGCAATTCGCGCTGGTTGTGGGGTTCGACCGGCGTGCCGACCAGCAACATCCACAACCCGATCTATGGACAGGATTTCTCCAACGTCCAGTACTTCACCATGTACGACTACAACCAGAAGACCAACCAGACCGGCCTGTACGTCCAGGATCAGATCGCCCTGGACAACTGGCGCCTGACCCTCGGCGGTCGTGAAGACTGGATTCACACCGGCACCGAATTCCACAACCAGAACAACGTAACCAACACCCAGCGCGACAAGAAATTCAGCGGCAACGCGGCGTTGAGCTACGTCTTCGATAACGGTGTGACGCCCTACATCTCCTTCGCCCAGTCGTTCCAGGCGGCGGCGGGCTCGACCGTCAACAGCACCGAAGCGTTCAAACCCACCGAAGGCGAACAATACGAAGCGGGGATCAAGTACCAGCCACCCGGCACCAAGACTCTGCTGACCGCTGCGGTGTTCGACCTGACTCAGAAAAACAACTCTGTCACCGAAAACAACGTCACCCGCCAAGTGGGTGAAGTACAGGTGCGCGGCCTGGAGTTGGAAGCCTCAGGCGACGTGACCGACAACCTCAAGCTGATCGGTTCCTACACCTACAACGACAGCGAAATCACCAAGGGCACGACAGCTGAAAAAGGCAAGCGCATGGCCCAGGTGCCGCGTCACCAGGCCACCGCCTGGGCGGACTACACCTGGCATAACGGCCCGCTCGACGGTTTCGGCGTCGGCGCTGGCGTGCGTTATGTCGGCGACACCTACGGCAACACCACCAACACCGACTGGGGCCATGTCGGCTCCTACACCGTGTATGACGCCTCGGCCCATTACGACCTGGGCCGTTTGAACAAGACCCTCAAGGGGGTCACGGTAGCGGTGGACGCGAAAAACATCTTCAACAAGGACTACCTGTCCACGTGCGACGGCTTCTACTGCTACTACGGCGACCAACGCAACGTCGTCGCCAGCGTGAATTACAAATGGTAAACGGTTAGCATTCGCGTAAACCTTTTGAGGGCATGCTGTTGGATGCAACGCTGTTCATGTAGGGGAACGAAACCGTGGCGAGGGAGCTTGCTCCCGCTGGGCTGCGTAGCAGCCCCAAAAGCTTGGGACCGCTGCGCGATCCAGCGGGAGCAAGCTCCCTCGCCACAAGGGTTGTCCCTCGAGTGAACAGTGTTATCACCGCAGGTGCCCTCTTGCATTCGGATCGCTCATGAAAAGCAAAACCATTCGCCGCTGGTCCTTCGTCCACACCTGGACCAGCCTGATCTGCACGGTGTTCCTGCTGATGCTGGCGATCACCGGACTGCCGTTGATCTTCCACCATGAAATCGAACACCTGCTGGGCGACGCCCCCCAGCTTAGGGAGATGCCGGCTGACACACCGCCGCTGGACCTGCAACAACTGGTGGAAAAAGCCAAGGCCCATCGCCCTGGCGAAGTGGTCCAGTATTTTGGCTGGGACGAGGACGAGCCCAACGGCGTCATCACCATCATGGCGCCGACACCGGGCACCGAACCCAATTCCTCCCACACTTTCATGCTCGATGGGCGCACCGGCGAGGCCCTGGAAATGCCCTCGGCCAATGGCGGCTTCATGATGGTCATGCTGCGCCTGCACGTGGACATGTTCGCCGGATTGCCGGGCAAATTGTTGCTGGCATTCATGGGGTTGTTGTTCGTGATTGCCATCGTCTCCGGGGTGGTCCTGTACCTGCCGTTCATGCGCCGCTTGAAGTTCGCCACGGTGCGCCAGGACAAATCCACGCGCCTGCGCTGGCTCGACCTGCACAACCTGATCGGCGTGGTCACACTGGTGTGGGCGCTGACCGTCGGCGTTACCGGCGTCATCGCCGCGTGCGCCGACCTGATCATCGCCGCCTGGCGCAACGACAGCCTCAGCGCCATGATCGAGCCCTACCGCAACGCCCCGCCGCTGACCCAACTGGCACCGGCCACCCGTTTGCTGGACATCGCCAAGGACGTCGCGCCGGGCATGGCGCCCAGCTTCATCGCCTTCCCCGGCACGCTGTTTTCCAGCGAACACCACTACAGCGTGTTCATGAAAGGCAGCACCCACCTGACCTCGCATTTGCTGACGCCGGTACTGGTCGACGCCAGCACCCTGGAGGTCACCGCAGTGGCCGAACGGCCGTGGTACATGGACGTCATGAGCCTGTCGTTGCCGCTGCATTTTGGTGACTACGGTGGCCGGCCGATGCAGATTTTCTGGGCCACCCTCGATGTGCTGACCATCATCGTCCTCGGCAGCGGCGTTTACCTGTGGCTGGTGCGGCGCAAGGCGGCCAAGCGAGCAAGCGTTGTCGCGGAGGTCGCTTCGTGAGGCCTCGACAGTCGAGTTTCTGGAAAGTGTTTGGCGTGCCCATGGTGATCGGCGTTCTTTGCGCGGCAGGGTTGTTCAGTGCCTTGCTGGGTGACGGTTTGTGGGACGCCGTCAGTTGGCTAGGGTTGGGTATCCCTTCTGTGTTGGCGGTGTGGGGCTTGGTCCCGCGCCGCTGAGTCATCCGGGCGTGCATTGACCAGATGCACGCCCTCCTCTCTTCGTCATACGACAACTGCGGACACGCGGGTTAATTCCAGCCGCCCAGACTCTGACATATTTATTGACAAATTAATCCTTGCACTCCTATAAAGGCGCACGTTGTACGACAACTTACAACATGACATGCGACACCAAATCCAAAAATAATCGATGGTGAAGTGATGAAAATCAAAGGCATCCGCTGGTGGATGGTTGGCCTGGTCACGGCCGGCCTGATGGTCAACTACCTGGCTCGCAATACCCTCTCGGTGGCCGCTCCGACCCTGATGAGCGAAATGAACATCTCCACCGAGCAGTATTCCCACATCGTCGTGGCCTGGCAGATCTGCTACGCGCTGATGCAACCGGTGGCCGGCTACATCATTGATGCCATCGGTACCAAGATGGGTTTCGCCATTTTCGCCTTCGCCTGGTCCATCGCCTGTGCCGCGGCGGCCATGGCCTCGGGCTGGCAAGGCCTGGCGTTTTTTCGTGGTTTGCTGGGCCTGACCGAAGCCGCCGGGCTGCCGGCCGCGGTAAAAACCTCTACTGAATGGTTCCCGGCCAAGGAACGCTCGGTGGCCATCGGCTGGTTCAATATCGGCTCCTCAATCGGCGCCGTGCTGGCTCCGCCACTCGTGGTCTGGGCGATTCTGAACAGTGGTTGGGAGCTGGCGTTTCTGATCGTTGGCGGCCTGGGCGTGGCCTGGACGTTCCTCTGGCTGATCTTTTACAAGCATCCGCGCGACCAGAGGCTCTTGGGCGACACTGAGCGTGATTACATTCTCAGCGGCCAGGAAGCCCACTTCCAGGATCCGACACCGAAGAAAGGCAGCTGGAAACGCATCATCGCCAGCCGCAACTTCTACGCCATCGCCAGCGCCCGGATCCTCTCCGAGCCGGCTTGGCA
The DNA here is from genome assembly GCF_013347965.1 of Pseudomonas bijieensis. Taxonomy (NCBI): domain Bacteria; kingdom Pseudomonadati; phylum Pseudomonadota; class Gammaproteobacteria; order Pseudomonadales; family Pseudomonadaceae; genus Pseudomonas; species Pseudomonas bijieensis. The sequence goes on along the minus strand of NZ_CP048810.1, from coordinate 4,763,405 downwards.
AACGTTCAACGCCTGGATCCCGCTGTACCTGATGACCGAGCGGCACATGAACATCAAGGAGATCGCAATGTTCGCCTGGCTGCCGTTCCTGGCGGCCGACCTGGGTTGCGTGCTGGGTGGTTACCTGAGCCCGTTCTTCCATAAATACTGCAAGGTGTCGCTGTTCACCTCGCGCAAAATGGTCCTGCTGTTCGGTGCCTCCTGCATGGTCGGCCCGGCGTGCATCGGCCTGGTCGCCAGCCCCTACACCGCCATCGCCCTGCTGTGCATTGGCGGCTTTGCTCACCAGACTCTATCCGGAGCGCTATACGCCATCACGTCCGATTCCTTCGGCAAGAATGAAGTCGCCACCGCCACCGGCATGGGTGGGATGTTCGGTTACCTCGGTGCAGCGGCCTTCACCCTGCTGTTTGGTGTGATGGTGACAAAGATCGGCTACAGCCCGTTGTTCGTGCTGCTGGCGATCTTCGACGTGGTCGCCGCGTTTATCGTCTGGACCGTCGCCCGGGAACTCAAGCAACAACCGGCGACATCGGCACCGGCGCCGCAGGCCCTGCAACCAACCGCCTGATGCATGGCGCGACTGAGCCTCTTCGCCCGGGTCGCGCCTGCCTTGTGCGCGGCTGGACGCGCTATGCTGCGCAACAAGTCCCACTGATCGAGACACTGCCATGTCCACCCCCAGCATGACGTTGTTCCACAACCCCGCTTCACCCTTCGTTCGCAAGGTCCTGGTGCTACTGCACGAAACCGGCCAGCAAGACCGCGTGGCGTTGCAACTCAGCCAGCTCACGCCGGTCAAGCCGGACCGGGCCCTGATCGATGACAACCCATTGAGCAAGATCCCGGCCTTGCGCCTGGCCAACGGCAGCGTGATCCATGACAGCCGCGTCATCCTCGACTACCTCGACCATCAGCACGTCGGCAACCCGTTGATTCCCCGGGACGGAGCCGCCCGCTGGCGGCGCCTGACCCTGGCCTCCCTGGCCGATGGAGTCATGGATGCAGCGGTGATGATCCGCTACGAAACCGCCCTGCGTCCTGCGGAAAAACACTGGGACGAATGGCTCGATGCGCAGCGGGACAAGATTCGCCGGGCCCTGGGCCTGCTCGAAGCCGAGGCGATTGCCGAACTGGCCTGCCATTTCGACGTGGCCTCCATCAGCGTGGCCTGCGCCCTGGGCTACCTGGACCTGCGCCATCCGGACCTGGAATGGCGCAAGGCCAATCCGCAGCTGGCGGCATGGTTCGCCGAAGTGAGCTTGCGGCCTTCGATGCTCGAGACGGTGCCCAGGGTTTAGATTTGCATTGACCGTTCCGCCCTCATCGCGAGCAGGCTCGCTCCCACACTTGATCGTGTCGCCCTTTGTGGGAGCGAGCCTGCTCGCGATGGCAGCGCACCGGATCCACAGGAAACAACCCGGCAATCCGCATCACCAACACCTCTCGTAATTGCCGGTCCTCACGCAACCCCAACGACCGGCTCATTTCACCTCTCCCAAGTCAAAGCTCATGGCAGCGACCGACTTCGACCCAACCCCGTACCAATCCAGCTTACGGGTCAACACCATGAATACGCCCAACAGGCCGAACAGCAACAGCGACCCCATCAACAGCGCATAGTCCTCGGCGCTCAACAAGCCATAGAGCAAGCCGTACAACCCTGCCAGCCCCACCGAAAACCCCAGGCCGTGGCTCACGCTACGCAGCACATGGCAGACATAAAACCCGATCAGCACCACACAGGCACTGGCCGACACCAGGTACGCCAGGGTGAAGCCGATGTGCTCCGACAGCGACAACAGCAACAGGTAAAAGAACGCCAGCGCCACACCCACCAAAGCGTACTGGACCGGGTGCACCGCCAGGCTCTTGAGCACTTCGAAAAGGAAGAAGCCGGCGAATGTCAGGGCGATGAACAGCAGCGCATATTTGATTGCCCGGTCGCTCTTGAGGTACTGGTCCACTGGGTCGATGAAGCTCACGCCGAAGGCGCGACTGCGGAACGCTTCGCAACTATCGCTGGGTTCGCAGGCTTGCAATGTTTCCAGGAGGTTGGTGGAGAAAAACGACGTCTGCCAGTCAGCGCTGAAGCCCTGCTCATTGATCTCACGATTGACCGGCAGGTAGTTGCCGATAAAGCTTGGATGGGGCCAGTCGGCCGACAGGTGCACCTTGGTGGACTTGCCCACTGGCAGGACCTGGAACTCGCCAGTGCCTTGAAGGCGCAGGTCAAAACCGAAGGTCAGCTCGGGGCCACCCTGGGCGGTGATCATCGGCAGCGGCACATGCACCCCCTGCCCCAGCCAGCCGAGCCGAGAACCGGGCAGGAAGTCGACGGTCTGCTGGTTCAGCGTCAGGGTCAGCGCGTTCTCGATGCCACGAATATCGCTGATCCCCACGCTCAGGTACGGTTCATCGAAACGGTAATCGGCAAAGTCCTTGGCGGCGATACCGTAGCGCTCCGGCACCTTGAAACGGCCATCGATCCGGTTATCGGCGTGGAACAACCGCGCTTCGTAGATCCCCCGGGCACGGGTTTCAGTGCGGACCTGGCCGTCGAGCTCGAACTCTTCGGGCAAAAAATACAACTCGCCCGCCCGCTCGACGGTTTCCAGAAAACGCACGCCGGTTTTCTCGTTGGTGTTCCAGACTTTCACGCTCTTGCGAAACGGCACCACGATCATCGGCCCGATCAGTTGCTGGCTGTAGCTGGAACTGCGGGCGATATCCTGCAACACACCGTCGCGCAGCTCCTGGCGCTCGTCGATGAGGCCGTTGATCATCAACAGCGGGATCATCAGCAAAAGAATCAGTAGGGCAATCATGCCCAGTTTTATGGCGAGGCTGCGGTTCATGTGGGGCTCTCCCTGTTCGAATGAGGGAGAGTCTGGGGTGGTTGTGTGCTGGGCTTATGGAGAGATTATGGAGATTGTGTGGAGACTGGACGGCCCCCTTCGCGAGCAAGCCCGCTCCCACAAGGACTGCACTGAACCTGTGGGAGCGGGCTTGCTCGCGAAGGCCACGCCTCGGTTTCAGGGCAACCGCAACACCACCTCAACACCACCCTCGACATTGCCAATACTGAATGCCCCTCCATGCAACTGCACCACCTCCTCCACGAAGTTGAGCCCCAGGCCGGTGCTCTTGCGACCGCTGTCCGGCCGCGGCAGGGAGTAAAAGCGCTCGCTCAAGCGTGGCAGCGCATAGTCGGGAATCGGTGCGGCCTGATTGAACAGGCGAATCTCGACACGATTGCCGCTGCGCTCGGCGCTGATGCGTAGCAGACCGTTGACGGGAGTGAAGTCCAAGGCGTTTTCCAGCAAATTGCCCAAGGCCTGGCGCAACAGGAACGGCTCGCCGGTCAACGCCAGATCGGCCGCAATGCGCTGTTCAACGCTCAACTGGCGACTTTCGATCCAGCCGCCGCGCGCTTCCAGCAACTCATCCATCAACGCCGCCAGCGGCACCGCGACTTCTTCTTCCAGCCCCTGGCGCTGCTCGATCTGGGCCAGGTTCAGCAGCCGTTCGATCAACTGCTGCATGCGCACGCTTTCGGTGCCGATGTTACTGACAAAGCGTTGGTGCTGGGCGGCAGGCATATCGCTTTGCAGCAGCTCGGCGGCACCGCGAATCGCCGCCAGCGGACTCTTGAGCTCGTGGGTCAGGGTATGCACGTAACGCTCGACGTAAGCCTTGCCTTCGAGCTGGGTACGCATGTGTTCCACGGCGCCCGCCAGTTGCTCGAACTCGCCGCCGCGATAATGCGGCACTTCCACCCGACGCCCCTGGCTGACCGCCTGGGCATAGGCCGTCAACCGTCGCAGCGCCGCGCTGAGCCACCAGGACAGCAAGCCGCCCAGCAACAGACCCAGGGCCACCAACCCGGCGCCATACGCCAACAGTCGCCGCTCGGTGCGATCGACATAAGGCTGCAATGAACTGTTGGGCTTGGCGACCGTGACGACACCGATGATCCGGCCGTTGTCGCGGATCGGCGCACCGACATGCATCACCGAAGACGTGGGGTCATCCGGATCGCTGCGGCTCGAACGGGCGCCGTAGTGGCCGCGCAGAGTCAGGTAGACATCGTTCCAGCGCGAATAATCCTGGCCCACCGCCACGCCGCTGGAGTCGAGCACCACGATGCCCTTGGCATCGGTGACATAGATGCGGTGGCTGACCTGGTTCTTCGGCAAGCCCCAGATCGTCGCCGCCGGCTGGCGCTCGCCGTAGGCCTTGAGCAATTGCGGCCAACGATTCTGGTTGAGGGTACCGGCCTTGAAGTCGTCCCGCAGGATCTCGGCCATCAGGTTGGCCGTGTCCACCAGGGTTTCTTCAGTGGACTGGCGCACGCCAGGGCGGATTTCCTCCATCACCGTGTTGAGCACGAAATAGCCGGTCAGGGCGATAAACAGTACATACACCAGGAAAATCCGGATCCCCAGAGACATCAGCTGTGCCCCGGGCTGTAGCTGTAGCCCAGGCCTCGATGGGTCTGGATCGGTTCGGCCTCGGCCCGGACCAGGCGCAACTTGGCGCGCACGCTCTTGATGTGGCTGTCGATGCTACGCTCGTAGCCGGCATCGCTGGCCACGCCCAGGGCGTCGAGCAGTTGTTCGCGGCTGAAGACCCGTTCAGGTTGTTCCAACAGACAGTTGAGCAGGCGGAATTCATGGCGGGTGAGGTTCAGCGGTTTGCCGCGATAGCTGATTTGCACGCGATCGGCATCGACCTGGAACAGCGCCATGCCCGGCTCCATCAGCGGTCGCGGCGCCACACGCTTGAGGATCGCCCGGACCCTGGCCGCCACCTCGCGGGGGCTGAAAGGCTTGACCACATAATCGTCGGCACCGATTTCCAGTCCCACCACCCGGTCGATCTCAGCATCCCGGGCTGTCAGAAAGATGACTGGAACGTCGCTGAAACGTCTGAGATTTTTACAAGTCTCGAATCCGCTGATATCCGGCAGGCCCACATCGAGGATGATCAGGTCCGCCGGCGTGCTTTTCTGATGCTCGAGGGCGGCAGCGCCGAGGCTCAGCCAAGTGGTGTCGAACCCCTCCCCTTGCAGGGCAAACACCAGCGTATCGGCAATGGCGGCTTCGTCTTCGACAATCAGGATATGAGGCATGGCTTGCGAGCCCGGCAATAAAGTTGCCGGAACGGTGCCCCAAGCCTCGGGGCACGTCAATCGGGGAAATCAGCAGTCGGGCTTGTCTGCGGTGAAGCGGCGGGCCGGGTTCACCGCTGCGCCGAACTCGCGCAGGGCCTTGGCGCCGATCAGCAATGGGTAGTTGAAGCTGCTGCGGTCGGTCAGGTTGACCTCCACCGTGCGCTTGACGTTGCCCAGGCACAGTTCCAGGTCGACCACGGGGCGCTTGGTTGGCGCGATTTTTTCGTCGTCGTCTTCATCTTCTTCGGAACGGGTCTTGATCTTGCTGATGCGGGCGATCTTGTGTTCGTAGACCTTGTTGCTCGCATCCTTGGTCGCCAGGCGGAATCGCACCCAATCATCACCGTCGCGGGTAAAGGTCTCGATGTCCTTGGCCGACAGCGAGGCAGTCAGCGCACCGGTGTCCATCTTGGCCTTGAGCACTTCGCCGCCGATTTCCGGCAACGCGATGTATTCATAGCGCCCGTACAGGGTCGGCTCGGCGGCCAGCACTGGAAGGGCTATCAGGGAAAACAGGGCGAGGACTGACTTCATGGAGTTAGGGCTTCCATTGTGGGAGTGGGGTTTTAGACCGTGGCTGCTGAATTCGTTCGGTTGATTTCGATAGCAATGGCTAAGAGAAACGCCAGCCAAGCGCGACCTCTGTGGCGAGGGGATTCATCCCCGCTGGGGTGCGAAGCGCCCCCTGAGAGCCTGACATCTCGGTACACCTGGCTATTCGAGTTGACTGTTTTGGGGTTGCTTCGCAACCCAACGGGGATGAATCCCCTCGCCACAAAAAGCCAGCCCAGTTTAGCCAAGCCCAAGTGAAACTTTCGTCCACACCGATTTGGCCTACCGCCCGAAGCTTGCTTATCATGGCCCGCCCACCCGTTTGCAAGAGTCATCTATGCGCCGCCTGCTCACCGGCTGTTTCGTCACCCTGCTGCTGTTGCTCAACACCCTGGTGCTGTTCGGCCCGTTGATGGTGTTCGCACTGCTAAAACTGGTCCTGTCCGGGCGTTTTCGCGACTACGCCTCGTGGGCGGTGATGTGGATCGCCGAAACCTGGGCCGAGATCGACAAGCTGATCTTTGCCCTGTGCATCCCCACCCGCTGGGACATCCGTGGCGGCGCGGACCTGCGCGGCGACACGTCTTACCTGGTGATCAGCAATCACCAATCCTGGGTCGACATCCCCGCCCTCGTCCAGACCCTCAACCGACGCACGCCATTCTTCAAGTTCTTTCTCAAGAAAGAGCTGATCTGGGTGCCGTTTCTGGGGCTGGCCTGGTGGGCGTTGGATTACCCTTTCATGAAACGCTACACCAAGGCGTTCCTGGCGAAAAACCCGGAACTGACCGGCAAGGACCTGGAAATCACCAAGGCCGCCTGCGAGCTGTTCAAGCGCCAACCGGTCACCGTGGTCAATTACCTCGAAGGCACGCGCTTCACCGCCGCCAAAAGCCAACAGCAACAGTCACCCTTCACCCACCTGCTCAAGCCCAAGGCCGGTGGCGTGGCGTTCGTGCTGGCGGCCATGGGTGAACAACTGGACGCGGTATTGGACGTGACCGTGGTTTATCCGCAAGCGCGCATTCCCGGGTTCTGGGACTTGATCAGCGGCGCGGTGCCCCGGGTCATCATCGACATCCAGACCCGCGAACTGGACCCGGCGCTGTGGCAGGGCGATTACGAAAACGACCCGGTGTTTCGCCAGTTTGTTCAGGATTGGGTTAATCAGCTCTGGATGGAGAAGGATCGGCGTATTGCTGCCTTGCGCAACGAACGCGCCTGATCAGACGCCACTGCCAGCCCCCCAAATACCTCCCAGATTCTGCAACAACGAACTACCCACCCCCTGCTGGCCAAGGTACTGCAGGATGACCGGGGCAAACTGCCCGATCATGCCGCTGTCCATGCCCAGCGCGCTGAAGGCGTTATTCAAGTCATTGGTGTCCTTGACGTTACCCAGCAGCCCGTCGAGCAAGGCGTTTTTGTCCGATCCGCCACCGAGCAAGCCGCCCAGGCCGTTGAGCCCGCCGATGGCGCTGTTGCCGGCGATCTGATCGAGACCTGGCACGCTTTTGCTCAATTCCGAGAACTGCGGTTCGCTTAGCCGGTTCTTCGCCAGCCCCAGCATCGCACCGGCACCGCCGATGGCCTGTTCCGGGGTGATCTTGAGGTCCGAGCCCAGGGTATTGAGCAACCCGGCGGCTTTCGGTGCAGCGGCCACGGCGCCGTCCTTCTCACCTGAGTTGCCCTGCATCGCCGACATCACATTAGCCGCATCGCTGAGGCTGAACTGCGCGAAAGCCGGGCTGGCGGCCAGTGTCAACAGGCAAGACAGTGCAAAACCGCGTGAAACCTTCATCCGGGACATCCTCTTGAGCATGAAAAAGCCGCTCTTAAAGAGCGGCGTGAAGCGTGCGTTGGACTTGCGCGGACGGCGATTGTTCCTAAACGTATTACATGAATGGCCGATAGCCATTACAGAAAAATCCTCAGTGGTCGTCAGAAACGTCTGATTTACCGAAAACCGCGTCTTTTTATATAGCTAAAAGTTACCAAATATCCATACACAGTTCTAAATTGACATAAATGACAGCCAACATTGACAGTAGCCCGCCCGACCGAAGCCGTGAATCGTTGAACTGAGCCCTGGAGCCTGGCACATGAAAAAAATACTGGCTGGAGGCGCGGTCTTGCTTTTGCTGATCATCGGCCACGTCCATGCCGGTGAAATAACATGCCCCGCCGTCACTGACATTCACAGGGATATTGAATCGCTGGAAGACGTTTACACCGTCGGGGAGCGGGAAGAGCGTGAATGGAAAAGCGAAAGCCTGGTGGAGGTGGTCGACCCGACCTCGTTGCAGTTCGAAGGTGCCGAATACGTTATTCATGAGGACGATGGGGACGAACAGACAGCCCCCCGTGCGACCATCACGTGCAGATACGGGGCGATCAATCTGAAGTTGGACGATCAACAAATCCTGGAACCGGCTTTTTCAAAGTGGATGAGCAATCGCTGCGAAAGCCCGGATACCCGAATGTGCAGGCTGATGGACGGCGACTACTTCAACTTGATCTATTGATCGGCAATGGTAACCGCGTCACTGTTCCAGCACCGCCGCTCACAGCCCACTGCCCTCACCTGCACCATTACCGTACAGTGCGGCTTCCTCCAGCAGAGTTTGCCCATGAACGTGAAAGTCGGCGGCGCCACCCTCGCGGTCATCCTGACCGGCATGCTCATCGCCCTGGGTGTCAACGAATGCCAGCGCGGCCCGCTGAACCCGGAACTGGCCGATGGCACGAGTGAAGAGCAGAAGACCTGGCTGACCATCGAACACCGCATCAAGCGCTCTGACCCGGCCCTGACCGAGGTAAGCCGCGATCAACAAGCGCTGACCGTGCTTTACCGTCCAGGCGCTTGCGCGGAGGACTGCGAGCCCTGGGTCCCGCACATGCTGCGCGTTGTCGGCCACGGCCTGGCAGCGCTCAATGGCGCACCAGGGGGCAAGCAATACACGCAAGTGACGGTCAAGGCGCGACTGCTGACCGATGATGACGTGGAACTGGTCTATGACATGCCGGGCTTCGACGCGATCAAGACGCAACAGGATGGCTACGTCACTTTTGCCAGCATGCCCCGCAACCTGAAATTCAGCGGCGATGCCCTGGCCCAAGCGCAGAACTATTGCCAAGGCCCTAGCGCCAAAGGTTTCTACCCTGAATTCTGCGAACGGGTCGAGACCGCAACTGCCCAGCAGTAACCGTGGCGAGGGAGCTTGCTCCCGCTCAAGTATTGCCTACTGTCAATGTTGACAGTAGGCAGCTGTCCATACGGCCTCTAAGCTCAGTCGTGACAACGAAAACAAGGCTCTGGGCAAACCACAGTCCCTGCGCCTTTCTTCATTCGGGCAAGCAGGACAATAAAAATGAACGACCGAATCAAAGGAACCGTTAAATGGTTTAACGATGCGAAAGGCTATGGCTTCATTACCTGCGGCAAAGGAGGCGAGGAACTGTTCGTTCATTACTCGGCGATAGCCGGCGAGGGTTATAAAACGTTGAAACAGAGGCAGACCGTTTCGTTTGAAATCGAGAAGGGGGATAAAGGCATGCAGGCCACGAGAGTGACGCCGGAATAAACTATCCGGGAGCCATCCTGAGGTGGGTGAGCGGTTGACTCCTTGTATGTTCGGTAACGTGCCAGCTATCACCTCGATCAAAAACGCTTCAGTCCTGGAAAGCCGCCGTCTGTAGGGCTGAATAAAAAGGGCGACATCACTGTCGCCCTTTTTCCGTCTTGCCTACAACGTTATGCCGCACTGAACAACTTATGCGGATCAATCACAAACTTCTTCGGCACGCCCGCATCGAACTCGCCATAACCCTTCGGCGCGTCATCCAGGCTGATCACCTGTACGCCAACGATTTCAGCAATGTTGATGCGGTCCCACATGATCGCCTGCATCAGTTGGCGGTTGTACTTCATGACTGGGGTCTGGCCGGTGTGGAAGCTGTGGGATTTGGCCCAGCCCAGGCCGAAGCGGATGCTCAGGCTACCCATTTTGGCTGCTGCATCGACGGCGCCCGGGTCTTCGGTGACGTAGAGGCCGGGGATGCCGATTTTGCCGGCGACGCGAACCACACCCATCAACGAGTTGAGCACGGTAGCCGGGGCTTCGTGCTTGACGCCGTCATGGCCGTGGCCGCGGGCTTCGAAGCCTACCGCATCGACGGCGCAATCGACTTCAGGCTCGCCCAGCAAGGCAGCGATCTGTTCGTGCAGCGGGGTGTCCTGGGACAGGTCGGCGATTTCAAAACCCTGGGCCTTGGCGTGAGCCAGGCGGACCGGGTTGACGTCACCAATGATCACCACGGCGGCACCCAGCAGGCGCGCGGAGGCAGCGGCCGCCAGGCCAACCGGGCCGGCACCGGCGATGTAGACCGTGCTACCAGGGCCAACACCGGCGGTGACGGCGCCGTGGTAGCCGGTCGGCAGGATGTCGGACAGGCAGGTCAGGTCGCGGATTTTCTCCATGGCCTTGTCGCGGTCCGGCAGCTTCAACAGGTTGAAATCGGCGTACGGCACCAGCACGTACTCGGCCTGGCCGCCGGTCCAGTCGCCCATGTCCACGTAACCGTAGGCACCGCCGGCACGGGCCGGGTTGACGCTCAGGCAGACGCCTGTGTGTTGCTCCTTGCAGGAACGGCAGCGCCCGCAAGCCACGTTGAACGGCACCGACACCAGGTCGCCGATTTTCAGGTTCTCGACGTCGCTGCCCTTTTCGATCACTTCACCGGTGATTTCGTGACCCAGGACCAGACCGGTCTGGGCAGTGGTACGGCCGCGCACCATGTGCTGGTCGGAGCCGCAGATGTTGGTGGAGACCACGCGCAGGATGACACCGTGCTCAATCTTCCTGCCGCGCGGGTCCTGCATTTTTGGATAGTCGATTTTCTGTACTTCGACCTTGCCGTTGCCGAGATACACGACACCACGATTGCCAGACATGCTTTCACCTCGCTGTTGTTTTTATGGAACTGCGTTGCCCAGGCAGGCAGCGCGTTGATTGCTCGGGTAGTGCTTGTGTCTTGTTTCTTTGTTGTCTGTGAGGGCCTCTTCGCGAGCAGGCTCGCTCCCACATTGGATCTTTGTGTGCTCCCCTATTCCGTGGGAGCGAGCCTGCTCGCGATGTCGGCCTAAAGAACGACAGTACGATTGGCGTTCAAGAACACCCTTCGCTCGATGTGATAGCCCACGGCCCGGGCCAGGGTCAGCCCTTCGATGTCCCGCCCCTTGGCGATCAAATCCTCGGGATAGTGACTGTGGTCCACCACTTCCACGCCCTGGGCGATGATCGGGCCTTCGTCCAGGTCGTTGTTGATGTAGTGCGCCGTGGCACCGACCAGTTTCACGCCTTTGTTGTAGGCCTGGTGATATGGCTTGGCGCCCTTGAAGCCCGGCAGCAGCGAGTGATGGATGTTGATCGCCTTGCCGTCGAGCTTGCGACACAGCTCCGGCGACAGCACTTGCATGTAGCGGGCAAGGATCACCAACTCGGCACCGGTGTCTTCGATCACCTGCCACACCTGTCGCTCCTGGGCCGGCTTGTCGTTCGGGTCCAGGGGGAAATGGTAGTAGGGAATCTGGTGCCAGTCGGCCAACGGCTTGAGGTCGGGGTGGTTGGAGACCACGGCCACCACGTCCATGGACAACTGGCCGATGCGCTGGCGGTAGAGCAAATCGTTGAGGCAGTGATCGGCCTTGGAGACCATGATCACCACTTTGGGCCGGTAGTTGGGTGGCGTCAGTTCGAAGACCATGCCAAAGGCTTGCGCGCGTTCGGCCAGGCCGGCACGGAAGTTTTGCTCGTCAAAACCGTCGGGCTGGCGGAACTCCACACGAATGAAAAAACGCGCCGAGAGCCGGTCGTCGAAGGAATGGTGCTCGGTGACATAGCAGCCCCGCTCGAACAGAAAGCGCGTCACCGCGTCCACCGTGCCGAGCACGCTGGGGCAGTCGGCGGTCAAGATCCATGTATCCGGGGCGCGGCTCATTGCGGTGACTCCTGTTTGTTATGGATAACCCCCCGGCCGTACACAGAACCTGTGGCGGAGGATTTATCTGTGGGAGCAAAGCTTGCTCGCGATAAAAACAACGCGGTCTATCTGGAACTCAAGCGCCTGTATCGCGAGCAAGCTTTGCTCCCACAGTTCTGCTTCCACAAGGACTGCAGTGTTTCAGGCCTGGACGCTCAAGCCATACTCAGCCGCCGCATCCTGCAACCACAACCACCAGTAATCGGAGAAGCTGCGGCGGATCACCAGTTCCCAGGTGTCTTCGCCGGTGTGGCGGATCACCAGTTGCGACTTGGCGAACACCGTACCCACGGCCTTGCCCACCGGGAAGTTGCTTGGGTGTACATCGTAGCTGGTGGATTTCATCAGCACGTCGCGCACGTTCGGGCCGGACAGTTCGAGGATCTGCTGGCCGCCGCTGACGTTGACGATCTGGATGTGCAGATCGCCCAGCGCTTCACGCAGTTTTTTCTCGGCAGCGAACTCTTCGCCACTCGGCACCACCAGCAGCCACTCGTCCGGGCCAAGCCATTGCAGGCTGGTCTCACCCTTGACGATGACGGCCAGGGCACCGGGCAATTCCAGGCCCAGGGCCTTGTGCACGCCGGCTGCGAACGCCGGGTCGTGGCCATCGCCACGAATGGTCAGGTGACCCAGGAGTTTTTTCTCGCGCACGGTCACACCGGCGTTCTTGCGGCCCTTGCCCACCAGGCTGGCGAGGTCGGCATGGTGCAGCGACGACTCGGCCTTGGCCCCGGTGGTTGGGCGTTGTTGGTACACGTTGACTGCGGTCATATGGAGCACCTGTCTGAATGCTTGTTCGACCTGCCGGTGTGTGGTGCTGTGGGAGCAAGGCTTGCCCGCGATGAACGATAACTCGGTCTTACGGCTACCGTGTCGCCTGCATCGCGAGCAAGCTTTGCTCCCACACGCCCCTCACCACAGGGCTTAAGTGTTAAATATTCTGCCGGTCGCCTTTCGGATCGAAGAACACCGAAGAAACGATCTCTGCCTCGATCACGCTGCCGTCGGCCAATGGTGCGAAGACGCGCTCGCCCATCCGCTTGAGGCCCCCCTTGACCACACCCATGGCAAATGAATAACCCAGGGAGTTGTGGGCATAGCTGGAAGTCACGTGGCCAACCATGGTCATCGGGATCGCCTGCTTGGTGTTGAACACCAGTTGCGCGCCTTCCGGCAGCCAGACATTCGGGTCGATCGGCTTGAGGCCCACCAGTTGCTTGCGGTCTTCGCGCACGCAATCTTCGCGATTCATGCCACGCCAGCCGATCCACGAGAACGGTTTGGTCCGGCCTACGCACCAACCCATGTTCAGGTCGTCCGGGGTCATCGAGCCGTCGGTGTCCTGGCCGACGATGATGAAGCCCTTCTCGGCCCGCAGCACGTGCATGGTCTCGGTGCCATACGGGGTCAGGTTATACTTCTTGCCGGCCTCGACGATCTGCTCGAGCACGCCCATGGCGTAGTCGGCTTGCACGTTGACTTCGTACGACAGCTCACCGGTGAACGAAATGCGGAACACCCGCGCCGGCACGCCGCCCACCAGGCCTTCTTTCCAGGTCATGAACGGGAAGCCGTCCTTGTCCAGGTCGATGTCGGTGACTTCGCTCAGCAGCTTGCGACTGTTGGGACCCGACAGGGTCATGGTCGCCCAGTGGTCGGTGACCGAGGTGAAGAACACCTTCAGGTCCGGCCATTCGGTCTGCTGGTAGATCTCCAGCCATTGCAGCACGCGGGCCGCACCGCCGGTGGTGGTGGTCATGATGAAGTGGTTCTCGGCGACGCAGGCGGTCACGCCATCGTCGAACACCATACCGTCTTCCTTGCACATCAGGCCGTAGCGGGCCTTGCCCACGTCGAGCTTGGTCCAGGCGTTGGTGTAGATGCGGTTGAGGAACTCGCGGGCATCCGGGCCCTGGATGTCGATCTTGCCCAGGGTCGAGGCGTCCAGCAGGCCGACGCTGTCGCGCACGGCTTTGCATTCGCGCTTCACGGCGGCATGCATGTCTTCGCCGTTCTTCGGGAAATACCATGGGCGTTTCCACTGGCCGACGTCTTCGAATTCGGCACCGTTCTTCACATGCCAGGCATGCAGCGCGGTGAAACGTACCGGTTCGAAGATGTGCCCACAGTGCCGGCCGGCTACCGCGCCGAAAGTCACCGGCGTGTAGTTCGGGCGGAACATGGTGGTGCCCATCTGCGGGATGCTCACGTTCAGCGAACGAGCCGCGATGGCCAGGCCGTTGACGTTACCCAGCTTGCCCTGGTCGGTGCCGAAGCCCAGTGCGGTGTAGCGCTTGACGTGTTCCACCGACTCGAAGCCTTCGCGGGTGGCGAGCTCGATGGCGGCGGCGGTGACGTCGTTCTGCAGGTCGACGAATTGCTTCGGCGCCCGTGCGGTGGCTTTTTCGTGCGGTACCTGGAACAGCGCCAGGGTCGGCTCTTCGTGACGGCTCAGGGCTTTGGGCAACACACCCTCGACCGCTTTGAAACCGGCTTCGCTGGCTGCGCGCACGCCGCCTTCAAAACCGTCGGCCAAGCTGTCGCCGAGGCTGTAGACGCCATTCACGCCGCCGACACACACGCGCTTCTGCGGTGCTTCGCCCGGTACGAAACCGAGGATGTCTTCGCGCCAGATCGGCTTGCCGCCCAAGTGCGAAGCCAAGTGAACCACCGGGCTGTAGCCGCCGGAGCTGGCCACCAGGTCGCAGTCCAACCACTCGCCGGGGCTGGTGACTTTGTGGGCGCGGACATCGATCGCGGCGACACGTGCCCCGGTGACGCGCTTGCTGCCACGAGCCTCGATCACGGCGCTGCCGGTGAGAATGCGGATGCCCTTGGCACGCGCCTCTTCCACCAGCGCACCCCGTGGGTTGCTGCGGGCGTCGGCGACGGCCACCACTTGCAAGCCGGCGTCGAACCAGTCCAGGGCCACGCGATAAGCGTGGTCGTTGTTGGTGCTCAGCACCAGTTTCTTGCCCGGTGCCACGCCATAGCGGCGCACGTAGGTGGAGACCGCGCCAGCCAGCATGTTGCCCGGCACGTCGTTGTTACCGTAGACCAGCGGGCGTTCGCAGGCGCCGGTCGCCAGCACCACACGCTTGGCGCGGACGCGGTTGATGCGCTGGCGGACCTGGCCGATTGGCGCACGGTCACCGAGATGGTCGGTGAGGCGCTCGTGGATGGTCAGGAAGTTATGGTCGTGATAACCGTTGACCGTGGCGCGTGGCAGCAGCACCACGTCCGGCATCGACTTGAGTTCAGCAACAACAGCGGCCACCCACTCGGTCGCCGGCTTGCCATCCAGGCTTTCGCGAGAATCGAGCAGGCTACCGCCGAACTCTTCCTGCTCGTCGGCCAGGATCACCCGCGCGCCGCTGCGGGCCGCAGCCAATGCGGCGGCCAGGCCAGCAGGGCCGGCGCCGACAATCAGCACGTCGCAGTGACGGTTCATGTAGTCGTAGGTGTCCGGATCGTTCTCGGTCGGCGAGCGACCTAACCCTGCGGCCTTGCGGATGTACTTCTCGTAAGTCATCCAGAACGATTGCGGGTACATGAAGGTTTTGTAGTAGAAGCCCGGCGGCATCAGCTTGCCGCCGACCTTGCCGAGAATCCCCATCATGTCGTTGTTCACGTTCGGCCAGCCGTTGGTGCTGGTGGCGACCAGACCCTGGTACAGCGCCTGTTGCGTGGCACGTACGTTAGGGATTTGCGTGGCTTCGGTGGCGCCGATCTGCAGCACCGCGTTCGGCTCTTCGGCACCGGCGGCGAAGATGCCGCGCGGGCGGGAATACTTGAAGCTGCGACCGATGATGTCGACACCGTTGGCCAGCAGTGCAGCGGCCAGGGAATCGCCTTCGAAACCTTTGTAGGTCTGGCCGTTGAAGGTAAAGCTCAGCACTTTGTTGCGGTCGATCCGTCCGCCGTTGGACAGGCGATTGATCTGGCTCATACCTTCTCTCCCAGAGCCTGTGCGGCCGCTTTCGGACTGTCAGCCTTGTCGGTGAATTGCGGCTTTTGGCCGATCTTGTAGGTTTCGAGAATCTCGTAGGTCACGGTGTCGCGAGTCGCGTTGAAGTACTGGCGGCAACCGGCGGCGTGAATCCACAGCTCGTGGTGCAGGCCGCGCGGGTTATCGCGGAAGAACATGTAGTCGCCCCACTGCTCGTCGGTGCAGGCGTTGGGGTCCAGCGGACGCGGGATGTGCGCCTGGCCGGATGCATGGAATTCCTCTTCGGAGCGCAGTTCGCCGCAGTGAGGACAGAAGATGTGCAACATAGGGATTTCTCCTGTTAGTGGGCGACGGCAGCAGCGCCGTGTTCGTCGATCAGTGCACCGTTGTGGAAACGGTCGATGGAAAACGGCGCGGCCAGTGGGTGCATTTCACCCTTGGCCAGGCTTGCAGCGAAGACGTTGCCCGAGCCCGGGGTGGCCTTGAAGCCGCCGGTACCCCAACCGCAGTTGAAGAACATGTTCGGCACCGGGGTCTTGGAGATGATCGGGCAGGCGTCCGGCGTGGTGTCGACGATGCCGCCCCACTGGCGGTTCATGCGCACCCGCGACAGCACCGGGAACATCTCGACGATGGCCTGGATGGTGTGCTCGATCACCGGGTACGAACCACGCTGGCCGTAGCCGTTGTAGCCGTCGATACCGGCACCGATCACCAGGTCACCCTTGTCGGACTGGCTGATGTAGCCGTGCACGGCGTTGGACATGATCACGCTGTCGATGATTGGCTTGATCGGCTCCGACACCAGCGCTTGCAGCGGGTGGGATTCGATCGGCAGGCGGAAGCCCGCGAGCTTGGCCATGTGCCCGGAGTTACCGGCGGTCACCACGCCGACGCGCTTGGCGCCGATGAAGCCTTTGTTGGTTTCCACACCGATGCATACGCCGTTTTCCTTGCGGAAACCGATCACTTCGGTCTGCTGGATCAGGTCCACGCCCAACGCGTCCGCCGCCCGGGCAAAGCCCCAGGCCACGGCATCGTGACGGGCCACGCCGCCGCGACGCTGGACGGTGGCGCCCATCACCGGGTAGCGGGTGTTTTTCGAGCAATCCAGGTACGGGATCTCGTCGGCCACTTGCTTGGCGGTGAGCAATTCACCGTCCACGCCGTTGAGGCGGTTGGCGCTGACGCGACGCTCGGAATCACGGATGTCCTGCAGGGTGTGGCACAGGTTGTAGACGCCACGCTGAGAGAACATCACGTTGTAGTTCAGGTCCTGGGACAGGCCTTCCCAGAGTTTCATCGCGTGTTCGTACAGATGGGCCGATTCGTCCCACAGGTAGTTGGAACGCACGATGGTGGTGTTGCGCGCGGTGTTACCGCCGCCCAGCCAGCCCTTCTCGACCACGGCCACGTTGGTGATGCCATGTTCCTTGGCCAGGTAGTAGGCGGTCGCCAGGCCATGCCCGCCACCGCCGACGATGACCACGTCGTAGACTTTTTTCGGCGTCGGCGTGCGCCACATCCGCTGCCAGTTTTCGTGATGGCTGAGAGAGTGTTTGAAGAGGCCGAAGCCCGAATAGCGTTGCATAGTCATTACTCCAAAACCGACTCAGCGATAAACCGGGAAGTCCGCGCACAGGGCCGCTACTTGCTGGGCAACGTTGGCCTCGACATCGGCATCACCGAGGTTGTCGAGGATGTCGCAGATCCAGCCGGCCAGCGTGACGCACTGGGTAACCTTGAAGCCGCGGGTGGTCACCGCCGGGGTGCCGATACGCAGGCCCGAGGTCACGAACGGCGATTGCGGGTCGTTCGGCACGGCGTTCTTGTTGACGGTGATGTGGGCGCGGCCCAGGGCGGCATCGGCGTCCTTGCCAGTCAGGCCCTGACGGATCAGGCTGACCAGGAACAGGTGGTTATCGGTGCCGCCGGACACTACATCGTAGCCGCGCTTGATGAACACGCCAGCCATGGCCTGGGCGTTATCGATCACTTGCTGCTGATAGGCCTTGAAGCCTGGCTCCGCCGCTTCCTTGAAGCACACCGCTTTGCCGGCGATCACGTGCATCAGCGGGCCGCCCTGGGCGCCGGGGAATACCGCGGCGTTGAGCTTCTTCTCGATCTCTTCGTTGGCCTTTGCCAGGATCAGGCCGCCACGTGGACCGCGCAGGGTCTTGTGGGTGGTGGTGGTGACCACATCGGCGTACGGCAGCGGGTTCGGGTACAGGCCAGCGGCGACCAGGCCCGCGACGTGAGCCATGTCGACGAACAACAGGGCACCGACCTTGTCGGCGATCTGGCGGAAGCGTGGGAAATCCAGGGTCTTGGAGTAAGCGGAGAAACCGGCCACGATCATCTTCGGCTTGTGCTCGACCGCCAGGCGCTCGACTTCGTCGTAGTCGATCAGGCCGGTGGTGGTGTCGATGCCGTATTGCACCGCGTTGTAGAGCTTGCCCGAGGACGACACTTTGGCGCCGTGGGTCAAGTGACCGCCGTGGGCCAGGCTCATGCCCAGGATGGTATCGCCAGCCTGCAGCAGGGCCAGGTACACGGCGCTGTTGGCCGAAGACCCGGAGTGCGGCTGGACGTTGGCGTAATCGGCGCCGAACAGTTGTTTGGCGCGCTCGATGGCCAGGGCTTCGACTTTGTCGACGTGCTCGCAGCCACCGTAGTAGCGCTTGCCCGGATAGCCTTCGGCGTACTTGTTGGTCAGGCCGCTGCCCTGGGCCTGCATCACGCGCTTGCTGGTGTAGTTCTCTGACGCGATCAGCTCGATGTGATCTTCCTGGCGTTGCTCTTCGGCGTTCATCGCCGCCAGCAGTGCATCATCGTAGCCTTGGATTTGGTCTTGCTTGCTGAACATCGCGTCTCTCCCAGCGGCGGCGGTGCGCCTTTCGTCTCGGTGAGGCACGGACCGTTCGGTCGTGCCCTTTGGATGCGATGGTATGGCTGGCGCAGGCAGGTCAAATGCCTATGGACGCCACGCAAAGGTGCGTTTACGACATGCGCTCAAAGAGTCGGAGAGCAAGGGCTGCGGGATAGCACTGTGGGAGCAAAGCTTGCTCGCGATCCAGGCGCCTCGGTTCATGGGAGACCGCGTCGCTTTCATCGCGGGCAAGCCTTGCTCCCACAGGCATTGTTCCCACAGCTTTGCTCCCAAAATGCTGCTCCCACAGGGCTATGCGGCGATCTGGCGAACCGCGAGCAATATCAGGAAATGCGCGGGATACAGACCGTAGGCCCAGCGCCGCATCGCCGGCGGATGAAAACGACTCGCGTGTCGCAAAAGCATCAACCCAAGCCATGGCGCGATCAGGCAAGCCACCAATCCCCAAAACGCCACCCCATCCCCCAGCCATGCCGCGCCATACAACACCCGCCATTGGTTGGCCGCCACGCAAACCAGCCCCGGCAACAAGGCCATGTACAAGGGACGCCTGAAGACCAGCAGCATCGCCAGCGGCAGCAACACACCAAAGAAACCGAACATCAGCTTCGACGAAAACAGCGCCGCCAGCAGCAACGCCGCCACGGCCAGGCATCGGGCTTCCAGGGTGGGCGTTTGCCAACAACGCGCCACAAGCAACCCGAGCACCAGCGTCGGCATGACGTTCAGCGTGGAAGGGTCGGGAATGAACAAGCGGTAGGGGATCTCGCTGACGGCACTGAATAACAGCAGCCAGCCCAAGTACCGCCATGGAGCAGCGCTGGCACCACTGCGCGCCAGGTTCGCCGCCATCGCCAAGCAGAACCATGGGAACGCCAACCGCCCCGGCACATAGAGCCAATCGACGGAAAAACCGACATATCGCAGATGATCGAAGACCATCGACAAAAGCGCCAACCACTTGAGCAGGTCCAAGGCACCGTCACGCCTGCTCATGAGTAAAGCGACTCGATGACCTTGTGATTTCCTGACAGAAACATCCGGTGTGTTCCCTCGCTAATCTTGGGTAAAGTGCGCACCAGTATCGACCACGGCGCTGTGGACCCAAGCACGCCGAACCTTGGAACGCCCCATCCGGGCGTTCCGCCAGGGATCTCTTTATCCAGGACTCTCTATATCAGGAGCAAGGCCATGACCGACAAGAGTCAACAGTTCGCCAGCGACAACTATTCCGGCATTTGCCCCGAAGCCTGGGCGGCCATGGAAGAAGCCAACCAGGGTCACCAACGCGCGTACGGCGACGACGAATGGACCCACCGCGCGGCGGATGATTTCCGGGCCTTGTTCGAAACCGACTGCGAAGTGTTCTTCGCGTTCAATGGCACGGCGGCCAACTCTTTGGCGCTGTCCTCACTGTGCCAGAGTTATCACAGCGTGATCTGCTCGGAAACCGCCCACGTCGAAACCGACGAATGCGGCGCACCGGAATTTTTCTCCAACGGTTCCAAGCTGCTGGTGGCGCGCACCGAAAACGGCAAGCTGACCCCCGAGTCGATCCGCGAGATCGCCCTCAAGCGCCAGGACATCCACTACCCCAAGCCACGGGTCGTGACCCTGACCCAGGCCACGGAAGTCGGCAGCGTCTACACCCCGGATGAAATCCGCGCCATCAGCGTCACCTGCAAGGAACTGGGGCTGAACCTGCACATGGACGGCGCGCGGTTCTCCAACGCCTGCGCCTTCCTCGGCTGCTCCCCGGCGGACCTGACCTGGAAGGCCGGCGTGGACGTGTTGTGCTTCGGCGGCACGAAAAACGGCATGGCGGTGGGCGAAGCGATCCTGTTCTTCAACCATGACCTGGCCGTGGATTTCGACTATCGCTGCAAACAGGCCGGGCAACTGGCCTCGAAAATGCGCTTCCTCTCCGCGCCCTGGGTCGGCTTGCTGCAGAACCAGGCCTGGCTCAAGCACGCCCGCCACGCCAACCACTGCGCCCAATTGCTGGCGGAACTGGTCAGCGACATTCCCGGCGTGGAACTGATGTTCCCGGTCCAGGCCAACGGCGTGTTCCTGCAACTCTCGGAGCCAGCCATCGCCGCACTGACCGCCAAGGGCTGGCGCTTCTACACCTTCATCGGCAAGGGCGGCGCACGCTTCATGTGTTCATGGGACACGGAAGAGGCGCGGGTAAGGGAATTGGCGGCGGATATTCGGGAAGTGATGGCGGGCTAGGAAGACAGGCTCAAAGCCTGCCCAGCCCATCTGTGGAAGAGGTCTATCTGTGGCGAGGGGATTTATCCCCGCTGGGCTGCGAAGCAGCCCTAAAACCTGCGGATGCGGTGTATCAGGTTAACCGAATTGACTGCCTTGGGGCCGCTTCGCGGCCCAACGGGGATAAATCCCCTCGCCACAAGATCTTCAGCGCCCACCAGTGAGAGTGCTGATCAAAACTCGATCCGCACATCCCCCTTCGGCACGCTGCAGCACGACAGGATGTAACCCTCGGCCTCGTCGTCTTCGGTGATCCCGCCGTTGTGGTCCATTTCCACTTCCCCGCCCAGCTTCAACACCTTGCAGGTGCCGCAGATGCCCATGCCGCAGGCCTTGGGGATCATCATGCCGAGCTTGGCGGCGGCGGCGTGTACGGTTTCTCCCGGTCCCACGCGGATGCTCTTGCCCGAGGAGGTGAATTCCACCAGGTGCAGGTCCGCCGCATCGACTTCCGGAGCGTCAGCCGCCTGTTCGGCCTGTTCCACCGCGTCGGCACGGGCCTCTGGTGGTGTGGCGCCGAAGGATTCCTCGTGGTAACGCTTCATGTCGTAGCCGGCGGCTTCCAGCAAGCGCTTGACCGCGGTCATGTAAGGGGTCGGGCCGCAGCAGAACACTTCGCGCTCGAGGAAATCAGGCACCATCAATTCCAGCATCTTGTGGTTCAGATAACCGCGATACCCGGCCCAGGGCTCGCCCAGGCCATGCTTTTCACAGATCAGGTGCAAGCTGAAGTTGTCGATCCGCGACGCCATGTGTTCCAGCTCGCGGTGATAGATGATGTCCTTGGGCGAGCGGGCGCTGTGGATGAAGGTCATGTCGACATTGGCGTTGGTGTCGTAGAACCAGCGCGCCATGGACATGCACGGCGTGATCCCCACGCCACCGCTCAGGTACAGGACTTTCGGGCTCGGGAAATCGATGGCGTTGAACAACCCCACCGGCCCGTGCACCGCCAACTCCTGGCCTTCATGCAGGGTGTCGTGCAACCAGTTGGACACCTTGCCCCCCGGCACGCGCTTGATGGTCACCGAGAAACTGTAGGGCACCGACGGCGAGCTGGAGATGGTGTAGGAGCGCATGATCGGCTGGCCTTCGATTTCCAGCTCCAGGGTGACAAACTGCCCCGGCTTGAAAAAGAACATGATCGGCTGGTCGGCCATGAAGCAGAAGGTGCGCACATCCCAGGTTTCCTGGATGACTTTGACGCAACGTACGATATGTCGGCCATTGGCCCAGGTCTGGGTCGTGACCGGGTTCAGGAAATTATTGGACATGCTGATCTCCACGGCCGACTGCCGGCCTTCATGATGGCGATTGTGCGCAGGCGCCTGGGTGACCATTTACCTATCTGCGACATTCACATACTTATCGCGACCAGCCCCCAACTACCGGGGCTAGCGCGTCGGGAACAGATTGGGCCATGTCGCCCATGGATAAGGTTGCGCCCCTGCGCGGCCCCACACTCGCCTCAACAGACAAACACAATTTTCTGCCTTGCGTAGCACAACCGATCAGCCACTTTTTTGATGGTCACGTAGAGGGCCATGAGGATAAAACGATGGACGTCACCACCACCCTGAGCCTGGGCGATCCGCTGGAACCCGCACGCAAGGCCACCGCACAGATGCTGCAGGAGCGCGAGCGCACCTTCTCGCTGCCACAACCGTTCTACTCCGATGAGCGCCTGTTCGATATCGACATGCAGGAAATCTTCCAGAAAGAGTGGTTGATCGCCGGCATGACTTGCGAAATCCCGGCCAAGGGCAACTACCTGACTCTGCAAGTCGGCAAGAACCCGATCATCGTCATTCGTGGCGCCGACGGCGTGGTGCATGCTTTCCATAACGTCTGCCGCCACCGTGGTTCGCGGCTGTGCACCAGCGACAAGGGCAAGGTCGCCAAGCTGGTCTGCCATTACCACCAGTGGACCTACGAGCTGGACGGTCGTCTGCTGTTCGCCGGTACCGAGATGGGCGCCGACTTCGACATGAAGCAGTACGGCCTCAAGCCCGTGAACGTGAAGACCTCTGGCGGCTACATCTTCATCAGCCTGGCCGAGA
This sequence comes from Pseudomonas bijieensis, assembly GCF_013347965.1. Taxonomy (NCBI): domain Bacteria; kingdom Pseudomonadati; phylum Pseudomonadota; class Gammaproteobacteria; order Pseudomonadales; family Pseudomonadaceae; genus Pseudomonas; species Pseudomonas bijieensis. The sequence continues at coordinate 4,740,462 of NZ_CP048810.1, read as the reverse complement.
ACCCGCCGGCCATCGATGACTTCCTGTCGACGCTGAACCATTACATGGAACCGTACGACATGGAGAACACCAAGGTGGCGGTGCAAACCACCTTGATGGAAAAGGCCAACTGGAAACTGGTGCTGGAAAACAACCGCGAGTGCTACCACTGCGGCGGTTCGCACCCGGAACTGCTCAAGACCCTGCTGGAATGGGACGACGTCACCGACCCACGCGCCGACCAGGCGTTCAAGGACCATGTGGCCGCTTCCGCCGCCGCCTGGGAAGCCGAGAAGATCCCTTACGCCCACGCCAGTTTCGGCCTGCGTAACCGCATCGTGCGCATGCCGCTGCTCAAGGGCACCGTGTCGATGACCATGGACGGCAAGCAGGGCTGCGCCAAGCTGATGGGGCGCATCAAGAACCCGGACCTGGGCTCGATGCGCATCCTGCACCTGCCGCACTCGTGGAACCACTGCATGGGCGACCACATCATCGTGTTCACCGTGTGGCCGATCAGCGCCCAGGAAACCATGGTCACCACCAAGTGGCTGGTGCACAAGGACGCGGTCGAAGGCGTGGACTATGACGTGGCACGCATGCGCCAGGTCTGGGACGCCACCAACGACCAGGACCGTCGCCTGGCCGAAGAAAACCAGCGCGGTATCAACTCCACCGCCTACCAGCCAGGCCCGTACTCCAAGACCTATGAGTTCGGCGTGGTGAACTTCGTCGACTGGTACAGCGAGCGCATGCTCAACAACCTCGGGGCCGAACCGGCACCTTACCTCAAGGGTGTTCCAGTCCAGGGCTGACAACTAAAAGCATCGCGAGCAGGCTCGCTCCCACAAGGGATCTTTGGCACACCGAAGATCAAATGTGGGAGCGAGCCTGCTCGCGATAGCGGTCTCCCATTCACCCGATTACTGTGAAGACCACCGCACCGAACCATCCTCCCCATAAAACGTCTCGACAATCTCCTCCCCCTTCAGTTGCACCTTCACATACCCATTCAACACCCGCAGCGGATACGCCTCGTCTCCCGCCAACTGGGTTTCCGACCACAACACCCGCACATGCCCGTTCAGCTCGCTGGTGGTGCCATAGGGAATCGCCCCGTGCCCAGCGCAACGCGCATGCAATCCGCCTTGCGGCGCATAGCAGATGCCGTTGTGCAGATGCCCCCAATACCAGTAATCCGGCTCGCGCCCCAGGGCGTCGCACACCGGTTGGTAAAGTGCAGTCTTGTTGTGCCCGGAAATATCGAAGCCCTGGTGATGACTGAGCACCATCAGCTTCTTGCGCTTGGGCAGGGTTTTCATCCACTCGATCTGCTGCGTATTGAGAGTGCCGTCCATGTACAGGTTCATGGCGTCCGAGGCATAGGCAGTGTCCAGGCCGACCACGAGCCAGTCGTCGTTGTACAAGGCAAAGTAGCTGGTGCCTTGTTGCACCGGGAAACGCTTGGCCAGTTCCTTGAAATAACCGTGGGCACCGCTGTACATCTCATGGTTGGAGTTGAGGGTGAACGAGCCCTGCTTGCCCTGGGGCCAGCCGGCCATGTCGACGTCTTCCTGGGAATGGGTCCCGGCGTAATACACATCGCCCAGGTGGATGGTGAAATCGGCCTCGGCCAGCTGCATCTGATTGGCCACGGCCACCGCCGGTGCGTGACTGTCGAAAGGCCCGGTGCCCCAGTCGCCGGCAATGGCCAGCACCACGTCGCTGTCCATTTTCACCAGCGCCGGGTTGGTGGCGAACGTTGCGTGATGGCGCAGGTTCTCGATCCACTTGAGCAGCGCCTCGCTCCACAACAGGTCCAGCAGTTCCCATTTGCGACAGCCGAGCAAGGTGCCGTCCTTGAGTACCTGAGTAGGGAGCTCGGCGACGGTTTGCGGCAAGGGGCTGGGATTGCCGATCTTGAGGATCGACAAGCCATGGGCCAGTTCCCACGGTACGGCCGGTTCATCGTCCGGCAGCTCACCATGCTTGATGACGTATTGCGCCTGGTCGTGACCTCGCTGCAGCAGCTTGACGATGGCCTCGAACTCTTCGGGTTCGAGCTCGTTGACGAGTTTCTGCCAGGACATTTCCAGCCGCGTGACCAACCCGTGCAGGCGGACCTTGACCTTGTCGAACTCATGTTCCCAATGGTGCAGTAATGACATGTGGACGCTCCTTCGCAATGCCCCGGGCTACAGGGTCTTCATGAATTCGATCAGGGCTCGCTTGTCGACGTCCGACAGCTGCGTGCCATACAGGTGGCCGCCGTTGTGGTTGCCTTCCAGGCGGGTGTCGTATTTGAAATCCGCCGACGCCTTCATTTGCGCGCCGCTGGTGATGAAGCCGACCTTCTCCTGGTCGTAGATGTCGGAGCCGGTGTAGAACACCTGCGGACGTTGTTCCGGCGCTTGCAGCAGATCCCACAGGGTCGGCACCGAGCCATTGTGCAGGTACGGCGCACGCAGCCAGATGCCGTCGGTAGGCGTGTTGCTGTAGCTCTGGGTCTTGCGGTAGGCGCCGAAGTCGAACGGTGGTTTCTTGAAGCCGTGGAACGCTGCCACCAAGCCCGTGGTGAAGGAGTTCAGGCGATGGGGATCGGTGCCCAACTGGTCGATGTTGGTAGTGACCTGGCCGGTGTCGCTGCTGCCGAAGTCATGGCAGCCGGCGCAGTTTTTCTCCCAGATCGGCTTACCTTGGGCGACTTTGGCCTGGTCCAGGGCGAACGGCCAGGCCGGGGCCTTATGGCCCAGCAGCCAGTTGGTCACCCGGTTGAAACTCGGCGGCAGCACCGATTCCGGCGTTGCGCCCACGGCCATGGCCGCTGCGTAGTTGCGCTCGTGGATCTTGTTGTTATTGCCGTCCCAATGCAGGTACATCGACTCGCGGGGCTTCTGGTTCCAGACCTGCGGCAGATCCACGGTGCCGATGGTGGAGTCATCCGGGAAGCCGAACACCACCATTTTGGTCGGGTTGAAGGTGTCGGTCCGCCCAGGGCCTTGGGCCGGACGCAGTTTCTGCCAGGCGTAGGACTGCTTCTGCTTGAGCAGCGCGCTCTTGGCCATCGGGATGATCAGGTAACGGTTGTAGAGCTTTTCGAAAAACCCCAGTTGGAACTTGCTGTTGATCGCCGCCATGACCGCATCGGGGGTGAATTTCGGGTCGCTGGCGCAATCGTAGGCGAACCACTGGAAGGCTTGCAGTTGCAAGGTATTGGCCGGCGCGCTGGCGACCGGAATCGCTACGTCACTGGCATTGGCCCGGTAGGAACCGGTATGGCACAGAGCGCAGTTGGGCTCCACGGTGGGGTAGCCGAGCTGCCGCTTGGCCATGCCGATGGGCAGGTCGTTGCCGTTTTCATAGAGGAAACCGAACACCTCGTAACCGCCCGGCTTGGGCAGTTTTTCCGGGCACATCTGCGGCAGTACGGCAAACAGGTAATAGGGAATCCGCGCCTCGATGCCCAGGCCGATGGCGGCGTATTTGTAATGGTCTTCGTCTGAGGCGAAGTCCGGTTGCGGCACTTCCCGGATCATCTGGTACCAGGTCTGGTAGCCAATGAAACCCAGCAGCGCTACCACCAGCAACGTGCCGACCTTGAATCCGTGGCTCTGCCAGCGCAGCGCCCAACCGGCGCGCCATTCCCGCCACCCGGCGCAAAGCAAGGCCAGCGGACGATTGACCTTCGGGCTGCCCAGGTACAACAGCACGCCCAGGATCAGGAACATGCTCAGGTCGCCCATCAACATCGGCACGAACAACGAGCCCTGGTTGTTGGTGTTGATCAGGTAGATCCAGAACACCACCGCCACCAGCCGCGACAGCACGCACAACCACGAATGCACCACGAAACGTGGCGCGTTGAACCCCGAGGGCATGTAGAACAGGCTGATCCCCACCAGCAACATGCCGGCGTTCTCCAGCCAGGGATCGGACAATACGGGTGGCAGGCCGATCATGGACGTCAGCAACGCCGGCGCGAACAGCGCCGGGATCGCGAAGAACATGTTCATGACAATCCCGACCCAGATGATGCGTTGGAACCAGCGGATGTAAGTGTTCATGGGCATCCTTTTTTCCTTATTCCTGACTCGCCACAAAACCCATGTGGCGAGGGAGCTTGCTCCCGCTGGGCCGCGTAGCGGCCCCCAAGACTTCAAAAGCGACGACTGCTTCGCAGCCGAGCGGGAGCAAGCTCCCCTCGCCACGGGTCAGTCGCGACTTCAGCCCAACGCGGTCTTCTCCAGGTGCCCAAGGATGATCGGATACACATCCACCACCGCATCCTTGCCGAACATGCAGTCGATGTGACCGTACCCCGGCACTTCATGGCGGCTGAACAACTGCGGGCCATGCATCTCGCACAGTCGCTCGTAGGTCTTGAGGGTGCTTTGCGGCAGGTAGCACTGGTTGTCGGCGCCGCTGATGAAGCAGATCGGCAGCTTCAGCCGATCGAAATGCGGCATGTAGACGTCATTGCCCTTGAAGTCCACCAGATGCCCCTTGCGCACGATCAGCGCCAGGTGCTCGAAGGTCTGAATGTTCGACTCGCCGAACAACTCATGCAGGTTGTCGTGCAGGGTTTCGTTGAGGGTGTCGTGGCGGTACAGCGACGCATACATGAAGGTGATGCGATGGCAGACCGGGTTGGTGCAATAGCCCTGGGCCTCGATCCGGGCATAGCCGTTGAGGGCCTTGTCGTAGAGTTTGTTGAACCAGCTTTCCTTGGTGTCGGCGTAGGCCGTGAGGGACTTGATGCCGATGGCATCGAGCATCCCCGGCAAGTGCAAACCGGCCTTCAACCCGGTGGCGGTGGCGACCACCGTGTCGGCGGCGATCTGCGAGCAAACCACCGAACGCACCCCTTGCAAGCCTGCCAGCATCGACATGAAGAACGTCGTCGCGCCATAGCAATGCACCACGCACTGCACGTCACGGGCCAGGGTCGCTTGCTGGATCTGCTCGATGGCGGCCTTGAAGTCGTACTGGGCCACCTGGTCGCCGTTCCATTCATGCTTGCTGGCCGGCAGCAGGATACTCACGCGCAAATCCAGCAGCCAGACGTCGTACTCGTACTTGCACAGGTACTCCAGCAGGTTGGTGTGGATGGTGTCGGTGGAGAAAATATTCGAGCCCACGCCCAGGCCATGGACCAACATCACCGGGCCTTTGGTACCGGCCTGGTAACGGGTCAGGCGCAACTCGACGTTGTCTTCGGTCTGGAAGAAATGCACCACCGGTGCCGGCGCAACCAACGGCCGTTTCAAGCGGGGCGGCGCATCCGGGTTGAAGTAGACGTCGCCGGCGAAAACCCCGCCGTAGCTTTCCCACAGGATCCCGGCGAAGAACTTGCCGAACCGCGCCAGTGCCTCCACACGCTCACGCTCGTTACGGGCGTTGAGCACTTTCATGGTGGTCATCTGCTTGGCGAAGTCGGCCGGCAGAATGTGCATCACCCCGGAGCCGATCACCGCGCCGGTCTTGTCCGTCCCGCGATAGAGCGTGACGTAAAGGGTGCTGGTGTCGTGCCAGATGTTCAGCACACCGTTGTCCTCGGGCACGGTCTTGAAGGCGCTGAAGTAATAATCGCTGCCGTCTTCGGCGGTCAGCTTCATGTCGTAGTTCATGTGCCGCACGCCAACCTGCTCCTGGTACTGCTCGAACAGATTGAATACGCCGTTGCTGGCGACCAGCGGCTGCGACGACAGCAGCGGTGCATCGAGGGTGCCCACCAGGGTCGCGGCGTGCTCCGGTTCCTTGATCAGGCGATTGAGGTCGGCGGCAGTGATGGTCAGGGTGAATTCGATCGGCGAGTTGTCGGCCTTGCCCCGCTTGGCCGCCGCTTCGTACAGGCTGAGGTCGGTGCCCTGGGCTTGGGTGAAGGCGGTAGAAAAGTAGCCCTTCATGGTTTCGGTGAATTGCACGCCGAGTGTCGGCGCCGCCACGGGTTTACTCGGGGCCGAGGGCAGCGTGTAGTCAATGATCCAGCCCCGATCCGCCGCCAGCAGTCCCATGTTGCGCTCGCTCACCGCCGAGATGGTCAACAGTGGGTTGACCGCCAGGGACGTCGGGATCACTGCGCCGTCGCTCACGTACAGGCCTGGGTAGACATCGGTACCGCTGGCGCCACTGAACACCTGGCCCTTGTGGTTGACCACTCCTTGCGTCGCATCTTCGCCCATCACACAACCGCCCAACGGGTGGACCGAGACGATGCTGTGCTTGAGCAGCTTGGTCCAGATCGGATTCTCGACCCAGATCCCACCCAGGGCCTTGGTGCTCTGGTGCAGGCGTTCATTGCCGAGGGTGACGTTTTCCTGTTCGCCGACGCCTGGCCAATCGATGCGCAGTTGGTCCTTGTTATCGAGCAGCATGCGGCCCTTGGCGTTGTCATGGCTCATGATCAGGTAGGTCTGCATGTTATGCAGCGCACCATGGTAGGGGCCGCGCAGGAAACTCTCGGCTTCCCGGCCCTTGTACTTGAGGCTGGCACCGAAGCCGGTATCGGTGGGCACGCCGATCATCCCGGCGAATGCCGCCATGCTCGGCACCATGGCTGAGCCAAGGGCACCGGGAATCGAACCTTCCTCGATGACCATGCGGCTGCGCCAGTCGCCTTCGGTACGCATGTCGATGATTGAGGTAATGCACGGTCCCACCGGTTCCAGCTCCTTGGCCGAATGGGCGCCAAAGCCGATGCCGTTGATGACCTGGTCGCAGTTGTGGCCGAAACCGAGGATGTCGCCATTGCCGCTCATGTTCTCGCCCAACTGGCTGGACATCGACAGGCCCTTGTCTCGCGAGCGCAACATGATTTCGGTGGAACCCAGGGTACCGGCGGACACCACCACGATATCGGCCCGCACGAACAGGGTCGGCGCCGAGAACATCTCGCGGCCACTGTCCAGGTATTGGAAGTGCACGATCCAGCCATCGCCGTCGCGTTCCAGGTGCCGCACCTCGGCCTGGCAGAAAATCTCTGCGCCGTGGTTCCAGGCATCCGGCAGGTAGTTCATCAGCGTGGTGTTCTTGGCCTTGTTGTTACAGCCCGAGACGCAATCGCCACAGCCATTGCAGGGCAACTGTTCGACGCCGACGTGGTTGAGGTTGTTGGGCAGCTTGTCGAAGGTCACGTTGATCGGCGGCTTGTAGAAATGCGCGCCTTGCTTGAGGTAGTCGGCCGACTTCTTGTGGGCGTCGAGCTTGGGCAGGTTCGGCTGCGAAGCCGGATAAGGATTGGGCTTGAGCATCTCCCGGGCCCGGGCGTAGCCGTCCTTGAGCAGCGTGTCGCGGTGTTCGCGCACCGCCTGGGGCCAGCGCGGGTCCTCGAACACACCGGGCTCCGGCTCCAGCGCAACGTTGGCATTGATCAGCGAAGTGCCGCCCAGGCCACAACCGACCACCACGTTCTGCTGGGCGTTGACGTGCAGGTCGAACAGCCCGGTACGCGAACCGATGTGCCCATCCGGGTCGTGGACTTGCAGTTCCTCGGTGGCCGCCACCAGGGTGTTGGGGTATTCGCCGGGCTGGATTTCCCGGCCACGCTCCAGCAGGCAGACCTTGCGCCCGGCCCTGGACAGGCGCGAGGCAGCAATGCCACCACCGTAGCCGGAACCGATGACGATCACGTCGTAGTGCTCCTGGATATCACTGATGGGGGTCGAGATCCGTGTCATGTTCAAGTCCTCTCAGGCAGATGGGGCAACTCTGCGGTTGCCTGCAAATCGACAGGCGCACGAACGCCTGGCCACCGTCCCTTGCAGGGTCCGGCGGCAGTCAGCGGTGCTACAGGGGGAAAACCCGGGCGCTATAGACGCGCACGCTGATTGGCGGCGCGTCGATGAATGCGTTTATGTAAAGAGGTGGGAGATGCCGGGACACAGGTCACCGGTGAGAGCGGGTGCAAACGGGGGGCCTTGCTATCCATCATGTGTTCTCCCTGAACCTGATGTGGATAAAGTGCGATGTCCTTGTGCCATGGAAGTGAAGACAGCCGACAGACCCTCGTCAAGGGTGTGCCTTAGAACTGTATGAAATTTGATCTATCGCGATTTGCGCTATGCAAACCGTGGCTTGTAGCGTTCGGCGAACAAGTTATCCACACGACCACCCACAGCAAATGGGGACAAGTGTGGGTATGTCCGGTATTTTTTCAGCGACAAAGTGAATAAAAACCGTGACTTATGGACAATGATGGTTTTTCCGGGCTGCCGGTTGTTTTTTGATCAATTGCCTGCAAGCCTTGCCCAACGAGGCCTTTAGAGGTGAGCGAACACCTTATCCACAGAAGCGCCAACAGTGTTTGGGGGTAATTTTGACGATTCTGTGGAAAACCCTTTGGACGGCTTGTAAAGCGGGGTTTTCCCGGGGTTTTCCTGATAAAAACGGCCAATCGATCATTTTATGATCAACCCACTGAACGCCCCGGCCCGTATGGCTTGCAGCGTAGAGCGAACATCTTATCCACAGAAGCGCCAACAGAGATTGGGGGCAAGTTGGTGCTGGAACGGCCTCTTACTCACAGATAAAAACCAATAAAAACCGTGGGTTAGGCTGACTGTTTTTTGAGCGAAGGCCTGCAGGGCCTGATTTGCATGGGGTGCAGCGAGGGGCGAACAGGTTATCTACAGAGGCGCACACAGGGATTGTGGGTAAGCAATCCACCTGTGGGGTCTCAAGGCCGATGCATGAGGTACGCCTCCCCCGTCACCCGAATCATTGGATGCGGGACAACCTGACAGGTCTTGACGATGCCAAAGCCATGGCGCTCATAGAACCGGCGGGCGCCGGTATTCGCGGCGTAGTCGATCAGGCTCAGGCCGTTGAGCGCCAGTTGATCGGCCCGCTGTTGCGCCCGTTCGAGAAAGCGCGCGCCGAGGCCCTTGTTGCGCCAGCCTTCATGCAGGGCCAGGCTTGAAATGTAGAGGGTATCGGGGACTTCCATGTCGGCGTAGGGCGCCAGGATCGGATCGGTGGTGGGAGTCGCCAGCGGATCATCACGTGTCACATAACAATGCATCATGCCGATGACCCGTCCGCCGGCTTCTGCGATAAGGCAGTTCTGATAGGAAAAATCGACATCCTCGCGGGCATAACGAGCAGCACCCACGTCCAGCAAGTCCTGCCCTGGCTCCGCAAATTGGCTCCAGATGTAATCCGATGCGCCCTCTGAGGAAATCCGGAACAAACGAGCGATCTCCCGGGTATCCGTGGGCAAGGCTGGACGAAATTCAACTTCCATTGATATGGCTCCTTTGGCTGACAAGCGGTTTTCTTACGCGCAGGTTTGAGGCGCGGCAACACGTCGGGACAGCGGTTTTATGGCTGGATGTTGCGGCAGGTCAGGTTGATCGTTTTTTAAGCGAAGGCTCGAAAGGCCTGATTGGCGCGGTGTCCGGGTAGGTCCGAACAGGTTATCCACAGAGGCGCGCACAGGGATTGTGGGTAAAAACCGCAACACCTTGTGGGAGCGAGCCTGCTCGCGATGAGGCCATGCCAGTCAACATGGATGTGAATGTAAGACCGCTATCGCGAGCAGGCTTGCTCCCACAAGGGTTTGTGGTGAGCCTGGATTTAGCGAACCACCCCTTCCTCCACCAACAACTTGAGAATCGCCTCGGCCCCCGCCTCCGCGCTCACGCCCTTGAGCACTTGCCCACCTCCGCCACTGGCCTTGGCCGTGGCAGCTTTCATGCGGTCGGCGCCGCTCTTGGCCTTGATCACTTTCAAGCGTTTGGGCCGTGGTTTGGCCGGTTGCAGGGTTGCCACCGCCAGCAGGGTGTCGTCGATCACTTCGACTTCCTCGGCATGCAACGCCCCACGCCGGGCCGGGCCGTAGGCGCTTTGCCGAGGTTTTGGCGCAGCGTTATCCACAGTGGCCAGAAACGGCAGGCGCACTTTGAGGCGTCGGCGCTGCCCACGCGGCAAGGCTTGCAGCACCAAGGCCACGCTGCCGTCGATGGACTCGACCTGAGCGAGCCCAACCACCAGCGGCCAACCCAGATTCTCGGCCAGCAGGAACGGCAACATGCCCGAGCCTTCGCCGGTTTCCGCCTGGCTGCCGGTGAGCACCACTTGGGCGCCGGCGTCACGCAGGTAGTCAGTCAGGGCTGGCAACGCATCAGCGCCGACGGGGTTTTCCAGGACGTGGAGTTCGTCCAGGCCCATGCCCAGGTAAGCCCGCAGGGCCGGTTCGGCCACGTCGCCTGCGTGCAGCACTTGCAGGTCGCTACCGGCCAGTTGCAGGCCCAGCTCCACGGCCCGGGCGTCCTGTTCGGCACGGCGGGGCCGACCGGAGGTGGGGTGAGCGCCGATGGACACCAGGCTGATCACTTGAGTACTCATGATTGAATCCTTAGCTTAAGCCGCATCGCGCTTGGCTTCGTTGCGGTAAGCCTCTACCGCCGCGATCAAGGCCTGGAGAATCGCCGCGCTGTCGCCGATCACCGACAGGTCTGCCCGTTTGATCATGTCGCAGCCCGGGTCGAGGTTGATCGCCACCACTTTGTCGCAGGCACCGATACCTTGCAGGTGCTGGATCGCCCCGGAAATCCCCACGGCCACGTAGACCCGCGCCGTGACCCAGGTGCCGGACGCGCCGACCTGACGGTCGCGAGCCATGAAGCCGTCGTCCACCGCCACCCGCGAAGCGCCTTCGGTAGCGCCCAGGGCCGCAGCGGTCTTGTGGAAAAGCTCCCAGTCCTTGACCCCGTTGCCGCCGGAGAAAATGAACTCGGCCTCGGCCATTGGGATCGCCCCCGGGTCCACCGCCACCGCGCCAAGATCCTCGATGCGCGACAAACTGCGCGCCACGCTTGTGGATAACTCCACCGGCAGGGCTTCGTGACGGGTTTCGCTGACCGGCTCGGCGCATTCGGCCGCTGCCAGGATCAAGCGCGCCAAGGGTCGGGCCAAGTCTTGCAGGCCCGCGCCGGCACGGCCGATGCATTCCTCGCCCTTGACCTGCCAGACCCGCGTCGCCGGGCGTTCGCCCAGGGCCGCGGCAAAACGCCGGCCCAGTTCGCCGCCACCGGTGCGGCTGTCGGGCAGCAGCCAATGGCGTGGGTTGAATTGGTTATCCACAGCCCGAAGGCCTTGCACCCGTTGTTCCGGTGCATAACCGCTGAATTCCTCGCCTTCCAATACCAGCAAGCGGTCGACACCGGCCGTGGCGAAGGCGTTTTCCTTGTGCTCGCCGAACACCACCGCCAGCACCGCGCCTTCCGCGCCGGCAAGCTGATGGGCCAGGCCCAACAGGTCGCGGTCGTGGCTGCTGAGACGGCCACCGACCATGTCCGGAACGACACAAATGTGGAACGCCGGTTGCGGTACTTGATGCAGCGGCAGTTGCACTTCGGTGGCGGCGGTACGCTTGGTCGCACCACCCTGCTGGGCACCGCTACGGTCGATGCGCTTGATGCCGTTGGGGCCGATGAAACCGACGCCATGAACGTTCTTGCGAATGACGCCGTTGGGCCCCATCCAGCTGTGCTGTACCGGTTGCATGGCCGCATGCAACGGGTGCAGGCGGTTGCGGGCGATCCACTCGGCGCGAGGGTCGCGGCGGATGATGTCGCTCATTAATGCACCTCCGCGGGTTCACGTTTGGCTGGGACCACGGGCTTGCTCGGGGCCGCGTCTTCCAGCAGCGCATCGGCCACCAGTTCGGCGATGTCCTTGATCATCGGTCGAGGTTCGACCACACCTTCAAGCATCGCGGTGCATTGTGGACAACCCACGGCCACCAGCTCGGCACCGGTTTCGCGGATGTCTTCCATGCGCATGTCGGGGATCCGCTGCTTGCCCGGGATGTCGGTGATCGGCGCACCGCCGCCACCGCCGCAGCAACGGGAGCGGAAACCGGAACGCTGCATTTCCTTGACCTCGATACCCAGCGAACGCAGTACTTGGCGCGGCGCCTCGTATTCGCCGTTGTAGCGGCCCAGGTAGCACGGGTCGTGATAAGTCACGCTGTCGCCCTTGTGCTGGCCAAGGTTCAGCGCGCCGGCGTCGATGATTTCCGCCAGGTAGGTGCTGTGGTGTTGCACCAGGTAGTTGCCATCGAAGGCGCCGTATTCGTTTTTCAGCACGTGGAAGCTGTGGGGGTCGCAGGTGACGATGCGGTTGAAGCTGTACTTGGCCAGGGTCTGGATGTTGCGTTTGGCCAACAGTTGGAAGGTCGCTTCGTCACCCAGGCGCCGGGCCACGTCGCCGCTGTCGCGTTCTTCGAGGCCAAGCACGGCGAAGTCGACTTTCGCGGCTTTGAGCACTTTGACAAAGGCGCGCAGGGTGCGTTGGTTGCGCATGTCGAAAGCACCGTCGCCAACCCAGAACAGCACGTCGGTGGATTTCTTCTCACTGAGCAGGTTCAGGTTCAGGTCCGCCGCCCAGTTCATCCGTCCGCCCGGGGCGAAGCCGCCCGGGTTGTCGGTGGCGATGAGGTTTTCCAGGACCTCGGCGCCCTTGTTCGGCGTCGCGCCTTTTTCCAGGGTCAGGTGCCGGCGCATGTCGACGATGGCATCGACGTGCTCGATCATCATCGGGCATTCCTCGACGCACGCCCGGCAGGTGGTGCAAGACCACAGGGTCTCGGCGTCCACCAGGCCGTTGACGATGGGCTGGTGCGGATTGCCGCTGTGTTCGCCCACCGGTTTACCCGGATACGGGCTGCCGGCGAATTTCGCATCGGTGCCGCCGGCCAGGCCGACGACCATATCCTGGATGAGTTTCTTCGGGTTCAGCGGCTGGCCGGCGGCAAAGGCCGGGCAGGCGGCTTCGCACTTGCCGCACTGTACGCAGGCGTCGAAGCCCAGCAGTTGGTTCCAGGTGAAGTCCTTGGGTTTTTCCACACCCAGCGGTGCGGCGGGGTCGTTCAGGTCCAGCGGCTTGAGACCGGTGGAACGGCCACCGCCAAAGCGCTCGGCACGGCGGTGCCAGGCCAGGTGCAGGGCCCCGGCGAAGGCGTGCTTCATCGGCCCGCCCCAGGTCATGCCGAAGAACAATTCCGAGACGCCCCACAGCACACCGACACCCAGGATCGCCGCCACCAGCCAACCGCCGAAGTTCTCCGGCAGGATGCCCGCCACCGGCAGGGTCACCAGGAAGAATGACGCCGAGAAGGCCAGCAGGCTTTTCGGCAGGCGCATCCACGGTCCCTTGGACAAACGGGCCGGCGGATTGCGTCGACGCAGGTAGACGAAGATCGCACCGACGAACATCACCGCCGACATCAACAGCAACGCGTAGCCGAGCCAGCGGTTATGCAGGCCAAAGCCGTGGACCAGGATCGCCAGCACCACCGACGCCACCGCACCACCGGCCGTGGCCACGTGGGTATTGGCAATGTATTTGTCCCGCGCCACCACATGGTGCAAATCCACCATGTAGCGCTTGGGCATGGCGAAGAGGCCGCCGATCAGGTCGACCTTGGCCGGTCGGCCCCGGCGCCACATGTTTACCCGCCGCAAGGCGCCGAGGACCGCGAGGCCCAGGGCAGCGAACAGCAGGATGGGAAGAAGGGTGTTCAGCATGGTGAAGCTCCCAAAGACCTCAGGTCTTGCAGGCACAGAAACCTGGATGTCTTGCTCGATTCCTGTGGGAGCAAGGCTTGCCCGCGATGCAGTCGACTCGGTCAGTCAGATGCTGCGCGTCGCATTTTTCGCGGGCAAGCCTTGCTCCCACAGGGTTATCCACAAGCCGTTAGAAATCCTTGCACAACCGCAGGGCGTCGTAGATGGCAGCGTGGGTATTACGCTGGGCCACGCAGTCGCCGATGCGGAACAGCAGGTAGCCCTCGCCGCTCTGCTCCAGGCACGGTTGGGGCTTGATCGCGAACAGGGCTTCGACGTCGATCTGGCCCTTGTTGCGCGACCCTTCCTTGAGCGCGTAGTAGATTTCTTCGTCCGGCCGCACGCCGTTTTCCACCACCACCTGGTCCACCACGCGTTCTTCCTTGGCACCGGTGTATTCGTTCTCCAGCACCGCCACCAGCTTGTCGCCTTCGCGGTAGACCTTCTCCAGCATCATGTCCCCGGTCATGATCACTTCCTTGGGGTACATGCTGCGGTAGTAGGTAGGGAACGACGTCCCGCCAATCGCCACGCCCGGCTTGATGTCGTCGGTGACGATCTCGACCTGGCTGCCCTTGTCGGCGAGGAAGTCGGCCACCGACATGCCGGTGAACTCGCAAATGGTGTCGTAGACCAGCACGTTCTTGCCTGGCGCGACCTTGCCGTCGAGCACGTCCCAGCTGCTGACCACCAGCCCTTCGGCGGCGCCCCAGTGCTCGTTCTGCTCCAGGTTCGGATGCCCGCCGACAGCCAGTACCACCACATCTGGACGCAGGTCCATGATGGTCGCCGCATCAGCCGCCACGCCCAGGCGCAGGTCGACTTTCAACCGCGCCAGCTCCAGTTGGAACCAGCGGGTGATACCGGCGATCTGGTCCCGTTGCGGAGCCTTCGAGGCCGTGGTGATTTGCCCGCCGATGAATTCTTTCTTCTCGAACAGGGTCACGTCGTGCCCACGTTCGGCGGCCACACGCGCCGCTTCCATCCCGGCCGGGCCGGCACCAACGACCACCACCTTGCGTTTCGGCCCGGTGGACTTCTCGATGATGTGCGGCACGCCCATGTATTCACGGGACGTCGCGGCGTTCTGGATGCACAGCACGTCCAGGCCCTGGTACTGGCGGTCGATGCAGTAGTTGGCGCCGACGCACTGCTTGATCTGGTCGATCTGGCCCATCTTGATCTTGGCGATCAGGTGCGGGTCGGCGATATGGGCGCGGGTCATGCCGACCATGTCGACGTAACCGCCCTCCAGGATCCGCGTGGCCTGGTTCGGGTCCTTGATGTTCTGCGCGTGCAGGACCGGGACCTTGACCACTTCCTTGATACCGGCGGCCAGGTGCAGGAACGGCTCCGGTGGATAACTCATGTTCGGGATGACGTTGGCCAGGGTGTTGTGGGTGTCGCAACCCGAGCCCACCACGCCGATGAAGTCCAGCATGCCGGTGTCATCGTAGTACTTGGCGATCTGCTTCATGTCCTCGTGGGACAAGCCGTCCGGGTGGAACTCGTCACCGCAGATGCGCATGCCCACGCAGAAATCGTCACCGACCTCGGCACGCACGGCTTTCAACACTTCCAGGCCGAACTTCATCCGGCCTTCGAAGGTGCCGCCCCATTCGTCGGTACGCTTGTTGACCCGTGGGCTCCAGAACTGGTCGATCATGTGCTGGTGCACGGCGGACAGCTCGACGCCATCCAGGCCACCGGCCTTGGCACGCCGTGCCGCCTGGGCGTAGTTGCCGATCACCCGCCAGATTTCTTCCGGCTCGATGGTCTTGCAGGTGGCGCGGTGCACCGGCTCACGCACGCCGGACGGCGACATCAGGGTCGGCCAGTTGAAACCATCCCAGCGCGAGCGCCGGCCCATGTGGGTAATCTGGATCATGATCTTGGCGCCATGCTTGTGCATGGCGTCGGCCAGGTTCTGGAAGTGCGGGATGATGCGGTCGGTGGACAGGTTCACCGAACTCCACCATTCCTGCGGGCTGTCGATGGCGACCACCGACGAGCCACCGCAGATCGCCAGCCCGATGCCGCCCTTGGCCTTTTCTTCGTAATACTTCACGTACCGGTCGGTGGTCATGCCGCCGTCGGTGGCGTAGACCTCGGCGTGGGCGGTGCTGAGCACGCGGTTGCGGATGGTCAGTTTGCCGATCTGGATCGGCTGGAACATTGCTTCAAAAGCCATGGCGCAATCCTCGACTTACAACGGCTTGACGATGAACAGGCCGTCGTCGTGGCCTTCTTCGGAACCGCCATAGACCTGTTCGGCCACGGTGCGGATCTTGCTGCCGCGAGCGGCCAGGATCTGGTCCATGGCGCCGGCGAACCAGCCGGTGAACATGTAGTCGACCTTGCGCCCGACCTTGCCGTACACATAGACGAACGCCGAATGTTCGAGCTTGACGCTGGCGGTGCCTTTGTCCAGGTCGATGTCCTGGATCTTGAACAGACCCCAACCACGCTGGGACAAGCGCTTCATGTAGTGCTCGAACACCGCGACACCTTCCAGGCCATGGCATTCGGCTTCTTTTTCACACCAGTGCCAGGCGGATTTGTAGCCGGCCTTGTAGAGAATCTCGGCATAGGCGTCGGCGCCCAGGACTTCCTCGATGCCCATGTGGTTGTTGACGAAGAAGTGACGCGGCACGTACAGCATCGGCAGGGCGTCGGAGGTCCAGACACCGGTTTCGCTGTCGACTTCGATAGGCAGTTGCGGGGCGATCTTGGCCATGAAAACTTGACTCCGGAAATTCGTGGTATTGCCTGCGGCGCAGAGGGCCGCAGGTAGAGGATTAGCGGTGCGGTGGCGGTTACTCGCCCCAGACGTCTTTCAAGACGTTGACCCAGTTTTCGCCCATGATCTTGCGCACCACCCGCTCAGGATGGCCGCGCTTGAGCAGCGTCTCGGTGAGGTTCGGGAACTCGCCCACAGTGCGGATGCCCAGGGGGTTGATGATCTTGCCGAAGCTGGTCAGACGACGGGCGTAGCCCTTGTCGTGGGTCAGCATTTCGAAGAAATCCTGGCCGTGGCCCTGGGTGAAGTCGGTACCGATGCCGATGGCGTCTTCGCCGACGATGTTCATGGTGTATTCAATGGCTTCGGCGTAGTCGTCGATGGTCGAATCGATGCCCTTGGCCAGGAACGGCGCGAACATGGTCACGCCAACGAAGCCGCCGTGGTCGGCGATGAACTTCAGTTCCTCATCGGACTTGTTACGCGGGTGCTCTTTCAGGCCGGACGGCAGGCAGTGGGAATAGCAGACCGGCTTCTTCGATTCGAGGATGACTTCTTCGGAAGTCTTGGAACCGACGTGGGACAGGTCGCACATGATGCCGACCCGGTTCATCTCGGCGACGATTTCACGGCCGAAGCCCGACAGGCCGCCGTCGCGCTCATAGCAACCGGTGCCGACCAGATTCTGGGTGTTGTAGCACATCTGCACCACACCCACGCCGAGCTGCTTGAAGATCTCGACGTAGCCGAGCTGGTCTTCGAAGGCGTGGGCGTTCTGGAAGCCGAAGATGATGCCGGTCTTGCCTTGTTCCTTGGCGCGACGGATGTCGGCGGTGGTTTTCACCGGGATCACCAGGTCACTGTTCTCGCGGATCAGTTTCTGGCTGGCAACGATGTTGTTGATGGTGGCCTGGAAACCTTCCCACACCGACACGGTGCAGTTGGCTGCGGTCAGGCCGCCCTTGCGCATGTCTTCGAACAGGTCGCGGTTCCACTTGGCAATGATCAGCCCGTCGATAACGATGCTGTCGGCGTGCAATTCGGCTGGGCTCATCAGGCAGTCCCCTTTTGTCAGCGATTCATGCGCCGAATCGTGTGCCGGCGCTTTGGGGCCAGCATATGCCTGAGGGCCGTGGCGACCGGGTGCAAAAACGACAGGGGAATTGCCGAAAGCGTCAATCCGCGACAATGGGCTATGCCCGGCCCACCCTGCCCGTCTGTTCTTTACCCGACGCTTGCGCCAGAATCCGCTGCATCACTGGCTTTCACTGGACTCGAGCGGCGACGCAATGAAATCAATCTTCCTGGCTTTGGCACTGATCAGCACCGTCGCACACGCGACCGAAGACACCGAACCCAACCCCTGCGACGCCGTGGAAAACGACGTCCAGACCCTGGCCTGCTCGGCCTACGGCAAAACCGCCGCCGAACAACTGCTCAATGAAAACCTGCAAAGCCTCAACGAACGCCTGCAAACCCGCTACGCCAGCGACAAGGCCCAACTCAGCGACATCACCGCCAAGATCAAGAACGCCCAACAGCTGTGGCAAAAACAGCGCGACGCCGACTGCGCCATCGCCGCCTTCCCGGCCAAACCCGGCAGCGAAGCCTACAAAATCGCCGAAAACGACTGCATGGCCCAGGTGAGCGACGATCGGTCGGAGTTTTTGGAGTCGATAGGGCAGGAGTGATGCGTCAGGAGCCGTTCCGCGCGGTAAGCTGCGCGCATCATTGGTAAAGGGACTCACATGAAAACCTGCGGCATCGAAATCAAAGGCAGCGAAGCAATCATCGCCGTTGCCTCGCTGGATCAACAGGCACTGACCCATATCGCCCTCAACACCAAGAAAATCGCCCTGGACGACGATGACGAAGCCGCCAACGTCAAGGCCTTCGCCGCTCAGGTGCGGGCGTTCGTGGTGGATAACGGTATCGAACGCATCGCCATCAAGAAGCGCAGCAAGAAAGGGGAATTCGCCGGAGGGCCGACGACGTTCAAGATCGAGGGGGTGTTCCAGTTGCTGGAGGGCTGCGAGGTAACGCTGCTGTCGCCGCAGACCATCAATGCACAGAGCAAAAAGCATGACTTCGCCCTGCCGGCGACGCTGAACAAGTATCAGCATGAGGCTTATAAGGCAGCATGTTCGGCGTTAGTGAAGAAATAGATCTTTCCAACCGGACACAGTACCTGTGGCGAGGGAGCGCCCAGGCTCCTGAGCATCTTGGCCACCACCTCCAGCTTCGAATCGGTGAGTTTTATACTCAATTATGACGACAGGTATAATTTATAGTCGCGAGCATAATTGAGTATAAAACCCTGTCAAACCAGCTCCCGTCCATCCCCCTGCCGCCGCCGATCCTCCCGTGGGCAGCGCGCGAACCGTGCCCGATAGCTGCGGGTAAAGTACGAAGGTGACTCAAAACCGCAGGCAATGCTCACTTCCAGCACGCTCATGTCGGTCTGACGCAGCAATTGCCGGGCCTTTTCCAGGCGCAAGCGCAGGTAGAAATTGCTCGGGGTGTCGTTCAGGTGCAGGCGGAACAGCCGCTCGAGCTGGCGGCGGGTAACGCCAATGGACTCGGCCAGTTCAAGGGTACTCAGGGGCGGTTCGCTGTGAGTTTCCATCTCGCCGATGACGTGCACCAGCTTCTTGTTGCGAATGCCGTAGCGGCTGGCGATTTCCATGCGCTGGTGGTCTTTGCGCGGCCGGATGCGCCCCAGCACGAACTGTTCGCTGACCTGGATCGCCAGTTCCGAACCATGGGCCTGGCCGATCAGATCAAGCATTAGGTCGATGGACGCAGTGCCGCCGGCGCAGGTGATGCGGCGACGGTCGATTTCGAACAGTTCCTGGGTCACGCTGAGCTGTGGATAAGATTCCTTGAACGCCTCGATCGCTTCCCAATGCAAGGTCACGCGGTGCCCTTCCAACAGGCCCGCCTCGGCCAGGACCACGCTACCGGTGTCGATGCCGCCGAGGGTCACGCCTTCATTGTCCAAACGATGCAGCCAACGCTCCAGGGCCGGGGTGGCGAATTTCAGTGGTTCGAACCCCGCCACCACCCAGAGCGTCGCGCCCTTCTTCAATGGCTCCAGTGCAGCATCGGCGTTGACCGACATGCCATTGCTCGCCAGCACCGCCCCACCATCGGCGCTCAGCACATGCCAGCGGTACAGCTCGCCACGAAAACGATTGGCGACCCGCAACGGCTCGATGGCCGAAATGAAGCCGATGGCCGAGAAACCCGGCATCAACAAGAAGTAGAAATCCTGGGACATGGAGCGCACTCGGTTGACGGGCAGCGTGCGGACCTTGATACGCCAGTTGCAAGCGACGTTCAAGCGTACAGGTCGCTGCAGTGCAAGAGCACGTCGCCGCTGTGCGTTTTGCCCCGCCCGAGGCTGCGTAACTTGGCATCACCGGCGCGCAGACTCCGGGCCCCATAACAATAAGCTGCCGAGGAACCTGACAATGAAACGACTGATCAGCTACTGCGTTCTTGCACTCAGCGCTACCCAATTCCTGAGCCCGGCCGCCATGGCAGCCGAGCCCGCCGCGTGCCAGAACGTGCGCCTGGGCGTGGTCAACTGGACCGACGTCATCGCCACCAGCGCCCTGACCCAGGTGATGCTCGATGGCCTCGGCTACAAGACCAAGCAGACCAGCGCCTCCCAGCAAATCATTTTCGCTGGCATCCGCGACCAGCGCCTGGACCTGTTCCTGGGCTACTGGAACCCGCTGATGACCCAGACCATCACCCCGTTCGTCGAGGCCAAGCAGGTCAAGGTGCTGGAACAACCCAGCCTCAAGGATGCCCGCGCGACCCTGGCCGTGCCGACCTATCTGGCCGACAAGGGCCTGAAGACCTTCGCCGACATCGCCAAATTCGAAAAAGAACTGGGCGGCAAGATCTACGGCATCGAGCCCGGTTCCGGCGCCAACACCCAGATCAAGGCGATGATCGCCAAGAACCAGTTCGGCCTGGGCAAATTCCAGCTGGTGGAGTCCAGCGAGGCCGGCATGCTCGCCGCCGTGGACCGCGCCGTGCGCCGCAAGGAAGCCGTGGTGTTCTTTGGCTGGGCACCGCACCCGATGAACGTCAACGTGCAAATGACCTACCTCACTGGCAGTGACGACGCTCTCGGCCCGAACGAAGGCATGGCCACCGTATGGACCGTCACCGCGCCGGACTACGCCCAGCAATGCCCGAACGTTGGGCGCTTGCTGAGCAACCTGACCTTCACCGCCGAAGACGAGAGCCGGATGATGCAACCGCTGCTCGATCACAAGGACCCGCTGGAGTCGGCCCGGCAATGGCTCAAGGATCATCCGCAAGACAAGCAGCGCTGGCTCGAAGGCGTGACCACCTTCGACGGCAAGCCCGCTGCCGACAACCTGAAGCTGACCAGCAACTGATCAACCTTTATCCCCCTGCGCAGCACCCATGGCTGCGCAGTGACTCATCACGCCTGAAGGAATCCGCACCATGAACCACGACGTCATCATCACCTGCGCACTCACCGGTGCTGGCGACACGACCGCCAAGAGCCCTCACGTGCCGGTCACCCCGAAACAGATCGCTGCCGCCGCCGTCGAGGCGGCGAAGGCCGGGGCCACGGTGGTCCACTGCCACGTTCGCGATCCCCAGACCGGCAAGTTCAGCCGCGATGTGGCGCTGTACCGCGAAGTGATGGAGCGCATCCGTGAGGCGGACGTCGACATCATCGTCAACCTCACCGCCGGCATGGGTGGCGACCTGGAAATCGGTGCCGGCGAACGACCAATGGAGTTCGGCCCCAACACCGACCTGGTGGGGCCGCTGACCCGCCTGGCCCACGTCGAAGAGCTGTTGCCGGAAATCTGCACCCTGGATTGCGGCACCCTGAACTTCGGCGACGGCGACACCATTTACGTCTCCACCCCGGCGCAACTGCGGGCCGGGGCCAAGCGCATCACTGAACTGGGGGTCAAGGCCGAGCTGGAGATCTTCGACACCGGCCACCTGTGGTTCGCCAAGCAACTGATCAAGGAAGGCCTGCTGGACAACCCGCTGTTCCAACTCTGCCTGGGCATCCCGTGGGGCGCGCCGGCTGACACCACCACCATGAAAGCCATGGTCGACAACCTGCCGGCGGATGCCGTGTGGGCCGGCTTCGGCATCGGTCGCATGCAAATGCCGATGGCCGCGCAGGCGGTGCTGCTGGGAGGCAACGTAAGGGTCGGGTTGGAAGACAACCTCTGGCTGGACAAAGGCGTGCTCGCCACCAACGGCCAACTGGTGGAGCGCGCCAGCGAAATCCTCAGCCGCCTCGGGGCGCGGGTGCTCACGCCGGCTGAGGGCCGCAAGAAAATGGGACTGACCCAGCGCGGCTGACCAAACACTTATCTCCCCCTAGGGACACAACCTGTGGGAGCAAGGCTTGCCCGCGATGACGGTATGTCAGTCGACATCCCTGTTGAATCTACTGCCGGCATCGCGGGCAAGCCTTGCTCCCACAGGGGATCACCGAACTATTTTTTCAGGACATCACTATGAGCTTCATCACCGACATCAAAACCTTCGCCGCTTTGGGCAGCGGTGTGATCGGCAGCGGCTGGGTCAGCCGCGCCCTGGCCCATGGCCTCGACGTGGTCGCCTGGGACCCCGCGCCGGGTGCCGAAGCGGCGCTGCGCAAACGCGTCGCCAACGCCTGGGGCGCGCTGGAAAAACAAGGCCTGGCCCCTGGTGCTTCGCAGGATCGGCTGCGCTTTGTCACGACCATCGAAGAATGCGTACGCGACGCCGATTTCATCCAGGAAAGCGCCCCCGAGCGCCTGGAATTGAAACTCGAGCTGCACGCCCAGATCAGCGCCGCCGCCAAGCCGAACGCGCTGATCGGTTCCAGCACATCGGGGCTGCTGCCGAGCGAATTCTACGAAGGCGCCACCCACCCGGAACGCTGCGTAGTCGGCCACCCGTTCAACCCGGTCTACCTGTTGCCACTGGTGGAAGTGGTGGGCGGCAAAAACACCGCGCCCGAGGCCGTGCAGGCGGCGATGCAGGTGTACGAATCCCTCGGCATGCGGCCACTGCACGTACGCAAGGAAGTACCCGGTTTCATCGCCGACCGCCTGCTCGAGGCGCTGTGGCGCGAAGCCCTGCACCTGGTCAACGACGGCGTGGCCACCACCGGCGAAATCGATGACGCGATCCGTTTCGGTGCCGGCTTGCGCTGGTCGTTCATGGGCACGTTCCTGACCTATACCCTGGCTGGCGGCGATGCCGGCATGCGGCACTTCATGGCCCAGTTCGGCCCGGCGTTACAGCTGCCGTGGACCTACCTGCCAGCGCCGGAGCTGACCGAGAAACTGATCGACGACGTAGTGGACGGGACCAGCGCGCAACTGGGCAGCCACAGCATTTCGGCCCTGGAGCGCTATCGTGATGATTGCCTGCTGGCGGTGCTGGAAGCGGTGAAGACCACCAAGGCCAAGCATGGAATGGCCTTCACCGAGTAACCCCTGGCTTTTTGGGGCCAGCCTATCTGGCCTCATCGCGAGCAGGCTCGCTCCCACAGGGGATTTTCTGGGTGAAATAATAGTGTTCACACCGCCAAATCCCTGTGGGAGCGAGCCTGCTCGCGATAGCGCCAGCCCAGTCACCTCAATTGTCGGACCTGAATCATGCCCACCCTCACCACCTACCAAACCAGCATCCTCCCGGATTGGGTCGATTACAACGGCCACCTGCGCGATGCCTTTTACCTGCTGATCTTCAGCTACGCCACCGACGCGCTGATGGACCGGCTCGGCCTGGACAGCCAGAACCGCGAGGCCAGCGGCCACTCGCTGTTCACCCTCGAACTGCACCTCAATTACCTGCACGAAGTGAAGCTCGACGCCGAAGTGGAGGTGCACACGCAAATCATCGGCCACGACGCCAAGCGCCTGCACCTCTACCACAGCCTGCATCTGGTCGGCGGCGATAAAGAACTGGCTGGCAACGAGCAAATGCTGCTGCACGTCGACCTGGCCGGCCCGCGCTCGGCGCCCTTCACGGAACCGACCCTGGACCGCCTCAAAGCCCTGCTCGACCAACAAGCCAACCTGCCGCCTCCGGCGTACATCGGTCGGGTCATCGCCCTGCCTCCCGCCCGATAAGCCTCGAACAGGAGATCGCCATGAACACCGCTGCCGCTTTTGCCGACTTCCGCCGTTATCCCCTGATCTTCGCATTGACCGCCGCAAGGCCCTTGGCCGACCGGGTGCAAGTCACCTGGGCCGACGGTCGGACCAGCCCCTTTCATCATCAATGGCTGCGGGACAACTGCCCTTGCCCCCAATGCGTCTACAGCGTCACCCGCGAGCAGGTGCTGGAGATCATTGATGTACCCGAAGACTTGGCACCCGCCGCAACCCGCCTCGACGACGAAGGTTGCCTGTGCGTGGATTGGCAGGACGGCCACCAGAGCCGTTTCGACCCGGGCTGGTTGCGCGCCCATGCCTACGACGACCAATCCCGGGCCGAACGCCTGGTGAACAAGCCCAAAAGCCAACTATGGCGCCGTGATCTGCAATTGCCGGTATTCGACTACCGGACGCTGATGGACGATGCCGATGCCTTGCTGCAATGGCTGCTGGCGGTGCGCGACATCGGCCTGACCCAAGTGCGCGGCGTGCCCACCGAACCCGGTTCGCTGAAGCTGATCGCCCAGCGCATTTCGTTCATCCGCGAAAGCAACTTCGGCGTGCTGTTCAATGTGCAATCCAAGGCCGATGCCGACAGCAACGCCTACACCGCTTTCAACCTGCCGCTGCACAGCGACCTGCCAACCCGGGAGCTGCAACCGGGGTTGCAGTTCCTGCATTGCCTGGTGAATGACGCCGAGGGTGGCGAAAGCATTTTTGTCGACGGTTTCGCCATCGCCGAGGCCCTGCGCCAGGAAGATCCCGAGGCCTTTGCTGCGCTGTGCGAAATCCCGGTGGAGTTTCGCAACAAGGACCGCCACAGCGACTACCGCTGCCTGGCGCCGATCATCGCCCTGGATGCCCTGGGACAGGTTGCGGAAATCCGCATGGCGAACTTCCTGCGCGGGCCGTTCGACACCTCGGTCGAGCAGATGCCCAGGCTTTACCGCGCCTATCGCCGCTTCATCGCCCTGACCCGCGAGGCACAATTTCGTTTGGTACAGCGCCTCGAACCCGGCCAGCTTTGGTGCTTCGACAACCGCCGCACCCTCCATGCCCGCAACGCCTTCGACCCAGCCACCGGGGCCCGGCATTTCCAGGGGTGCTATGTGGATCGGGATGAGTTGTTGTCGCGGATTCTGGTGTTGCAAAGGTAGACCGCGTCATCGTTCATCGCGAGCAGGCTCGCTCCCACATTAGATGCTGTGAATGACACAGAACCATTGTGGGAGCGAGCCTGCTCGCGATAGCGGTCTTTCCGGCAACCCATCTCCCCCTGATTCACCGAGGCAAAAAAATCCCCGATCAAGCCGTGACAGGATCGGGGCAGGTGCGTTACTGGAGGAGCTGTCGCGCGAGGGTGACCAAACCATCGTGAATCAGCTTGGAGTCAGTGTGCCCAGTCCAGGCCCGTGCAAGTTAGCCGAAAACGACGCCTCCATAGTCATTCATGACATGGCGACCATTTGCCCTTGCCGCCGCTTCGGGTGGCTACCAGAATCGAGACACGACCCCAATCCCTGAACAAGGAAAAGCGTCATGATGTACGCCGATTTGATCGACCAGGAAGACCTGCTGGGCCACCTCAAGGCCCTGGGGCTGCAAATACCCAGCGGCTCCACCGCCGAACAGGCGTGCGAGTGCGCGGTACGTGGGCTGGACAGGGCCCGCGCCAATGATTTGCGGCGCATGGTCAAGGACATGTACACCAGCAGCGCCACCATCCTGCCGGCTGTGCGTCAGGCGATCGATAAGCAGCTGTTGCCGGCTCTGATGGAGTATCAGCAGAACCACAGCGGCTGATAAACCAAATCGCGAGCAAGCTTTGCTCCCACGGATCTCCGGGGAGCACGCTGTCTACTTCACCCAGAAGACTTCCTGTGGGAGCAAAGCTTGCTCGCGATGAAGGCGCCTCGGTCTAGAGCCTCACACTGGCAAACGTCGACTCATTGCGCGCCTGGCTCAACGCCGACAGCGGGCCTGACAGCGGCGACAGCACCAGCGCCTGTGGCAGCGGCATCATCGCCACCTGTTGCGTGGTGTTGGAGCCTACGCGTTCGTCACGCGGTGGAATGCCGAAGTATTCGCGGTAGCACTTGGAGAAGTGCGGGGTGGAGACGAAGCCGCACACCGAGGCCACCTCGATGATCGACATCGGCGTCTGCTTGAGCAGTTGCCGCGCGCGAATCAGCCGCAACTTGAGGTAATAGCGCGACGGCGAGCAATGCAGGTACTTCTGGAACAGCCGCTCCAACTGACGGCGGGACACGGCGACGTACACCGCCAGTTCGTCCAGGTCGATCGGCTCTTCGAGGTTGGCTTCCATCAGCGCGACAATTTCCTGCAACTTCGGCTGGTTGGTGCCGAGCATGTGCTTGAGCGGCACACGCTGGTGATCCTGCTCGTTGCGGATGCGCTCGTAGACAAACATTTCCGAGATCGCTGCCGACAGTTCGCGACCGTGATCGCGGCTGATCAGGTGCAGCATCATGTCCAGCGGCGCGGTGCCGCCAGAGCTGGTGAAACGGTTACGGTCGAGGGTGAACAGACGGGTGCTCATCGAGACCCGAGGGAAGGCTTCCTGCATCGCCGCCAGGCATTCCCAGTGCACGCTGCAATCGAACCCGTCCAGCAGGCCGGCGCATGCCAGGGCCCAGCTGCCGGTGCAGACCGCACCGAGGCGACGGGATTGACGGGCCTGGCTCTGCAGCCACGACACGTGTTCACGGGTGACCGTGCGCTGGATGCCGATGCCACCACAGACGATGACGGTGTCCAGGGACGGCGCCTTGTGCATGGAGGCGTCGGGGGTGATCTGCAAACCGTCGCTGGCCCAGACCTGGCCGCCATCGACGGTGAGGGTGGTCCAGCGATACAGCTCGCGACCGGACAATTGGTTAGCCATGCGTAGCGGTTCTACCGCGGACGCCAGGGAAATCAGCGTGAAATTGTCCAGCAGCAAAAAGCCGATGGATTGAGGCGCACGGTTCTGGGGTTGAGCCCCGGAGTTGGACGTCGTCATCGCGGTATCTCCTCACACAAAGCGGGTAATGGCCTCAGGCGGAGGCTCTTGTTATTGCCATCATTCTCTTGCCGAGACGGGGCTTTATCGGGATAGAGCAATTGCCATGCCTAAAATTGAATGCGTGTTCAATAAATCCTGAAAACGACATCGCGGCCTGTCTATATAAGGCGTGTGTCGAGTGCGGGTTATAAGCGCCATCAGTGGCGGCAGGCACCTGTCACAGCGGGCTGTGAGCAGATCGGTAGCACTTGTGGGAACTGGGCTGCGCCGCTTGCGCGACGAGTATCACCACAGGTACGGACGACGGACGGTCGAGGGGCGTATGGAGGCAAACCCGACAACCGGTGTCTTGTCTGTTTGCGACGCGCTAAAAGGTGGCGCGTTTGCGGATGGGTGTTCATTTTACGAGCGATTTTCGATCTCGTGAATAAAGGGAATCTGTGTGGGAGCAAAGCTTGCTCGCGAGGACAGTATGTCTGTCGACATCCATGTTGAGTCCACTGCCGCCATCGCGGGCAAGCCTTGCTTCCACAGGGTCCCTCTTGTCACAAAGGGTTGTGCGAACGCAGCTCAGCACTCCACCGCACTGACCGCCAAGCCGCCGCGCGAGGTCTCTTTATATTTGTCATGCATGTCGGCACCGGTATCGCGCATGGTGCGGATCACCCGGTCCAGGGAAATGAAATGCTGGCCATCCCCGCGCAGAGCCATTTGCGCGGCGTTGATGGCTTTCACCGCGGCAATCGCGTTGCGCTCGATGCAGGGCACCTGCACCAGGCCACCCACCGGGTCGCAAGTCAGGCCCAGGTTGTGCTCCAGGCCGATTTCCGCCGCGTTGCACAGCTGTTCCGGCGAGGCCCCGAGGATCTCCGCCAGGCCTGCCGCCGCCATGGCGCAAGCCGATCCCACCTCGCCCTGGCAACCGACTTCGGCACCGGAGATCGACGCGTTCTTCTTGCACAGGATCCCGACGGCCGCCGCACCGAGGAAATAATCCACGACGTTGGCATCGGTGACCGCTTCGCTGAATTTCATGAAGTAATGCAGCACCGCCGGAATGATCCCCGCCGCACCGTTGGTCGGCGCCGTGACCATGCGCCCACCGGCGGCGTTCTCCTCGTTGACCGCCAGGGCGAACAGGTTGACCCATTCCATGGCACTGAGGGTCGAGCCAATGACATTGGGTTTGTTCAGCTCTTGCAGGCTGCGGTGCAACTTGGCCGCACGCCGGCGCACATTCAAACCGCCGGGCAGGATGCCTTCATGCTTGAGGCCCTGTTCGACGCAATCCTGCATGGCCCGCCACAGTTTCATCAGGCCGCTACGAATCTCATCCTCGGAGCGCCAGACCTTTTCGTTGGCCAGCATCAACTCGGCCACCCGCAAGTTGTGGATACGGCACAACTCAAGCAATTCTTCGGCACTGGAGAAATCATAAGGCAGCTCAGTGCTGTCCAGATCCACTACGCCGCTGGAGGCCTGGGCCTGATCGACGACAAAGCCACCGCCCACCGAGTAATAAGTGTCACGGTGCAACTCGCCGTTGGCGCCCTCGGCCACCAGGGTCATGGCATTGGGATGGAATGGCAGGTTCTCGTCGATCAGGCGCATGTCCCGGGACCAGATGAACGGCACCGACAGACGACCGTCGAGCAGCAGGGTCTGGGTTTCGCGCAGCCGCCCGATACGCGGGCCGATCTGCGACGGGTCGATTGCGTCCGGCCACTCGCCCATCAAGCCCATGATCACAGCGTTGTCGCTGCCGTGACCGATACCGGTGGCCGACAGCGAACCAAACAACTGCACCTCGACCCGACGCACGTCATTGAGCAGGGCCTTTGCCTTCAGCGCTTCAACAAACAGCGCCGCCGCACGCATGGGCCCCACGGTGTGGGAGCTGGACGGGCCGATACCGATTTTGAACAAGTCGAAAACGCTGATTGCCATTGCCGATAACCTCCAGAACAGGCACATCCGGGCGCAGGAGCGTCCGGTGACGGAGCTGCTACGCTCAACGCCGGGATGGCCGCATCATCCGGTTTTTACCTGGGGGCCCGACGTCTGACACCGACGCAATCATGCCTGGCAGCGCCGCCCCTTCCCGACCCCGGTTTTGCGCCGTTTTTCTGCGTGTCAGAGGTCCTCCAGGGGCGGAAAAAATCTGTAAACGACGTCACCGACACTGGATGCGACCATCCCTGTACTGGATACGACCCACCCTGTAGGCGTCAGATTTGCACTGGTACATGATCGGTTACGGCTCGTTTGCAAGGCCGCGTGTCAGAGAGTGCCCACGCGCCACCAACCGCAACATCCAATTAAGCGCGGTTGTCCTGACAGGACACTGCCGATAAAACACCAGGAGTCCACCCATGAAAGGTTCCACGTCGTTGTTGTTGGCCGCCATGCTGAGTCTTCCGATGCTGGCCAACGCTGCTGAACCCGAACAGTGCAAAACCGTCAACTTCTCCGATGTCGGCTGGACCGACATCACCGTGACCACCGCCACCACCAGCGTGGTGCTCGACGCTCTGGGCTACAAGACCAAGACCACCATGATTTCCGTGCCGGTGACCTACAAGTCCCTGGCCGACGGCAAGAACATGGACGTATTCCTCGGCAACTGGATGCCGACCATGGAAAACGACATCAAGGCCTACCGCGAAGCCGGCACCGTGGACACCGTGCGCACCAACCTCAAGGGCGCCAAGTACACCCTCGCCGTGCCCCAGGCCTTGTATGACAAGGGCCTGCACGACTTCGCCGACATCCCCAAATTCAAGAAAGAACTGGACGGCAAGATCTACGGGATCGAGCCCGGCAACGACGGCAACCGCCTGATCCAGAGCATGATCGAAAAGAACGCCTTCGGCCTGAAAGACGCCGGCTTCAAAGTCGTCGAATCGAGTGAAGCGGGCATGCTCTCGCAGGTTGACCGCGCCGCCAAGCGTGGCACCGATGTGGTGTTCCTCGGCTGGGCGCCACACCCGATGAACACCCGCTTCAAGATCCAGTACCTGACCGGCGGCGACGACTTCTTCGGCCCCGACTTCGGTGCCGCGACCGTGGCAACCAACACCCGCAAGGGCTACAGCCAGGAATGCAGCAACGTTGGCCAGCTGTTGAAAAACCTGGAGTTCACCGTCGACATGGAAAGCACGCTGATGGGCAACGTGCTCGACGACAAGATGAAGCCTGAGGCCGCCGCCAAGGCCTGGCTGAAGAAAAACCCACAGGTACTCGATACCTGGTTGGCTGGCGTGACCACCATTGACGGTAAACCTGGCCTGGAAGCCGTGAAAGCCAAACTTGCGCAGTAACTGCTTATGTTATGCCGGGCGGGTTCGCTCGCCCGGGCTGTTTATTCCCTTGCATGCGGACGTTCACTACCATGCTCATTGATCAGAAAATACCTTTAGGCCAGTACATCGCCGGCTTCGTTGAATGGTTGACGCAACACGGCGCCAGCACATTCGACGCAATCGCGCTGTTCCTGGAAACGATGATTCACGGCGTGACGTTTGCGCTGACCTGGTTCAACCCGTTGGCCCTGATCGGCCTCATCGCGCTACTGGCGCATTTCATCCAGCGCAAATGGGGCCTGACCGTATTCGTCATCGCGTCTTTCCTGCTGATCCTCAACCTGGGTTACTGGCAAGAGACCATGGAAACCCTCGCCCAGGTGCTGTTCGCGACCCTGGTTTGCGTACTGATCGGCGTGCCGCTGGGCATTGTTGCCGCGCACAAGCCGATGTTCTACACCCTGATGCGTCCGGTACTCGATCTGATGCAGACCGTACCGACCTTCGTTTACCTCATTCCTACCCTGACCCTTTTCGGTCTGGGTGTGGTCCCGGGCCTGATCTCCACGGTGGTGTTCGCGATTGCCGCGCCCATCCGCCTGACCTACCTGGGCATCCGCGACGTTCCGGACGAACTGATGGACGCCGGCAAAGCCTTCGGCTGCTCCCGTCGCCAACTGCTGTCGCGTATCGAACTGCCCCATGCGATGCCGAGCATCGCGGCCGGTATCACCCAGTGCATCATGCTGTCGTTGTCGATGGTGGTGATCGCCGCGCTGGTGGGTGCCGATGGCCTGGGCAAACCCGTGGTCAACGCACTGAACACCGCTGATATCGCCCTGGGCTTCGAAGCCGGCCTGGCGATCGTATTGCTGGCGATCATGCTCGACCGAATCTGCAAGCAACCCGACGCCAAAGTAGGGGGTGACGCATGAGCATAATTCGTTTTGAAGACGTTGACGTGATCTTCGCCAGGGATCCGCGCGAGGCCCTCAAGCTGCTCGACCAGGGCATGACCCGCAACGAAATCCTGAAGAAAACCGGACAAATCGTCGGCGTGGAAAAAGCCAGCCTGGACATCGAGAAAGGCGAAATCTGCGTGTTGATGGGCCTGTCCGGCTCCGGCAAATCCAGCCTGCTGCGCTGCATCAACGGCTTGAACACCGTCAGCCGCGGCAAGCTGTTCGTCGAGCACGAAGGCCGGCAGATCGACATCGCGTCCTGCACCCCCGCCGAACTGAAGATGATGCGCACCAAGCGCATCGCCATGGTGTTCCAGAAGTTCGCCCTGATGCCTTGGCTGACAGTGCGCGAGAACATCAGCTTCGGCCTGGAAATGCAGGGCCGCCCGGAAAAGGAACGGCGCAAGCTGGTGGATGAAAAGCTTGAGCTGGTGGGCCTGACCCAGTGGCGCAACAAGAAGCCCGACGAGTTGTCCGGCGGCATGCAGCAACGGGTCGGCCTGGCCCGCGCCCTGGCGATGGACGCCGACATCCTGCTGATGGACGAACCCTTCTCCGCGCTCGACCCGCTGATCCGCCAGGGCCTGCAGGACGAACTGCTGGAACTGCAACGCAAGCTGAGCAAGACCATCGTGTTCGTCAGCCATGACCTGGACGAAGCCCTGAAGCTGGGCAGCCGCATCGCGATCATGAAAGACGGCCGGATCATCCAGTACAGCAAGCCGGAAGAAATCGTACTGAACCCGGCGGACGACTACGTGCGCACTTTCGTCGCCCACACCAACCCGCTCAACGTCCTCTGCGGTCGCAGCCTCATGCGCACCCTGGACAACTGCAAGCGCATCAACGGTTCGGTGTGCCTGGACCCGGGCGGCGACTCCTGGCTCGACCTGGCCGAGGGCAACACCATCAAGGGCGCCCGGCAGAACGGCGCGGCGCTGGACCTGCAAAACTGGGTACCCGGCCAAGCCGTCGAGGAACTGGGCCGCCGTCCGACCCTGGTGGACTCCAACATCGGCATGCGCGACGCCTTGCAGATCCGCTACCAGACCGGCAACAAACTGGTGCTCCACGATAACCAGAAAGTCGTCGGGATCCTGGGCGACAGCGAGCTGTACCACGCACTGCTCGGCAAGAACCTGGGCTGAGCCCACAGACAAAAACGCCGCGAGATGTTCGCGGCGTTTTTGTTTGTGTGGTGCTAACGGCTAACAACTCTGGGGCTGCTTCGCAGCCCAACGGGGCGGTGCGACGTTTCGCTAAATCCCCTCACCACAACAGTATTCCAGCTATCAAGCGCATTAAGCCTACATGCCAACCGACGAGTGTTATAAAGACATCCCCAAAAGTCCTCGCCCCGGTAAACAGCGACGACTTGTCATAGAATTTATTTTTTGTTGATTGAACGTTCAATCAAAACAAAATAGACTGGCTTTCATTCCGGCAAACGACATTCGTGCGCCGGATGGCCTAAGGAGATGTGCTAGATGCCCAAGGTCGGTATGCAACCCATCCGCCGTCAACAATTGATCGAAGCCACGTTGCAAGCGGTCGATCAGGTCGGCATGGGGGACGCCAGCATTGCGCTGATCGCCCGTTTGGCCGGTGTTTCCAACGGGATCATCAGTCACTACTTTCAGGACAAGAATGGCCTGATCGCGGCCACGGCCCAGTACCTGATGACTGTCCTGAGCGAGAACGTCACCGCGCGCCGCCAGGCGCTCGAGGACTCGAGCCCACGGGCTCACCTGAAGGTGATCATCGAAGGCAACTTCGACGCCAGCCAGGTCAACGGCCCGGCAATGAAAACCTGGTTGGCCTTCTGGGCCACCAGCATGCATCACCCGTCATTGCACAGGTTGCAGCGGATCAACGACCACCGCCTGTACTCCAACCTGTGTTGCCAGTTCCGCCGCGTGTTGTCCCTCGATGAGGCCCGCAGCGCGGCACGGGGCCTGGCCGCGCTGATTGACGGTTTGTGGCTGCGCGGAGCGCTGTCGGGAGACGCGTTCGATACCGCCCAGGCGCACCGGATCGCTTACGAATACATGGATTTCCAACTGGCCAAGGCAGGGGTATCAGAGCACACAGAACCGCTCGGCTCCTGAACCGTCGCCGAACCGCGTAGTCAGCTATAGACGACACGCTCGGTGGCCAGCCAACCACTTTATGCACTTGCGAGGACTTTATGGCCCGTTTCGAACTGCAAAAACTCTACATCGATGGCGCGTACAGCGATGCCAGCGGCGATGCCACTTTCGAAGCCATCAACCCTGCCAACGGTGAAGTTCTTGCCCAGGTGCAGCGCGCCACGTTCGAGGACGTCGAGCGCGCCGTGGTCAGCGCCGAGAAGGGTCAGAAGGTCTGGGCCGCCATGACCGCCATGCAGCGTTCGCGCATCCTGCGTCGCGCGGTGGAAATCCTGCGCGAGCGCAACGATGAGCTGGCCGCCCTGGAAACCCTCGACACCGGCAAGGCTTATTCCGAAACCCGCTATGTCGACATCGTCACCGGCGCCGACGTGCTGGAATACTACGCCGGCCTGGTGCCTGCCATCGAAGGCGAGCAGGTGCCGCTGCGCACCACGTCGTTCGTCTACACCCGCCGCGAGCCCCTGGGCGTGGTGGCCGGTATCGGCGCGTGGAACTACCCGATCCAGATCGCCCTGTGGAAATCCGCCCCGGCCCTGGCAGCCGGTAACGCGATGATCTTCAAGCCGAGCGAAGTCACCTCGCTGACCACCCTGAAACTGGCCGAGATCTACACCGAAGCCGGCGTTCCAGCGGGTGTGTTCAACGTACTGACCGGCAGCGGCCGCGAAGTCGGCACCTGGCTGACCGAACACCCGCGCATCGAGAAAATCTCCTTTACCGGCGGCACCGACACCGGCAAGAAAGTCATGGCCAGCGCCTCGAGTTCTTCGCTCAAGGACGTGACCATGGAACTGGGCGGCAAGTCACCGCTGATCATCTTCGACGATGCCGACCTGGATCGCGCCGCCGACACCGCGATGATGGCCAACTTCTACAGCTCCGGCCAGGTCTGCACCAACGGTACCCGCGTGTTCGTGCCGAGCCACCTCAAGGCCGCCTTCGAGGCCAAGATCGCCGAGCGCGTGGCGCGCATCCGCATCGGTAATCCAGAGGACGAAAACACCAACTTCGGCCCGCTGGTGAGCTTCGCCCACATGGAAAGCGTGTTGGGCTACATCGAGAAAGGCAAGGCCGAGGGCGCGCGCCTGCTGTGCGGCGGCGGGCGCTTGACCGACGGCGAATTGGCCAAGGGCGCGTTCGTCGCTCCCACCGTGTTCACCGACTGCACCGACGAGATGACCATCGTGCGTGAAGAAATCTTCGGCCCGGTGATGAGCATCCTCACCTATGAAACCGAAGAAGAAGTGATCCGCCGCGCCAACGACACCGACTTCGGCCTGGCCGCCGGCGTCGTCACCCGCGACCTGAACCGCGCCCACCGCGTGATCCACCAGCTCGAGGCCGGTATCTGCTGGATCAACGCCTGGGGCGAATCGGCGGCTGAAATGCCGGTTGGCGGCTACAAGCAATCGGGCGTGGGCCGGGAGAACGGCATCAGCTCGCTGAACAACTTCACACGCATCAAATCGGTACAGGTCGAACTGGGCGATTACGCGTCGGTGTTCTGATCTGACACCGAGCCTGAGGCCGGGGCCTTGTGTGGCGAGGGGAGCTTGCTCCCGCTGGGCCGCGAAGCGGCCCCGACTTCAGGCTCCAAGCTCATCCAGACAGAACACGGCCGCCCTGTTTGCGACTGCTGCGCAGCCGAGCGGGAGCAAGCTCCCTCGCCACGGAGAACGTGGCACTCGAGGAGCGCGACCTGAACCCAATTCAAAAAGAGGGTGCATTTTCATGTCCCAAGAATTCGATTACATCATCATCGGTGCCGGCTCGGCCGGTAACACCCCTGGCCACTCGCCTGACCGAGGATGAAGGCGTCACCGTCCTGTTGCTTGAAGCCGGCGGCCCGGACTATCGCCTGGACTTCCGCACGCAAATGCCCGCCGCCCTGGCCTTCCCGCTGCAAGGCCGGCGCTACAACTGGGCCTACGAGACCGACCCGGAGCCGCACATGAACGGCCGTCGCATGGAATGCGGGCGCGGCAAGGGCCTGGGCGGTTCGTCGTTGATCAACGGCATGTGCTACATCCGCGGCAACGCCCTGGACTATGACAACTGGGCCAAACTGCCGGGCCTGGAAGACTGGACCTACCTGGATTGCCTGCCGTATTTCCGCAAAGCCGAAACCCGCGACATCGGCCCGAACGACTATCACGGCGGTGATGGCCCGGTCAGCGTGACCACGCCCAAGGCCGGCAACAACCCGCTGTTCCAAGCCATGGTCGAAGCCGGCGTGCAGGCCGGTTACCCGCGTACCGAAGACCTCAACGGCTACCAGCAGGAAGGTTTCGGCCCTATGGACCGTACCGTCACGCCCAACGGCCGTCGCGCCAGTACCGCGCGCGGTTACCTGGATATCGCCAAGAAGCGCTCGACCCTGACCATCGTCACCCACGCCCTGACCGACAAGATCCTGTTCGAAGGCAAGCGCGCGGTCGGCGTACGTTACCTGGTGGGCGCGGCCGAAGAGCGCGTCGAAGCCCGGGCACGCAAGGAAGTGCTGCTGTGCTCCGGCGCCATCGCCTCGCCGCAGATCCTGCAACGCTCCGGCGTCGGTCCGGCCAAATTGCTGGAAAGCCTCGACATCCCGGTGGTCCACGACCTGCCAGGCGTCGGTGAAAACCTGCAGGATCACCTGGAACTGTACCTGCAATACGCCTGTACCCAACCGGTCTCGCTGTACCCGTCGCTGCTCTGGTACAACCAGCCGGCCATCGGTGCCGAATGGCTGTTCAACGGCACCGGCATTGGCGCCAGCAACCAGTTCGAGGCTGGCGGTTTCATCCGCACCCGCCCGGAATTCGATTGGCCGAACATCCAGTATCACTTCCTGCCGGTGGCGATTAACTACAACGGCAGCAACGGTGTGAAGGAGCACGGTTTCCAGGCACACATGGGCTCCATGCGCTCGCCGAGCCGTGGGCGGATCCAGGCCAAGTCCAAGGACCCACGTCAGCACCCGAGCATCCTGTTCAACTACATGGCCACCGAACAGGACTGGCAGGAGTTTCGCGACGGCATCCGCCTGACCCGCGAGATCATGCAGCAGCCGGCGCTCGATCCGTTCCGGGGTCGCGAGATCAGCCCGGGCATCGAGGTGCAGACGGACGCGCAACTGGACCAGTTCATCCGTGAACACGCCGAAACCGCGTTCCACCCGTCCTGCTCGTGCAAGATGGGCACCGATGACATGGCGGTGGTGGACGGCGAAGGCCGCGTGCATGGCATGCAAGGGTTGCGCGTGGTCGATGCCTCGATCATGCCGATCATCACCACCGGCAACCTGAACGCGCCGACGATCATGATCGCCGAGAAAATCGCCGACAAGATCCGTGGCCGCAAACCCCCTGCCACGCAGCACTGCGCCGTACTACGTGGCTGGTGATGCGCCGGTGCGCGGCAAGCCAATGCGCGAAGTGGGGCCTATGGCGCAGTAAGACATCACACCGCCATCGCGAGCAGGCTCGCTCCCACAGGAGGATTGGTGGTGGCCGCAGATTTTGTGGTCACCAAAGATCCACTGTGGGAGCGAGCCTGCTCGCGATGGCACCCGACCTGGCATCGTAAATCCCCATCTTCCTTGATCCCTCCCCCACCCCAGGCCTACTCTAGAGCCACCGCGTCAATACGCCACACGCCGCTGCACCGCCACTCCAGACAAGGAGGTTCCATGTTCGACTTCCACCCCCAGCTCAAGCAGCGTTTTGCTGCCTTGCGCACGGGCGCTGAATTCTTTTCCCCTGCGTTACGTGCGCGAG
This sequence comes from Pseudomonas bijieensis, assembly GCF_013347965.1. Lineage (NCBI taxonomy): Bacteria > Pseudomonadati > Pseudomonadota > Gammaproteobacteria > Pseudomonadales > Pseudomonadaceae > Pseudomonas > Pseudomonas bijieensis. Next base: position 4,703,806 of record NZ_CP048810.1, on the reverse strand, counting down.
TCCGGCCAGCACTTGTCGGTGCGCAAGAATGTCGCCGAACCGCCCAGCCTAAGCCGTGATGAAGGTGCGATGCTCACCGCACGGGTCAACGGGGTCGAGGCGTATGCCGCTACCAACGACCTGTCCCAGGCCGGCCTGCAAGCGGCGCTGGAACAGGCCGAACGACACGCTCGCGGGCTCAAGCCCCACGCCCTGCTCGACCTGCGCGAGCAAGCGGTGTCCAGCGACCGCGCTGATTACTTCTCGCCGAATTTCGACCAGACCTTTCCTGCCCTGAGCGACTGCTACCAATTGCTCGGCGACGAATCGGCCGCAGTCCCCCAGGACGAACGCCTGGTGAACTGGCAGGCCAGCATCGGCCTGACCCAGGTCGAGCAGATCTACCTCAACAGTGCCGGCGCTGAACTGCGCCAGGCCCAACGCTTCATCTACCCGGCCCTGGAAGTCACCGCCTTCGACGGCCACGACAGCCAGACCCGCACCCTGGGGCGGGAAAATTTCGGCCAGCAAGGCGGCTTCGATGTGATCAGCCGCTGCGGCCTGATCGGTGCCGGGCTGAAAATCGCCGACCAGGCCCTGCAATTGCTGATGGCGCCGAACACGCCGCAAGGCCCCCGCGACCTGCTGCTGATGCCCGACCAGATGATGCTGCAGATCCACGAGTCCATCGGTCATCCGCTGGAGCTGGACCGCATCCTGGGAGACGAGCGCAATTACGCTGGCACCAGTTTCATCAAGGCCAGCGACTTCGGGCACCTGCAATATGGCTCCAGCCTGCTGAACGTCACCTTCGACCCGGATATCCCCGAGGAATTGGCCAGCTACAGCCATGACGACGAGGGCACTGCCGCCAGCAAACAGTTCCTGATCCGTGATGGCCTGCTGCTGCGGCCATTGGGCGGTGCGCTGTCGCAATTCCGCGCGGGCCTTGCCGGTGTCGCCAACAGCCGCGCCTGCGGCTGGAATCGTCCGCCCATCGACCGCATGGCGAACCTGAACATCGAACCTGGCGACCAGACCCTGGAGCAACTGATCCAGGGCACCGAGCACGGCGTGCTGATGCGTACCAACCGCTCCTGGTCCATCGATGATGCCCGCAACAAGTTCCAGTTCGGCTGCGAGTGGGGCCAGTTGATCGAGAACGGCGAGCTCAAGGGCGTGGTGAAGAACCCCAACTACCGCGGCATTTCCGCGCAGTTCTGGAAGAGCCTGCGCGCCGTGGGCGATGCCAGCACCTTCCAGGTCCTCGGCACGCCGAACTGTGGCAAGGGCGAACCGAACCAGGTCATCCGCGTCGGCCATGCCTCGCCGGCCTGTGTGTTCAGCAACGTTGATGTGTTTGGGGGAGATGCCTGATGAGCTCCGAGAATATGAGCACCGTCAAGAATCAGGCCGAGGCATTCAAGGTTTTGGTCGACTGGCTCCGCGCTGCGCTGCATGAGCCTGAACAGTTCACCCTCGGCTACGCCGCCGAGTCCTCGGCCTTCGTGCGCTTCAACCACGGCAAGGTGCGCCAGGCCGGGCAGGTGCAACAGGCCAATGTCAGTTTCAAACTGATCGACGACGGCCGCCACGCCGACCTGCAGATCACCTTGTCCGGCAACACCGAGACCGATCTGCAACGCCTGGCCGAAGGCCTGCAACAGCTGCGCGAAACCTTGCCGCTGCTGCCCCGCGATCCGTATCTGCTGCTCAACCCCAACCACTGGCAGAGCCATAACGTGCAGGACCATCCGTTGCCGGATACCGAGCAGGCCGTGGCTGAAATCACTCGCGCCGCCGCAGGCCTGGACCTGGTGGGTTTCTACGCCGCCGGGCCCATCAGCCGAGGCTTCGCCAGTTCCTCGGGCGCGTTCGGCTGGCATCAGGCCAACAGCTTCAACTTCGATTTCAGCCTGTTCCATGAAAACGGCCAGGCAGTGAAAGCCAGCTACGCCGGGCATGTCTGGAGCAGCGAAGGATTTGCCCGGCGCTTCGAGCAGGCCCGCGAGCAATTGGCGTTTCTCGGCCGCCCGCTGCGCACGCTGGCGCCCGGCGAATACCGCGCCTACCTGGCACCGGCCGCCCTGGAAGAAATCATGGGCATGCTCAGTTGGGGAGGATTCTCGGCCCGGGCGATTGCCAGCAAGCAGAGCCCGTTGCAGAAGTTCTACGCCAACGAAGCCAGCCTGAGCCCCGACGTATGGCTGAGCGAGCAGGTCAGCGGCTCCTTGAGCCCGGCGTTTTCCGACGAAGGTTATCCCCGCGATGACCTGGCGCTGATCGCCACGGGCACGGCCAACGCACGGCTGGTCAACTCCCGCAGCGCCGCCGAATACGGCCTCGCCGCCAATGGCGCCAGCAGCTACGAGTACCCCACCGCGCTGGACATGCAGGGCGGGCAACTGGCGCAAAAAGACATCCTCGAACAACTTGGCACCGGGCTGTACATCAGCAACCTCTGGTACCTGAACTACTCGGACCAACCGGCCGCCCGCCTGACCGGCATGACTCGCTTCGCCACGTTCTGGGTCGAGAACGGCCAGATCGTGGCGCCGGTCAGTACCATGCGCTTCGACGACAGCGTCTACAGCCTGCTCGGCTCACAACTCGAAGGCCTGACCCGGGAGCGGGAACTGCTGCTCTCGGCCAGCACCTACAGCCAGCGGGCCACGGCTTCGATGCTGTTGCCGGGGGCGCTGGTCAAGCGGTTGACCCTGACCCTGTAAAAAGCATCGCGGGCAAGCCTTGCTCCCACAGGATGTGCGCCATGCATGTGGGAGCAAGGCTTGCCCGCGATGAAGCCACCATCAACACCGGACACAAACAAGAGGTCCCATGCCCAACCGCGCACCGCTCGACGCCGTCACCGCCCGCTGGCTTCCTTGGGTCGTGGCAATCGCCTTCTTCATGCAGTCCCTGGACGGGACCATCCTCAACACCGCCCTGCCCGCCATGGCCAGTGACCTGGCGGAAAACCCGTTGCGCATGCAGGGCGTGATCATTGCCTACATGCTCACCGTGGCGCTGCTGATCCCGGCGTCGGGCTGGGTCGCCGACCGCTTCGGCACCAAGAAGATTTTCTTCGGGGCGATCCTGTTGTTCAGCTTCGGCTCGCTGCTGTGCGCCCTGTCCAATTCGTTGAGCATGCTGATCGGTGCGCGAGTCATCCAGGGCCTGGGCGGTGCATTGATGCTGCCGGTGGGCAGGCTGGTGGTGCTGCGGGCGTACCCGCGCTCGGAGTTGGTGCGAATCATGGGCTTCATCACCATTCCCGGCCTGCTCGGCCCGCTGATCGGGCCGACCATGGGCGGCTGGATGGTGGAATACCTGACCTGGCACTGGATCTTCATCATCAACCTGCCGGTGGGTGTGATCGGCTGTTATGCGGTATGGAAGTTCATCCCCGACCTGCGCGGCAGCGAGCGAACGCGGTTCGATGGGTTGGGGTTCCTGCTGTTCGGCGCGGCGATGGTGCTGATCACCATTGCCATGGAGGGCCTCGGCGAACTGCACCTGCCGCACCTGCGGGTGATGTTGCTGCTGTTCGGCGGCATGGCCTGCCTGGCGGCCTACTGGCTGAGGGCCGGGCACGTCGAGAACGCGCTGTTCCCACCGTCGCTGTTCAAGACCCGGACCTTCGCCGTGGGCATTCTCGGCAACCTGTTCGCCCGCCTGGGCAGCGGCGCCCTGCCGTTTCTGGTGCCCTTGCTGCTGCAAGTGGCCCTGGGTTATTCACCGTCCCAGGCCGGCATGAGCATGCTGCCCCTGGCGGCGGCGGCAATGGTCGCCAAGTCCGTGGCCCGGCCGCTGATCGAACGCCTGGGCTATCGCATCGTCCTGACCGGCAACACCCTGGCCCTGGGCCTGATGCTGGCGAGCATGGGCCTGGTCAGCGAACAGACGCCGTATTGGCTGCTGCTGGCGCAACTGGCGGTGCTGGGGGCAATCAACTCGTTGCAATTCACCGCGATGAACACCGTGACCCTGATCGACCTGGACGACGCCAGTGCCAGCAGCGGCAACAGCCTGCTGTCGGTGGTGGCGCAACTGTCCCTGAGCCTGGGCGTGGCCTGCGCCGGCGCCTTGCTCGGCGGCTTCACCGCCCAGGTTGGCAACGACGGGGTGGAGACGGTGCTGGGGGCGTTCCAGCTGACGTTCGTGACGGTGGGGATCATGGCGATGCTGGCGGCGACGATTTTTTCCCAGTTGTCGAAACAGGATGGGCGGCGGGTCAAGCGGCCGGATGAGCATATCGAGCACTAAGCGGCTTCGTGGCTTGGCGCTTTTTGTGGGAGCAAGGCTTGCCCGCGATGCAGGCGACTCGGTTTTCCTGGGGGAAATGCGTCGCCTACATCGCGAGCAAGCTTTGCTCCCACAGCTCCAGAGCTCCCAAAGTTTCTGGAATTGCCCGCCCCCAAGGGCAGGCCCTGCCCTCACAGCTCGTCCAGAACTTTCGAAGAAAGTGGCACGAGGCTGCTACACTGCGCGACATTTTGTTTTGCAGGCCAGTCCCGTGACCACCATTGCCACCGCTTTTAATACTTTGCCGCTGTCCGCCGCCATGCTGGCTAACCTCGAATCACTCGGTTATGCCCAGATGACGCCGATCCAGGCGCAGAGCTTGCCGGTGATTCTCAAGGGCATGGACCTGATCGCCCAGGCCAAGACCGGCAGCGGCAAGACCGCGGCCTTCGGCATCGGCCTGCTGAACCCGATCAACCCGCGTTTCTTCGGCTGCCAGGCACTGGTGATGTGCCCGACCCGCGAGCTGGCCGACCAGGTCGCCAAGGAAATCCGCCGCCTGGCCCGCGCCGAAGACAACATCAAGGTCCTGACCCTGTGCGGTGGCGTGTCCTTCGGTCCGCAGATCGCCTCCCTGGAACACGGCGCCCACATCATCGTCGGCACGCCGGGACGCATCCAGCAACACCTGCGCAAGGGTTCACTGGTGCTCGACGGCCTCAACACGCTGATCCTCGACGAAGCCGACCGCATGCTCGACATGGGTTTCTACGACGCCATCGAAGACATCATCCAGCAGACCCCGGAACGCCGCCAGACACTGCTGTTCTCCGCCACCTACCCGGTGGGCATCAAGCAACTGTCGTCCAAGTTCATGCGCAACCCGCAGCAAGTCAAAGCCGAGGCGTTCCACTCCGACGCGCAGATCGAGCAGCGTTTCTACGAGATCGCTCCCGAAGAACGCATGGACGCGGTGGTCAAGGTGCTGGCGCATTTCCGTCCGGCCTCTTGCGTGGCGTTCTGCTTCACCAAGCAGCAGGTCCAGGAAACCGTCGACCACCTGACGTCCAAGGGTATCTCTGCCGTCGGCCTGCACGGCGACCTGGAACAGCGTGACCGCGACCAGGTGCTGGCGATGTTCGCCAACCGCAGCACCTCGGTGCTGGTGGCCACCGACGTGGCGGCCCGCGGCCTGGACATCGATGCCCTGGACATGGTGATCAACGTCGAACTGGCCCGGGACTCGGAAATCCACATCCACCGCGTCGGCCGCACCGGTCGTGCCGGCGAGAAAGGCATCGCCATCAGCCTGGTGGCGCCGTCCGAAGCCCACCGCGCCCAAGCCATCGAGCAACTGCAGAAGTCGCCGCTGAGCTGGGACCAACTGGACAACCTCAAGTCCCAAGGCGGCGGCCCGCTGCTGCCAGCCATGAGCACCCTGTGCATCGGCGCCGGGCGCAAGGACAAGGTCCGCCCCGGCGACATCCTCGGCGCCCTGACCGGCGAGGCAGGCATCCCCGGCGCCCAGGTCGGCAAGATCGCGATCTTTGATTTCCAGGCCTACGTGGCCGTGGAGCGCGGCATCGCCAAACAGGCCCTGCAACGCCTGAACGATGGCAAGATCAAGGGCCGGTCGTTGCGGGTGCGGATCCTGTAATCCAATCGCCTGACAAACAGAGATCAAACTGTGGGAGCGAGCTGTGTGGGAGCAAGGCTTGCCCGCGATGAAAACGCCGCGGTCTCTTGAGGACTCCAGCGCCTGGATCGCGAGCAAGCTTTGCTCCCACACAGCCCGCTCCCACAGTGGTTTTCGGTGAAATTAGAATTTGTGAGAGGACACCGTTTTGCGCTCTACCGAAGTCGTGATCATTGGCGCTGGCGCCGCGGGGTTGATGTGCGCGCTGACCGCCGCCGCGCGCGGGCGGCAGGTGATGTTGCTGGACCACGCCAACAAGGCTGGCAAGAAAATCCTCATGTCGGGCGGTGGACGCTGCAATTTCACCAACATGTACACCGAGCCGGGCAATTTCCTCTCGCAGAACCCGCACTTCTGCAAGTCGGCCCTGGCCCGCTACACCCAATGGGACTTCATTGCCCTGGTGGCCAAGCACGGCGTGCCCTATCACGAGAAAAAACTCGGCCAGTTGTTCTGCGATAACAAGTCCAGCGACATCCTCGGCCTGCTGCTCGATGAATGCGACCAGGCGGGCGTCAACCTGCACCTGGACACCTCGATCACGCAGATCGAAAAAACCGACGGCGGCTACCTGCTGCAAACCACCCTCGACACCATCGCCTGCCAATCCCTGGTGATCGCCACGGGCGGGCTGTCGATCCCGACCCTGGGGGCGACCGGTTTCGGTTACCAGGTGGCCAAGCAGTTCGGTCACCAACTGCTGCCGACCCGTGCCGGGCTGGTGCCGTTCACCATCACCGACCAGCTCAAGGCGCTGTGCACCGAGCTGTCAGGGACGTCGGTGGATTGCCTGGTGAGCTGCAACGACCAGAGCTTTCGCGAGAACATCCTGTTCACCCATCGCGGCCTGAGCGGTCCGGCGATCCTGCAGATTTCCTCGTTCTGGGAGCCGGGGGACACGGTGCAGATCAACCTGCTGCCTGACCACGACGTTCCGCAATGGCTGCAACAGCAACAGGCCGAACGCCCCAACAGCGAACTGAAAACCCTGCTGGGCGAGCTGTTCACCAAGAAAATGGCCAACCTGTTGGCCGACACCTGGTTCGTCTCCAAACCCATGAAGCAATACACCCACGCGGAACTGGCGGACATCGCCGAGAAACTGGCATGTTGGAACCTCGTCCCCGCCGGCACCGAAGGCTACCGCACCGCCGAAGTCACCCTGGGCGGCGTCGACACTCGGGAAGTCTCGTCCAAGACCATGGAATCACTGAAAAGCCCCGGGCTGTATTTCATTGGCGAAGTGCTGGACGTCACCGGGCACCTGGGCGGGTTCAACTTCCAGTGGGCCTGGGCGTCGGGGTACGCTGCCGCGCAATACGTCTGAGCCCAATCGATGCTGAGCCTGCTTTTGTGGCGAGGGAGCTTGCTCCCGCTCGACTGCGCAGCAGTCGCAAAACAGGCACCGTGCTCTATCTGAAAGAGCGCGCGTAGACCAAAGGGGCTGCTTCGCAGCCCAGCGGGAGCAAGCTCCCTCGCCACAGATAAAGTGGCCTCAGGTGTCCCCCGGAACACTTTTTGCTGTCAGATGTGATCGCCGCCATTGCGTCGGCGTCATTACTGCCTCAATTTAGCGTCATTGCCCGTCAGGCCCGTGCACTTCATGTCATCGAACTCGTTTAGCCAGTCTTTGCGTCGCCTTTGGGCGTTGGATAAGTTCAGTTATAGCGTGCGGGTGTTCATCGCCCTGACCGGCAGCATGGGGCTGTGCTGGTATCTCGATGAGATGGCATTGCTGATCCCCCTGTTCCTGGGCATCATCGCCAGCGCCCTGGCCGAGACCGACGACGGTTGGCAGGGCCGCCTCAACGCGCTGGCCGTGACCCTGGTGTGTTTCACCGTCGCGGCGCTGTCGGTGGAGTTGCTGTTCCCCTACCCCGTCCTGTTCATCATCGCCTTGGCCCTGGCGGCCTTTGGCCTGACCATGCTCGGCGCCCTGGGTGAGCGCTATGGCGCCATCGCTTCGGCCACGTTGATTCTTTCGGTCTACACCATGATCGGCGTGGACCAGCGCGGTGGCGCGGTCACCGACTTCTGGCATGAACCCCTGCTGCTGGTCGCCGGTGCCGCGTGGTACGGCTTGCTGTCGGTATTGTGGCAGGCATTGTTTTCCAACCAACCGGTGCAACAAAGCCTGGCGCGGCTGTTTCGTGAGCTGGGGCGCTATTTGAAACTCAAATCGTCGCTCCTGGAGCCGATCCGCCAACTGGACATCGAAGCCCGACGCCTGGAGCTGGCCCAGCAAAACGGCCGGGTGGTCGCGGCACTCAACAGCGCCAAGGAAATCATCCTGCACCGCGTAGGCAACGGCCGGCCCGGGTCGAAAGTCAGCCGCTACCTGAAGCTGTACTTCCTGGCCCAGGACATCCACGAACGCGCCAGCTCTTCGCACTACCCCTACAATGCCCTGGCCGAGGCCTTCTTCCACAGTGACGTGCTGTTTCGCTGCCAGCGCCTGCTGCGCCAGCAAGGCAAGGCCTGCCAGGCGTTGGCCGAGTCGATCCAGCTACGCCAGCCGTTCGTCTACGACGACACCTTCGCCGAGGCGCTCAACGACCTGCACGCTTCCCTCGAACACCTGCGCATCCAGAGCAACCCGGCCTGGCGCGGCTTGTTGCGTTCGTTGCGGGCACTGTCGGTGAACCTTGCCACCATGGACCGCCTGCTCAGCGACGCGAGCAACCCCGACGCCCTGGCCGACGCCACCGACAGCAGCCTGCTCGACCGCTCGCCGCGCAGCCTCAAGGATGTCTGGCTGCGTTTGCGCACTCAGCTCACGCCCACCTCGCTGCTGTTCCGCCATGCCCTGCGCTTGCCCCTGGCTCTAAGCGTGGGTTACGCCGTGGTGCACATGATCCACCCGTCCCAGGGCTATTGGATCATCCTCACCACGCTGTTCGTGTGCCAACCCAACTACGGTGCCACCCGGCGCAAGCTCGGCCAACGGATCATCGGTACGGCCATCGGCCTGACGGTGGCCTGGGCGTTGTTCGATCTGTTTCCCAACCCACTGGTGCAATCGAGCTTCGCCATTGCCGCCGGGGTGGTGTTCTTTACCAACCGCACGACCCGCTACACCCTGGCAACTGCCGGGATCACCATCATGGTGCTGTTCTGCTTCAACCAGGTGGGCGACGGCTACGGGCTGCTGCTGCCGCGGTTGTTCGATACCCTGCTCGGCAGCCTGATCGCCGGGCTTGCGGTGTTCCTGTTCCTGCCCGACTGGCAAGGTCGGCGGCTGAACAAGGTGTTGGCCAACACGCTGACCTGCAACAGCATTTACCTGCGCCAGATCATGCAGCAATACGCCGCCGGCAAAAGCGACGACCTGGCCTACCGCCTGGCCCGGCGCAACGCCCACAACGCCGACGCCGCGCTGTCCACCACGTTGGCGAACATGCTCATGGAGCCGGGGCATTTCCGTAAGGAAGCCGATGTGGGGTTCCGCTTCCTGGTGCTGTCCCACACGCTGCTCAGTTACCTGTCCGGCCTGGGTGCTCACCGGGGCACCGAACTGCCGGCGCAGGTACGCGAGCAACTGATCGACGGTGCGGGGGTGAAACTGGCGGCAAGCATCGACGAAATTGCCCAGGGCCTGGCGAGTAAAACGCCGATAGTCGTGCAAAGCGACGAGGAGGAAGCCCTGGCCAATGAGCTTGAGCAGATGCCCGATGAAATCGACGAAGGCCAGCGCTTGGTGCAGACGCAATTGGGGTTGATCTGTCGGCAACTCGGTCCATTGCGGACCTTAGCGGCGCATTTGGTCAAGGACACCAGCGAGGCTTGAGGCTTGTGGCGGTTAGGCGGGCCTCATCGCGAGCAGGCTCGCTCCCACAGTGGATTGTTGGCGTACATAGACCTTGTGTTACAGCAGGTCCATGTGGGGGCGCGCCTGCTCGCGATAGGGGCGGCTCAGGCCCTACATCCCATGTGCCTTCAACAACCGCGCATAACTCCCATCCGCCTTCATCGCCGCGATCTCCCGGTCAAACCCGGCCACGATCTGCTCATGCTCCGGGCTCTTCAGGCTGACCAGGATGTGCAGGCTGTTTTCACTCAATGGCTTGGGCAGGAATTCCACGGCGCTACGCACCTTGGCCGATTCGCGGGCCAGGTAATAGCGCGCGACGTATTCGTCCTCCAGGGTCAACTTCACGCGGTCGGCCGCCAGCATGCGCACCGCCATCGCGAAGTTGTGCACAGGAACTTTCTGCATTTGCGGGTCTTCGTCGAAGTCCTTGGAATAGGCATAACCGCGGACCACGGCGATGGGATAGGCGTGCAGCTGTTGCAGGCTGTCGAACTGGATCGATTCGTCCTTGCGCTTGATGAAGCGCACGCGGTTGAGCAGGTATTCGGCCGAGAACTGGCCGATTTGAGTGCGCTCCTCGCTGTACCAGGCGTTGACCAGCACGTCATAGCGGCCCTCGCTGATACCCAGCATCGCCCGGGCCCAGGGCACCTGTTCGAAGTCCGTGGCATAGCCGGCCCGCGCCAGGGCCGTGGCGACGATATCAGTCGCCAGGCCGCCATTGACCAGCGTGGAATCGGTAAAGGGTGGCCAGGCATCGGCGACCAGACGCAGCTTTTGCGCGCAAGCCTCGTAGCTCAGCAACAGCAACCCGATCAATGCAAGAGCTCGATGCAATCGCGGCATGCCAAACATCCTTGACGGGTTCAAAGCCCGGTTTGTTTTTAGCCGAAACCCAACGGACATCCTCAGACATCCGGTCCTAACATTAGCTCATTGCAACCGCTACGCAGCGCTGTCACGAAGATTACACAAAGAAGACAACGCCGCGACAGGGGAATGATGGCATTTTGGTCTTTGTCACAGATTTTCCAGCCACCCGAGGAAAGAGACTTCCGGGCAAAGCACGCTTAATATCGGCATCAGGTTCTTCAGGAAATTCCAAAATGGATATCGAATGGGTCTGCAAACATCACAGTGACCTGAGCAAGGAACAGCTGTACGCCATCCTCAAACTGCGTGCCGAGGTGTTTGTCGTCGAACAGAACTGCGCCTACCCGGACGTCGACGGCCTGGACCTGGAAGGCGACACCTGCCATCTGATGGCCTGGCAGGACAACCACCTGGTGGCCTACCTGCGTTTGCTCGATCCGCACTCGCAGAACAGTGACGTGGTGATCGGACGGGTAATCATCGCACCGCAAGCGCGCGGCCAGGGACTAGGCCACACACTGATGGAAGAAGCGCTGAAGCAGGCCGAGAAACATTGGCCCGGCACGTCGATCTCATTGTCGGCCCAGGCGCATTTGCAGGGGTACTACGGGCGGTATGGGTTTGAGGTGGTGGGTGTGGAATATCTGGAGGATGGGATTCCACACATCGGTATGCATCGGCCCTGAGAATGCTTTCGCGAGCAGGCTCGCTCCCACAGTGGATCTTCAGTGAACACAAAATCTGTTCACGAAGATGAATAAAATGTGGGAGCGAGCCTGCTCGCGAAGGGGCCCACACCGACATAACTCAGGGATACTCCAGCACCGCCTTGATCCGCTGCAGATTCCCCTCGATCCACCCCCGATCGATCGCCCCCCAATCGCGAATCCGATAACGCCCGGCATGATTGCGTGCGCCCTGCTCCTGCTCGAACTCACAAATGATATCCAGGTCAGCCAGCGCGGCGACGGTGTCCTGGGCGGTGCGCCGTGGCATGCCGGTGGCTTCGGTGAGGGCCGGGATGTTGCTGGCCACGCCGCTGTCGATCAGGTACGCCACATACAAACGACGGTAGAAGCTGGTCTTGGTCTTGCTGACGTCCATCGGGTCATTCCTTGTGGGGTTGCAGGTCCCGCCAGGTCAGGTACACCCGCAGGTCGAATTCCAACTGGTGATAGCCCGGCAGCATGTGCTCGCAGAGTTGGTAGAACGCCTTGTTGTGGTCCGACTCCTTGAAGTGCGCCAGTTCGTGCACCACGATCATGTTCAGGAACTCGGGCGCCGCGTCCTTGAACAGCGCAGCGATGCGGATTTCCTTCTTGGCCTTTAGCTTGCCGCCCTGCACCCGCGACACCGCCGTGTGCAGGCCGAGGGCGCGGTGGGTCAGGTCCAGGCGATTGTCGAACAGCACCTTGTCGATGGCTGGCGCGTTACGCAGGTATTGCTGCTTGAGATCCAGCGCGTAACCGTACAGAGCCTTGTCGCTCTGGATCGGATGCCGCCCGGGATAGCGCTGTTGCAAGTAATCGCCCAGACGGTCCTGGGCGATCAATTGCTGCACTTGGGCTTGCAGGGCGGCGGGATAGGCCTGGAGGTATTTGAGCGCGGTCATCAAGAGGCAACACTGTCACAAGAGGCCGCCAGTGTAGCGAATTCAGGCCTGCACCGCGCTCCAGTCGAATGGTGTGGCGAAGGCATTGGTGTCTTCGGCCATCAAGGGCCGCGCCACGAGGAACCCCTGCACGTACTCACAGCCATGGGCCTGCAACCACCGATATTGCTCGTGGGTTTCCACCCCTTCGGCAATCACCCGCAAGCCCAGTTGCGTACACAGGTCGATCACCGAGGCGGCCAACGCGGCATCCCGGGGCGACCCTGGCAGGCGGGCAATCAAGTGCCGGTCGAGCTTGAGCGTATCGAGCTCAAGGTCGCGCAGATGGGTCAGTGAGCAAGGCCCCGAACCGAAGTCATCCAAGGCCACGCGCACCCCGAGATGGCGCAGCAGGCGCAATTGCTTTTGGGTTTCATCGGGATTGCGCATCAGCGCGTCCTCGGTCACCTCGACCTCCAACTGTCGAGGCTTCAAGGCATGGCGCTCCAGGACCTGGCGCAACTCGGTCACCAGGTTTGGCATGCCGAACTGAGTACTGCTCAGGCTCACTCCCAACACCAGGTCGTCAGCGAACAAGCGCTCCCAGACTTTGCGCTGGGCAGCGCTGCGATGATAAATCCAGCTGCCCAGCCGACTGATCAACCGCGCCTCTTCCAGCAAGGGCAGGAACAGGCCCGGCGGAACATCGCCGACGCTGGGGTGCTGCCAGCGCAACAACGCCTCGAACCCGCGAATCCGCCCGTCGACGATACTCACCTGCGGCTGGTAGACCATATTGAAATCGCGATTCTCGATGGCCGAGCGCACGCTCTCTTCGAGCATCAGCCGTGAACGGGCTCGACCGTTCATTTCGTGGTCGTAAAAACGGTATTGCTGGCGACCGGCACGCTTGGCTTCGTACATGGCGATATCGGACGCCCGCAGCAACCCATCGAGATTGGCGCCACAATCCGGGTACGTCGCGATACCGATGCTGGCCCCCAGAGCCACGTCCATGCCTTCGATCTGCTGGCAGATCGCGACTCGCTCGATAAGCTTCTCTGCGATCTTGGCCGCCTGCTCGGGAAATTCCAGGTCCAGCAGCGCCGTGAACTCGTCCCCGCCCAGCCGCGCCAGGATATCGAATGGCCGCAGGCACGCCTTCAACTGCTCCGATACCCAGCGCAATACCCGGTCGCCGGCATCGTGCCCCAGCGAGTCATTGACCCGCTTGAAGCCATCGAGGTCCAGGTACAGCAGCACCCAGTTGCTCTCCAGTCGCTCGCTGCGCATCAACAGGTTTTCCGCGGTCTGGTAGAACCCGCGGCGGTTGAGCAATCCGGTCAGCGGGTCTGTGACAGCCTGGTATTCGAGTTGCTGATGCAAGTGGCGCACCACGGACATGTCCTGGAGTGTCACCACCATCGCTTTCTGCTCCGAGGGCAACGGCGCACAAGACAAGGCCACCGACACCTGTTGGCCGGGTGCAGTGCGCAGGACTGCATCATGCAAACGCCAGGTTTCACCACGACGGTAGGCGTTGTGGATATCGGAATCGATCCATTCGGGGATGTGCGGTTTCTGCAGGAAATCCAGGAACGGCATGTCCTGCAAATGCTCGGCGGTGGCATTGAGCAAGCGGCAGGTCGACGGGTTGGCGAAACGAATACACCCATTCTCATCCACCACCAGGATGCCTTCGGCGGCGTTGTCCAGCACCGAGGCGTTGAAAGCCCTGGCCGCTTCGAGATCCTGGCTCAGGCGCTGCAAGGCCCGGCGATTGCGCTGGTGCTCGAGCAACGCCTGGACCTTGGGCTTGAGGATCTGCGGATCGAAGGGTTTGAACAGGTAATCCACGGCGCCACTGGCGTAGCCCTTGATCACCGCATCCTGGGATTGTTCGTTGGCGGTCAGGAAAATGATCGGCGTGAGCCGCGTGCGCTGGCTGCCGCGCATCAGGCGCGCCACTTCGAAACCGTCCATGTCGGGCATCTGCACATCCAGCAGAACCAGGTCGATGTCATGTTCGAGCAGCAGGTTAAGCGCCTCGACCCCCGAGGACGCGGTCATGACTTGCCAATCCTGACGCTGCAACAAGGCTCGCATGCTGAGCAGGTTTTCAGGGTAATCATCAACAATCAAAAGGACAGAGCTGTCTTCGCCGAGCGGTGGTTGCGCGCATTCCATGCTGCTTCTCTTATCGGGCGCCACGTCCGTTTTTACGTAGCAAAGCGGACAAATACTGTCCCCTCACTCTAGACCGGGATTTTGAAAAGCAGTAGGTGTCAACGCGCCATCATCCAGGCAAAGCCCGAAATAGCCGACTAACGGTCACCCTCCTCGGGCACAGAAACTGCAAAGACATCTTCGACAGACAATTGACGTCAGTCATCCGCCGGACGGTTATCAAAAAATTTCCCTTCTGCGTGATTAATCCGCCCACAAGCGCGGGCTAGAGCCTCTCGTTGGGCGTTCAGCATTTTCACTCCCGTTACGTAGGATCCGATCATGATTGATCTCGCCACCTGGAACCTGAGCATCCCCGAAGGTAGCCCACCGACGACCATCGAAACCTCTCAACTGGTGCAAGGGTTCCAAAACCAGTATTTCCATGCCGACTCCGGCACGGTGTTTTTCTGGGCACCGGTAACCGGCGCCACGACCGCCAATGCTATTTATCCGCGCAGTGAACTTCGTGAAACCTACAGCAACGGTACCTTGCGCAATTGGCTGTACTCGGCGGCGGACAACAAGCTGGCTGCCACCCTGGTCGTCAGCCAGGTGCCCAGCTCCGGCAAGGTCGTCATCGGTCAGATCCATACCAAGGACAGCACCAGCCCCCTGGTGAAGCTGGAATACCAATACAAGACCTACAGCTCCACCGGCAACATTGTCGCCAAGGTGCGCATGCGCCCCGACGACGAATCGGGTCAGGTCATCACCATCGCCACGGGCATAAAGCTCAACCAGTCCTTCTCTTACCTGATCCATCTCAGCCCCGCCGGCGTCCTGACCATCAATGGTGCGGGTTACCAGTGGAGCTCCCCCATCAGTTCCACTTGGAGCGACAAGCCGCTGTACTTCAAGGCGGGCGTGTACGTGCAGGACAACACCGGTTATCCCACCGAAGGCGGGACCGTGACGTTCAGCCTGCTGGATATCGATCACCTCTAGACGCTTTGCGGGGCGCCAGGGCAGCAACGCAATGCTGCCCGCCCACGCGACCCTATCAATTCGAAATCGTTCAGTGCGAGCTTGAAACTGCCGACTAACGGTTGCCTATCCAGGCACAGATGCTGCAAATGACCTATTCGACGAACAATTGACGTCAAACATCCGCCGGATGGTCATTCAAAAATCTCCTTCCTGCGTGATCAACACACCCCAAATGCTTGGAGTAGAGCCTCCCGCTTTGGTCCTCAGCACTTTTACGCCCGTTACGCAGGATCCGACCATGATTGATCTCAACACCTGGAACTTGAGCATCCCCGAAGGCAGCCCGGCAATGACCATCGAAACGCCGCGGCTGGCGCAAGGCTTCAAGGACGAATATTTCCATTCCGACACCGGCACGCTGTTCTTCTGGGCGCCGGTGACCGGCACCAAGACTGCAAACGCGATTTATCCGCGCAGCGAACTGCGGGAAACCTACAGCGACGGCACCCTGCGCAACTGGCTGTATCCGGCGGCGGACAACATCCTGCGTGCCGCCGTCACCGTCAACCAGGTGCCCAGTAGCGGCAAGATCGTGATCGGTCAGATCCACACCAAAGACAGCACCAGCCCGATGGTGAAACTGGAGTACCAATACAAGGCCTACAGCTCCACCGGAAATATCGTCGCCAAGGTACGCATGCGTCCTGATGACGAAACGGGCCAGGTCATCACCATTGCCACCGGCGTGAAGCTCGACCGCAGCTTTACCTACATGATCCACCTCAGCCCGAAGGGCGCGCTGGGCATCAGTGCGGCGGGTTACAACTGGAGAACCACTATCGACCCGTCCTGGAAGGTCAAACCACTGTATTTCAAGGCGGGCGTGTACGTGCAGGACAACACCGGCTACACCACCGAAGGCGGAAAGGTGACGTTCAGCCAGCTGGATATCGACCACAACATCTGATCGCTTTTCCTGGCGCCATGGCAGCACGGATGCTGCCTGTGCCCTCCCTCACCCTTGGATATTCGCGCCTCAAGCGCCATCGAACACAGGCCGTGTGTGCGGTGCCATATCGCCATCGTTCAAAAAAATTCCGCTTTAACCGACTAACGGTCACTTGTCTCGGGCACCAAACCGGCAAACGCCACTCTGACGGTCTGCTGACGTCAACCCTCCGCCGGACCCACGTGGAAAACGTTCGATCCCGCTTCCTCCTGGCGCCAGCGAAAGCGCGTCCTAGAGCCTTCGGCTGTGGCGTAAATCATTTCTTATGTACAGAAAGGATCCGAGCATGGTCGATCTTGCAACCTGGAACTTGAGCATCCCCGAGGGCAGCCCGCCGAAAACCATTGAAACGCCTCGGCTGGTGGATGGGTTCAAGGATAAATATTTCAACTCAGAAGGCAGCACGGTGTATTTCTGGTCACCGGTCACCGGCACCAAGACTGAAAACGCGATTTATCCGCGCAGCGAATTACGAGAGACTTATAAAGACGGCACCTTGCGCAATTGGTTGTATCCCGATGCCGACAATAAATTGAGCGCGACCCTGGTGGTCAACCAAGTCCCCAGCAGCGGCAAGATCGTTATCGGTCAGATTCATGCCAAGGACAGCAGCAAGCCCATGGTGAAGCTGGAGTACCAATACAAGGATGCCAGCAACACCGGGGACATCGTCGCCAAAGTGCGCATGCGCCCCGATGATGACGAAGGTCGGGTCATTACCGTCGCCAACGGTGTGAAACTTAATCAGGCCTTCAATTATCGGCTCCACCTCGACCGTACCGGTGACCTGGGCATCACTGCGGCGGGTCGTAGCTGGTACACCACCGTCAGCGCCAAATGGAAGGTCAAGCCGTTGTACTTCAAGGCTGGGGTGTATGTGCAGGACAACAGCGGCTATACCAGCGAAGGTGGGAAAGTGACGTTCAGCAAGCTGGATATCGATCACAACACTTAAAAAGTGCTTCCGAAAATCTCGTAGGAAACATCCCCTTGTGGCGAGGGGATTTATCCCCGCTGGGCTGCGCAGCAGCCCTCTCCTTTCGTCAGACCTACCGCATGCGCCGGTTTTGCGGCGGCTGCGCCCCCGAGCGGGAGCAAGCTCCCTCGCCACAAGAGCCCGGTGCGTCCTACAGGTCGATTTTGGCTTCGAGAATCTCCTCTATAGTTCGGTGGGTCTGCTGGCTTTGGTCGGTGGGCAAGGGTTTCGCAGCCCCAGTGAGTTAGAATCACGACCGTCAAAAATCGGCGTAGGGGCATCCTGCCTACGTTCGGCTTTTTATGGCGGCTGTGTGTGGGAGATCTTCGGGTCTGCCGGGTGCTAACTCCTCGGTCTGCGAACCCGCACATGGCTGCCACCCATTTGTTTCGCAGCAAACAGTGGCAAATACTTTTTCTTGAGTTAGAGGTTTGTCATGAAAGCCGAACAATCGCTTAGTCGCTTCACCCCTCTCACCCCGATCGCCACCACCCAACCTGTCCTGTTCATCGACAAAACCGTCCCGCTAACAGAGCTTCACGCCTGTGCCAGCGAGCGCCTGCATGCCACCCTCGATTACTTGACGCTCATGGCCTGCGCCAGCCTGCGAGACTCGGCCGCCAGCGACTTCAATACCCTTACCAATGTGGCTCGGATCCTGGTCCAGGATGTCACTGACGTGTTTGGCGTCATTGAACAGCGCGGGCTTGAAGGGGAATAGAAATACCGTGTGTATATCCATTGCTGCGGTAACGGCCACTTATGGTTCCGCTCTTACAGCGGGTCACTTTCGAAAAGCCCGGAAGCCGGCCCAGTCGAAAGTAACCAAAGCGCTCCTGCCCCACCACTCGGTGCCTCGCCTAGGCTCGGCATGCCCTCACTCCGGCATTGCTCCGTGGGCCCGCCGCGAAGGGCCATCCATGGCCCAGCGCGGCTATCCCGGCATCCATGCCGGGATGCCCACTCCACAATGCCTGCGTTCGGCCAGCGTGGTTAACGGGGCGTCCGAGATCAACGTCCACCGCGAGGCGGCCTAGTAGCCGACCTGGCTCTCCTGGTCGTACACCTGTCAAATCTGTGGGAGCAAAGCTTGCTCGCGAGGCGGCCTTATAGCCGACCTGTTTCTTTCTCCCGGGAGTACCCCGATCCAATTAATGTGGGAGCGAGCCTGCTCGCGATGACGACAGCACATTCAACATCTTCATCGACTATGACACTGCCTTCGCGAGCAAGCCCGCTCCCACATCTATGGTTATCCCCTTTTCTGCAATACTGTTTTTGATGCGTGGTTGGCTTGCTTTCATCTATCCGGCGTCTGAGTGGGGTTGTGGCCCCGCGCCTCGATGAGAATCGATGCCCGACGATCCTAATTAATTGGACGGCCTTTCAGCCGTGTGGGAGCTCAGGGTTGTCGTCAGGCCGGTTGGCCGTTCACGTCATCAGTTATCCAGCATCGCAAAACCAGGTGGGTGGTGCTCGGTGACAGCAGGGTCAGGTGTTCATCGCAGCTGGCCCTGCATCGAATTCAGTGTGGTGTGCCGCAATCGCCCAAGCGATCCTCGCCATCTTATTGGCCAGCGCGCAGACCACATGGTTGGAGTGATGGTGGGCCAACAGCTGCCGGACCCAGTCCGCCAGCCAGCCTCTTTGGCGCTCCAGCTGCATTAAGTAGACTCGGGCACACTGGATGAGCAGACGCCTCTGATTCCGATCACCGCGCTTGCTGATGCCCAGCAGTACCGTCTTGTCGCCCGTGGAATGCTGTTTGGGCACCAGCCCGATTGAGGCCGCATAGTTTCGCCCGCACTTGAACTGTTTACCATCGCCCAACTCAGCAGCCAGGGCGCTGGAGGTGATCGGCCCGACACAGGGCATAGTCATCAAACGAGCCGCCAGATCATCTTCAGCGGCCTGGCTCTCCACGTCCTTGTCCAGTGTCTTGACCTGCTCATCCAGGTGGTTGAAGTGCTCATGCAGCTTCATCAGAATTTTGAAGCGTTCAGAAAGTGAACTCGCCTCCAGCCACGCCGGAAGCTCTTTGATGGATTTGAAGCCTGGGGCCAGGCTGATGCCCACCTCTAGAAGGGCGGCATGAATCCGATTGGCGGTCGCGGTGCGGTCTTTGATGAACGAATCGCGGGTCGAGTTGAGCATGGCTAGCGCCTGCTGAGCTTGGTTTTTTGGCGGCACAAAGCGCATCGTTGGGCGAGTCGCTGCCTCGCAGATCGCCTCGGCATCAGCGAAGTCGTTCTTGTTGCTCTTCACGTAAGGACGCACGAGATGAGGAGCAATGAGCTTGGGCGTATGTCCCAGCTTCGCGACCTCCTGCGCCATGAAGTGGGCTCCGCCACAAGCTTCCATCACGACGGTGCAAGGTTCGAGATTCGCCAGGTGTTGAGCGAGCGTCACTCGAGTAAATTTTTGCGATAAAGCTCATGACCACGATCATCTTGAGCATGCAGGTGAAAGTGTTTTCCCAAATCGATGGCGGCAATAGCTACTTTGTTCATGGCAACAGTCTCCGATGAGCCCCTGCGAAAGCTTAGTGGGCGATCGCAGGGGCGGTGGGGTAGCCATTTCATTAATTGGACTGGGTACACCCGCAAGAGCAGGTCGGCTATAAGGCCGCCTCGCGAGCAAGCTTTGCTCCCACAGGTCCAGCTCAAACAAGTCTGATGGGTGTACCCCCCCGCAAGAGCCAGGCCGGCTGTCAGGCCGCCTCGCGGTGGACGTAGATTTTGGCGCCCCGTTAACCACGATGGCCGAACGCAGGTATTGCGGAGTGGGCATCCCGGCATGGATGCCGGGATAGCCGCGCTGGGCCATGGATGGCCCTTCGCGGCGGGCCCACGGAGCAATGCCGGAGTGAGGGTATGCCGAGCCTAGGCGAGGCACCGAGTGGTGGGCAGGAGCGCTTTGGTTACTTTCGACTGGGCCGGCTTCCGGGCTTTTCGAAAGTGACCCGCTGTAAGAGCGGAACCATAAGTGGCCGTTACCGCAGCAACGGATATACACACAAATCCCACACATAAAAAAACCCGCATCACTGCGGGTTTTCTTACAACGCTGAAGCCTTAGTTGACCTTAGCGTTCAACTCACCTTTCAGATACCGCTGATACATCGCTTCCAACGAGATCGGCTTGATCTTGGAGGCGTTGCCGGCAGTGCCGAACGCTTCGTAACGCGCGATGCACACGTCGCGCATGGCCGTCACGGTCGCGCCGAAGAACTTACGCGGATCGAATTCGCTCGGGTTGGTCGCCATCAAACGACGCATGGCACCGGTGGACGCCAGGCGCAAATCGGTATCGATGTTGACCTTGCGCACGCCGTACTTGATGCCTTCGACGATTTCTTCAACCGGCACGCCGTAGGTTTCTTTGATGTCGCCGCCGTACTGGTTGATGATCGCCAGCCACTCCTGCGGAACCGAGGAAGAACCGTGCATCACCAGGTGGGTGTTGGGGATGCGCTTGTGGATTTCCTTGATGCGGTCGATGGCCAGCACGTCGCCGGTAGGTGGCTTGGTGAACTTGTAGGCGCCGTGGCTGGTGCCGATGGCGATGGCCAGGGCGTCGACCTGGGTCTTCTTGACGAAGTCCGCGGCTTCTTCCGGGTCGGTCAGCATCTGACTGTGATCCAGCACGCCTTCGGCGCCGATGCCATCTTCTTCACCGGCCATGCCGGTTTCCAGCGAGCCCAGGCAACCCAGCTCACCCTCTACCGAAACGCCGCAGGCGTGGGCCATGGCGACGGTCTGCTGGGTGACGCGTACGTTGTACTCGTAGTCGGTCGGGGTCTTGCCGTCTTCGCCAAGGGAACCGTCCATCATCACCGAACTGAAGCCCAGTTGAATGGAGCGCTGGCAGACGTCAGGGCTGGTGCCGTGGTCCTGGTGCATGCACACCGGGATGTGCGGGAATTCTTCGATCGCCGCCAGGATCAGGTGGCGCAGGAACGGCGCACCGGCGTATTTGCGGGCACCGGCCGAAGCCTGGACGATCACCGGAGAGTCAGTCTTGTCAGCGGCTTCCATGATGGCGCGCATCTGCTCAAGGTTGTTGACGTTAAAGGCTGGAACGCCGTAGCCGAACTCGGCTGCGTGGTCCAGCATCTGACGCATGCTGATAAGTGCCATTGTGTCTCTCTCCCGGTCGAGGGTCGTTAATCGTGCCAGCCTGCCGGAGCGGCGGCGGCTATTCAAGTCATTGCGGATCGGGGGTGACCCCGGTCTGCGTGTTCGGTGAAACAAAATCTCGAAACTATAGAGGCCCCTGTGGGAGCGAGCCTGCTCGCGATGAGGGCCTAACAGTCAACATCTCTGGCGCCTGATACATCGCTATCGCGAGCAGGCTCGCTCCCACATTGGCTATCTATTGAATCAGTCAGCCTTACAGCCACGCCCAATCAAGTCATTGGTGGCAACCCAGTACACCAGGCCTTCCTCACCCTTGACGTGAAACGCCAGCATGTCATCGCTGTACAGCGAACCTTCGGCTCCCGGCTCAAGCTTGAGGCGATAAACCTTATCGGCACCGCCCAGGCGTACGTCGACTTCCTTGCGGGCCGCATCGGCGTAGCGCCAGAGCACCTTGGCCTCGCTGTCACAGGTCCAGGTCGTCCAACCTTCAACAGGTTCGGCGGTGTGCAAGAAGTCCAACTGCGCACAACCACCCAGCAATGCCAACGCCACGACGGCGATCAAGCCTTTCATCCGTGTTCCTCGACTGACGGCACACGCAGCCAGCCCTGAGTTAAGAGTCAGACCCGTCAAGGACAACCATGTTCCTTGACCGGGGTTTGCGTCTCGTATTTGTCCAGGCCATCCGGTCCGGAACGCTTGTTCAGCACCGGGTTGGTCTCGGCCTGCCAGTCGGCCTGGTAGCAGCCCTCTTCAGGCGCCGGCGTCCCGGTTTCCGGGGCCGTTGCCTTTGGGCTGCTCGAACAGGCCACCAACATCGTCGCGGCCAGCAGCAACGTGAACGTCTTGACCATCAGAACACTCCTTTGCCTGGTCAACGCAGCGTCAGGCCTTGGCCCGGCTTTCCAGGACTTCCACGGCAGGCAGCACTTTGCCCTCGACGAATTCGAGGAAAGCACCGCCACCGGTAGAAATGTAGGAGATCTGTTCGGCCACGCCATATTTGTCGATGGCCGCCAGGGTGTCGCCGCCACCGGCGATGGAGAACGCAGCGCTTTCGGCGATGGCCTGGGCCAGCACCTTGGTGCCGTTGCCGAATTGGTCGAACTCGAACACACCGACCGGACCGTTCCACAGGATCGTCTGGGAGGATTTCAGCAGTTCGGCGAAGTTGGCCGCGGTTTGCGGGCCGATGTCGAGGATCATGTCGTCCTCGGCCACGTCAGCGATCAGCTTGACGGTGGCGGTGGCGCTTTCGGCGAATTCCTTGGCCACGACCACGTCCACTGGCAATGGCACGCTGACCTTGGCGGCAATTTCCCGGGCGGTGTCCAGCAGGTCCGGCTCGTACAGGGATTTGCCGACCGGGTGACCGGCAGCGGCGAGGAACGTGTTGGCGATACCGCCACCGACGATCAACTGGTTGCAGACCTGGCTCAGGCTGTTGAGCACGTCCAGCTTGGTGGAGACCTTGGAGCCGGCAACAATGGCGGCCATCGGCTGGGCCGGCGAACCCAGGGCCTTGCCCAGTGCTTCCAGTTCGGCGGCCAGCAGCGGGCCGGCAGCGGCGACTTTGGCGAACTTCGCCACGCCATGGGTCGAGCCCTCGGCGCGGTGGGCGGTGCCGAACGCGTCCATCACGAACACGTCGCACAGGGCAGCGTATTGCTGGGCCAGTTCGTCGGCGTTCTTTTTCTCGCCCTTGTTGAAGCGCACGTTTTCGAACAGCACGACATCGCCGGGCTTCACGTCCACGCCACCCAGGTAGTCAGCGACCAGTGGC
The DNA here is from genome assembly GCF_013347965.1 of Pseudomonas bijieensis. NCBI lineage: Bacteria > Pseudomonadati > Pseudomonadota > Gammaproteobacteria > Pseudomonadales > Pseudomonadaceae > Pseudomonas > Pseudomonas bijieensis. The sequence goes on along the minus strand of NZ_CP048810.1, from coordinate 4,680,545 downwards.
ACGTCACGGCCCAAGGCACGGCTGAGGTAATCGGCTACCGGCTGGAGGCTGTTTTCCGCCGAGAACTCGCCTTCGGTCGGACGGCCCAGGTGGGAGCAGACCATCACGGCCGCGCCTTTTTCCAGGGCCAGCTTGATGGTCGGCAGCGAAGCCAGGATACGCGCGTCGCTGGTGACGACACCGTCCTTGACGGGGACGTTGAGGTCTTCGCGGATCAGTACGCGCTTACCTTGCAGATCGAGGTCGGACATCTTCAACACGGTCATGGGTCGCAATTCCTGGGTAACTGTTTAGAGAGCAGGTTTTTTAGAAGCGGTTTGCAGGTAATGCTCGGCAACGTCCAGCATTCGGTTGGCAAACCCCCATTCGTTGTCGAACCAGGCCAGGATGTTCACAAGCCTTGGCCCGGAAACACGGGTCTGGCTGGCATCGACGATGGCCGAATGCGGGTCATGGTTAAAATCACAACTGGCGTGAGGCAACTCGGTGTAGGCCAGAAGGCCTTTGAGCGGGCCGCTGGTGGCGGCTTCGCGCAGGATCCGGTTGACCTCGGTGGCGTCGGTATCGCTCACGGTCTGCATCGTGATATCGAGGCAGGACACGTTGACCGTCGGCACCCGCACGGCTTTGGCCTGAATTCGCCCGGCAAGTTCCGGCAACAGCCGTTCAATGCCGCGCGCCAGACCAGTGGACACCGGAATCACCGACTGGAACGCCGAACGAGTGCGACGCAGGTCCTCGTGGTGATAGGCGTCGATCACCGGCTGGTCGTTCATCGCCGAGTGGATGGTGGTGATCGACACGTATTCCAGGCCGATTGCCTGGTCCAGCAGGCGCAACAGCGGCACGCCGCAGTTGGTGGTGCAGGACGCGTTGGACACCAACAGCTCGTCGCCGCTCAGGCAATCCTGGTTCACACCGTAGACGATGGTGGCATCGACATCCGCCTCGCTGGCCATTGGCTGGGAGAACAACACCCGTGGCGCACCGGCCGCGAGGAAGCGCTGACCGTCTTCGCGGGTGTGGTAGGCACCGGAGCATTCGAGCACCAGGTCGACGTCCAGGGACGCCCAATCGATGCCTTCGGGGGTGGCACTGCGCAGGACTTTCACGCAGTCGCCATTAATATGCAGACAATCGCCCTCGACCCGCACTTCACCGGGAAACCGGCCGTGGGTGGAGTCAAAGCGTGTCAGGTATTCGATGCTGGCCATGTCGGCCAGATCGTTGATGGCCACGATCTCGAACCCGGCCTTCGCCCCTCGCTCGAACAACGCACGCAAGACGCAACGACCAATCCGGCCGTAGCCGTTGAGTGCAACTTTGTAGGGACGCGGTTGGGGCATGGGGGTTCTCTGACCAGGGTTAATCCATGGAAGCGCTGGATGTTCCGCACTCATCGCGGGCAAGCCTTGCTCCCACAGGATGGCATTTTCCCAATGGGAGCGTGCATATCCTGTGGGAGCAAGGCTTGCCCGAGATGGCATCAGAACAGGCGATGCATTCCTGGACTTAGTCTTCCAACAGCTCTTCAGCCTGACCCAGGATGTTCTCCAGGGTGAAGCCGAACTCCTCGAACAACGCCGGCGCAGGCGCCGATTCGCCGTAGGTGGTCATGCCGATCACGCGGCCTTCCAGGCCCACGTACTTGTACCAGTAATCGGCGTGAGCAGCCTCGATGGCGATCCGCGCACTGACCTGCAGCGGCAACACCGCTTGCTTGTAACCGGCATCCTGGGCATCGAACACGCTGGTGCAAGGCATGGAGACCACACGCACGTTGCGGCCCTGGGCGGTCAGCTTGTCGTAGGCCTGGACGGCCAGGCCAACTTCGGAACCGGTGGCGATCAGGATCAGTTCTGGCTCGCCGATGCAGTCCTTGAGCACGTAGCCACCGCGGGTGATGTCGCCGATCTGGTCGGCATCACGGTTCTGGTGCTGCAGGTTCTGGCGGGAGAAGATCAGCGCCGACGGGCCGTCGTTACGCTCGATGGCGTACTTCCAGGCCACTGCCGATTCCACCGCATCGCATGGGCGCCAGGTGTCCAGGTTCGGCGTGCAGCGCAGGCTGGCCAGTTGCTCGATCGGCTGGTGAGTCGGGCCGTCTTCGCCCAGGCCGATGGAGTCGTGGGTGAACACGTAGAGCACGCGTTTTTTCATCAGCGCCGACATGCGCACGGCGTTGCGGGCGTATTCCATGAACATCAGGAAAGTGGCGCCGTACGGCACCAGGCCGCCGTGCAGGGCCACGCCGTTCATGATCGCGCTCATGCCGAACTCGCGCACGCCGTAGTACATGTAGTTGCCGCTGGCGTCTTCGGCGCTGACGCCTTTGCAGCCTTTCCACAGGGTCAGGTTGGAACCGGCCAGGTCGGCCGAACCGCCCAGCAGTTCCGGCAGCAATGGGCCGAAGGCGTTCAGGGTGTTCTGGCTGGCCTTGCGGCTGGCGATGGTTTCGCCCTTGGCGGCGACTTCAGCGATGTAGGCCGAGGCTTTTTCGGCGAAGTCGGCTGGCAGCTCGCCGCTGAGACGACGGACCAGTTCGTTTGCCAACTCAGGGAATTCGGCGGAGTAAGCCGCGAAACGCTGGTCCCACTCGGCTTCGAGCGCACGACCTTTTTCCTTGGCATCCCATTCGGCATAGATGTCGGCCGGGATTTCGAACGGACCGTGGTTCCACTTCAACGCGGCGCGAGTCAGGGCGATCTCCTCGGCACCCAGTGGCGCGCCGTGGCAGTCTTCCTTGCCTTGTTTGTTCGGCGAACCGAAGCCGATAGTGGTCTTGCAGCAGATCAGGGTCGGCTGGGCGCTCTTGCGGGCCGTCTCGATGGCGGTCTTGATCTCTTCCGGATCGTGACCGTCGACGTTGCGGATCACCAGCCAGTTGTAGGCTTCGAAGCGCTTGGGGGTGTCGTCGGTGAACCAGCCTTCGACTTCGCCATCGATGGAGATGCCGTTGTCGTCATAGAAGGCGATCAGCTTGTCCAGGCCCAGGGTGCCAGCCAGGGAGGCGACTTCATGGGAAATGCCTTCCATCATGCAGCCATCACCCAGGAATACGTAGGTGTGGTGGTCGACGACGTTATGGCCTGGGCGGTTGAACTGCGCCGCCAGGACTTTTTCGGCCAGGGCAAAGCCCACGGCGTTGGCCAGGCCCTGGCCCAGCGGGCCGGTGGTGGTTTCCACGCCTGGGGTGTAGCCGTATTCCGGGTGGCCCGGAGTGCGGCTGTGCAGTTGGCGGAAGTTCTTCAGGTCATCGATCGACAGGTCGTAGCCGGTCAGGTGCAGCAGCGAGTAGATCAACATCGAACCGTGGCCGTTGGACAGCACAAAGCGGTCACGGTCGGCGAACGATGGGTTGCTCGGACTGTGCTTGAGGTAGTCGCGCCAAAGCACCTCGGCGATATCCGCCATACCCATGGGGGCACCGGGATGGCCGCTGTTGGCTTTCTGCACGGCATCCATGCTGAGGGCACGAATGGCATTGGCACGCTCACGACGGCTGGGCATCGCTGTTCTCCTGCGGGTATTGAATCGAGAATGAATAAAACGAAACTGAAAAAGGCGAGCATTTTCCCTCACCCACCCGCCCCGGGGCAATGACAGATAGTCATCCTTGGGCGTTTTTCCGGTGGATAAAGTCGCATTCACCAGGTGAAACCTTTCCGCTGGTGGTTTGTAGAGTCAAGCACGGGTGGAGAAGTGCCATTTATCGAGCAATATCAAAACTTTTTGATATTGAACTTGCGATGATCCAAACCCCTCACTAGACTGCTTCACCATGAAACAGACTGCCTCATCATGAACTTACCCGCGCCCTCCATTCGCCATGACGACTGCGATGAGCTAGCGGCCCTTTGCAAGGCCGGCGGCGATCCGTTGCGGCTCAATGTATTGCGCGCCCTGGCCAACGACTCGTTCGGCGTGCTGGAACTGGCGCAGATCTTCGGCATCGGCCAGTCCGGCATGAGTCACCACCTCAAGGTCCTGGCCCAGGCCGACCTGGTGGCGACCCGTCGGGAAGGCAACGCCATTTTCTATCGCCGCGCCCTGCCCCACAGCGATCTGCTGGGTGGCAAGCTGCACGCGGCGCTGCTGGACGAAGTGGACGCGCTGACCCTGCCGACCGACGTGCAGGCTCGCATCGCCCAGGTACACGGGCAACGGGCCGCCGCCAGCCAGGACTTCTTCGCACGGGTCGCCGAGAAATTTCGCGCCCAGCAGGACCTGATCGCCGGCTTGCCGCAGTACCGCGAAAGCGTTGTGGCGCTGCTCGACAAACTGAGCTTCGAACCCGCGGCCACGGCGATCGAAGTCGGCCCCGGCGATGGCGCCTTTCTGCCGGAGCTGGCGCGACGCTTCAGCCAGGTGACGGCGCTGGACAACAGCCCGGCCATGCTCGAACTGGCGCGCCAGGTTTGCGAGCGCGAGGCCCTGGCTAATGTCAGCCTGCAACTGGCCGATGCACTGGATGGCATGAGCCTGCAGGCCGACTGCGTGGTATTGAACATGGTGCTGCATCATTTCGCCGCGCCGGCCGACGCACTCAGGCACATGGCCGGCCTGCTGCAACCGGGCGGCAGCTTGTTGGTGACGGAGTTATGCAGCCACAACCAGAGCTGGGCCAGGGAGGCCTGCGGCGATCTCTGGCTCGGGTTTGAACAGGACGACCTGGCCCGCTGGGCCACCGCTGCGGGCCTCGTGCCCGGGGAAAGCCTCTATATAGGCTTACGTAATGGTTTCCAGATCCAGGTTCGCCACTTTCAGCGGCCACTGGCGACACTCACCAACGGTAACTTGTAGGAAAACATCGAGATGAGCGAATACTCCCTTTTCACCTCCGAGTCCGTGTCTGAAGGGCATCCGGACAAAATCGCCGACCAGATTTCTGATGCGGTGCTGGACGCCATTATTGCTGAAGACAAGTTCGCCCGCGTGGCGTGCGAGACTCTGGTGAAAACGGGCGTGGCGATCATCGCCGGCGAAGTCACTACTTCGGCCTGGGTCGACCTGGAACAGATCGTCCGGGACGTCATCCTGGGCATTGGCTACAACAGTTCCGACGTCGGCTTCGACGGCGCGACCTGCGGCGTGATGAACATCATCGGCAAGCAGTCCCCCGACATCAACCAAGGCGTCGATCGGGCCAAGCCTGAAGACCAGGGCGCGGGCGACCAGGGCCTGATGTTCGGCTATGCCAGCAACGAGACCGACGTACTGATGCCGGCCCCGATCACCTTCTCGCACCAGTTGGTTCAACGTCAGGCCGAGGCTCGTAAATCCGGCCTGCTGCCTTGGCTGCGCCCGGACGCCAAGTCCCAGGTGACCTGCCGCTACGAAGGCGGCAAGGTAGTCGGTATCGATGCCGTCGTCCTGTCGACCCAGCACAACCCTGATGTGTCCTACAAAGACCTGCGCGAAGGCGTGATGGAACTGATCGTCAAGCACGTGCTGCCTGCCGAGTTGCTGTCCAAGGACACCCAGTTCCACATCAACCCGACCGGCCAGTTCATCATCGGCGGCCCGGTGGGCGACTGCGGCCTGACCGGGCGCAAGATCATCGTCGACAGTTACGGCGGCATGGCCCGTCACGGCGGCGGTGCGTTCTCCGGCAAGGACCCATCGAAGGTCGACCGTTCGGCGGCCTATGCCGGGCGTTATGTAGCCAAGAACATCGTGGCCGCCGGCCTGGCCGAGCGCTGCGAGATCCAGGTTTCCTACGCCATTGGCGTGGCGCAGCCTACGTCGATCTCGCTGAACACCTTCGGCACCGGCAAGATCGGCGATGACAAGATCATCAACCTGGTCCGCGAAGTGTTCGACCTGCGTCCATACGCCATCACCACCATGCTCGACCTGCTGCACCCGATGTACCAGGACACCGCCGCCTATGGTCACTTCGGTCGTACGCCACAAACCAAGACGGTCGATGGCGATACCTTCACCACCTTCACCTGGGAAAAAACCGACCGCGCCGACGCCCTGCGCGCCGCTGCCGGCCTGTAACACCCACGTGTAAAGAAAAGCCCCTGGCGACTTGATCGCCAGGGCCTTTTTCATGCCTGGTGCTTGACCACTCAAAGGGTAAGTTCATACCGGGGCCTTGTGACGATGGAATTTATCTGTGGGAGCAAGGCTTGCCCGCGATGAGGACAACTCGGTCCCTGTGGTAATGAGGCGCCTGTATCGCGGGCAAGCCTTGCTCCCACAAAATTCCCTCGCCGAAGCTCAAGATCGCCGCGCCACCAGCAAAAACGAAGCCGCACTGGCCAACAAGCCCGCACACAGCCGATTGAACAGCCGCTTGCCACTGGGCCGGGCGAACAGCCGTCGCGCGTAAATCCCCATGTAGCAATACAACCCGATGGCAATACACTCCAGCGCCAGGAACAAGCCACCCAGCACGGCGAACTGCTGGGCGACGGTGCCTGTACGGTCGACGAACTGCGGCAGGAACGCAGTGAACAACAGGATCGCCTTCGGATTACCGATCGCCACCAGGAATTCCTGGCGCGCCAGGCCGGCCCTGCTCATCGACGCGACCGCCGCTTCGCTGCCAGCCTCGGGTTGGGCCCGCCACAATTGCACGGCCAGGTAGAACAGATAACCGGCACCGACAAGCTTGATCCCCAGGAACAACAGCTCCGAGGTATGCAGCACGGCGGTGAGCCCCACCGCGGCCAGGGCAATCATGATCGCAAAGGCCAGCAGCCGACCGAGGCCACCGCTACACGCGCGAACGAAGCCATAGCGCGAAGCATTACTGATGGACAACAGGTTGTTCGGCCCCGGCGCCATGTTCAGCGCGAAGCAGGCCGGAATGAAAACGGCGAGGGTCGTCAGGTCCATCGGAACACTCCTGGCAGAGGCGAAACGAAGGTCCATTCTGCACCGGCCCTTGAGGGGTTCAAGGGACAGTTGCGCGGCTAAATCGTGCCGCACTGTACCGCCGCGACTTTGCCATCAGGCCTCGCAAAATCCGGTAACGCACTCGGACTCGCACCTCGAGCTACTGCAACTAGTCTTCAAGCACACCACCAAGCAAGGATGCTTCGATGCTGCCGTTATCACGCACAATCGCCTGTTTCATATTCATCACCGGCCCCGCCATTGCGGCGCCCTGCCCCGACTGGCCCACCGAGCGCGCCCAGACGGAGATCGCCGCACTGCAACAGCGAATCGACGAGTGGGACGACACTTATCACCGCTACGGCCGCTCGCTGGTGGCCGACGAGCTTTACGATCAGTCCCGCTTGAAACTGGACCAATGGCGCAATTGCTTTGGCCTTGAAGCACCCGCCACCCCCTTGCGCCCGGGAGCGGGAAAAGTACCGCACCCGGTTGTTCATACCGGCCTGGACAAACTCAAGGACGCCGACGGTGCGAGAGCCTGGTTGCATGACCGGGAGGACGTCTGGGTCCAACCGAAAGTCGATGGTGTGGCGGTGACATTGGTCTATCGTGGAGGCCGCCTGCATCAGGCGATCAGCCGCGGCGACGGGATTCAAGGACAGGACTGGACCTGGGCTGTGCACAAGATCAGCAGCATCCCTCAACGGCTGCGCCAGCCTTTGGACGTGCTTGTCCAGGGCGAGCTGTACTGGCGGCTCAACAGCCATGTCCAGGCCGACAATGGCAGTCTCAATGCCCGGTCGACCATAGCGGGCCTGATGGCGCGCACAAATCTGACGGTGCAAGAGGGGACGTACATCGGCCTGTTTGTCTGGGACTGGCCCGACGGGCCGCATACCCTGCCCGAGCGGATGGCCGCGTTGAGTGAGCTGGGCTTCGCCAACACCCTCGATTACAACCAACCTGTCCGGACCCTCGCTGACGCCGAGCGCTGGCGCGACCATTGGTATCGTACGCCGCTGCCTTTCGCCAGTGACGGGATCGTCCTGCGCCAGAGCCGCCGGCCACCCGCCAAACGCTGGCAGGCTCGGGCACCGTTCTGGGCCGTTGCCTGGAAATACCCATACGCACAAGCCCTGGCCGAGGTGCGCAAGGTGCACTTCAAGGTCGGTCGCACCGGGCGCATCACGCCCGTACTGGAGCTTGAACGCATCCGGCTCGACGACCGGTGGATTCGCCGGGTAAGTGTCAGTTCCCTCAAGCGCTGGGAGGAGATGGACATCCGTCCCGGCGACCAGGTGGCCATCAGCCTGGCCGGGCTGACCATCCCGCGACTCGACAGCGTTGTACTGCGCAGTGTCGAGCGCCAGGAGGTCAACGCTCCGTTGGCCGACGACTACCACGTCCTGAGTTGCTGGCAAGCGACGCCCGGCTGTGAAAGCCAGTTCCTCGCACGCCTGAACTGGCTCAGCGGCAAGCACGGGCTCGCCCTGCCCCATGTCGGTCCCGGCACCTGGGAAAAACTCCTGGCTGCAGGTCGACTCCACGGTTTGCTGGATTGGTTGACCCTTGATGCCGCCGAGCTTGCTAACATTGGTGGCTTCGGCGAACGCAGTAGCGCGCGCCTGCTCGCCAGCCTGGACAGCGCCCGGCAACGCCCTTTCGGGCAATGGCTCAAGGCCCTGGGCCTGCCGCCGGTCGGTGAGGCCCGGCTGGAAGGGCCGTGGCAGGTGCTGGCCGAGCGAAATACCGAACAATGGCAAGCCGAAGCCGGCATCGGACCGGGACGCGCCGCGCAATTGAGCGCATTTTTTCGCGACCCGCAGGTGCTGGCCTTGAGTGAGGAATTACGCACCGCCGGGGTCGACGGTTTTTAATCCGGGCCCCGCGTGGTTGAACCCAAGGGGCAAGCATGCGTTCCAACAGCGCATCTGTACCGACCGCTCGCGATTTTTTACGGAGTTGCTATGAATTTCCTGTCCCCCGTTGCCCTGCTGGTTTTATGCAGCGCCATGGCCGCCCCCTTGATGGCGGACGAGCAAGCCCCGGAGCTCACCGGCTGCGCGGCCAAGCGCCAGGGCATCATCAACCAGATCGAACTGGCCAAGTCCCGCGGCAACCAGGACCAGCAGGCAGGCCTGGAAACCGCGCTGAGTGAAGTCACCACCCACTGCACCGATGCGTCCTTGCGCAAGGAGCGTGAAAACAAGGTGCTCGATGCCAAGCATGAGGTCAGCCGACGTCAGGCCGACCTGGAAAAGGCCATGAAGAAAGGCGACGCCGAGCGGATCAACAAACGCAAGGACAAGCTGGCAGCCTCCCGCAAGGAACTGCAGGAAGCGGTGGATGAGTTGGATAAGTAAGCGGCAAGCTCAAAGCTCTGCGCTTGCAGCTGTTTTATTCAATGATCCCGAAATTCCTTATGACAGGCACTGCACGCATCCTCGACCTTCTGGACCGCCGGCCCCAGGTAACTGGCCTTGTAGGGCTGGATTTTGCTGGCGGTCACCAATTCACCGGTGGCGGCTTCAAGATTGCGCGCCAGTTCCTGGAAGCGCGCCTGTTTTTGCCAGACTTCATCCCGGGCGCTGGTGTGGTCTTGCTCGCGTACCTGCGGGAAGTGTTTCCACGGCTCATGGGACAGCTGATCCAGCTGCACCGCGCCGTCGGCAAATCGTGCGCCATCGAACGGGACGCGGCCGCGCAACATGCCGCCCAGCTCTTCGCTGGTCTTGAGCATCTGCTTGAAGATCGCCTTGCGCTGGCCCAGGGGAGAATTGGGATCGACGCCGCCACAGGCGGACAACATCAGGCAGGCCAGCGCTGCCATGGAAAATCGTTTTACAAACATCTTGGCCTCGGGGCAGGAAACGGCGGTTAGTATCCTCGGGTCATCGGTAAAGACCAATGGCCCTATCAACAATACGGGTTGTTCGAGCGCCTGACAGCGTCCGAATGACTGCAAAGGAAATCTTCATGAACAGCCGCATCAAGACCTGGCACAAAGGCCTGGCATTGACCCTACCGCTGATCGCACTGTTGGCCGGTTGTAATCGCGGCGAAAAGGTCGAAGAGCCTCAGACCCATGCCCTCGCCACCTATGTCAGCGCACCGTGGGAAGCGTTGCCGTCGGTGTCCGATGCGGACTTGCTGGCCGGTTTCAGCTCCTGGCGCAGCGCTTGCACCCGTCTCAAGACCGATGCGACCTGGGGCCCGACCTGCGCAGCAGCGGCCAAGGTGCCGCAAACCGCACCGGATGTTCGCAATTTCCTGAAACAGAACCTGGACGTCTACGGCCTGCGCTCGGGGGACAACAGCCCCAATGGCCTGATTACCGGCTACTACGAACCGGTATACCCCGGCAGCCTCACCCAGACCGCTACGGCGAACATCCCGGTCTACGGTGTGCCCGACGACATGATCATTGTGTCGCTGGACAGCATCTACCCTGAGCTCAAGGGCAAACGCCTGCGCGGCCGCCTCGAAGGCCGGGTGCTCAAGCCGTACGACGACGCGGCCACCATCGAAACCAACGGGGTCAAGGCACCGGTCATCGCCTGGCTGACCGACCCCATGAACCTGCAATTCCTGCAAATCCAGGGCTCGGGACGTATTCGCCTCGATGATGGTCGCCAACTGCGCATCGGTTATGCCGACCAGAACGGCCACCCTTACCGCCCCATCGGGCGCTGGCTGGTCGAACAGGGTGAGCTTAAGAAAGAAGACGTGACCATGGGCACCATCAGTGCCTGGGCCAAGGCCAACCCGAACCGTATTCCTGAATTGCTCGGCAGCAATCCCAGCTACGTGTTCTTCAACCGCAACCCCGACAGTAACGAAGGCCCGCGAGGCTCGCTGAATGTACCGCTGACCGCCGGCTACAGCGTGGCGGTGGACCGCAAGGTGATTCCGCTGGGCAGCCTGTTGTGGCTATCCACCACTCGCCCCGACGGCAGTCCCTTGAACCGGCCGGTCGCCGCCCAGGACACTGGCGGCGCGATTGCTGGCGAAGTGCGGGCGGACCTGTTCTGGGGCACAGGCGAGGCGGCAGGGCAATTGGCCGGGGACATGAAGCAACAAGGGCAGATCTGGATGCTGTGGCCCAAGGGCATGGCGTTGCCATCGGTGCCGCAGGTGGCGAACGCGGTTAGCGCCAATCCCTAAGAGATGTGTTGATTGTCCCTGCCCCATCGCGAGCAGGCTCGCTCCCACAGCTGATCTCCAGTGGACACATATTTTGTGTACGGCTAGATCCATTGTGGGAGCGAGCCTGCTCGCGATAGGACCTCACAGAGGCTATGTCTCAACCGCCAGGCTCAGACCGAAACAAAAAAGAAACTCAAGACCAACCCCACCCCCACGAACCACACCAGCGACCGCAAGATGGCCCAGTCCGCCAGGTAGCAAATGATGTAGAGCAGGCGACTGGTGATGAACAACACCGCCAACACGTTGATAGTCACCAGCTCGGCATTGCCGGCCAGGTGTGCGACGATCACGGCGGCGGCGAAAAACGGGCTGATTTCGAAGCTGTTCAGTTGCGCGGCGTATGCCCGCCGGGGAGCGCCTTCGAGCGAGTCCAAAAAGTCCCGGGGGTCGTGGTTATCCTGCAACCGGTATCTCCCACCGGCCTTGGCGATCCCGACACACAGGTAAGGCAGGAGAAAAGCAATCAACACACACCACAGGGCAACCGTCATACGCACTTCCTTTTCGAGTTTTTAGAGAGAATCGAGCGCCAGTCAGGCTTTCATCACCAGCATGCCAATCAACACCAGAGCGCAAGCTAAGAGCCGCGGCCGGCCAAAAGGTTCTTTCAGGTAGCGCATGCCGAACAGCACCACCAGGATCACACTGATCTCCCGCAGCGCCGCTGCTTCGGCAATCGACCCCAGTTGCATGGCCCACAGCACCAGAGCGTAGCTGAACAAAACGCAGAGTCCGACCGCCAACCCCAACCGCCATTGCTCGCGCCAAAACAGCAAGAACGCCGGTCGCTTGCCGACCAACGCCAGCAACGGGTACGGCCAGGCACTGAGCAGCGTGAGCCAGACCAGGTAATCCAGCGGATGGGACCAACGCCGCAAGGCGTGGCCGTCGATAAAGGTGTAGCAACCGATGCACAGGCCGATCAGCGCCACCACCGGCAACATCGACCAGGGCAATCGCTCGCCACCACCGCCCTGCCACAACAGGCAAAGCATGCCGAACGGGATCAGTAAAATGCCGATGATCTGCTGGATCGTCAGTGCTTCACCGGCGAAAATAAATGTCAGGGCCAACACCACCAACGGCGACAGGCCGCGCATCAACGGATAGACCAGCCCCAGGTCACCGACCCGATAAGCCTGGATCAGCAGATAGCGATACAACAGCTCGAACAGCGCCGAGGCCAGGATCCACGGCCAGATCTCCAACGGCGGCACGGCCACGAAACCCAAGGCCAACGCGACGAACAGCAAGGCGACACTGTCCATGCACGCCACCACCAGCAAACGCTCGCCACTGAACTTGATCAGCGTATTCCACGCCGCATGCAACAGCGCCGCCACCAACACCAAGGCCGTTGCAATCACGGCACGCTCCTTATTCCATTCAGAGAATTGATTCGCCATCCATCCGCGGCCGTTTATACTGCAAGCGACCACGCCGCACTCAGTTGCGCATACACCTATTCCAATAATTTCGCTGTTGCCCCGTTCACTCGAACCGGTGGTGTCGGCATGCGTATGCCTGATCAGAGCGTCAAGACTACAGACAGAGACCTTGCGCATGCCGCTCGCCTTGCTTGCTTTGGCCGTCGCCGCTTTCGGCATCGGCACGACTGAATTCGTCATCATGGGGCTGTTGCCCGATGTCGCCCGTGACCTGGCGGTGAGCATTCCCCAGGCCGGGTTGCTGATCACCGGCTATGCCCTGGGCGTGGTGTTCGGCGCTCCGATCCTGGCCATCGGCACCGCCAATATGCCGCGCAAGGCGACGCTGCTGGGCATGACGCTGATGTTCATCCTCGGTAACGTCCTCTGCGCCCTGGCGCCGAACTACACCACGCTGATGGCCGCGCGAGTCATCACCGCGCTGTGCCATGGGGCGTTCTTTGGCATCGGCTCGGTAGTGGCGGCCGGGTTGGTGGCGCCGAACAAACGGGCCCAGGCCATTGCGATGATGTTCACCGGCCTGACCTTGGCAAACGTGTTGGGCGTGCCGTTGGGCACGGCCTTGGGCCAATACGCCGGCTGGCGCTCGACCTTCTGGGCGGTATCGGTGATCGGGGTGATCGCAGCCATCGCCCAATGGGTCTGGCTGCCCAAGGAAATCCCCATGGACAAGGCCAACCTGGCCAGCGAGTTCAAAGTCCTGGGCAAGGTCAACGTATTGCTCGCTCTCGGCATGAGCGTGCTGGCCTCCACCAGCCTGTTCAGCGTGTTCACCTACATCGCGCCGATCCTTCAAGACATCACCGGTGTCAGTCCCCATGGCATCACCATCATGCTGCTGTTGTTCGGCGTTGGCCTGACGGCGGGCAGTTTCCTCGGTGGGCGCCTGGCCGACCGACGCCTGCTGCCCTCGCTGGTGGGCATGGCCCTGGCCGTGGTGCTGGTGTTGGCCGCGTTCAGCCAGACCAGCCAGTCGGTGATTCCGGCGGCGATCACCCTGGTGCTGTGGGGTGTCTTCGCCTTCGCCCTGTGCCCGATCCTGCAATTGCTGATCATCGACCAAGCCCACGAAGCACCGAACCTCGGCTCTACGCTGAATCAGAGCGCGTTCAATCTCGGCAACGCGGCTGGGGCGTGGATTGGCGGGTTGGTGGTGGCCAGTGGTGCGGATCTGGCGGATCTGCCATGGACCGGGGCGTTGGTCGGGGGCCTCACGGTGTTGACTGCCTTATTCTTTATCTACCGACAACGTCGTTCGGTGGCAGTCGCTGTTTGAGGGGCTGAGAAATCTGCCCTGCCCGTGAGCGAATGGGCGACGCTTTCAGTAAGACTTTGTCCCCATCCGTGCGAGCTGTTTTACCTACCTTCCAGAAGCCTTGTTCCAGAGCGCTTTTCATTGAAATCCGCCGAGTGCTGTTTGCAGCCGGCGGATGTTTGTCCAATTGAGTCGCAACGCAATAAGCCCTCGGATTTTGCTTAGAGTTCGGTCCCCCACGGGTACAAGGAACGAACCAGAATGCTAGCAATCTCGCAACAGCCCCCTCCCCGTAGCTCTTTTGAGAGCACAGACCAGATCACAAGACCAGCGAATCCTGGAGATGACTGCCTATTGGTAGACCGCGCGACAGGCCGGTCGATATCCATCATTCGACATGGCGACGGTAGTGTCGAAGTCACCATGAATCGCCCCCCCATTACGGACTTGGTCCTGAGTGGCGGTGGCGCCAAGGGGGCGGCTTACTCCGGACTTGTCGAAGCCCTCGAAGCCAACGGTCTCATGGGTAATATCAGAACGATTTCAGGCTCCTCTGCAGGGGCCATATCGGCCGCCGTACTCGCCAGCGGCATGAGTCATGCGTGTTTCGACCAGATCCTTGACGATATTCCCCTCACGTCCTTGCTCGACAGCACCCACCCTATCGTTAAAACACTCCAGAACGCCTGGTCGAAGCTGGGCGAAAAACTGAAAAGCGTTCCGCTGGCGCAATTGTTGTGTGATCTGTTGCCACGCCTGGGCTCCAAGGGGATACCGCTGGAGAATCTGATCCGGGAGAAATCCTGCGCGGCGCTTTTGCAACGCTGCGACGATCACTCGGAACCTCTCTCCGAGAAAGCGCAACAAGCCATTGCCAATGTGAGACAGAACCAATACGTCACCTTTGCTGACCTGGCAGTCCTGAGCAAAGAGATCCCACAGATCAAGACCGTGGAAATCACCGGCACCGCCATGTTCGAGGAAGGCACGCAATTGGTGGTGTTCAGCGAGAAGACCACGCCGAATATGGACATTGCCGTGGCCGCGCTTATCTCCGCGTCGCTGCCGGTCGTCTTCAGCAAGCCGACCCAGCAAGGGCTGCCATTCCAACAGAACGATGAGAAACGTATTGAAACCACGGCATTTGCCGATGGCGGCATTCTGAACAACACACCGGTACCTGACATCTATAATCCGGCGACCTCCATGAGCCCGATCCCGGACAGCGAGTCTTTGATCCTGGTGTTCGAGTCTGAAGAATCGGACCAGGAAAACCAGCGGGGTACGGGCATCTCGGCCCTGATCGACAGCGTTCTCAAGGCCCCCCATACGGCTAGCGCCGCGTGGAATGCCAAGCAACTGAAGCGCTTTGCCGACCAGATCGTCGTCGTACCGCTGAAAACCGAAAAAGGCGATTACCGTGGCCTGTTGAGTGGAACGGTCAATTTCGGCATGTCCGAGGAGATCAAGAATTATCTCCAGGAAGAGCTGCGCAAGGTTGTCCAAAGCTATCTGGACGAGCGCTACGCCACGCAGCAAACCTTTGCATTTGTCTCGATCGAGGACGCCCTGTTGGCGTTGAGCGACAAGGATTTCGAACCGCTGAGCGCAGAACTGGAAGACGACGAAGCCTGCACCGAGGTGATTGCCTTCAGGCGCCACGCACAACAGGCGTTGACGCAATTGAAGGAAGCGATCCAAGCGGCCAACGAAACACCTTCTAAGCTTGAACCCACCTCGCAAATGCACATGGCCATCAGGGCCCTCGACCAACTTGCGGATCAACCCGGCAAGCTGCAATGGCTAGCTAAACGCCTCAATCACGGCAATGACCCGGACTTCATGCAATTCCTGCAGGCCGCCGCCGAGTGGGACAAAGGCGCGACCAGCGCCATTTCCGAGGTGACCCGTCACGCCGTCGAGCAAATGCACCAGCAGGACATTGCCACGCGCATCCATAACGTCGTGCAAAACGTGCTGCATCCCACACTCTTCCGCAGCGGCCAGCCCAGTGCAAACATCAAGCTGATAGAAGGGGCAATCCGGGACCTTCAGGAAGTGCAAGATCCAAAGAGGTTCAACAATTCACTGGCGCAGAGGATCGCGTTCAACAAAGCACTCGAACGGGTCATCGCCAACTACAGGTCGCGCTACACGGGAATGCTTGATCCGGAGTCAACAACCCGCAAGACCCTGCGCAACATGCAATTCAATTAACGCCAACCACGCCGGGAGCCTGCGATCAGGCTCCCATTCATTCCGAGTCGCCACGCGGCCTTGCCGCTCCTGACGGCTTATCTTTGGGCGGGCCGACTTCGCTACGAATCTGCGCATGACTGATCAAAGCGAAGATAAAACTCCCACCGACGATATTGCCCGCCAACGTCGGCCCGGCAAACACCATCCAGAAGTCCTCCCACGACAACTGACCGGCAAACACCAGGTAGGACACTTCCGCCGAGCCGACGACGATGTGAGTGAAATCCCCCAGCGCCATGAGGTAAGTGATCAGAATGATGATCCACATCTTGGCGCTTTCCATGGAGGGGATCATCCAGACCATGGTGGCGATCATCCAGCCGGAAATGATGCCCTTGGCAAACATCTGGCCGGTGTCGTTTTCCATAACCTTGCGGCCGATCTCCAGGAAAGCCTGGTCAGTGCGCTGGTCAAAAATCGGCAGGTGCAACATCACGTAGGCCACCAGCAAGGTGCCACACAGATTGCCCACCAGCACCACGCCCCAGAGCCGGATCAACCGCCCGAAATTGCCCAGGGTGGGCTTGCTCATGATCGGTAGCACCGCGGTCAGGGTGTTTTCGGTGAACAATTGCTGGCGGGCCAGGATCACCGCGAGAAAACCGGCGCAATAACCGAAGCTGGCGATGACCTTGAAGCCTTCGTGGTCCGGCAGCCGGGAGTTGAGCAACCCCATCGCCATCAGTGACAGGCCCATGGTCAACCCCGCCGCCAGGGCCGACCACCAGAGCGCAGCGATACTGCGCTCAAGTTCCTGGTTGCCCTGGGTGCGGATGATTTCATGCAACACGGCAGCCCGCGGCGGCTGGTTGCGGTCGACTTCGTGCTGTTCCTGAGCCGAGAGATCAGGGGTCTTGCCGTCTTTATGGGTGTCCATACAGCTCCTGAACCGGTGGCGTGATGTAGCTACGACACGTGGCGTTCGGAGCTGTTCAGTGGTGGACTGATGTTCATGGACCTTGAAGCCGCCATCGCGAGCAAGCTCGCTCCCACAAGGGGATTGATGGCGAACACAAATCCCATGATCAATACCGAATCAATGTGGGAACGGACCTGCTCGCGATAGCGGCGCCGCCGATCTCACTCGACAACATCATCCTTGAACTGATCCTTGACGTATTTGATCTCGGTCCGCCCATGAGGCGCGGGCAAACCGTCCTCACCAAGGTTGACGAAAACCATCTTCTCCACGGTCAGGATGCTCTTGCGGGTGATTTTGTTGCGCACCTCGCAGGTCAGGGTGATGGAGGTGCGGCCAAATTCGGTGGCGGTGATGCCCAGCTCGATGATGTCGCCCTGGCGCGAGGCGCTGACGAAGTTGATTTCCGAAATGTACTTGGTGACCACGCGCTGGTTGCCGAGCTGGACGATGGCGTAGATCGCCGCTTCTTCGTCGATCCAGCGCAACAGGCTGCCACCGAACAGTGTGCCGTTGGGGTTGAGGTCTTCGGGCTTGACCCATTTGCGGGTGTGGAAATTCATGTTCACTCCTGAGCGCCTGGCCGATGAATGGCTGCATCATGGCAGACCCGGCAGGCAGGCTCTACATCGCGGCCCCTATAACGATCATCGGCAATTTTGATTTGCCGACAGAAACCCTTTTGGAAGATCCGGTTAGCCCGTTATAATCGCCCCGCTTTACCGGTCCACGCTTTGGACCGTTCCCGCCACCTGTCCGAGGGGCGCTGCAGCAGGCTCGACCTGTCAGGCTCGGATGGGGCGTTGTTCGTACGGGGCTCCCCATACGGACACTAAACGCACAACGGCGCCCATTCGCATACATTACGAATGGAGGCTCTTCATGAGCGCTGTTATTACGCCTGCCGCTTTTACCGATTACAAAGTCGCCGACATGTCCCTGGCTGCCTGGGGCCGTCGCGAAATCATCATCGCCGAATCCGAAATGCCAGCCCTGATGGGCCTGCGCCGCAAGTACGCCGGCGAGCAACCGCTCAAGGGCGCGAAGATCCTCGGCTGCATCCACATGACCATCCAGACCGCCGTGCTGATCGAAACCCTGGTTGCCCTGGGTGCCGAAGTGCGCTGGTCGTCCTGCAACATCTTCTCGACCCAGGACCAGGCCGCTGCCGCCATTGCCGCTGCCGGTATCCCGGTATTCGCCTGGAAAGGCGAAACCGAGCAAGAGTACGAGTGGTGCCTGGAGCAAACCATCCTCAAGGATGGCCAGCCATGGGACACCAACATGATCCTCGACGACGGCGGTGACCTGACCGAGCTGCTGCACAAGAAATACGCGGCCGTGCTGGAAAACGTCCACGGTGTGACCGAAGAAACCACCACCGGCGTACACCGCCTGCTGGACATGCTGGCCAAGGGCGAACTGAAGATCCCGGCCATCAACGTCAACGACTCGGTCACCAAGAGCAAGAACGACAACAAGTACGGCTGCCGTCACAGCCTCAACGATGCCATCAAGCGCGGTACCGACCACCTGTTGTCGGGCAAGCAGGCATTGGTGATCGGCTACGGTGACGTGGGCAAGGGTTCGTCCCAGTCCCTGCGCCAGGAAGGCATGATCGTCAAGGTGTCCGAAGTCGACCCGATCTGCGCCATGCAGGCCTGCATGGACGGTTTCGAACTGGTTTCGCCGTTCATCGACGGGATCAACGATGGCACCGAAGCGAGCATCGACAAAGCGCTGCTGGGCAAGATCGACCTGATCGTGACCACCACCGGCAACGTCAATGTCTGCGACGCCAACATGCTCAAGGCCCTGAAAAAGCGCGCCGTGGTCTGCAACATCGGTCACTTCGACAATGAAATCGACACCGCTTTCATGCGCAAGAACTGGGCATGGGAAGAAGTGAAGCCACAGGTGCACAAGGTTCACCGCACCGGCACTGGCAGCTTCGACCCACAGAACGACGACTACCTGATCCTGCTGGCCGAAGGCCGCCTGGTGAACCTGGGCAACGCCACTGGCCACCCAAGCCGCATCATGGACGGTTCGTTCGCCAACCAGGTCCTGGCCCAGATCTTCCTGTTCGGCCAGAAATACGCCGACCTGTCGCCAGCTCAGAAAGCCGAGCGCCTGACCGTGGAAGTACTGCCCAAGAAGCTCGACGAAGAAGTGGCCCTGGAAATGGTCCGCGGTTTCGGCGGTGTGGTCACCAAGCTGACCAAGCAACAGGCTGACTACATCGGCGTTACCGTCGAAGGCCCGTTCAAGCCGCACGCTTACCGCTACTGATCGGTTCTATTGCCTGCTCTCCCTGTGGGAGCGGGCTCTTTGTGGGAGCGAGCTTGCTCGCGATGCAGACACCTCGATTAAGCTGTCAGGCCGAGGCGATGCCAATCGCGAGCAGGCTCGCTCCCACATGAGTCCGCTCCTACAAGGAATGTGCAGGCCTCCCAGGCTTACGCGTTTCCAAGGATATGACCATGTCCCAAGACCGTCGCTACAGCTTCGAGTTCTTCCCGACGAAGACCGATGCTGGGCATGAAAAACTGATCGCCACTGCCCGTCAGTTGGCCAGCTACAACCCCGACTTCTTCTCCTGCACCTATGGCGCTGGCGGTTCGACCCGTGACCGCACCATGAACACCGTGTTGCAGCTCGAAAGCGAAGTCAAAATCCCCGCCGCCCCTCACCTGTCCTGCGTGGGCGACAGCAAGGACGACCTGCGCAGCCTGTTGACCCAATACAAGGCCGCTGGCATCAAGCGCATCGTCGCCCTGCGTGGTGACCTGCCGTCGGGCATGGGCATGGCCAGCGGCGAGCTGCGCCACGCCAACGAATTGGTGAGCTTCATTCGTGAAGAAACCGGCGATCATTTCCACGTTGAAGTGGCTGCTTATCCGGAAATGCACCCCCAGGCGCGCAATTTCGAAGACGATCTGCGTAACTTCGTGCGCAAGGCCAACGCTGGCGCCAACAGCGCGATTACCCAGTACTTCTTCAACGCCGACAGTTACTTCTACTTCGTCGAGCGTGTACGCAAGTTGGGGGTCGACATCCCTGTCGTGCCGGGGATCATGCCGATCACCAACTACAGCAAGCTGGCGCGTTTCTCCGACGCGTGCGGTGCAGAAATTCCACGCTGGATCCGCAAGCAGCTGGAAGCCTACGGCGATGACACCTCCAGCATTCAAAGCTTCGGCGAGGAGGTCATCACGCAAATGTGTGAGCGTTTGTTGCAAGGTGGTGCGCCAGGGCTGCATTTCTATACCCTTAACCAGGCCGAGCCCAGCCTCGCGGTATGGAACAACCTCAAGCTGCCACGCTGATGTCTTGATGCGCTGGTACAAGAGGCCTTGGCGAAAACCAAGGCCTTTTTTTTAAGCACATATCTGGAGGATTGCAGTAGATGCCCAATGGTCACAGGCTAACGACCCCACAGCTCATTTATCTGGTTTACGGGGCCGAAACCTATCACCAGGAAGCGTTGTTCAGCATCGCCAGCGCGTTGGCCGGCCTGCGCAAGACGCCGGACGAAGCATTGGATATCCAGGTGTTCACCGACAATCCCGCACCGTACGAAGGGCTGCCGGTGCGTTTGCGCCCGTTGGACAACGAGACCCGCCAGGCCTGGATCGAACCCCACGGCTATCACTTCCGCGCCAAGCACGTGGTGATGCAGAAAGTGCTCGAAGAAGCCGAAGTAGCGCTGCTGATCGACACCGACACTTTTTTCCACTGCTCCCCCCTCGAACTGTTCCGCCGCGTCCGGCCTGGCACGCTGCTGTGCAACGCTTTCGGCCTGACGTATGGCGCCAACAAGGATTCCGGGCTGTACCTGACACTGGCCGATACCCTGCGCCAGCGGCAATTGGCAGACGACGACATGCCGTTGTTGAACTCGGGGGTCATTGGCCTCAACTGCGCGGATACCGCGGTCCTGGATCGCTCCCTCGCCCTGATGGATGAACTGTATCCATTGGCGCAGGGTGCCTACACACTGGAAGAATTCTGTCTTTCGGTAGCGGCCTATCGCTCGGTGCAGGTGCGCGAATGCCCGGACCTGATCCATCATTACTGGAGCCGCAAGCAACTGTTCCGCGCCAAGACCAAAGCCTGGCTCGACAAACACCGCGCCGCGCCGGTTTGCCAACGGGCCCTGGATGAAACCGGGCAAGTCACTGCCACCCTGCCCCGGCCGCCGGCCTTCCAACGCCTGGCCTACAAGGTCGTTACCCTGGCGCTGCCCAATCATAAACGCCAATTCATGCGCGAAATCCTCTATGGCTGCTACCGCCACACCAACCAGTTCGACCAGGCCTGCGCGCCGGTCTGGTGGGAAAAAGCCCTGGAGAACGTCGAACACCGCCTGGAAAAACCGTTGCAGGACCATGAGCTCAAACGCTGGCTCAATCATCCGCTGATTCGCCTGGTACTGGGTGAGCGCCGCGTAGCCATCTATGAGCACTTGATGCAGGCAAAGGACAATTAGCAGCCTGCGTGGTTAGTTCGTTAGTTCAAATTCGGATGCCAGAAGTTGAACTGACTGGAATAACCACACAGGCCACGAGGGCGCAGGCCAGAGCGCTCTAGCTATTTGATGAGCTCTCGTCGTAACCTCAGGCCATGCCCGTCATTGTCCAGCTGCTGACCGCCCTTCTCCTCCTGTGCCTGAGCATGACTGCCCGGGCCGAGAAGTTGCGCATTGTCACCGAACCCTGGGCCCCGTATGTCTACGAAGAGCAGGGCAAGATGCTAGGCCTGGACTACGAAACCACGGCCATCGTGTTCAAGCGCCTGGGCATCGACGTGGAATGGCAGTTCCTGCCATGGAAGCGTTGCCTGGTGATGCTGGAGCAGGGGCTGGCGGACGGTGCGCTGGACATTTTCCACAGCGATAAGCGCGATGCCATGCTGCTTTACCCCAGCGAACCGCTGTCGGACGTGGAGTTCGTGATGTTCTACGCCAATGCCCGGCCCCATCCGTTTCGTACCCTCGATGACTTGGGCGGCCTGACCATCGGCACCTCGCCCGGTTATCTGTACAGCCAGGCTTTCAGTGAGTCGACCCTGTTCACCCGTGAAACGGCGCCCACCCACGAAGCCAATTTCGGCAAGTTGCAACTGGGGCGGATCGATCTGCTCATCACCGACCGCAGGGTGGGCCGGCATGTGCTCGAACAAATGCGGTTGGGCGACCAGATTACCGAAAACCCGACGGTCGTGAGCCGTCAAAGCCAATACCTGGCGGTGCGGCGCAACGCCGGGATGGATTTGCTGGTGCAACGCTTCGGTGCCGAACTCAAGCGTTTCAAGCGCGAACCGGCCTATGCCGAACTGAGCGCCCGTTACGGCGCCGGCCCGATTGCCAAGGTCGCCTCGCCCGGTCAGGCAACGCTGAAATAAACCGTTGAGCAGCGGGAAAGCGGCGCGCGGCGTTTGCTCTGTTATACTCCGGCCTTCCCGCCAGGCTCACGCCCGGACGCCCGGCCTTGCAAAAGGCATCCCGACACCGCTACAGCGCAGCCTACAGCCCGCGCGAGCCTTGTCCGGACCCGCCTTTGAGGCCCGGCAGGACCGGACGGGATGACGTCTTTTTGTTGAACGTCGTTCGCGCCAGGCAAGACTATCCCATTGGGCCAGGCCCTCACTAAAACAGGATTACTCATGTCCTTTGCTTCCCTCGGTCTCTCCGAGGCTTTAGTCCGCGCCATCGAGGCCGCCGGCTACACCGAGCCTACCCCGGTGCAACAGCGGGCCATCCCCGCCGTGTTGCAAGGTCGCGACCTGATGGTCGCGGCGCAGACAGGTACTGGTAAAACCGGCGGTTTCGCCCTTCCGATCCTGGAGCGGTTGTTTCCCAACGGTCACCCAGACAAATCCCAGCGTCATGGCCCGCGCCAACCGCGCGTACTGGTCCTGACCCCAACCCGCGAACTGGCGGCCCAGGTCCACGAGAGCTTCAAGATCTATGCTCGCGACCTGAAGTTCGTCAGCGCCTGCATTTTTGGCGGCGTCGGCATGAACCCCCAGGTCCAGGCCATGTCCCGTGGCGTCGATGTACTGGTGGCCTGCCCTGGTCGCCTGCTGGACCTGGCCGGCCAGGGCAGCGTCGATTTGTCCCACGTCGAAATCCTCGTGCTGGACGAAGCCGACCGCATGCTCGACATGGGCTTTGTCCATGACGTGAAGAAAGTGCTCGCCCGCCTGCCCGCCAAGCGGCAGAACCTGCTGTTCTCGGCAACGTTCTCCAAGGACATCACCGACCTGGCTGGCAAGTTGCTGCACAACCCGGAGCGCATCGAAGTCACGCCGCCGAACACCACGGTCGAGCGCATCGAGCAACGCGTATTCCGCCTGCCGGCCAGCCACAAGCGCGCCCTGCTGGCACACCTGATTACCGCCGGTGCCTGGGAACAGGTCCTGGTGTTCACCCGTACCAAGCACGGCGCCAACCGCCTGGCCGAGTACCTGGACAAGCACGGCCTGCCGGCAGTGGCGATCCACGGTAACAAGAGCCAGAACGCCCGCACCAAGGCCCTCGCCGACTTCAAGGCCGGCGAAGTACGCATCCTGGTAGCCACCGATATCGCGGCCCGTGGCCTGGACATCGACCAGTTGCCCCACGTGGTCAACTTCGAGCTGCCAAACGTCGATGAAGATTACGTTCACCGTATCGGCCGTACGGGCCGGGCCGGTCGTTCGGGCGAAGCGATCTCGCTGGTCGCGCCGGACGAAGAAAAGCTGCTCAAAAGCATCGAGCGCATGACCAAGCAGAAAATTGCCGACGGCGACCTGATGGGCTTCGATGCCAGCACCATCGAGGCCGAGAAGCCTGAAGTGCGCGAACGTCCGGACGTGCGCAACCCGCGCAACGCCCGAGGCCCACGTGGCGACGGCCCGAATGGCGGCGGTGGCGGCGGTGGCCGCAAGGACAAAGGCAAGGACAAGGGCAAGGAAAAACCGGCCAGCAACAGCCGTGGCGAACGCCCAGCCCGCGAACAGAAGCCCCGCGAAGGCACTCCAGCCCGTGAGCAGCAGCGCCCAGTCCCACGCGCCGCAGCCGATCGTGCCCCGGACGAGTTCCTGGACGACGACATCGACAACTTCGGTAACCGCGTCGACTACGTGCCGCAGCAGAAACCGGCCCAGGGCCGTGGTCGCCGCCCAGGCGCACCGGCACAGGGCGCGGGTGCAGGCGCTCCGCGCAGTGGCCAGCCACAGGGTCGCCAGAACGGCCCGCGCAACAGCAACGGCTCGTCCACCGGCACTCCGCCGGCCAAGCGCAACGGCCCACGCAACGGTGCCCCGCGTGACGGCCAGGCTCGTCGCGATGACACCCGCCCGCGCCGCCCGGCCCGCGACGACCAGCCGCGTCAGGAACCCGCCGTGCAGAACCCGCGCAGCAACCAACCGAAGATCATGCACAAGGAATCGAAAGCCGATCGCTTCCCGACGCCTGAGCAGCTGGATCAACTGCCTAGCCGTCCACGGGGCGAGAAGCCGGCGTTGCTGACCCGCAATCGCTGAGTTTTTCCACGCCGTAAAAAATGCCCCGGGTCTCGCGACCCGGGGCATTTCATTTGATGGACTCTGATCCAACCCTGTGGGAGCGAGCCTGCTCGCGATAGCGGTGGGTCAATCACCGCTCTTTTCATGTACCGGCCTCATCGCGAGCAGGCTCGCTCCCACAGGGACACTGTGTTGTCGAAATCCGCGTAATAAAAAACGCCCCTGATCGCAAGACCAGGGGCGTTTTTTGTCAGGCGCGAAGATTATTTCGCTTTGACACCTTCAAACGAGACATACAGTTCGACCGCATCGGAAGTTGGACCCAGGTCTTTCTGCTTGCCGAAGTCCGAACGCTTGATGCTGGTGGTGCCTTCGAAACCGGCACGGTAACCGCCCCATGGATCCTTGCCTTCACCCAGGAAAGTGGCCTTGACCACGACCGGCTTGGTCACGCCCAGCAGGGTCAGGTTGCCGGTCACGTCGGCCGTTTCCTTGCCATCGGCGTTCTTGCCGGTGGACTTGACGCTGGTGGAAACGAAGGTGGCCTTGTCGAATTTGCCCACGTTCAGGAAGTCAGCGCTGGCAATGTGCTTATCGCGTTCGGCGTGGTTGGTGAATACGCTGGCGGTGTGCACATTGAACTCGATCTTGCTGTCTTCAGGCTTGGCAGCGTCGAAGCTGAACTTGCCGTCGATGTCCTTGAAGGTACCGGTGATGTAGCTATAGCCCAGGTGGCTGATCTTGAAGTCAACGAAGGCGTGCTGGCCTTCCTTGTCGACCACGTAGTCGGCAGCCATGGCCTGACCGGCCGACAGCAGGGCAGAACCGATTGCCAGGGCGGCGAGCGTCTTTTTCAACATGCTTTCTATTCCTTTGGAGTCGAGGTTGAACATCAGGCTTGGCGTCCCAGCATGCGCTTGAGGGTCGCGTCACGGTCGATAAAGTGGTGTTTCAATGCAGCCAACGCATGAAGGCCGGAAAAAATTACCAGCGCCCATGCCAGGTACAGGTGAATCTGGCCGGCGACGTCTGCCTGATCGGGCAGTCCGGACACCAGCGCGGGTACTTCAAACAGGCCAAACACCGGAATCCCGACACCGTCTGCGGTGGAAATCAGGTAACCGGCAATCATCACGGCGAACAGCCCGAGATACAGTGCGCTATGACCGAGCTTGGCGCCGGCGCGAGTCAGGCGACCATAGGTTTCAAGGGTCGGTGGCGGCGGGCTGACGAAACGCCAGAGCACTCGCAGCAACATGACCGCCAGCAACACCAGGCCAATGCTCTTGTGCAGGTCCGGTGCGTCTTTGCGCCAGGCGCTGTAGTAATCCAGGCCAACCATCCACAAGCCCAGGGCGAACAGCCCGTACACCGCCAGCGCCACGCCCCAGTGCAGAGCGATACTGACCCAGCCATAGCGAGAAGAGGAGTTGCGTAGCTGCATTGCTCATATCCTGTAAAAACTGCGATCAAGACTAGCGAGTTATCTATCGATTTAAAGCGGAAAATTTCGCTTTGAAATATCGAGAAATACGATCATCAGTCTGGAGGGGGTGGGTTAAGGAAAGATTAAAGGGGAAACGGTAGTGATGACGAGGGGTGCAGGTAGCCGCTGGGTGCCTGCACGGACCTCATCGCCAGCAGATCTTTGACATGCGAACAGGGAATCTTTGCTGGGCCCGCTATGGCTTCGTCCCGGGACGTATGTCCAAGCCAAAGCAGGTCAAAATTTTATTTGAGAACTTTGAAATTAAAACCTGGTCGTTTTCGCTGCCGCCTCTCTAGAGTCACTTATTGACGCACTCAGGCCTGTAAGGATCCATGTCGCATTTATAAACTAATTGAGGAGCGTGCTTTTTCAGCACCATACGGCCATCAGCAGTGCAACCACTGACACCGAATACTGCCAATAGCATTAAGGCCGCTATCAATTTCATGTTAACTCCAGCTTTCACGAGGTGAAAATTTTGAATTATTAGTTTACCGAGCACTCAGGCCTATATGGATCGACGGAGCATTTGTGTGCCAGCTGCGGATCTCTTTCTGGAATCATCGGAATCGTCAAAGGATCTCGGCATTCGCCATACACACATCCATATATCGAAGCCAATACGACCACTGCCATTAGTATTTTCATACGCGCTCCTGTTTTTGGAGGAGCCTAGATTTGTGGCTTGGTGCGCGCTATCGCCTGCTTCCGGTTAAAGGGTGGGAAGTTTCCGATGTATCGCCAAGGCGTGTAGGACGTAGCGCTTATTAAGCGATGCCGGGCTTTGAGTGGTGCCGCCGGTACGCTTGATGCTGGATAAAAAAACGCGGCCCTTGAGCCGCGTTCTTTCCACCTGATCGTTACTGAGCCTTCGTCTCAGTAGCCGTCGTCGGTTTGACTGCTGGCTTCTTCACCGGCTCGGCCTTTTTCACCGGGGCCTTGGCCGGCGCTTTTTTAGCCGGAGCTTTGGCAGCTGGTTTTTTCGCCGCCGGTTTGGCCGCTGCTTTCTTGGCTGGCTCAACCTTCGCCGGAGCAGGCGCTGGCGGTTCCACGGGTGCTGGGGCTGGGACGGGTGTCGGCGCAGGCGCTGGTGCAGGCGCTACCGGCTCTGGTGCCTTTACCGGCTCTGGTTTCTTGTCGTCATCCGAGCCACCAAACAGGTTGCTGAAGAAGTTGCCCTTCTTCGCCGCTACCGCACCCGCCGCTGCTGCCGCTGCAACTGGCGCGACCTTGGCCGGTTCGAACGACTTGCCTGCCGCCAGGTCTTCAACCTGGCTGGCCGCCCGCTGGCCGCTACGCAGCGCGCCTTCCAGGGTGCCCGGGTACAGGGTGTCGGTATGCTCGCCGGCAAAGGCTATGCGCTGCAATGGCTTTTCCCACAGACGCCAGTACTTGCTGATCTGGCCCGGGCCGAAGGCCAGGTAGGCGCCACCCGTGGACGGGTCGGTGCTGTAGCGGCGGATTTCATAACCGGTGAACGCGCCACGGGCCTGTGGATAAAACGCGTGCAGGCGGATCAGCACCTGATCGACCATCTGCTTGTCACCAAAGGCCTGCATCACCCGGGCGTTGTCGCCGGACAGGTTGATGACCACGTTGGCACCGCCCTTCATGGCCGGCTCGATCCACATCATGCCCAGGCCGGCGTTGCTGTAGATCTCGCCCGACATACGCGCCTTGCTGTCCCAGACCGGGGTCTTGAACTTGAGCATGATCTGGTCGCGCCAGCCGTAGTTGGTGCCCTTGATCGCGCCTTGATGCTGGGCGTCCAGGGCCGGGGTCAGCTGGATCTTGTTCAGCGCTCGCAGCGGCACCGCCAGCACCACGTAGTCAGCCTGGTAGCCAACGCTGCCGACCTTGACGGTCACGCCGTCCTTGTCTTGGGAAATGGCCGACACGGGCGAATTGGTCTTGATGGTCTTCAGTTGCTTGACGAACGCCTGGGCCAGGGTCGGACTGCCGCCCAGCAGGCGCGAGGCTCGCAGGTCGCGGTCGGACACGCCGCGATAGACACGGTTCTGCTGGGCGAAATACAGCAGCGACAGGCGCGAAGGTTCGTCATAACGGGTGCGAATCTCCTGATTCACCAACTGCCGCGCCGTGGCCGGCAGTTGCAGACGATCGAGCCAGTTGGACACGGTGATCTGGTCCAACGCGTGCAGCGTATTGGTAGCCGCCGGGTTCTGCGGGTCTTCGATGGAACGCGCCAGGTCGTCCAGGGTGGTTTCGTAGCGCTTGAGGGCTTCGGCGGTGGCCGGCTGTTTGGTCGCCAGGTCCGCGGCGGTGAAGTAGGTGCCGTCGATCAGATAGCTGGGGGTGCGCACGAATTCCGGGGCCGGCGTGGTGCTCAGCTTGAATGAGGAAACGTACTTGTTCAGCACCGGCTGCGTCTTCTCGTTGCCGATCCACTCGCTGGTGGCCATGCCCGAACGCCCGCCCAGGTCCGGCTTGGCCTCCAGCAGCGTCACCGCCCAGCCCTTGTTCTGCAACTCATAGGCCGCGGTGAGCCCCGCCAGGCCGCCGCCGATGACGATGGCCGTCGGTTGTTTGTCCTTGGCCAGCGCCGCAACGCTGAACAGCCCTATCATCACCAGCGCACAGGCGCGCAGCCAACCAGCAGACATTCAACGAACTCCGGATTAAAACGTAGGAAATTTCAGTTTTCGAGCCAGTCGGCTCAGAGAACGGCGAAGAATACGTCAGCCATCAAAACGCCGCCAGCGACGTCTATCGCCTCATTCAAAGTAGCCGCGATGACACAATGGGTTGTCCCCGGGGCCGCCATTGCATAGGCTTGCGCGATTGTTTTGCCCGCGCCCGCCGCGAGCCGCCTCGAGGAGACTGTACATGGGCCTGAATAACCAGTGGATGCAACGCGATCTCGCGGTGCTGTGGCATCCCTGCACCCAGATGAAAGACCACGAACAGCTGCCGCTGATCCCCATCAAGCGCGGTGAAGGCGTGTGGCTGGAAGACTTCGAAGGCAAGCGCTACCTCGATGCCGTCAGCTCCTGGTGGGTCAACGTGTTCGGCCACGCCAACCCGCGCATCAACCAGCGCATCAAGGACCAGGTCGATCAGTTGGAGCATGTGATCCTCGCCGGCTTCAGCCATCAACCGGTGATCGAGCTGTCCGAGCGCCTGGTGAAAATGACGCCCGAGGGCCTGACTCGGTGCTTCTACGCCGATAACGGCTCGTCCTGCATCGAAGTGGCGATGAAGATGAGCTTTCACTACTGGATCAATCGCGGCCGGCCGGACAAGAAGCGCTTCGTCACCCTGAGCAACAGCTACCACGGCGAAACCATCGCGGCGATGTCGGTGGGCGATGTGCCGTTGTTCACCGAAACCTACAAGGCACTGCTGCTGGACACGATCAAGGTGCCAAGCCCCGACTGCTACCACCGCCCCGAAGGCATGGGTTGGGAAGAGCATTCGCGCAACCTGTTCGCGGCCATGGAGCAGACCCTGGCCGAGCACCACGACACCGTCGCGGCGGTGATCGTCGAGCCGCTGATCCAGGGCGCTGGCGGCATGCGCATGTACCACCCGGTGTACCTGAAGTTGCTGCGCGAAGCCTGCGACCGCTATGGCGTGCACTTGATCCACGATGAAATCGCCGTCGGCTTCGGCCGCACCGGGACGATGTTCGCCTGCGAACAGGCCGGTATCACCCCGGATTTCCTCTGCCTGTCCAAGGCCCTGACCGGCGGTTACCTGCCGTTGGCGGCGTGCCTGACCACCGACGAGGTCTACAACGCGTTCTACGACGACTACCCGACCCTGCGCGCCTTCCTGCATTCCCACAGCTACACGGGCAACCCATTGGCCTGCGCCGCGGCCCTGGCGACCCTGGACATCTTCGAAGAAGACAACGTCATCGAAAACAACCAGGCCCTGGCCCAGCGCATGGCGAGCGCCACCGCGCACCTGGCCGACCACCCGAACGTCGCCGAGGTGCGCCAGACCGGCATGGTGCTGGCGATCGAGATGGTCAAGGACAAGGCCAGCAAGACCGCCTACCCGTGGCAGGAACGGCGCGGCCTGAGTGTGTTCCAGCATGCCCTGGAGCGCGGTGCGCTGTTGCGACCGCTGGGCAGCGTGGTGTATTTCCTGCCGCCGTATGTCATCACCCCGGAGCAGATCGACTTCCTGGCAGAAGTGGCCAGCGAAGGCATCGACATCGCCACCCGGGACAAGGTCAGCGTGGCGGTGCCGAAGGATTTTCATCCGGGCTATCGCGATCCGGGCTGACGGCAACTTTCCCTGTGGCGAGGGAGCTTGCTCCCGCTGGGCTGCGAAGCGGCCCCATTCTTGCGATAGCTGCGCAATCGAGCGGGAGCAAGCTCCCTCGCCACAAAAGCGTCCTCGCCACACTCAATCAGGCTGCAATGTCGAATTCAGATTCAGTAGAGAACAGAGCATGAGACTGTCCCGCTTCTTCATCGACGCCCCCCTGGGCCTCGGCGACCACGAACTGCCCGAAGCCCAGGCCCACTACATCGGCCGGGTGCTGCGCATGGCCGAGGGCGATGCGGTGCAGGTGTTCGACGGCTCGGGCCAGGAGTTTCGCGGCACGCTGGCCGAAGTCGGCAAGAAACGCGTGCGGGTGCAATTGGACGAGCAGTTCGCCGGCCAACCTGAATCGCCGCTGCGCATCCACCTCGGCCAGGGCTTGTCCCGGGGCGAGCGCATGGATTGGGCGATCCAGAAAGCCACGGAGCTGGGGGTCAGCGAGATCACGCCGATTTTCAGCGAGCGCTGCGAAGTACGCCTCAAGGACGAACGCGCCGACAAACGCCTGCTGCACTGGCGCCAAGTGGCGATCAGCGCCTGCGAGCAGTGTGGACGCTCGACCGTACCGGTGATCCACCCACCGCTGCTACTGGCTGACTGGCTGAAACAGACCGAGGCCGAGCTGAAGCTGGTACTGCATCCGGTGGCCGAGCCGCTGGTCAGCCATGCCAAGCCGTCGAGCCTGGCATTCCTGATCGGGCCCGAAGGCGGGTTGTCGGAAGCCGAAGTCGAACAAGCCAAGACCGCCGGCTACCACGCCGCCCGCCTCGGCCCCCCGCGTGCTGCGCACCGAAACCGCGCCCGTGGTGGCGCTGGCAGTGGCGCAGCAGTTGTGGGGGGATTTCTAAGGCTCCGCGACCACTGAAGATATTGTGGGAGCGGGCTTGCTCGCGAAAGTGATGTGTCAGTCAATACAAATGCTGGCTGACACACCGCTTTCGCGAGCAAGCCCGCTCCCACAGTGGGTCGTGGATGTCCGTGCGGCCTACTGCACCGGCTCGCTGGTCGGCTTGGCAATGATCGCCTTCAATTCGCTGGTCATCGGGAACTCCAGGTTCAGGCCCTTGGGTGGGATCGGCTTCTGGAACCAGCGGGCGTAGATCTCGTTGATCTCCCCCGATTTGTACAAATCGGCCAGGGTCGCGTTGACCAGCGCCAGGAATTGCGGGTCGTCCTTGCGCAGCATGCAGCTGTAGATTTCCCCGCGATTGCTCCTGCCCCACCACCACCCATTTGTGCGGGTCGCGGGCCTTGGCCCGTTCGCCGTAGAGCAGCGCATCGTCCATGTAGAACGCCGCCGCCCGACCGGTCTCGAGCATCTGGAAGGACTCGCCGTGATCCTTGGCGCTGATGATGAACATCTCGGCGTTGTTGTCCTGGTTGTAGCTTTTCAGGAAGCGTTCGTTGGTGGTACCGGCGGTGGTCACCACATTTTTGCCGCGCAGGTCGGCAAAGCTGTGGATGCCGCTGTCCTTGGCCGTCAGCAACTGGCCCTTCACATAGATGAAGCCATAGGAAAACGCCACTTGCTTCTGCCGCTCGGCCGTCACCCCGGTCGAGCCGCACTCCAGGTCGACGGTACCGTTCTGCACCAGTGGGATACGGGTCTGGGACGTGACCAGGTTGTACTTCACGTTCAGTTGCGGCAACGCCAGTTGGGTCTTGATGCGCTCGACAATCTTGCCCGCCAGCTCCACCGAGTAACCCATCGGCTGGCCGCTGCTGTCACCGACGTAGGAAAAGGGCACCGAGGCGTCACGATAGCCCAGGGTAATGCTCCGGCTGCTGGCGATTTTGTCCAGCGTGCCGGCCGGGGGCGCTTCGTTGGCAAGGGCCTGGACGCTTAGCAACAGGCTCAGGGTGCAGCCGATCAACGTGATTTTTTGCATTGTTATTCTCCGTTGGATGGGTCAGGCGGCGCGGGGCGTCAAGCCCTGCAAGTCGATGGAGGGTGTGTGCTGGCGGATCAGCTCGCTGAGCAAGCGAGCGCTGCCACACGCCAGGGTAAAGCCCAAGGCCCCATGACCGAGGTTGAGCCACAGGTTACGGTAGCCAGTGGCGCCGATCAGCGGCACGCCGCTGGGGGTCGCCGGGCGCATGCCGGCCCATTCGACGGCGCGCTGGTAATCCCCAGCCTGGGGGAAGGCTTCCTGGGCCTGGCGCTTGATCAGGGCCAGGCGCTTGGGGTCCGGCGTCGGGTCGAAGCCGACGATGTCCACCATCGCCGCGACTCGCAGTTGTTCGCCGATGCGAGCGTAGACGACCTTGCGGTCGTAGTCAGTGATGCTCAACTCCGGTGCCCGATGCTGTGGGCCAATAGGCACGGTCAGGCTGTAGCCCTTGAGCGGATACAGCGGCATCCGCACGCCAGGCACTGCGAGCGCGGCACTGCGATGGCCGGCGGCGATCACCAATTGCTCCACCGGGAGCCGCTGCCCGTCCAGCGCGATGGCGCGCACCGCGCCGTCGGCGTGTTCGATGCCGCTCACCGGCTGCCCCAACAGGAACTCGCAACGCCCCGAAGCCCGCAGACGTACCGCCAATTGCTGGCAGAAGGCATGGCAATCGGCGACTTCCTCATCCGGCGTGTAGATCCCACCCACATATGGCACGCCGGCCAGGGCCGGCTCCAGGTTCGCGCACTCGTTGGGGCCAAGCACCTGCTGATGGGTGCTGTCCGCCAAACCCTGCCGCGCACGCTGGAAATGCCTCGCGTCGCGAAACGTCACCAGCTTGCCATTGCGCCGCCAGTTGAAACCGTCGAGGCGGTCGTCCTCGCGCCAGCCCTGCAAGGTTGCCTGGCTCAACAACGCCAGGCGCAACAGGTGGGCGCCGTTGCGCCGGTTGACCGAGGTCCGGCAGGCGCCGATGAATGCGGCCATCCAGCGCCACTGTGCCGGGTCCAGGCGAGGTCGCAACTTGAGTGGCGAATCACCGCGCAGCATCCAGCCCATTGCCTGCCAGGGCACCCCGGCGTCCGCCAGCGGGGTGACGTAGCGATACGACAACTGGCCGCCGTTGGCAAAACTGGTTTCGCTGCCCAAGGTTTCCCGGGCCTCCACCAGCGTCACGTCGACGCCATCGCGCACCAATGCATAAGCCGTCGCCAGCCCGACCACGCCACCACCGATGATGCAAACCCGCTGAGCCATGTCCATCTCACATCCGTTTTCAATGGCTTGAGGTTAGGGCGAGGTGACAGGCCGCGAACAATGAATAAAGATGGACTCCCTATAAACAAAGGTTATGGGTTTGCCATGCGTCTTCGCCATATCGAGATCTTCCAGGCCATACGCCAGACCGGCTCCATCAGCGGTGCCGCTCAACTGCTGCATGTTTCGCAACCGGCGGTGACCAAAGTGTTGCAGCATGCCGAGCAGCAATTGGGGTTTGCGTTGTTTCTGCGGGTGCGCGGCAAGTTGCAGGCCACGCCTGAAGCGCTGGAGCTGGAGCGCGAGGTCGATAAAGTCAGCGAGAGCCTGCAAGGTGTCCGGCGTCTCGCCCAAAGCCTGCGGCGCGAGCCGGGCCACAGCCTGCGGATCGGTGCGACACCAGCCCTGGCCCTGTCGCTGCTGCCAGCGGCGATTCATCAATGGACGCGCCGCTACCCGGACATCGTCTGCGAGTTGTCCAGCGCCCACAGCCGCGAACTGGTGCAAAACCTGTTGATGCGCGAAATCGACGTCGCCCTGACCCTGCAACCGCCCGATCATCCGGGCCTCAAGGCCCAGGCCCTGGCCAGCGGCGTACTGGTGGCCCTGGCGCCAAGCGGGCATTGGACCCAAGCACAGGTGGGGCAGCCGATGCCGTTGCAGGCGCTGGCCGGCGCACCGTTGATCGGCCTGTCCAGCGCCGACCCGCTCTCGGCCAAACTGGACGGCTATCTCAAGGCCGTGGAACCACCGCCGCGCATCAGCATCGCCGTGCAGACGTATTCACTGGCCCGCGCCATGGTCGAATCCGGTGCCGGGCTGGCGGTGATCGACCCGTTCACGGCGCTCGGCGCCTCGAACACCCGTACGGCAATCCGACCGTTGTCGCCACCGCTGCCCATTTCCCTGTATGCCGTGACCCGGGCCAATGAGGCCCCGGCGCACACCCTCGGCGCGTTGCTGGAAATTTTTGCCAGTCAGGCCCAGGCGCAACTGGACCGCCTGTTCGCGGTGGCCGGTTGAACCTGACTAGAGGACGTAGAACAGAATCGCCACGAAGTGCAGCAGGCTGCCGGCGATCACGAACAGGTGCCAAATCCCGTGGGCGTGGCGCAGCCGGTGGTCGAGGGCAAAGAAGATAATGCCCACGGTGTACAACACGCCACCCGAGGCCAGCCAGGCGAACCCGGCGCTGCCCAGGGCCGCCATCAAGGGCTTGACCGCCACCAGCACGATCCAGCCCATCACCGCGTAGATCACGATCGACAGGATCCGCGCTTCGGAACGCGGCTTGGTCTCCTGCAAGATCCCAATCAGCGCCAACCCCCAGACAATCCCGAACAAACTCCAGCCCCAGGGCCCGCGCAGGGTCACCAGGCAGAACGGGGTGTAGCTGCCGGCGATCAACAGATAGATCGAAAAGTGATCGACCTTCTGCATGATTTCTTTTTTGCGCCCGCGCACGCTGTGGTAAACCGTCGAAGCGCTGTACAGCACCAGCAGGGTGAACCCGTAGATCGCCACGCTGACGATCTTCCACGGATCGCCCGCCATCCCGGCAATCACCAGCAACCACACCGCCCCGATAAAAGCCGCCACCGCCCCGACCAGGTGCGTCCAGGCATTGAGTCGTTCGCCGTGATACATCCAATCCCACCTCACATTCCAGAACAGACGCCAAGGCTCAGGCTTGGCGCGGCAAAGTGCAATGTTTTGCTTGCTGTGGGAGCAAGGCTTGCCCGCGATGAAGGTAACTCGGTTTCTGCAAAACCGAGTCGCCTGTTTCGCGAGCAAGCTTTGCTCCCACAGGGCACAATCGGGCAATACGAATAAGAGTCCGCCCCATGCTGATCGACGAAGAATTGACCCTGAAGAAACTCGAGGTGTTCCTGGCCTTCATGCGCACCGGCAACTTGGCGCGAGCGGCGGCCGAATTGCAGACCAGCAACGTCAGTGTGCACCGGGCCATTCACTCGCTGGAAAGCGCCCTGCGCTGCCCGTTGTTCAAGCACGAAGGCCGCAACCTCACGCCGCTGGAGAGCGCCTATGTGCTGGAAGAACGGGCGCAGAAACTGATCCAGGACGTGGTCGAAAGTGTACGCCTGACCCGCGAAGCCGCCGGATTCTCCGCCGAGCGCTTCAAGTTGGGCTCGCTGTATTCGCTGACGGTCAAGACCGTGCCGCAACTGATCATGGGCCTGAAAATCCGCCGCAGCGAACTCAATATCGATCTGATCCTGGGTTCGAACATCGACCTGCTGTACAAACTCAAGAACATGGAAGTGGACGCGATCCTGATTTCCCTGGATGACAGCGTGAACGACCCGGACTGTGAGCATATCGCGCTGTTTTCCGATGACATCTTTCTTGCCACACCGGCGGATTCGCCCTTTGCCCAGCGCAGCGAAGTCGACCTGGCCGAGGTCCGCGACGAGACGTTCATCACCCTGACCCAGGGCTTCGCCACGCACCAGGACGGTATCCGGGTGTTCAAGCAGGCGGGGTTCGAGCCGAAGGTGGCGATGCAGGTCAACGACATCTTCACCCTGCTGAGCATGGTCAGCTCCGGGGTGGGCTATGCGTTGCTGCCGGGCAGGATCGCGGCGGTGTATGAAAACCGGGTGAAGCTGATCCCGTTGCAGGAAAAGTACCGGTTGCAGCAGCACATCGGCGTGGTGTTCCTCAAGGCCAAGGAGCGGGATCCGAACCTCCTGGCGTTGTTGGCCGAATGCCGGATGTATGCCAATCGCCAGGCTTGAAACCGAGTCGCCCCCATCGCGAGCAGGCTCGCTCCCACAAGGGATTTGTGAACACCGATCCAATGTGGGAGCGAGCCTGCTCGCGATAGCGTCAGAACAGGCGATACAAATTCGGAACCTAGCCGACAATCCCGCGCACAATGAAGTACAGCAACGAAGGCCCCAGCAAACAGCCAAGCCCGGTATGGAACGTCGCCGTCAACGCGCCATACGGCACCAACCGCCGGTCCGTCGCGGCCAGGCCGGCAGTCACGCCGCTCACGGTCCCGGCCAGGCCGCCGAAGACCATGGCCGAGCGCGGATTGTCCAGGCCCATCCAGCGCGCCGCCATGGGCGTGCCGACCATCACGATGATCGCCTTGATCAAACCGGTGGCAATCGACAACGCCATCACATCGGAGGTCGCGCCAATCGCCGCCCCGGTCACGGGCCCGACGATGTAGGTCACCGCACCCGCGCCGATGGTGGTCATGCTCACCGCATCGCGATAACCGAACACCCAGGCAATGCTCGCACCGACGATGAAGGGCAGGATCGTGCCCAGCAGCAACGCGATGGCGCCAATCAACCCGGCCTTTTTCGCTTCGGTGGCCTGCACCTCGAACGCCGTGGCAACAATGGCGAAGTCACGCAGCATGGCGCCGCCCATCAAACCGATGCCGGAAAACAGCGACAGGTCCGCCAGGCCTTTTTGCCCACCGGTCATGGTGCCGCCCACCCAGGCCAGCACCAGGCCGATGACGATGGCAATCGCCGAGCCGTGGATCCGGCCATAGGTCAGGCGCTTGGACAACACCACCGACACCCACATGATCACGCCGACGAAGGCGAACGCCGTGATCAAACCGTTATGTTCCAGGCCTTTCTCGATGAGATCCCACATATCAGCGGCCTCCTACTGGGGTGCCGAGGGGCGTGACTTCCGCCGGCTCATCGGGCAAGGGTTCGCCTTTGTGGGTCCGGCTGATCAGCGTAATGGTGCAGCCGCAGAGCACCACCGAACCAATGGCCGCCAACACCGCCACCGGGCCGCCGTGCAAGGCCGTGACCACGTTCTGTTGCGCGGCCATCGCGACCACCACCGGAATGTACATGGCGCCCCAGAAGCCGACGCCCATTTCGCATTCCTTGGTCATGCCGCCGCGTTTTTGCATCCACAGCCGCGCACAGATCAGCAGGATCATCGCAATGCCGACCCCGCCGACGTTGGATTTGACGCCGAGCAAAACGCCGAGCAGGTCGCCCATGATCACCCCTGCCAGCGTACAGATCGCCAACAGCGCCACACCGTAAATAATCATTGTTGTAGTCCTCAAAGTGCATCGTCGAAATTGTTGTTTTTGTAATTCGCAGCCTGAGTCGGGGGTCTAGGGTTGGCGGCTTCCCTCCTCACGTAACAGCGCCTGCAGGGTATCGAGCCGGGCACCGTCGAAGGCCATGACCGTGCCTTGCTCGAACACCCGGCGCGCCAGCCCGGTCAGCACCGCACCGGGCGGCAGTTCGATTTGCAGCCTTACGCCGCGTTCATAGGCGCTTTGCACCGTGCCGCGCCAATCGACGACACGGCACATGTTGAACGCCAGGTCGTCGCGTAGGGCCTCGGGGCTGATCACCGGTCGAGCGCGGCTGCCGCTGAGATAGCCCAGGGTGGGCGCTTTCAACGTCACATCGGCAAACGCTTGGGCCAATGCTTGCGCCGGAGCCTCCAGCAACGGGCAATGGGACGGCACGCTCACCGCCAGCCGACAGGCCTTCCCGGCACCCAGGCTTCGCGCCTGTTTGGCAACGCTGCTCATGGCCTCGTCGCTGCCGGCAATGACCACCTGATTATCGGCATTGATATTGGCCAGGTAGACCGGTGTGCGGTCGCTGTGTACCTGTGCCAGCAACGCTTCCACTGCCGCGAGATCGAGGCCGATGATCGCGGTCATGCCGTAGCCTTGCGGATACGCCCGCTGCATCAACTCGCCGCGCAGGCTGACCAGTCGCAACGCCTCGTCAAACCCCAGCGCACCGGCCACCACCGCCGCCGGGTAGGCACCGATGGATAGTCCTGCCACATAGTCCGGCGCAGGCGCCTGTTCCAGCAAACGACGGGCCGCCGCCACGCCGGCGATCAGCAGGCATAGCTGCACGGCGCGGGTCGATTGCAAGGCCTCGGCGCTGTCCAGTAGCAGGACGTCCTCGCCGAGCACGTCGTTCGCCTCGTCCAGAATGTGCGGCGCAAGGCCATGGAGCATGCCTGCTCGCTGCGCACCCTGGCCGGGAAAGACCAAGAGGCTGCTCACGCGACCTGCTCCACTGAAGATTGCCAAGGATCGCTCACCAACCGGGCCTGAAGATCATCCTTGAGCAAGACCCGGCGCGACAAACCCGCCCATTCGCGCAGGGCCACGGCGCCGCAAGGCGTTTGCAACTGCATGTCCACGGCGCATACCGAAGCATCCAGATGCGCCAGCAACTCCCTGGCCTGGAGACGATCCAGACAGTGCGGCGTGCGCAGGATCAAATCCAGGTCACTGCGTTCATGTAGCGCCTCGATCCCCGTGGCGAGCTCGAACCCGGCGCTACCGCTGACGCCCCAGGTCCAGCCGCTGGCGTCGAGCAGCGGGCGCAGTCGGGACAGCGCTCGCAGGGCTGGCAAGTCGCGAGTCGACGCAACGTGACAAAGGTCTTCTGGCCTGACGCGACGGGCAATCGCCGTGATCGCCATCGACGCTGCATAACGCTGCTCGCGCAAGCGCCCACGCACGCCGACCGCGATTCGATCCGGCGTCGTCAGCGCACGCCGAACCACCACAGGTTGACCGGCGGTGATCGACTCGACCACCCAGGCCGGTGCATCCGCTGACAACTGCTGCGAGGTCATCCCCCACAGCAGGTCATGGGCCAGAAACGTACTCACCACTGCTCTCTCAGCAGTTGGCGAACCCGGCTCGACGCGATGCGATTGAACGCACCCAGACGTCCACTCAGATCCCGCGGCCCCGCCTCTACATCGTCAATCGCCTGGAGCAGACACGCCGTCACCCGCTCCAGATCCTCCGCCAACGGCTGTTCAACCTGCTCCACCGACAAGGTTTCCCAAAGCAATCCCAGGCTGGCGAAGCTGTCGATGTCATAGGCCATCGGCGGCACGCTGGCGGCCAGGGCTTCAAGCTCCTCGACGCTGCGCAGGGTCACCCGCGCCGCCGAGGCCTTGCCCATGGCGTGGACCATCACGCCCGGGTCGCGCAGGGCAATCAGTCGGTTGGCCTGGTAGCCGTGGGCCAGAAACGCCCCCGACATGGCCTTGCCCACCAGCAAACCGATCACCGGATGCCCGGCCAACCGCGCCCGGGCATAACTGTCCGCCGCGCCGGCCAAGGCCTGATGAATGCCCAGGGCTTCTTCGCGTCGGCCATAGGCCTGGCTCGGCACATCGACGATGGCGATCAGCGCCCGCTTGTGGGAAGCATCGCGGTCGGCGTCGATCGCATCATCCACGGCTTTGGCCAGGCCCCAACCCTCCAGCAAACCGACTTCGCCGTTGCGCGCCCGGGGAAAACGACTGTCGGGATCGGCCACCACCGCCAGCAAGCGCACGCTTTGCTCGCCCAGTCTGACGTCGGCGACTTTCAACGAAGCCGGCAAGCCTTCCAGCGGTTTGGCCTCGCCACTCAGGGCCTCGAACCAGCGCAAGCCTCTCAATGAATACGAACTCATGGGCGTTCTCCCTGATACAGCTGACGAACCGCTGCCGGTTCGATTTGCACGTCAGTGTCCAAGCGGGCCAGGCGTTGCAGGAACAACTCGGCTTGGCCGCTGCGGTGTTGCGCGGGCACGCCCAGGTGCAGCAACTGGCTGACTTGTTGACGGATCTGCGCCACATCGTCGGCCGCATAACGATCCACCAATCCCGTGGCAAAACGCTGCTCGCCACCGGTCAGGCTCCAGATGAACGGCCGGTCGCGGGAGTCGTATTCGTCGATCCCGGCTTCCTGTTCGATCACTTGGGGACCGTTCAGGCCCAGCCGTGCTTCCCGGGTCACCAGCAGATAACTGCACAGCCCGGCGGCAATGGACATGCCGCCAAAACAACCGACGCTGCCGGCCACCACTCCAACCACCGGCTGATACTGACGCAGATCGACTATCGCCGAATGAATCTCGGCAATCGCCGCCAACCCGAGGTTGGCCTCCTGCAAACGCACGCCACCGGTTTCCAGCAGCAATACGGCGCGGGTCGGGATGCCCTTGCGGTTGTCTTCGGCAGCCAGCTCCAAGGCACCGGCAATCTTCGCCCCGCCGACTTCGCCGAGGCTGCCACCCTGAAACGCGCCTTCGATGGCGGCGATCACCACCGGCAGGCCATCGAGCGAACCCTTGGCGATCACCACGCCGTCATCGCTTTGCGGCACCACGCCCTGGCGCAACAGCCAGGGCGACATGATTCGCTGGAACGGGTCGAGCAGTTCGCGGAAGGTACCCTCATCGAGCAAGGCCTTGGCCCGTTGCCGGGCGCCGAGTTCGACGAAGCTGTGTTTGTCGAGCAGCGCTGCGCTGTCAGTCATGGCCGATCTCCTCGAAGCCTTGTTCCAGGCGCAGGCGCACCACGCCGGGGGTGGCGCCGAAATCGTGAATGTCGATGGACAGGGCCGGTGGCGTCTGGCCGTCGAACATGCGAGCGAACAGGTGTTGCCAGCGTTGTTCGCTGCCGTTGACCGAGGTCTGCACCTGAATCGTCAGCTTGCCCGCCAGCCCCGGCTCGATCAGCACTTCCAGATCGCCCGAGCCGACGCAGCCCACCAGTGCCCGGCCCCGTGGCGGCTGCCCGGCGGGGAATTCAAAGGATAAGGTTTCCATCAGCACACTCCAGGGAAGAGGCCATCGCCGCGTTCGATACGGTCGAGGAACAGGCAGGCGGCGAGCAAGTCGGCAGCGCCGCCGGGCGAGGCGTTCAAGGCAATCAGTTGTTGGTCCAGCGCATGCAACTGGCGACGACCGCCCAGGCTCGCACTGCCACCGGCATCGAGCACCGCTTTGGCGCCGCTCTGCATGGCTTGCAGGCCCTTTTCACCGGCACGGTAGAGCACGCAGGTGTCGGCCAGCGTGGTCATGATCGCCAGCAAGGCATCGAGCCGGGCGTTCTGCTCACCCGCCCCCGCCGCGCGACTGCGCTTGAGTTGCGGCAAGCCCAGACCGGTGACGGCCGGAAACGCCAATTGCGCTTCTTCCCGGGCACCGCGTACGCCGTAGCGTTGGGCGACCTGGGCGCCGTGGCTCAAAGATTGAGGCGCGTAGCGGTCATTGAGCAGGGCCAGGCGGGCGGCCCGTAGCGTAACGGCACTGGCAACGCTGGATTCAGGCTCCAGCGCCGCCGCCGCAACCAGCAAGCCCAGGGCCCAGATCGCACCCCGGTGGGTGTTCACGCCGTTGGTGGTCGCGAGCATCGCCGCTTCACCCTCACGGCCGATCCGTCCAAGGGCTTCACGCAACGGCAAGCCGATCTCGCCACAGCCAAGAGCGGCGTCGGCCATTTCCTTGAATGCGGGCCACAGCGATAGCGCCGAGGCATGCATCAGGCCCAGGTGCAGATCGGTGTGGGCGCCATTGCCGCGCCGGTCCACCAAGGCCGGTTTAGGCGACAGGTCGGCTTCGTCGATCAGCGCATCCACCGCCATATCCGCCAGGCGCTCGGCCAAGGAGATTTTTTTCGGTTGCAGGTTGAAGGCGTGCATTTACCAGCTCCTGAACTTGGCGGGCGGGTTGTAGAGGCCACCGGACCACTCCACCAGATCTGCCACGCTCTTGGCCGCGAGTAGTTCGCGGGTGGCGTCGGTGCGGCGGATACCGAGGTCTTCGGGCAGGGCGATCAGCCCTTCGCGGCGCATGCGCGCGGTATCTTTCGGGTCGTGGCGCAGGCCGATGGCGGTGACCCCGGCCACGGCGGCGATCATCGCCTGGCGCTCCTCCAGGGAGCGGGCCTTGTACAGGTAGGCAATGCCTTCCTCGGTCAGCAGGTGGGTGACGTCGTCGCCATAGATCATGATCGGCGCCAGGGGCATGCCGGCCTTCTTCGCCACGTCCACCGCGTCGAGGGTCTCGACGAAAGTCGGTTTGCCGCCCTCCTGGAACGTCTCGACCATCTGCACCACCAGCTTCTTGCCACGTTCGAGCAGCGGTGCCTCGCCGTCGCCGTGACGCATGTCGAGCCAGGCCGGCGTGCCGTGACGACG
Source organism: Pseudomonas bijieensis (assembly GCF_013347965.1). NCBI lineage: Bacteria > Pseudomonadati > Pseudomonadota > Gammaproteobacteria > Pseudomonadales > Pseudomonadaceae > Pseudomonas > Pseudomonas bijieensis. The sequence continues at coordinate 4,638,177 of NZ_CP048810.1, read as the reverse complement.
ACCGCGCGGGTCGTGCCCCATGTTCGGCGCCCCACCGAAGCCGGCCAGGCGGCCACGGGTCACGGTGGAGGAATGACCGTCGCCATCCACTTGCAGAGTGGCGCCGATGAACAGGTCCACCGCGTACTGCCCGGCCAGTTGGCAGACCATGCGGTTGGAGCGCAGCGAGCCGTCGCGTCCGGTGAAGAACACGTCGGGACGGGCGGCGATGTAGTTTTCCATGCCCAACTCAGTGCCGAAGCAATGCACGCTTTCGACCCAGCCGCTTTCGATGGCGGGGATCAGGGTCGGGTGCGGATTGAGGGTCCAGTTGCGGCAGATCTTGCCCTTCAGGCCGAGGGATTCGCCGTAGGTCGGCAGGATCAGCTCGATGGCGGCGGTGTTGAAACCGATGCCGTGATTGAGGGACTGGACGTTGTGTTTTTCGTAGATCCCACGAATCGCCATCATCGCCATCAGCACGTGCACAGGCTTGATGTGGCGCGGGTCGCGGGTGAACAACGGCTCGATGTAGAAGGGCTTGTCGGCCACCACCACGAAATCGACCCAGGAGGCCGGGATATCCACCCGAGGCAGGTCACTGACGTCGTCCACCAACTGGTTGACCTGGACAATGACGATACCGTCACTGAAGGCCGCCGGTTCGATCAGCGCCGGAGTGTCTTCGGTGCTAGGGCCGGTGTAGATATTGCCGGCGCGGTCGGCCATGAAACCGGCCGAGAGCACCACGTTGGGGATCAGGTCCACCACCAGTCGGGCATAGAGCTCGATGTAGGTGTGGATCGCGCCGATCTCCAGCAGACCGTCTTCGAGCAACTGGCTGATGCGCAGGCTCTGGGTGCCGGCGAAGGAAAAATCCAGCTTGCGGGCGATGCCGCGTTCGAACAGATCCAGGTGCTCGGAGCGGCCGACGCTGGGCATGATCATGTGCAGATCGTGCAGCTTCGAAGGGTCGACTTTGGCCAGCGAGCGCGACAGAAAATCCGCCTGCTTCTGGTTGTTCCCCTCCAGCACCACACGGTCGCCAGGCAGGATCAACGCCTCCAACGCCGCAACGATTTTGTCGGTGGGCAACACCACACCGTCGGCAAGCCCCTTCACCAGCTCGAGACGCCGCTGCTTTTCGCCGCGCCGCCGCGTCCAGCGCGAGTCGGGGGATATTGTTGTTGTCATGACCACTCCACGGGTTCGCTGTCGTGGGGGTCACATTAGGAGTGTTGGGGCGAGGGTATCAATCAAGCTTAGCGGCGGATCGTTACGATTGGAGTAATGGTTTGCGATAAACACAAATCAAAATGTGGGAGCTTGCTCGCGATAGCGGTGGGTCAGGCCACATCAATGCTGACTGTTCTGCCGCCATCGCGAGCAGGCTCGCTCCCACAGGGGGTAGGGGTGGATTCGAATTCTGTGGCGAGGGGGTTTGTCCCTTCGCCACAAGAGTGCGCTCGACTTTAGCGCGGGTCGACAATATCCAGCGCCCGATGGGCCAGCAACTCGCTGAGTTCGATCATCTGCTGAATGCCGAGGGCAAAATGCCGGGGCGAACCTTCAAGGTCGAAAGCCAGCTCGTTGAGCATGACATTGGCGGAGGCGAGGGTTTCGCTGAGGTTGGACAGGAGGCATTCGCTGTCGAGGTCATCCACGACAGTGAACAGTTGGCCTGGGGGTTGTTTCTTTTTGGTTTGAGGTTTGGGATCGAGATAGAAACTGAGGGCGCGCTCGGCCGCTTCATCAAGCTTTTGCGAAGCTTGGCCGGCATGGGCTGAGGTGGGATCGGTTTCGGGAGGATTGGGTGTGGCTTTGAACATAGGGTGACACTCCGTTTACTGGTTGGAGCTGCCACGTTCGTTTCCAAGCGAGGGGGTGGCAGCCGTACGCAGGTTGGAAAACCGGGGTAAACGAGCCCGGCAGACCCGAAGGTCTCCCGCGCACAGCTGCCATAACGAAAGCATGGTCAAAAAACGACCGCAAGCATACGTTATGAAGGGCGCTTTCGCGCCGTCTACTTATCGGATTTCCAAGCCCGGCCGCTGAATTTGCAGCGACGGGAAAAGACTAGCGACAGCCCTTCCCACCCGGCAACCGCCAGAGCTCGTCGGAAAAATCAACTTGAGTCAGGAAGTGTGTCCGACCATTCCCACAACGCTTGGTCGGCTGTCAGGCCGCCATCGCGAGCAGGCTCACTCCCACACTGGTTTCGGTCGTTTATAAGATCAGTGCCCACCGCCAATCTTGTGGGAGCAAAGCTTGCTCGCGATAGCGGTGGGGCTAATTGCATCAATGCTGAATGTGCCACCGCCTTCGCGAGCAAGCTTTGCTCCCACAGGTCCAGCCCAAACAGGTCTGATGGGTGTACCCCCCCCCCCGCAAGAGCCAGGCCGGCTGTCAGGCCGCCTCGCGGTGGACGTTGATTTCGGCGCCCCGTTAACCACGCTGGCCGAACGCAGGCATTGCGCAGTGGGCATCCCGGCATGGATGCCGGGATAGCCGCGCTGGGCCATGGATGGCCCTTCGCGGCGGGCCCACGGAGCAATGCCGGAGTGAGGGCACACCGAGCCTAAGCGAGGCACCGAGTGGTGGGGCCATACATTTGCTTACTTTTGCGCTTTTCAAAAGTGAGCCGCCGTAAGGGCGGAACCATAAGCCGCCGTTACCGCAGCAATGGATATGTACTCAGCCAACAAAATCCTGCTCCCACCGGATCGTCGGCTACAGGCCTTCGCCGATCAGCAGGAGATCCATGTCACTGGGATGCGTTGGCCTGGCCTTTGGCAATGGAGCCGTAGACGAACGCCCAGCTCAGTTGTCTGGAAAACGGCTCCAAGGCTTAGCGCTGGTATAGAAGCTTTGATCGGGCTGACCGAAACCGCTTGTCGGTTAACCGCTTCGACCTGTCAACCCTGACAGTAGCCAAGCAGTCCTCTCCGACGCCTACTAAACCCTGCTGCGATTGTTTATGTCCGGTTTCAAGGGCTGGTCGACAGCGCAAATGACCGGAGACATCAATATGAAATTTCCTGATGAAACTGACTTCGAATCGAATGGGCGAAATGGGTGGGAAAATGGCGAAGAAATCACAGGAGAACTTATTACCGTAGATGGGAATACTTTCTGGAAAGGTGAACTGAAGCCCCTAGTCTCCTTTCCGACCTTCAGAGCATCTCTGAAGAAAAAATTCACGTTTCAGACCAAAGAAGAAAGAACCGATTTGTACTGTATATCCTTTAATTATCGTGTCCATAAACTCGAAGATGACGAGGCAAGACTCCTTGTTCTTGCGATCGCCATGGGGAACCCAAGAACCTCCTTCAATTTAGATAACGATTTGGATGAGAACACTGAAGTAGACAAATGGCTGCTGGCGACGACGGAGACGACCCCCAACCAGTGGTTCGCGCGGTCAAACGAAATAATTCAGATTGGCACGCGTGGCGGTATATCCGAGACAAGATCTCGTCGAATAGATATCGATAATATCTATGTTTGGAAACAGACCTAGTGCAGATAAATCTGGGCCCCCCTCAAGGTAACTCGCGATGGCGGCACACTTCGCCTTCGCGAGCAGGCTCGCTCCCGCAAAGCGTCATGTGATTGCATTCGAATGAGCGAAGCGGCCCTCAAGCAGCTCTTCCCATACGCAGCCGTTTGTCGGATTGCAGCTCTAACCTGTCAACCCTGACAGTAGCCAACCCACCGGCCTCATCGCCGAATAGGTTGCGCCGCGATCTTCAATGCCCGGACTCCTCGGGCAGGATCACAAGCGCTGTGGCGGGAGAAACAGCATGAACCACGACAAGTATGGGCACGACTTTCAAGATGGAAAACGCAACGGCTGGGAAAATGACATTGGGTCCCCGGATGGGGTACTCAAATCGGAAGAAGGCCCAGGGGGCAAGAATACTTTCTGGTCCGGCAAGCTGGAGTACAGGCCTCCAAACATATTCCTGCCCTCTCTCGCCAAGATGTTTACCTTTCCGGGCCCAAGGCAGGATGACCCAAAACCGGAGAAAGGTTTTCTTTTTACCTCCTTCAGATACAGAGTTCACCCACCGGAGGCGGGGGAAGCCACAACGATCAGGGTCATTGTTACAGCGAACGTATCGCTGGGTTATAACGCCTTCTATATAGATCCGAACACGCCAACCGGTGTGTGGCTCCAAACTGATCCCATCGGCGTTCGCTACTCTGGTACCAAGGCCCATATCGTGATCGGTACGAATGCCGCAGAGCCCGGAGTGTCCCGTAAGTTTGACCTCGATAACATCGAGGTTGTGCGAGTTCCCGATAAATAGAAACTCAAGAACGGTCGCCTGGCTTGCGGAGGTTTTTACCCAGCGGAGCCAATTCCCTCGCCGCGGGCTTTCGGCACCCCGAGTTTCAAGTTGAAATACCCTCCCACAGGAGGAACGCGGTCGCCCAAAACCAGGTCGGCTATTAGGCCGCCTCGCAGTGGACATAGATTTTGGCGCTCCATTAACCACGCTGGCCGAACGCAGGCATTGTGGAGTGGGCAACCCGGCATGGATGCCGGGTTAGCCGCGCTGGGCCATGGATGGCCCTTCGCGGCAGCCCACGGAGCAATGCCGGAATGAGGGCACACCGAGCCTAGGCGAGGTGCCGAGTGGTGGGGCAAAAGCGCTTTGGTTACTTTCGCCTGGGCCGGCATTCCGGCTTTTCGAAAGTGACCCGCCGTCAGGGCGGCCCCCTAAGTCGCCGTTACCGCAGCAATGGATATGTACTCAATCAACAAAACCCTAGCCGACTGCCAGGCCGCCATCGCGAGCAAGCTCGCTCCCACAGGGGAGATATGCATGGCTCAGGTTGTGTGAGGTTGAATCAAGCCCGCAGCCATCACCAACTCTTCCAACGCCAACAAATCCGGCACTTTCGCCACATGCTCCCCCACTTGCACCGCCGCCTGTTCCAACCCGCACAACGGCACGTCGACGTAGCTCAACTGACTGTCGAGCTTGTAGGAGCGCGGGATGCCTTGCACCAACAGCGCAATGAACCGCAACTCCGGGCGCCCGCCGAGGGCGTTGAGCACGACGATGCGTGCTCGCTCGCCCACCACGGTTTTCTGGCCGCAGGCCGACTCGAAGCTCAGCAGCGGGATTTGCCGTTCGCGCCAGCTCACCCAGCCCAGGAACCATGGCGGGGTGTCCATATCGAATGCGCTGCTCTGGTAGTCGATCAGTTCGGCCACGGCCACGTTGGGCAACACCAGGTGCCGGTCGGCCAATGGCAGCAGCAGGCCGGTAAGTGGGCTGGTGCGCTGATGAAGATGCAAATCATGCATGGGTCTTGCTCCAGTGCGCGATGCTGTCGAGCAGCACCGATTCCTGGTACGGCTTGCCCAGGTAGTCGTTGACGCCGATGGCCATGGCGCGATCGCGGTGTTTCTGGCCGGTGCGGGAGGTGATCATGATGATCGGCAGGTGCGCCAGACGCGGGTCGTTGCGTACTTGGGTGGCCACTTCGAAGCCGTCCATGCGCGGCATTTCGATGTCCAGCAGCATCAGGTCCGGGGAGTGTTCGGCCAGCAGCGCCATGGCGTCCACGCCATCCTTGGCGGTGAGCACGTGCATGCCATGACGCTCCAACAAGCGGCTGGTGACCTTGCGCACCGTCACCGAGTCGTCCACCACCAGCACCAGCAACGGCCGCTGGTGTTCGCCCTCCCCTTGCGTCGCTGTCGGGCGGCGCGGGACCTGGTGGGGCAAGGCACGGATGGGCGCCAGCAGGTCGAGGATCAATACCACCCGGCCGTCTCCCAGGATCGTCGCCCCGGACAGGCCCTGCACCGCCGAGAATTGCGGACCCAGGCTCTTGACCACGATCTCCCGGGTCCCGGCGGTCGCGTCCACTTGCACGGCGACGTGCCGCTCGTTGCACTGCACCAGCAGCACCGGCAACGGTTGGCTCTGGCCCAGTAGTTTCGGGCGGGCGCCGGTTTTCAACAGCTCGCCGAGGTAGCACAACTCATAACGTTGCCCGGCGTAGGTGTAGGTCGGCGAATCGAGCTGGTAATAGCCGTCCAGTTCGGCGGGCAACACCCGGACGATGCTTTCGATGGTGTTCAGCGGAATCGCGTACTGGTCTTCATGGCACTGCACCATCAGCGCCCGGTTGACCGCCACGGTAAACGGCAGGCGAATGCGAAAGTGCACGCCCTGCCCCGGCGTGGAATCGATGCCCATGCTGCCGCCCAGTTGCCGCACCTCTTCGTGGACCACGTCCATGCCAACGCCGCGCCCGGAGATCTGGGTGATTTTTTCCGCGGTGGAAAACCCCGGTTGCAGGATGAACTGCAACACGTCGCGGTCGCTGATGTCACTGTCCGGCGCCAACAGGCCACGCTTGATCGCCTTGCTCCGCACCGCCTCCAGCGGCACGCCGGCGCCATCGTCACGGATGTCGAAAATGATGTCGCCGCCTTCCCGGGACAGGTCGAGGCTGATGCGCCCCCGGGCCGGTTTACCAGCGGCAATGCGCACATCGGCCGGCTCCAGGCCATGGTCGACGGCGTTGCGCAGCATGTGCTCCAAAGGCGCGGCCATGCGCTCCAACACGTTGCGGTCCATCTCGCCATCGGCGTTGCCGACCACGAACTCCACGTCCTTGCCCAGTTCCTGCGCCACTTGCCGCACGATGCGCTTGAGCCGTGGCAACATTCGCTCGAACGGCACCATGCGCGTACGCATCAGGCCTTCCTGGAGTTCGGTGTTGATGCGCCCCTGCTGTTGCAGCAAGACCTCGGCATCGTGATTGCTGCGATCAAGGGTTTCCTTGAGTTCGAGCAAGTCCGAGGCGGACTCGAACAGCGCCCGGGACAGCTGCTGCAACTGGGAATGGCGGTCCATTTCCAGCGGGTCGAATTCTTCGTAGCCCAGGCGCTCGGCCTCCACCTGCTGACGGCTGAGGATTCGCCCCTGGGTTTCGGTATCCAGGCGCCGCAACTGATCGCGCATGCGCTCGATGGTGGTTTCCATTTCGCCGAGGGCCACGCGCGCGTCGTTGACCTGCTGTTCGATGCGCCCACGGAAGATCGACGTTTCGCCCGCCAGGTTCACCAGGTCGTCGAGCAGTTCGGCGGAGACCTTGACCATGTCCGCCCCGTCGCCCGGGGCACCAGGGTCAGGTCTTGCGGGCGCCGCCGGCGGGCTCACGATGGGATTGGAGACGGGGGCCGGCTCCGGCGCCGCGACAGCCTGCGGCGCAGCATTCTCCTGGGGATGATTCACCGCCTGGATCTGCGCGATCAGCCGGTCGGCCAGCGGGCACGGGTGGCCGGCGCGCACCGCGTCGAGCATCTGCGCCAGACGGTCATGGCTGCTCTGCAGCAAGGTGAACAACGCCGGTGTCGGCTGAAGCAGGCCCGCCGACAAGCCTTCGTAGAGGTTTTCCAGCTCGTGGGCCAAGTCGCCGATGGGGACGATTTCCACCATGCGCGCACCGCCCTTGAGGGTGTGCAAGTCCCGCAGCAGGGTTTCCACTGCCTGGCGGTTCGACGGTTCTTCTTGCCAACGCAGCAGCGCCGCGCCTGAGCTGTCGAGGATATCGAAACCTTCTTCAAGGAAGATTTCCAGCAGCTCGGGATCATGACCAGCACCGTCGGCCTGGTTCGCTGCGCTCGTCTCGATGGCGTTAGGCTTGTCCTGGCGGAACCGTCGTATGGCGTCGATCAGCGCCACGGGATCGCCCAACGGCTGGCCCTGTTGCAACTGTCCAAGCAACAGGTCGAGGCGTTCGTGGCTGCTTTCGAGCAGTTGCGCCAGTTCCTCGCTGTAACTGTAACGGCGGTCCACCAGCCCTTCGTAGAGATTTTCCAGTTCCTGGGCCAAGTCGCTCACCGGCCGGATGTCGGCCATGCGCGCACCGCCCTTGAGGGTGTGCAAATCACGTTGCAGCGAGGACAGCGGCGCGCCGTTATCCGGATCGGCCAACCAGCGCTGCAAGGCCTGGGCAGCGCTTTCGAGGATGTCCTGGGCCTCTTCGAGGAAAATCGACGCCAGCTCATCCTCCACCGAGGTATCGGCGGGCGCGGCGCGTTCCATTTCCGCTGTTGCTTGGCCCAGCTCACGGATGCTCAGGGTCCGGCTACCATCGCTACGGATCAGGCCGGTGGCCGATGGGTCGAGGCTCTCCTGGAGCAAGCGGCGCAGGGCTTGGACCCGTTCCGGCTGCGCATGCACATGCTGCCCGGCCGCCAGCTGATCGAGCATGTCGATCAGTGCTTCGTGGGCGAGCTGCGCTTGCCGGAAAAACTCATCGCTGACCGCCAGGCTGCTTTCTTCTACCGCACCATAGAGGTCCAGCAAGGCTTCACAGAGTTCGTCGACCGGACGCAGGTCGGCCAGGTGCGCGCCTTCGCCGAGAGTGGTCAGCTCATCGAGCAGCGCACTCAGCTCCTGGCCCTCGCCAGGGTGCTGCTGCCAGCGCTGCAAGAGGCTTTCGGCATCCAGCAGGATGTCCATGCCCTGGGCGAGGAAGTTGTTGATCAGTTGTGGGTCGCGTTTGGTCCGTAGCGCCTTGTCCGGCGCACTGTTGGCGGCGCGCAAGCGCTCGGCCAGCAGGGCTTGGGCGCGCTGGATCAGATCCGTTGCACCGGGAATCGCCGCCAGCGGCTCGCTGTGCAACTGGCGCAAGCCCCGGCGTAACAGCCCTTCGGCTTCCATCAGCAACTCGACCTCATCCAGGTCCAGGGCAATCAGGTGCGCCCGGTATTCCCGGGCCAGCTCATCCATCGCACCGGCCAGCTCGGCGATAGGCAGCACGCCGGCCATGGACGCGCTGCCCTTGAGGGTGTGCAAGGCCCGCTGCAACTCATCGCTGGCCTGCAACGGCAAGTGGTCGGCCGCCTGGTCGAGAAAGCGATTGAGGCTGGCAAGGTGGCCTTGGGCTTCGTTATCGAAGATCTTCAACAGCAGCGGATCAAGGGCGGCCACGTCCTGCTCGTCTTCATCGTCCTCATCGCCGCCCTTGGCCAGGACATGGGCACGGGCGGCCAAACGGTCGACATCGTCGCGCTGGCGCTGGCGATTGGCGGCGAATTCGGTCACCAGGTCCGGTAACAATTGCACCGTGGCTTCGATCAACTGACGCACCGAAGCCTGCGGCTCGACGCTGCGCTCCAGCACCCGGTTGAGCAGGTTTTCCACAGCCCAGGCCAGTTCACCGAGCACCAGCGCCCGGACCATCCGGCCACTGCCCTTGAGGGTGTGGAAGGCCCGGCGCAGTTCACCCAGGGCAACAGGGTCGTCGGGATGCGCACTCCAACGCGGCAGGTACTCACGCAGAACGTCGAGTACCTCGTCGGCTTCTTCGAGGAAGACCTCGCGCAACTCGTCGTCCACCGGATTTTCATCCATCGGTGGCGGTAACAGGCTGCCCGGGGTGCTCCTGGCCGGCGGATTGACCGCCGAGACCGGGCTGGCCAGCACCTCGGCCAAGGACTGCACAGTCTGCGGGTCATCCAGTTCCTGCAAGTCCTGCATGACCTGGGCTTCGTTGGGGCTCAACACATCATCGAGCACCGGCACCCGTGCTTCGTCAGGGAAATAACCGAGCGCGGCCAGGCTCCGTTCGACCCCGTCCAGCAAGGGCTCGCCCGGGGTTTCCGGGTCCTCGCTCAAGCGTTCCAGATAGTATTCGAGGCCGGTGATCACGTCGGCCAGGTGGTCGAGTTCTTCCCAGCCCGGCTGGGCCTGCTCCAGCAACAGATGGTCGCGGATGAACGCGTTGCAGGCCTCCACCAGGCTGGCGGCACGGCTCAGGGGAATCATCGCCAGCGCGCCGCGCACCTGGGTCAGCAGCGCCGGCAAGGGCAGTAGTTGCTCGCTGTTCCAGTCCGCGTCGATGTAGTCGACGATCATGTCCTTGGCCTGTTGCAGGCAGGTATGGGCCTCCTTGATGACAATCTGGTGGATCTGGGTCAGGTCGGTGGTGGGCAGGTGCGTGTCTTCGCGGCTCTCGGGTTCGACGGTGCCGACCATGCCGGCCAGGGTCGCCTCGACGTAGAGCAAGGCTCCGGCGACGTCCATGAGGGTGGCGTCATCCGGTTCCCGCTGGCCCTGGGCGAGGCTCAACACCACCGCCAGTTGATCGATGATGACCTTGCGCGGTTGACCGAAACCCAGCACCGCCAGGGTGTCGGCGATCTGCCGTAGCGGCGCCAACAGGCTGTCCAGCTCCGAGGCGTGCTGGCGATCGCTGCGTACGAACAGGTCCAGGCGTTCCTTGACCCGTACCAGTTCTTCGCAGAGCGCGGCGAGCACCGAGCGCATGGCGTCACGGTCGGGCCCGGCCAGACGTGCGCGTTCTTCGTCGACCATAGCGCTGTCGGGTAGCGCGTCGTCCAGTGAGTAGCGTTCTTTCATGATCTGCATCTGCCCGCTGGGATGTTCGGCCTTGGCAATATAGAACAACAAACTCTTGAGCAGGTGGGGCGGTGCCGGCTGATTGATGCCGGGCATGCCTTGCTCCAGCAGGCGCTTGAGTTCCTTGTCGGCTTCCTTGAACAGGCTGCGCAGCGCCGGGCTGTTGGCGATGCGCCCGTCACGCATGCCTTCGACCAGCGCCGAGGCCACCTGCCATAATGCATTGAGCGGCGCCCCGGCACACAACGTTTCCAGGCGATGGAAAACCTTGGCCAGGTAACCGAGGTGGGTCGTGTCGTCCTGTTCGCGCAGCAAGCCCACCAGGGCCATTTGCAGGGTCTGGCGCAATTTGCGCAAGGTGTTTGGCAGGTCAGCGGGCTCGAGACGCTGCAAGGCCTCGTCGCTGAGCGGCGCAATTTCGGGCAATTCGGGGCTGAACAGGCTGGTTTCCGACAACAGGCTCTCGCCCCGGGCACTGCGCAGGTCGTTGATCAAGGGCAGAACCACCAGCGGCAGGTCGCGACGGGCACCTTGTACGCGGTCCAGATAGATCGGCAACTGCCCCAGGGCCTGGCTCAACAGGCTGATGGCTTCGTCGCGATGGGTCACGCGGTTGTCCTGCAGGGCGGCGCACAGCTGTTCCATCTCCTCGGCCAGCAACGCCGCACCGTAGAATTCGACCATCTGCAGGCCGCCATGGACCTGGTGAATGCAGGCCAGGCATTGCCCGAGGGCATCCGACGCCTGCGGATCGTCCACCAGGCGGTTGAGGGCCAGATGAGCCTGCTTCAGCGTTTCGGCAATCTCGCCCTTGACCCATTCCAGGGCCACGTAGTCGTGCCGATCACCCATAACCACTCCAAATCAAAGTCGTATGCCGCAGGCGCTTATCAGCCTTTGTCCTCATCCGCCGCAGGCGCTGCCGGCAAGGTAAACCCCGACACCGAACGGCGCAGCTGACTGGCCATTTTCGCCAGGTTGCCGATGCTCTCGGCGGTGGCGGTGGAGCCCGACGAGGTTTGGGTGGTGATCTGCTGGATCACGTTCATGGTCAAGGAAATCTGCCCCGCCGAGGTGGTCTGTTGCTGCGCCGCGTTGGAAATGCTCTGGATAAGCGCCGCCAGGGTCTTGGACACACCCTCGATTTCCTCCAGGGCCACGCCGGCATCCTGGGCCAGTCGCGCGCCGCGCACCACTTCGGTGGTGGTCTGCTCCATGGAAATCACCGCTTCATTGGTATCGGCCTGGATCGCCCGCACCAGGGTCTCGATTTGCCGTGTCGCCGCCGACGAGCGCTCGGCCAGGCGCTGTACCTCATCGGCCACCACCGCGAACCCGCGCCCGGCATCACCGGCCATGGACGCCTGGATGGCGGCGTTGAGGGCCAGGATGTTGGTCTGGTCGGCGATGTCGTCGATCAGGCTGACAATGTCGCCAATCTCCTGGGACGACTCACCCAGGCGCTTGATGCGCTTGGCGGTGTCCTGGATCTGCTCGCGAATGTTGTCCATGCCATGAATGGTGTTGTGCACCACCTCATTACCCTTGTTGGCGATCTCCACCGACCGCTCGGCCACCGCCGACGATTCGGCGGCATTGGCCGATACCTGGTCGATGGACTGGGCCATTTCATTAATTGAAGTCGAAGCTTCGGAGATTTGCTGGGCCTGGTGCTCGGAAGCCTGGGCCAGGTGCATCGCCGTGGCCTGGGTTTCCTGCACGGCGGCGGCGACCTGGCCAGCGGTGAGGTTGATGGTCGCCACCAGGTCGCGCAGTTGGTCCACCGAGTAATTGATGGAGTCGGCGATAGTGCCGGTGAAGTCTTCGGTGACCGAGGCGGTAACGGTCAGGTCACCATCGGCCAGGTCTTCGATTTCATCCAGCAATCGCATGATCGCGTTCTGGTTACGCTCGTTCTTTTCCGCGGTTTCGTGCAACTGGCGATTGGTTTCGCGGACCATCACCAGCCCGATCAGAATGATCGACATCAGCGCCAGCAAACCCAGCACATAGCCGCCGATGGTATTGATGGAACGCCCCCCGGCGAGGTTTTCGAAAGCCGTGGCCAGGTGCGAAGCCTCGTCGAGCAGGGTCTGCGACAGGTTGAAGATGTTGCCGGCCGATTCCCGGACCTTGAACAGCTCCGGGGAGGTTTCGAGGATTTCATCCACCGAGCCCGAGACAAACTCGAACAGCTCGCTGATTTCGCTCAGGCGTGCCCGCGCATCGCGGTCCTGGACCTGGGATATCTTCAGGGCCGGGTCACCTTGCAACATGCCATTGAGCACCTGGCCAAAACGCGCGGCGTCGCGACCGAAGGTGTCGGCGGCCTGGCTGGCGTTTTCGTCCCCTGCCAACACGGTATTCACCGCGCCGAGAATCCGCTCGGCCAGCAGCGACTGGCGCTGGGCCATGGCCACCTGGGCGGCCGGCGCGCCGCGCTGCAACAGGATCTCGACGACTTTTTCGTACTCGACCTGCAACTGCGGCACGGTTTCGGCCAAGGTCGCCGCCACCTGATGCAGCGACAGCACAGTCTGTTCACTGGAGAGAATGGCATCGGTGTTCTTGAGCAGACGCTCCCAGTCCAGCTGCACGGCGCGCATCTGCGGGCGCAGGGTGGCGGGCGCAGGTGGCAGGCCGGTCACCGGGTCGCCCTGCTTCAGGTAGCCCCAGCGCTGGGCGAAATCATTGCGCGCATCGCTCAACAGCTTGAACGCCGCCGCCTTGCCGGCAGCGGCTTCGGTGGCGTTCTTGGCGATGCGCTGGGACAGCACCCGCAATTCACCGGCATGGCCGATGTACTGCTTGTCGTAGGTGGATTGGGTATTGAGGTAAGCGAAGTTGGCGAACAGCAGCATGATGAAGACGATCAGCGCGACGAACAGCACGATGATCTGCGAACGACTGCGCGACGCTTCCAGTGGCTTGCCTGTTTTTGCTTTGATCATCGGTTCTCGCCTGTACTGCCCAATCCAACTTACAGCTATTAACTGTAAGCAAGCCTTTGTCGTGCAGCCTGCTCAACCAGTGCTGCTCTGTGGGAGCAAGGCTTGCCCGCGATGAGAACGACACAGTTTTCTCGCCAACCGAGACACTGCCATCGCGAGCAAGCTTTGCTCCCACCGGCTCGCTCCCACAAGGGGCCTGCGTTGCATCTCGTTAAATCGCCACATCCATGAACCCTGGCGAGCGCGCCAGGGCAAACGGGCTGAACACTTGCCACTCGCGCTCGCCGCAAAACCGCCCCCTGACGAAAACCGATTCGGGGCCATCGAGATCATCCACCAGCGTCGGTTCCAGACTGTCCTGGGCGAAATGCTGCAGCCCGAGAACTTCGTCCACCAGCAATCCGGCGAACACTTCGTCGTGATCCACCACCAGTACCCGACGCTGCTTACGCACCGGCGACAGCTCATGACCGAAGAAACCGCACAGGTCCATCAACGGCAACAATCGCCCGCGCAGGTTAGCCACCCCACGAACCCACGGCTTGACCCCGGGCAAATGTGTGTGACGTGGTTCGTGCAGCACTTCGCTGACTTCGCCCATCGGCGCCACGTACCAATGCTCGCCCAACCGAAAGCCGATGCCGCTCCAGCCGGCGCGATGGGTCGGCTGGGAGGGCAGGTCCGCCCCCAGCAACCGGCAACGCCGATCGATCTGCAGCAGCAATTCGAATGCAGTCAGCGATTGGCTCATGGCTGCGCCGTCAACCCGCCAGCACTTTGTTCAGGGTCGCGATCAGGGTTTCTTCGTCCACCGGCTTGGTCAGGTAGTCCTTCGCGCCTTGGCGCGTACCCCAGACCTTGTCGGTGTCCTGGTCCTTGGTGGTGATGATGATCACCGGGATGTGGCCGGTGTCCGGGTCCTTGGTCAACTGGCGCGTGGCCTGGAAACCGTTGAGGCCGGGCATGACGATGTCCATCAGCACCGCATCGGGTTTTTCCTGGCGGGCCAGGGCCACGCCATCAGCGCCGTTCTCGGCCTTCAGGACCTGATGGCCGTGCTTTTCCAGCATGCCGGTCAGTTTGTACATTTCAGTCGGCGAATCATCGACGATCAGAATTCGTGCCATGGTGTTCCCCATTTTCTTGTCGACCCCAGGCCCGATGGCCGAGTGTCATTAATGTGCCTGGTGCGGCTGGACAGCGGCAAAGCCCGGGACATGGGCCTGTATCGCGCCCAGCAGTTCTTCCTTGCTGAACGGCTTGGTCAAAAACTGATCGGAACCGACGATGCGCCCCTTGGCCTTGTCGAACAACCCGTCCCGGGACGACAGCATGATCACCGGCGTGGCCTTGAACGCGCTGTTGTTCTTGATCAGGGCACAGGTCTGGTAGCCATCGAGGCGCGGCATCATGATGTCGACAAAAATGATGCCCGGATGATGGTCGGCGATCTTGGCCAGGGCATCGAAGCCGTCGATAGCCGTGATCACCTCGCAGCCCACGTTGCGCAGCAAGGTTTCGGCGGTGCGGCGGATGGTCTTCGAGTCGTCGATGACCATGACCTTCAAGGCGCTGGGTTGCTGCGTGAGATGCTCTGCCATTGCCACTGCGAACCGATTTTTAACGCGTAAGTGTGATCGACAGCGCAAACCCTTGATGTTCAAGGCCCGCACGTCACATGGCAGCCTTTTTAGCACAGTCTCCATCGCCGATCTATCGGCCGCTCGGCGCGGTGGTTTTTCCTTGACCGCCAATCTTCCGGGCGCCACTCTGACGCCACTTTTTCACGCCATATGTGCCCAATCAAATTTCGAGGAACCAAGCCATGAGCGTACGCGTCGGCATTGTCATGGACCCTATCGCCAGCATTTCCTATAAAAAGGATAGCTCGCTGGCCATGCTGCTGGCCGCTCAAAAGCGCGGCTGGGAACTGTTCTACATGGAGCAGCGCGACCTCTACCAGGCCGAAGGCCAGGCGCGGGCGCGGATGAAACCGCTGAAAGTCTTCGCCAACCCGCAAAAGTGGTTCGAACTGGGCGAAGAAAGCGACGCACTGCTGAGTGACCTGGACGTGATCCTGATGCGCAAGGATCCGCCGTTCGACATGGAGTTCGTGTATTCCACCTACCTGCTGGAACAGGCGGAAAACGCCGGCGTGCTGGTGGTCAACAAGCCCCAGAGCCTGCGCGACTGCAACGAAAAGCTGTTCGCCACGCTGTTCCCGCAATGCACGCCGCCGACCATCGTCAGCCGACGCCCGGACGTATTGCGCGAATTTGCCGACCATCACGGCGACGTGATCCTCAAGCCCCTGGACGGCATGGGCGGTTCCTCGATCTTCCGGCACACCGCCGGCCACCCGAACCTGTCGGTGATCCTGGAAACCCTGACCTTGCACGGCAAGCAGCAGATCATGATCCAGGGCTACCTGCCGGCCATCGTCGATGGTGACAAACGCATCCTGATGATCGACGGCGAGCCGGTGGACTATTGCCTGGCGCGTATTCCGGCAGCCGGCGAAACCCGCGGCAACCTGGCGGCCGGCGGGCGTGGCGAAGCCCGTCCGTTGACCGAGAAGGATCGCTGGATCGCCGCCCAGGTCGGCCCGACCCTGCGCGAGAAAGGCCTGCTGTTCGTGGGCCTGGACGTGATCGGCGAGCACCTGACGGAAATCAACGTCACCAGCCCGACGTGCATTCGCGAGATCGACAACGCCTTTGGCACGGACATCGGCGGCATGCTGATGGATGCCATCGATCAGAAGCTCAAGGCTCGTTGATCCAGATCTGCTGAAGGAAACCCACATTGCGTTATCATGCCCGGCCTGAAAAAAACGCGATGTTGGTTTCCTTGTCATGACACTTCCGTCCGATCTGCCCCTAGAGCTCGCCCATCGTGGCGTGCGCCCGGCTGATCGCCTCGGTTTTACCCTGTTCCTGGCGGCGCTGATCCACCTGGCCCTGCTGCTGGGCGTCGGGTTTGCCACGGTCGAGCCCAAGCAGATCAGCCAGACCCTGGAAATCACCCTGGCCACCTTCAAGAGCGAGACCAAGCCCAAGAAGGCCGATTTCCTCGCCCAGGAAAACCAGCAAGGCAGCGGCACCCTGGAAAAAAAGGCGATTCCCAAGACCACCGAGATCGCGCCGTTCCAGGACACCACGGTGCAGAAAGTCACCCCACCGCCAGCGGCCAAGCCCGAAGTGCAGGAGACCGCGCCCAAGGCCGCCGTGACCACCGTGGCACCAAAGCCGAAAAAAGCCCCGGCCAAGGAAGAGGTCAAGCCTGATCCCAAGCCCCAGGCCCCAGCACCGACTTTCGACAGCTCCCAGCTGTCCAGCGACATCGCCAGCCTGGAAGCCGAACTGGCCCAGGAGCAACAGCTGTACGCCAAGCGCCCGCGCATCCACCGCCTGAGCGCCGCCTCGACCATGCGCGACAAGGGCGCCTGGTACAAGGACGAATGGCGCAAGAAGGTCGAGCGCATCGGCAACCTCAACTACCCTGACGAAGCCCGGCGCAAACAGATCTACGGCAACCTGCGGCTAATGGTCTCGATCAACCGCGACGGCTCGTTGTACGAAGTGCTGGTGCTCGAATCCTCCGGCCAGCCACTGCTGGACCAGGCCGCCCAGCGAATCGTGCGCCTGGCCGCGCCGTTCGCACCGTTTACCGGCGATCTGTCGGACATCGACCGGCTGGAAATCATCCGCACCTGGAAATTCGCCCGGGGCGATCGCCTTTCCAGTAACTGACCCACCGCCAATCCCCTTGTGGGAGCGGGCTTGGTGGGAGCAAGGCTTGCCCGCGATGAAAACGCCGCGGTCTCTTGAGGACCGCAGCGCCTGGATCGCGAGCAAGCTTTGCTCCCACACAGCCCACATTTGATCGGTGTCGCCTTCCAGATCGAGGCATTTCCTGCACATCCCCAGCTTGTCAGTTCGGCCCTGCGCCGCCACACTAGCGCCTATGAAAAACGTCAGCCCCACCTACCTCAAGCATCACTTCCTGATCGCCATGCCGCACATGGCCGATCCGAACTTTGCCCATACCTTGACGTACATCGTCGAGCACACGGCCAATGGGGCCATGGGGCTGGTGATCAATCGCCCGCAGGAACTGAACCTGGCGGACATTCTTGAGCAGTTGCGCCCCGACGTTGAACCGCCGCTCTTGTGCCAGCACGTGCCAATTTTCATCGGCGGCCCGGTGCAGACCGACCGTGGCTTCGTACTCCACCCGTCGGGCCCCAAATACCAGGCCACCGTGGACCTGGACGGTGTGTCACTGTCCACCTCCCAGGACGTGCTGTTCGCCATCGCCGACGGCGTCGGCCCGGAAAAAAGCCTGATCGCCCTCGGCTATGCCGGCTGGGAACCTGGGCAACTGGAAGCCGAACTGGCCGATAACGCCTGGCTGACCTGCCCGTTCGACGCCGACATCCTGTTCAACACCAGCAGCGAACTGCGCCTGGAAGCGGCGGCCAGCCGGTTGGGGGTCAACCTCAGCCTGCTCACCAGCCAGGCAGGACACGCCTGATGGCCCTGCGCTTGTTGCTGGGCTTCGATTACGGCACCAAACAGATCGGCGTGGCGGTCGGCCAGGTCATCACCGGCCAGGCCCGCGAGTTGTGTACATTGAAGGCGCAGAACGGTGTTCCAGACTGGAACCAGGTCGAAGCGCTGATCAAGGAATGGAAACCCGATGCCGTGGTGGTCGGCCTGCCGCTGAACATGGACGGCACGCCCAGCGATATGTGCCTGCGCGCCGAAAAGTTCGCCCGCCGGCTCAATGGCCGCTTCAACCTGCCCTTCTATACCCATGACGAGCGCCTGACCACTTTCGAGGCCAAGGGCGAGCGCCTGGTGCGCGGTGGGCAGAAAGGCAGTTACCGCGACAACCCGGTGGACGCCATCGCCGCCGCCCTGCTGCTGCAAGGCTGGCTCGACGCGAACGCCGCCCTGTTCGAAACCTGATTTTTTACAAAGCGCCGCCAAGGCGCTTTCTTTTAGCGACAAACCGCGCCACCCACCACCGGCCCGGGAACCTGAAGGAGCCAGCATGAGCCTGCCCAATCCTGCCGAACTGATCAGCCAGATGGCGATTCGTCTCACGGCGCACCTGGAACAACGCGGCATCAGCGAACCGCGCTATATCGGCATTCGCACCGGTGGCGTCTGGGTCGCCCAGGCCTTGCTCGATGAACTGGGCAGCCAAGCGCCCCTGGGCACCCTGGACGTGTCGTTCTACCGCGACGACTTCAGCCAGAACGGCCTGCACCCACAAGTGCGCCCCTCGGCCCTGCCGTTCGAGATCGAAGGCCAGCACCTGGTCTTGATCGATGATGTACTGATGAGCGGCCGGACCATCCGCGCCGCCATGAACGAACTGTTCGACTACGGCCGCCCGGCCAGCGTGACGCTGGTGTGCCTGCTGGACCTGGACGCCGCCGAGTTGCCGATCCGGCCGAACGTGGTCGGTGCGACGCTGACGCTGGCCGCCCACGAGCGGGTCAAGCTCTCCGGCCCGTCGCCGCTGCAACTCGAACTGCAAGACCTTGCCCTTTAACTGCCCTTGTAAGAGTCCATCGCGATGACGCCTCTCGAAACCAAGCGCCCGCTGCAGCTCAACGATCAGGGCCAGCTGCGGCACTTCCTGTCCCTCGACGGCCTGCGCCGCGAGCTGCTGACGGAAATCCTCGACACTGCCGACTCATTCCTCGAAGTCGGTGCCCGGGCAGTGAAGAAAGTCCCGTTGCTGCGCGGCAAGACCGTGTGCAACGTGTTCTTCGAAAACTCCACCCGCACCCGCACCACCTTCGAACTGGCGGCCCAACGGCTGTCGGCGGACGTGATTACCCTGAACGTGTCCACGTCCTCGGCGAGCAAGGGCGAAACCCTGCTCGACACCCTGCGCAACCTTGAAGCCATGGCTGCCGACATGTTCGTCGTGCGCCACGGCGATTCCGGCGCGGCGCACTTCATTGCCGAACACGTGTGCCCGCAAGTGGCGATCATCAATGGCGGCGACGGCCGTCATGCCCACCCGACCCAGGGCATGCTGGACATGCTGACCATCCGTCGGCACAAGGGCAGTTTCGAGAACCTGTCGGTGGCCATCGTCGGCGACATCCTGCACTCGCGAGTGGCCCGCTCGAACATGCTGGCCCTCAAGACCCTCGGCTGCCCGGACATCCGCGTGATCGCGCCGAAAACCCTGCTGCCCATCGGCGTCGAGCAGTACGGCGTGAAGGTCTACACCGACATGACCGAAGGCCTCAAGGATGTGGACGTGGTGATCATGCTGCGCCTGCAACGTGAGCGCATGACCGGCGGCCTGCTGCCTAGCGAAGGCGAGTTCTACCGCCTGTTCGGCCTGACCACCGCCCGCCTGGCCGGGGCCAAGCCGGATGCCATCGTCATGCACCCGGGGCCGATCAACCGCGGCGTGGAGATCGAGTCGGCGGTGGCCGACGGGCCGCACTCGGTGATTCTCAACCAGGTGACCTACGGCATCGCCATCCGCATGGCCGTGCTGTCCATGGCCATGAGCGGGCAAACGGCCCAGCGCCAATTCGACCAGGAGAACGCCCAGTGAAGCTCAGCATTCTCGGCGCACGCGTGATCGATCCAGCCAGTGGCCTGGATCAAGTGACTGATATCCATATCGATGCCTGCAAGATCGTCGCCCTGGGCGCCGCGCCGGCCGGTTTCGTGGCGGTCGAGACCGTCGACGCCCAAGGCCTGGTGGCCGCCCCCGGCCTGGTGGACCTGAACGTCGCCCTGCGCGAACCGGGCTACAGCCGCAAAGGCAGCATCGTCAGCGAAACCCGTGCCGCTGCCGCCGGTGGCGTGACCAGCCTGTGCTGCCCGCCGCAGACCAAACCGGTGCTGGACACCTCGGCCGTGGCCGAACTGATCCTCGACCGCGCCCGCGAGGCCGGCAACACCAAGGTCTTCCCGATTGGCGCACTGAGCAAGGGCCTGGACGGCGAGCAACTGGCCGAGCTCATCGCCCTGCGCGACGCCGGTTGCGTGGCGTTTGGCAACGGCCTGAACAGTTTCCGCAATACCCGTACCCTGTGCCGCGCCCTGGAATACGCGGCGACCTTCGGCCTGACGGTGATCTTCAACTCCCAGGACCACGACCTGGCCGAAGGCGGCCTGGCCCACGAGGGCCCGACCGCCAGCTTCCTCGGCCTGCCGGGCATTCCGGAAACCGCCGAGACCGTAGCCTTGGCCCGGGATCTGCTGTTGGTGGAACAAAGCGGCGTGCGCGCCCACTTCAGCCAGTTGACCAGTGCTCGCGGCGCGGCGCTGATCGCCCAGGCCCAGGCCCGTGGCCTGCCGGTGACCGCCGATGTGGCACTGTACCAATTGATCCTGACCGACGAAGCGCTGATCGACTTCAACAGCGTCTACCACGTCCAGCCGCCGCTGCGCACCCGCGCCGACCGCGAGGGCTTGCGCGAGGCGGTGAAATCCGGGGTGATCTCGGCCATTTCCAGCCACCACCAGCCCCATGAGCGCGATGCCAAGCTGGCACCATTCGGCGCCACCGAGCCGGGTATCAGCAGCGTCGAACTGCTGCTGCCGCTGGCCCTGACACTGGTGGAAGACGGCTTGCTCGACCTGCCGACCTTGCTCGCACGCCTGAGCGCCGGCCCGGCCCAGGCGCTGCAATTGCCGGCAG
Source organism: Pseudomonas bijieensis (assembly GCF_013347965.1). NCBI lineage: Bacteria > Pseudomonadati > Pseudomonadota > Gammaproteobacteria > Pseudomonadales > Pseudomonadaceae > Pseudomonas > Pseudomonas bijieensis. The sequence goes on along the minus strand of NZ_CP048810.1, from coordinate 4,617,158 downwards.
GGAAACTGGCGGTTGGCGCGGCGGCGGACCTGGTGCTGTTCGACCCAGCCGCGTCCACCGTGGCCGGCGAAGCCTGGCGTTCCAAGGGTGACAACTGTCCGTTCCTGGGCCACAGCTTACCGGGTGTGGTGCGCTACACCTTGATGGATGGGCGGATCACCCACCAGGCCTGATACCGCGTCGCTCCTATCGCGAGCAGGCTCGCTCCCACAGAGGGATCTTCGGTGAACACATGATGTGTGAACACCTCGATCCAATGTGGGAGCGAGCCTGCTCGCGATGCAAGCGACTCGGTCTTACTGGAAAGCCCCCCGCTTCTGCGCATTCCGAATCGAAACCTGATCATTCAGGGTCCAGAAGTCATACAGCACCCCCAGGAAAAGCACCCCACCCGTCAGCAGGTAGATAATCCCGCTGAGCCACTTGCCCTGATACATCCGGTGTACGCCAAGCACCCCGAGAAACGTCAGCAGGATCCACGCCACGCTGTATTCGATAGGCCCTGGGGTGAAACGCAGGTCCGCTTCGCGATCCATGGCCGGGATCAGGAACAGGTCGATCAACCAACCAATGCCCAGCAGGCCGAAGGTGAAGAACCAGATCGTGCCCGTGACCGGCTTGCCGTAATAGAAACGGTGGGCCCCGGTGAAACCGAAAATCCACAGCAGATACCCGATGACTTTGCTGTGGGTATCGCGGATCGCATCCTGCTGATAGCTGTTCATGAATGGCCTCTTTTGCCTCGATAGATAAATTTTTTCGGATTTTTTGTGACTTTTTTGTGTCTCGCCGACAAGCGGTCCTGAGCAACTTTGAACCAAGGAAACCCCCGTGGTGTCGGGGTTCTGTCGGACAATCGGGTCAATTTGTCACAATCATGCGGGGTTGGCGCCAAGTTTCGAATCGACAAACGGCCTCGGAACAGCGAAAAAAGCTGTTATAAAGTTGCGCGCTAACCTTTAAGAGCCCTGCCTAATGCGTCCATTTTTCAAGACATGGCTAACCATTTGCCTATTATTGCCACTGGCCGCCCACGCCACCAATCGTGAGCAACGTCTTCCCAACGTCAACGGCTACACCCCGAAATCCCATGTTTCTGCTTCCTTGAGCAAGAACAAGCCAAGCGCCCAGCGCTTGAGCACGGCCAACAGCAAGCTGGTTCCGCCGATGGCGACCAAAGCAAGCAGCAACGTGCTGAGTCGCGCCGTGAATGTACTCGGCACACCTTATCGTTGGGGCGGCAGTAGCCCAAGTAAAGGCTTCGATTGCAGCGGCTTGGTGAAATACGCCTTCAACGACGCCACCTTCGACCTGCCACGCACCTCCAATGCGATGGCTGCCGGTCATGGCGAGAAAGTCGAACGCAAGGATCTCAAGCCCGGCGACCTGATTTTCTTCAAGCTCAAGAGCCGCCGAGTCAATCACGTGGCCATCTACCTGGGCAACGACCGTTTCATCCACGCTCCGCGCCGTGGCAAGTCGGTGACTATCGACACGCTGAACAAGCCGTACTGGGACACCCATTACGTGGTGGCCAAGCGGGTTCTGCCGAAGGAGCCGGGGGCGATGCGCGTGGTTCAGCGCTGATCTGAAGCCTACATGGCTCTTTTGTGGCGAGGGAGCTTGCTCCCGCTGGGCCGCGAAGCGGACCCAAAATGATGAGGCCCACAGAGATCATTGGTCAGTTTGGGGCGGCTGCGCCACCCAGCGGGAGCAAGCTCCCTCGCCACAGGGCTACACCACCTCCCCCGCTAGAAGTTATCCGGCGAACGCGCCCGTTCCCGCGCATGTTCGCGGCTGATCAAGCCTTTGTTCACCAAATCCTTCAAACACATATCCAGCGTCTGCATCCCCAGTGAACCACCGGTCTGGATGGCCGAGTACATCTGCGCCACCTTGTCCTCGCGGATCAGGTTCCGGATCGCCGAGGTGCCCAGCATGATTTCATGCGCCGCGATCCGGCCGCCGCCGATCTTCTTGACCAGCGTCTGGGAAATCACCGCCTGCAACGATTCCGACAACATCGAGCGAACCATGGACTTCTCGTCACCGGGGAACACGTCCACCACTCGGTCAATGGTCTTGGCCGCCGATGTGGTGTGCAGTGTGCCGAACACCAGATGCCCGGTTTCCGCGGCGGTCAGCGCCAGGCGGATGGTCTCCAGGTCACGCATCTCCCCTACCAGGATCACGTCCGGATCCTCCCGCAGGGCCGATCGCAGGGCCGTGGAGAACCCCTGAGTGTCGCGGTGCACCTCGCGCTGGTTGATCAGGCACTTGCGCGGTTCGTGAACGAACTCGATAGGGTCTTCAATGGTGAGGATGTGATGGTGCTTGTGGCTGTTCAAATGGTCGATCATGGCCGCCAGGGTGGTGGACTTGCCCGAACCGGTCGGCCCGGTCACCAACACCAGCCCGCGCGGCGCCTCGGTCACTTTGCGAAACACCTCGCCCATCCCCAGGTCCTCCATGGTCAGGACTTTCGACGGAATGGTCCGGAATACCGCCCCCGCGCCGCGATTCTGGTTGAAGGCGTTGACCCGGAACCGCGCCACACCCGGCACGTCGAAGGAAAAGTCGGTCTCCAGAAACTTTTCGTAATCTACTCGTTGCCGGTCGTTCATGATGTCGTAGATCAGTTCATGGACCTGCTTGTGGTCCAGCGCCGGCAGGTTGATGCGCCGCACATCGCCATCGACGCGGATCATCGGCGGCAACCCGGCGGACAGGTGCAGGTCCGACGCCCCCTGTTTGGCGCTGAACGCCAGCAGTTCAGTGATATCCATAGCGCTCCTCAATTCCAGTAGAATGCCGCGAACCTCAGACCCGCTGGCGCTTCTTTATGTCCACGATAGCAGACAACATCGCTCAGGTTAGATCGCGTATCCGCGCTGCGGAGCAGGCCGCCCAACGTGCCGAACACAGTGTCCAGCTGCTGGCCGTAAGCAAGACCAAGCCCGCCCAGGCCCTGCGCGAAGCTTATGCCGCGGGCCTGCGGGACTTCGGCGAGAATTATCTGCAAGAGGCCCTGGGCAAACAGGTCGAACTGACCGACCTGCCCTTGATCTGGCACTTCATCGGCCCCATTCAATCGAACAAGACGCGTGCTATCGCCGAACACTTCGACTGGGTGCATTCCGTGGATCGCTTGAAAATTGCACAGCGCCTGTCCGAGCAACGCCCGGCCGAGTTGCCGCCGCTGAACATCTGCATCCAGGTCAATGTCAGCGGTGAAGCCAGCAAGTCCGGCTGCACCCCGGCAGACCTGCCCGCCCTGGCCAGCGCCATCAGCGCCTTGCCGCGCTTGAAGCTGCGTGGGCTGATGGCGATTCCCGAGCCCACCGAAGAGCGCGCCGCCCAGGACGCAGCCTTCGCCGCCGTTCAAAACTTGCAAACCAGCCTGGAGCTGCCGCTGGACACCCTTTCCATGGGCATGAGCCACGACCTTGAGTCGGCCATCGCCCAGGGCGCCACCTGGGTGCGCATCGGAACCGCCCTGTTCGGCGCCCGCGACTACGGTCAATCCTGAACCATGGCCGACTCATCTCTTTATAAGGACCTGTCATGAGCAACACGCGTATTGCCTTCATCGGCGCCGGCAACATGGCCGCCAGCCTGATCGGCGGCCTGCGGGCCAAGGGCCTGGACGCTTCCCTGATCCGCGCCAGCGATCCGGGTGAAGAGACCCGCAACCGAGTGAGCACCGAACACGGCATCGAAACCTTCGCCGACAACGCCCAGGCCGTCGACGGTGCGGACGTCGTCGTGCTGGCGGTCAAGCCACAGGCGATGAAAACCGTGTGCGAGGCCCTGCGCCCCAGCCTCAAGCCCCAGCAACTGGTGGTGTCGATTGCCGCTGGCATCACCTGCGCCAGTATGAACAACTGGCTCGGCGAACAGCCGATCGTACGCTGCATGCCCAACACCCCGGCGCTGCTGCGCCAGGGCGTCAGCGGCCTGTTCGCCACGGCCCAGGTGTCCACCGCACAACGGCAACAGGCCGAGGAGCTGCTGTCAGCCGTCGGCCTGGCGCTGTGGCTGGACACCGAACAGCAACTGGACGCCGTCACCGCCGTCTCCGGCTCGGGCCCGGCGTACTTCTTCCTGCTGATCGAAGCCATGACCGCCGCCGGCGAGAAACTCGGCCTGCCCCGGGATATCGCCGCGCAGCTGACCTTGCAGACCGCATTGGGGGCCGCGCACATGGCCGTGTCCAGCGACGTCGATGCGGCCGAGCTGCGCCGCCGCGTGACCTCGCCGGCCGGCACCACCGAAGCGGCCATCAAATCATTCCAGGCCGGGGGCTTCGAAGCCCTGGTGGAAAAAGCACTCGGCGCCGCCGCGCACCGCTCGGCCGAGATGGCCGAACAACTGGGCCAATAAGGAGCCATTCATGATTGGATTGAACACCGCAGCGGTCTATGTGCTGCAAACCCTCGGCAGCCTGTATCTGCTGATCGTGCTGATGCGTTTCGTACTGCAACTGGTGCGCGCCAACTTCTACAACCCGCTGTGCCAGTTCGTCGTCAAGGCTACCCAGCCGCTGCTCAAGCCTTTGCGCCGGATCATCCCCAGCCTGTTCGGCCTGGACATGTCGTCGCTGGTGCTGGCGATCCTCGTGCAACTGGCGCTGATGGCCCTGACCCTGCTGCTGACCTACGGCACCACCGGCAACCCGCTGCAACTGCTGATCTGGTCGATCATCGGCGTGACCGCGCTGTTCCTGAAGATTTTCTTCTTCGCCATGATCATCAGCGTGATCCTGTCGTGGGTCGCTCCGGGCAGCCACAATCCGGGCGCCGAGCTGGTCAACCAGATCTGCGAGCCGGCCCTGGCGCCGTTCCGTCGTATCGTGCCGAACCTTGGCGGCCTGGACATTTCGCCGATCCTGGCGTTCATGGTGCTCAAGCTGATCGACATGTTGGTGATCAACAACCTGGCAGCGATGACCATGATGCCGGAAATCCTGCGCCTGCTGATCTGACCCGGTGAGCTACTTTCGCTGGGACGGCGACGACCTGATCCTGGAATGTCACCTGCAACCGGCAGCCCGCAGCGATGACTTCGCCGGGCTGCACGGTGACCGCCTGAAGATCCGCCTCACCGCCCCGCCGGTCGAGGGCAAGGCCAATGCCTACCTGATGGCATTCCTGGCCAAGGCGTTTGGCGTGTCCAAGAGCCAGGTCAGCCTGATCAGCGGCGAATTGAACCGACAGAAGCGGGTGCGGATTCATTCGCCGAAGAAGCTGCCGGAGCTGCCAGGCCTGACACGGGCCTGATCGGTTAGCGCCGATCTTGTGGCGAGGGGACTTATCCCCGCTGGGCTATCCGTCGCCTCGGCGTGTCTGGCGGATCGCATTAGCTGTGTTGGGGCTGCTACGCAGCCCAACGGGGATAAATCCCCTCGCCACACTTAAATCGCCCAGCCGCGCCTTTGCTTGCCGCCTGCCACAGCGGTCTTTAGACTTACGCCTCATTTCAACGCGAGCAGGGTCGATGCCAACTGCCTTTCCCCCCGATTCCGTTGGTCTGGTGACGCCGCAAATGGCGCATTTCAGCGAGCCCCTGGCCCTGGCCTGCGGCCGTTCGTTGCCGGCCTATGACCTGATCTACGAAACCTACGGCACCCTCAATGCCACGGCGAGCAATGCCGTGCTGATTTGCCACGCCTTGTCGGGGCATCACCACGCCGCCGGCTACCACAGCGTCGACGACCGCAAACCCGGCTGGTGGGACAGTTGCATCGGCCCGGGCAAGCCCATCGACACCAGCAAATTCTTCGTAGTCAGCCTGAACAACCTCGGCGGCTGCAACGGCTCCACCGGCCCCAGCAGCCTCAACCCGGACACCGGCAAGCCCTTCGGCGCCGATTTTCCAGTGCTGACGGTGGAAGACTGGGTCCACAGCCAGGCGCGCCTGGCCGATCGCCTCGGCATCGCCCAGTGGGCAGCCGTGATCGGCGGCAGCCTGGGGGGCATGCAGGCCTTGCAGTGGACCATCACCTACCCGGACCGCGTGCGCCATTGCCTGGCAATCGCCTCGGCACCCAAGCTGTCGGCGCAGAACATCGCCTTCAACGAAGTGGCGCGCCAGGCGATCCTCACCGACCCTGAATTCCACGGCGGCTCGTTCCAGGAACACGGCGTGATCCCCAAGCGCGGGTTGATGCTGGCGCGGATGGTCGGGCACATCACCTACCTGTCCGACGACTCCATGGGCGAAAAATTCGGCCGTGGCCTCAAGAGCGAAAAGCTCAACTACGACTTCCACAGCGTCGAGTTCCAGGTCGAGAGCTACCTGCGCTATCAGGGTGAAGAGTTCTCCGGGCGCTTCGACGCCAACACCTACCTGTTGATGACCAAGGCACTGGACTACTTCGATCCGGCAGCGAACTTCGACGATAACCTGGCAAAAACCTTCGCCAATGCCACCGCCAAGTTCTGCGTGATGTCGTTCACCACTGACTGGCGCTTCTCCCCGGCGCGCTCCCGGGAGCTGGTGGACGCGCTGATGGCCGCGCGCAAGGACGTCTGCTACCTGGAAATCGACGCGCCCCAGGGCCACGACGCCTTTTTGATCCCGATCCCGCGCTACCTGCAGGCGTTCGGCAACTACATGAACCGTATAACGCTGTGAGGACGCCATGAGAGCCGATCTGGAAATCATCCAGGAATGGATCCCCGCCGGCAGCCGCGTGCTTGACCTGGGCTGCGGCAACGGCGAACTGCTGACCTGGCTGCGGGACAACAAGCAAGTCAGCGGCTACGGCCTGGAAAACGACCCGGACAACATCGCCGAGTGCGTCGCCAAGGGCATCAACGTCATCGAGCAGGACCTGGACAAGGGCCTGGGCAACTTCGCCAGCAACAGCTTCGACATCGTGGTCATGACCCAGGCCCTGCAAGCGGTGCACTACCCGGACAAGATCCTCGACGAAATGCTGCGGGTCGGGCGCCAGTGCATCATCACCTTCCCCAACTTCGGGCATTGGCGTTGCCGCTGGTACCTGGCGAGCAAGGGGCGCATGCCGGTCTCGGAGTTCCTGCCCTACACCTGGTACAACACGCCGAACATCCACTTCTGCACTTTCGCCGACTTCGAGGCGCTGTGCCGCGAACGCGAAGCCAAGGTCATCGATCGCCTGGCCGTGGACCAGCAGCACCGCCACGGGTGGGCCAGCAAGCTATGGCCTAATCTGTTAGGTGAGATAGGCATCTATAGGGTCAGTAGTCCGGGCCTTACCGATTACCAGGTCGCGGTGTGAGCCCCGGCCTCACCAGGAGCACGACATGAAACGTCTAGGGTTGTTTCTCATCACCGCTTGCCTGAGCGTTGGCGCCATGGCCGCCGACGTTATCAAAGGCGAGCGCAAGGAAGTGTTCGGTGATATCACCGTGCACTACAACACCTTCAACTCCACCTTCCTGACGCCGGAGATCGCCAAGAATGCCGAGCTGATCCGCAGCAAGCAACAGGGCGTGATCAACGTCTCGGTGCTCAAGGCCGGCGTGCCCTTGAGCGCCCAGGTCAGTGGCACGGTGAAAGACCTCACCAGCCAGAGCATCCCGCTGCAATTCAAGCAGGTGACCGAACAAGGCGCGATCTACTACATCGCCCAGTACCCGGTGCCCCAGCAGGAAACCCGCACCTTCGAGATCAAGGTGCAAACCGGCGACAAGATCAACACCATCAACTTCAACCAGGAACTGTTCCCGGGCCAATGATCAACTTCACCCAACTCGTACTGGCCAGCCACAACGCCGGCAAACTCAAGGAACTGCAGGCCATGCTCGGCGGCTCGGTGCAGTTGCGCTCGATTGGCGAGTTCAGCCAGGTGGAACCGGAAGAGACCGGTCTGTCGTTCGTCGAGAACGCCATCCTCAAGGCCCGCAATGCCGCCCGCATCTCGGGCCTGCCGGCGCTGGCCGACGATTCCGGGCTGGCAGTGGACTTCCTCGGCGGCGCGCCGGGCATTTATTCGGCCCGTTACGCGGACGGCAAAGGGGACGCGGCGAACAACGCCAAGCTGCTCGAAGCCCTCAAGGACGTGCCCGAAGCCGAGCGCGGCGCGCAGTTCGTGTGCGTGCTGGCCCTGGTGCGCCATGCCGATGACCCGTTGCCGATCCTCTGCGAAGGCTTGTGGCACGGGCGCATTCTCACCGAAGCCAGCGGCGAGCACGGTTTTGGCTATGACCCGTTGTTCTGGGTGCCGGAGCGTAATTGCTCCAGCGCCGAGCTGGGGCCGGTGGAAAAGAACCAACTGAGCCACCGCGCCCGCGCCATGGCCCTGCTGCGTCAACGCCTGGGCCTGCGATGATCGATGATGCTCCGGCACCGCTGATTCACGGCGGTGCACAAACGCCTCGGGCGCCGCTGCCGGTGCTGCCGCCCCTGGCGTTGTACGTGCACATCCCGTGGTGCGTGCGCAAATGTCCGTATTGCGACTTCAACTCCCACACCGCCAGCCCGCAATTGCCGGAAGAAGAGTACGTCGACGCCCTGCTGGCCGACCTCGACCAGGATCTGCATGCGGTCTATGGTCGACCGTTGAGCTCGATCTTTTTCGGTGGCGGCACCCCGAGCCTGTTCAGTGCCCAGGCCCTGGGCCGGTTGCTCAAGGGCGTCGAAGCACGCATTCCCTTCGCCCAGGACATTGAAATCACCCTGGAAGCCAATCCCGGCACCTTCGAGCAGGAAAAATTCGTCGCTTACCGGGCCTTGGGCATCAATCGCCTGTCCATCGGCATCCAGAGCTTCCAGCAGGCCAAGCTCGAGGCCTTGGGCCGGATCCACAACGGTGACGAGGCGGTGCGCGCCGCCGGCATGGCTCGCCAGGCCGGTTTCGACAACTTCAACCTCGACCTGATGCACGGCTTGCCCGACCAATCCCTCGACGACGCCTTGAGCGACCTGCGCCAGGCCATCGCCTTGAAGCCGACTCACCTGTCCTGGTACCAGTTGACGCTGGAGCCGAACACGGTGTTCTGGAACCAGCCGCCAACATTGCCCGAAGACGACACGTTGTGGGACATCCAGGAAGCCGGACAAGCCCTGCTGGCCGAGCACGGCTACGCCCAGTACGAAGTCTCGGCCTACGCCCAACCCGGTCGGGCGGCGCGGCATAACCTCAATTACTGGAGCTTCGGCGACTTCATTGGCATCGGCGCCGGCGCCCATGGCAAGCTCAGCCATCCGGACGGGCGCATCGTACGCACCTGGAAGACGCGCCTGCCCAAGGATTACCTCAACCCGGCCAAACGCTTCCTGGCGGGCGAGAAAACCCTGGCCAACGAAGAGCTGCCATTCGAGTTCCTGATGAACGCCCTGCGCTTGACCGCAGGCGTGGAATCGCGGCTGTACCCGGAGCGCACCGGGCTGCCCCTGCAAAGCCTGGCCGAAGGCCGGCGCGAGGCCGAACAAAGCGGGTTGTTGCAGGTCGAACCGGAACGTCTGGCAGCCACCGAGCGCGGACAGCTGTTTCTCAATGACTTGCTGCAGAAATTTCTGAGCTGATCAACACAAGGAAATCGAATGGATCTGGTACTCGACCTGCTGGCCACCGTGTCCCGCTGGAGCCGCAGCAACCTGTCAGAAATCTCCCTGGCATTGGTAGGCTGCCTGCTGGTGCTGTTTGGTGCCGACATCAAGGGCTGGGTCGAACAACGCCTGGGCAGCATCGCCGGCGCCTTGCGCGTTCCACTGATCGCCCTGCTGTGCATGATCGGCAGCGGCGCGGCACTGATCTACGCCACGCCATGGGTCGTCCGAGGTTTGAGCCAGTTCAACAACTACAGCCTGGCGCCGGTGTTGTTGGTGGTGCTGGTGTTGATTGGTGTCGTGGCGGATCGGCGCTGACCCCACAGACACCAGAAAACAAATGTGGGAGCGGGCTTCTGTGGGAGCAAAGCTTGCTCGCGATGCAGGCAACTCGGGGTTGAAGTGGGTACCGAGGTGCTGCTATCGCGGGCAAGCCTTGCTCCCACAAAGCCTTGCTCCCACAGTTTTTACCGCGTGATGCTTACGCCACCTTCTCGAACTTCAAATCCCAAACCCCATGCCCAAGCCGTTCACCACGGCGTTCGAACTTGGTGATCGGCCGTTCGGCCGGGCGTGGCACGCACTTGCCGTCTTCGGCCAGGTTGCGGTAGCCCGGGGCGACATTCATCACTTCCAGCATGTATTCGGCATAGGGTTCCCAGTCGGTGGCCATGTGCAGCACACCGCCGACCTTCAACTTGCTGCGCACCAGTTCAGCGAACGATGCCTGGACGATACGACGCTTGTGATGGCGACTCTTGTGCCATGGGTCCGGGAAGAACAGCATCAGCCGATCGAGGCTGTTGTCAGCCACGCAGCGGTTGAGCACTTCGATGGCGTCGCAATCGTAGACCCGCAGGTTGGTCAGCCCTTGGGTCAGCACGCCATTGAGCAGCGCACCGACGCCGGGGCGGTGGACTTCCACACCAATGAAATCCTGTTCAGGCGAAGCTGCGGCCATCTCCAGCAACGAATGGCCCATGCCGAAGCCGATTTCCAGCGAGCGCGGGGCCGAGCGGCCGAACACCTGGTCAAAATCCACCGGGGCATCGGCAAGCGGCAGGACAAACAGCGGCGCGCCCTGCTCCAGGCCGCGCTGCTGGCCCTCGGTCATGCGCCCGGCGCGCATCACAAAACTCTTGATGCGCCGGTGTTGGCGCTCTTCGCCTTCTTCCGGCAGGACCGGCGTGTCGTTCGATTCAGTCATCAATGGCTCTTACTTGATCAGACCATCCAGCGGCGAGGAGGCGCTGGCGTAGAGTTTTTTCGGCATGCGACCGGCCAGGTACGCCAGGCGCCCGGCGACAATCGCGTGTTTCATGGCTTCGGCCATCAGGATCGGTTGTTGGGCGTGGGCGATGGCGGAGTTCATCAGCACCGCTTCGCAACCCAGCTCCATGGCGATGGTGGCATCGGAAGCGGTACCGACACCGGCATCCACCAACACCGGGATCTTCGCTTCTTCAAGGATGATCTGCAGGTTGTACGGGTTGCAGATCCCCAGGCCCGTGCCGATCAGGCCGGCCAGCGGCATGACCGCGATGCAGCCGATTTCCGCCAGTTGACGGGCGATGATCGGGTCATCGCTGGTGTAGACCATCACGTCGAAACCTTCCTTGACCAGGGTTTCGGCGGCCTTGAGGGTCTCGATCACGTTGGGGAACAGGGTTTTCTGGTCCGCCAGCACTTCCAGTTTCACCAGGTTGTGGCCATCGAGCAGCTCACGGGCCAGGCGACAGGTGCGCACGGCCTCGATGGCGTCGAAGCAACCGGCGGTGTTCGGCAGGATGGTGTAGCGATCCGGCGGCAGGATATCCAGCAGGTTCGGTTCGCCCGGGTTCTGGCCGATGTTGGTGCGGCGCACGGCGACGGTTACGATTTCGGCGCCCGAGGCCTCGATAGCCAGGCGGGTTTCTTCCATGTCACGGTATTTGCCGGTGCCTACCAGCAAGCGCGACTGGTAGGTACGACCGGCCAGGACGAAGGGCTTGTCGCTACGAACGATGCTCATGGGAAATCCTCTGTTGGGGTGAGGTTCTTGCGAAATGCTGCGAAACCGAAGCGACTAGCCGCCGCCGATGGCATGGACCACTTCGACCGAATCGCCATCGTTCAACGTGGTTTCGGCGTGCTGGCTGCGCGGGACGATATCCAGATTGAGCTCCACCGCGACGCGACGTCCGGCAAGTTCCAGACGGGTCAGCAGGGCCGCGACGGTCTCACCGTCGGGCAGATCAAGGGGTTCGCCGTTCAACTGAATGCGCATGCCGGATGCCGCCATCATTTTTAGGGGCTGGCATTCTAGCCCGATCAGTCTGGGTGACCCAAGCCATTCGTCATGAAATGGACTGCCCGGTCAGCCCAGCCGCCAGGCGGCAAGCCCCAGGCACAGCCAGCCGATCAGGAACGCCACGCCGCCAAACGGCGTGATGATGCCCAGCTTGCTGATGCCTGTGAGGGTCAGCAGGTACAGGCTGCCGGAGAACAACAGGATGCCCACCACAAAGGAAACCCCGGCCCAGGTGACGATGCGCCCGGGGATGTGCGTGGCCAGCAGCGCGACGCCCAGCAGGGCCAGGGTGTGCACCAGTTGATAGGTGACGCCCGTGTGGAAAATCGCCAGGTAATCGGCGCTCAGGCGATTTTTCAGGCCGTGGGCGGCAAACGCCCCCAGTGCCACGCCTGTGAAGCCGAAAAAAGCAGCCAGCATCAGAAAGCTACGCAGCATGAGAACTCCAATCAGACTCGGGGGACAGGGTCTGTATAATGGCCCGCTCGACGGGTTCGGCCAAGCCATCTCTATGCTGCGTTTATTGTTTCGACGATTCCTTAAAGCCCTGCTCTGGTTCGCCGTCGGCAGCGTTGTGCTCGTGCTGCTGTTTCGCGTGGTGCCGCCACCGTTCACCGCGCTGATGATCGAGCGCAAGGTCGAATCCTGGTTCGGTGGCGAACCGATTGACCTGCAACGCACCTGGCAGCCTTGGGACCGGATCTCCGATAGCCTGAAGGTCGCGGTGATTGCCGGTGAAGACCAGAAATTCCCCGAGCACTGGGGGTTCGACATCGGCGCGATCCAGGCCGCGTTCGCCCACAATGGGCGTGGCGGTTCGATTCGCGGTGCCAGCACCCTCAGCCAGCAAGTGTCCAAGAACCTGTTCCTGTGGTCGGGTCGCAGTTGGCTGCGCAAAGGGCTGGAGGCCTGGTTCACTGGGCTGATCGAAGTGTTCTGGCCCAAGCAGCGGATCCTGGAGGTGTACCTCAACAGCGTCGAGTGGGATGACGGTGTGTTCGGGGCCGAAGCGGCAGCACGACATCATTTTCGCGTAAGCGCCGACGCCTTGTCCCGGCAACAGGCAAGCCTGCTGGCGGCGGTATTGCCCAACCCGCGGGTGTGGAACGCCAGCCGGCCGAGCCCTTATGTACTGCGGCGGGCAAGTTGGATTCGCCAGCAGATGAGCCAGTTGGGGGGGCGACAGCTATTTGCTGGAGCTCAATAATTCGCGGCGAGCGCCTTGGACCCAATAACCAAGACACTGGAGACCCCTTGTGGGAGCGAGCCTGCTCGCGATGACAATAGCTCATTCGACATCTTCATCGACTGAGCCAACGCAATCGCGAGCAGGCTCGCTCCCACAAGGAGACCTGCGTCGGGTCCGAGAGTGAGCACAAACAAAAACGCCCCAATCATCTCTGATCGGGGCGTTTTTTTATGGCCGCTATCGCAGTCAGGCGGCGATCGACACCTTGAGCTTGTTCATCGCGCTTTTCTCAAGCTGGCGAATCCGCTCGGCCGATACGTTGTACTTCTGCGCCAGGTCGTGCAGCGTGGCTTTTTCCTCGGCCAGCCAACGCTGGTAAAGGATGTCGCGACTGCGTTCGTCCAGCACTTCCAGGGCTTCGTGCAGGTTGGTGTTGGAGTTGTCGCTCCAGTCGGCGTCTTCCAGTTGACGCGCCGGGTCGTACCGGTGGTCTTCCAGGTAGTTGGCCGGCGATTGGAAAGCGCTGTCGTCGTCCGCTTCGGCGGCCGGGTCGAAGGCCATGTCATGGCCGGTCAGGCGGCTTTCCATCTCGCGTACTTCCCGAGGCTCTACGCCCAGGCTTTCGGCTACACGGTGGACTTCTTCGTTGTTCAGCCAGGCCAGGCGTTTCTTCTGGCTGCGCAGGTTGAAGAACAGCTTGCGCTGGGCCTTGGTGGTCGCGACTTTCACGATGCGCCAGTTACGCAGGATGAACTCGTGGATTTCCGCCTTGATCCAGTGCACGGCAAACGACACCAGGCGCACACCCATTTCCGGGTTGAAACGCTTGACCGCCTTCATCAGGCCAACGTTGCCTTCCTGGATCAGGTCGGCCTGGGCCAGCCCGTAGCCGGAATAGCTGCGGGCGATATGTACGACAAAACGCAGGTGGGCGAGCACCATCTGCCGAGCCGCCTCAAGATCCTGCTCATAATAGAGACTCTCGGCCAGTTCACGCTCCTGCTCGGGCGTCAGCAAAGGAATGCTGTTCACCGTGTGCACATAAGCCTCCAGGTTCGCACCCGGGACCAGAGCATAAGCAGGTTGCAAAGAAGTGGTCATACGAAAAAACCTCCGACTCACATAACTCGTGCAGTTCAGCACTGCGAAAATTGACCGGGAACCATAGGACAAGTTCCCACAAAAACTGAAAGGTCAATACGCGCAAAAAACCTATTTTGGCGCAAGCTCACGCAAGTGGCGTGCTACCGCAATCCATGCACCGATATAACCCAACAGCACCGCGCCAAGCAAGAGCGACAGACCGTCGGCGACTGGCACTCCGGCCAGCGAAAAATCACTGCCGTACAAACCGGCCAGCCCCACTACCGCGTCATTCAGCCAATCCAGGCCGAACGCCAATACACCCCAGGACAGAATCCCGGCACCGAAGCCATACAACGCGCCCATATAAAGGAAGGGCCTGCGTACATAACTGTCCGTACCGCCGACGAGTTTAATCACTTCTATCTCGGTGCGGCGGTTTTCAATATGAAGACGAATGGTATTGCCTATCACCAAAAGTAATGCAGAAACCAGCAGCACCGTCAGACCGAAGACAAACCGGTCGCCGAGCTTGAGGATCGCCGCAAGACGCTCGACCCAGACTAGATCAAGTTGCGCCTGTTGTACCTTCGGCAACTCGGAAAGTCTTTGTCTTAATGCTTCAAGAGTCGACTTGTCGACCTCGTTCGGCGTCACCAGCACCACGCCCGGCAGCGGGTTCTCCGGCAGTTCCTTGAGGGCTTCGCCCAGGCCGGACTGCTGCTGGAATTCTTCAAGCGCCTGTTCGCGTCCGATGTATTCGGCATCGGCCACGCCCGGCATGGCCTTGATCTGCTCACGCAACGCCTGGCCTTCGCCGGGACTCGCGTCCATCTGCAGGTACAGGGAAATCTGCGCCGCACGCTGCCAGGAACCGCCCAGGCGCTCCACATTACTGAGCAATAATGACAGGCCCATGGGCAGGCTCAGGGCCACCGCCATCACCATGCAGGTAAAGAAGCTGCCAATGGGCTGCTTGCCCAGGCGCCGCAGGCTGTCCAGCAGGCTGGCGCGATGGCTTTCGATCCAGGCGCGCAGCAGCGTGGCGAAGTCCGGGCCGTCGTCATCGTCGCGTTTTTTCTTCTGCGGCTGCGGATCGGAAGCTTTCGGGGCTACGCGTTCGGCCACTTTCGGGCTGCGAGTCGCACTCATACGCCAGCCTCCCCGTCACCGATCAATCGACCGCGCTGCAAGGTAAGCATGCGGTGACGCATGCGCGCGATCAACGCCAGGTCGTGACTGGCGATCAGCACACTGGTGCCCAGGCGGTTGATGTCTTCGAATACGCCCATGATCTCCGCCGCCAGGCGCGGGTCGAGGTTACCGGTGGGTTCGTCCGCCAGCAGCAAGGCCGGCCGATGGACGATGGCGCGGGCGATGCCTACGCGCTGTTGCTGGCCGGTGGACAGGTCGCCCGGGTACAGGTCGGTCTTGTCCGACAGGGCCACACGCTCCAGGGCCGAGTCCACGCGCTTGATGATCTCGGCCTTGGACAGGCCCAGGATCTGCAATGGCAACGCCACGTTGTTGAACACGGTGCGATCGAACAGCAACTGGTGATTCTGGAATACCACGCCGATCTGCCGGCGCAGGTAGGGAATCTGGGCATTGCTGATGGTGCTCAGGTCCTGGCCGGCCAGCAGCAGTTTGCCGGTGGAGGGCCGCTCCATCGCCAGCAGCAGGCGCAGCAAGGTGCTTTTACCGGCGCCGGAATGGCCGGTGACAAACAGAAACTCGCCGCGACGGACCCGAAAGCTCAGCTCATGCAAGCCGACGTGACCGTTCGGATAGCGTTTACCGACCTGTTCGAAACGAATCATGAATGCTCCCGCTCGGCAAACAGCGCCTGGACAAAGGGCTCGGCTTCAAAAGTGCGCAAATCGTCGATGCCTTCACCCACGCCAATGTAGCGAATTGGCAGGCCAAACTGCTTGGCCAGGGCGAAAATGACCCCGCCCTTGGCGGTGCCGTCGAGTTTGGTCAGGGCCAGCCCGGTCAGTTCGACAGTCTGGTTGAACTGCTTGGCCTGGTTGATGGCGTTCTGGCCGGTACCGGCGTCCAGCACCAGCAACACTTCGTGGGGTGCGTCGGCGTCGAGCTTGCCGATCACCCGGCGAACCTTCTTCAGTTCTTCCATCAGGTTGTCTTTGGTGTGCAGGCGACCGGCCGTGTCGGCGATCAGCACATCGATGCCACGGGCCTTGGCCGCTTGCACGGCGTCGAAGATCACCGAAGCGGAGTCGGCGCCGGTGTGCTGGGCGATCACCGGGATCTTGTTGCGTTCGCCCCACACTTGCAGCTGTTCGACCGCGGCGGCGCGGAAGGTGTCGCCGGCGGCGAGCATGACTTTCTTGCCTTCGAGCTGCAGCTTCTTGGCCAGTTTGCCGATGGTGGTGGTCTTGCCGGCACCGTTGACGCCGACGACCAGGATCACGAACGGCTTGTTCTGCGAGGCAATCACCAGCGGCTTTTCCACCGGTTGGAGCAGGCTGGTCAGCTCACCTTGCAGGGACTTATACAGCGCATCGGCGTCGGTCAGCTGTTTACGCGCGACCTTCTGGGTCAGGCTCTGGATGATCACCGAGGTGGCCTCGACACCGACATCGGCGGTCAGCAGGCGGGTCTCGATGTCTTCGAGCAATTCGTCATCGATGACTTTCTTGCCCAGGAACAGGCTGGCCATGCCTTCGCCGATGCTGGCGCTGGTCTTGGACAGGCCCTGCTTGAGACGGGCGAAGAAGCCAACCTTGCTTTCCTCGGCAGCACGGACGGGCTCGACTGGAGCAGGCGGTTGCGGCTCAGGCGCAGCGGGCGTAACCACAGGCACAATGGCTGCGACCGTCGGCTCGACGACTGGCGCCTCGACAGCCTGTGTCGGGGCCGGAATCGGCGGGGTGACGTGGGGGGCCTGCGCGTCTTCGACCAGCGCAACCGGCTCTTCGGCCACTGGCAAGGTCAGCCAGGGGGTGTGCCCGGCAGGCGGGGTGAGCGGCTGTTCGGTCACCGGTTCAGGCGCGAGTTCAGGTTCAGGCTCGACCGGTTGCAGCACCGGCTCGGCAATCGGCAGGACAATGGGCGCGGCCTCTTCGGCCACTGCCTCGGCGGCGGGCTCAGCCAGCGCTTGTGGCTGCTCGACGACGGTTTCCTGCGGCTTCTTGCGCAGCCATCCGAACAGGCCTTTTTTCTCGCCAGCCTCAGCTGGGGTCTTCTTGTCGTCGTTGGAACCAAACATGGAGGACGGCTATCTCACGGTAGCGACGCGCCACGAAGGCGCCTCGGTGATAAATATTCAATGCTGAACAGACTGCGTTTCATCCAGCTTGTTCACGCGCAACATTTTGTCGAAGCGTCCCGAGGACACCTCAAAGTCGATTTTTTCGAAGGACTGGTACGGCATCATCGGCGAAAACGCCGGGATCAACAGGCAATCCCGAGGCTTCTCCGAGGAACCCAAACAGCCAGGGGTCGATAAAAGACCCGATAGGCGTGGCCGCCAGTAAAACGGATCAGTATCCTAGCACCTCCTCGCCCGCTGAGGCTAAGGCCAAGCGGGCAACCCAACAGGTTTAAACACGAATGAATGCTCTTGCCCGCCGCGCCGCAGGCCTGCTGCTCAGCACAGTTTGTCTGCCCTTTTCAGCCTTGGCTGCCGACCCACAACCCACCCATGAATTCACCCTCGACAACGGCCTGAAGGTCGTCGTGCGCGAAGACCATCGCGCGCCGGTGGTGGTGTCCCAGGTCTGGTACAAGGTTGGTTCCAGCTACGAAACGCCAGGCCAGACCGGTTTGTCCCACGCCCTCGAGCACATGATGTTCAAGGGCAGTGAAAAAGTCGGCCCCGGTGAAGCGTCGCTGATCCTGCGCGACCTTGGTGCCGAAGAGAACGCCTTCACCAGCGATGACTTCACCGCCTACTACCAGGTGCTGGCCCGTGATCGCCTGGGCGTGGCCTTCGAACTGGAAGCCGACCGCATGGCCAGCCTGCGCCTGCCGCCGGAGGAGTTCAGCCGCGAGATCGAGGTAATCAAGGAAGAGCGCCGTATGCGCACCGACGACAAACCCATGTCCAAGGCCTACGAACGCTTCAAGGCCATGGCCTACCCGGCCAGCGGCTATCACACGCCGACCATCGGCTGGATGGCCGACCTGGACCGGATGACCGTCGAGGAGCTGCGCCACTGGTACGAATCCTGGTACACCCCGAACAACGCGACCCTGGTGGTGGTCGGCGACGTGACGCCAGACGAGGTCAAGTCCCTGGCCCAGCGTTATTTCGGCCCGATCGCCCGGCGCGCGGTGCCAGTGGCGAAAATCCCCTTGGAGCTGGCCGAACCCGGCGAGCGCCAGATCACCTTGCATGTGCAGACCCAACTCCCCAGCGTGATGCTGGCCTTCAATGTACCGAGCATCGCCACCGCGAAAGACAAGGGTTCGGTCAACGCACTGCGGCTGATCTCGGCCCTGTTGGACGGCGGTTACAGCGGCCGCATCCCGACCCAACTGGAGCGCGGCGAAGAGCTGGTGTCCGGCGGCTCGTCAAGCTACGACGCCTTCACCCGCGGCGACTCGCTGTTCACGTTGTCGGCGACGCCCAACACGCAGAAAAACAAAACCCTCGCCCAGGCCGAAGCGGGCCTGTGGCGCTTGCTCGATCAGTTGAAAACCACTGCCCCGACCGCCGACGAACTGGAACGCGTGCGCGCCCAGGTCATCGCTGGCCTGGTGTATGAACGCGACTCGATCACCAGCCAGGCCACCGCCATTGGCCAGTTGGAGACCGTCGGCCTGTCCTGGAAGCTGATGGACAGCGAACTCGCCGAACTGCAAAGCGTGACCCCACAAGACATCCAGAAGGCAGCCCAGTTGTATTTCACCCGCTCGCGCCTGAGCGTTGCGCATGTCCTGCCCGAGGAGAAAGCTCATGAGTGAGCGTCAATCATCGCGCCGGGTGCTGATCGGCCTGGTATCGATCGCCCTGGTCGGCGCGCTGGCCTTTTACCTGTCGCCTTCGAGCAGTTCCAACGCCAGCCAGGCATTGGACAAGGCCAAGTCCGGCAACAAACTGCAATCTTTGCTCGAACTGAACGACAAGGCGCCCAGTCGGCGCCAGCTCGATGTGCAAACCTGGAAAACCGCTGACGGCGCCAAGGTGCTGTTCGTCGAAGCCCGGGAGCTGCCAATGTTCGACCTGCGCCTGACCTTCGCCGCCGGCAGCAGCCAGGACGGCGACGCCCCCGGCCTCGCGCTGCTGACCAACGCCATGCTCAACGAAGGCGTGGCCGGCAAGGACGTCAGTGCCATTGCCCAAGGCTTCGAAAGCCTCGGCGCGGACTTCGGCAACGGCGCCTACCGGGACATGGCCGTGGCATCCCTGCGCAGCCTCAGCGCAGCCGACAAGCGTGAACCGGCGCTGAAGCTGTTCGCCGAAGTCGTCGGCAAGCCAACCTTCCCCGCCGACTCCTTCGCCCGAATCAAGAACCAGATGCTCGACGGTTTCGAATACCAGAAGCAGAACCCGGGCAAACTGGCCGGCCTGGAACTGATGAAGCGCCTGTATGGCGAGCATCCTTATGCCCACTCCAGCGATGGCACCGCCGACAGCATTCCCCCGATCACCCTGGCCCAGGCCCGGGCGTTCCACGCCAAGGCCTATGCCGCCGGCAACGCCGTGATTGCGCTGGTCGGGGATTTGTCCCGTGCCGAAGCCGAAACAGTGGCCAACCAGGTCTCCGCCGCACTGCCCAAAGGCCCGGCCCTGGCGAAAACCCCGCCACCGGTGGAGCCGAAGGCGAGCATCGGCCACATCGAATTCCCGTCCAAGCAGACCAACCTGATGCTCGCGCAGTTAGGCATCGACCGCGACGACCCGGACTATGCCGCAGTGTCCCTGGGCAACCAGATCCTCGGCGGCGGTGGTTTCGGCACGCGGCTGATGACCGAGGTGCGGGAAAAGCGCGGCCTGACCTACGGCGTGTACTCCGGTTTCACGGCGATGCAGGCCCGCGGCCCGTTCATGATCAACCTGCAGACCCGTGCCGAAATGAGCGAAGGCACCTTGAAACTGGTGCAGGACGTATTCGCCGACTACCTCAAGAACGGTCCCACCCAAAAAGAACTCGATGACGCCAAGCGTGAGTTGGCGGGCAGCTTCCCGCTGTCCACCGCCAGCAATGCCGACATCGTCGGCCAGCTCGGAGCCATGGGTTTCTATGATTTGCCGCTGAGCTACCTGGAAGACTTCATGCGCCAGTCCCAGGAACTGACGGTCGAGCAGGTCAAGGCCGCACTGAACAAGCACCTGAGCACCGACAAGATGGTCATCGTCACCGCTGGCCCGAGCGTGCCGCAAAAGCCGCTGCCGCCCCCCACTGACAAACCTGCCGAGCAGCCGCTCGGGGTTCCGGAGCACTAATGGCCCGTCCATCGAATTCAAGCAAGAAACCCGTGCACAACGGTGTGAACCAGTTGCGCATCATCGGCGGCGAATGGCGCAGCCGGCGCCTGAGTTTCCCGGACGCCCCGGGCCTGCGCCCCACTCCCGACCGCGTGCGGGAAACCCTGTTCAACTGGCTCGCCCCCTATGTGGCCGGTGCCCGGGTGCTCGACCCGTTCGCTGGCAGCGGCGCGCTGTTTCTCGAAGCGCTGTCCCGTGGCGCCGCCATGGGCCAGGCGCTGGACGCCAGCAACCTGGCAGTCTCCAGCCTGAAAGAACACCTGGGCACCCTGCGCTGTACCGTAGGCCAGGTGCAGACCGCCGACGCACTGCGCTACCTGGACAGCCAACCGGCGACGCCTTTCGACCTGGTGTTCCTGGACCCACCGTTCAACCAGAATCTGTTGCCGACGGTCTGCACCCTGCTCGAGGAACGTCAGTGGCTGGCCGACGATGCCTGGGTCTACACTGAAAGCGAGACTGCCCCGTCCACCCTGGGCTTGCCGGGCAATTGGCGCTTGCATCGCGAGCAGAAATCCGGACGGGTGTATTACGCGTTGTGGCAGCGTTTGGCAAAGGACATTGGCTGAACGGCTGACCAGTGCATCGAGAACAAGAATGATGTCCGCCGCATCCGAACGTTTCGTCCCCGCCCCGGGCCTTGGCAACCCGCACCTGCAAACCCTGTGGGGCCCGCTATGGCGCAAGACCACTCACATCGATCGCCAACGCGAGCGTCTGTGGCTGGAAGACGGTGATTTCCTCGACCTCGACTGGCACGGCCCCCACAGCGCCGAGGCACCACTGGTGCTGGTGCTGCACGGGCTGACCGGCTCTTCCAACTCACCTTACGTGGCCGGGTTGCAACAGGCCCTTGGCCGCCAGGGCTGGGCCAGTGCGGCCTTGAACTGGCGTGGCTGCTCGGGCGAACCGAACCTGCTGCCCCGCAGCTACCACTCGGGCGTCAGCGAAGACCTGGCCGCCGCTATCGCCCATTTGCGCACCCGACGGCCCTTGGCGCCACTGTTTGCCGTGGGTTATTCATTGGGCGGCAATGTGTTGCTCAAGCACCTGGGGGAAACCGGCCGCGACAGCCAGTTGCAAGGAGCAGTGGCGGTCTCGGTACCGTTTCGCCTGGACCAGTGCGCCGATCGCATCGGCCAGGGATTTTCCAAGTTCTACCAGGCGCATTTCATGCGGCAGTTGGTGGCCTATGTGCGCAGCAAGCAACGCCAGTTCCAGCACGACGGACGCCACGAAGGCCTGGCGACCCTGGCGGCGCTTGGCCCGCTGGAGAACATGCGCACGTTCTGGGATTTTGACGGCCGGGTGACGGCGCCGCTGCACGGGTTCTCCGATGCGGCGGACTACTACCGTCGCGCCTCCAGCCGTTATTTCATGGCGGGGATCAGCACGCCGACCCTGGTCATCCAGGCCGCCGACGATCCTTTTGTATTCCCCCACAGCCTGCCCGAACCGGACGAGTTATCCGCCTCGACCCGGCTCGAACTTCACGCCCAGGGTGGGCATGTTGGGTTTGTCGACGGGACCCTGCGGCGCCCGGCGTACTACCTGGAGCGGCGGATTCCCGATTGGCTGGCCAGCCTGGGGCGTGGCTGACCATGGCAAGATTTACAGCCCAAACAAATCCCTTGTGGAAGCGAGCTCGCTCGCGATAGCAGTGGATCAGCGGCATTGATGTTGACTGATCCACCGCATCGCGAGCAGGCTCGCTCCCACAATTTTTTCCGGGTGTTCGCGAAATGGGTGTTCACCAAGAATCCTGTGGGAGCGAGCCTGCTCGCGATAGCGGTGGATCAGCGACATAGAGGTTGACTGACATACCGTCATCGCAAGCTAGCTCGCTCCCACAATTTTTTCCGGGTGTTCGCGAAATGGGTGTTCACCAAGAATCCCCTGTGGGAGCGAGCCTGCTCGCGATAGCGGTGGATCAGCGACATAGAGGTTGACTGACATACCGTCATCGCGAGCAGGCTCGCTCCCACAGGGGTTTGGGGTGTGAGCGTTATTCGCCCGTCGCCACGCCCCGCTGGGGATCGTTGATCCATTCACTCCACGAGCCAGCGTACAGTTTCCCCAAGGGATACCCTGCCAGGCACAAGGCAAACAGGTTATGACACGCCGTCACGCCGGAGCCGCAGTAGGCCACCAGCTCGGTGGGCGAGCGCTCACCCAGTTTTTCGGCGAAGCGCTGCTTGAGCTGGTCGGCCGGCAAGAAGCGGCCATCAGCGCCCAGGTTGTCGGTGAACGCAGCGCACTGGGCGCCCGGGATATGTCCAGCCACCGGGTCGATCGGCTCGACTTCACCTTTGAAACGCGGCAGCGCCCGGGCATCGAGCAGGGTCATTTCCGATTGGCCGAGGCATTGTTGCAGCGCTTGGGCACTGAGCAGCAGGCTCGCATCCGGCGCACCGCTGAAATTCCCGCGATGGTTCTGCGGCGGATCCAGGCTCAAAGGCAAGCCGGCGGCGTGCCAGGCCTTGAGCCCGCCATCGAGGATGTACACGCCATCGCGCTTGCCCAGCCACACCAACAACCACCAGGCCCGCGCGGCATAGGCACCGGGACCGTCGTCATACAGCACGACATCGCTATCGTTATCGATCCCCCAGGCCTTGAATCTCTCTATCAAGGCCCCGGGCTCCGGCAGCGGATGACGCCCGGTCACGCCTTTGGTCACCGACCCGCTCAGGTCGCGCTCAAGGTCCGCGAACGACGCACCGGCAATGTGCCCCTCGGCATAACTGCGCTGACCGTAATCCGGGTCTTCCAGGGCAAAACGGCAATCGAGGATGACCAGCCCGGGCTGTGATCGCCGCTGTTCGAGGGCTTGAGGACTGATGAGTTGCGCAATGGGCATGGTGAGCTCCTGTGGCTAAGTCGGGATCGGTCCTACTGCCCTTCCTCCAGGGTCTGGGCCAGGGGGACGTAGAATTCTTTGAACAGCGCATCCACCGCGTCGCGCGCCTGGTCGGTCACGAAACCGGCTTCCAGCACCAGGACCTGATAGACGCCGCGCTTGATGGCCTGCTCACTCAGGTGGCTGAAATTTTCCCGTGTGGTGCACAGAAACCGCACCCAGGATGTGAGGATGATCCAGGCATTGAGGGTCAGGGACTCGATCTGCACCCGGTCCATCTTCAGGATGCCGGCGGCAACGAAGCCTTCATAGATAGCGGTACCGTGGATCAGGCTGCGCTGGGAAAACCGTCGATAGCGCGCTGCGAGGTCCGGATCACTGTCGAGCAAATGCTCCAGGTCCCGGTGCAGGAAACGATAGCGCCACATGGCCGACAGCAGCTCCTGCAGGTAGAAACGCTTGTCCTCCACCGTGGCCGCACGGCCCTGGGGCGGGCGCAGGAAACTGTCCACCAGGTTCTCGTATTCACTGAACAACACGGCAATGATCGCCTGCTTGTTGGGGAAGTGGTAGTAGAGGTTGCCTGGGGACATGTCCATGTGGGCGGCGATGTGGTTGGTGCTGACGCTGCGCTCGCCCTGCTGGTTGAACAGCTCGAGGCTGTTTTGCACGATGCGCTCGCTGGTTTTCATTCGTGGGGCCATGGTTTGGGCTTTAATTCGACGAAGGCATTGATCGGCATCTTACGACCTATCGGTCACAGGAAAAACCCACAGCCGTCACGGATGCCATTGACTTTCTAGAGTATAAGCTCTAGAAAACACCCACTCTAATAATATCCGGTGCCCGACGATGCCCGCCGACATTGCCTACCTGCACGAGTCTCAACAACAACTGGACGAGCTGCGGTCGCTCTTCGATGCCCAGCGCCAGGCCTATGCCGCCCATCCGATGCCACCGGCCGAACAGCGCCGACAATGGCTCAAGGCTTTGCGCGAGGTGTTGAGCAACGAACGCCAAGCCTTGATCGATGCCATCAGCCAGGATTTCAGCCACCGCAGCGCCGACGAAACACTGCTGGCCGAGCTGATGCCGAGCCTGCATGGCATCCATTACGCCAGCCGGCATCTCCGGGGTTGGATGAAGCCCTCCCGGCGCAAGGTCGGCATGGCCTTCCAACCGGCGTCAGCCAAGGTGGTGTATCAGCCGTTGGGTGTGGTCGGGGTCATCGTGCCGTGGAACTACCCGCTGTTCCTGGCCATCGGGCCGCTGGTAGGGGCGTTGGCGGCGGGCAACCGGGTGATGCTCAAGCTCAGCGAGTCGACACCGGCGACCGGCCTGCTGCTCAAGCAATTGCTGGCCCGGGTGTTCCCCCAGGACCTGGTATGCGTGGTGCTTGGCGAGGCCGAGATCGGCATGGCGTTTTCCAAGCTGCCCTTCGACCACCTGTTGTTCACCGGTGCCACCAGCATCGGTAAGCATGTCATGCGCGCCGCTGCCGAAAACCTGACCCCGGTCACCCTCGAGCTGGGTGGGAAATCGCCGGCCATCGTGTCGGTCGATGTACCTCTCAAGGACGCCGCCGAACGCATCGCCTTCGGCAAGACCCTGAATGCCGGGCAAACCTGTGTCGCCCCGGATTACGTGCTGGTGCCACAGAGCCGCGTCGGCGAATTCGTCGAGGCCTATCGCAAGGCGGTTCGCGGGTTTTATCCGACCCTGACGGACAACCCGGACTACACCGCAATCATCAACGAACGACAGCTGGCGCGGCTCAACGGATACATCAGCGACGCCACCAGCAAGGGCGCGCTGCTGATCGAGCTGTTCGAGCAAGGCCAAGGGCGGCGCATGGCCCACAGTCTGTTGCTCAACGTCAGCGACGACATGACCGTGATGCAGGATGAAATCTTCGGCCCGCTGCTGCCCATCGTGCCCTATGAACATCTGGACCAGGCGTTCGCCTACATCAATCAGCGACCTCGCCCGCTGGCGCTCTATTACTTCGGCTACAACAAGGCCGAACAGCATCGCGTGCTCCACGAAACCCATTCCGGCGGTGTCTGCCTGAACGACACGCTGCTGCACGTCGCCCAGGACGACATGCCGTTCGGCGGCATCGGCCCCTCGGGAATGGGGCATTACCACGGGCATGAAGGCTTCCTGACCTTCAGCAAGGCCAAGGGTGTGCTGACCAAGCAGCGATTCAACGCGGCGAAGCTGATTTATCCACCCTACGGCAAGCCTTTGCAGAAACTGATCCAGAAGCTGTTTGTCCGCTGACGCGTCTCTTCCCGGGTAATAACAATAATGAACCCAAGCCTCATCGATACACCCACGCTGTCACGACGCGGCCTGCTGAAATTCAGCCTCGGCGCCAGCGCCTTCCTGACCACTGTCGGCCTGGGCGCCAGCCTGAGCGGTTGTTCGCCAAGCCAACCGGCCAACGGCCTGACGGTCCTGCGCGACAGCGACCTGCCATTTTTACGCAGCATCATCCCCGTGCTGCTGGACGGCGCAGTGGCCGTCGGACAAATCCCAACCGCCACTGACGCGACCCTGCGAAGCCTGGACAGCGGCCTGGCTCACTTGTCCCCCGCGATGCTCAAGCTCACGCACCAGCTGTTCGACGTGCTCACGCTGGGCATCACCCGCGGGCCACTGACCGGGGTCTGGGTTTCGTGGGAAAACGCCAGCAGCGACGCCATCCGCCAGTTCCTCGGGCGGTGGGAAAACAGTTCGCTGGACCTGCTGCGCCAAGGCCACAGTTCGTTGCTGCAACTGGTAATGATGGCCTGGTACAGCCGACCCGAGGCCTGGGCGCATTGCGGGTATCCAGGGCCGCCAACGGTTTAACAGTCACATCCAAACCCTGTGGGAGCGAGCCTGCTCGCGATTGCGGTGTGTCAGTCAATACAGACGCAACTGATCCGACGCCATCGCGAGCAGGCTCGCTCCCACAGGGATCTTCATCGCTAAACTTATAACAATAAGAGGCCCCAAACATGTCCGTCCCCGATCCCTTCCGCGAAGGCCTGGCCCGTGGCTGGACCACCTACAACGGCGCGCAGTTGACCCAGGACCTGAGCCTGGAAGCGGACGTGGCAATCGTCGGTAGCGGTGCCGGTGGCGGCACCACGGCGGAAATCCTCAGCGCCGCCGGCTACCGGGTATTGCTGATCGAGGAAGGTCCACTCAAGACCAGCCATGACTTCAAGCTGCTCGAAGACCAGGCCTATGGCAGCCTGTATCAGGAAGGCCTCGGGCGCATGAGCAAGGACGGTGCTATCACCATTCTCCAGGGCCGTGCCGTCGGTGGCACGACGCTGATCAATTGGACCTCCAGCTTCCGCACGCCCGACCAGACCCTCGACCACTGGGCTGCCGAGCACAACGTCAAGGGCCACGGCCCCGCCGAGATGGCGCCCTGGTTCGAGCAGATGGAACAACGCCTGGGCGTGGCACCGTGGCTCGTTCCGCCCAACGCCAACAACGACGTGATCCGCAAAGGCTGTGAACAATTGGGCTACGCCTGGCACGTTATCCCACGCAACGTACGCGGTTGCTGGAACCTGGGCTATTGCGGCATGGGCTGCCCGACCAACGCCAAGCAGTCGATGCTGGTCACCACCATCCCGGCCACGCTGGACAAGGGTGGCGCGCTGCTTTACCTGGCGCGGGCCGAGCGCCTGACGATCAAAAACGATGCCGTCATCGGCCTCGAGTGCCAAGCCATGGACGAACGTTGCGTAGCACCGACCGGGCGGCGCATCACCGTCAAGGCGCGGCATTACGTGCTGGCGGGCGGCGGCATCAACAGCCCGGGCCTGCTGTTGCACTCCGATGCGCCGGACCCGCATGAACGCTTGGGCAAGCGCACGTTCCTGCACTTAGTGAACATGTCCGCCGGGCAATTCGACGAGGTCATCAACCCGTTCTACGGTGCGCCGCAATCGATTTATTCGGATCATTTCCAATGGCAGGACGGAACCACCGGCAAAATGTCCTACAAGCTCGAAGTCCCGCCCTTGCACCCGGCCCTCGCCGCCACACTATTGGGCGGTTACGGCCCCGAGAACGCCTTGCACATGTCCCGGCTGCCCCATACCCACGCCATGCTGGCGCTGTTGCGCGACGGTTTTCATCCGGATAGCCCAGGCGGCAGCGTCGAGTTGCGCAGCGATGGCACGCCGGTGCTCGACTACTCCGTTTCACCGTATGCCTGGGATGGCTTGCGTCGGGCCTTCCATAGCATGGCCGAGATCCAGTTTGCCGGCGGCGCCAAGACCGTCATGCCCTTGCACAGCGATGCTCGCTACGTAAAGACCCTGGCCGAAGCCCGCACGCTGATCGACGGGCTTGACCTGGTCTTGTACCGCACGCGCCTGGGCAGTGCCCACGTGATGGGTGGCTGCGCCATGGGTGAAGACCCGCAAAGCGCCGTCGCCGACAGCCTGGGCCGCCATCACCAACTGGCCAACCTGTCGATCCATGACGGCTCGTTGTTCCCCACCAGCATCGGCGCCAACCCACAATTATCGGTGTACGGGCTGACCGCGCAATTGGCGACGGCCCTGGCCGAACGCCTGAAAAACCCATGACTATCCGGATTATTCGCAGCGTCTATAGTGCTTTCTTACGCAACAGCCGACTTGGCCGACCGAGAAGGCTGCGATACCATCCGACTCCCCAACGGACTCCCGCCAGGACGACGCGATGAACCGAGTGTTGTACCCAGGTACCTTCGACCCTATTACCAAGGGCCATGGCGATCTGGTCGAACGCGCCGCGCGCCTGTTCGACCACGTAATCATTGCCGTCGCCGCCAGCCCGAAGAAAAACCCACTGTTCCCGCTGGAACAACGTGTGGAACTGGCCCGCGAGGTCACCAAGCACCTGCCTAACGTGGAAGTGGTCGGCTTCTCGACGCTTTTGGCGCACTTTGCCAAGGAAAAGAACGCCAACGTGTTCCTGCGCGGCCTGCGTGCGGTCTCGGACTTCGAGTACGAGTTCCAACTGGCCAACATGAACCGTCAGTTGGCACCGGACGTCGAGAGCCTGTTCCTGACGCCGTCGGAGCGCTACTCCTTCATTTCCTCGACGCTGGTACGGGAAATTGCGGCGTTGGGTGGTGACATCAGCAAGTTCGTCCACCCGGCCGTGGCCGATGCGCTGACCCTGCGCTTCAAGAAATGACCCGCGGGCTGCGACTCGCTTCGCAGCCCGGCACAGCGCAGTCCATCGCGCCCGCGTGCACTGCGCTCGCCAATGCGGCACAATTGCGCCCATACGTTTTCAGATGCCCGGGCTCAACGCCCCGGCAGGAGCCCGCATGTCCCTGATCATCACCGACGACTGCATCAATTGCGACGTCTGCGAACCCGAATGCCCGAACGAGGCCATTTCCCAAGGCGAGGAGATCTACGTCATCGACCCGAACTTGTGCACCCAGTGCGTCGGCCACTACGACGAACCGCAGTGCCAGCAGGTTTGCCCGGTGGATTGCATCCCGCTGGATGAAGCCCATCCGGAAACTGAAGAACAGTTGATGGCGAAATATCGCAAGATCACTGGCAAGGCTTGAGCCAGGTGGCTTTGCAGTGTTTGTGCCGGCCCTATCGCGAGCAGGCTCGCTCCCACAGGGATTCGCTGTGCTCACATAATTTGTGTCTTGAGCAAAATCCCTTGTGGGAGCGAGCTTGCTCGCGATAGGGCCATCAGCAGCACCCAAGATCCAACAGCCTGCCTCACTCCTGCCGCTCGAACCCCTCCCCCACACATCCCAGACACCGCACGAACGTGGCCTTCGCCGGGTCCACCACCAGCGCCTTCCCCGCATCGCTGACCCCGCCGCCCAACGCGGTAAACGGCAGAGACACCACAAATGCCCCGGTTCCAATCACCGTGGCGACGAGCAGCAACGGACGAGCGATCAGCAGGTCGCCGAGCATGGCGAAGGCCGGCGGGTTCTGGATGGTGTAGCGCGGGTCGCCGCTGCCGCTGTTCGCCAGGGCAGGCAAACCGACACTCAGCAGCAGCGCAAGAACGACAGGTCGAAACAGATTCATGGGGCGGTCCTTCGGCTTAGCAGCAGTATGACTACTGACTATAGACCGTAGGACGAATCAGCTCTGGCAGCGCGGACACCAGACACTGGCGCGCTGGCCCAGGCGAATCTCCCGCAGCCCCGTGCCACAGACCTTGCACAGCTCCCCGCCCCGACCGTAGACGAACAGCTCCTGCTGGAAATAGCCGGGCTGGCCGTCTCCACCGATGAAGTCCCGCAACGTAGTGCCACCGCGCTCGATGGCATGGGCGAGGATGCGCTTGATCTCGATCGCCAGCTTCAGGTAACGCGCCCGGGAAATGCCTCCGGCGGCCCGGCGCGGGTCGATGCCGGCGGCGAACAGCGCCTCGGTCGCGTAGATATTGCCCACGCCCACCACCACCGCGTTGTCCATGATGAACGGCTTGACCGCCATGGAGCGCCCCCGCGAGAGCTGGAACAACCGTTCGCCATCGAACAAGTCGGTCAACGGCTCGGGACCAAGACGAATCAATAATTCGTGATTGAACGGATCGAGGCTCCAGAGCATCGCGCCAAAGCGTCGAGGGTCGGTGTAGCGCAGGGCCAGGCCGGACTCCAGCTCGATGTCCACGTGCTCGTGCTTGGCGGCAGGCATGCCCACCTCCACCAACCGCAGGTTGCCGGACATGCCCAGATGGCTGATCAACGTACCGACCTCGGCATTGATCAACAGGTACTTGGCACGCCGCTCCACCTGCACGATGCGCTGGCCCGAGAGCCGCACATCGAGGTCTTCCGGAATCGGCCAGCGCAGGCGACGGTCGCGGACCACCACGCGGCTGACCCGCTGGCCTTCAAGATGGGGGGCGATTCCGCGACGGGTGGTTTCGACTTCCGGCAGTTCTGGCATGAGGTTCTCGAGTCAGGCGAAGCTGCGCACTCAACGAGAGGCGAGGTCGCGAATTTCCTGTTTCTGGGTCTGGAAGTCGTATTCCGACAAACCGATGTAATCGAGCACCAACGGCCCGACACACGCCCACTCATGGTCTTCGGCCTGATTGCCGAGCACCCGATGGGACGCACAGATATTCTCGGACATTTTCAGGATCGCCAGCAGGTTTTTCAGCTGGCTGTTATTGCGTGAAGACTCGTCGCTGAAGATCGCCAGGGCGTTGTGGTGGTTGGCGATGGCCTGGCTGACGTGATCCGGCAGGCGCCAGGACTTGGAGGTGTAGTAACCGACCACAGCATGGTTGGTGTTGAACACGCGGTTCTCGGTGTCCACCACCCGGCATTCGGCGCTGGCATTGGCGTAGGCCTCTTCCAACACGCCCATGTAGTTGGGGAACTGCTTGAGCATCAGCGGTACGCCGCAGTCGTGGAACAAGCCCAACGCATAGGCTTCGTCGCCATTCTCCAGGCCGACCCGCTTGGCCAGGGTCAGGCTGGTCATCGCCACGTCCTGGGCGGTATCCCAGAAGCGATTCAGGGTGACGATGGCGTCGTCGTGCAGCTCGCCCTTGATCGACTGCGCATTGATCAGGTTGATGATCGAACGGCTGCCCAACAGGTTCACCGCACGCTGGATCGAGGTGATCTTGTTGCGCAGGCCGTAATACGGCGAGTTGACGATCTTGAGCAAGGCCCCCGAGAGGCCCGGATCCTGGGAGATCAACTTGGCGATGGTCTCCAGGTCCGGGTCGGGCATGTACTGTTCCATCTGCAGATCCACCATGATCTGCGGCTGGGGCGGCACACTGATCCCTTGCAGGGACTGTTGGATCTGTTCGGCGGAAAGTTCTTGGGACATGAGTACACACTCTGGGTCAGGTGGGGATTCTAACCCTTAAAGATGGATCCGATACACCGCCGGGTAGATCGGCGGAACTTTCATCCAGGCATCGGCTTCGGACTTTACAGGGCCGACAGCCAAGCCTGCCTACAGGCTTGAGTCGGCAGTCCAGTCACTCAGCTTGAGGAGATTTATTCATGCCAGGCTCCCTGAACAGCAAACGTGTCGCCATCCTGGTGACCGACGGTTTTGAACAAGCCGAACTGACAGGCCCCCAGCAGGCGCTGGAACAGGCCGGCGTCAAAGTGGACATCGTTTCGGCCCGTGAAGGCCAGGTCAAGGGTTGGAACCATGACCAGCCGGCCGACGACTTCCCGATTGACCTGACCTTCAAGGCCGCCAATGTCGAGCAGTACGACGCCGTGGTGCTGCCCGGTGGCGTGCAGAACTCCGACACCATCCGCATCGACCCCGACGCGCAGAAACTGGTCAAGGGCTTCGAGTTGGCAGGCAAGCCCATTGCGGTGATCTGCCATGGTGGCTGGCTGCTGGTGTCGAGCGGGCTGGTCAAGGGCAAGACCATGACAAGCTACAAGACCCTCAAGGATGACCTGGTCAATGCTGGCGCGAACTGGGTCGACCAGGAAGTGGTCAAGGACGGCACGTTGATCAGCAGCCGCCAGCCCGATGACATCCCGGCATTCAACCGCGAGTTGCTCAGCGCGTTGTCCGCTTGATAACTCGAGGCCACTGCCAAACTGTCGAGCCGGGGACACGATGTACCTGTGGCGAGGGGATTTATCCCCGCTGGAGCGCGAAGCGGTCCCCAAAATAGCTGGCTCGGTCAGGCTAATACATCGCGTTCCCAGGTTTTAGGGCTGCTTCGCAGCCCAGCGGGGATAAATCCCCTCGCCACAGGTTCCGTGTTCGGCTTGCCGACAGGGCGTGCGCCCACGTTTCATCGCCCTTCAAACCCGCCGTACACTTCAACACGGTATACTCCCGCTCTTTTTTCCGGAGCGACGTCATGTCCCTGCCTAGCCTGCGCCTCAAAGCCAACGCCGACCGTCGCCTGCGCGCCGGCCACCTGTGGGTCTACAGTAACGAAATCGATGTAGCGGCCACCCCTCTGCACGGCTTCAAGGCCGGCGACCAGGCCATCCTCGAGGCCGCCGG
The DNA here is from genome assembly GCF_013347965.1 of Pseudomonas bijieensis. Taxonomy (NCBI): domain Bacteria; kingdom Pseudomonadati; phylum Pseudomonadota; class Gammaproteobacteria; order Pseudomonadales; family Pseudomonadaceae; genus Pseudomonas; species Pseudomonas bijieensis. The sequence continues at coordinate 4,584,746 of NZ_CP048810.1, read as the reverse complement.
CGGCAAGCCGCTGGGCATCGTCGCGATGAGCCCCAACAACCTGATCTGCGCCCGCCTGTTGTCCCGTGACGTGAAGCTGCCGCTGGACAAATCCCTGCTGGTGCATCGCCTCAACGTAGCGCTGTCGTTGCGCGAACGCCTGTTCGACAAGCCGTTCTATCGCCTGGTCTACGGCGATTCCGACCTGCTGCCGGGCCTGGTGGTCGACCGTTTCGGCGATATCCTGGTGGTGCAGATCGCCTCCGCCACCATGGAAGCCCACAAGGACGACGTGATCGCCGCCCTGACCCAGGTGCTCAAGCCCAGCGGCATCCTGTTCAAGAACGACTCCGCCGCCCGCGATGCCGAAGGCCTGAACCGCTACGTCGAGACCGTGTTCGGCCTGGTGCCGGAATGGGTCGCCCTGGAAGAGAACGGCGTGAAGTTCGAAGCGCCGGTCATGGAAGGCCAGAAAACCGGCTGGTTCTACGACCACCGCATGAACCGCGCACGCCTGGCACCCTATGCCAAGGGCAAGCGCGTACTGGACCTGTTCAGCTATATCGGCGGCTGGGGCGTGCAAGCCGCAGCGTTCGGCGCCAGTGAAGTGTTCTGCGTCGATGCCTCGGCCTTTGCCCTCGATGGCGTCGAGCGCAACGCCGCGTTGAACGGCTTTGCCGAGAAACTGACCTGCATCGAAGGCGATGTGTTCGAGGCCCTGAAGGAGCTCAAGGCCAGCGAAGAGCGTTTCGACGTGATCGTGGCCGACCCACCGGCCTTCATCAAGCGCAAGAAGGACCTGAAGAACGGCGAAGGCGCCTATCGCCGCCTCAATGAGCAAGCCATGCGCCTGCTCAGCAAGGACGGCATCCTGGTCAGCGCGTCGTGCTCGATGCACCTGCCCGAAGACGACCTGCAAAACATCTTGCTGACCAGCGCCCGCCATCTGGACCGCAACATCCAACTGCTCGAGCGCGGCGGCCAGGGGCCGGACCATCCGGTACACCCGGCCATCGCCGAAACCCGCTACATCAAGAGCATTACCTGCCGGTTGTTGCCCAACAGCTGAGGCCGGGCGGGGCCAGTGCCGTAGCGCTGAGCCCCCCGGCTGGCAACCTGATCGCAGCCTTGGCTGCGATTTTTTTCGCGTGTCCGATCAGTCCCCACCTTGCAAGTCACCCTGCTCCGACAGCGTAACAGCGGGTTGTTGGTCGGCTGAACCCTGCCAGTCGTCATCCCAAGCGCGACATTGGCGTCCGATCAGCGCTTTGCGTCATTTCATCCTGGCGCCAGCGGTGTAGAATCGCGACATTCATCGCCATTCATCCCCGGCGGGTTTATGAGCTCATGCTGAGGCGCGCAGTGATCCTGCAAAGTCATCGGCCACTTCCGGACACACGGCCAAACCCGGGTGCTCCAGACGTCGACAGAAGCTCACTTCCCCTTTGATATCTGATTAGCCGCCCGGAGTGCTCCATGCCTGATTACCGCTCGAAAACATCCACCCATGGCCGCAACATGGCCGGCGCCCGTGCCTTGTGGCGCGCCACGGGGATGAAGGATGACGACTTCAAGAAGCCGATCATCGCCATTGCCAACTCCTTCACCCAGTTCGTACCGGGCCACGTCCACCTCAAGGACCTGGGCCAATTGGTCGCCCGGGAAATCGAACGCGCCGGCGGCGTTGCCAAGGAATTCAACACCATCGCCGTGGACGACGGCATCGCCATGGGCCACGACGGCATGCTCTATTCGCTGCCGAGCCGCGAGATCATCGCCGACTCCGTGGAATACATGGTCAACGCCCACTGCGCCGACGCCATCGTGTGCATTTCCAACTGCGACAAGATCACCCCAGGCATGCTCATGGCTGCCCTGCGCCTGAACATCCCGGTGATCTTCGTTTCCGGCGGGCCGATGGAAGCGGGCAAGACCAAGCTTGCCAGCCACGGTCTCGACCTGGTGGATGCCATGGTGATTGCCGCCGACTCCAGCGCCTCTGACGAGAAGGTCGCCGAATACGAGCGCAGCGCCTGCCCGACCTGCGGTTCGTGCTCCGGCATGTTCACCGCCAACTCGATGAACTGCCTGACCGAAGCCCTGGGCCTGGCCCTGCCGGGCAACGGTTCGACCCTGGCTACCCACAGCGATCGCGAACAACTGTTCCTGCAAGCCGGCCGGACCATCGTCGAGCTGTGCAAGCGCTACTACGGCGAAAACGACGAATCGGTGCTGCCGCGCAACATCGCCAACTTCAAGGCGTTCGAAAACGCCATGACCCTGGACATCGCCATGGGCGGTTCCACCAACACCATCCTGCACTTGCTGGCCGCTGCCCAGGAAGCCGAGATCGATTTCGACCTGCGCGACATCGACCGCCTGTCCCGTCACGTACCGCAACTGTGCAAGGTCGCGCCGAACATCCAGAAGTACCACATGGAAGACGTGCACCGTGCCGGTGGGATCTTCAGCATCCTCGGCTCCCTGGCCCGTGGCGGCCTGTTGCACACCGACCTGCCGACCGTGCACAGCAAGACCATGGCCGAGGCCATCGCCAAGTGGGACATCACCCAGACCACCGACGAAGCCGTGCATCACTTCTTCAAGGCTGGCCCGGCAGGCATTCCGACGCAAACCGCGTTCAGCCAGTCGACCCGTTGGGAAACCCTGGACGACGACCGTGAAAACGGCTGCATCCGCAGCGTCGAGCACGCCTACTCCAAGGAAGGCGGTCTGGCCGTGCTGTACGGCAACATCGCCCTGGACGGCTGCGTGGTGAAGACCGCCGGCGTCGACGAGTCGATCCATGTGTTCGAAGGCAACGCGAAGATTTTCGAAAGCCAGGACAGTGCCGTGCGCGGCATCCTCGCCGACGAAGTGAAGGCCGGCGACATCGTGATCATTCGCTACGAAGGTCCGAAAGGCGGCCCGGGCATGCAGGAAATGCTCTACCCAACCTCCTACCTGAAGTCCAAGGGCCTGGGCAAAGCCTGCGCCCTGCTGACCGACGGCCGCTTCTCTGGCGGCACCTCGGGCCTGTCCATCGGCCACGCCTCGCCGGAAGCGGCGGCTGGAGGTGCCATCGGCCTGGTGCGCGATGGCGACAAGGTCCTGATCGACATTCCGAACCGCTCGATCAACCTGTTGATCAGCGACGAAGAACTGGCCGGTCGCCGCGTCGAACAGGACAACAAAGGCTGGAAGCCGGTGGAAGTGCGTCCGCGCAAAGTCACCACCGCGCTCAAGGCCTACGCCCTGCTCGCCACCAGCGCCGACAAGGGCGCGGTGCGGAACAAGGCGATGCTCGACGGCCTGTAAGCGTCGTTAGCCGCAATAAAAATGCCCCGCCAAGTGCGGGGCATTTTCTTTGCGGTGAGACAGGTCACAGATGATCAACTGTGGGAGCGAGCCTGCTCGCGATAGCGGCGTATCAGCCAAAAAAAATGCCGCTGACCTGACGCCATCGCGAGCAGGCTCGCTCCCACAGGGTTGGTGAGTTCATCCGCAACCCGGGTTTACTGGATATCCTCGGGCTTGACGATCACCCAGTTCTTGTCCGCCGTCACCGGTAGCCCTTCCTTGGCCTGGGCCGCAGCGTGCTTGGCCATCATGCCGTTAATCTGGGTCATGTATTTGTCCTTGCGGTTGACCCACAGGTGAATGCCGCCCTTGGCCACGTCCACATCGTGGAACAGCATGTAGCCGTCACTGCTCGGTGTGTCACCCGCCACCAGCACCGGTTTTTTCCATTCGTCGATGTAGGTCAGGATCGCCGCGTGCTTGCCGGCCATCCAGGTCGCCGGGGTCCACAGATAAGGCGTGTATTCCAGGCCGAGGTTGGCCTTCTCGTCATATTTTCCGTTGGTGATCTGTTTGCGAGCGGTGGTCAGCTCGCCGGTCTTGCGGTCCTTGAGCAGCGTGGTCACACCTATCACGTTCTGCGGCTTGAGGTTGTAGCCGTACTTCGGATCGGAGGCGACCATGCGCACCAGCTCTTCCGACGCCGCGGTCATGACATAGACCTCGATGCCGTTTTCCATCAGCTTGTTGTACAGCTCGGCCTGGCCGGTGAAGATCTTGGGCGGGTTGACGTTGTACTGGACCACTTTGTCGCCGTCGTAATAGGTGGTCGGCACGGGCTTGCCGGACGCCATCAGCTCATCGACATACCCCTTGAGCTCCTTGAGGGTAAAACCGGAAAACACCTGGGCCACCCACGGGTAGCAAACCATGTCGTCCACTTCGCACAGGCGATAGTAATAGCTGAACAGACTTTCCTTGTGGTCAGCCGTGTCCTTGAACGGCATCAGTTTCAAGGACGGGTCCAGGCTTTCACGGGTGATGAGGCCCTTGTTCTCCATGAACGGCAGCAACGATTCTTCAAGGTCGTAGCGGTAACTGGTGTTGTCCATGTCGAACACCGCGTAGTTACCCTTGTTGGCGTTGGCTGCGATCATCGCGTCCAAGGCCTTGGCCTGCTCGGCCGGCCAGTGCTTGAGTTCGGTGGCGAGCACTTGGCCGGCAAGGCCCAGGCTCAAGGCGACAGCGAGAAAACGAGGTACGAGCTTCATCGGCATTCCTCCCAGGTTTGAAGAACTCGACGCTAACAAATGCCTGTGACAGTCCTCGCCTGTGGGCGACCGCTTACATCTTGATAGCGCCAGCGACATACCCGTAAACGTCACTGCCTTATTCCATAAACGACAATCTACATGCGTTTTTAGTATTAATTCATTAGTTATCAGGCTGTTAGGCTTCCCGGCTCACAGTCGCGGCTTCGGGCGACTGGCACGTCTTATCGGAGTCTCTTTAGATGAATCTGCCGCTGATCCTCAATCTGCTGGTATTCCTCGCCTTGCTGTTCGGCCTGGCGCAAACCCGTCACCGCACCTGGAGCCTGGCCAGGAAGGTGCTGCTGGCGCTGGTGCTGGGCGTGGTGTTCGGTATTGCCCTACACACGATTTACGGCGCCGGCAACCCGGTGCTCAAGGCCTCGATCGGCTGGTTCGACCTGGTGGGCAACGGCTACGTACAGTTGCTGCAAATGATCGTCATCCCGCTGGTCTTCGCCTCGATCCTCAGCGCCGTGGCCCGTCTGCATAACGCTTCGTCCCTGGGCAAGATCAGCTTCCTGACCATCGGCACGCTGTTGTTCACCACCGCCATCGCCGCGCTGATCGGCATCGGCCTGACCAACCTGTTCGGCCTCACCGCCGAAGGCCTGGTGGCCGGTACCCAGGAACTGGCGCGCCTGCAGGTGATCCAGAGCGACTATGCCGGCAAGGTCGCCGACCTGAATATCCCGCAGTTGCTGCTGTCGTTCATTCCGCAGAACCCCTTTGCCGACCTGGCCCGGGCCAAGCCGACCTCGATCATCAGCGTGGTGATTTTCGCCGCGTTCCTCGGTGTCGCGGCGTTGCATCTGCTCAAGGATGACGTGGAAAAAGGCCAGAAAGTGATCAACGCCATCGACACCCTGCAAAGCTGGGTGACGCGCCTGGTGCGCCTGGTGATGAAGCTCACCCCGTACGGCGTGCTGGCCCTGATGACTAAGGTGGTAGCTGGCTCCAACTTGCAGGACATCATCAAGCTCGGCAGCTTCGTGGTGGTGTCGTACCTGGGGCTGGGCCTGATGTTCGTGGTCCATGGCCTGCTGGTGTCCGCCGCCGGGATCAACCCGCTGCGGTTTTTCCGCAAGATCTGGCCGGTGCTGACCTTCGCCTTCACCAGCCGCTCCAGCGCCGCGACCATCCCGTTGAGCATCGAAGCCCAGACCAGCCGCCTCGGCATCCCGCGGGCGATTGCCAGCTTCAGCGCCTCGTTCGGCGCCACCATCGGCCAGAATGGTTGTGCCGGTCTTTATCCAGCCATGCTGGCGGTGATGGTCGCGCCGACCGTGGGCATCAACCCGCTGGATCCGCTATGGATCGCGACGCTGGTGGCGATCGTGACGTTGAGTTCGGCCGGGGTGGCCGGGGTCGGTGGCGGCGCCACATTTGCCGCGTTGATCGTGCTGCCGGCCATGGGCTTGCCGGTCGCGCTGGTGGCGTTGCTGATCTCCGTCGAGCCACTGATCGACATGGGGCGTACGGCGCTGAACGTCAGCGGCTCGATCACCGCCGGGGCGATCACCAGCCAGGTGATGCAGCAGACCGACAAGGCCCTGCTGGATGCCGAGGAGCATGGGGAGTTGGTGCACGCTTGATTGCCTGATACCTGTGGGAGCAAAGCCTTGCTCCCACAGGTATAGTTCCCACAGGGCTTACAGTTTTTCCCACACCTCAAAGCTGTAGGCCGGCTTGTCCCCTTCGGCCGGGTTCGGCTGGTTCGACACCAGCTTCCACTGGCTCGAATCAAATTGCGGAAACCACGCATCCCCTTCCGGGCTCAGCGCCACGCGGGTCAGGTACAGCCGATCCGCCTGCTCCAGGGCCTGGGCGTACAGCTGGGCACCGCCGATCAACATCAACTCGTCGACGCCCTGTTCCAGCGCCCACGCCTCGGCCCGCGCCACTGCTGCCTCCAAGGAGGAAAACACTTCGGCGCCCTCCAGCACCAAGTCCGGCTGACGGCTGACCACGATGTTCAAGCGCCCCGGCAGCGGTCGACCAAGGGAGTCCCAGGTCTTGCGCCCCATGATGATCGGTTTGCCCAGGGTGGTGGCCTTGAAGTATTTGAAATCCCCTGGCAGGTGCCAGGGCATGCTGTTGTCGACGCCGATCACACGGTTTTCACCGAGGGCTGCGATCAGGCTTAAGGGGAGAGTTTTGTTCATGGCCGCGAGGATACCAGAGGCTCGGCGTACCCCGACAGGCATCACAGCGGTTATGCTCAACCCTCATTCGAGCAACGGAAGCACCCGTGACAGCACTGCAGAACCTCTGGTTGACCGAGACGATACGCCTGCGTGAAGAACACGCCGGCCCGCTCGAGGACCAGGAAGCCAATCGCCTGGCCCGCGCATCAGGCGGCAACTTAGCCACCCGCATCCGCCACCGCGCCCGCTGGCTGGCCGAGCGCGATGGCCTCACCGAGGCCCTGCGCCATTGGCTGCAAGGGGCGCGCCTGGCGCTGATCGCATTGGCGCTGCTCGCCATCATCAGTGGTGCCGGCCTGGGGTTTGCCGCACTCGGCGACGGGCAAACCCCGGTCAACGTGTTCTGGGCCTTGGGCAGCCTTTTGGGGCTGAACCTGATTCTGCTCATCTCCTGGGCCCTGGGCCTGATCTTCGCCGGTGAGCAAGGTGCCGCACTGGGGCGCCTGTGGCTGTGGCTCAGCGAAAAACTCGCCCGCGATGCCAAGGCCGCCCAACTGGCGCCGGCCCTGCTGCTGTTGCTGCAAAGGCATAAACTCAATCGCTGGGCCCTCGGCGTGTTGGTGAATGGCCTGTGGCTGCTGGCGATGCTCAGTGCGCTGGTCATTGTGTTGCTGCTGATGGCGACCCGGCGCTATGGCTTCGTCTGGGAAACCACCCTGCTGGGCAGCGACACCTTCGTCGCCATGACCCAAGCCCTCGGCGCGCTGCCTGCCCTGCTGGGCTTCAGTGTGCCAGCAGTGGAGATGATCCGCGCCAGTGGCGACACCGCGCTGAACATCGAGAGCGCCCGCCAGGCCTGGGCCGCCTGGCTGGTGGGCGTGCTGCTGGTCTATGGCGTGGTGCCGCGCCTGGGCCTGGCGCTGCTGTGTCTGTGGCACTGGCGGCGTGGTCGGGCCACGCTGCGCCTGGATTTGAACCTGCCGGGCTACGCCCAATTGCGTGAACGGCTGATGCCCAGCAGCGAGCGCCTGGGGGTCAACGACGCCGCACCCGCGCAATTGCACGCCATCGAAAATGCGGTCAGTGCAATGGACAGCGACGGCGCGCTGCTGGTGGCGATCGAACTGGACGACCGACCTTGGCCGCCCAAGCTGCCCGAAACCGTGAAAAACGCCGGCATCCTCGACAGCCGCGAGTCGCGCCACAAACTCCTCGAACAACTGTCACGCTTTCCTCCGGCACGACTGGCCATTGCCTGTGACCCACGGCGTTCACCGGATCGCGGCAGCCTGGCGCTGATCGCCGAGCTGGCCCGCAGCGCCAGCGCCACCCGCGTCTGGCTGTTGCAGGCGCCGCCCGGCGAAGCGCTGGACGCCGAACGCCTGGGGGACTGGCACACTGCGCTGCAACAGTTGCAGCTGCCCTTCGCCGACTGCATGCCCTTGAACTGGTTGGAGACCGGCCATGACTGAGCCCATGAAGCCGCTGAAGCTGGCCGTGGTCGGTCACACCAATGTGGGCAAGACCTCGCTGCTGCGTACCTTGACCCGCGACGTCGGCTTCGGCGAGGTGTCCCATCGCCCGAGCACCACCCGGCATGTCGAGGGTGCGCGTTTGTCGGTGGACGGCGAAGCGCTGCTGGAGCTGTACGACACACCGGGCCTGGAGGACGCCATCGCCCTGCTCGATTACCTCGAGCGCCTGGAGCGCCCGGGTGAACGCCTGGACGGCCCGGCGCGCCTGGCCCGTTTCCTCGAGGGCAGCGAGGCCCGGCAGCGCTTCGAACAGGAAGCCAAGGTGCTGCGGCAACTGCTCGCCAGCGATGCCGGGCTGTATGTGATCGATGCCCGGGAGCCGGTGCTGGCCAAGTACCGCGATGAGCTGGAAGTCCTCGCCAGTTGTGGCAAGCCGCTGCTGCCGGTATTGAATTTCGTCAGCAGCGCCCACCATCGCGAGCCCGACTGGCGCGAAGCCCTGGCGCGCCTGGGCCTGCACGCCCTGGTACGGTTCGACAGCGTCGCCCCGCCCGAGGACGGCGAGCGACGCCTGTATGAAAGCCTCGCACTGTTACTGGAAAGTGCCCGTGGGCAATTGGAACGACTGGTCACTGACCAACAGGCCCAACGCCTGGCTCGCCAACAGAGTGCGGGACGCTTGATCGCCGAACTGCTGATCGACTGCGCCGCCTGCCGCCGCAGCGTAGCCAGCGACGCCGAGCTGGAACGCGAAGCCATCAGTGAACTGCGCAACGCGGTGCGCCAGCGCGAGCAGCGTTGCGTCGAGGCCCTGCTCAAGCTCTACGCTTTCAGGCCCCAGGACGCTGCCGCCAGCGATCTGCCGCTGCTCGACGGGCGCTGGGGCGACGACCTGTTCAACCCCGAGACCCTCAAACAATTGGGCGTACGGGTCGGCGGCGGGATCGCGGCGGGCGCGGCGGCCGGGGCCGGCGTCGACTTGCTGGTGGGCGGCCTGACCCTTGGCGCCGCCGCCCTGGCCGGGGCCATTGTCGGCGGCACCCTGCAAACCGCCCGCAGCTATGGCAACCGGCTGATAGGCAAGCTCAAGGGGCAACGGGAACTGACGGTGGACGACAGCGTGCTGCGCCTGTTGGCCCTGCGCCAACGCCAACTGCTGCAAGCTCTCAACCAACGCGGCCACGCGGCGATGGACAGCATCCGCATCGCCACACCCCAGGACAAGACCTGGCGCGAAGGCAAGCTGCCCGAAGCCCTGAACAAGGCCCCGGGCGCATCCGCAGTGGTCATCTCTCAATCCCCAGGCGCGGTTGAGCCAGGCGGAGCGACAGGAGCAGATTGAGCAGTTGGCGCAGCGGCTCTAAGCGACACAGCGCCTGTGGCCACGTACACAAAATCCTTTGGCAAGCACACAAACCCTGTGGCGAGGGAGCTTGCTCCCGGTGGGTTGCGAAGCAACCCTGAAACCTGACACCTCGCTGTGTCAGGCCAACCGCGTCCAGGCATTTTGGGGCCGCTTCGCAGCCCAGCGGGAGCAAGCTCCCCTCGCCACAAAAGCAATCAATCAGTCGTTGATCAAGGCCTTGAGGGCCGCTGCCGCGTCAGCCAATTCCAACTCATTGAACACCCGCACGCCATGGCGCTTGAGCAACGCCGCCGTCACGCCTTCGCCACTGACCTTCACACCGCTGAACGTCCCGTCATAGGTCAACAGGTTTCCGCACGACGGGCTGTTGGCCTTGAGCACGGCGATCTGGATGCCATGGGCACGCACCAATTCCAGCGCTTGATTCGCACCAGACAGAAACTGCGCACTCACATCCTCGCCTTCGGTGGTAATCACCGCCGCCTGGCCGTCGAGCACTTGCCCGCCCTGCCCGCCAGGAATCTCCGCCGCCGCCCGAGGCGTAGGCAAGCCGCCGGCGACTTCCGGGCACAACGGCACGACCCGCCCCTCGTCGAGCCATTGCTGGAGTTGATCGAACGGCCCACTGGCACCGCCGTCGTAGCGCACGCGATGCCCGAGCAGGCAGCGACTGACCAGGATCTTTTCCATCGTCAGAACAACTCGTTGCCGCGACGGCGGAACCAACCGGTCAAGGACAGGCGATCGCGGGTGGCGGGCAGGACTTCATGGGGGATGTCGCCCGACAGGAACACCACCAGGCAACCGCCAATGGGCACCACGTCGTGCTCCACGCCATCGTCCAGGTACATGCGTAACTGGCCGCCGTGTTCCGGCAACCAATCGTCGTTGAGGTAGAGCACCGCCGACACCGTGCGCCGGTCGTCATCGCGAAAGCGGTCGACGTGCTTGAGGTAGAACGCCCCCGGAGGATAGAGGGCGAAGTGACTTTCGAAATCTTCCAGGCCCAGGAACAGCCCTCGATTCATCGCCTCGCGCAGGCTGTCCATCAGCACCAGGTATTGGTCGCAGGCTTGCGCCTGGCCGGGTTCGATCCACTGGATGCGATCACCCCGGATGCCTTCGCGGATCTCCGAGAACGGCCCGCGCCCGACCGCTGCCGGAGCCAGTTCGCCCTCGGCGGCACGCTGGCGGCATTCGGCCGCCAGGGCACGGGTCAGCGCCTGCGGCAGGAAGAGGTTCTGCTGCGACCAGCCGCGCTCGGCCAGGTCGTCGACGATACGTAACAGCAGCGGGTGATCAGAAGGTATTTGCATGGCGCGCATAGTATGCCTGTGCCTGCAAAACCGACAGCGACGCTCGGCAGGTTTTTTGCCGCCAGATAGCACCGCCGTACGAACTTGATACGAATTCTCGACAAGACCCCACACCCCACGGAGAATAGTCGGCTGCTGACAGGAGTCCCTATGCGCCGTTTGCTTTTCTCACTGTTGATGTTCTGCGTTTTGCCCGCCTGGGCAGACAGCTACGACCAGTTGTACAAGGTCGCCGGTTGGCCGGAACAGCGGGCGCATTTCAATGATGCCTTGAGCGCCGCCCAGCAGCGCTACCAGAGCAGCCTGCCGCCGGCGGTGTTCCAGGCGCTGGTGAACAACAGCAATCAACGTTTCGCCCCCCAGGCCATGGACCAGCGGGCCGAGGCGCAAATGCGCAAGAATCTTCGCGACCCTCAAGCGGCCCTGAACTTTTTCCAATCACCTTTGGGCCGCAAGGTCGTGGCGGCCGAGTTGCTGGCGACCCGACGCGATCAATTGGCGAAAAACGCCAAGGGCCTGCCGAAGATGCAAGCCAGCGACAACCGCCTGTTGATCATCGGTCACCTGGCCCAGGCCCTGCCCGCTCGCGAGGCCGGCGCCGAAGTCAGCCTGGCGATCGCCGGCGTGGCAGCCGACAGCCTGAGTTCGATGATCCCGGGGCTCTTGGGCGCTGGTCAGGCCCAGGGCATGTTGAACGGCCAGCGCCAACGGCTGATGGAACAGATCGGCGCGGACCTGAACAACACGCTGCTGTACGTCTACCGTGACCTCACGGATACCGAGCTGGAAGAGTTCGCCACCTTCGCCGAGTCGACCGAGGGCCAGGCTTATTATCAGGCGGCTTTGGCAGCGATCCGGGCGGGGTTGGCGGTAGGGCAGAATCTCGGGCAGTAGCTCTTCTGTGCCCCTGACACCGCTATCGCGAGCAGGCTCGCTCCCACACTGGGTCTGCGACGATCACAAAACCTGGGTTCACTTAAATACCCTGTGGGAGCGAGCTTGCTCGCGATGGCAATAACCCAGTCACCGCCGAACCCGGCTCATCCGCTTCGTCAAAAACCCAAACATCTCCTTCCGTATCGCCAGCGCCTCATTCGCCAAATGATGACGCCCCTCGGGCAACATCAATATCTGCGGCCGGTCGAACTTGCTGCGCAGCACTTGCAGGTTGTGCACCCAATCCACCGTCATGTCCGCCTGCCCCTGCACGATCAACGGCTGGCGTGGGCTGCTCGGGGCGGCTTCGATACGCTTGATCCATTGCCCCAACGCACCCACCCAAGCGGTGGGCAGGCGCAAAGGTTGCAACGGGTCGGCTTGCAGGAAGGGCAGGAACTGCGGGTCGGTGGAGTTCTCGCTGAAACGCCGGGCGATACCGGTCACGAACGGCTTGAGCAGGTAATAACTCAGGCGCGACCAACCCCAGGCCCGCGGCCGCACCAGGGGTGACAGCAGGATGACCTGGCCCTGGGCCGGGCTCTGTGCGCCTTGGTTAAGCACGTGATCGACGACGATGGCCCCGCCGGTGCTTTGGCCGCACAGGTGCCAGGGTTGCGGCAGGTCCAGCGTCCCGGCCTCGGCCAACAGGCCCTGCAAGGTGGCCTGGTACTCGGCAAAATCCTCGATGCTGGCGCGTTCGCCACTGGACAGGCCGTGGCCCGGTAGGTCGCAGGCGATCACCGCGAATTTCTGCTCCAGGGCCCATTCGATCAAGTGCCGGTACAGCCCCATGTGATCGTAGTAACCGTGGAACACGAACATCGTTGCCACGGCTTTTTCCGGCCACCAGACCTGGCTGACCAGTTCATAGCCTTTTATCTCGAAACACCCCAACCCCCTGCGCAACGCACGTTGGGGGAAGTCCAGCCCATAGAACCGTTGATAAGCCTGTGCTTGTTCCGACAGGGGTTGCCACTGTGCCAAGGGTTGCAGGCTGGCACGCAGGAGATCGGGGTCGAAAGTGGCAGGCATCAAGGTTTCCAGGCATGGGCGCATCGCGCGAAACAGACTTTACAAGCCTGCGATATTCATCTGTCGCGGCAGGCATGGCAAGCTACGCGGCTTCAGAGGATCGACTCCATGCGCCCATCCCACCGCACGACCTTGCTCGCCAGCCTGCTTGCCCTCGGATGCGCCATCGTATTGTGGGCGGCCTACGACTGGTTCCAGGGCCGTTTCCTGCGGGCTTTCAGCCAACACACCGCGGTGTTTTCCGGCGATCCTCTACGCCTGCCTGTCGATCTGGCCGGCCCTGGCGCGATACGCCTGGTGCACTTCTGGGACCCGGCATGCCCGTGCAACGTCGGCAACCAGCAGCACCTTTCCGAGCTGATCGATAAATATGTACCGCAAGGCGTCGAGTTTTATGCGGTACAAAAAGCCGGCAGCCAAGGTCGGCTGCCGGCCACGTTGAGCAGCTTGAAAACCCTCCCGGCGCTTCCCGGATCGAACCAGATTCCCGCCAGCCCGGCCGTGGCAATCTGGGATCGCAGCGGCAAACTGGCGTACTTCGGCCCCTACAGCGAAGGCCTGACCTGCAACTCGAGCAACAGCTTCATCGAACCGATTCTGGAGGCATTGAGCATTGGCCGGGAAGTTGATGCTACTCACACGTTGGCGGTGGGCTGTTACTGCCCATGGTCGGTTTCAAACTGACAAATTAACTACAACACGTATTGCCGGCTTGCTCTTGGGCGACGCCACAAAGTTAAGCCCAGTACTCGCCTCTAGAGCTCTTACTCAAAGTAAGGGCCTGAGCTGAACCGTTTGTCGGATCCAATTTTTCCCAAAGACGCGATTGCCCCTCCTTTTCGGCCTGTGCCCCGTGCCAGGCGGGTTGTGCAGGGCATTTGGCGCGTGCCGACCGTTTAGCTGAATCGATTAACAGCGGCCGTGCCAGCATGAACTTTTTTTTAATCTCTTCTCTAAACCTCGTAACCAACAAAATGTTGATTTCCAGTGCAGTCGCGCGGCGGCGCTAACTCGAGGAAGTTTCACACGCCTTTTCATCTTTCAACTTGTCGACCTTCCTAAACCAAACAAGAATGGAATCGTCAGTGATGCAAAAGCTGCTATGCGCTGCACTTTCCAATCCCCATAAAGAAGACGCCCTCAACCTCGAGGCGTTTGTCCAATGTGTCGCCCCGCTCATGATCGACGTGCTGCTGCGCGGCGAAACTGGCACCGGTAAAGACACGCTGGCAGAAAAGATCCATCGCATGTCGGGTTGCTCCGGCAAGTTCGTTGCGATCAACTGCGCCGCCATCCCCGAAACACTCGCCGAGAGCCAGCTCTTCGGGGCCAATACCGGCGCGTATACCGGCGCCAGCCAAAATCGCGCGGGGTTCGTCGAAGCCGCGCATAACGGCACGTTGTACCTGGACGAAATCGACAGCATGCCGTTGGGCCTGCAAGCCAAGCTGCTGCGTGTCCTGGAGTCGAGGACGGTCCAGCGGCTGGGCTCGACCCAGAATATCCCGGTGAACATGCGGGTCATCGCCTCCGCCCAGTGTCCACTGGGGGAAATGGTCGAACGCGGCGAGTTTCGCCGGGACCTTTATTTTCGCCTGAACATCATCAGCCTCAAGCTGCCCCCTCTGCGCAGCCGCAAGGAACGCATCGTGCCGCTGTTCCAGTCGCTGGTGCGGCGGGAGGCCCAGGCACTTGACCGACCCTATGTCGCTCCCTCACCAGCGCTGTTGCGCCAACTGCTCGGCTACTCCTGGCCTGGAAACATCCGCGAGCTGCAATCCGCCGCCAAGCGATATGTGCTCGGCTTGCCGGCACTGCCCCGCGCAGAACCACTGGAACACAACAGTTCAACGCTCAAGTTGAAGGAGCACCTGCAGCAGTTCGAGAAAATCCTCATCGAGGACTGCATGCGCCGCCACCATCATTGCATCGACAAGGTCATCGCCGAACTGGGTATCGCCCGGCGCACCCTGTATTACCGAATGAAGTGCCTGCAAATATCGACGAGTTGAGTGGGATCGGTGGAACCGTTTACGCAACGGTCGCCACTTAACCATCGAGACGCTCACGATCGTCTCGCCATTCCACAACCCGGAGATACGACTATGAGTTTTGGTGGACTTTCTCTCGCGGCTTCCACGGCTGCCATGCAGCAGATGGACGCGACCTCGGCTGCGATGACAACCATGAAATCCGAATTCGACCAGAAGAAACTGGTCGCAGACACCATGAACGCAATCGCGGCAGGGTCGATGGACACCGCAACCAAAGCCATCACCGCCATGGGGGAGGCATCCAAAGGCATACGATTCTGACCCATCCGCTTCAGTCCCCGCTTCGGCGGGGCAACCTCAAGCGCGATGCGCAGGAGGCCCTATGCACATTGACTTGCCAGACAGCCTTCGTGCTCTCAGAGACCTGTCCCATGACGAGCCCACGCGGCGCCCTGCCCAGACTCCACCGGGCCTGGCGAACGTGGTCGCCGAGCACCTGGCATTGCATGGGGCCGGCGACCGGTTGCGGGAGTCGCTCGTCCAGTGGGGCGACGAACAGGGTTCGACGGGCGGACAGTCTCGCTTTGGCTGGCGCAACCCCAAGGACAGATTGGCCGCAGAGACCGAAGACCCTTTGCGCCTGGTGCTGGAAGACATCCTGGAAGAGATCAACAGCGGCACCGGTTCCAACCTCGATGTCGACATCGATGACGCCTATTCCAATGAAGACCTGTTCAACGATCTGGCCCAGATGTTCGCCCATCGCCGGCAACCCATTGGTGACAATGATCTGGACAGCCAAAGCGATTTCGGCAGTGCCAACAACCCCTTCTGTGGCGCGTTGTTCGGTGCCTGGGAAATGGAGGGCGATCACGCCACGCGGCGCGGTCGTCATGACGCGAGCCTGTCGCTGCTGCTCAAGATCATCGCGGTCCTGGGCCGAAGGAAACTGTTGACGCTACTGGACATCGACGAAGGTGACGGCCAGGCGCGCTATGAACCGGACGACCAGGACCTGTTGTTCGAGATCGCGGCATTCATGGACCAGCACCCGACGCGCTATCCCCCACCGGCGACCCTCGACGCAGAACGGTGGACATGGACCGAACGCATTGCCCGCGGCACGGCACTGGACGCTCGCGAAACTCGCTTGTTCCAGCTTGCCCTGGAAGAGCTGGACTTCGCCCTGGCCCGCCTTGCCGGCCAACAGGCCCCGATACGCCAGCGCGTGCGCCGCAGCCGGGAAGAAATCGAGTTTCACCTGAGCGTCACCGGTAGCGCTCGCAACGTCTTGAGGCTGATGTGCGCCTGAAGGCACCCGCTCTTTGAATTCCAGCCATTGAAACAGGAGATATTCCGTGGACGTACATGCCATCGACCCCAGCAACCTCGCCTCCACTTCCGCCAAAACGAGCGCCAGGCCACAGGCCAGTGCCGAAACCAGCGATGTCAGTTGGTTCAATGCACAAATGCGCGAGAAAGCCCCCGCCCCGGACAGCGAAAACAATGTCGCGGCACGCATCATTGACTCGTTGTCGAGTCGCTCCGGCGAATTGCAGCGTCTGGATGATCGCGCCAACCGCGACATGATCAAGGCCGTCCGCACCGCCGACCCGCAAGATATGTTGCAGTCGAACCGGTCGTTATCGTCCTTCCACCTGGAAAGCCTGATGACCGCGAAAATAGTCAGCAAAGGCTCCCAGGCCATCGAGAAGCTCACCAATCTTCAGTAAAGGGAAGGCCGGTCATGTCCATGCGCGCGTTCTCAACACTGTTGCTGTGTCTGCTGCTCACCGGTTGTGACGAACGGACGGCGCTGCACAGCCATCTTTCCGAGCAGGATGCCAACGAAGTGATCGCCGAGTTGGCGAACAAGAACGTGGAGGCGAGCAAGCAAGTCGATAAAGACGGACTGACCGTACTGGTCGAGCCTGCCGATATGAACAGCGCCGTCCAAGTCCTCGAAGCCGCCGGCCTGCCGCGTCGGTCCCGCTCCAGCCTGGGGGAGATCTTCCGCAAGGAGGGGGTCATTTCCACGCCGATGGAAGAGCGTGCCCGCTACATCTACGCGCTGTCCCAGGAGCTCGAATCGACGCTTTCACAAATAGATGGCGTGGTGCTCGCCCGGGTCCATGTGGTCCTGCCGGAACGGGTGGCCCCGGGTGAGCCGGTCCAGCCCGCATCGGCCTCGGTCTTCATCAAGCACACCAGTGCCCTGGACCCCGACAGCATTACCCCGCGTGTGCGTAACCTGGTCGCCAGCGGGATTCCCGGCATGGCCGACGCCACTCAGAACCCGACCAAGTTATCGGTGGTATTCGTGCCCGCCGCACCCTATCAGGAACAGCGCAAGATGGCGTACTTCGGCCCCTTTCTCATGCAGGCCGATGACATCGGTTACTGGCGAGCGGTGACCGTGGCGGCAAGCATCGCCTTGCTCGCCATCCTGATGGGCGCCCTCTATGGCCTCTATCGACTATGGCGCCAGGGCGTGTTGGTGCTGCCACGGTTTCTCGAGCACAAGCTCGCCAAGCCAGCCGGAGCGCCCGCCGCACCTCAAGGCAGTGCGACACCTGGGCTGTTTGCCGTGAAACCCCCGGGGGCCAAGCCCGGCAGTAACGGTACCGCCGCATGACGGCGGAAATTGAATGGGTTCGCTGGTGGAGCCTGGCTTGGCGCGAAGCAGACCGGGACTGGTATTCATCGACGCTTTGCCTGCTGACCGCACCGCAAATCGACGCCCTCGCCCGGGGGCACCATGCCGCGCTTGCACGTAGCTTCGGCATGACCCCGTGCATGCCACCCCAACCCAGTCCGGCGCTGCAATCACTGTTCTGCGGTACACCGCGGACCTTGTTCCTTGCCTGCGAATTGGTGGCGAGCACTTGCGCACCGTTAACGGCAACGCCGGCACTTTCCACGCAAGACCGGGCCTGGTGCGAGCGCACCGCCAAAGCCCTGCGGCCGGGACACTGGCTCGAACAAGGCCAGGATCCGCTCGCACTGCTGCGCGCCTGGCTGGGTGAACGGGTCTGGGAACGTGCGCGCCTGGCGTTCCCACGCGACAGAATCATCACCATCGAATCGGTGAGCGCCCCTCAACCGCCAGCCGCCAAGCTGAACACGCTTTGGCAGTCCGCCTGCTGGAAGGCTGAGCAAAGCCTGGCAGCCCCGGCCCCTATCCAAACGGAGAAACACGATGCTCGCTCGGCGTTCGCTTGAACTGCGCCCCGATGGCCAAAGCCTGTCGCAGCCCTATATCGCCCGCGAAACCCTGGTGGATTGTGCCCGCGCGCAGGTCGTCCTCGAACAGGCCCAGGCCCAGGCTGCGCAATGGCTTGAACGCGCCAGCACAGAGGCGGACGCGTCCGTGCTTGAGGCTCAAGCTCGATTCTGGGAAAAGGCCGAGACCTTGCTCGCCGCCTGGGAAGCCCAGCGCCAAGCCATGTGGGAGCGGATCGAGACAAGCGCCGCACACCTGGTCAACGAAGCCCTGGGGACGCTGTTGAACGAGGTCCCGGAGCAGGCACGTATCGATGCGCTCGTCCGCCAACTGGCGTCGCGCCAGGACGACCCGGTCAGCGCCACCCTCCGCTGCCATCCCGAAGACCTGGCGAGCCTGACGCAGAGCCTGGGCACCGATGGCAAGCGCCCCTGGACACCGGTGGCGGATGCCGACATGGAACGACATCAACTGAAGCTGGAAACGCCAGGCGGCACATTCCTGCTCGACTGGCCCTCCGCTGTCAAAGCCTTGCGCCTGCCTGATCCACCACACATCCCTGCAAACTGACCCACCGCTATCGCGAGCAGGCTCGCTCCCACAGGGGATTTGTGCTGGCTGCGATGTCTGTGAACACCCGGAAAAACTGTGGGAGCGAGCCTGCTCGCGAGACGGCGGCACATCCAACATCACCGCAAGCTGACCCAACGCTATCGCGAGCAAGCTCGCTCCACAGGATTTGTGCTGGCTGCGATGTCTGTGAACCCCGGAAAACTGTGGAGCGAGCCTGCTCGCGAGACGGCGGCACATCCAACATCACCGCAAGCTGACCCAACGCTATCGCGAGCAAGCTCGCTCCCACAGGGGATTTGTGCTGGCTGCGATGTCTGTGAACACCCGGAAAAACTGTGGGAGCGAGCCTGCTCGCGAGACGGCGGCACATCCAACATCACCGCAAGCTGACCCAACGCTATCGCGAGCAAGCTCGCTCCCACAGGGGATTTGTGCTGGCTGCAATGTCTGTGAACACCCCGGAAAAACTGTGGGAGCGAGCCTGCTCGCGAGACGGCGGCACATCCAACATCACCGCAAGCTGACCCAGCACAGTCACCCCCAACGCCAACTGACCCACCATCATCACAAGCAAACCACACTTCCCCAGGTTTTTTTCCTCATATGCGCGGAACCGCCAATGGCATGACCACCACTCACATCGTGAACATGCCTAACCCAGAGGAACCGCCCATGTCTTCCGCCGATGCCGTCCAGCGCCGCCTCGACACCTACTTCCAACGCGCGACCGACAACGTCAACAACGCTGCGATGAACGCGGCAGAAACGCAGTCGCTCGACGACATGCATTCATTCCTGACCAGCATGAACGGCATGTCCGTCGCGGTGAACGCAGCGACTCAACAGACCACTGCCCATCACAACCTCGCCAAGGCGATCATCGATGCAATGCCATGAGCTGCGAACACAGCTCACCCGCTGGAGCGCCAGCGTCGATGGCCCGGAGCACTTCGGCCTTGTCATCGACGATGGCGAGGCGACCTTCAGCAAGCTCGACGAGGCCTTGCTGGTATCGGTCGAGCTGACCGTCCCGATGCCCCATGAGATGGTTCTGGAAGACCTGCTTCGGCTGGCGCACCCAAGCCTCTCGCGATTTCCCGGCGCGCTGGCCCGTTCGCCGCAGGACGGGCGTTTATGGCTGCTGACGCAACTGGCGCCGGACGGGCACATCGACGACCTCATCGAGGCACTCGAAGCACTGCTCAACCAGCGCGATACCTGGCAATCCATTCTCAATAAAGACCAACGTGCCGCTGCGGCGCCTGTAGCGCGACGCCTCTCGCACTCTCACTTGCTCGGAACAGGAAACCGCCATGCCTAACAGGTGGCTTACGCCGTACCGCTTGATGACCGCAGGCAAGGTACACCTTGGCCAGTCGATCCCACGCCGCTGGGCGAAACCTTCGCTGGTCGCACTGGCATTGATCGGTGCGCTGGGCGCGGGCCTGCCGGCACAGGCGGCCATACCGACCGACTGGAAGAACACGCCTTACGCCTACGACGCCCAGAGCACACCGCTGGCCAAGGTACTCGGCGATTTCGCCAACACCTTCGCGGTGCAACTGGTGATCGATGGCACGGTGAAAGGCACCGTCGACGGGCGGATGCGCGCTGAAAGTCCCCAGGCGTTCCTCGACAGGCTCGGCCTGGAAAATCGCTTCCAGTGGTTCATGTACGGCAACACGTTGTACGTCAGCCCCTTGCAGAACCAGGACTCCACGCGCCTGGAAGTGTCCGCTGACGCCGTGCCGGACATGAAGCAAGCCTTGACCGACATCGGCCTGCTGGATTCGCGTTTCGGCTGGGGTGAATTGCCCGACGAAGGCGTGGTCCTGGTATCCGGCCCGGAACGCTATGTACGCCTGGTGACGCAGTTTGCCGAAGCACGCAAGACCCCCGAGGAAAAACAGGAAGTGATCAGCTTCCCATTGCGCTATGCCACCGCCGCCGACCGCAACGTCAAGTACCGCGGCGAGACACTGGTCATTCCCGGAGTCGCCAGCATCCTGAAAGGTTTGCTGGAAAGCCGCAGCGCCGTGTCGGGCGGCATGCAGACGGCCTCGCCCCAAGCGTCGTTCCAGAACATGCAGGCCCAGCAATCGGCGACCATGGGCAACATCGAACAATTGGCATTGAACGGCATGGGGCGCCCGAACACCAACCGCGTACCGTCTGGCGCGAGCGGCGGTGGAGGCGGCCGGGGCAAGATCCGCGTCGAGGCCGACGTGCGCAACAACGCGGTGCTCATCTACGACGCGCCCAAGCGGCGGGAAATCTACACGCCGTTGATTCGCGATGTGGATGTACCGCGCAAGCTGGTGGAGATCGACGCGATCATCCTCGACATCGACCGCACGCAACTGGCCGAGCTGGCCTCGAACTGGAACGTCGAGAGCGGCGATCTGATCGGTGGAGCCTCGATGATTCGCCCCGGCGCCAGCTCGACGGTGTTCATTCAGGACTACGGCGATTTTTCCGCGCAACTGCGTGCCCTGGAGGGCCGAGGCCTGGCCTCGGTGGTGGCGAACCCATCGGTTCTGACCCTGGAGAACCAGCCGGCGGTCATCGACTTCAGCCGCACCGAGTACATCTCCGCCATCGGCGAGCGCGTAGCCACCGTCGAGCCGATCACGGCGGGCACCAGCTTGCAGGTCGTGCCCCATGCCATCGAGACCGGGGGGCGCAATCAGATCCAGATGTCCCTGGACATCGAAGACGGCCGCATCGAACCCTCGGAGGTCGGCCAGCAGACGCCCAGCGTACGTCGGGGCGTGGTCAGCACCCAGGCTGTCATGGGGGAAAGCCGGTCGCTGGTGGTCGGCGGATTTCATACCGAAGAGACCGGCGACAACCTCGAACGGGTACCATGGCTGGGTCGCATCCCGCTGATCGGGCCGCTGCTGTTTTCCTCGACCACCCGCGAGACCAGCCGCCGCGAACGGGTCTTCATCCTGACACCGCGCCTGATCGGCGACCAGGTCGACCCGGCCCGCTATATCTCTGCCCTTGACCGCGAACAGGTCGACAGCGCCATGGCCCGCCTGGAAGAGCGTCGCAACGGCACCCGTCCCATCGGCCGTATCGAAGTCAGCGATGTGCTCGCCCAACTCGCCGACGGCAACATTCCGGCCACGTTCAAACAGGCTGCGTCGATTCCTTATTCGCCCGACACCTTGTGCGCGCTGCAACCCGGGCTATCGCTGGACGCTGCACGGGCGCAATGGTTCGCAGGTGCCGATTACGGCATCGCCGTGGGCGTGGTACGCAACGACGGCCAGCAGCGGTTGCGCTTCGACGAGGCGAGCTGCGGCAGCCGCTGGGCCCTGGCCACCTCCGCCTGGCCGAAGGTGTGGCTCGAGCCCGGCGAGGAAACCGAAGTGTTCGTGGTCATGAAACAACCCACGCGCACGCCAGGCGGCGAGCGCCCTTCTCTTCTGCAAACCAGCGCGAGGACCCTGCCATGAGTCGCACGCCACTGTTGCTCGTTTTATTGCTGAGCCTGCCGGTGTTCGCCGGCTGCGCGAACCGCTCGGGCTGCCAGGGCGATGCCTGCAGCCGCGCCGAACCGGACAACGGTCGGCTGGTGATCTGGTGGTCGCCCGGCATGCGCGGCGGCCTTGGCTCCCCCGAACACCCACTGGACCATACGGTCGTCCCATTGGAGAACTGAAACGCTATGTCTTTTTCGGTACACAGCGTGAGCACTCGCCAGGCCTTCCAGAAGAACATCATCGCCGGCATCGCGACGTATTGGGAAATAGCCCCGGGCATTGAATTCTGTCTGCGACGCGAGCCTCACAGCGTCGGGCTCGCCTTACAGATACAAAGCCAGGCGCTACGCGCAAACCAGATCCAGCATGCGCTCGAACGGCGCTTCGCCCACCCGACCGACTACGCGCAGCTGTTCGTGTTTCTCGATCCGCAGCGAGCGCTCGTGGTCTGGCAGGCACTGCCCGAGGCGCCGCTGTCCACTGAACTGCTCGATGAAATCCAGTCCAGGCAGTTGTCGCTGCTGGGCCTGGAGGAGCTCGACGATTACTCGGTCACTTATTGAACGACACGATGACCCCTCTTTGGGGACATGTTTAACCTGTGGCGAGGGGGGATTCATCCCCGCTGGGCTGCGTAGCAGCCCCAAAGAGCTGATCACATCAACCTGATACACCACGGTGGCAGGTTCAGGGCTGCTTCGCAGCCCAGCGGGGATAAATCCCCTCGCCACAACGGTTCATGACATTTTTTGCATTGAGGGAGGTTTCCATGACTGTCGCACCGCTTGCCCAGCGCTTGATCTCGGCCCTCGCGCAACACCTGCATGCGGACTTGCAACTGGAAGGTGGCGTGTGTGCGCTGTATGACACGAGCAACCGCGAAGCCGTGGTCATCGAGCTGCCCGATCACGGCGACGTCGCTATCCTTCATTGCTCGATCGATGTCCCTGCCCACGCCCCCCGGCCTGCACAAGCGCTTGCTGGAGCTCAACTTTCGATTGGACCTGCTCGGCGGCAGCTGGCTGGCGCTGGACGATAAGGGCAGCGTTCGCCTGTGCGCCCATTGCCCGCTGGCGATGCTCGACGAGGCGCGGTTCTGCCATTGGATCGTGGGTTTCATCGCCCAGGTCGGCGAGGTTCGTGCGCGCTTGGCGGTGCCTGCAATGCCCAGTGGCCCGCGTCCGGCCTCGCTGAACGCAAGCCGCACCCGACTGGGGTAGACGGTGGTTGGTGCAGATGCACATCGGCCCCATCGGACAACACCCCCGGGGTCGATGTACACCCTCCACCTTATCGAAGCTTCATCGCCTCGCCACCCTCCTGCATGACTTTCCTCGCGCTGTCCATGAAGCCCTTGGTCACCTCGGTCACCGTATCGCTCATCAGCTTGGCCATGTCGGCGGAGCTTTTAATCAGCATCATGGCGCTCTGGCGCTCTTCCATCTTCATCTGTATATCGAACTGCTTTTCCATCAACTCCTTTTGACGGGTTTCCATCTCGCTCATGAAAGAGTCCGGAGTGCGCGATGCCGAAGTGGCGCTGGACGTTTGCGCGTCATCCAGCGGTTGAGCTTCATTCGGCGCCGCCGCGTGGTTGGCGTCCCGCGTGCGGGTACGGCCACGTTGATGCACCGCAGGGGGCGTCGAGGAGGAGCGTCCTCGTGTGTGCAGGCTTTGGCTGCCCTGGCGCTGCTGCGCCTCACGGGGTCGTTGGCTCAGCGAGGGCGAGCGCGAGGGCGATAAGCTGTCGGCGCCGTGCAGGGCACCTGTGCCCCTTAGGGGGTTCGTCAGGGAACTGGGATCAGGCATGGAAAATCCTCCACGAGTCGATGTGTGGTGAGCACTGTCGGCAGGCCGGTATCGGCCGGACGAACCTGGCTCACTACCTGAGTGGCAACCACATGTGCATCGGTTCCATCGACCTCAACGCAGGTTCAATTCCGGAATCTCGATCACCTCGCCCTTGGCCTCGTCATCCAGCTCGCGCAGCACCCGATAAATGTGCGCAACCGCCTGGAGCGTTTCCCGAGGGATATAACCGCCGACGTCTTCGCGGTAGATCGTTCGTGCCAGCCAGATGCACTGGATGACCGGGACCCGCGCCGCCTTGGCCCGTTCGATCAGCGCCCGGGCCTCGGCATCGACGCCTTTGACGATCAGTTGCGGCAGCGGCGTTTCCTCGGGGCGATACAAAAGCGCCACGGCAAAGTGGGTGGGGTTGACCACCAGCATGTCGGCCTCCTCCACCGGCTTGGTTTCTTTGTTGACGGGCTGGTCGACCAATTGCCGGGCCAGGCTGCGGCGATGCATTTTCACGTGCGGGTCGCCTTCCATTTCCTTGAACTCCTTGCGCACCTCCTCCTCACTCATGCGCAGGCGCTTGGCGAAGAAATATTTCTGCAGGCCAAAGTCGAGAATCGCCAGCACCAGCAATACACCCAGGCAAACGTGCATGATGTGCCGAAACAGGCTGGCCAACCCGCGCCAATAGCTGTGCAAATCGCCGTTGACCAGGCTGATCAACGAGCCGAGTGCCGGCAGGGTCACCAGATAAATCACGCTGCCGATAAACACGGCCTTGACCAATCCCATGAACAGGTTGATCAGCGCCTGGCCGGAGAACATCTGCTTGGCCTGGTTCATCGGGTTCAAGCGGTTCGGGTCAGGCTGCAGGGCTTCGGGAGCGAACAGGAAGCCGAACTGTATCCAACCGGCCACCAGGCGCGTAACGATCGCCAGCCCCACGGTCATCAAGGTGAAATTGAGCAGCACGCCACCAGCATGAGCCAAGGTTTCCTCGAAGGCCCGTACGAAGTCGACATCCAGCCGGTGCAGCGGGAACGCCACCAGGTCTTCCAACGCCTGCATGCTGTCGTCGGCCTGGGTCAATGCCACTTCGGTGATCGCCGCGAGCACCAGCAGGCTACTCAAGTCCTGGCTCTGGCCGACCTGGCCTTTGTTGCGCGCGTCGCGAATCTTCTTGGGCGTCGCCCGCTTGGTCTTTTCGCCACTGTCTTCGCTCATGGGCGAAGCCCTCCTTCAGGGCGCCTGCAACAACAAATGGAGCAGATGCCGGATTTCGCCATAGCGGCCAAGACGGCCCGTCATCGCGTCCCACAGGGTGGGCAGGTAGAACAGCAGGAAGCCCAGGCCGATCAGGCTCTTGGCCGGCATGGCGAGGACGAATACCTGCAATTGCGGGCTATACAGGCTGAGCAGCGCCAGGCTGAACTCCACCAGCAACAGCAAGCCGATAAAGGGCGCCGCGTAGAGCATCATGTGCATGAACATTTCGGCGAGCAGCCCGAGAAACACGCCGAAGCCATCCGCGCCAGGCAATGGAAACCAGACGGTGGGCGACCACACCAGGTAGCTGTCCCAGATCACCTGGGTCAACGTGCCAATGCCCAGGGTGGCGACCAGCAGCAAGATCGTCATTTCCTTGAACAGGTGGCCCAGGGGCGTGGTGTCGGTGCCGAGCGCCGGGTTCAACTGACCACCGATGAGCGCGCCGCGCTGGTTGTCCAGCAAGGCGCCCACCGATTCGTACAACCAGAACGGCATCGCCAGCAGCACCCCGAGCAAGAAACCCAGCACCAGCTCCTTGAACATCAGACCGGCCAGGGACAGCCAATTGACCTGGGCGTCGATCAGCGCCTGGCGAATACCGGGCGCCGGCAACATGCCCAGGGCAAACACCACGGCATGGCGCGGCAAGCCTCGCAGGTGCTGGAAGCAAAACACCGGGACCAGGTAAGCGACCGGGTAAATGCGCGCCATGCCGAGCGCGATCGACAGCAGCAAGTCGAAGTACGGGACGAAAGCCTGGGCCGTCATCAGGTGTTGGCCATCATTTCGAATGCCCGGCGCAGCAGTCCCAGCAATTCCACGCCGATCCAGCGACCGGTGACCAGCAAGGTCAGCCCGACCGCCACCAGCTTGATGCCGAAGGGCAAGGTCTGGTCCTGGATCTGCATCAAGGCCTGCACCAGGGAGGTCAACACGCCGACGATCACCGCCACGATCAAGGGCGGCGCGGAGAGCAGGACCACCAGCAACATGCCTTCCTTAAACAACGTCAGCGCGTCCATCGCACGTCCTCAAAGATAGGAATAGAAGAGGCTGTCGAGCAATTGCGTCCAGCCCTGCACGAGGACAAAAATCAGCAGCTTGAGCGGCAATGAAATGGTCATGGGCGCGACCATCTGCATGCCCAGCGCCAGCAGCAGGTTGGATACGATCAGGTCGATGACAATGAACGGGATGTAGATCAGGAAGCCCATCTGGAAGCCGGCCTCAAGCTCCGACAGCATGAAGGCCGGGATGAGTAGCATCAGGTCGTCGCGACTGGCCTGCTCGGCGCGTTCCTTGGGCCACATCCGCTGGGTGTTTTCCAGCAGGTGGGCGAGGATGTCCGGGTTGGTATTGCGCGACATGAACGCCTGCAGCGGTTTTATCGCGTTCAGGGCAGAACCTTGCAGTGCCTCGGTACTGCTGAAATCCAACGGTCGCTCCTTCAACTCTTCGGCGATGTTGTGACCGACCGGCGCCATGATGAACAGCGTCGCGGCCAGCGCAATGGCATACAGCGCCATATTGGGCGGCACTTGCTGCACGCCGATGGCGTTACGGGTGATCGTCAGCACGATGGCTATCTTGAGAAAGGCACTGCAGATGATCAGCAGCAGGGGGACCAACGAGATCCCACCGATGAACAGCGCCAGCAGAAAGGGGTCGACCCCCTGGAAGCTCATCCAGCCACATCCACGCGAGCGATCTGCAGGCCCAACCGGCCATCGACCTCCACCAGCTCGCCATGGGCCAGGGCCCGTTCGCCATAGAACAGCGCCGCTGTTCCCGGTGTCACGCCCTGCACTTGCAGCACCGCGCCGGGCGCCAGGTTGCGCAGTTCGCCCAGGGTCAGGCTCAAGTGACCGCAGCGGATCGTAAGCGCCAGCGGCAGGTCGTCGAAGCGCTCGGGCAGATCGGCAGCAGCCGGTTCCATCATCGGCGCCTCCTCGGTTTCAGCGGCGGCATAGTCCAACGCCGGTTGATCGGCCGCCTCGGGGGCCTGGGCCTCAGGTTCGTAGCGGGCGGTATCGTCCCAGTCCGGCGTCAGGATGTCGGTGTCGGCGGTGGTGCTCATAACGGTCTCCTCCAGAGCGAGCAAGGTCAGGCGCAACGGTGCGGCACGGCTGTGTACCCGCACCTGCAAACAATGCCGGCCCAGGCGAATCAGCCCTTGGCCGGACGAGTCGAACAAGGCGGTTTCCGGCACCAGCACATCACCGGGACGCAGCGCCGCCAACTGCCCGGCAGCCAGTGCCAGGCGTCCCAGTTCCAGCGGAACATGCAGCGCAAAACCGTCGATCCCTGGTGCGGTACGCCGGCGCCAAGGGGCGGCGCGAAGCAGCCCCAGCAGGACCGAACCGGGCATTTGCAGATGGCTCGTGACGCGCGCCGCCCCCAGTCTCACGTCGAGCCGGCAGGCGATGCCGGGCACGGCAGGCTCGGCCGTTGGCTTGAGAAAGCCGAATGCCAGGCGCAGGGGCTCGCTCAGGGTTTGCTGGAACAGCGACCAGAACCACGTGTCGTCCGGGCCGGGTTCGGCGGGCAAGACCACCGGGCATTCCCCGAACAGGCTGAGCACCGCGCCGGGCTCATCCAGGGTGAAAGCACCATGGGCACAGGCCAGCGCACACGGCGCCCCCCCAGCCACGTCGCCGCCCGGGGTCAGTTCCAGCAGGCCCGTGTCACCCGCCACCTCGAAGGGCAAACTGACTCCGATCCCCAATAGCCGCCGGGCGGTGGCGTCCTCGATGCCCACAAGCGGTAGCGCCAATGCATGGACGGTCATATCGCGCCTGCCTCTTCTTCCCGCGCCACGCGCACGCTCACCGGCTGGCCCAGGCTCTGGGTCAGCGCGTCTTCGAGGCGGCCGGCTCGACTCGACAACCGCGCCTGTACGTCTTCATTTTCGCTGTTCAGGCCGATGTCCCACCCGGACGCCCCGCCCAGCCGCCGGGCGGACACCTTGATGCGGCCCAGATTGGGCAGGTGCAGCAGCAGGTCCAATTGCTGGTCGAGCGTGGCGCGCAAGCGTGGCGTGAGCTGGTCGACAAACGCCTCCACTTCGCTGTTCTCCAAACTGACCAGGCCCGCCAGCGAACCGGTGCCCGCGGTGTCGTCCTGGGTACCGCCCCGTGGCGCATCGACCCACTGGCGAAACCAGTAACCGTCACTGCGTCCCGCCATTACGTCGGGGTCGCGCCCGGTTGTAGACACAGAGTCACGCGCCGCCGGACGGATGGCCCGGCTCACCTGGGCGGGCGGTTGCTCATACGCCCGAGGCGAATGCCGAACGGGAGCGGCCGGGGGGTTGTTGTGCGGTGTCGGCCCACTGCGCACGGTACGGTCATTCATCGCTGGGGATCTCCACCAAGTGCTCCATCATTGCGCTGAGCTTTTCCAGATCACGCCGGCGCCCTTGTAGCCGCTGCTGGGCGGCGGCCGTGTGCTGTGCCTGCTGCGCCTGTTCAGCGTCCAGTGCCTGCAATGCCTGCGCTTGCTCGGCCAGCTCGCCGATCAAACGTCGCTCCTGGGTACTCCAGGCATTGAGTTCACTCACGCTCAGCGCCCGGCCACAGTGCTCGCCATACAACGCTTCGCGCTGCACCGTCTGCTGTTCGCTGGTCGCCTGCATGCGCGCCCGCGCGGCGACCACCGCCGCTTCGCGCTCGCGCAAAAGCTCACGCTGTTGGCGCCATACTCGTTCAGCTTGCGCTTCACGGTGGCGGCGAATCGGCGCCAGGGCGTCCAGATCAACCCGGGACATAAGCGGTCAACTGCTGCAGGTGAGCGAACGTGGACGCGAACGGCTCCGGCTCACGCAGGTCCTGGCGCAGGAAGGCGTCCAGTGCTCCATGGGACTCCACCGCCAGGTCGGTCAAAGGGTCGGCGCCGGCCTGGTATTCGCCCAAGCGCAACATCAGTTCGATTTGCTCATAGGCCGACAGCAATCGACGCAGATTGATGCCCGCCCGCAGGTGCTCTGCCTCGGCCACGTTGGCCAAGGTTCGCGACAGGCTGGCCAGCACGTCGATAGCCGGGTAGTGGCCGCGCTCGGCGAGCTTGCGCGACAGCACGATGTGACCGTCGAGCAGCGACCGCACTTCATCCGCCACTGGATCGTTCATGGAGTCCTGCTCGATGAGCACCGTATAGAACGCGGTGATGGCGCCCTCGTTGGTCAACCCGGCGCGCTCGACCAGGCGCGGCAGCAAGCTGTAGACCGACGGTGGCAGGCCGCCGCGCCCCAGCGGCTCGCCGGCGGCCAGGCCGATTTCACGTTGGGCCCGGGCGAAGCGGGTCAGCGAATCGATGAGCAACAGGACGCGCTGGCCTCGGGCACGAAAGCCCTCGGCCAAGGCTGTCGCGGTGAACGCCGCACGGGCCCGTTCCATGCTCGATCGGTCGGAGGTGGCGCACACCAGGACCGCACGGGCACGCAGTTCATCATCCAGCTCATGGTCGAGGAACTCGCGCAGTTCGCGCCCACGCTCACCGATCAGGCCGAAGACGATGACATCGCAGTCAACGTTCCGGGCAATTTCCGCCAGCAGCGTGGTCTTGCCGCAACCGGCGCCGGCGAACAGCCCCACACGCTGGCCTTCACCCAGTGTCAGCGGCCCGTCGATGGCCCGTACGCCGGTCATCAAGGGCCGTTGGATACGCGGCCGCGCGGTGGGCGCCGGGGCCTCGCCAATCACCTGTGAAGCTTGCAGCACGTGTGGTCCGGCAAACGCCCCGGCGCCGCCGTCCACCAGCGGCCGGCCGAAGCCATCCAACACCTGGCCTAGCAACTGCGGCCCCACGCACACCCGATGGGGCATGCCCAACGGCTCCACCGCCGCACCGACCCGGACGCCTTCCAGGCCGCCCAGGGCGCTGAGCAAGGCATCGTGCTGGTCGAAGCCGACGATCTCGGCGAGCAGCGGCTCCCGGGCGTCGCGCTCGACTCGGCAGAGGTCGCCGATCTGTGCCCCTGGCAATCGGCACTGCAACAGGATGCCGCTGACCCGCTGCACCCGCCCACGCACCATGACCGGCGCGAAGCGACGCAGGTGCGCCAGTTGCCCGGCCTCCCAGGCCGCCAGTCGCGCGATGGCCGCCTGCGTCATCACCACGTGACCTCGTAGCGTTGGTCACCCTCGAAGGTGACTTTGCCGCTGTCGATGGCGGTCAAGCGCAGGCCATCGATCTGGTCGCCCAGGAACAGCCGACGTCCATCGGCCGTAACCACATGGCCACGCTTGCCACCGACGATCTGGGCGATCTGGAACGGCAGTTGCGTCAGCCGCTCCTTCACGCTGGCCGTGATCCCGATTGGCGTCTCGTAACGATCGTGGAAACGCTCGATCAAGCGCTCGACCATCGCCAGGCGTTGGCGCGGCAGTTCGCCCACCAGGACCAACTGGTCACCCTGGCTCTCGACCCGCACACCAGCGCCCAGATCACGTTCCTGCAACATGCGATCGAGTTCCAGGCGGACCGCCTCGACATTGTCCAATGCCACTTTGCTGTGCTTGAGCTGCTGGGCCGGGCTGCGCGCCACAGGCTGCGCCGGCTGGCTGGTAAAGGCCCAGGCGCTGGAGGCAACAGTAATCACCGCCGCGGCGATTGCCAGGCGCTTGGGCCACGATGGCCGCACGACGGGTTTCGGGGTTTCCCGCGCCGTCGTCAGATGCGCAGCGTCATCCAACGCCGCCTCTTCGGGCCAGGGCTGATCGGCCGGGGCCAGGCACAGCCAGACGCCTGCCACGGCAAACGGGGCATTGCTCTGCAAGGGCTCGGCCGGCGCCCAAGGTTGGCCTTGTCCATCGCAAACTGTCCCCTCCAGCAGCTCCAGCAGCCATTGGCCCTGCACCTGCCGCAGGCCAACGTGGCGCCCACAGATGCCCGGATCGTAAAGCGCCAGGTCGGCATCCTCCGCCGCCCCGATCACCCATTGCTCGCCCACCAGCGGCAACGCCGCACCTCGGTGCAGACCACTCAAGACACGCAGTTCGAACATGGCCAGTTCCTCAAGGGGCGACAGACGCTCGCCCACATTCCGGTTGTACGACGGGGCACCGGCGGCGCCCGTCCTCTGTCACAGCCAGGCCATCGACCGCACCTGGATTTGCATCGTTACGTGGAGGCTGCGCTGCCGGCGCGCCAAGACCTGCCGTCACGCCGCGTCCTCCACTTGTAGTTTTTCCTGCTCGAGGTCAAAACGCCCCAGCACGGTGACCTGGGCATTGCTGTGCAACTCGCTGAAAGCGAGCACGGGCACGTGATTGAATTCGTCGCGCAACAAATCGCGCAGCGGTGCCCGCAGGTCTTGCGCCACCAGCAGCACGGCCACGCGCTTGGCGCGCAACGGGAAGCCTTCGCGCAACTGCATGACCAAGGCGCGGGTATGCAGGCTTTCCAGGGCAAAAAAGGTTTCCGTCTGGGTCTGGCGCAGCGCGTCGCGCAACAGGCCTTCGGTTTCCGGGGTCAACAGCCACACGTGCAGGCCGTCTTCGTCGCGGTACTGGTGATAGATCTGCGACTTCAGGGCGATGCGTGCGTAGTCGGTCAGCGCACCGACGTCACGCTCGTGCTGCCCATGCTCGATCAGGGACTCGGCGATCAGACGCACCGCTCGCAGCGGGACACCTTCGCCGGCCAGGCGCTGGAGCACGGCGGCGAAACGGGCCAATGGCATGGTTCTCTGCAGCTCCTGCACCAGCTCGGGCTGACCCGCTTCGAGCCAACTGAGGATCGACTTGCTCTCCTGGAGTCCCAGGAATTGCGGGCCCGTGGCAAACATGGCGCGGCTCATCCGTTCCACCAGTAATTCGCCGGCAGGCACCGCCTCCACGCGCTCGTCCGCCAGCAGCGGATCGTCAGGCGTCAGCCATAGCCACTGATGCTCGTCACGCACCTCGCTGCCGACCTGCACGTCGCGCGGTTCGAACGGCAGCGGCCCGCGCGCCACGGCCACACGTTCACCGAAAGTGGCGCGCAACATCGGCACCTCGTGCACGCAGAAGCGGAACTCGTCGTCCTCCAGCAGCACGCTGTATTCGATCTCAAAGGGCGGCAGGGTCAGGCCAAAGCCAGCCACCAGGGCATTGCGCTTCTTGCGGATCGCCTGGATGACGTCCTCGGCCGCCGCGTTGCCTTCCATGGCTTTGGAAAACTGCAAAAGATAGGCTCGGGTCGGGTCGAAGCTGCGCAGGTCTTCGGCACCGTTTTGTGCCGGGGCGATGACCTCCGTCGGCTGGTCGCCCTGGCGTGCCTGCCGGGCACGCGCGTACAACTGGAGGATGCCTGCGGTGCCGGTGATCAGGGCAATGACAATGAACACCAGCGTCGGCATGCCGGGCAAGGCCGCAAAGCCGAGCATGCCCACCGACGCGATCACCCAGGCCTTGGGTTCGGCGGTCAACTGCTGAGCGATTTCCTTGCCCACGCTGCTACCCGCCGGCTGCCCTTCCGGCGACACCCGGGTGATGATCATGCCCGCGGTGAGGGAAATCAGCAGTGCCGGAATCTGCGCGATCAGACCATCACCGATGGTCAACACGGCATACAGGTGCATCGATTCGGACGCGCCCATGTCGTGCTGCATCATGCCGACCGAAAAGCCGCCGATGAGGTTGATCACGACGATCACCAAGCCCGCGATGGCGTCGCCCTTGACGAACTTCATCGCCCCGTCCATCGCACCGAACAGCTGGCTTTCCTTGTTCAATTCCTCGCGCCGCCGCCGGGCTTCGCTGACATCGATCAGGTTCGCCCGCAGGTCGCTGTCGATGGACATCTGTTTGCCCGGCAACGCGTCCAGGGTGAAACGCGCCGCCACTTCGGCGACCCGCTCCGACCCCTTGGTAATCACCAGGAAGTTGACCACCGTCAGAATGAGGAAGATCACCAACCCCACCGCCAGGTTGCCGCCCACCACGAAATTGCCGAACGCCTGGACGATATGGCCGGCGTCGCCCTGGAGCAGGATCAATCGGGTGGTCGCCACCGACAATGCCAGCCGGAACAACGTGGTCAACAGCAGCACCGCCGGAAACGAGGAAAACGCCAGCGGCCGTGGCAGGTACAGCGAGAGCACGATCAGCAGACAGGAGATACAGATGTTGATCGCGATCAGCGCATCGACCACCGCGGTCGGCAAGGGCAGGATCAGCATGAAGACAATGCCCAGCACCACGAACGCCCCGACCACCTCGATGCGCCGCACCGCTTCGTTGGCGACTTTGTTCAACAGGGCGATCATGAGCGCGCTCCAATCACCGGCACGGCGGTCTGGCTTCGGGGCTCGCCACGGGAACGCTCATCGAGCAGCACCAACAGATTCTTCAACGCGGTCTGTCGGCTTTTGCCATCACGCCAGAGGGGCAGCGGCAAACGCTTGAGCAAGGGATACAGGCCGTTCAGGGAGACCAGTTGGTCGCGCTCCTGGTCGCCCCCCAGCTCACGCCCGATGCGCCGCACTTCCGCCGCTGACAGGCCACTGCTGACAAACCCCAGCATGCGCTGGAGCAACAACACGGCGGTGAGCTGGCTGGCCGGACAGCTGTAGGCCAGTTGCTCCAGCAAACGGCGACAGCTGTGCAGGACACTGCCCAGTTGCGTCGAGGCCGCCAGGCCGATCAACAACGTGCGCAACAGCGCGGTAGGGCGTGAAGGCGTATGCGCGGCGATGTCGTCAGCCAGTGCCCGGCGCATCATGTCCAGCCCCGGCACGAACGCCGCCTCGCCAAACAGGCCAAGCAATGCTTGCATCATGGTGGGCAATGACTGCTTGAGCACCACGGTGTCGTAGTAGAGCCGCCGTACCGCCTGGCGCAATTCGGGATCGCCGCCCGCAGCGCGCAATGCCTCGGCGATGTTCATGCCCGCCTGGATCTGCGCGCCATAACGCTCGCGCAATAGCTGCAGGTAATCGCGAGCACGCTGGGCTTCGACGAGACGCCCTTGCACCTCGGCATCGCGCAATGTTTGTTGCAGGATCAGGTCGGTACGGGCCGGGTCTCCACCAGTGGACTGCACCACTTCTTCAAGCACCGGCTCGCCACACAACAACAGACCCGCCTGGGCGGCCATGGCCCCCAGGCTCTGCTTGCCTGGATGACCGAGTTGGTCGTACCACTCCTCCAACTGCTCGCGCGTCTCGACCCGCACCTGGCCCACCTCACTGCGAGCATTGCGAATGCGCCGCTGGCTCAGCGCCTTGGTATTGCGCTCCACGTGATGGCTGAAGGTCATGCCGACCTCCTCCATCGAATTGGACTGCACGGCCTGGAACGATTCGACAGGCTTGCCCATGCCCACGACGGCCGAAGCGGCCTGGGCAAGATTGACGGCAATACGCGCATTGGTCGGGGCTTCTACTTTCATGATGGCCGTGAGCATGGTTTCGGACGCTCAGTGGGTGGCGGTGATCCGGCATTCGGTTCCATCGGCGGCCATGGCCTTTTCTGACCGGTTCGAGAGAGCTTCCCGACCAAGCGTTCGCTCGGTGCAATTTCATGCAGTGGGGCTTGGGACGGCTGTGCATGCCCTTGCACAAATAGAGCAAAAGCACTAGATAAAAATACTTACTTATCAAATAGATAACTAACAAATTTGGCTTGGCACAGGTCCTGCTGACAGGGGAAACGTCGACATTTGCATCGACGCTACGGAACCTACTCAGAGGGATTTATTGATGAACAGCCTGAATCTCATGGCCCCCCCGCAAACCTCCCCGGCACCCACGGGTGCGCCAGGCATCTGCTTCGGCGAGGAACGCAAACTGCGTCTGTTTGTGCAAAAACGCGTACTCAACCAAGACGACGCCGACGACATCATCCAGCTCACCTACCTGGAAGCCTGGCGTAACCAGCAGAAGTTCAAAGGGCTGGCAAAGCAGGACACTTGGTTGTGCGGTATCGCCCTGAACCTGATCCGCAACCATTTCCGCCGCTTCTACGCACAGCCGCCGCTGAGCACTTTCGATGAAAGCGAGTTCAACGAGTCCAGTGACGACATTGATCTGAGTGAACTGTGCGACAACCGTCGGTTGCTGGACCGTACGCTGATCGCCATGGACGCACTGCCCAAGGACATGCGCGATACCCTGTGGACCGCCGTGGACACCGAAAGCAGCTATCGCGACGCTGCCGAACGGCTGGGCGTACCCATTGGCACCGTGCGTTCAAGGTTGTTTCGCGCGCGTGAACAACTCAAGCGAAGCGTCTACGGAGAAGCCCGGCCATGACTCAGAATCGTTTGAACAGCCGGCCCGACCTGCCACGCGGCGTGCGCCGCTACACCCCCGACGACTTGCCGGTGATGACAGATATCTTCAACGAAAGCGCTCTGGGGGGGACCAGTTCCCCTGTACTCAGAGCGTTTTCCCTGAAGGAAATGACGTTCTTCGTCGACTGTTTCGTCAAGGAGGGCGACCCGATCTACGTGCTCGAACGCGCTGGCGAAGTCGTCGCCTGGTTGATCGTCAATCGCTTTTGCTGGGGTGCCCAGGCCTGTCGATTGACCGGTGAAGTGTCGATCTACGTGCGCAACGACCACATCGGCAGCGGCGTCGGCATTCGCCTTGGCCAAGCCGCGGTGGTGTTGGCCAAACGGTATGGTTTCGAGACGCTGGTGGCCTGGATCATCGAGCACAACGAGGCCAGCAAACGCGGCGTACAAGGGCTTGGCGCGACGCAATGGGGACGCTTTCCAGGGATCGCCCGGTTCGCGGATAACCGTGCCGACGTCGTGCTTTATGGACTGCACCTGACGCCAAGCGACACGATACCCACCACCCTTTCAGCGCCGGCGCAAAACGAGGAGGCCAGCCTGGCGTGAGTCCACGGCTCGTCCGGCGGGACGTTGGACGAGCCGTTTTTCTATCCGGCAAAGGCCTGTGCCACTTTCTGCACAGGTCACAAACAACGTTACTCACCCAGGGTTTATTCGGTCCATTGTGGCGAGGGGATTTATCCCCGCCGGGCTGCGCAGCAGCCCCAAAAAGGTTGGCTGCGACCAGCCAGGCACGCCACGGCGGCAGGCTTCAGGGCCGCTTCGCAGCCCAACGGGGATAAATCCCCTCGCCACACATTCATACGCCCTCTCAAGTAAACCGCATGCACCGTCACCAGGGCTTCTCCCGGCAAGCAACCGCTTCAGTCCACCGACCAACACACCGGCAACGCCTCCGGCCCCCTGAAGTTGGGTACGTAGCGCCAACGCACGGCGCCGGGATCGACCGCCAATTGCAGCCCGGGGCAACGCCGAAGAAGCGTATTCAATGCAATTTCCAGCTCCTGCCGGGCCAGCGAGGCGCCCAGGCAGTAGTGAGTGCCCTTGCCGAAAGACATATGTGGGCAGACCGGGCGAGCGATGTCGAGCGTGTCAGGATTTGCACACAGGGCTTCGTCACGATTGGCCGACCCCACCACCGCCATCAGCAGTTGCCCGCGCAACAAACGCTGCCCGCCCAGTTCGGTGTCACGGGTGACGAAGCGGACCATCGCCCGCTCCACCGACGAGTCATAGCGCAAAAGTTCTTCGACCGCGCCGGGCATCAGCGCCGGGTCGTCACGCAAGCGCGCCAGCGCCTTCGGGTGCTGCACGAGCATGTGCACGGCATTGCCGATCATCGACGCCGATGTTTCGTGCCCGGCGATGATCAACAAAGCGATCATGCTGCACAGCTCACTTTGGCTGAGCCTGCTGCCCTCTTCCTCGACCTGCACCAACGCCGAAACGAGGTCGTCGCCCGGCTGCGCCCGACGCTGGTCGATCAACGCAAGCATGTAGCCGGCGAATTCGTTGTAGCAACGCTGCAACTCGCTCAGGTCGTGGCCCACTTGCTGGACGATCATGTGGGACCAGCGGCGGAAATCGTCACGGTCTTGCGCGGGGACGCCAAGCAATTCGGCGATGACGGTGATCGATAACGGGAATGCATATTGGCTCACCACGTCCATTCGCCCGCTCGACCGCACGGGCTCCAGCAACGTCTCGGCGATCTGCTCGATACGCGGCCGCAGGGCGTTCACCGCCTTCAA